>JBBEEC010000033.1:0-130949 GCA_040880975.1 Bacteroidota bacterium | reverse complement strand
TTGGCGAGTTCAGGCGGGGATCCCGCTAGTGATTGTTGTGCACCCAGAAGGACTCGAACCTTCAACCCACTGATTAAGAGTCAGTTGCTCTACCAATTGAGCCATGGGTGCGCTTGCAAAACAAGTTTCAGATTTTCAAATCCCGCCTTCGGGGGGACGCTCAAAACGACTACTGCTCACAAAAAGCGTTCGCAGGTCGTTTTGGCGATTGAGCCATGGGTGCATAAACGGGGAACATTCTCAATTGTCAATTGAAACTTTTGGTAAGCCGCTAACAAATGAAACCACAGCGACAATTATTTCACGTCAGACCCTGTTCAGGGCTGTTGCTGGGGAACGCCGGGTTGTGGACTTGGGGGCAGCGCCCCTTGAGCGGGAGTCTGAGACTGGATAACACTCTGGACGCTTTGTTCGCCGCGCGGCAATACCACCAGGTTGATAAACAGAGCGAGGACCACGAAGATCGTGGCAAGGATCGTTGTTGTCTGGCTCAGGAAATCCGATGTTCGCCGAACTCCGAATACGGTACCGATGTTCGAACCGCCAAAGGAACCAGCGAGGCCACCGCCCTTGCTTGCCTGCATCAGAACAACGACAATCAGGAGGACACTAACGACCATCTCAACAGCTATAAAAAGCGTATACATGCTTTCCTCTCGGCAATTGAAAAAATCCCGCACGGGGCGGGATTACCTTCAAATATATCAACGATTCCGACGAAATGCAAGGATTTTTGACGGTGGGCCGTGAAAGATGGGCTTCTTCAAATCCCCCACTGCACCACTTAGAAGAAATCGAATCCGCGCAACTTCTGATTAAGATCCATTCCCCCCGCAATACCTGCTTCATCGTAACCGTTTCCGTACCCCAGCCAATTCCATTCCTTCACCACCGCCTGCTTGTCCTCTTCCTTCAGCTGGTTGAAATTCGGAATGGAATTCTTGAATACCGGATGGCGGTCGTACTGTTCAGGATGAACAATGGCAAAAAACTGCTTCCGCTTCACGATCTGACTGATGGCTTCAGGAAGCTCGTCGGGCCGCTTTCGAAGCATCACCACTCCGTCCCGCAACCACAGCCTCTTGGTCCTGACAAACCGGCCCTCATCATGGATACCGATAACCACATGCGGGATCAATGTCGACACCTTGACCAGAAAATCACAGACAAGGTAGGCGTTCCATTCATTGTCCGCCATGCGCGTGAATCCGCTCGCCAAACAGTGATCATAATATCCGCCCCACTTTACAAAGAGCAGGTGGTCCCGTTCGAGTTGCGCCACAATGTCAAATTCCGATAATCCCTGGCCCGCAAGCTTCATTTTGCGTTCTTCAATAATGGTCCAAATGGTCGAGTCGAGGCCGGAGAATTCCTCCACGTTTGGAAAGACCAGATACCGCCGAAAAGAAATCTTCCCCATCGTCCATGAGAATTCGCTATTGTACCAATGCTGAAGGCGCTTCACTTCGTCCCATTCCTCCTCCGTGATGAGATATTCAGGGCGTTCTTCGATCTTATAAATGATCCTCCTGCTCATCTCCTTCTCCCTGCTTTCACCATGCTCAACGCATACTTCCCAAGCACATCAAACTCAATATTGACTTTGCTCCCAACCTGCAGGAACCTGAATGTCGTCATATCCCACGTATGCGGAATGATGGATACGCTAAATTCCTGAGGCTTCAATCCCGCAACGGTGAGACTCACTCCGTTGACCGTAACAGATCCCACAGGAATCAGATATCGCTTAAACCGGGGGGCAATTCCTACGTGGAAGATCCAGCTGCTCTTTCGGCGATCGATACGGCGCACAATGCCCGTACCATCCACGTGTCCAAGAACGAAGTGTCCGCCTAATCGTGCGTTTGCCGCAAGCGGTCTTTCGAGATTCACCTGTTTTGTCTCCCGCAGGTTGCTCAGCGTAGTTTTTTTCAGGGTCTCTTCGACGGCTTGCACTTGAAACACTTTTGCGTTTCTCTTGAGTACCGTAAGGCACACTCCGTCAACAGCGATGCTGTCGCTTTTCCTCAATGAGCCAGCCGTCTTTCTCCCGCGGATGGAGAAGATGACACTCCGGCCCTTCTTCTGCACCTTGACGACCCTTCCAAGTTCCTCGACTAGCCCTGTGAACATTCTCAATTCCCCCTGACGTGATCGTACAATAACCGAGAGATGTCAGCAATCGCTTTCTTCCCCTGCCCCCGATCCTTCAGATCCTTTGAAAGGATCACCAGGACATACTTCCTCCCGTCGGCCAGAAAGACAATGCCCCCGTCATGCTCGACACCCGTGATACTTCCTGTTTTATGAGCAATACGCGTCCCGGGGGGCAGCTGCGCAGGAATGAGATCGTTCAATTTTTGGTCGGCCAGGATATCGATCATCTCCTTACAGGCAGGGATGCTTGCGATACTGCCGTCAGCCATGGCCTTGAATATGAGCATAAGGTCATAGGCATTCGTTTGGTTGTTAAGGCCTGCATCAAATGCCTTCAAGTCTTCCACGCCTCTCAGAACCTGAATGGAGTCCGCCCCGATGGCGCGCATCGTTCGGGTCACCTTACGGGCGTCCGCCAGTTCAACGAGGATATTCGCGGCAAGATTGCTGCTGACGGTGATCATACGATAGATGAGATCACGTACCGTCATCTGTTTGCCAATCATTCCGTACATCGAGTCGTCGCTGTCATCTCTCAGATCCATCGTGTACGTTGAGCCATCCACAATACTTCTGAAGGAATTCTCGATCAAGAGCGAATCGTCCAGACGCGTCCCCCCCTCATCTGCCTGCCGAAACAGTTCCACCATCACCGGTGTCTTCATCGTACTTGCCGCGTGGAACATCTCGCGATCATTGATCAGAATCTGCGTATTGGTTGCCAGATCATGGAAAGCAACCGCCACTGTGCCTTCGATGGACTCGATACGGGCGGTAAGGCGTTCCCTCAAACTGTCGCTCTGCGCGGGTAGGATCGTCAAGAGTATGCCTGCGAGAGATCTCATGGATACTCAACATTGCCTTCGAGGACCAAATCTCCGGCAAATGCACGAACGGAAACGTCTGTGAGCCGAAGAGCATTCTTCAGCGTTCGTCCGCCAAAAGCAAAGCCGGAAATCCCGGAACCCAGCAGTCCGGGATGAATGAAACAATGCACCTTTCCGATCATCCGCTTTTCAAAGAAAGAGCCGAGCGTTGTGCTTCCGCCCTCGATCAAGACCGATGTTATGCCCAATCCCCTCAGAACCCTCAGGACCGCGGACTCCGAGATCCTGGAGGATCCTTGAACTCCTATTACCTGCACACCCTTTCGCTCTAGCGCAACCGCTTTTCTGCGGTTACGTCGAAGCATTGCAGAGGATGTCAGAATCACCGTTGGTGCCTTGGATGTGTCAAAAACCCTTCTTCGTCCGCCAATTCGAAATCTCCCGTCGAGTATCACACGAACCGGATTTCGGCCTTTCACCGCCCTCACGGTGAGTTCGGGGTCGTCACTGATTACCGTAGAAGCTCCAACCACCACTGCGTCGTATTCCGCACGGACCGCATGCCCGTACGCCCTAGCGGCGTTCCCGGTGATCCATTTCGAGCGTCCCATTCGGTCTGCAGTTCGGCCGTCCAGGGTCTGAGCCACTTTTGCTCCCACAAATGGAAGTCCGGTTTCCATTGAGAAAAAGAACTTCTCATTTAGCTTCTTCGATTCCGTGGTGAGAACGCCTGTCGTCACGCGGATGCCTGCCCGACGCAGCTGACGAAATCCCCTCCCGCGAACCAAGGGGTTGGGATCCACGGTTGAGGCGACCACATGCCCGACTCCCGCCTCAATAAGTGCGGTCACGCAAGGCGGCGTTTTGCCGTGGTGAGAACAAGGTTCCAGGTTCACATACGCGGTAGCCCCCACAGAGCGCTTGCCTGCCTGGCGGAGTGCGCGCACTTCAGCATGAGGCCCTCCAAACTGTTCATGATATCCCAAGCCCACGACCCTTCCGCCTTTCACGATCACACATCCAACCATCGGATTCGGATTGACCCGCCCGCGACCCAACGAAGCAATCCGTAAACAGCGTTCCATGAAGAACTTGTGTTTTTTATTCAGGCCCATAGCACCCTGATAGGCGATCCTGTTCGAGCTTTGAGTTTCTTTGCCGCATGATCATTTTTCACACAGACTTCCAGAAGGCCGCTGCTTCCAATGATGAGGCACGGAGACCCGGATGGAGCCTCTTCGTAGGTCCGCACCCACCGGCGGATACTCTTGCCACTTATCGATAGTCCCTTCGGCAGATTCTTTGGGGTCGGCCGGACATCGGTGATAATATTTCCGAAACGATCAATATGCAGAATCGAAGCGAAGCGTGCCCGTTTTGCGCTCACGAATTTATTTTGAGGAAGAGGCACGTCGCTTTTCTTGCCGAATTCTTCTGGTGGAACACCGAGGGAAACAAAAGCACCGATCGGTGCGAACACATCTCTTCCATGGAATGTGTTCGACAGAGGGGATAGGATATAACGCGAATTTTCCAAGGCAATGCTCGTTGCAGATTCTACCACCTGATCGCCGACAACGAAATCAAGGACACCGTTATCGGGAGCAAGAAACCATCGTGATGCGATGCGAAGAAGCAGGATTCTACGATCAGTTCCCACGCCTGGATCAACTACAACGACAAAAACAGTTCCTTGAGGGAAAAACGGGTAGGAACTCCAAAGGAGGTAGGCCGCTTCGCGGACGTTTTGCCGGCTGACAGAGTGGCAAATGTCAATCGTCCTGACGTCGGGATGAAGTGAGGCGATAACACCCTTCATGGTTCCAACGTAGGAATCCTCCGAACCAAAATCCGTGAGCAGGGCGATCGGAGCGTACGACGGCCGGCTTGCGAAGAACCGCTTCAAGATGTTCTTCAAAGCATACCTGCAATGCGCCTATCCCTGCAGGCGCGTGCTTTTTCCGGATTTGGCCGATTTGTAAATAGCATCGACAATCTTCATTCGGTGTACCGCCTCCTCCCCGGTTGATATGACCTGATGGAGACCGCGGAGGGCGCCGATCCAATGCCGCAATTCGTTTTCGTATGATTTACGATAGAGGGTTTGCGGCGTCTCGTGCGAGACAGGCGCTACGTTGACAAGGCTCCCATGCATTTTCTTCAGGATCCGGAATGGGTTCAAGGACCCGCTCCCCTCCGTACCAAATACATCACAATAGAAAAAATCCTGATCAGATTCGAAGGACCAGCTTGATTCGACCGTGATCGTGGATTCGTTCTTCATCCTTATGAAAACGACCGATGAATCTTCCACGCCTTTTGTATTGTGCGAATAATTTGCCGCGAGCACTTCCTTGACTTCCGGATATCCCATCATCCAAAAGGCCAGATCAAACATGACAATCCCAAGATCCAGAACAACTCCTCCGCCAGATTTTTCCTTCCGGGTGAGCCAGGGATTTGCAACGCTGAGCTTTCGCAACCATCCGGCTTTTGAGTAATAGACCTTCCCCAATTCGTTTTCTTCAATGAAACTCTTCAGAATCATGGAATCCGGACGGAACCGATTGTTCATTCCAACCATCAATTTTTTCCCGTGCTTCTTTGCCGCGGCGACGATCTCGATGGTTTCTTTTTGTGTCCGGGCGAGGGGCTTTTCGACCAAAAGGTCCTTCTTCGCCTCAAGTCCGGCAAGAGCCGCATCCCTGTGGGCATTCGTGGCCGTACAGATATCGATTCCGACAATTTCATCTTCCCGCTTCAGCATTTCCTCGAAATCAGAATAATAACGACGGATACTGTATTTCTTTGCAACAAACTCCGCCTTTGATTTATCAAGATCGCAGACTGCGACTATTTCGGCGTCGTGAAGTTTGGAGAGAATGGGAAGATGAATGGTCTGGGCAATGGTACCGAGGCCAACAATTCCTATGCGGGCGCGTTCCATGATCAGGATGTCACGAGTTCAAGCGTGGATGTTCCCTTGCGAGAAGAGAGAAATGTCCTTGTCACTGCGGCAATACCGGGCCCATCAAGCTGTGTTAATTTGTGGAGCTCCTGGGGAGTTCCGTGATCGACAAAATCATCCGGCAATCCGTGTATCCTGACCGCTATTCCGGCGCATTGCTGTTTTGTGAGAGACTCCAGAACGGCCGAACCGAATCCGCCCTGAACCGTATTGTCTTCGACCGTAACGAGGGCGTCAAACCGGGCAGCAATACTTCGCACCAGCTCGTCGTCCAGTGGTTTCACAAACCGCATATTGACCACCTCGGCTTCGATGCCTTCTCTGGAAAGCAATTCCGCTGCGGCCAGGCAGGACGGGACCATATTTCCAATCGCCAGGATCGCAACGTCTTTTCCCCGCCTCTCAACCACTCCCTTCCCAATCGGCAGAGCAACAAAGTTCTCCCGCACCGGAACTCCAAGCGCGTTGGCGCGCGGGTATCTCAGCGCAATGGGGCCGTTTCTGTATTCCACCGCCGTGAAAAGCATATCGCGTAATTCCTGTTCATCCTTGGGTGCCATCACAACCATTCCCTGAATGCACCGCAAGTACGACAGGTCCAGAGCTCCGTGGTGTGTCGGACCATCAGCACCCACCAGTCCGCCGCGGTCCAGCACAAAAACAACATGGAGGCCTTGAAGGGCAACGTCATGGATAACCTGATCGAAGGCTCTTTGCAGGAACGTTGAATAAATTGCCACAACCGGAATATAGCCCTCGGTTGCCATCCCTGCCGCGAAGGTCACCGCATGCTGCTCCGCTATCCCAACATCGAAGAACCGCTCCGGCATCTCCTTTTGCAGGATCGAAAGTCCTGTGCCATCCGGCATCGCCGCGGTGATACCCACAACTTTCGGATTCGCTTTACACACCTCTACCAGCGCGGTTCCAAGCATCTTGGTGAGCGGCGGCGTCTCTTTTGCGCCCTTGTGCATAATCCCTGTGATCTTGTCGAACGGTGTCACGCCATGAAGCCTCGTCGCCTCTTTTTCTGCCGGGGCATATCCTTTTCCTTTTTGCGTAATGGTGTGAAGAAGAATAGGGCCTGTCAGATCCTTCACGTGCCTGAGGATCTCGACCAGCTTCACAACATTGTGACCGTTGAAGGGCCCGAAGTATCTGAATCCCAAGGCTTCGAACAACATTCCCGGGGTCACGACGGCCTTCACACCCTTTTCAAGCTTCTGGGCCACAACACGGAGTCTGTCGCCAAAATTGTCCAGCTTGCCGGTCAGCTCCCAAACATTTGCTTTGAACTTGTTGTAAGTGGGATGCGTAAGGACTTCGGAAAAATAATCATGAAGGGACCAGAGGGTGGGATTTTGAGCGGAGAGGGAAACCATTTGGTTGTCGTTCAAGAGAACGATCATATTCTTTTTCAGCATGCCGGCATTGTTCATTCCCTCATAAGCCATTCCGCCCGTCAATGATCCATCGCCAACGATAGCCACCACTTTGAAATCCTTGCCGTCGAAGTCTCTGGCAGTAGTGATGCCGAGGGCCGCTGAAATCGCCGTACTCGCATGTCCTGCGCCAAAAACATCGTACTCGCTTTCACCCCGTTTGAGGAATCCGCTGAGTCCGTTCAACTGCCGGATGGTCTCCATACGGTCTTTTCTGCCCGTAAGAATCTTATGCGGATACGCCTGATGCCCTGTATCCCAGATCAGCTTGTCTTCCGGTGTGTTGAAGACATAGTGGAGGGCTACCGCAAGCTCGACGGCACCGAGTCCCGCGCCAAAATGCCCCCCGGTTTTCGAAACACAATCAACGAGAAAATTCCGAACATCCGCGCAGACTCCTCTCAGGTCTTTGACATTCAGCGCCCGAAGGTCTGCAGGGGAATTGATTGCGTCCAGAAATTGATACTGCGAATCGCTCATGACTTTCCTTAAGAATCCAAATCCGTCAATTCAAACTGACCGTCGGAGGCCTTCGCCAGTTTCTTGAACCGCACCTCCGCACCTTTCAATTTTGAAGCACAGAACCGCGATAATTCCAGGCCTTCCTCATAGAGGTCGATCGACTGGTCCAGCGGAGTTTCCGAGCTTTCGAGAAGTTCGACAATCTCCTCCAGCCGTTTGAGAGCGGCTTCGAACGTCTGCTTAACAGGTTTCTTCGACATCATTTCCTTTCCACACGCGCCGAAAGAGAATCATCCTTGAATTGAATTTCGGCCAGGTCCCCCTCCGCCAATTCCCCGGCGGTCGTGACGATGCGGTTGCCTTTTCTGACGATGGCATACCCCCTTTGCACCACATTCCGTGGGCTCAATGCCTCCAGGCGTTTGGCGTAAGAGACGTGGCGATCGTGGGCGGATTCAAAGAGATGGAGGGCGGCCAGCGACAGGCTCTTGTCGAGTTCATCGATGCGCTGGGACCATTGCAACACCAGGTCCTTCGGCCTGTTGAACGAATAGCTTGACAATAAAAGCTTCAACCGGTCCCGCAAATTCTCGATGCGGTCTTGTACCCGCTGCAGCATAGTATAGTGAATGTTGCCAACAATTTCAACGAGATCGATCCTATGCTGGATCACGAACTCGGCCGCTACGGACGGGGTTGGTGCCCGAAGATCAGCCACAAAGTCCGCGATGCTGAAGTCGACCTCATGGCCCACAGCACTTATCACAGGAATTGTCGATGCTGCAATTGCCCGTGCGACGGCTTCTTCGTTGAACGGCCAGAGATCTTCAAGGGAACCGCCACCTCTTCCCACGATAAGTACTTCGATGCCGCCGTACCGGTTCATGGCTCTGATAGCCTCAGCAATCTCTTCCGCAGCTCCCGGGCCTTGAACTCGGACAGGTGTGACGATGACCTCCAGCGTCGGAGCCCTCCTCTGGAGGACACTTCGAATATCCTGTAACGCAGCTCCTGTCAGCGATGTTATAACACCCACACGCTCCGGATACTTCGGAAGCGGCCTCTTCCGGCTTTGATCAAAAAGCCCCTCCTCAAAAAGTTTCTTCTTAAGTCGGTCAAAAGCCATCTGCAACTCGCCAACGCCTGCAGGCAAGAGCTGAGTTACATCGATCTGGTAATTTCCCCGCGGCGGGTAGACGGTGATCGCTCCGCGCGCCTGAACTTTCATTCCGTCCGCCGGCACGAACAGGAGTGAATCCGCACGGCTTCTCCACATAACGGCAGAGATCTGGGATCCCTCATCCTTCAGCGTGAAATACCAGTGCCCGGATGTATGACGCTTGCAGTTGGAGATCTCTGCCTGAAGCCAAACCCCTGGGAATCCCGTCTCTAGTGACTGCTTGATCAATCTCGTCAATTCCGTAACGGAGAGGATTTTCTTCTCGGCGGGCTGTGCATCGGTGGTCATGGCACTTAAAGTAGGAAGGGATGGAGTGAGATTCAATGAGAATTTCGGATTGTCGATTGCCCCAGCCCCGACATTGCTTGAGAGGGGCGGGGCGGATTTCAGACTGCGATCGTCATGGATAATCATTGCGATAAGTCAGATTGGAATAACGACGACGATTTGTTATATTTTGCAAGAACGATTCTTTCGAAAGGATTTTATGACTGATGTTCTGGCGATTGGGGCACATCCGGATGATCTCGAACTTTCCTGCGGTGCGACAATAGCGAAATTGCTCCGGCAAGGCCGCTCGGTTGTTTTCGCCGACCTGACCCAGGGAGAACTCAGCACCAGGGGCACGAAGGACGTCCGCGCGAAGGAAGCCCTGAAAGCTGCCTCAATTCTGGGCGTCACCGACCGAAGAAACCTCGCCATTCCCGACGGCAACATCGAACGTAATCAAGCGAACATTCATAAGGTGATTACACTCTTAAGGGATGTGAAACCGAGGATTCTCTTCATTCCTCACTCCTTCGATCGGCATCCCGATCACATACACGCGCATCAGCTCTGCAGAGAAGCCTGGTTTTTCGCCGGCCTCGCGAAGATCCAGACCCAACACTCCGGAAAGGACCAGTCATCTCACCGGCCCGATAATTGGTTCGAATTCATGCAATGGCACGAATTCACCCCTTCGTTCATTCTTGACGTCTCCGATACCTGGGAAACAAAGATGAAAGCGGTCCTTGCCTATGAATCGCAGTTCCACAACCCGAAGAGCAACGAACCCGAGACTAAACTCAGCCAACCCCAATTCCTTGAGCTTGTTGAGGCAAGAGGGAGAAGTTATGGGGAAAAAATTGGGAAACGGTACGGGGAACCTTTCCTCTGCCCGTCACCGTTAGGATTAAGTACCATGTTCGATCTTGTCCTTGCGAAAGGATGAGAGGCGGTGAACAGTAAACAGAAAACAGTGAATAGTTTTGAGGTGCATATGAAGTTCTTTTCCTTTGCTCTGATTTTTGTTTTTGCCCCCTTCGGATCTCTCGCGCAAGAACAATCCTTCGTGGTACCGGCGATCATTACCAACCACTATGATACGAGTGAGCCCGAATCACACGGAGTGATCACGGTGCAAAGATTGCAAGAGACTGTCACGGTTGAGGTCAGAGACCTATCGGTAGGTCAGGAATACGAGGTGGCTCTCTTGAACGAATCGAACGGCCGCCGAAATCCGCTGGGAACGTTCAAGACAGATGCCCGAGGAAGTGCATCAAAGAGGTTTTCCGCCGAGAAGCTCCTGAACGAGTTCAATGCTCTCCTCATTCTTCGAGGCGACGATGTGATTCAGTATGCCCAGCTACAGACGGCTCATCACGGTTGCATTTGTCGCCACAGTGGCGGAACCATTGTTACCCGGCGCCTGGATCAGGATTGCTACGAATGCCCCTGCGGGGTGAAGTATGAAATTTATTGCGGAGGGCACAAGCAATAGTGAAGTGTGATGGCTAAAGAGTGAAGAGTAAAAGATACGTTCTTGCGGTTGCTCCCACAAAATCTCGCTGCGTTAGGCATTGAACCCTGAAACGACCGATTAGGCAGCCCGAGTCACCGCCCAAATGCCTTGAGCTTTTCGACGATTTCCTTGGTTCCAGGCACTCCGCCACGATAATATCGGCAGGCTGGATCAAGAGACTCTGCCGGCGAGACACCAAAGAGCTCTTTTCCATTGACGAGAATAGTTGGAGAACCAAACCCGGCTCGCCGATCACGCTCTTCTGAAAGCTCGTTTACATCGAGGAATTCAATGGTGATTTTCCAACCGAGTTTGTCCAAAGCTTCGTGCAACGAAGCCCGCATTTTGGGCGTGTTGGGACAGCCATCCTCCATCCCGAGAAACTCAATCTTCATTTTCTTGCCCTGAGATAGTTGTGAAAGACCAAGGACGAGAAACAGGCCGAAGAACAAGTATCACATTTATCAGATCGCCTTTCGGAATTGATGAGACTCGTGGCGCCTGACTAATGGCTGTGGGTACTAAGGGTCGTTTTCACCTTTTTTGCATCGATCTTCTTATCCCTTCCTTCGCCCCGCTGCCAGCCTGAATAGCACTCGTTGCACACAGGTTTTCCCTCCTTCAGATTGTCATAGCAGGGGCAGCTTTGATGATCAAGGGCACACTGGTTGCACGGAACCTCGATGCAGCAACCATACTTTCCTTCTCTCGCCAATTGACCCTTTGCGGTGAACAGAAGCTTTTTTGCGGCATTGATGTTCTCCGCTGCACTTCCCTTTTGCTGTTCCGTCTCTTCCTTTTGTTTCCCTTCAGTCAAGTCTTGCTTGACGAGGGTCATTCCGCACTTCGGACATTCACCCTGCTTATCGGATTTCACCTCGGGGTGCATCGGACAAGCGTAAACGGCCTTCTCCTGGTGTTGGCGCTCTGATTTTCCTTCTTTCTTCGACTCATCTTGCGCCTGAATGGCCCCCCCGATGACAAAGAGTCCGACGAGAAAGATCACTCCTAGCCGCTTGATTTGACTCATAATTGTTCCTCCTTTTGACAAGTTGCTATTTTGAACAGCAATGTGCCCGAGTCCGTTCCCCGGCGTTCAGGGATTCTCTCGAGCCTGGTTTTTTCGATGGTCAAGCAGGGAGAGATGCGAATGCAGCGTCCGTAATTCTGCGGTGTCGTTCGACATCAAGTGTGTTGTCAATGATGGCCCCTGCGGACTCGACGATCAACACACCGACTTCGGCCTGCAATTGCTGGACGGCTCTTTCCTTTATTCGGCGGATTTCCTGGCTGGTCTCATTGAGAATGCATTCAACCTGCTTCTCGGCAACGGCCAAAAAAGCGCTTTGTATTTGATCGATGAGCAGTTGGCTGCGTTGCCTGATGCTCTCAAAGTTCCGATCACTGCTCAAGAGCGCATTGCGACTGTCCCGCAAGAGGCATTCGGCATCGCGTTTGGCCAGCCCAGCGCTCTCTATGGCTTGCCGGATTGATTCCTCGCGCGCTCTTAGGGTTGCGATTAGAGGTTTCCAGGTGAACAACCGTAGAACGCAGAGAAGCAGGATGAATGATATTGTTTCCCAAACGATTAAACCCGATTCTAGCTCAAACACCGCGTTGATTCCCCTGTCAGTTCATCCAGGGGAACTCCGATGTCAGGCTTCCCATCGCTCTGTTGAGGAATGAGATGGCCATCGCGCAAGTGGAAGCAGCGGTCCATGTATTTAGTATTCTCAGGATTATGGGTAATTATGACACACGTGTGCCCGTCATTGTTCAGGGCCCGGAGGATGTCCATGATCTCCTCGCTTGTCGCGGAGTCCAGATTACCGGTGGGTTCATCTGCGAGAATGATCGGCGGATGGTTCACTAACGCCCTCGCAATGGCAACACGCTGTTGTTCTCCGCCACTCAATTCGTCGGGCAGCCGCAAGGCTTTTGACCTTAGGCCGACCTTCTCGACGATTTCCATGGCCATCCGGACTTTTTCCGCCCTTGAAAGGGAAACAATAGCGAGTGGCAGCATCACGTTTTCCAGGATGGTGAGGTACGGAATCAACTGGAATGACTGAAAGACAAACCCAAGGTACTCCCGGCGAAAGTCGGCGCATCGCTCAACATGGAGTGAATGCACGTCGATTCCATCGACAATCAGCTTCCCTTCCGTTGGACGGGTTAACCCACCGAGGATGGAAAGCAAAGTGCTTTTTCCGGATCCCGACGGGCCCATAATTGCGACCAATTCTCCTTGCTCGATTTCGAGAGAGACATGCCCAAGGGCATTGACCTCCTCCCCTCCCGTGTCGTATGTTTTCCTAAGGTCGATTCCCTGAATGAGGTTCATACTTATTTCTCCTGAGTTATAACGCCCTGAGGGCGATGCTGGGGTCAAGACGTGACGCCCTGTACGCAGGGTAGATACTTGACGATATTCCGATGACCACGGCGAGGGCGAGTGACACGCCGAGCAACAAGTAATTGACCATGACGCCATCATCGCCATTCATCAGAAAGGGCGCTGCAATCCTCGAAATTCCGAGTCCGGCCAAGTACCCGAGCAATCCTGCCAGAACGCTAATGAGGAGCGCCTCGGTCAGAATGATTTTCATCACGTGCACCTGTCGAAAACCAATGGCGCGGAACACTCCGATTTCCCGCGTCCGTTCATTGACCGACGCGGTCATATTCGTCACCACAATCAATGAAGCAACGAGAAGCACCACGGCCGATATACCGTAGGAAAAATGCTCAAACCGGTGCATTGCTTCCATCTTCGACTCGATTGTCTGGCGTATTGCCACGACCTTTGCTCCCGGAAGCTTGGCCGATGTCTGGCGAACGATTTCCTCAATAGGGCAGTCATAACACAGGGCGGCAACTTCGATGAGACTCACTTCCTGCGGCTTTCCAAAGAGCCGCTGCGCAGATTGCAGATCGATGAAGACGATTTCATCGTCCTGCGAACCGGTTTCTTCCAGAATTCCCGAGACAACAAACCGGTTCCCCTGAATTTCAACGGGCTGACCGATCTCGAGTTGAAGTTTTCGCCGTGCGTCCGCGCCCAGGATGGCTTCACGGTCGTTGACCGGCTTCTTTCCCGAGAGCTTCCACCATTTCTTTAATTGCAGCTCTTCCTCAAACCTCACTCCGACGACGAGCACATTTGTTTGCAGGAGAGTTGCAACAGAGAGCAATTTCGGGGCGACGATCTTGATGTTCTCACTGTTTTCGATTGTGCGAATGGCCTCGGCATCCTTGATGTCGAGTTGCCGCGTTTCGAGGGAAACGCCCGATACAGTCATTCCGCCGTAGGTCAGGGATAGGTCATCCGATTTCGGCACAATAAGGATATTCGCGCCGAATTCATCCAATTTGTTCGCGATATCGGCATTCATCGCCTTTGACAAGGTCATCAGGGCAACCACGGTGCTGATGGCAATTGCCAACCCAAGGACCAGGAAAAGCATCCTACTCTTTCGACGTCGTAGATTGCACAGCGAAATGTCATAGAGCTTCATTGATTACACCCTTCTCCGCCATTGGGAGACAACCTGTTCGTCAATTTGGATTTTACCGTTCGCGACAGCGTTAGGGACGGCGTCGGGTGGATATCGTCCGCAGGAACCGCTCACGGCTTTGAGGGTGTTTAGTTCCCAGGTAGAGCCACAGGAATTGCAAATAACCTTGTCCTCCTTGATGTGAAAATCGGTCGAATTGCAGGGTTCGCAGACGCTGATGGCGGTGACGACTTTTCCCTCGCCCGAAATGTACGCCAGCATTGGGACACTGGACTCCGGTTCGCCATAGAAGAATTTCACAAACCTCTTCTCTTTCAAGAGGTCAAGCGGAAGAACGATCTTTCCATCTTGTACGATTGCCTGGACCGGCACCATGGGTTGTGCCTCTGTGCTGTAAGAAACGGGACTGGCAATTGTCGGCGAGGATTTGATGATGGGATTCCCGCTCTCGGGCAGGTTGAAGTACACCCAACCTGCGAACACCGCGAGGGCCGTTGTCCATAAGAACATCTTGATACTCCTGGTTCGCTTCTGGGGGCTCCCGAGAACCTTTTCACGCTTCGATTGCCATTCAGGCTTAGAGCCACTTTTGTCCCGGCGGGGTGTTCCACATTTCACGCAGAAGTTTGCATTCTCCCCAACTTCGCATCCACATTCAGAACAGAATTTTGACATGTCATCATCTCCTTTTCAAAAAGACAAAACCACCCCTCAAGATTATTCAATGAAGGGGTCCTTCCGGACAAGGCACCCCGCCCAACGGCAGTCGGTCGAGCAAAAAACAACGGGATTCAAGTGCCGGTTTTCCTGCTAGAGTTTCCTGCCGCCATACCGTTTCTCGATTTCTTCAACAACCTGGGCAACGGTGTATTTCTCCTCTGAAATCTTCTGGTCCACAAACGCCTTTATTTCCGCAGCACCTTTTGCGTGAGAGCAGTTGCAGTCCTTCAACTCATCAATGCCACACTGGCCGCATGGGCATTTGAACTGTGAGAAGATCTCAGTACGGTTTGCCGTCGTGGCGATCTGTTGACCTGTCTTCCAGAGCATGGGCTTGAGAACACCCACATCCTCCAACCCTGGAACCACCGATGTTGCTGCCACGCCCCCCTTTTGCTGCGTCCTGAAGGTCCTTGAGGATTTCAACCAGCCGTACTGGCTGTTCACGGCCGCGACGATCTGCGAAGGGGACTGGCCTGCCTGCAACGAGCTTCGGATCAATTGCCGCTCACTGACGGCAGTTTCACAAGTGCATGTTTCAAGGGGAAGTTCTCCGCATGTCCCGCATCCGCAAATAAACTGCGAGGCGATTTCCGTGACCTTAGCTTCGAGCGCGGCATCATTGCTGCGCGTCTCCAACGGTGGAGTTCGCTGTGGGGGGTTGTTTTGTTGATCTCCTGTCCATCGAACACCGGCCATAATCAGAATTCCCGCCGCCACAAGCACCAAAGCTACGAATCCCGGTTTCCAAAGCGCTGATTCCCGGACGTGCCGCTCTTTCCCCTTCTTCCGGGGTTCCTCCCTGCGAATGTGGCGGGTTGGGCGTGAAGACAAGGGGGATCCGCATTCGGCACAATACAGGCTTTCGGGGACATTGGAATGACCGCACGCATGACAATTCCTCAGAACTGGACGCGTTGCGTTTTCGAGGCCCGTACCGCACTGCGAACAGAATCTTGCTCCATCAGGGTTCGGGGCATTGCAATCTTGACAAACCATGGTTTCATTCCTCATTGAATTGGTTCTCGTTCCCTTTTATCATCCCTCAAGCGTTAGAACATTGATCCCCTGGAAGCCCACACAACGATCATCATTGCGCCCATCGCGGCGCCTCCAATAATTGCCAAGGTGGACAGGTTGGTCCCCGCATGCATGCCATCAGATCCATGATGGTCGTTTTGAGTCGAGGCAAATGCAACAGCTTCAACAATCAGGGGTCCCGATGCTTTGTTTTGCTCCGCTGTGACAGCGAAAGTGAATGAATGTGCTCCTACACTGGAAGGCTCGAACCTTATTTCAAAGAGTCCGGGTTCAGATTCCGCAATCAGCTGGTCAAAATAGATGTCGTGGCTCAGTCTTGACGGCGGATGATGTGATTCCGGCTCTCCTTCATGCCGATAGTTCATCGTGAGGAGAACCTCAGCGCCGGAAACAGGTTGATTGTCGCTGGAGCCGGTAAGTCGCAATGTGACGACCGACTCGCGCCTCTCTTCAAGGGGTGGAATGGCAACGACAACGCGCAGGTCCCCCGAAACGACCTCCTTTTCCACCCTCTCGGCCGGTTTAACCGTTTCCTCTCGGGAGTCATGGCCTCCGACCATTCCGAGATGCATGCAGGACGACAGGGTCAGAATCGCTGTGAATGAAAGAATTGTTTTCATACTTGTGTTCCCTTTCCCGGCGTAATCAACCACCGACATATTCTCTTGGATTATTTTCAAATTGATCCTTGCACGCGAACGAGCAAAAGTAGAACGTGAGGCCTTTGTGTCGGACGACATAGTCTGGGTCGGATTTCACGACCGTCGTTCCGCAAACGAAATCCAAGGCAGTCTCTTCCTTCTCGAACGCTTTTGCCAGGAATTCAACAGGGGTGTTGCTGAACGCTGTTACGCAACTATTGCAGCAGAAATAGAACGTCCTCCCGAGAAACGTCTTTTCCAGAGTACCTGGGTTATTTCCGTCCACTGTCATTCCGCAGACGATGTCCTGAGCCACGGCTATGCCCCTGTGAAGGTTATGGAGCATGTCGTTTGCACCTTGTTTTTGTGTTCATAGATGCAATATTCACTGTAATTGTGTGGTATCGTATGTTCTCGATTCTTCAATGAGTCTCCGTATGGGGCGCGACACTTTGCGTTCCACCATCAGCCACACCATCGCCGTAGCCACAATTGTTCCAACGGCAAGGAGCAAAAGAGAAAGCCTTATGGAATCGATCGACCTTATCATCTGCTGCTGTCGAAATGACGTTTGCAGTCTCGTATCATCCTCAAAAGAGGAAAGGAGTCTGAGAACATCAGCGCGGATCGCATCCAACATGGACATGACCGCGGCGTGGGATTCGTAAACCCCTCCAATCGCCGGGCTCCCTGTTGCCAATCCGTTTTCTGGCGTGTTTTGGAACATGCCGAACATCCCGTCCGCAACATGGTGAAACCTGTGCTCAAGGTCTTGGAGCGAATCGGCCATTCCAGGCCGCATGAGGCCTCCTCGCCTGATGCCTTCAATCGCGTTTAAAAGCTTCGAGCGGGCCTCGCGGAAATCACCAAGCGCTACGGTCCGCTCTCCCCGATGAGAGCGTTCCACGGCCAGCATTTCTGCGAGTACGGCGCTTTCCAGCGTACCCGTCGCATCTGAGATGAACGCAATTGTCCGCAGAGAATCCTCCGCCGATCGCTGCAACATTGACGATTGTGCGTAGGCAAAGAGCCCGACCGCAATCACGCTGATTGCGAGGATCAAGAAAGCCGAACGAATCTTTCCATGGGTCCCCCGGAGCAGGAAGTTGACAAGCTGTTTCACTCGGGTTTCTTCAAGCTTGCTTGTTCTTCTGCCGAAAGGGATGAGCCCCGGGAGCTTTGGGTCATACTCTTCCATAAAGAAGCTGTGATCACCCGCCTCTCCTGTCGTGCCAATCCGATGGATGACATCGCGAACGTTCTCGACGTCCCGGTCCTCCGAGAAAAGTTCCATCCGGGAAATGTTAGATGAAGGCGAGAAATACTCCGTCACCATGATTTCCCCGATACCCATGGCTTCGAGCTCTTCAACCAGCCAATGGACGCGCAGAGTGTTGACGTAGGCGGTAACCTTCTTCATGACGTCGCGTCTTCTTTCCGGATACCGGGCGGTTGTTCCCTCGTGATCATTTTTAAGTGAACAAGATACTTTTCTGGATCCTTCAGAAACATCTGGAAACAACCAAAAGCACAGAAATAGTACGCTGTCCCTTTGTACGTCCGACTCCCAACCGCACAAGCCGGATCAACGTCCATTCCACACACAGGATCTTTTGCCATTGCGGTGCTATTCCACGTCAAATGAGAAATTGACTTCCTTCGTCTTTTCCCCGACCTCAACCTTCACCCGGATCTGGTGCTTTCCCTTTTCCTTCAACGTAAACCCGCCGGCAAAGTGATTCATCATTGGGCCAAGATCCGTCGACGTAGATTCTCCTTTTGGTGAGATTGTCTCAATGGACACGGCAGCATTAGCAAGCGGTGCGTTTTCGCTCTCATCTTTCAAGTTGACCATCACATGGTGCGTCCCGGACATCATTGTCTCCATGTGATCTTTCCTTGCATCCATCTTTCCATGCTTCATCATTCCTTGCATGGAATGGTCGGCTTCCGATGAATCCCTCTGCATCATTGTGCTCATCATTTGTTTGTGCTTGTCGTGAGGAATGAGCCATACCTGAACGACAGCACCGTCGGCATACTTCTCAAACGTCGGTGTGCCCAACATATGGTCCATCTTCTGCTGTTCCGACGAGCCGGACTTTTTCTCGAGCGTCATTCCGCATTTCGGGCATTTTCCGGGCTTGTCTGAAACAACGTCCGGGTGCATGGGACAACTGTATGTTTCTTCTGACTGCTCCCCGGCTTTTACGGCCTCTTGTTCATGTTTATAATGATCGTGCTCCTGTGCAACCGAAACGTTCCGAAAGCCAAAGACCGTCACGATTGAAAAAAATACAAGGAAACGGTGCTGTTGCATATTACACTCCTCGATTTGTTGAATCGCGTTGTGAGACAAACTCTGTTGCGGCTCGGGAAGATACAAACCGCCCTTACAGGAAAACATTCCTCCTCAGAGGTTTCCCGGGCGGAAGGATCTGTTCAGATAAGAAGGGTCGAAAGGAGGAGGTAGCGGTGAGGCGGCGAAAGCGAATTACTCTCGAATGAGGATAGTGTGGATAACGGGAGGCGTGGTTCCGAGTAATGGTCGCCGGCAGCGATCAGAACTGGAGAAGCAATCGATATTCTCTGGTGCACCCCATGATTCTGTGTCACGCCAGGGGACATAGACAATCCGCCGACAATCGTGGTACTCCGGCAACTCAGGGCAGATTCAAGTCCGACTCCTGAGCGGTGCATCATATTTTCGCAAGCCTCCGCTCTTGAGGATTCACAGCACACCATTTGTTCTTCGTATCCGCACCGATAAAGCACATTGGTGAATCCGGAGCTTGTGAGGGCAAGCGCGAGAGCGATTGTGTAACAGGACAAACGGCTGTGTGATTGAAGGTATCTCATGCGTGTGAATGAGGACACTCAATCCTCATGCCAAAAAAAGGATGAATTCAGATTGTCGAAAGGCCGCAAATTGCGAACGTATGTGAGAACATTTGCCAAACTTGCGACATCGAACCAATCTTTTCCCGCAAATGGGAAATAACGAACCTTTAGTATTATGAAGCATTATTCGACCACGAGAGTTCCACGCAACATTCCCATCCCGCACTGAAATCCATATGTTCCTGGTTTATCAGGCGTAAACTCGACTGCGACAGTCTTGAACGGGGTGAGGGTGGCCTGCTGATTGAAATCCGGAAATAGGACCTGCTCGGAGCACAGGGCAGTCTCTTCCCGGTGGAAGTTCAATCGCACCGGCTTTCCAGCCTCCACGACAATGACGTCGGGAGAATATCCTCCCTTTACTTTGATCAGGACTTCCTGCACGCCGGCCGTGGCAGTGAGCTTCACACTCTTGCTTTCTGAGAACCAAAAATACCAGGCAACCGATCCCGACATCAACAACCCACCAATTGTCACAATGATTTGATCCAGTGTCATGCCAAATTCCTCCTGTTTCTACACGTGGGGTTTGAAGCGCCGCAACCTGTTGGCGTTGGTCACGACTGTAACGGAGCTGAATGCCATTGCGGCCCCTGCAATCATCGGGGACAGCAGGAGTCCAAAGAACGGAAATAGAATCCCAGCGGCAACAGGGATACCCAGACCGTTATAGAAAAACGCTCCGAATAGGTTTTCACGGATGTTCTTCATCGTTGCCTTCGAGAGTTGAATAGCCAGCACCACTCCTTTTAGACTTCCTTTGATGAGAGTGATATCCGAGGCCTCGATTGCAACATCCGTACCAGTGCCGATCGCAAAGCCGATGTCTGCCTGCGCGAGTGCCGGCGCATCGTTGATTCCGTCACCGACCATCGCCACACGCTTCCCTTCAGACTGCAATTTTTGCACGTTGAGCGCTTTATCCTCCGGAAGCACTTCTGCCAGCACCCGGTCAACGCCGACCTGACGTGCGATGGCATCAGCAGTGCGTTTGTTGTCCCCGGTGATCATGATGACCTCGAGGCCCATCTTTTTGAGCCCGGCAATTGCCTGTTTTGAATCCGACTTCACGGTATCGGCGACCGCGACGATTCCGAGAACTTTCGAACCGACTGCGACAAACATCGGGGTTTTCCCGGCATCCGCAAGATTTCGGCTTTTCTCTTCTAACTCTCCAACGTCGAGGTTCCGGTCTTTCATGAGTTTGAGATTGCCGAGAAGAACATGGTTACCATCGATGGTCGCCTCCACGCCATGCCCCGGAATCGCTATAAAGTCCTTCGGATCGCCCAATTGCACTGACCTCTCCTCCGCTCCTTTGAGAATCGCTTCACCGAGTGGATGCTCCGAGCCCCGTTCGACCGACGCCGCGAACCGGAGGACGTCTTTTTCCTGCGCACCATCGCGCGTGACTACATCGGTGAGTGAGGGTTTTCCCTCAGTAATTGTTCCTGTCTTATCCAGGATTATGGCATCGAGCTTCTGAGCTGTCTCGAGCGCCTCGCCACTGCGGATAAGGATCCCATTTTCGGCGCCTTTTCCCACTCCGACCATGAGGGAAATCGGCGTCGCCAGCCCGAGGGCGCAGGGGCAGGCGATAATGAGAGTCGTGACAAGAACTACAAGAGCATAGATGAGATTGGGCTCCGGACCAAAGTCGTACCACACAACAAAGGCAAGAATAGCCACTATAATGACCGCGGGGACGAAATAGCCGGAGACCTTGTCGACCACACGCTGGATGGGGGCTTTGGACCCCTGAGCCTGCTGGACCATTTCAATGATCTGAGAAAGGGCGGTATCCTTTCCGACTTTCGTCGCTTTGAATTTGAATGAGCCGGTCTTGTTGATTGTTGCGCCGATCACCGTATCGCCTGCGTGTTTCTCCACGGGAATGGACTCCCCGGTAATCATGGATTCATCCACGGCCGATGATCCTTCCGTGATGGTCCCATCGACGGGGATTTTTTCGCCCGGCCTTACGATGACGATATCGTCAAGAACAACTTCTTCAAACGGTATATCTTGCTCGCTGCCGGTACGAATCACACGCGCGGTTTTCGGCTGCAGGCCGATCAATTTCTTGATGGCCTCCGAGCTCTTTCCTTTCGCACGTATCTCCAAGGCCATGCCGAGATCCACTAGGGCGACAACGACAAAGACCACGTCGTAAAACTGATCTGCCAGTTCTTCACTGGGAAAAATGCCCGGAAAGGCAACGGCGACGCTCGAATACAACCACGCGGCGGTGATGCCTGTGGCAATCAGTGTGTGCATGTTTGCGGAGCGGTTCTTGAACGCCGCCAGAGCTCCAGAATAGAAATGCGATCCGGACCAGAACATGACGGGTAGTGCCAGCAGGCCTATGAATAGCCAGATCGTTCTGAGTGTATCGCTGCCTCGTTGCAAATCGGCTGGGAGCCCAAAAAGGTCTGGATAGCTGAAGAACATGACGGGCAATGCGAGAACACCCGCGACAATGAACTTCCGCATGAGGGTCTTGTATTCCTGTTCCCGCGCCTTCTCGTTCTCATCAACGGGTTCGTCCGGTTTCTTCACAGATCTCGTGCCTGGGGAAGCGGAATCGAACGTGGGGTATCCCAGTCGCTCAATCTGCGCTTTAATAGACGACTTATCCACGGTGCTGGGGAGGTATTCCACGAGGGCCGATTCGGTCCCCAGGTCGACGCTTGCCGATAGTACTCCCGCGGTCCGTCTCAGATCTCGCTCGATCTTATCAACGCAGGACGCGCAGTGCATTCCGCCGATACCCAGCCGAACAGATGCCTTTCCTGTCTTGTAGCCGGCCGATTTGACAGCTTCGACGACCCGCGCTGTTTGGACCTCATTGGAGCGGAATTCGACATAGAGTTTCTCTGTCGTGACATTCACATTCGCCCGCTGCACTCCCGGCAGGGCGCGTACTGCTCTTTCAATTGACTGTGCACACGACGCACAGTCCATTCCTACGATGGATATCTGCACTTTTGTTGTGCCATCGTTCGTCGTCATGTTTGTCGCTTTCTCGTGCTCAATCGAGTTCACATGGTCCTCCTTTCAGTCTCCTTTGTCCCCACAGCCAAATAAGCAAAGCCTCCAAATAGATCCAAGGTCAACGGGATGGACTTTTACCCATTCGAATGCGACAACAGCCAATCCCTCTTCGACCGCAATCTCAACGAGGTGGACGGCATCGATCTTCAGAAGACTATTCCTAACTCTCGTTGCACAATTCCCGCATCCCATGCCGGAAATGGTCAGGCATGCCGCCCGTCGCTTTCGCAACGACGGCGACATCACTTCTTTTCGGAAAGGGCTTTACCGAACAATCTCCGCAGGTTTTCATTGGCTTCTCCTTCTACAGATCTTACCCCAATCCCTCCCGGCGTTTCCCACCCACCGGTTAGCCCTTAGTGATGCTGGTCATGAGGGGTTGGCTTTTTCGTTCCCTTCGAGCTGTCTGAAGGCATCATGTCGTGTTTCATCATCGTTCCGCCTTCCATCATCTTCTTCATCATGGAATGCATGTCACTGTCGCCCATCATTTTCCTGCACATTTCCATCATGGAAGATGAGTCCTTTTTTGCATGCTCCATCATCCTGCTCATCATTCGCATTCTCGTTCCACGATCGCTCATCATATGACCCATCATCATGTTCATCATCGTGGAATCCTTCATCATTTCCATCATTTGCTTGTGTTTCGCGGGATCCATCTTCTTGTCCTGTTCTTGTGCCTGGGCTCCCGCAAACAGTAATGCGAAGGCTGAGATTGTCGTCACAACGATAAATCGTTTCATGCTTTACTCCTTTCGATAGTGACCCTAAATCAGGTCTTGTTGTTTTTGATCGTACTCCTTTTTGGAGATTTCTCCGCGCGCATACCGCTTTTTCAAAACGTCGAGTGCAGATTCCTCTCCCTTCTTGCCCTCTTTCTGTGCAATGAGTCTTATGACCAAGTAGATGATGCCAATGACGAACACCCACCAAAAGATCATCATCCAACCGTGGCCGGCCCAATCCATCCAATGCATGGCGACCTCCTTTCGGTTGTTATTCTTCTCTTGACCTGCCAAGTCGGCGAACAAACAGCCCGCCAAGGACACCTATCGCAGCCCCGTCAACAAACGCCAATATTGCACCGGCGAACGGGCTCATTCCGCCGGAATGGGTCACAAATAATGACGAAATAAGAAACGGGAAGTCCTGGCCTGTCATCTTCCACATGCCGCTCAACATTCCCAAGACGAGATAGAACAATGACCAGAGTGCTCCGAACGTGCCCCCAAAAACAACTGGAAAATACTTCATCATCCGCGCCGAGCGTTTCCCGGCAACTTCCGAGTCATCATGATGATGTGTTGCGGTTGGCATTAAGTGCTCCTTCTAGACGTAGGGGCAGTGAATTCCGATGACCTCATGAAATGCATGCGGGACCGGTGTGAGAATCAGAAACAAGAGCACAAATGCGAGAACACCAATGGCAACCCGAGTTCCGTCAAGCCTTGAAACATCATTCAATGGCGGTGCGCTTTTCGTCCCGGCGATAAAAAACACAATGATCGCCCATGTAAGCAGGCCGCTCCAAACGAACAAGCCCAGCAAGAACAGGGAGAAGAGTGCAACCATCCCTATGGTATTACTGTTTTTCCTTCCGAACAGTGCGTGAGCAATGTGTCCTCCATCGAGCTGTCCGATCGGCAGGAGATTCAGCGCCGTCACAAGTAAACCAAGCCAACCGGCAAACGCAAGGGGGTGAAGCAAGAACTGATGACCCCCCGACAATGTCTCACTGACCGATAGATTTGCAAGAATCGCCAGGAGGAGCGACGAGCCGACATCCGTGCCGCCGTCCATCAAGGCACCGGTTTCTGACGAAGGGACAATTGTCGAATACTGCAATCCTATCATCAAAGCGGGAATCGCAAACACCAGTCCTGCGAGCGGGCCGGCAACACCCACGTCAAACAGCGCCTTCCTGTTTTCAGAGGGGGACTTGAGCTGGATGAAGGCTCCGAATGTACCAAGAGCGAACGGGACCGGAATGAAGTACGGCAGAGTGACCCTCATACCATGCTTCTTAGCCGCAAAGTAGTGTCCCAGTTCATGGGCTCCAAGGATCGCAAGCAACGCTCCTGCATAAGGGAGACCCAGGGAGAACTCTTCCGGATTCGACCAAAGACTGACTCCTTGGTGGGCAGCCCCTGCGATCGTTGTCGTCACGACTGTTGCCAGAAATAGGATGGCATTTAACCAGACTTTTTGCGGTCGGTCTCCGTGGCGTTGCAGCGCACCTGGAACCAGAGCAACAATCGGCCTCCCGCTATCATCCTCCTGCAGCAATGGCGTGACATCCGTTTTTTCGAACCTCTCCTTCATCGCCTCGTAAGCCCTGTCGGGATCTGCCAGCAGTTTACCTTCGGCAACCAGGTTTGTGCCTTCCTTGTACTGCGTTCTCAGGGCAAACACGTCGGAAACCTTTCCAAGAAGAGTCAAATCGCCGCCGGCGGCTTCATCGGCCGGTTCCCGGTCTTCTGGTTGCGCGCTCATGGGAGCCCCGCGCATGAAATACATCATGGCACCGCAACAGACGACAAGAACAAGCAAGAAGAAGATTGGGCTTATTCTTACCCCACCCACGACCAGCACAAAAAAAACGAACAGGGGAAGAATACAAACAAGGACCATCAAAAGAGTATTATGGAACGAACGATGTTGATTCATAGGAATTGCTCCTGACAAACATCAGTGGTGATGAGCATGATCTGATTGCTCTCCGGGAGGAGAGTTCTTTCCGGGACCCTTAGTTCCATGCCCATGGTGAGAGTGCCCTCCACAACCCCCCATTCCGCCATGGCCCCGATGCATGAAGAAGAACAGGAGCGCGAACAGTATGATATAAATAAGTGATTCTGACATGATGGTTTCTCCTCTCTCACGGACACTTCATGATTCCCTTGAGGCGAAGACCTGATCGTTCCTGATGTTCACTTTGAACGGCGTCAGGGGCCTAGGGGGCGGACCGGCAATATTGATGCCGTTCAAATCATAGTGCCCGTTGTGACACGCGCACCAGATATGCTGCAGGTCTGCCCGGTATTGAACCGTGCAGGCGAGATGCGTACATATCGCGGTAAACGCTTTCAGCTCGCCCTCGGGTGTGTTGATCAAGATTCCCGGTTCATTCCCAAATCGAAATATCTTGCCACTGTTTGTTGCTAATTCGTCCACTTTCGCCGCCTCGACCGCCACAGGTTTTGGTTCCGCACTTGCAGGGGGGATGAGATAGCGTCCAATCGGGTAGAGAATCGAGACTGCAAATGCGCCAAAGCTTCCTCCCAGGATCCAGGCGAGAAACGACCTTCGGTTTTTGACTCGACCATGGTGCGTATCTGGCGTATTTGCTTTCTTCTCATGGGAGTGGAATTGTCTCATCGTTTCATCTCCCTTTTCCAAGGTTCACCTTACTCTTCCAGCAGAACCCGCTGTACTTTCTGCAACATACTACCTAGCTTCTTGTCGGTTTACGTAACATGTTTCCGACAAAGTGTTGCATCTTTTGCACAAACGGTTGGGTACGGCTTCATCAATGCTGATGACCACCCGTGTCACCATCCTCCTTGTGTGCATATTTGGCCGGATCCTTATCAAAGGTTTCTTTGCACCGCTTTGAACAGAAGTAGTATGTTTTCCCGAGAAATTCGCGCGTCTCCGTGACATCGCCCTCCTTAATTTGCATTCTGCATACAGGATCTAGCGTCATGGTAATCCTCCTCTTGGAACATTGTGGGGACCTTCGCCGGGGGTCCTGTGTCAGCCAATCTCCGGCAGGTCATCCCCCCGGAAGTAGTTGTAAACAGTAACAAAAACAGCCGCGATATAGACGCCGTAAACGACTATTCCTACCAATCCTATGAAAAAGCTGCCCCAGCTGATCCACGTGAAACCAGGCAGGAGGATCTCCCAAAGTTGGTACATGGCCCATTGTGGAAAAATCAAGTCGAAGACGACACAGAGAACGTACGAGAGCGCTCCAAAGATCGTGACTGCCCCCGCAACGGGTTTGAATCGAAGTTTGTTCATGGTCTGTACTCCTTTCACAGGCGAAGTCCGCCGTTCAAGATAGTTGTAGAGGGGAATAAAGGTATATGCTACGAGAAATCCTCCAATGAACATCTCGAGAATGCCGAGTAAGAGGCTTGTGGTCGTCAGCCACGTGAAGCCGGGCAGTATCATTTCCCATATCCGATACATGGGCCAGACGGCCTCCGGCAAAATAAAGTGAAGAACTATGCAAACGGCATAGAGAATCAAAAATATGAAGCTCAGTGCAATGGCAACGGGATATGGTTGAATGGGGCCTTTCATAGCCTGCTCCTTTCGGCAAACGATTTCATTGGTGACGGTCGTGAAACTCAATGAATGGAGTGCCACGATACGTCAGGCCTATAACACGCCGTCTCCCTCTTCTCCTGTACGTAACTTGACAGCGCGCACAACATCAGAAACAAAGACAATTCCATCACCGTGTTGATGAGTACACCCGCGTTTCTTGATAATATCCAGAGCCTTCTCGACATCTTCGTCCCTGCACACCATTTCGATCTTCGCCATCTTCGAATACTTCTCGACAAACTCCAGAGAGTACTCGGATTTCTCGGGATCAGCCAGGTTTCCAAGTGCTGAGACGTCGATGATGGTCATGCTCTTAAATCCCGCTCGTTCAAGGACATGAACAACGTCATTGAGAACATTCACCCTCACGTACGCTTTGAGCTCTTTCATGGATATGCCCTTTCATCATTCTGATCAGTTTTCAAGAAGCCGGCCCTCCGAGGCTGCTTGCCGTCTTAAGCTCCTGCCCTTCCAGAGGAAATAGATCACCGGGTACACGGCCAGCTCAAGCAACACCGAGGTCACCACTCCGCCCACCATCGGGGCAGCAATCCGTTTCATGACATCAGCGCCTGCACCGTGACTCCACATAATCGGAAGGAGGCCGGCAATGATCACTGAAGCCGTCATGATCTTAGGTCTTACTCGTTTCACGGCGCCGTGATGGATCGCATCCTTGAGGTCTGCAAGACCTCGCATCAATCCTTTCTTCTTCCAGTCTTCGTAGGCATGATCGAGATACAACAGCATGACAACGCCGGTTTCTGCGTCAAGACCTGCGAGGGCAATGATACCCACCCAAACGGCGATGCTGAGATTGTAGCCAAGGAAATAGAGGAACCAGAAAGCCCCAATGAGCGAAAATGGAACTGCGAGAAATACAATGGCGACCTTTATGACAGACCGCGTATTGAGATAAATAATGACAAAAATGATAAACAGCGTCATGGGAATCACCATCATGAGCCGCTGCTCGGCTCTCTGCATGTACTCGTACTGTCCACTCCAAATGAGGTTGTACCCCGGTGGGAGTTTCACTTTCTCCGCCAGGATATTTTTCGCATTGCGCACGTATGTTCCGACGTCGATGTCCTTGATGTCGACATAGACCCATGCGTTGGGACGCGTGTCCTCGCTCCGGATGACCATCGGGCCTTTGCGTGGCGTGATCGTGGCAAGGTGACTGATCGGAATCTGAGCTCCTGTGGGCGTTGGGACGAGGACTCGTCTGAGAGCCTCAAGATTATCCCTCAATTCCCGGGGGTAACGGAGATTCACGGTATATCGCTCGAGGCCCTCCACGGTGTTCGTCACGGCCATCCCGCCGACCGCCGTCTGGATGACCATTTGAACATCGCCTACCGTGAGGCCGTAGCGGGCAGCCTCCCTCCTGTCAATATCGAAATCGAGGTAATTCCCGCCAACGGCACGCTCTGCAAATGCGCTCAAGGTTCCCGGAATAGTCCGCACAACGGACTCAACCTCCTTCCCGATCTCTTCCAGTACGCTGAGATCTGCGCCAGAAATCTTGATGCCGACCGGCGTCTTGATGCCGGTGCTCAACATATCCGTCCGGGTTTTGATGGGCATCGTCCATGCATTCGTGAGGCCGGGAAACTGAATTGCGCGATCCATCTCGTTGATAAGCTTGTCCACCGTCATGCCGGGCCGCCACTCGCTTTCCGGCTTCAACATGATGGTCGTCTCGATCATGTCAAGACCTGCAGGATCCGTGGCCGTCTCCGCCCGTCCGATTTTTCCCAATACGTGGTGCACTTCGGGAAACTGCCGGATAATCTTGTCGGTCTGCTGTAGCACTTCCCGCGCTTTGGTCACCGACATCCCCGGAAGAGTAGTCGGCATGTATAACAGGTCGCCTTCGTACAACGGGGGCATGAACTCGGAACCGACCTTCATGAACGGGATCACGGTGATGGCCAGTATCGCCAGAGCAGCCACAATGACCCATTTATTGTATTTCAGAACGAAATCCACGACGGGAGTATAGATCCTGATGAGAAACCGATTGATGGGATTTCTTTCCTCGGGGAGGATTTTTCCGCGTATCCAGTAGCCCATCAAAATCGGAACGATCGTAATGGACAGAAGGGCGGCGGCCGCCATGGAGTAGGTTTTCGTAAACGCCAGCGGCTTGAAAAGACGTCCTTCCTGCGCTTCCAATGTAAAAACGGGAATGAACGAGACGGTTATGACAAGCAGCGAATAAAACAGTGCCGGGCCAACTTCTTTCGAAGCATCTAAGATAACCTGCCAGTGGTCCTTTCGCTCTTCCAGGGGTTTCAGCGCCTCATGTTCAATGTGCTTATGCGCATTCTCAATCATGATAATTGCCGCATCGACCATGGCTCCAATGGCAATCGCAATTCCTCCGAGAGACATGATGTTGGCATTAATCCCCTGCGCCTTCATGATAATGAAGGAAATTAGAATAGCGGTTGGCAGCGTGAAAATGGCAACCAGGGAACTGCGCGCATGCAGTAGAAAGATGATGCACACGATCGCGACGATGATGATTTCTTCGAGGAGTTTTTCCTTCAGGGTGTCGATTGCGCGTTCAATAAGGGTCGACCTGTCGTATCCGACCTCGATCTTCACGTCTTCCGGGAGACCGTGTTTCAACACCTCCAGCTTCTTCTTGACATTCTCAATGACCTCCAGAGCATTCTGACCGTAACGCATAACAATAATACCGCCCACCACCTCTCCCTCGCCATTGCTTTCCGCAAGCCCCCGCCGCATCAAGGGGCCGATCGTCACATCCCCAATATCCTTCACATAGACCGGCGTTCCGCTTCGTTTATCCACCATGACGGGAATATTCTCGATGTCCTCGATGGACTTGATATAGCCGAGGCCCCGCACCATGAATTCCATTTCGCTCATCTCGATAACTTCGCCGCCGACATCGTTGTTGGAATTCTTGATCGCCTTCTCCACCATCATGAGCGGAATGTTGTATGCGAGGAGCTTTGCGGGATCAACCGTCACCTGATATTGCTTGACAAAACCGCCGATGCTTGCGACCTCCGCGACCCCCTCCACTGCCGTCAGCTCATACTTGAGATACCAATCCTGGTATGACCGCAATTCCTGCAGAGAGTGTTTATCAGAGGTGAGGGTATACATGAACACCCAGCCGACACCCGTTGCGTCGGGACCAAGGGTCGGAACCACGTTGGCAGGAAGACGCTTCTGGGCATAGTTCAGGTACTCCAGAACCCGGCTGCGGGCCCAATACAGGTCAGTTCCGTCTTCAAAAATCACGTAGACGAGGGAATAGCCGAAAAACGAGTAACCTCGCACTACCTTCGATCCCGAAACGGAAACCATCGCAGTCGTCAGTGGATAGGTGACCTGATCCTCCACGATGCGCGGGGACTGACCGGGATACTCTGTGTAGATAATCACCTGCACATCGCTGAGATCGGGAATGGCATCGATCGGTATGCTCAACATGGAATAGATGCCCCAGCCGATGAGGAACAGCACGGCAAGGATCACCATGAACTTGTTGCGTATCGATCCTTCAATGATTTTCTCTAGCATGTTGTTTCAAGTCCTTTGTCAGATATCATTGGGCAGTGGAGCATTCAGTGCTGATGATCTTGCTTGACGTACTTCTCGGGATCCTCTTTGAACTTTTCCATATCGTCATCCATGCAGAAATAATAGGTCGTTCCCTTATAGGTCACGGACCTTTTTGGATCAGGGGCTATTTCCATTCCGCAGACGGGATCGACAACCTTTTCAGGGAGAATCTCTTGTTCCTGCTCTTTGCCTTTTGTCATACCCGCCTGACCGCTGGCGGGCAGGTCGTGACCGCTATGATCCTCTTGCTTTACCGGCGCGGTAGACTTCATTTCGTGTCCCTGCTGACCCTTCTTCTTCGTGACCTCTTTCGTCCCTTCCTGTGGGGCGGTTTCTTCCTTGTCCATGGGTTTTGACATGTCGTGGCCCGCATGCCCTGTCATTTGTCCCACTGCCGCCTTGAGGTTGCTTTCTGAGTCAATCAGAAACTGCGAGGATGTGACAATCTTCTCGCCTTCCCGGATTCCTTCCAGGACCTCAACGTATCCATCCGCCATCACTCCGAGCTTGATCTCCCGCGGATCGAAATAGCCACCTCCCAATGCGATCACAGCGATGTTTCGTTCCCCGGACCTGATGATGGCCTGATCGGGAACCGCCACCGCGTCGATGGCGACCGGCGAACTGATCTTGACCGTGGCAAACATCTCCGGTTTCAGATCAATATTTCCCGTGTTCTGCACCACAATGCGCACCTTTGCTGTCTTCGTTTCCATGTTCAGCGTAGGATAAACATACGTGATCACCCCGCGAAACGTCTTCCCGGGGAGGTAGGAAAGCTCCACATCGGCCTGCTGGCCCACTTTCACCCACGGCAATTCGTACTGGTAGATGTCGGCAAGCACCCAGACCGTGGAGAGGTCCGCGATCTTATAGAGTTCCATTCCCACCATTACGCTCTGGCCTTTAAAAACCATCTTGTCCATAACAACGCCGTCGGCCGGAGAATAGATGGTCATGGTTTTCCTCGGACTACCGCGTTCTTCGAGTTCCCGAATTTCGGCGTCGGAAATGTCCCAGTACTGGAGACGGCGTCTTGAGCTTTCCACCAGCTCATCCGCTCCCTTTCGTGATTCATCGATGCTGCTTTGCTGAAGTCGCCTTCTGTAACGCAAGGCCTGAAGGTACTCTTCCTGGGTCGAGACAAGTTCAGGGCTGTAAAGTTCCATCAGGGGATCACCTTTACGTACCAATTTGCCGGTGTAATCGACATAGAGCTTCTCGACCCATCCCATGATTTTCGTATTGACCGAGTACACCTTTGTTTCGTCAAAATCGATCCTCCCCACAGTCCGGATGACTTTCTTCAATTTCCGACGCTCGACCGTTGCAACCTTGACGCCGATGTTCTGAACGGTCACGGGATCGATCTTGATTCCCAGCGATTCGTCTTCGCCCTCATACACGGGTGTCAGATCCATGCCGCAATCCGGCGCTTTTCCCGGTTTGTCGGAAGTGTACCAAGGGTGCATGGGATCCCGATAGAACGCAATCTTCCTCTCTCCCGAAGCCCGGGACGATCCGTCATAGACAGGGACAAAATCCATTCCGTCGGGGGCCTTCTTGGGAGTTGGCGAAGTGTTTTGCGGGTTCATCGGGTCGCGGTAGTACAGGATCTTTCTTTCCGACGACCCATCGGTAGCGCTTTCGGGACCAAAGACGAGCCATCCTGCGCCCAGGCCAACCACGATGCTGAGAATTGCGGTTATGACGATTCGTTTCATTCCTTTCACTCCTCTGGTAGCTGTTATTGAACTCTTGCAGCAATCTGTGCGATGTCCATTCCGACTGCTTGCTCCAATTGAGCCTGACTGGCCATATAGCTCATCACGGACATGTAATAATCCAGCCTGGTCATCAGAAGCATCCGGTATGCGTCGATGACCATCAAAAATTCGGTCTTTCCCGTCTGGTAGGCCGCCACCGTCGATTGTAGTGTTTGCTCGGCCTGAGGAATCACGGTATTCTTGTAGAGGAGAACAAGATTCTCGTTGGTCTGAACCTTTACGAGAGCATCCTGTACTTCGAATAGCGTCATATTCTTCATGGCCGCGTAATCGTTTTCTGCCTTTCTGACATTCAACGAGTTTTCATCTACCTTTGAAGTATACTTGCCACTCGACCAGGGAGTCAGGGGAATACTGATCCCCACCATCGCTGACCAGAAATCGTTAGGCGTCATTGCCATATCCTTGTACATGAAACGAATCATCAAATCAGGGAAATACTCCTTCTTGGAAAGCGAAAGCTCCGCTTTATTCATTTCAATATTGAAATTCATCGCCTTGAGCTCCGGCCGCGCTTCCAGCGCAAGGGGCTCGAGTTGATCAAACGTCCAGCGAGGAATATCGCCCTCAATCTCCGGAACGAAGCCCAGCGGCGCGTTCGCCCGCCTGTTCAGAAGTGCGTTGATCATCGCTTCCACGACAGCACGTTCCTTCTGAAGGTTGATTCCGTCGTTGGTCAAGGTCGACAATTCTGTCTGTGCGCGCAGGATGTCCGCCTGCTTGCCCATGCCCACTTCGTATTGTTTGGAAGCGATGTCGACGAACCGGCGCATCAGGTCCTGGTTTTCCTGATTGATTTGTATTTTCATCTGCACAAGGTAGAGTTCGTAGTACGCCGACTTGAGCTCCCGGATGATCCTCCGCTCCAGGGCCTTATACCCCTGATCCATCATATTGGCATTACTCTCTGCGGCGTCTCCCATTGAGGAGAGCTTGCCCGGAAACGGAAACATCTGTTGGATGAAGTAATCCATTTCCATTTGACTCTTCAGGGGATTAGGAAAGGACTGCACCGGTGTCTGGAAGAATTCAACACCGAATTGAGGTGCGTCCCAGGATGTCACCTGGTCAACGCGGGTCCTTGCGGCAGCAGTTTGATTCCGGGCAGCGCGAAGTCGAGGGTTGTTCTCGAGCGCTTCCTTTAAGAGTGCCTCAAGATGCAGCGGCTTCTTCTCTTGTGAGAACGCCTGGCAGGTGACGAGAACCGCTATCAAGAATAGAGCGGGAAAGCGGAAAAAATGGGACATGGGCAACTCCTTGTTGAGAAAGATTGATCTCTTTCATTGCCTCACAAAAAACGTGAGGATAGCGCTGTCCTAAACCCCTGGGACAGAGGTATCCCGGGATGAAGGTCATTGCAAGGAGATGCTGTTAGATCAGAAGAGTGGAGTTGAGAATATATTTCCCCACCGAGGGCACAAATACTGCCTCCGTGCGGGAATCAAAATGGATGGAGTAAGAGGGAGATCCAGAAATATCTGAATAGACACTTGCGACAACCTTTGCCGTATTTTGGAGCCTGCTGTTTTTGTCTTTCTCAACAATTGCCTGTTTGACAGCCAAACCGCCAATAACACTGCTCGTTTGGCATGCTTGGTCAGATTCGAACAAGGGACCGGTCGTCGGTGCTAGGTTCTGGTCGCATTCGTTCGCATTCATGCAATCAGGCACCGCACAGCATGACATCTCTTGCTGTAGTCTGCATTCGCGAAGAATGGTCGTAAACCCGGAGCTTGCCAATGCAAAAACTGAGAGTACAACAACATGTAGATACGTTCTATATTGGAGAATTCTGGTCATCGTCGTTGAAATTATCAACATTCATGCCACGGAACCTAGAGGAAGTTTCAACAATAATTCATTGAAAGTCAACAAGTTTGAAACAGCCATCTCAAATGTGAGAACCCTGGAGAAGCTGATTCTCACTCTTGAGAACAAAACACGACCCTTGGAGATCCAGAGGAAAAATTTATTCCTTTTCTACAGCTGTGCTTCCTTGATTCGGCGCATGATCGTCAACAGGAACCCGACAACAAGAGTCACGGTGCCGACCCATACGAGGTTGATCATGGGTTTCACGCTCGCCTCGACAACCAGCGTCTCCCCCTTTTGAGGAATTGAGGTGTCTTCCGGGAGTTTCACGTTCAGCAGTATCTTAGACTTCGCGGGGTCTTCTCTGTCCGGAATGATCCGGCCAAGCATGAATTCATAGCTCTTCTTGTCGCCAGAAACGTACGGCACGGGAACCGGGGTCATTCCGTTCTTCGAACCGACGATCGTCACGGTTACTTCCCGGGCCTTTCGCCCTTTTCCTTCCGACACAAGAATTCCCGCTTTGATCGTAAACTCCCGGCTTTCGATCATCGCCATCCTGTCCAGGTCCGTGAAATCCTTGAACGAGACCGTCAGATCCCCGGCTTTCGTCTCAACTCCTTTGGCCAGCTCGAGGTCCAATTCCCTGTCAGGTCCGCTCGGCTCCTCCAACGATAAAGGAGCGATATACACATCCCTCGTCAGAAAATTCTTCAGGTCCGGATGGCGCATGAGACCTTTGGTAAACTCGCTGAAGTACATCGTCGGGGCGACGGTGTGTTTTCGCCCATTCTTCTCCATCTCCACCATAAACCCATACCGTTCCCGGTCGATCGGCACGTATCCCTGATACGTCAATTGATACCCGAGGGCCTCCACCGTTTTGCCTTTCTCGAGGGATAGCGTTTTTTGCTCGTCGTACCGCTCGGATGTAATGAACCCAAGAAACAGGAGGGCGATTCCGATATGGGCGATTGAGCCTCCGACAAATTTTGGATTCCCCAGGTAAATGTCGTACCCCACCTGTGCGTTCGCGACAAGGGAAAACACCGAGCAAAACGCGAACAGGAGAATCAGGACCTCTTCCGTGGCAAAAATCGCAAGGAGGATTGTGGAGACAAGAGCAATGCTGAGAGAGGGAATAAGGGATTTGAATACCGAGCCCTTTTCGGAGTGTTTCCACCAGAGAAGCTGGCCAAGTCCCGACAGAAACGCGATCAGGATGCCAAGCGGAAGGTTGGTGGTCACATAGTAGCTCATTTCCACAGCCGACGCCTTCCCCTTGAGAATCGTCGTGATGATGGGAGACGAAGTACCGATGGTGACAAAGATGGCCACAAACGTGAGAGCAAAGGCGCCAAGGAAAAGAGCGAACTCTCTTGAAAAGAGCGAATGCTCCACGGGCAATGCCGGCATTTCACGGCTCCGAATGAACAGAAGGCCAAATCCGATACCGGCAAAAATCACCATGCAGCCGAGCAGCAGCCAATAGACCCACATTCCAGGATCGACAAACGAATGAACAGAAGTTTCTCCCAAAACTCCGGATCGCGTGAGAAAAGTGCTGTAGAGGACGGCGATAAACGTCAGAATGCTGAGGGCAAAATTTGTTTTGACATACGCCCCATTTTTCCGTTGAACCAGCGTCGTGTGAATCGTTGCGACGCAGAGCAACCACGGTACGAGCGATGAGTTTTCAACAGGATCCCATCCCCAGAAACCGCCCCATCCCAAAGTCTCATACGCCCAGTACCCTCCGAGAATGATTCCCAGGCCCAGGACCATGGAACCGAACACAAGCCAGGGAGTTGCAACCCGGATCCACGAGGTGTAGTCCTTCCGCAGCAGGCCTGCGACGGCGTTGGCGTACGGAACAGCCATCGACGAAAATCCGATGAAGAGAATTTGCGGATGGATGACCATCCAGTAATTCTGCAAGAGGGGATTTAATCCCTTCCCTTCGACCGGATACTGCGCCCAAAGATTCTTTGCGGCGTCGAGGATGACGTAGGCGCTCACTCCCGGCGGGATCGCCCCGGTACGAATAAGATCGTTCGGAAACCGGTCCCAAATGAACTCAAAAGGATTCTTGACAATAAGCATGAGCATGAGGAAGGAAAGAATGAGCGAATAGATGCTCATGACTTCCGGTTCGTATTGCTTTCTCATGGAATACTGCATCAGAAAGACGCCGATAACGGCCGTATACAACGCCCACAGGGTGAAGCTCCCCTCCTGGCCCGCGTAAAACGTCGATATCAGGAGTGACAGGGGAAGATCCGTAGAGCTGTAGTTCCATACATAAGCGTACTGGAACTGATGCGAAAGGATAAGGTACAACAGGATGGCAGACGCCGACATCAATGCGATGACGCTGAGATGATAACTGTTACGTGCGGCGGGGAGAAGAATCGCGGAGGACTTGAATACCCGATAATAGAAGAATGTCGATGCGAGTGCGGCCAGGAACCCGATCTTTACAAGGAGGCCGCCAATAATGCCAATGGTCATTCGATTCTCTACAACGTTTTCTTCACGGATTCAGCATCGCCCTCGTACTTCGAGGGGCATTTCGTCAGCAATTCGGTGGCATGAAAGTGGTCCCCCATGGTCTTTCCTTTTGCGACGACAGATTCTGCTATTTCGAAGTTATTCGGCTTTGCTCCCTCGAGCACCACCCTCATCACTTTATGATTTTCGTCCTTCATGTAAAAAGTGAACTGTGCTTTTTCGGAATCAAACGAACTTTCCCTGTCTTTGATCCATTCCCCTTTCACCTGCACCTTTTTTCCCGTTCGTTCCGCTGCAGCGAAATCTGTGTATTCAACATTGGACTCGAGGAAATTCACCGTACCGAGGATCAATCCAACCACAACGACCACAATAGCTACTATAACCTTCACGTTCATATTATGACTCCTTTTTCGCCATTTCTTCCAATCGACTGACTTTCCGGTCCAGACGCACGAGATACCCTACAATCCCCGCCCAGACAAGCAGAACAATGGAGAGAACGATATACATTTGATTTTCGGACATGAACTCGAGCATTCAATCCTCACGATGTTGGCGCAACCGTTGCCGATCTTCAAGTCGCGCGATTCGAAGCCTTAAGGCAAACAACCAGACGTACAACAGATTGAATCCTACCAACGCAACATAGAACAGGACCCGCATGTTCCCCGCCATCATTCCGGACTGAAAAAGAGGTCCTCCTCCGCTGGAATCTCCCTGGGCACCCGGGTGAAGCCCCGTCATCATTCTTGGCATAATGAAGATGAAAAAAGGGACCGTGAGACCCGCCACGATCGCATAAACCGCGGAGAGCGACGCTCTTTTTTCCTCCAGCTCGACGGCAGAACGAAGGGAGAAGTATGCTCCATAGATCAATAGCAGGATGAAGATCGATGTTTGGCGCGGGTCCCAGTTCCAATAGGAACCCCAGTTAAACTTGGCCCAAAGAGCGCCGGTGACGGTTGCAAGGATGCAAAACATGAATCCCAGTCCAGCCGAAATCACGGATTTCTGATCATAGTCGGGATTTTTTGTACGCAGATACCGGAAGCCATACACCATCGACACCAGGAACGCCAGAACAGTCGTCCAAGCCGTCGGAACGTGGAAGAAGATATTCCGGGCCTTTTCTTCAAGTCCAGGGATCACCGGAAATTCCAGCCAACTTTGAGGCGATTGCGTCAACGGGATCGCTATGCCTGCGACAATGACAAATGAAATCAGAGCTATCGATCCGTATTTAACAAACGTCATCCTAATCCTTCCAGACATAGTCGAACAACAGCACAGAGCCCGCTGTCATGACCATAACATAGGAAATCAATACCACAAAATCTACCATTGCATCCGAAAATGGAGTTCCCTCCAGCGACTTCACCGTCGCGTTCATGACTGTCATAAGGGGGACAATGAGGATAGGGAAGGAAAGCACCGGATAGAGCGTTCCGCGCGATCCCGCTTTTGCAATGATCGCTGCAATGATGGTTGCGGCTGATGCAAGTCCGAGGCTGCCGAGAAACACCGTAAGGAGGAATATGCTCATGTCGTTGATCTCGAACGCCGGGAATACTGCAAGATAGACGATCGTTACGCCGGCAACGAGGAGGATGGTCAACATTACATTAAAAAGTAACTTTCCGAAATAGACCGTCGTCGGGGAAGCGATCAGTTGAAGCGTCATCGTCGTACCCCGCTCCTCCTCGCTGACAAACGATCGTGAGAGCCCGGACATCGCCGTGAAGAACACCGCCACCCAGAACATTCCTGCAAGCACCGTGGGTCCGGCATGTTCGCCCCGGAGCGCGAATAAAATGATCGCGACCGTCGTCACGACAAACATAAGAAGAGCATTCAGGGCGTAACGTGTCCGGAGTTCAGATCGAACGTCCTTGGAAAACACCGCCATGATTTGCCTGATCATCAACTACCTACCTTCAATTGCCTGGAGCACCATGCAGCCTCTACGGCATCGTTCGTCGCAACGACGAGAACTCCGGACTTGCCGTACTCCGATACGACTTTGCGTACCGCGTTGATTCCATCTTCGTCGAGGTTTGACGTTGGTTCATCCAGCAGGAGGATCGACGGAGAATGCTCGAGGGCAACAACGTACTTCAGCCTCTGCTTCATGCCGGAGGAATATGTCCTGACGATGTCATCCTTTCTATCCCAGAGATTGAACTGTTCCATCAGCATCCTTCTCCGGGCGGACTCGTGAGCACCTGAAGATCGTATGCGGGCGATGATGTCGAGAATTTCAACAGCGGTGAATTCATCGTAAAGCTGAAGGTAGGGCGAAACAAACCCGATGAGAGGCCGAATCTCGTCCGAACTGAGCCTTGATCCCGATGCCTCGTAAACAACCCGCCCGCTTGTCGGAGAAAGCACGCCTGCAAGGATCTTCACAAGCGTCGATTTCCCCGACCCATTCTTCCCCGTCACTGCGAGCGAGTCTCCGGGGGCGAGTGCGAAGGATATGTCCCGAAGGACATTCCGCCGATTGAACTTCTTCGACACGCCTTCCGCATGCATGAGAACGTTTCTCATCGGAGGATGAGCACCTTCCAGAGATATTCCTTTTGTGGAGTCTTCAAGTGCACGAAATGAACCCCAGACGAAAGATGCTGCTCCAACGACGTCGTTGGGACAACAACTTCAGATTTGCCGATCCGATTGGTGATCGCAAACGTTCCCGAATATGCGAGGTCCAGGGACGGCGTTAAAAAAAAGACCTCCACCGGGCCCTCGGGTGTGTCTTCAAGCGGAAGGATCAGGAGGTCAGACTTGCTGAGTCTGAGAGGATTCGGCGATGGGAGCGACTCCAAGCGAAGATCCGCATTCCCGCTCATTCCGACGTACCTGGTTCGCCATTCTCCCGAGGCCTCTGCCATGAAACCGACGGTCAGTCCATTGTTCAGTTTCTGCGTAGCCCCCTGTACTGTTCCCGAACTCAGGGACAAGGAAAAGGAATTCGATTGTGAGGGAGCCGTGTATGCCCGAGGAGCATCCGAGTTTGCGATAACAGCAACAACCGTATCACCGGTGAGGTCAAAACGGTAATATTGAAGGGAGAGCGGTAATGCCGTGCCCTGGAAGGAACTGGTCGACCCGGAGAAGGCAGCGGAGGCGTTCACCGCAAGAAGGGGGAACATATTTCCTTCATTGTAATAGCGAACGGTATCGGCCCTGAATCCTGTAAACAAATTCCAGGAGGCAAATTCTGCAAAGTCAGATTCCAAGCTGCTCCCATGAAGTTTCAGCACATCGTCCATGCTTTCGAGCGCCGGCATGCGCTTCATGCCTTCCCAGATCTGGCGAACAATATCCCGCCCGTATTTCTTTTCCAGGAACAGGGCCCAGACGCTCCGCTCATATCCTCTCCAGATCGAAAAGCTGGTAAATCCATACGATCGGTTGGAAAGATCTTTGAAGAACCGGAAAAAGTTGACCAGATCAAAATAATAATCGTTGATCTCGCCAAAAACGACTTCTTCCATCCAGACTGCGGTTAATTCATAGAAGAAGAAATCAAATAGTGGGACATTTTGCCATATCCCGTACGCACCGACCTGGATGGCATGGTGAAATTCGTGAGCAACGGTCACACGAAGTCCATCGAGCCCCGGTGTTCGCTCTCCCGCATAATTGATGTCGATGGTTATGTACGACGGGAATCGCTGGCGAATTCCTGATTCCAGATTGTCAGCAAGCTCCCAGAAGGTCTTCCCAAAAGTTCCTGTAGGCAATGAGAGGATGTAGACATCATACTCATTCCCTCCCCCAACCCCGTTATCGAACGGCGGCGGTTCAAATCCCAACTCGCCAATGACCTTATTCCACACCTGATCGAAGATCGCGATCACAGAGTCCACATATTCTTCATGCGAATTCGGCACCCCGACCATCCCCGGCTGCTCTGTGTCGCTCGTATTATAGTGAATCCGGAATCGGCCAGAGGCCCCGAGACGGCTGGTTTCCCGGACCGGACGCTGGAGCGCCTCTTCGATCCCTGAACGCACGTGCAGGGGAGCTTCCCGCATTATCTGCATGACATCGATCATGAGAGGAGTTCCGCACTTGCCCGTTGGTGTCAATGCGATGGCTGCGGCTTCCGAGAGACGCGCTTGGAGCAACTCGTGCGGATTCTGCCCCAGAGCAGAATATGTCAATAGGAGGAGAAAGGGAATGATGCGCGAGAAATTCATGGATCTACTGGCCACGCGTGGCATGGGGGGTGGGGTATCATTGCCGCATTGCAGAATGGGCGAGTCAATCATCCTTTGCGATGTGCCAGGCGATTCTTGCGTCTGCGTGCCGCGTCGGTGTATCGCCGCTTCTCCGCAGAGGAGGACGGGCGGACAGGCAGAACGGGAACGGGTTGACCATGATCGTCGATCGCCACGAACGTCAAATAGGCGGTATTGGCATGTCTGCGCGCACCCGTGAGCAGGTTTTCCGATGTCACTTTTACTCCCACTTCAACCGATGTCCTGAATGCCCTGTTGATCGAACCTTGCAGAATGACGACCTCACCTTCTTTGATGGGGTGAAGAAAATTGAGATTATCGACCGAGGCGGTCACGCAAACCCCATTTGTATGTCGGAATGAGGCAATCGCCGCACAAATATCGATCCAATGCATCAATTGGCCGCCGAGGAGATTCCCAAGGCGGTTTGTGTGATTGGGAAGGACCATCTCGGTCATCACGACCTGAGAAGCCTTCACAGATTTTACCCGCGGGCCCCGCATTGCTTTAACCATCGATCCCGCCTGATTGGGTGTTCCTTTCCGCGGACGGAGATGAGCCTGCGATCTGTTCCTCGACTCGACTTAAGAGGAAAAGCGCTTCTTTCTGAAAAGCGCTTGAAGGATAGCGTTCGACAAATCTTTTGAGAATTTCCCCCGCCTCCTGGTATCGGCGTCGATAGAACAAGGCCTCGCCCTTCCTGAAGTAGGCAGATTCCGCATAGGGCGTATCGTGATACTTCTCGAGAACATGGTCAAATGAAACACCAGCGGCTCTGTAGTATTCCATCTTCATATAGATTAATCCGCTTTCATACTCTTTTTGGGCGAGGCGGGTGTTCAGCTCAGTGATCTTCGCTTCCGCTTCGGGCACCCGGGCGTCGGTGGGATGATATTCGATGAACGCCTGGAATCCGTCGATCGCCTTCCGCGTGTTTTCCTGTTCGAGATAGTAGGGACGAGCGGACTCATAGTGGCAGAGGGCCATTTTGTACCGCGCATTGGGCACAAATTCGCTTGTCGTCATCGATCGGACAATCACCTCGTATTCGAAGGCGGCAAGGATGAACTCTTCCCTTGCGAATTTGGATTCCCCCATGCGAAATTGGGCATCATCCGAAAGATCTGAGCCCGAGTACTGCAGTGTGAGGAGGCGAAACTCTTCATACGCTTCCTGAAAATCCTCATTGTTGTATTTTGCCATGGCGCTTTCAAAAATGCTCTCAGCACTTCTGGGAGCCGTGGCCTCTTCGGTTGAACATCCGGCCATGACCAGCGCAACGACAAAGACGGGAATTGTTTTTTGCAGGTTATTGAACGACAAGGACGCTGTCCTTTCTAATGAACGAGATGGTTGAAAGCTCTTTGAGACGATTAAAAATTGTTTCCCGCACAAAAGGGGGTACAGCAAAGTTCGGCTGATTCGAAGCCAGAACGGGCAAGAGAGTGATTTGGTCAATTCTTCCCGTTCGGGAATCCGCCGCAAATTCCATGGCAACCGCAAAGGACTTCTGGGTCCATTCTCGCTGAGTCTGAAGAAACACAAAATTTCCCAGAGAATGAAATATCCATTTCCCTTTGTACTGTTCAATTCCTTGAGGAACGTGTGGATGATGCCCAATCACCACATCGGCTCCAGCATCTATAAGCTGACGCATTTGAGCGAGAGTATGTTTCGGAGGCCGGTCGACGTATTCAACACCGCCGTGGTAGCTTGCCACAATGAAGTCGGCCGATTCTCTCAGCACAGCGATCTCCTTCTTTGCCCTCCCTGCATGATACAACGATATTCTTCCCTGCCAGGCTCCCTTTTGATTGACGAACTCCGTATAAGCAACGAATCCGACCGTGATCCCGTTCCGCCGAATAAGAGCAGGATTGAACATCCCCACGGAATCCTTTGAGGTTCCCGTAAAACGAACGTTTGCCTGTTCCAGAAAATCTACCGTTTCTCTGAGACCGCGACTTCCGTAATCGAATGCATGATTGTTTGCCGTCGAAACAACAGAGATGCCGCCCTGCTGGAGAGCCTGAGCGGCCTGCGGGGGTGCTGCAAAAATATACGGATCACGGGGATGCTGAGTTTCCCCACCCTGATCGGTGATCTGGCTTTCCAGATTTGCAAAAACAATGTCATACCCGCGAAAAACCGGTCCGGCGAAAAGGAACGGATAGTCAATGCTATCCTTCAAGAGCATCTGCCCCACCGATCGGCCGAGATTGATGTCCCCCAGAGCCAGAAATCGCAAGCGGGCGGGCTCCGCCTCCTGCGCATGGATCAGCGGTGCAAAGAAAAGAATGGACCAAAGGAGACGTTTCATGAACTCCGAACGGTAAAGAGTAAATACACCACCAGGAGAGCTCCTGTGATGACAATGGCGGGTTCAAGCAACCGCTCAAAGACAGAGATTTCCTTTGCCCGATAAGCCGAACCCAGAGTGTCGACGGAAATGCGTCGAAACATCTTTCGCCGAGGAATTTCTCCCGAAGGCGTTTCAATCCGCGCATCGAGGATCGTTTCTGTGCTCCGCACAATCACGCCGTCACCCGAGTCACGCCGGCCGATCTCCTGCGTGACAACAACGGCCCTCAGCACCGAGTCCTCTTTGTGTCCGACTCCGCCAAGCAATCGAGCGTCTGCCCCGCGCTCCCGCAGAATTTCGAGCAGAATATTCTCGAATATTGTTTTCTGAAGCTCCGATTCCAAACTCACCGTAAAATGCTGCCCCTGCCCCACGCCGAATTCCACAACCATCTCATCGGCGATGCTCCTGAACTGCGCATACCGTACCATAGCATCTGATGGAGCCTCAGAATCCTGCGCAGCGGCCGTCGAAACAACGGCAACGACGATAAAAACGCCATGAAGAATCCTGTTAACCGTAGATACCCCGCAGTTTGAGCGTCGCCGCCACTTTGTGGATGGCCCCTGTGCGCAACGTGACCTGATCACGCCGTTGCATCATGAACGTGAGCGGATCTTCCTTCGTGATGGGAGCCAACTCTTTGTACACCGAATTTTGAATGGTACTCATGTTCCTCCAAAAACGATGGATCCTAGGCCAATCGGCCTGCCATCTGTTCCAGGCGGGCGATCCGCTCCTCCACAGGCGGATGGGTCGAGAAAAGCTTCATCATGCCCCCGCCGCTTAATGGATTGACGATGAAAAGGTGTGCCGTATTGGGTTTGACGCCGTCAAGCGGAATCCGTTCCGAAGCAGCATGAAGTTTCCGAAGGGCACCGGCAAGGCCGTGCGGTTTTCCGCTGATCTGCGCCCCACCCTCATCGGCAAGAAATTCCCGGGAACGCGATACGGCAAACTGAATCAGCATGGCGGCTACGGGAGCAAGGATGAGCAAAAGGATCTCCCCGACCGGGTTCGAATGACTTCGGTCCCTTCCTCCGCCTAACGATGCAAACATGGCCATCCGTGCCAGGAGCGTTATGGTTCCGGCCATCGTGGCAACGATCGTTGAAACAAGGATATCCCTGTTTCGCACATGCGCGAGCTCATGGGCCATGACCCCTTCGAGTTCCTCATCGTTCAGCATTGCCAGGAGCCCTTCTGTCGCGGCAACGGCAGCATGGCCCGGGTTTCTGCCTGTTGCAAAGGCGTTCGGGTTCTGAGATGGGATAACGTACACCTTCGGCATCGGAAGCTCCGCCTGTGAAGAGAGTCGCCGGACCATGGTCACGAGCCGCGGGGCTTCCGTCTCCGAGACTTCACGCGCCCGGTAGCTCAGGAGCACGAGTTTATCCGAAAACCAGTACATCCCGACATTCATGGCAAGGGAGAATAAGAACGCAATGAGCAATCCGCTTTCCCCGGCAAGCATTTGCCCCACAAAGAGAAAGAGGCCCATCATGAGGGCCATCAGCACAGCAGTTTTCATTCCGTTCATCATTTCCTCTTCTTCATGTTCCGCGCGATAAAGACTTTAATGTACACAAATTCCCCCCGACTTTCAATCAGATTACTCTCGCTGCGAAAGGGAGACGATAAAGAAAGGAGGGACCTGGTCAGATTATGGATTGTTCCGGCGTTTTAACCGACGGAGGGTGTCAAGGACGAGTTGCGGATTCTCATCGAGTACGTGGCGTGAGAACCTGCGCGCTCTCTGCACTTCTTCTCCGGTGATCTCGGCAAGAAGCAAATCCTCTTCAAAATATTTTGCTTTAACAAACTTCTCTCCCGAAGGATCAAACGCTGCTGATCCGCCCCAGAAGCTCACGCCATCTTCAAACCCTACCCTGTTGCTGAACAAGACGTACGAACTGAGCAATCGGGCATAGGTCGCGTGGTGCTCGTGGTTGATTCGGGCATTGGTAAGATCGTCTTTCGCTCCGGCCATGCGGGTGGGGCTTGCGGTGAGGCTCAGCAGTACCTCTGCCCCATCGCGTGCAAGAAGGTACGGAAGGGGAAGATGCCAGAAATCCTCGCAGACCAGCATCCCCAAACGACCCAACTTTGAGTCGAAGGCGGAGACAGAAGCCCCCTGTCCGAAATAGCGGCCTTCTTCGAACATCCCATAGGTGGGCGGATAGATCTTACGGTGAATGTGGCGCACGGTGCCGTTCTCAAAGCACACAGCACTATTATAAATACCATGGTCACTGCCGCTCTCAACCAGTCCGGCAACGATCGTCGTCCGTTTGCTGTGTTTCCGCAGCGGTTCCAGCAGCCGATCGTGCGCTGGATCCAGTGCCACTTCATAGGCGAGATCCCGAAGGGTATATCCGGTCAGGCTTAATTCGGGGAAAACAACCAATTGCGCCCCTTCACGGACACAGCGGTCGAGAACCTTCAAGTGATGTTCGACGTTTCGCTTCAGGTCTCCCACCGTTGTGTCGATCTGCGCTATTGCGGCCCTGAATTTCATCATGAAAGATCGATCATTCGAATATCTTTGATGTACTGTACCGTTTTGTCCTCCTTGAGATTCTTAAGTTTTTCAACCTTCAACTGAATGCGATCGATATTCTCCTTGATGATCGCAAGATACTTCCCGGCATTTTCATGGCCTCCGTCCTTCAGGAGGTTCTCGATGATGTCCTTCATCCCACCCAGCGGCGCACTGACCTCGGTCGTGATTCCCACGATCATTTCCTGCATTGCTTCGATCCGTTTCTTCCGAATCTCCAGCATTTCCATCTCCCCCTGCAATTTCCTTTTTTCCACGACACCGAGAATGGTTTTCGGAAGGATCGGCGTCGATACTTCTTCTTTCACGAGATAGTCCTCTACGCCCAGTTTCATCACTTCAACGGCGAGATTGACATCCTTGTTGACCGTGAGGAATATCACGGGAGTGCTCACATTCTTCGCATGGAGAGTTTTTGTTACTTCCAGCCCGTTCAATCCCGGAAGAAAGTAGTCCATGAGGATCACGTCATAGGAAGCGTTCGGTGCCACGGCTTGTTCGATTCCATCCCTCCCATTGTCCCGCCATTCGACCTTAAACTTCGTCTCGCCGTATTTGGCAAGGTACAATTTCACCAGTTTTGCAAAGTCCGCATTGTCTTCGATCAGAAGGATACGGATCGGTTTCTCTTGCTCCATGTCAATCCCTCCGCGGAAGTCTGGCCATGCGTGACCAATAGTCGAGCACGCATTGCAATGAGCTTCTCAGTTCGTCCAGAATCACCGCCTTGCTGATGTAGGTGCTTGCTCCAAACTCATACGCATGCCTCACGTCCTCTTCCCGCTCCGATGAGCTGAGCACGATGACCGGAATATCCTTCGAATGTTTGTTGGCTTTCAGCCGAGCCAGAGCCTCCCGTCCGCCGATTCCCGGAAGATTGAAATCGAGGAAGATTAGGTCCGGAAACACCGACGGCTCCTTGCCATTCCCACCAAGGTGGCTCAGTGCTGAATCTGCGTCCTGGTAGAACGTGAGATGGGTGGGATGGTTGGTCTGCTCAAACGCCCATTTAAGGATCTTGGCGTGATCGCTGTTGTCTTCGATCAGAAAAATACGAAGCGGGGAAGGGCTATGCACGCGCGGGTTCCTTCTTGTCAGCAAGTGGGAGCGTGAAGAAAAAGGTCGTCCCGATTCCCTGGGCAGAAGTGAGGCGAATAGCGCCACCGTGCGCCTCGATGATCTTTCGCACGATGGTCAGACCTGCTCCGGTCCCTTCGTACTCCTCCTTTTTGTGAAGCCGCTGAAAAATCATAAAAATCTTCTCATGAAATTCTTCCGGAATACCTATGCCGTTGTCCTTTACAGCGATCTCCGCAACACTGCCCTGTGCGGCGGCGGTGATGCTGATCTTCGGGACCGGCTTATCGCAAAACTTGATCCCATTGGACAACAGATTCCTGAACACGATCTTCAGGTGTTGTTCAACCCCCAGCACCTCCGGAAGCCCCGCATCGACCTCGATCTTGGCTTTTCGTTCACGGATCGTAAACTGCAGCTCTTCAAGAACCTCCCTGATCACGTCGTAAAGGCTGAGCCGTTGTTTCTGTTCCGCCAGTTTGCCGACCCGGGAAAGCTGGAGCAGATCCTCGATAAGCCCCTTCATATGCCCGCAGGAATCGAGGATCGACTTCATGTATTCCCGCGCAGCCGGATCGAAACCTCCGGAATGTTCCTGCCGAATGATCTTGGCGTAACCCTCGACACTGATCAAGGGCTCCTTCAGGTCGTGCGACACCACATACGTGAAATCGTCCAATTCCTTGTTCCGTGCCTCGATCTGCCGTGATTTCTCAAGCGCGTCCTGATGCAAATTGGCTTTTTCAAGGGCGATCGCCGCAAGGTTTGCAATATTCTCGAGGAGGGTCAAGTGATCTTCTCTGTAAGCTGAGATCTCATACGATTGCGCGGAAATAATTCCAATGATCCGATCCTTCGAAAACATCGGAGCATACATCAACGACGCTGAGGCCCTGCCTTCATTTCCAAAAGGAACGACGGGAACCCTGGCTGGTATGGATTTTCTCAATTCGAGAATCGGCCGGCGGGATTGTACGACGCGCCAATTTGCCATACGCTCATGGATGGGAATACGTGCACCGTGAACTTTGAGTTCTTCCTGCACTCCATTGATGATATCCACGCCCATAAGCCATCGTATCTGGCCCGTAGGCTCATCATACAGATCAATATAGAACGCCTCCGTCGGAACGACCTTCTTCAGCTGTTCAAACGTTATGCGGGCGATCTCCACGGGATCCAATGTCCCCCCCAGGGCCTTCCCAAGGTCATAAAGGACCTCCACGCGTTTGAGCTGCCTCCCAAGTTCTTCCTGCGCCGCCTGCCGCTCGGAAATATCCCGAGCGATATTCACCATCAGCATCGGCGAGCCCAAAGCGTTATGCAGAAGCGTGGTGTTCAAACTGACGGCGATCCTCTTGCCGCCCTTGCTAACCCAGGTCAGGTCAAAATCGCGTGATTCACTCTTGACACGCAGGCCGTCCAGCCAGGAAATGTACATCCGAAGGTCTTCTTCGTCAATCCAGGGATATGGGATCGTCGCATTCAACGCCTCGCGACGGGAAAATCCGGTAAGACGCTCAAACTCCTCGTTCACATCCAGGACCTTTCCCTCCAGATCTGTGATCACCAACGCATCCACCATGGAATTGACCACATTGCGGAAGAGCCGCTCCGAGTCTGTCAGCCGCCTCTCGAGTTCTTTCCGCAGGGTAATGTCGCTGATCGTAACGTTGAGAGCGATTTCCCCCTGATAAGATCCAATGGTAAATGATGCCTCCACATCAATCAGAGATCCATCGGCCCTTGTCATTTGCGTTTCAAATTTCGCAGGCACCGACTCCCCACTCACCTTTCTTGAAGAGAGGAGTGTAAAAAATCTCCTGGAGCCGGAATCGACAAACTCTGAAATTTCTTTTCCTTCAATCTCTTCCGATGCCCGATATCCCAGTATCCTTGCAAAGATCGGGTTCCCCATCACAAGCCTCCCTCCGAACACGATCCCCACCCCATAGGGAGAATGCTGAACAATACTCTGATAATAACCCTCAGTGTCAGGAGTGTCGGCCGCGATGAATTGGGCCAAAAAGGAAGACGTCCTGGACGACTTCTTGACCGTTGAGGTGGGTTCTGAGCTCAGCGAAAGCACCACATACCGCGTGCCGATGTTCCGAGGACGAACACGAATTCCTGTCTCTGGTTTTGCTCTCAGGGCAAACTGCACCTCCCCCCGTCCGTTCCTGGCCGCTTTTCGAATCAGGGTCAGTGCATCGGATTCCTGAAGGACCTCCGTGATCGCAGTTTTTCCGAGATCGGACACTTTGAATCCGAGAATCCGGCACGCCGCAGGGTTGGCGGCTATCAAGAGCCCTCTCGGTTCGATCACCGCGAGCGCGTCCGTGGAATTCTCAAAGATCTCCCTGAAGATGCTTTCCCGGACATTCTGCAACGATGTCGAACGTACCCTTGGCTGAGTGGTTTTCCGACGTGATTTGCTGGACTTCACGGTGTCACGCCTCTCGCTTCCTCAGGACATGTGCGGCCAATAATGGCTCCAAGTTCCCTAAGCCGCTCGAGGAGCATTTTGAACTTGTCGGGGCGGAGTGATTGAAAACCATCCGAGAGAGCAGAATCGGGATTCGGGTGAACTTCAATGATCAATCCATCTGCCCCGGCTACCACGGCCGCCTGAGCCATCGGGATCACAAGGTCCCAGGCGCCAGTGCCATGACTGGGATCGACAATGATGGGAAGATGAGAGAGCTTTTTCACGACAGGCACTGCATTTAAGTCAAGAGTATTGCGGGTGTAGGTTTCAAATGTCCGGATTCCCCGTTCGCACAAAATGATGTTATAATTTCCGTTGGAGGCTATGTATTCGGCCGACATGAGAAGTTCTTCGATCGTGGCTGCGAACCCCCGCTTTAGGAGAACGGGTTTTCGAATCTCGCCCAATTTTTCGAGGAGAGAGAAGTTGTACATGTTCCTGGCCCCAACCTGGATCACGTCCGAAGCCGCCACGACTTCCGCGAGATTCTCCGTGTCCTTTACTTCCGTGACCGTGTGCAAACCCGTCCGGTCTGCTGCCTCTTTCAGATATTCAAGCCCCTCGGATTTCAGCCCCTGGAAGGAATACGGAGAAGACCTCGGCTTGAAGGCACCGCCTCTCAAGAATTTTACACCCATCTCCTTCAATTGAGAGGCCACCTCGAAGATCTGGGATCGGCTTTCAACGGAACATGGCCCTGCAATGATCGTGAGTTCCCGGCCGCCAATCGTGTCGTTGCCGACGGAAATGACGGTATCCTCGGATTTCACTTCACGGCTGACAAGCTTGAAGGGCCTGGAAACAGGAATGGCGTCCGTAACACCGGGAAGGCTTAGGAAATGATCGGGACTCACCCTGCCCTTATTGCCCGTGATGCCGATCGCCACCCGTTGAGCTCCCGGAATTTCATGCGCTGTGAATCCGAGGGAGCGGACCTTCGCTTTGACTCCCTCGATTTCATCCAGAGTGACCGATTGACGCATGAGAATCAGCATGGAGGATCCTTGAATTAGAATCTAACCTGCGGTGACTGTTCAGCCCCGCTCTGCGCCTGAAAATACTGCACCTCGCTGAAACCGGAGAACGAAGCAACCAGAGAGCCGGGAAATCTTCGGATGGTGGTGTTGAATTCCTGAACCGTTTCATTGAACCGATTCCGTGCAACGGTGATCCGGTTCTCAGTCCCTTCAAGTTGCGATTGGAGCTGGAGGAAATTTTCGTTCGATTTCAAAATTGGATAGTTCTCGGTGATCACGAGAAGCCGCGACAACGCTGAACTCAATCCGTCCTGCGCCTGCTGGAATCTCGCAAAGGCCTGCGGGTCGTTCAATACTTCGGGGGTGACGTTGAGTTGTCCGACGCGGGCGCGGGCATTGGTCACATTTTCCAGCACTTCACGTTCCTGCTTCGCAAATCCTTTAACCGTTTCAACGAGGTTAGGGATGAGGTCGTAGCGGCGCTGGTATTGACTCTCAACGGCACTCCAGCCTGCCTTGACCTGCTCATCCAGGGTTATGATCTTGTTGTACGTTGATACTCCCCAAACCAAAAGCAGGGATCCGACAAGCAACACCCCGATAAGAATCAGAATGCCGACCGATAGTTTTTTATTCATTCTGCTGCTCCTGTAAGAAAGAGGTTTTCCGGAAAATGAAACGAGCGATCGCGCACGAGATTCAAAACCGATTCTCTGACGTCACCGGTTGAAGGTTGGGGCTGCCACCGCTTGATGCTCACTGGTATCAGCTCCACCTCCGCACCCGCGTCCGAAAGCGAGACCTTCAGGACGGCGGTTTCGTAGGTGTGCATCGAGTTTCCGCCAAACACAAAATTCCCCAGCGAATAGGCAATGACGGCGCCCTTGTACCGTTCAATCCCTTGAAGAACATGCGGATGATGGCCAATGATCAGATCGGCCCCTGCGTCCACTGCCCGCCGAGCGAGGGTCACCTGCCAATCGTCGGGCAACGGAGCCCGTTCGACTCCCCAATGAAAATTGACAACAACGTAATCCACGCGGCTCTTGAGCTTTCTCACATCCTCAACGATGAAACGAGTGTAGCGAGGGGCAAAACCGGGTTTGTCGCGTGTCGCGGCGAAGTCTCCTCCTCCGTAATACCCCAGAAATCCGATCTTTCGCCCTTTCTTTTCCATGATGACCGGCCGGCGAGCCTCCTGCAAATTGCGGCCTATCCCTGTGTACGGAATTCCCAGGGAATCCAGATATCGCATGGTGTCTTCGATTCCTCGCAGCCCGTAATCAAACACGTGGTTGTTTGCGCTGTTCACCAGCGTGACCCCTGCATCGTGCAGAATTGCACCATACGCGGGTGGCATTTTAAAATTGAATTTCTTTTCAACTCTTTCCGTCGCTGTTGTTACCGGATGCTCGAGATTCACCATGAAAATATCAGCTTCCTTGCCGGGCTTCCATCGCTCGAAGATATACCCTGTCCTCATCCCAACAAACCGTTCCACATTGTCCGAGAGTGTGAGGTCTCCTGCGAACAACATCGTGACGGGCTCAGCGACCTGAGCCTGAACGATTCCCGCGATAAAGAAAACTGCAGCGAAATGGAACATTTTCATGATACTCATGTAAGAAGAAATGTTACTAAAACTTCGATGGAAAAACAAGGTAACGGATTCGGAGTCGTGATTGGACCAAGACAAAACGAATATCCTTTGATATTTATCAGCTGGAAAGAGAGAAGGATGTTCCTCAAAGGTGCGCGGGAAACAAAAAAGGCGATCAAGAGATCGCCTCAGGAAAGAAACCGATGTGTTGGTTATTGCAGGAGCGACCGGGCGATGACGATCTTCTGGATCTCCGATGTTCCCTCATAAATCTCTGTTATCTTCGAATCCCTGAGGAACCTCTCAACCTTATACTCCCGTATATAGCCGTAACCACCGTGAATCTGAATCGCTTCGAGAGATGAACTCACCGCGATCTTTGAAGCATAAAGCTTTGCCATGGCGGCCGCTGGACCATAGTTCTCGCCTCGATCCTTCAGGGAGGCTGCCCGAAGCGTGAGCATTCTCGCAGCTTCGATGTTCGTGGCCATATCGGCAATTTTGAACTGAATAGCCTGGAACTCCGCAATGGGGTGATCGAATGCCTTGCGTTCATTGCTGTAATGAATCGAGGCTTCCAACGATCCCTGTGCAATTCCCAGCGCCTGTGCCGCGATGCCGATGCGCCCACCATCTAATGTACGAAGAGCGAATTTTATGCCGTGGCCCTCATCCTTGATGAGATTCTCTTTCGGAATCCGGCAATCTTCAAAGGCCATCGAAACCGTGTCGGAACTGCGGATGCCAAGCTTTTTTTCCTTCTTCGCTACGGAGAATCCCGGGGTCCCTTTCTCCACAATAAAAGCGCTAACTCCGTGGGCTCCTTTTGTGCGGTCGGTTGCTGCCATCACAAGAACCACATCCGCATTTGCCCCATTGGTAATGAAATTCTTGGTCCCATTGAGAACATACTGTGCGCCGTCCTTCACGGCGGACGTACGCTGATTGGTCGCATCACTTCCGGCCTCCGGTTCCGACAACGCAAACGCCCCCAACTTCCTCCCTGTGGCAAGGTCCTTCAGATATTTCTGCTTCTGTTCCTCGTTCCCGTAGGTTTCAATACCCCAGCAAACGAGCGAATTGTTCACGGACATGATGACGCCCGCAGAAGCATCCACCTTCGAGATTTCCTCCATCGCGAGCACATAGGAAATCGTGTCGAGCCCTGCTCCTTCAAATTGTTCTGAAACCATCATGCCCATAAAGCCCAACTCCCCCATTTTTGCAACGGCTTCATGAGGAAATTCTTCCTTCTCATCACGTTCGTCGGCGGAAGGCGCAAGGAACTCCTCTGCAAACTGGCGTGCGGTCTCTTTGATCATCAATTGTGTTTCCGTGAACTGAAAGTTCATCGGGTCCCCCCGGCCGCCTTCTGATAGTCAAAGAACCCCTTTCCACTCTTGCGTCCCAGATGCCCCGCGGCCACCATTTTTCGCAGCAACGGGCAAGGCCGGTATTTTGAATCACCAAGTCCCTTGTGAAGCACTTCCATGATCGAGAGGCACACATCCAGGCCGATGAAATCCGCAAGGGCGAGCGGACCCATGGGATGGTTCATTCCAAGTTGCATCACTGTGTCAATCGACTCCGGAGTCGCCACACCCTCCATCACGCAATACATTGCTTCGTTCAACATGGGGAGGAGAATGCGGTTGGAAATAAATCCCGGATAGTCATTGACCTCTACCGGTACCTTATCGATTTTTTCGGTCAGGGCTTTGACCGAGGCAAAGGTCTCATCGGTCGTTGCAAGTCCCCGGATCAGTTCGACAAGCTTCATCACGGGAACCGGGTTCATAAAATGCATCCCGATCACCTTGCCGGGCCTGCGTGTCACCCCGGCGATCTCCGTTATGGAGATCGATGAGGTGTTCGATGCGAGGATCGTTTGCGGTTTTGCTGCACGGTCCATCGTTCTGAAAATGTCTTTCTTGACAACATCATTCTCCGTCGCGGCCTCGACGATCAGGTCGGAATCCTTGCATGCGGATTCCAGGTCAACAGTGGTGCGGATTCTCGAAAGCACAGCTTGCTTCTCCTCTTCCTTCAGGAGTCCTTTCTTAATTTGCCGAGTCAGGTTCGTATCAATGGTCTTCAGAGCGCGATCGACAAATTCCGGCTTTACATCGCAGAGTACAACAGAGAATCCGTGCTGGGCGAACACATGGGCAATGCCGTTTCCCATGGTGCCTGCGCCGACAACAGTAATGGTATTCATGGCAGGATGAGTTGAGATTCGATGGATAGCAGGGTCATTGGTGCGCCGCTTAGAGAAGTTCGACGATCATTCCGCTTGCCTCTCCGCCTCCGATGCAGATCGCGGCCATACCGAGCTTTTTCTTCTGCCGGCGGAGTGCATGCAACAACGTCACGAGAATCCGAGCTCCGCTTGCCCCGATCGGATGCCCAAGGGCGACCGCCCCCCCGTGCACATTCACCTTCTTCGGATCCAAACCAAGCATTTTGTTCACGGCAAGCGCTACGACGGCAAACGCTTCGTTCACTTCAAACAGATCGATCGCATGTTGCTGCAATCCGGCTCGTTCGAGCGTTTTCTTGATGACATCCACCGGCGCCGTCGTAAACCATTCAGGCTTCTTCGCCGCAGAAGCGTATCCGATGATTCGGGCCAATGGCTTCAGTCCGCGTTCTTTGGCTTTTACTGCCGACATCACCACCAGAGCCGCGGCACCGTCATTGATCTTCGAAGCATTGGCCGCAGTTACCGTCCCGTCTTTTTGGAACGCGGGCTTCAGCTTGGGGATCTTCGAAAAATCCGTTTTGAATGGATCCTCATCTTTATCGACAATGGTATCGCCGGATTTCGACGGAATGGTCACCGGGACGATCTCGTCCTTGAAGGAGCCGTTGTTGGTTGCTTCCTGGGCTCTTCGATAGCTTTCAATGGCAAATTCGTCCTGAGCGTCTCTCGGCACATCACATTCCTTCGCACACAATTCCGCAGCACTTCCCATATGATAGTTGTTGTATACATCCCACAGCCCGTCTTTGATCATCAGGTCCGTGATTTCTCCATGTCCAAGGCGCAGGCCGCCGCGGGCCTTTTCAAGGGCAAACGGCACATTCGACATACTCTCCATTCCTCCGGCAACGATGATGTCTGCATCTCCGGACCGTATTGCTTGGGCCGCCAGGATCACTGCCTTCAGGCCCGAGCCGCAGACTTTGTTGACCGTAAGACATTCGACGGAAGGAGGCAACCCTGCAAACAGAGCCGCTTGCCGCGCGGGAGCTTGTCCGACACCGGCGGTAAGGACGTTTCCCATGATCACTTCCTGCACATCCGAAGGTTGAATACCCGCACGTCGGATGGCTTCCGCTATAACGATTGAACCAAGGCGTGGGGAGGAAAGAGAACTGAGGGCTCCCAGAAAGGAGCCGATGGGTGTTCGGCAGGCACTGACAAGAACTGCATCGTGCATAGCTATCGATCAGCTGTTCATGGACTTGAGAAATTCCTTGTTCGACTTCGTTCCGCGCATCTTCTCCAGCAGAAAATCCATCGCTTCGAGCGGATTCAGGTCACTGATCAGTTTGCGGAGGATCCAGACACGGTTGAGTTCCTCGGGTTCGAGCAACATCTCTTCTTTTCGGGTTCCCGACCGGTTGACATCGATCGCCGGGAAGGTCCTGCGATCACTCAACTTGCGGTCGAGGACAATTTCCATATTCCCCGTCCCTTTGAATTCTTCGAAGATCACCTCATCCATTCTGCTTCCTGTTTCGACCAACGCCGTGGCGATGATTGTCAGGCTTCCTCCCTCTTCGATATTCCTCGCTGCGCCAAAAAACCTCTTCGGGCGATGCAGTGCATTGGCATCGACGCCGCCCGACAGGATCTTTCCGCTGTGGGGAACCACGGTGTTATGGGCTCGGGCAAGGCGTGTGATGCTGTCGAGAAGAACCACAACATCCCTTCGTGCCTCGACAAGACGTTTGGCTTTTTCGAGCACCATATCCGAGACCTGAACGTGGCGCTCAGGAGGTTCATCGAACGTCGAACTGACGACTTCTGCGTTCACGGTCCTCTCCATATCCGTGACTTCTTCAGGCCGTTCATCGATCAACAGGACGATCAGCTTCACTTCCGGATGATTCCGGGTGATGCTGTTCGCGATCTTTTGCAGGAAAACGGTTTTCCCGGCCTTTGGAGGAGAGACGATCATTCCGCGCTGCCCTTTTCCGATCGGGGCAAGAAGGTCGAGGATCCTCATCGAGTATTCACCCGGCGCAGTTTCCAGTTTGATCCGGTCTTTCGGATACAGGGGCGTCAGATTATCAAACAGGACGCGCTCACGAATAACATCCGGATGATCGTCGTTCACTGCTTCCACGCGAAGGAGAGCAAAGAATCGTTCGCCCTCTTTTGGCGGGCGAACCTGTCCGCTTACGCTGTCACCGGTACGAAGTCCGAATTTCTTTATTTGCGACGGCGAAACATAAATATCATCGGGAGACGGAAGGTAGTTGTAGTCAACTGAGCGGAGGAATCCGTATCCGTCCGGCAGCACCTCGAGAACTCCTTTGCTGAAGGTCAGTCCGTCTTTCTCCGTTTGCGCTTCCAGAATCTTGAAGATCAGATCCTGTTTTCGCAAATCGCTGTGGCCGAGGATGTTCAACTCTTTGGCAATCGAATTCAGTTCGGCGATTTTTTTGGACTTTAGCTCGGTAATGTCCATTGGCATGGCGCTGAAACCTTACGATAGGTGAGAATGGAAGGGGGTGATTGGATTACAAGACCTGAATGAAAAACAAACCTCTTGTTGAAGAGCTTGCGTAATCTGCAGGATTGGGAATTTTAATTTGAAGGAAGCCGGATGGAACTGCGAAATGGGGAACAACGTCGCCACTTCCCATACGAAGATAGTCCATTACTGATTGATTGTCAAGTATTTTTTGTGTTTCAAGGCGGCGAGAGCTTCTCCGACGACGAAGTGCGAGCCTGTGATGAGAACCGTTCCTTTTTTCCCGGCAGCAATTCGAGCGACCTTGACTCCCCTGCCCACCGGACCCCGATAGAAGACGGGAATCCTGAGCCGCCGAAATTCAGATTCTATTTCCTTCGAGGCCAGGGAGCGATTTGTCCCGGGCTGGACAGCAGCAATCGATCGTGACACCGCCGCGAGAATCCTGATCATCCTGCGAACCGGTTTGTCTTTCATCACGCCAAACACGACATGCAACCCAGTGACGCCAAGACCCCGTAAGGCCTTGACCAACGTCTGTAAACTCTCGACATTATGAGCCACATCGACGATCATGGAAGGGTTTCGACCGATCAACGACAGGCGTCCCTGAAACCCGGTGAAGTCACTGATGGATCCCAGGCCCCTGCGGATGGTCTCCTCGTGGATCTTAAATCCCCGAAGGGCCAGCTCCTGCAACGTTGCAATCGCAAGAACCGCGTTTCGGGCCTGGTGAAGGCCTCCAAGAGAGATCGTGAGATCCGAGATCCTTGCACCGCCGAACGCAATGGATGCCACGCTGCCGGAAAGTTCACGATAGAGCACCCTGACAACGGCGGCCCGCGCATCGATCAATCGACTCCCACGCTGGCGACAAACCGATCGGATCATTCGAAGAGCCGAGAGAGATCGGACCCCGCTGACACAAGGTACGCCCGGTTTCACGATACCGGCTTTTTCATACGCTATTTTCCTTAAGGAGTTTCCGAGCAATTCCGTATGTTCCAGAGAAACCGTCGTAATAACGGAAACGAGCGGACGAATCACGTTCGTCGCATCAAGCCTCCCCCCCAACCCCGTTTCGATAACCGCGATATCGACCTCTTCTTCCCTGAAGTACTGGAACGCCAGAGCCGTGACAGCCTCAAAGAATGTCACACGGTGCTCCTCGATCATTTTCTTCATTCGCCTGGCCAACCGGAGAACCGTCTTTTTCGGGATAGGCCTCCCGTCGATCCGGATGCGCTCGGTAAAATCCACGAGATGAGGCGATGTGTACAGGCCTGTCCGGTACCCCGCGGCAGTGAGGGTCGCGGCGATCATCGCAGCCGTGGACCCCTTGCCGTTGGACCCGGCAACATGGACACAGCGAAGCCCTCGATCAGGCCGCCCCAACGTGCGTAAGAGTAACCGAATTCCGCGCAGGCCGAATTTCATTCCGCGCGTTTGAAGGCCGTAAAGAAAAGCGACTGCGTCCGAATACGTCTTCACAGGAGAATCGATTCAGGAGAGATTGTGCTCACATCCAGGATTGCAGTACCGAGGATTTTTTGTCAACAATGAGTGATCCCACCAATTCACCAATATCATTCAATTTCTGCTGCCGCCCATAAGATTCAAGCGCTTCGGCAATGGTCGTGCCGGTGGCAGGATCGACGAAGTTGGCCGTTCCAACCTGAACAGCTACCGCTCCTGCCATCAGGAATTCAACGGCATCCTCCATGCGCGTGATACCCCCAATGCCGAAAATCGGGATATCAACGGATTGGGCAACTTCAAAGACCTTCGCGAGGGCGATGGGTTTAATGGCAGGGCCTGAGAGCCCACCCGTCACAGTCGAGAGCTTGGGCTTTCTGGATTTTACATCGATCGCCATTCCAATCACCGTATTGATCACAGACACCGCATCTGCTCCTTCTCCCTTGACCGCTTTTGCAAATTCCGCGATGTGGGTCACATTCGGCGTAAGCTTTATGATAAGAGGCCTTGAGGTCTTCGAACGTAATTCTGCAGTGATCTTCGCTGTCATCGCGCAGTCGGTTCCGAAACTCAGTCCGCCTTCCTTGACATTCGGACATGAAACATTGATCTCGTATCCGTCAACGCCTTCCTGCTCATCCAGAAGGGAAAGCACGTCTCCGTATTCCCGAATGGAGCTGGCTGCGATGTTTGCAATGATTCTGGTCTTCAGCGTTCGGAGGAAAGGGAGCCTCTTCTCAATAAACGTATGGACACCGATGTTTGCGAGGCCGATAGAGTTCAGCATTCCGGAAGCGGTTTCGACAATTCTCCGCGGCGGGTTTCCATCCCGCGGTTTCCAGGAGAGCGACTTCGTGAAAATGCCCCCGAGCTTGTTGAGATCAACAAGGTGCTTCACTTCATCCCCGTATCCGAATGTCCCTGAGGCGACGAAGACCCTGTTCTGAAAATCAACTCCGCGTATGGAGAATCCGTTTTTCATGAGTCCTGAAGGATGATGTCCTGACAATGAAAAGCAGGCCCTTCGGTGCAGACGAGGGCATATTTCTTCTGCCCACCGACCCGCTCTACCGGGCAGCCCTGACATATTCCGATCCCGCACGCCATCTCCCCTTCAAGGGAGATCTCACATTCCAATCCTGCTGAGATGGCAAACGCAGACAACGCCTTGAGCATTCGTGTAGGGCCGCAAGCAAAGATCTTCACCTCCTTGATCGGATGCTCTTTCAGATATTCCTGGATAAGACGAACGGCATTTCCGTGAAATCCCTTCGATCCATCGTCGGTGGCGACGTGGATATTCTCAAGGTGATCAACAATCAGATGTAAGGCGCTCCGCGCTCCAAGAAAGGTGTCAACATGCTTCCCCAAAGCCTTTAAGTGCTCGGTGAGAATCGCCATGGGGGCAACCCCCAGCCCGCCTGCAACGAGGAGGGCGTTTTTGAATTCTCCCTTGATCCCGTACGGCACACCCAACGGCCCAAGAACGTTGATCATATCTCCCGGTTTCTTCTTCGCCAGGATGTCGGTGCCGGCCCCCACAATGTTGAACAGAATCTCAACGTGATTGCCATCCACTCTGGAAACGGAGAAGGGCCTTCGCAGCAGGGGGTCGGAGCCGGCATGAACCCGAATATTGACAAACTGGCCGGGCAACGTAGAGAGGGCAATTTCGGGGGAAACAAACGTGAGTGTTCTTGTACCTTCCGCAACGATCCTGACATCGGTGACAACAACATCAGCGATGATCATTCGATAATCACCTTCTTGTCACGACTTGGCTTTTCCGGGAGTTTTTGGTCCATGCGTCGTTCGTCGTTCTCCTTCAGTTTCTCCCGCGCCCCAGCAACGGAATCCGCGGACGCGGTTCCAAGTTGTAACCGCCGGCGAACGACGCGGGCGTAATCGCTGTTCCCGAAATGCTCGACAAGACTTCGATAGAAGGTCAGCGCCGTATCAGGGTGGTGGAGTTTGTGTTCGTAGATCCAACCCAGGGCATAGGCGCTCTTGGCAGCAAAGGGCGATTCCGGATAGACTCTTGCAATATCCTTGAGCTCGCCAACAGCCTTCCGAAACTCTCCGGATTCAAGACTCTCTTCCGCCTTGCGATAGACAAACGCTGCGGAATCCACAACAGATTCCCCTTGTATTCCAAGCTTCATTTTTGCCCTTACAGCGTAATGCGAGCGGGGATACGACTTGATGATCTCTTCATACAACCTTTCAGGCCCATCCTTCAAGAGTTCGGCAAGGATAAAAAGAATGCGCGGTGCGCGCGTGCTATCGTTGATATTCCCCAGAGCCATTCGATACCAAACTTCTGCGGAATCCGGTTTCTCCAATTCAGAGTAGAATACTTCACCCAGATCATACGCATTCACCGCTTGCAAGGTGTGCAAAGAATCCCGGTTCAACGTTGGGCGGATTGTATCGGCCTGTGCGGAGTCAAGACTCCACAGGAGCGAATCCCATTTTGCCCGCTGCGATTTCAAAGCAAGATATCGAGTGAATGCGCCGGATTTTTGCCGCGCAGTTGCAAAGATCGATGGCACGGGGAACCCGGTGGCTCGCATGTAGGCCGCCAGTGCCTTCTCATACTCTCCCGACTCCTCATGGATCCGGCCAAGTTCGAAAGCCGCCTTCGCTCCCAATTCCGTCTTTGTCCCCGTTGTATCAACCATCGTGAACAAATTGACCGCTTCTCCCCTGTCTCCTTTTGCGTGAAGCGTGACCGCCTCTTCAAACACGATAGCCTTCTCGTGGCTCACAAATCGATAATCCTCGGCGAGATTATGACTTATTTCCAATGCCTTGTCAAATTCTCCCGCCTCGCGCATGGCCTTGATCGCCATTTGATGCGAAGCGATGTAGAGTCCCGGTTCGTCAGAATACTCTCCGGCCTGGAGATAGGCGTCCGCCGCATCGGAGAATTCCCCCAATTCCATTCTCACGTTTCCGATGCTGAACTGAGCCCTTGCTCTGATCATTTCATCTCCTGACAACCTGACTGCTTCCTGATATGCTGTAAGGGCCTCCTGGGAGTCGCCCCTTCTCGCCGAAAAATGCCCGAGGATGAGGCTCGCCTCTCCTGCAGTCTCCTCCTCTCCCGAATCCAGCGCCTTCTGAATGAAGGCACGCGTTTCCGGGAGCCCTTCTTCCTCGTTCTTTAATTCAAGGAGGGTTTTCACGCGCCAAAGGGAGGCTTCCATCGCCAACGGACCGTCAGATGCAAATGCGAGGAGTTCGGAGAATTTCCGTTCTGATTTAAGAAACTCTGTCTGATAAAAGAAGGATTTCCCAATCAGGAACAGGGCATCATCAACCAAGGCGCTTTCCGGTTGGAAGGCAAGGATGTTGGAGCATTTGTCGATGACCGCTGTGAGTTTTGTCATCGGAGCGCCGGAAGGGGTCACCCGCCGATCCGAAAACCCTTCGAGGGCACGTCGCTTTTTCTCAGCCTCGAGGATCTCATCCTCTGCTTCATGAAAAAGCCTGCTCGCGTTGTAGTACGAATTGAAATAGGCGACCGTATTATCGTAACCGTCTGAAACGGCGTTCCCGACGGGTCGAAAAATGGCACATCCTGATAACAGGGAGAGAGTTACAAAGAGAACGGCAATAAAATACGATCGGAGAGAACTCATTGGCAATACCCCAATATAACACACAGCGCAGATGATTTCAAGCTACCGCGGATTCGTAGGCCTGATATCGATTTCACTCATGAGGGCTCTTGGATGCAGAGTAAGTGCAGTCATGACTGCTTCCGCAACATCCTCCGGCGCCAGGATCTTCGCCGACTTCTCGGGCTCGTGCCCGCCTGAAAATCCTGTGTCCACCGAGCCGGGGCAGATAGTGACAACCCGGATGTTCTTCTCCCGAACCTCGAGCATAAGGCAACGAGAAAAACCAATAAGCGCCCACTTCGTTGCCGCATATCCCGCCCCACCGACAAACGCGTTCCGCCCTGCCAACGAAGCAACATTCACGATCGCTCCCTTTCCGGCCTTCTCCATCCGCGCAAGCGCAAATTTCGTGCATTGGAACAAGGCGCGCATATTCAGATTCCACATGGCGTCAAAATCCGCCGCTTTCAAATCGCGGACCGGAGCAAATGTTCCCATGCCTGCATTATTGATGAGAATATCCAGATTGCCGAATTCCCGATCAATCTTCGCATACAGATTGCCCACTGCGGCATCGTCGGTGATGTCCGCACAGGCGATCAGTGCCGATCCACCTGCATTCCGAATCTCTGAATGGACCGTCTCAAGATCCGACTGCGTTCTTGCATTCAGAACAACGTTCGCTCCTTCGGAAGAAAGACGCAACGCAATGGCCCGTCCGATCCCCTTTCCCGCCCCGGTCACCAGGGCAACAGATCCGCGCAGTTTCATACCCGGAGATCTCCAATCGGCGGTCGAACGACGACCTCTTCGAGCGTCATCGAATCCGGCTGAACAGTAAGGTCGTACAGCATCGCAGCGAAATCCTCCGACGGAATCATCACGTTTTTGAACAAACTCCTTTGTTTTGGCGACCACATGGGTGTCAGAATCGCCCCCGGGTACACGTTCATCACTTTGACTCCGGAGGATCGGATCTCTTCCCGAATGACATTCATCATTCCGGCAAGGCCCGACTTTGCCGCGGAATACGCTGATGAACCCTGGTAAACAGTTTTCGCAGCGTACGAGACAATACTCATGATGGCCCCCTTCCTGCGTTTCACCATCAACGGGAGTACGGCACGGGTCACGATCATGGCCCCTTTGAGATTCGTATCGAGAATCATGCTGAATCTTTCGACGGGGGTTGACAGAAAATCCCCGAACGATGTAACGCCCGCGTTGTTTATCAAGATGTCGACGCCGCGGCCGGCCGTTCCCTTTTTCACAGCGTCGCGTACCTGCCGCTCCACCCGTACATCGCACGGAAGCATGATCCCGTTCCCACCCGCTGCTCTTATTTCCCCTTCAAGCGCCTTCAGACGTTTACGATCTCTTGCCAGCCCGACGACTCTATCCCCCTTGCGTGCGAACTCAAGAGCAAGAGACCTTCCAATGCCGCTGCTTACCCCCGTGATCAGGATCGTACGGGAAGCGCTCACTTGGAAAGCTCACTCTGGATGAGCGTAAGGAACTCGCTCCGCGTCTTGACGTCCTCTCGGAAGCTCCCCAGCATGGCGCTCGTTGTCGCAACAGAGTTCTGCTTTTCGACACCGCGCATCATCATGCACAAATGCCTCGCCTCTATGACCACCCCGACGCCCTCGGGCTTCAATACAGCGTACAACGTGTCAGCGATCTGCTGGGTCAATCTCTCCTGCACTTGCAGGCGCCGACTGAACACCTCTACCAACCGGGGCAACTTGCTCAGTCCGACAATTTTTCCCTTGGGAATATACGCGATGTGACATTTCCCGTAGAACGGCAGGAGGTGATGCTCACAGAGGCTGTAGAAATCGATATCCTTGACGATGACCATTTCGTTGTAGCGTTCCGTAAATATCGCCTTCTTAAGGACCTCCGCCACGTTTTCGGCGTAACCCTTTGTCAGGAATTCGAACATCTTTGCCACACGCTCGGGGGTCTTCTGTAATCCTTCCCGCTTCGGATCTTCTCCTATTCCTTCCAAAATTCTCTCGATCAAGGATTCCATCTCTTTCAACTCTGCCTTCATTCAGCTTCTCCCCTGTATTCCACTGTATTGTTCTCCGTTTCCTGCAATCGAATGGAATGAAGCGTTCCGGAGGGAATTCGGGGTACCAGAACCTTCCAGATCGCCACAACGATATTTTCTGCGGTCGGAATCACCCCGCGCATGAAGTCGACATCATGGTTCAGATGTTTGTGATCCAATTTATCGAGAACTTCTCTGCTAATGACCTCCTTAAGAATCTTCAGATCCAGCACATATCCGGTCTTCAAGCCGGGCGTGCCTGCGACCGTCACTTCCAGCGTGTAATTGTGTCCATGACCGTTCAGATTGGCACATTTGCCAAACATCTGCCGGTTCTCTTCTTCCGAACAATCCGGATTGAATAATCGGTGGGAGGCACTGAAGGTCGCCCTCCGAGTCACATACACCATGGAAACTCCTCTCATTCGAGACTTTTGAGAATCTCTTCGGCGTGGCCTTCCACCCTGACCTTCGGGAAAATGGCCCGGATCCTTCCTTTTGCATCAATGACAAACGTTGTTCGCACGATCCCCATGAAGCTTCGCCCGTACATCGATTTCTTTTGCCAGGCTCCGTAAGCCTTGATAACGTCTCTTTCCGGATCGCTCAGAAGTGGAAATCGCAGGCCATATTTCTCTGCAAATTTTCGGTGCGACTCAACGCTGTCGGCGCTGACTCCCAGCACAACGGCCCCCTGTTTCCGAAGCGAGGCGAGTGCATCATTGAAGGAACAGGCCTCTTTCGTGCACCCGGGAGTAAGATCGCGGGGATAGAAATAGAGCACAACGTTCTTTCCACGGAAATCCTTCAACCGAACCGAAGAACTGTTCGAATCCGGCAGGGCGAACTCCGGGGCTTTGTCTCCTATGGAAAGCATGATTCTTTCGGTTGTAACTATGATGAAGGTAAGGCGAGCGTTATGACAACAGTAATGCCGAGAAAAAGGTTCAGCACAAAACCCTGCAGTGAACGCCTGTGCAGGTTCCTGTATTCATTCTCTCCGGGTGAAGCGGTCTTTTCTGCAGAATCTGCGTAAAGTCTTTTCATTCGGTCCGAAACAAAGAACCGGATGTAGCTTTCGATGAGGATCGAGAATGAAACGAGGATCAGCGCAAGGCGGAGTCTCAACGCCATCATGGGACCAAGAGCAATGATCTGAATCCAGATGGTTATCCCAAGGATGACCGCGGCAGCAAGTAATAATGTGCGGAATTTCTTAAGAATGGCTCCGGCGATTCTTCCTGCCTGGCTCTTGTCCGCAAGCTGGCCGAAAATCTCCGGAGTGACAAATGCAAGGACAACGACCGAACCCCCGATCCATAAGGCCAGGCACAGAATTTGGATAATCAGTATCAGGGATGAACCCATGATGGGAAATAGGATCGGCGCGTCGGGATGACTTCGATCAGAAGCCTGGCTATTTCAATGAAGACACAGCTTGTTGAACCGCGGCGTAATCCGGTTCGGCTCCCGGGATCTCGGAAATCCAGGCGTACCGAATGACACCGGCCTTGTCAATGACAAACACAGATCGTTTCGCCGCGGTATATCCTGTCAACCCGCCGAAGTCATTGTAAACGCCGCAGTACTGCATGATGACATTCCTGCCATAATCCGAAAGGAGGGGAAAAGAGAGATTGTTCTGGGTGGCAAACCCTTTGTTGGCAAACGGGGAATCAACACTGATTCCTATGACCTGAGCACCCATGGAATTGAAATTCTCAAGCGAATCCCGGAGGGTGCACATCTCTTTTGTGCAAGCGCCTGTGAAGGCGCCGGGATAGAATGCCAGAACAACGTTCTTTCCGGAAAATTCCTTGAGAGACCGGGGCTTCTTGTCGGTATCCGGTAAGGTGAAATCTGTTGCTTTGCTGCCTACAGTTGCGGCCATGCGTTCCTCCTTCATTTCAAGAAAGTGAGTCCCGGTTTTGTCGGGGATCAGAGGAAAAAAACAATCAGGGTTCCGATAATCATTCCGGGAATAATTCTGCTATCCGATGGCAGGAAAACAGAGTTCCCCTGTAGGGTAGAGAACGAGAACCGCGGGTTCAAAATGCCGGATTGGTCAGTTTTTGAGCAGACACTCGGAGCACGTTCCGAAGAAGTCGAGCCGATGGTGCTGAATTATCCCCGGAACAGTTTGACGGACGCGCTCGTTGAGATCTTCCTGGGGAGGTATATCCAGATCCTTCACACCGCCACAATGCAGACAGACAAAATGATAGTGTTCGTCTACGAATGCATCGTAGCGTCGGGATGTCTCGCCGAAATCCAGTTCCCGGACCTTCCCTTGATGCTTCAGGATACTTAGATTCCGATAAACGGTCCCGAGCGAGATGCGGGGCATCTGTTCCCGAACTCGTTCGTAAACCCATTCTGCAGTCGGATGTGATCTCGTTTTTCGGAGTACTTGGAGGATTCGTTCGCGTTGTTTACTGCGTTTCGTAATAAGAGCTTCCATGGTGCTTATCCTTCCGTAAGAAAAACCACTGAGAAAATATATCCAAATACCGGAGGAAAGTCAAGGAAACCGGCATTCAGGTTCTGATCAACGCAGATACATCATCTTCCGTTCCTCCCAAATGCGGGAAGACCCCTCGCAAGAGTGAGAAGACGGAAGGCCAATCGTTTGAATTTCGGGGAAATGATGAAATCGAAATCGATTTTCGTCCACGGGGAATTTCTCAGAAAGTAAAAAATGATTCGTATTCTTCCCAGACTTGGGGACTGCCGATTCTCACTCTTTTTTTGTATATTTGAAACCGCCCGACGGAATTTTTGGTCGGACAGAATCAATGGAAGGGTGCGACAGTGGTTTGCGCCGAAGGCGCATCCGCCTTTGGCGGAGAATCGGCCGGTTATATTCTTTTTTGGGGGGAATTCATGTATTGGACATATGTGCTATGGAGTGCAAGGTTGCGTAAGCGGTACACGGGAGCTACCGATAATGTTCACAAAAGGCTTTTGGAGCATAATCGAAGTCAGACACCATTTACCAGTAGAGGAATTCCCTGGATCCTGATTCATCACGAGCCCTTCGCAACTTTTTCAGAGGCGAAGCAAAGAGAGCGGTTTTTGAAGAGTGGTGTGGGAAGACAATGGCTCGATCAACAATTTCCACAATACACACGATCAAATAAGGATTCAGATACGGAAGGGTGCGAGAGTGGTTGAATCGGCCGGTCTCGAAAACCGGAGTGGCCTCCGGGCTACCGTGGGTTCGAATCCCACCCCTTCCGCTTCGGTTCAATTATGGAAATTACAAAGACGCTTTACGTGTCCACCCGTTCCCAATGGCGCGCGTGGTTGAGAAAACACCACAAGAGCTCAAGAGAGATTTGGTTGATTTACTACAAGAAGGGTTCCGGCAAGCCCAGAATTTCCTATGGGGACGCTGTTGAGGAAGCCTTGTGTTTTGGGTGGATCGACAGCATCGCAAAACCGATCGACCACCGAAAATACGCCCAGAGATTCACTCCGCGAAAACGCAAGAGCCCTTGGTCTCCTGCAAACAAAGAACGGGCGCGCAGGCTTATCAGGGCCAAAAAAATGACCTCCGCGGGACTTCAGGCTTTTAAATCCGCGGTAAGCGGAATTTCTTCCTCTGGTCAATTCAAGATTCCCCCTGACATTCTCGCCGCTCTCAAGTCAAATGCTCTCGCGTGGCAACATTTCAGGGCATTTTCGAATCCTTATCGGCGTGTTCGTATCGGTTGGATTGATGGATCCAGGAAGAGGCCTGAGGTATTCCGTCAGCGACTCGGGTATTTCCTTCGAATGACGGAACAGGGAAAGAAGTTCGGAATGGTTCGGTAGTTCAGCCGGGCCCTGCAAAACCCTTACGCTGCATCGCCCCCCAGCTTCGCACACCCCGCACGAAATAATCCCAGAAGGCTTTCACGCGCCAGAGAATTGTCAGCTGGCGATAGCCGAAGTTCTCAATGACACCGAAGGATAACAACATCGCCAGATCGCGCGGTCGAGGGTAGCGCTGGAAGGATATTTCTTCAAGCAACACAGCTCCGACAGAGAACATGACACCGTAGAACAATGCGACAACGAAGAACAGGATGGCCAACTTCACATCAAGAATACCCGCGGCATACATTGCTATGAGAGCAAGGTACCCGAAAAATTCAATCACCGGACCCAGGAGTTCAACAAAAACAAAATACGGCATGGCGCCCATCCCGATGATGCCATACCGCCCGTTGAAGAGCATCTTTCGGTGGCGAAGCATTGTGTCCAACAATCCGCGGTGCCACCGGTTTCTCTGGCGGGCAAGAACCGAAAGGGATTCAGGGGCTTCGGTCCAGCAAACAGGGTCGGGCACGAAGGCGATGCGGTAGGGTTCTTTTTTCTCCCGCTTGATCTTGTGAAGCCGGGTGACCAGTTCCATATCCTCGCCGACCGTCGTCCGATCATAGCCGTTCGCTTCAATAACGGCGGAGCGCTTGAACATCCCAAAAGCGCCGGAGATGATCAGGAGGCCGTTCACTCCGTGCCAGGCCATCCTCCCCGAAAGAAAAGCCCTGAAATACTCCACAACTTGGAACACCGGGAGGAGTTTCTTGGACAATGCAACATCGATGACCCTTCCGTTGACCACCTTGCACCCGTTCGCAATTCGCACGATTCCCCCGGCCGCGATGACCGTCTCATCCTCCAGGAAAGGCTTCATCACGCGCAGGAGCGCATCGTCTTCAAGAAGGGAATCGGCGTCGATGGAACAGATGAAATCATGTTTGGCGGTATTGATCGCCGCGTTCAGCGCATCGGCCTTCCCGCCGTTCTCTTTGTCAACGACTGTCAGGTTGCGGTACTCCGGCTTGGATGACCGGTAGATTCCGCGAACCAGCGCCGTTTCAAGCACTGGAACATACAATTGTTTTGAAGGGTGCATGTGAAATTCCCGTTTCAGGATTTCCAATGTCCCGTCGGAAGATCCGTCGTTCACGACAATAATTTCGTATTTCCCATAGTTAAGCTTGAGGAGGCTCCTTGTGCTCTCGACCACCGTGGCCGCTTCATTATAGGCCGGGGCCAGAATGGATACAGGCGGAGACAGTTCAGATTGAACAATCACACGATAGTTGCTAAACGCGTTGTGACGCATGTAGTACAAGATCTCCCTGAACGACCGGACAAGGAGAAACGAGTACGTGGCATTGACGAGGATGAAATACCCCGTCACGAAGATGATATAGGAGCCAAGCAATAATTCCATAACTGCGCTCATGGTACATTCACCCCTACAATCTCTTCCAACACTTGGAGTGCAATCCCCCTTTGCATTGCCTCGGACCCGATGGCCGCGTCCCGCAACTTCAAAAGGCCGGATTCACCCGATCGGGCCATTGCCCGTGCAGCCGAAAGCCTTTCGGGTATCGACCCCGATTGCATGCGTTCCGTCAGCAATACCACGGACGCAGGTGATCCGATGCGCTCAAGCGCCCTTGTAGCGCTTGCCCGAAGCTGCGGATAAGGATTTCTCAGAAGGTCATGCAGAAGTGCTTCCGCCCGTTGGTCTCCAAGACGGCCCAATGCCTCGATGGCCTTTGCGCGCACGAGAATATTCGGATAGGTCTTGGCGACCCGGATCAGCGGATCCACGGCAGTCACAAAACCCGTCTCCGCGAGGATTTCAATGGCAAAGAGGACAACGGATTGATCAGAATACTCCAACGCATCCACAAGGAATGGAAACGCTTGCTCCTCGGATTTCTTGACAATCACGGAGAGTTCCAGCGAGATCCATTGAGAAATGTTCTTCGCAGTTTTGAGAATGGTGCCGAGCGCTTCCACCCCAACGAGCTTCATTAATGATTGCATCGCCTCATTCCGGACATCCGGATGCTCATCCTCCAATGCGATCGTCAATGCCTCCGTTGCCTTCTTCGCACGCAACGACCCCAGGTCCCGGGCAGCCCGGGCCCTCACCCACCACTTGTTGCTTTGCAGCAATTCCAGTTCCTCTTTGACGAACTCAAGTGAGTAGAAGAAATACAGTAGCCGGTCCATCGACTCCCCCACCAGATCATTTGCGAAGTCAATAAGAACCCGCCGAATGGCGCTCCGGTGAAGCCGTTTTCGTGCGGGCGTTGACCACTCCAACCCATTTTTCACCGGGGCGATCAGGTCTTCATACTGATCCATGATCGATCCGGCGTGTTGACTCCCTTCTCCCCGTTCCACTGGTTGCAGCAACAGGTCGGCAAACATCGCCGAATACGACTGATACAGCTTTTCGCGGTTGCGTGATTCCCGCACTTCAACAACCTTGTTGATGAAGAGGCCGATGGCAACAATGATCACAAAAAACGTTGCGCCGACAGCCAGGGCAATAATGATGAGAAATTCTATCCGCATGAGACGTTTAGAACAAGATGGAGACGGTGGCCGTCATGAGGTGCGAATGCGAAGGCGAGTTTCTGTTCGTATACAGATATTGGACATCCAGAGAGAAGTGCGGGTCGAGACGGGACTTGATTCCCAGGAACCCACCGGCGGATCGAATGGCGGATAATTCGCCGATGGTTGTTGCCCGCAGGATCTCGTTGCCGGAAAAACCACCGATGCGCATTGTGGTCAGCAGTGTTGGCCTGAATGTGAACGTGATGGTACCCGTACTCGACGTTGCTTGGTGAGGAAGAAGGCCGAAATATCCCCGGGCGGTGATCCAAATCTGATCGTCAAGATACCACGTCAACCCGGGCATCAGGATGTTCACATTCACGAAATCAAATTGAAGTAAGCGATAACCGGCAATGATCTCCACGGACCGGAAAATTCCGCCATTCAGTTCCGCCGTACCATCAACCTTCGGAACCACCGCGGCGTTCGGTGATACAATGACCTGAGTGAAAGCACTCAGTGAACTCGTAATAATGGAATAGAACCCGCCGCCAAACCTGTTTTCATGTTCCGAAAATTTCGAAACACGGCTGTAATGAAGAAACGGCTTCCAATTGGCATTCAAAGCATAGAAATATTCTGCCTGAACGATCGTATGCTGACGGATCCCCTCCGTGGTGAAGGATTCATAGGAGGTACTCAGTTGGATCTCGTGATCTGCTTCGTACGTCAGCCGAAGAACCTCCGCCCTGGCCTCATCGTCCCCTGGTGAGGCTGCAAGGAGCTTTCTGTACCAGTACAAAGCGAGATCTTTGTTCCCGAGGGTCCTGTGGACTCTCGCAAGGTCACGCATGATATCCCTGTCGTTTGGAATCCAGATATATGCTTTTTCATAGTACTCAAGGGCCTTCCGTGGAGCTCCACCCCTCAGGTACACATGCCCGGCCTCGGAAAGAAATCGGGGTACATGAGGATATTCCTCGATGAGAGCGAGGAGAATATCGACGGAATGGCGATAACGTCCGGTCCAGGCGAGTGTTTGGGCTTTTCCAAACCGTGCTTCAACGTGTGAGGGCTGCACAAAGAGGACAGAATCAAAATGGAGAATGGCCTCCGGATACCGTTTTTCCCACGCGAGAAGGAGCGCATAGTGCGCACGGGCATCATGATAGTCCGGAAAACGGCGCAGCAGAATACTCAGTTCTTTTTTTGCCCCATCCAATTCGCCCGCACGCTGGAGTCGAAGGGCACGAACAAAGGATGAATCGGGATCGTCGCGGGAAACAGACTGGGAGAAGGCGGGGGTCCAGGAACAACTTATAGAAATGACGACGGCTGCAACAATTCCGGCGTAAATTCTCATAATCCTCTACTTCTTCTCTTTTCTCAACAGGACGGTCTTTACGCGTGCAGCAAGTTCATTGGGGCTGAATGGTTTTGTGACGTAATCATCAGCACCCATTTCAAGTCCCTTCAAAACCTCCTCTTCACTGCTTTGCGCCGTCACCAGGAGAACCGGAATTCCTCTTGTTTGTTCGTTCTCTTTCAGGGCCGCGAGCACCTCAAAACCTGTCATCAGCGGCATCATCACATCGAGGAGAATCAGATCCGGCATCAGTTCTATTGCTTGTTGCAGGGCGGCCACACCGTCTTCAACCGCAACAACGTGATAGCCGCTGTTCCGTAGTTTGTACTGAATCAGCGCCCGTATGTGAGCCTGATCTTCGGCAACTAATATTGTTTCGTTCATCTACGGACCAAGTTGTTGCTGAAGATGCAAAAAGTTCCCGTCAATACCAACAGTTCGTTGATTTTGCTCCATTCTTTCGGTATCTTTTTTACCCGCGAGCGCAAATCACCTGAGGAGCGCATAATGGTCAGCAAGCCGGCAACCTTTGGCTTCGAGCCAAAGGAATAATCTAAGCACGGAGAGGTGCAGGAGTGGTTGAACTGGCACGCCTGGAAAGTGTGTGTGCTCGTAAGAGTACCGTGGGTTCGAATCCCACCCTCTCCGCTCGGATGTGGTGAACATTCGCGGCAGTGAAATAATTTGAAGAGTACCGCGAGTTTACCTTTCAACACTCAACCCTCTAAAGGGATTTCGACTCTTCGCCGCAAAGTTCTTTGTACTGGGCGTTCCCTATGATCACCCGAACTCCATCATCGTTCGTGAAAACCCTGCTCGCAGGGGCCCTCGCTCTCTGTTCCCCATCAGCATTTACGCAGGTCGTCTACCAGGCCACGCTTGACGGCGCCATCAATCCGGCCTCGGCCGAATATGTTCACAGAACCATAGTGCAAGCGACGGAGGCTGAAGCAGAGTGCCTTGTGCTGAGGCTTAACACGCCGGGTGGGCTCCTCAAATCCACGCGTGTGATCGTGAGTGATTTTCTCGCCGCAGAGATCCCGATCATTGTTTACGTTGCCCCCGGGGGATCACAAGCCGCCTCGGCAGGTGTTTTTATCACCATGGCGGGCCACATCGCCGTTATGGCTCCGGGAACAAATATTGGAGCGGCACACCCTGTGACGCTTCAGGGCGGACAAGATTCTACAATGATGGAAAAGGCGACAAACGATGCGGCCGCATTTATTCGGACTATTGCTGAAAAAAGAAATCGAAATCTCCAGTGGGCCGAAGAGGCTGTCCGACAAAGTCTCTCTATCACCGAAACAGAAGCCGTGAAGATTCGGGTTGTAGATTTTATCGCCAAAGACATGGAGCAGCTTCTGGCCATGATTGATGGCCGTGTGGTGGAACTCCCGTCCGGCCCAAAGACCCTCGCCACCCGGAACGCCCGAATCGAAAACACCACGATGGAATGGACCGAGCGAATTCTGGACATCCTGAGCGACCCGAACATTGCTTATATCCTCTTCATGCTGGGTGTCTATGGCCTCCTCTTTGAGCTTTACAATCCCGGATCGATCCTTCCGGGAGTCGTCGGGGTAATCAGTCTCATCCTTGCCTTCTATTCCCTGCATACCCTCCCTATCAACTATGCGGGACTTGCCCTTATTCTTTTCGCCATCGTTCTCTTCATCGCTGAAATCAAAATAACAAGTTACGGCATGCTGTCCGTCGGTGCGGTCATTTCCCTGCTCCTTGGATCGATGATGCTCATCCGCTCTGAATCAGCCCTGGAATTCCTCGAGATTTCGTGGTCGGTGATCATTTCCGTGGTCGCCCTCACACTGATGTTTTTCACATTTGTCATCGGATTCGGTGTACGCACTCTGAGACAAAAGCCTTTGACAGGACCGGAGGGAATGATCGGGGAAGTCGGTGAAACCATCGGGCCTGTTTCTACAGACGGCCGGGTGCGGATTCACGGAGAAATCTGGAATGCCAGAACATCGGGCGTCCGGATTCCGTCGGGAATACGCGTGCGTGTCACTCGTGTTGATAACCTTACACTTGTTGTTGAACGTGCCCCTGAATTACGGTAAAGGAGAAATACCATGCAGAATATTCCCATCATCTTCATCATTGGCACCATCGCTCTTTTCGTGGTCCTTGTCAGTTCGGTCCGTATTCTCCGCGAATACGAGCGAGGCGTGATATTCCGATTCGGCCGTATTGCCCGCGCCTTCCTGAATCTTGGCGGACAGGGAAACGGGCCGGGCCTCATCATCCTCATTCCGTTCATCGACCGGATGGTCACTGTAAGCCTTCGAACGATCGTCATGGACGTTCCGCCGCAGGATGTCATAACGAAAGACAACGTCTCCCTCAAGGTTAACGCCGTTATTTACTTTCGCGTCGTAAATCCTGAAAGGGCAATTGTCGAGGTTGAGAACTATCTCTTCGCAACATCCCAATTGTCGCAGACAACGCTTCGCAGCGTTCTCGGTCAATCCGAACTCGACGACCTTCTCGCCGAACGCGAGAAGATCAATCTTCACCTTCAGCGGATCATCGATAACCAGACAGAACCCTGGGGCATCAAGGTTTCGAATGTCGAAGTGAAACATATTGATCTCCCCCAGGAAATGCAGAGGGCCATGGCCAAACAAGCGGAAGCGGAACGCGAGCGCCGGTCAAAGATCATTGCCGCCGAAGGGGAATTCCAGGCATCTCAAAGGCTTTCCGAAGCTGCAAAGATCCTCAGCGAGCACCCCAGTGCTCTTACGCTGAGATATCTGCAGACCCTGGCGGAAATTGCGACAGAAAACAATTCAACCACAATTTTCCCTGTTCCGATCGATATTCTCAAGCCGTTCATGAACCCGACGCCCCAGGGGAAAAAGTAACGCTTCACGCATGAATGTACTTCTGCACGGACATGATCCTTCAGAGTTTACCGTTGCAGCCCAGCAGCTGAACGATTCACAGATTCGCCTGTATAAAAGACAAGACGGGAAGATTTCACATCATGATGTGGAATTCTTCCCGTTTTTTTTTCTCTCCGACAAAACACTCCTGAGCGGATTCGACAGGAAGCATTGGCTCAAAGATCTCGCCGGCAACAATTTCTACAACGTGCTGGCTGTCTTCACCCGATGGGCCGACGCCTGGGAAGGGATCCGGGTTGTCATGGAACGTTATCGTAAGACCGCGAGCGGGCGGGTGGAGAGTTATTCCGATGCCCCCGTACTGCATTTCCGGCCTGATCCGGTGACGCAATACCTCATGCAGTCCGGATTGACACTGTTCAAGGGACTCGAGTTTCACGATCTTCAACGAATGCAGATCAGTTTTGTCAGCCAGGCCTCACGAAGCAACAGGAGCGACCCCCGGAAAACCGAAGACAGGATTCTGGCAATCGGCCTCTCCGATTCGACCGGATGGTCGGAGGTCTTGGACGGACGCAAGTTCGACGAGTCTGCACTTCTCAGGAGATTGGCGGAGATTATCAAGGATCGTGATCCGGACGTCCTGGAAGGCCACAATCTCTTTGGCCATGATCTGCCTTTTTTGATGCAACGATATGCACTCAATGAAATTCCATTCTCTGTTGGGAGGGATGATAGTGAGCCAAAACTTCTTCAAGCCAGGGGGGGCGGCCAGGAACCCGACCAGGATTCCAGATTGTTCGAGATCGTGGGCCGTCATGCGGTCGATACCTTCATGTTGGCGGAAGTCTATGACTTTTCCCGAAGAAACCTTGAATCTCTGGACCTCCAAAGCCTTGCCACCCATTTTTCCCAGGACGACAAATCTCGCGTGAGCGTTCCCCCCCAGGACCTCCCCTCTGCCTGGCGTGATGATCCGCCGCGTGTGCTGGCTCTCCTCCGGCAAAATGTGTCGGATATTCGGTACCTGTCCGCGAATCTCTCGCCCAGCAGCTTCTACCTTACTCAGATGGTTCCTCTTTCATACGGAGCCGTCGTCAGAACAGGGTCCGCTGTGAAAATCGAATCCCTGCTCATCCGGGAATATCTCCGGCAGAAGCACTCTCTTCCCCGTCCTGAGCGGGGCTCCCAGACAACGGGCGGGTATGCCGACCTCTACATGACGGGAATATTCGACAATGTCGTTCTTGCCGATGTCGAATCCCTCTATCCTTCCATCATCCTCGAAAAATCCATCACACCGGCGACCGATCAGCTCGGGATATTCCCTCTCCTCCTGAAAGACCTCGTATCCATGCGTTTGGATGCAAAACGACAAATGAAGGAGAGTAAGGAGAAGGATGGGCGCTCCCGCTATGATGCGCTCCAGTCTTCGTTCAAGATCCTGATCAATTCCTTCTACGGATACCTTGGCTACGCCCGCGGGCTCTTCAACGATTATCGCAAAGCCGATGAGATTACGAAGACCGGCCAGGAGCTCCTCCGACGGATTGTGCAACAGATCGAACTGCACAACGGAACCGTCCTGGAAGTCGATACCGACGGCGTATTTTTCATTCCGCCCGACAACGTGTCCACCGATGAAGAGGTGGATTCTCTGGTCGATCGGATCTCGCGATCCCTCCCTCAGGGCATCAATCTTGTTTCTTCCGGCCGATTCCGTAAAATGATGAGCTACAAAAAAAAGAACTATGCCCTTCTGGAAGCGGACGGTATGCTTACCATCAAGGGAAGTTCTTTGGTCTCCCGAAGCATGGAGCGGTTTCTGCGGCGGTTTGTCCGACTTGCAATCTCGAATCTTCTGGACGGGAACATGAACGGACTCCATGCGCTCCATGGATCGGTCCACAATGACCTGATCACTCATCATTGGGAGGCAGCGGATTTTTGCAGGACGGAAACCATCCACGATTCGTTCTCCATCTATGAACGCGACGTCGGCGAAGGCAAGCGAAATCCGGCCGCAGCGTATGAAGTTGTCCGCCGCGCAGGGCGTATCGTGAAACCCGGGGACAGAGTTTCGTATTACGTCACAGGGATTTCAGGTACGGTAAGGATCTCGGAGAATTGCAGGCTCGCCGAGGAGTGGGATCCGAATTTCCCGGATGAGAATACTCAGTACTATCTCGCCCGACTCAATGAGGCTACGTCGAAATTCGATCCTTTTTTTACTCCCGAGGATTTTCGTTCGATATTTACGGTTGAGGATCTTTTCGGCTTTGACGCCGGCAAAATACGCACAATCCAAAGGAAGGTCGCTTCCGAAACAGATGCTCCTTCCCCGCTGGATGAGCAGGAAAGAGCAGAGTTCCGGATATGGCTCGGGGAGAATGAGACCGAATAGGTGGTGTCCTCTTTTGTCTGCCACGCCGCAAGAAGTCGTTGAAACGACTCATGGAATCGGGAGCGCGCGGGTATTCCCCCCAACTTAAGTTGGGGGGAATACAGCCAGCACAATGTCACCAAGAACCGTTTTAACGGTTTCCTGTTACCGTAGAAACCCAAATGAGAACACTACCGCCGAATAGGCCTGCTTGCTTTTTTATGGGTCGAGTGGTATACTACGGCTGCAATTCAACGCACCGTTTTTGTTTCGTCACGAGTTGTTTTGCCAGTACCTACCTCAGGGAGTGGGGAGAGGAAATCTTACAAAGGCAGCCCACGGGGCCGTGTATCTCGCTGAACAATCAAGGCGCCGATCGACGCCTGGTTCTGAGAGACAAAGAGCCGGTGTACATGTCCAACCAATAAGGGAAGTATCCTTATGGAACAGGGTACCGTCAAATGGTTCAACAATGCCAAAGGCTACGGCTTCATCAAGCGGTCGACCGGTGAAGACGTCTTCGTGCACTACAAGTCGATTGCCGGCGACGGGTATAAGACCCTCAACGAAGGCGACAATGTGCAATTCGAAGTTGAACAAGGTCCCAAGGGCTTGCAGGCCGTGAAGGTCACCAAAGTCTGATCTGCCCCTCAAAGCAGAAAATCCCGCCTGGTGGCAAACCCAGGCGGGATTTTTTTTTGAATGTGCTTATGCTGTTGCCCCCACTCCCTTTCTGTGATTCTGTGCCCATGACCGGACGTATTTCACAATTTCCAACGTTGAAGCACCCGGGGTAAAAAGCTCCCCGACACCCTGTTTCTTCAATTCAGTGATGTCCTTATCCGGAATGATTCCTCCGCCAAACACCAGAACATCCTCCAACCCCTTCTCCCTGATCAACGAGAGGATCCTTGGAAAAATCGTCATGTGTGCGCCGCTCAGGAGACTGATGCCAATGACATCGACATCCTCCTGAAGGGCGGCTTCGACGATCATCTCCGGTGTTTTCCGGAGTCCGGTGTAGATCACTTCCATTCCCGCATCGCGCAACGCTGCCGCGACGACTTTTGCTCCGCGATCATGGCCGTCGAGGCCTGCCTTGGCAATCAGCACCCGAATTTTTCGAGACATACAAACACTCCTGATGGATTAGTTTCCCATTCCAAACCGGCGCAGGGCCCTGTAGAATCGCACGAGGGGAAAACCCACGACATTATAAAAGCACCCGTTGATACGTTCCACGAAAACGGCCCCGAAGTCATCCTGAATCCCATAGGCCCCCGCTTTGTCCAACGGGGATCCTGACGCCACATATTGATCAATCTCTGTCTTTGTAAGCGACCGGAACCAAACTTTGGTCCTCACAACTTCACTGTGCGTTCTTCCGGATCCGGCATCGAGAATGGCGAATCCCGTGTAAACATAATGTGCCTTCCCGCTCAGGCTCCGCAACATTCGCCTGGCCTCGATTCGACTGCCCGGTTTCCCCAAGATCCTTTTCTCAAGAACTACGATAGTATCCGCTCCCACGACGATCCCCTGCGTTGTTCGTGAAGCAACGTCGCGTGCTTTCTCCAAAGCAATCCGTTTCACATTCTGCCCGGGTGTCTCCCCCCTGCGGATCGTTTCATCAATCTGGCTGGGGCGCACGGTGAAGGTAAGGCCGATTTGTCTTAAGAGCAACCGCCTGCGCGGAGAACGCGACGCGAGAATAATTCGTGGTTTCAATTTTGCACTTCCCAATTCGGATCGAAGAACCTGCCGTACATAAAAAAAGCGACACTTCCATATCGCTCAGGTTGATTCTCTTCTGGTTTTTCTTATCAGCGGAACATCGCCTTGATGCTGCCCCAGGTTCGTCGGGCGGCTGAGGTCAATCCGCTGGGAAATAGGGTCTTCAGGGGAACCGATTCCACAACCCGGCCATCTGTCGCAATGGCGCGAATCTCGTATTCCAACATCCGATCTGCGGATTTAAAGATGTCCGTATCTTCCATTGTGTAGACAGTGCTCGTCCCCGTTGCATCTTTTCTGCCAACGTCCCTCCATTGCCCGGCACCCCCTGAACGAATCTCCCGGCAAACAACGACAAACTCCCGGATCCCGGCCTCGTCAGCTGTTTCCCACCGAATAACCATCGCGGAACCCTGAACACGGGTAGGCTCACCTTTGAACACCTCAGCGGAGAGGATCGACGGGACTACGAACAGAAATAAGAGGAAGGGTTTGTAAGGACGCATGATCAGATCGGAATATCCGTGGACAACGGCAACCTTTCAACCATAAACATCGCCAAAATCGGCTCTATTGTCAAGCGGAAAAATCGGGGAACGGCGGATGTGTCGTTGATTTTCTATGGTGATTTCTGTAGCTTGCCCCACTTCATCAGGAGCCGTGTATGAGACGACGTGAATTCCTCAAGACCTCCGCAGCAAGCGGAACCTTTCTCCTGCTTCCTTCTCTTCCGCTTCCGACGTTCTCCAGGGAAGAATCCGATATTTCACGGCTTGCGGAAGCTGCCCTTTCCATGGCTTCTTCCCTCAAGGCTTCGTATGCAGACATCAGAATCGCCGATTACCGCAATCAGTCAGTGTCCACACGCGAGCGAAGAGTCACAGGCCTTTCGAATTCCGAAAGTTCGGGATTCGGAGTGCGTGTGATTGTGAATGGAACCTGGGGGTTTGCCGCAAGCAGTGTGCGCACGGTGGACGAGGTTCACAAAGTCACACGTCAGGCGGTCGACATCGCCAGGACCAATTCGCGGCTCCAAAAGGAACCCGTTCAACTGGCTCCCGTGAAGGCCATCATTGGGACCTGGACAACTCCTGACGTGAAGGACCCTTTTCTCGTTCCCATCGGCGATAAAACGAGTTTCCTCCTACACTTGAACGAACAGGCCCTCAACGTCAAGGGTGTCAGTTTCTGCACATCATTCATGGCGTTTGTAAGGGAGCATAAGTATTTTGCGTCGACGGAAGGATCATTTATCGAACAGACCCTGTACCGATGTTACCCCTCGTTCACGGTCACATCCGTGGACAGGGAGCGGGGCTCGTTTCAAAGCCGCAACTCGTATTCGGAGCCGCAGGGAATGGGCTATGAGTATGTGGAGCGCTATCCTTGGGAAAAAGATATTCGCCAGGCGGCAGAGGATGTCCTTGAGAAGCACACGGCCCGCAGCGTACAGCCAGGGCCGCAGGACCTCATCCTCCATCCTTCAAATCTTTGGCTTACGATCCACGAATCTGTCGGGCACCCGACTGAGCTCGATCGGGCCATCGGCATGGAAGCAAACTACGCCGGGACGAGTTTTCTCACAACCGACAAACGTGGTTCGTTCAAATTCGGAAGCGATCTTGTGAACCTGGTTGCCGACAAGACCCATCCCAATGCGCTGGCCACCTGCGGCTACGATGACGAGGGTGTTCCTGCAAAGCAGTGGCACCTGATTCGGAACGGTGTGTTTGTCGACTATCAGACGACGCGCGAACAGGCCCACATCCTCGGACACAAGGAGTCGTATGGCTGCTCGTACGCCCAAAGCTGGGCAGACGTTCCGTTTCAGCGAATGCCCAATGTCTCCCTGGAGCCAGGGAAGACCCCATTGAGCCTTTCTCAGCTTATCGGTGACACGGAAGACGCGATCATGATCAAGGGACGTGGAAGCTACAGCATTGACCATCAACGTTATAATTTTCAGTTTGGAGGACAAACGTATTACGAGATAAAGAACGGCAAGATTGCCGGAATGCTGAAGGACGTAGCGTATCAGGCACGGACACCCGACTTCTGGAACTCCTGCGATGCCATCTGCAGCCGCGATGAGTATATGTTGGGCGGGTCCTTCAATGATGGCAAAGGCGAGCCCGGACAATCCAATGCGGTGAGCCATGGCTGCTCCCCCGCACGTTTTCGCAACATCAACATTCTCAACACCGGCAAATCCTGACACGACCATGCTGACCAGACTAGAATCTCAGGCAATCATTGACAAGGTCCTGAAGACATCGAAATCCGATGAGACCCGGGTATCCTTGTCCTCGGGCACGACGACGCACCTGCGCTTTGCACGGAACACACCATCGACCAGCGGACGCACAACAGACACCGTGGTGACGGTTCAGTGCACGTTCGGAACGCGCACAGGATCTGCCCGTACAAACCAGCTCGATGAGGATTCATTGCGCTCGACAGTTCGGATTGCCGAGGAACTCGCCCGACTGGCTCCGGAAGATGCAGAGTTCATGCCTGCTCTTCCTCCGCAGCAGTACGCTGCCAGCGACGCGTGGGTGGAAGAAACCGCAGTATCCGGATCCCCCCTTTTAGCGTCCGGAGCTGAGGAGTGCATTCGCAGTGCGCAGGAGAAGGGCCTCGTGGCGGCGGGATTTCTTCGCATCGATGCCGACAGCGATGCGCTTGGAAATTCGGCAGGACTTTTTGCCTACCATCGTTCAACGATCGCTTCCATGTCGGAAACGGTCCGAACTTCCGACGGCGGAGGTTCCGGCTGGGTCTCCAGAGCGGCCAACAACATCAGAGAAATTGATTTCAAGGAAGTCGCCTCCGTAGCAGTCGAAAAAGCTCTGGCTTCCAGAAATCCCAGAAAAATAGAGCCGGGAAAATACACGACGATTCTGGAACCCTCCTGTGCCGCGGAGATGGTCCGCTCCCTTCTGTTTGCCATGGATGCACGCAATGCCGATGAAGGCCGCAGCTATTTCTCCCAAAAGGGAGGCGGCACGAAGCTTGGGGAGAGGATTTTCCCCACAGAGCTCACCATCGTATCCGACCCCTCCGATACCAGGGTGCCGGGGGCACCATGGGGAGAAGATGGACTTGCACAGAAACGTGTGGAATGGATCGATCGCGGAATCGTCAAGAATCTCAGAACCACACGCTACTGGGCGAAGAAACAAGGCGTGCCGCCTGTGGCATTCCCACCCAACATGCTGATGTCGGGAGGATCCGGCTCCCTTCAGGACCTGATCAAGTCCACAAAGCAAGGGCTGTTGGTGACGAGCTTTTGGTATATCCGTTCCGTCGATCCACAAACTCTTATGCTCACCGGGCTTACGCGCGATGGTGTTTTCTGGATTGAAGACGGTGCCATTGCATATCCGGTCATGAATTTCCGGTGGAATGAGAGCCCTGCCGCGGTGCTGCAAAATATCGAATTGATGTCACTCCCCCAACGCATTCCACCCAGAGAATCGGCAAGCCCCACGATGCTGATTCCCGCCATCAAAGTGCGGGAATTCAACTTCAGCAGTCTTTCGGAGGCGGTGTAACACTTCTCAACACATTTTCATGAAGATCGTTCGCGCCTCCTTCGATTCTCTCGAAGCTCTCATTCCGCTCTTCGACCAATACCGTCAGTTTTACGGCCAGGCGGAAGATCTGAAGGGAGCGCGGGCGTTTCTTTTGGAGCGACTCGGGAAGAGAGATTCCGTCGTGTATATGGCATTCACAACTCCAGGAAATGAGGCCCTTGGCTTTATTCAGCTCTACCCGAGTTTCTCTTCGGTGGCTATGAAGCCGTTGTGGATTCTCAATGACCTGTTTGTGACAAAGATCGGTCGCCGTCAAGGTGTTGCGGAAAAGCTGATTCGGCAGGCTGAGAAGCATGCAAGAGACACACAGGCGAGGGGACTCGTCCTGGAAACAGCCATTGACAATTCACCGGCTCGTCGCCTGTACGAAAAACTCGGATGGTCCATGGAGGATGGTTTTTTAACCTACAGAATCGACTTCAAGGAATGATTATGGATGAACAACTTCGATATCCCATCGGCCGCTTTCGGGCTGTCAAGGATCTTCCGCAAACAGAATACCCGCGTCTCATCAACGAGATCGCCGAAACACCGCGCCGGATCCGCGACGCCGTCAAAGGATTAAGCGACCAACAGTTCGATGCGCCCTACCGTCCCGGCGGGTGGACCGTACGACAGGTGGTCCACCACCTTCCCGACAGCCATTTGAATGCCTACATCCGGTTCAAGCTTGCAATGACGGAAGAACATCCGACCATCAAACCGTACCTGGAGGCGGTCTGGGCTGAACTTCCGGAGGCAAAGTCGGCTCCGGTGGAGATGTCCCTGGTTCTCCTGGAGGCCCTCCACACGCGCTGGGTCACATTCCTTCGAAGCCTGCGACCCGAAGACTTCAAGCGAACGTTGAATCACCCCGAAAATGGAACCATGACGCTTGATACAGTTCTCCAGTTGTACGCCTGGCACGGGAGGCATCACGAAGGGCACATCACGTCATTGAAGACGCGAATGAAGTGGCAGACTTAGGAAGATTCTCGGGGGGATGGGTTACTACGAAAGAGAACGTCTGATAGTTCGGAAACCAGGAGCCCCAGGACGATGATCCCTCCTCCGACCACACCCAGAAGTCCGATTGTTTCGCCGAGCACAAAATAGGCGATCACCGCAGCGAAGACCGGCTCCACAGAGAAAATGATCGCAGCTCTTGTGGGTGTTGTTTCCTTTTGGTACTTCGTTTGCACGGTCAGCGTATACAGTGTTGCAAGCAGCGACAAGTACGCGATCCCCCACAGCAGGTCCCCGCTTCTTCGGAAAACCATTTCCTCGAACACCAATGCCCCGATGATGGCTCCTGCGGCCGTCACTGCAAACTGTAGGAACGCGATCTGCTTTACATCTCCTTCTCGTGTATAAATGTCGAGAAATACAATGTAAAGGCCGAAGACCGCAGCGCAGACAAGTGTCAGGAGGTCACCCACATTAAATTCGGATCCTTCGGGTGATGTCAGGAGGTAGAGGCCGCCCGTCACCAGGACCACCCCAATCAGATTCCCTGCTTTCGGAAGTTGCCGTGAGAATATTATTTGAAACAAAGGTGTAAAGACAACCAGGAGTCCCGTGATGAATCCTGACTTTGAGGCTGAAGTGTATTGGAGGCCAATAGTCTGCGCGATGAATCCGACCAAGAGGAGAACTCCGATGATGGCCCCTCCACGGATGGTTGCGCTCGTCATATCCCGAAGCCCGCGTGCAACGAACGGAAAGAAAAGAAGGGTGGCGATGACAAACCGGATGGCCACAAACAGAATCGGAGAAACGTCCTCCAGTCCGGTCTTGGTCACCGTAAAGGTACCACCCCAGATGAGGGTGCAGGAAAGAAGCAGGAGTTCCGCTTTTGTGCGGGATTTCATCCGCGAGAATTTTGTGGAAGGTTGCGGAGAGAGTTACCCGGAGGTTGCCGGAGGGTACGAAGCAAAGAGATGTCCCCACGGAGAGTTCTTTAGCCACCGGCGAAAAATCCTCTGATCTTTCAAGGGCCAGCGGTAATAGTCGTGATATACTTCCGATCCCAGAATAAAGAAATTCACAAGGGGTGTTCGGAAAAAGATGTTCTGGAGTCGTTTGAGAGGGCTAAACCATAGCAGGTCTCCGACCAGGCTGGCCCCGTTATCCCCTACAGAAAATTTCCAGTCCACCGAAGAGACATCCTCCCCCACGACCTTGATTTCTCTCGGGTCAGCGCATCCGAGCCCGCGTTGATGAGCAAGCGAGAGATACTTGATGCCGAGCGGGTCAAATCCCATCATCTTTGCGGCTACCGCATCAATGGCTGTTTGGTCTGCGCTGGCAAGCACGACGTTCTTTTCTTCCGGGAACATGGTCCGCGGGCCCGGTCCGTTTCCGGCCGTTGTCCCATCCATCACGGCGAAGATTCCGGCGTGAATTTCCTGCTGGATCGCGAGCAAATCCACGAGGGTTTCATGAATCCAGGAATGCGTGTAGTGACGATGCGTATTGAGGAGTCCCCCGAAAGCATTCTTCATCGCACCCGTGGTCGTGGTGTAGATGTGACATTTCACCGTTGGCAGGTGGACGATATTCTTGCCTGCGAACATGTCGGGAACGCGGATCCCCTCCGGATAGATCTGATCAAGCACCAGAAGGGGCGTTTTTGGTTTCAACACACTCCACGTCACGTCCTCGGGCTTGAAATTGAATTTCACCGGAATAGCATACTTGCGGAAAATCGGGACATATTTGTTCAGATCCTCCCCCTTAAACGCGTCTGTCACGACGGTCTTATTTTGAACGCAAACAAGGTCTTTGAATCCGGCATTGTGCAGTCCAAGAATTGACGCTTCCAATTGCCAGGGCGTGGTATTGGCGCCCGGAAACGGGAAGTGCCAGGAAATATTATCCTTCAAAATGGTTGGAGCCGTCTTGTCCAATGCTGTTTGAACATTGGCGAGTTTCATGGCCTGCTGGATGTCCTCAAGGATCGTGGATGGTGTGGTCTTGACAACAGCGACAATTGGGTCCGGCCGCCGGAGTCCTGAAACACGTGTCGGAGATTTCGGTTCGGGGAGTTTCATACTATGGGAAGAAAGCTTTCAATTCTGCTGAGTAAATGATCACGATGCACGCGATAAACCACGCGGCGATATTCACAAGCATCACTGGATCGCCGAGGAGGATCAGTGTGGGATTGTCGTCCGTCTTTTTCTTTTTGATAAGATAAAGATATCGAAAAATGCCAAATAATACAAAAACGGTCGTGAAGATCAGGTTTTCGGTTTTGAAGATCAGCACGGTCCGTTCCGCAACAGTGTAGAGGGCATACGAAATTGCCATCCCAGATGCGGTAATCGTGATCATCTGATCGATAAACGCAACGTCGTATTCGCGAAGCACTTCACGCGCAGTCGCCTCATTCGATTGCTGGACAAGGAGCAATTCACCGCGCCTCTTTGATACCGCAAGGAACAACGAAACGAACAGCGTGCAAAGGACAAGCCAATGGGAGACCTCGACATCGATGACGAACGCCCCTGCGAGCACTCGCAGCATGAATCCCGCGGCTATGACAAACACATCGACAAGGATGACATGCTTCAGGCGAACAGAGTACAGGACATTCAGAACGAGATACAGAATTGCCGCGAGCTGGAAGGAACCGTTCAGGACGCTTGCCACGGAAGCCGCACCTGCAAAGAGGATGGCTGCAACGCCAAATCCCTGGCGGGGGGAGATCTGTCCGGATGCAATCGGGCGGTGCTTCTTGACAGGATGAAGTCGGTCGGCCTCGCGATCGGCGATGTCATTGATCACGTAGACCCCGCTGGAAAGCAGGCAAAAGACGATAAAACCAAGCGCTTCCGTCGCCAGGTATCCTTCTTCGAACAAATGTTTCGAGAAGATGAGGGGGGCAAACAGGAAGAGGTTTTTCACCCACTGGCGCGGGCGAATGAGCGTCAGAATCGATTTCACGGGCGCCGTTCTCTCTTGTGCATGTCTTTAGAACACTGCGGGCTCTTCATAGAGGCCGTAAATTTCAGCCAATGCCGTGCACATTTCCCCCAGGCTCACATAAGACCTTGTGCATTCCAGCATGGCAGGCATAAGGTTCTTTCCGTCCGATGCGTCTGCGGAGAGCCTCTCCAAAGAGGCCTTCACAGCCGCTGCATTCCTGCTTTGGCGCAAATCGCCCAAACGCTTGAGTTGTATACGCTCAACGTCAGGTGAAATTTCCAGGATGGGAATCTCAACCCGCTTGTCTTCTTCGATGAAATCGTTGACCCCAACGATGATCTTCTCTTTTCGATCCAGTTCCTGCTGATACCGATAGGCGGCATCGGCGATTTCCCGTTGAAAGAATCCCGCTTCGATGGCCGGTATGACTCCTCCGAGCGCATCGATGGTTTCAAAGTATTGTTCCGCCTCCCGCTCCATTTTCGTGGTCAGCGCCTCGATGAAATAACTCCCTGCGAGGGGATCGACGGTGTTCGTGACACCCGTTTCATAAGCAAGGATCTGCTGTGTCCGAAGAGCGATCTTTGCTGCTTTCTCGGACGGGAGGGCAAGAGTCTCGTCCATGGAGTTCGTGTGGAGGGATTGCGTGCCGCCCAAGACTCCGGCAAGTGCTTCGTAGGCCGTCCGGACAATATTATTCTCCGGCTGTTGTGCCGTGAGGGAACATCCGGCGGTTTGTGTGTGAAATCTCAGCATCCACGACTTCGGGTTCTTTGCTCCGTACTTGTCCCGGAGCCGCCGCGCCCATATCCTCCTTGCAGCACGAAATTTTGCGATCTCTTCAAAGAAATCAATGTGTGAATTGAAAAAGAAGGAAATGCGGGGGACAAACTCGTCAATATCGAGGCCTCGGGCTATTCCTGCCTCGACGTAGGCAAACCCGTCGGCAAGCGTAAAAGCCAGCTCTTGAACAGAGGTCGAACCGGCCTCACGAATATGATAACCGCTGACCGATACAGGATTCCATTGGGGCACCTCTGTTCCCATGAACTCAAACATGTCGATGATGAGTCTCATGGACGGTTCCGGAGGATAGATCCATTCTTTTTGGGCGATATACTCTTTGAGAATATCCGCCTGAATCGTCCCGCGAAGGTTCTTGAAATCAACTCCCTGTTTCTCGGCCACCGCAAGATAGAAGCACATCATCATCGCTGCCGGGGCATTGATGGTCATGGATGTTGAAATATCCCCAAGATTGATTCCCTTGAAGAGCACCTCCATATCCGCAAGCGAGCTCACCGAAACACCGCAAATTCCGACTTCTCCCTCAGAATGGGGGTCGTCAGCATCACGGCCCATCAATGTCGGCAGGTCAAACGCAACCGAGAGCCCTGTTTGGCCGTGGTCGAGCAAATAATGGTAGCGTGCATTGGTATCTTCCGGCGTTCCAAATCCTGCAAATTGTCGCATGGTCCAGAGTTTCCCCCTGTACATGCTTGAGTGAATTCCCCTCGTATAGGGAAATTCTCCGGGGAATCCAATATCCCGAATGAAGTCCGATTCCTGAATATCCTCAGGTGTATAGAGCGGTTCGATGGGGGCTCCACTCACCGTTGTGAACTTCACTTCTCGCTGGCGTCCGCCGTTCTGAACGCGCTCCTCCCATTGTTTACGCTTTTCACTGAGTTTGGAGGGATCTCTATGCATGATTGGCCTCATTCAGGTTGACTACGTTCTTCCGAACCTCTTATCCAGTTCATCGATGGAGATCTTAATTACCACAGGCCTTCCATGCGGGCAAACGTATGGCATGGTAGTCAAAAACAACTGATCGATCAAGCTGATCATCTCTTGTGGTGTAAGCCGGTCGCCTGCCTTGACGGCGGCTTTGCACGCAAACGACTTTGCCAGATTATCTCTTGCATCCATTGTCGCTTGATGTTCGTTGTTCCTGAATTCATCCAACAGCTCCTGAAGGATCTTGCGCTCGCTTCCAACCCGAACATCGGCAGGGATCCCTTCGATCACCATGGTGCTTTTTCCAAACGGTTTCACCGCAAACCCGAGCGTTTCGAGATGCGGCAAGAGGTCTTGAGCGAGCGAATAATCTCCGGGCGTCAGTTCCACGGTTTGTGGGAACAGCAATTGCTGTGATGATGGGAGATTGTTCTCAAAATTCGCGAGGACACGTTCATAGAGGATCCGCTCATGCGCCACGTGCTGATCCACGATCATGATGCCCGTTTTGATCTGCGACAGAATATACTTGTTGTGGACCTGCCAGATCGCACGCCCCTCCTGAGGGGTATTGAGCGCAGTCTCCTGCGGAAACACACGATCCTGCCGTTCCCGTTGCAGCACGGGGGGAAAAGAATCCACGGCAACCCCTTCGCCGGAATGTCTATTTCTGCGGAAGAGTTGGTCGAGATCGAATTGTCCCGGTATTCCCATTACCTCCTGTGCCGTGGCGGGGCTTGTCCCTCCAAATCTCAGACGGGCATCCGGCACTCCGGATGAGTCCCTCGAAACCATCTCCATGTTCGGTACAAGGTCGTTTGCCGCCAACGTCCGCTTCACCACCGACAGAACAAAGCGGTAGATGTTCGATTCGTTCTCAAATTTCACTTCCATTTTTGAGGGATGGACGTTCACATCGACGTTATGCGGATCGACGCTCAAATTCAGCACAAAAAACGGGAAGGCCCCTTTCACGAGAAGATGCTCGTACGCCTGAAACACGGCATGATTGATGGCCCTATTGACGATGAACCGGCGATTGAGAAAGAGAAACTGCTCCGTTCGATTTTTTCGGATGAAGTCGGGCCTCCCGATAAACCCGTCGATGCTCAGGTACTCGGTTGTTTCCTTCACTCTCACCAATTGTTCAAACTGCTTCTTCCCCACGATATCGCGAACGCGGTCTTCGAAGGAAGCCGTTGTCAGAGTCAGCATCGGCTCATCGTCACTGATGTACCGCCATGACACCTCCGGGAAAGCGAGCGCCATTCTTGTTACAACATCCGTAGTGTTCTTTCGCTCAGTCTGCTGCGATTTGAGAAAATTTCTTCGACCCGGAGTGTTGTAAAAGAGATTCCTTGCCGTGACAGAAGTGCCTTTTTCGCACGCGGCCCGGCTCACCTCCTTCACGTCATCCCCCTCGACCCGCACCAACGTCCCCACATCCTCACCCTCCGTCCTCGTCTTGAGTTCCACCTGGGCAACGGCTCCGATCGATGCAAGCGCCTCACCCCGGAACCCCAGCGTCGTGATGCGTTCGAGGTCTTCTGCCGTGCTGATCTTGCTCGTCGCGTGTCTTTTGAACGCCATGACGGCATCCTCATGCGACATCCCTTCCCCGTCATCCACAACCTGCAGGAGTGCTTTGCCTGCATCCTGAATGATCACACGAATCGATCGCGCACCTGCATCCAAGGAGTTCTCGATGAGTTCCTTCACTGCCGATGCAGGCCGTTGAACCACTTCGCCGGCAGCGATCTTGTTGGAGAGTTCACTTCTCAGAATATGGATCTTGGAAACCATCAGCGAATGACTCCGGCCAGGTAAACATAGGCATAAACGGCAAGCGCGGCCACAACGAACCACCAGAGAATCGGCCTGGATTTCCGACGGTGAGTACCGCGCTCCCGCCGGAGCTTTCTCCGGAATTGATCGGTCGAATCCTTTTCCGGATTATAAAATCTCGGCAGGTACTCAAACCGGTGATATTTCGGCTTGCGCAGAAACAAGGCTTACGTTTTCCTTACCACACCAATGCCGGGTCTCTCAGAAAGGACGAGTTTCCCGCGGTCGATGGTGACCCCGTCAAACGGATCGTTGGTCGTCAGCACGGCGCCGTCAAGGTCCGCATAATCAATCAGCGGGGAAAATTGCGCCGCGGCGGAGATCGCGACGGAGCTCTCGATCATGCACCCGGTCATGATCTTCATATCGCAAGCCCTTGCGGCAGACACCATTTTCAACGCTTCCCGCAATCCCGTGCATTTCATGAGCTTGATGTTAATACCGTCGAAGACCCCCTGCAATTTTGGAACATCATGGAGGCGAAGCGAGTTCTCATCGGCGATCAGCGGCAGCTTGACCCGTTCGCGAACCCATGCGGTGCCTTCAAGATCATCGGCCGGCATAGGCTGTTCCACGAACTCCACGCCCTCGTGCTCAAGCCATTGGATTTTCTTCAGGGCAATCTCCCTGGTCTTCCACCCTTCGTTCGCATCAACGCGAAGCGTTTTGTCGGTCACCCGCCGGATGGTCTTCATGATCTCCTCGTCATTTGGCCCACCGAGCTTGATCTTCAGGATCGGATACTCTTTTGCCTCCTGAACCTTTTGCGCAATCACCTCCGGACTGTCAATGCCGATCGTAAATGATGTTACCGGTGTCTTTCCTTTGTCCAAGCCCCAGTACCGGTACAGCGGAACGTTGAGATTCCTGCCGATCCAATCATGAAGCGCAATGTCGATCGCTGCTTTGGCGGAGGTGTTGCCGGGAGCTCTTCCTTCGACATATTCGAGAATGCTTTCGAGGTGAAAGGGGGACTCGAATCCTGAGAGGTCCAACCCCTTCAGAAACCCCATCACGGTCTCGACGGTCTCCCCGTAACGCCTCGACGGGGCCGCCTCTCCGTAGCCGACGATCCCGTCGTGCTCAAGTTCAACGAGCACGACGGGTGATATATCACGCGAACTCCTTGCTATCGTAAAGGTATGTCTGAGCTTCAAATCATAGGACAAGAAGGTCATCTTCATGATTCGAGTTTCTCCGACAGTGAAGGAAATGAAAAAAGGGCATCGACAAACGCAGTCTGCCTGAACGGTTGAAGGTCATCGATACCTTCTCCGACCCCGATGTAACGCACCGGCAGCTTGAATTCATGGCATGCAGCAAGGACAATACCGCCTTTGGCCGTTCCGTCGAGTTTTGTGAGTATCAATCCGGTCACGCCGGAGGCCTCTGAGAATTCCCGCACCTGCTGGAGTCCGTTCTGTCCTCCCCCCGCATCGAGGACAAGTAGAACCTCGTGCGGAGCCCCGGGGAGACGTTTCCCGATCACCCTGCGGACTTTTCGGAGTTCTTCCATCAAATTCGTCTTTGTGTGGAGGCGGCCCGCCGTATCGATCAGAACAACGTCCGATTGTTGTGCCACCGCAGAACTCACGGCATCGAATGCGACCGAGCCCGGGTCAGCCCCCTGCCGCTGTTGAACAATGGCCACTCCTGCCCGTTCGGCCCACACCGCCAACTGTTCGTTCGCTGCTGCCCGGAAGGTATCAGCCGCTCCGATCAGAACCTTGAACCCCTTCTGCCGAAACTCATGAGCAAGCTTACCGACCGTCGTCGTTTTTCCCGCTCCGTTGATGCCGACAATCAGGAAGACGAACGGCCGCTGACCGGCTGGGATGCTCCATCCCTCTTCTCCTGATTCGTCCACCCGAAGCATCAGCCCGACCTCGTTTTTCATCAGAGTCAGTAATTCGGACGTTGTCGTGAAGGGCTCGTCACGCACTCTCCGCTTGATGTTTTCTACAAGAGCGTTCGTTGTCTGTACGCCGACATCTCCCGCGAGGAGCGCTTCCTCGACCTGCTCGAGAACATCATCGTCAATCGTTCGCTTCGCGAGGACAAGGCGCTGGAGCTTCGACACGAGAGCCTCCCTTGTTCGGGCAAGCCCGTTCGTCAGTTTGTCAAACATCGAATCCATCGTGCTCACGTCGCCCGGTTCATCGCACGTCCTATGAATAGCCGTTGTCCATAGACGATCAGGGAAACGATCATCAACACAACACTCAGCCATTGCGTAATGGCACGCACGTCCTCAAGCGACTCCCAACGTACAATGGAAAATAGAAGAAAGAGGGCAATGAAACTCACCGCAAGTTTTCCGGGCAAATTGGACTGCGCAATGATGTTTTTCTTTCTCCGAATGTACAATCCGCCGGCAAAGATCAATCCGTCGCGGGTAAGAGCGAGAACGACATACCACAGGGGAACATCTCCGAGAATCACCAGGAAGATCGCGATGGCTCCGACGGCGATCTTATCGGCCAAAGGGTCCATGATCTTGCCGAACTCGGAAACCGCGTGATATTTCCTCGCGAAGTACCCGTCAAGGAAATCCGTGAACGCACCGATCAGGAGAATGATCCCCGCCCAAAGCCGGTTGTTTTCAAACTCGGAGAACAGACAAACTGCGAGCGGGCCGAGGAGGAGGATCCGGGAGCAACTCATGATGTTGGAAGCTGTCCAGACTCGCTCCGCCGTCACGTGTCGTTCGCGTCCTTTGTTGTTGTGCGGTCAATAGGAACCGGATAGGACCCGCTGAAACAGGCAGTGCAATAATTCCGCCCATTGTCTTTTGGCGCGGCTTCGAGGAGCTTCTCGAGGGATAGATAGGCGATGCTGTCGACACCGAGTTCCTTACGGATCTCCTCGAGATCGCCCTGCAGCCGGGTTGCGATAAGTTCTTCCTTGCTGGGAAAGTCCATGCCGTAGTAGCAGGGGTACTTGATCGGCGGAGACGTTATCCTGAAGTGAATCTCCTTGGGGCCTGCCTCGCGAACGAGTTTCACCAGTTGCTTCGAAGTGGTCCCCCGCACAATCGAATCGTCCACAATGACAACCTTCTTATCCTTTAACACACCTTTGACGGTGTTGAACTTTGTTTTGACCTTGATCTCCCGGCTATGCTGGTCCGGCTGGATAAATGTGCGCCCCACATAGTGACTCCGAATCAACCCGATCTCCAGTCTCGCATTGATCCCCTGCCGTTCGCTTTCCTGGACAAACCCAAGCGTGGCGGTGTTACCGGAATCCGGCACACTGATCACGACCACTTTTTCATCCGTACCGCTCCCTGTCACGGACGACTCCTCGGCCAGCAATTTTCCCAGCTTCCTTCGAACCTTGTCGACGTTTTCCCCAAAGATGCGGCTGTCGGGACGGGAGAAGTAGATATACTCAAAGATACAGTGATGCGTCTGGACAGATTTCCTCGAATTCCACAGCGATCGGGTCCGGCCGGATTCCACCGCTTTCTGATCGATCACAAGGATCTCACCGGGAGCAACATCCCGGATGTATTCAGCGCCAAGGATATCAAATGCACAGGTTTCCGAGGCCACGACAAATGCGTCGCCCAGCCTGCCAAACGCCAGGGGACGAAATCCATGGGGGTCGCGCGCAGCGATCAGAGCGTCATCGGTCAGGATGACGAGCGAGTAAGCGCCTTCCACGAGGTCAAGAGCATCTTTGACCTGAAGGACCTGATCATTGTGACGGCTTCGCGCTGCCAGGTGCAGGATGATTTCACTGTCGGACGTGGATTGAAAAATCGTTCCCTCGTCCTGGAGCTGATCTCGCAGAGAATTGAAGTTCGTGAGGTTCCCATTGTGGCCGAGAGCGAGGTTTCCGGCGCGGTAATTCACAATGAACGGTTGGATATTCGCTTTGTTGTCCGCAGCGCCGGTTGTGGAGTATCGATTATGCCCGATTGCTGCGTTGCCCCGCAGAACGGATTTCAGGAGCTTTTCGTCCTTGAAAACATCCGTCACAAGTCCGGTGTTTCGATGAGAATTGAAACGGGTTTTCTTCTTCTCGGGAAGAAACTCGCTGGTGACAATTCCCGACGCCTCCTGGCCGCGGTGTTGGAGGGCGTGGAGGCCATAATAGGCCATAACAGCCGCTTCAGGATGCCCGTAGATACCGAATATTCCGCAGTGTGAACGGGGCTTTCCTTCGATATGAGCCAACTCTCGCACGACGCTAAGGTACAAAAAAAACGGCGCCTAAACAAGACGCCGAAGAGAGGAGCCATTGCGCGAGGGCAGCGCTCATGGACCTTCCAAGACGGATGCAAGTGTCGAGGCAACGGCGTCGCATTGCTCGTCCGTTGCAATATACGGCGGAAGAAATCTGAGCACATTGACATTCGTGCAATTCACAAGCACACCCCGGCTCATCATTGTATCAGCGATGGATTGGCCGTCGCTGTTGAGCTCCAACCCCAACATGCATCCATACCCGCGAATCTCCCTGATGCGATCAGGATACCGAGCCTTCAACTCCGTGAAGGATTTGCGAAGCCTGTCGCCGATTTCCTTTGCACGCTGCATGAGCCCTTTTTCGACAACTTCCTCAAGCACCACAATCCCAGCGGCACAGGCAACCGGGTTTCCGCCGAACGTAGTTCCATGCACCCCGTATGTCAAAGCCCCGGCGGTCGCATCATTCCCAAGGAATGCACCGAGCGGCAACCCACCGCCGAGTGCCTTTGCGACGACGACAATATCAGGCTCGAGACCGACATGCTGGAAACCGAAGAACTTCCCCGTGCGGCCAATCCCCGATTGAATTTCATCGGCAATAACCAGAAACCCATGGCGCTCTTTGAGCGTCTTGAGTTCCTCACAAAATTCTTCGCACACTACATTCACACCGCCTTCTCCTTGAATCGCTTCCAGAATCACCCCCAGGGTCTGGGCGTTAATTTTCGAGCGGAGGTCATCCACGTTGTTAAATTGAATGTGATCCGTATTCGGAAGGAACGGCTCATATCCTTCACGGTATTTTGCGCGCTCTGTGAGTGAGAGCGCCCCCATTGTGCGGCCATGAAACGAATTCGAAAGCCCATAGAGCGTGCTTTTCCCTTTTCCCTTACCCCACTTCCTGGCGAGCTTTATAGCACCTTCTACGGCCTCCGTACCGCTGTTGGTGAAAAACAATTTCTTAAATCCTGAAGCCGCAATGAGTTTCTCCGCAAGACGGATCTGGGGTTCCTGAACAAAGAAGTTTGAGAGATGGATGTAGCGCTCCGATTGGGCTCGAATGGCCTCGAGGATCCTGGGGTGCTTGTACCCAAGAGCGTTAACCGCCAGGCCACCGAAGAAATCAATATACTGCTTTCCTTTTCGATCGGTCAGCAGGCACCCTTCACCACTTACGATATCCAGCGGAAGGCGTTTGTAGGTTTGGAAGAAAAGAGTGTGTTCCTGCTCCGTCAGCGATGCCATGGGAAGGTCCTTTACGAGGGCTGATCGAGAATGGTCTTAAGAAGTTGAACTTTGTGCCGGAGTTCTTCCCTGCTTCCATTGTTGCCAATCACAAGATCGGCAACGCGGACTTTCCGCTCCATGGACCATTGGGCAGACATGCGCCTGCGCACTTCTTCGGCAGAAATGCCGTCGCGGCGCATCACGCGGGCGACCCGGATGGATTCGTCGGCGTCCACGACCACAACGAAATCCAGGAGATTGTTCATCCCGGACTCGTAGATCAAGGCAGCTTCAACGATCGCCAGCCGCTTTCCAGCCTTCTCGAGCAGGTGGATGCGCCGGCGCAATTCTCGAAAGACCGCAGGGTGGACAACGGCTTCGACGGCCTTTTGAATCCGTTTATCGGAGAATATCCGCTCTGCCACATAAGGCCGATTCAGCGAACCCTGGGCGGTGTACGCTTCGGCGCCCACCAACTCTTTGATTTTCCTGATAACGGCAGGGTCAGTTTCTTCGATCTCAAGCGCAAGCGGGTCAGCAAAGAGGATAGGATATCCTTCTTCTTCGAGAAGGTGGCACACGGCGCTTTTTCCGCTTCCGATGCCCCCGGTAACGCCGATCGTTCGAAGGCCCCCCAAGGAGAAGCCCTTGGTGCGGGATTTCTTACTTTGCATAGGCAACGGAGCGGAACTCGCGAATCACGGTCACTTTGATTTGTCCGGGATACTCCATTTCCTGTTGAATCTTGTTCGCGATGTCGTGCGACAGCTGATCGGCCTTGGCGTCATCGAGCACTTCGTGGCTGACGATGACCCTCACCTCCCGGCCGGCCTGGATGGCGAATGTTGTCTGCACTCCGGGAAATGATTTGGCAACGTGTTCGAGTTTTTCCAGGCGCTTGATGTAGCCTTCCACAGATTCCCGCCGCGCACCGGGTCGGGCACCGCTGATGGCATCCGCGGCCTGCACCAGGGAAGCAATCGGATGCTCCATGGGAATGTCCTCATGGTGAGACCCCACGGCATTGCAAACGATCGGATGCTCGTTGTACTTCTTGCAAAGTTCATATCCGATCAATGCATGCGGGCCCTCCACGCTCTTATCCACAGTCTTGCCGATATCGTGAAGCAGTCCCGCCCGTTTTGCCATCATGGAATCAAGGCCCAATTCTGCCGCCATGATCCCCATCAGATACGAGACTTCGATACTGTGCTGGAGCAGGTTCTGCCCGTAACTCGACCGATACTTCATCTTCCCGATGTGCTTACAGACTTCCGCATGAGCTCCGTGCAGCCCCACTTCCAGGAGGGTGTTCTCGCCGAGGTGAAGGACTTCCTCCTCAATTTCCTTCTTCACCTTCTCCACCACTTCCTCAATCCGCGCGGGGTGTATTCTGCCGTCGGCGATGAGTCGTTCCAGAGAAACTCTGGCCACTTCCCGCCGGAACGGGTCGAATCCAGAGAGAATAACCGCTTCCGGTGTATCATCCACGATCACATCAACGCCGGTTGCGGCCTCAAACGCTCTGATATTGCGTCCTTCCCGGCCAATGATACGGCCTTTCATTTCATCGCTTTCGAGGGTCAGGGCACTTACCGTTGTTTCTACGGTGTGGTCCGCTGAAGTGCGCTGAATGGCTTGAATGATGATCTTCTGAGCTTCCTTTTTTGCGTCCTCCCGCGTGCGGTCCCTGATCTCCTTCATCGTGGACGCCGCTTCCGTTTTGACGGTATCCAGGAGATTATCCATCAGTTGTTTCTTGGCATCGTCGCGGGAAAGACCGGCAATGCGTTCCAGCCGTTGATTTTGCTCCTCAAACAGCTTGCGCATTTCCAATTCCCGCTCCTCGAGTCGCTTTTTTCTCTCTGCGAGCTCCCGATCAAGGCCCTGGACGGAGGATTCTTTTTTGTTCAGAAGATCCAGCTTCCGATCGACGTTCTCTTCCCTGCTTACCAGTTGCTTCTCGAATACCTGAAGCTTGTTCCGTTTCGACTGAGATTCCGAATCGAACTCTTTCTTCTGCTTATACCATTCGTCCTTGACTTCCAGAAGTTTTTCGCGTTTCAATGCGGCGGCATCCCTTTCGGCCTCCTCGACGATCCGCTTTGCCCGGTCCTCGGTACTGTTGATCCTGCTCCGTCCAATCCGGACGTTAACGTACCATCCGGCAGAGAAAGCCATCCCGACAATCAGAACACCCAGCGGGATTAAGAGGTTCAATTCCATAGATCGCTCCTTCGTCAAACTGCCTTGCGTGCAATAAAAAAACCGCACTCGCCTGCCAAATCAATTGTATTCGAAGAACCTCTCTTCAAACACGGTGGGTGCCTGCCTAAGCACTTCACACTTCCACTCCCGCTCGCCCGACGATGTCGGGGTCGTCGCTGGGATACGCGTGGCATGCGCTCTGCGCTTATGAGTCAAGCTCCCTATTAAAGTTACTTGTAAGGTTCTTTAATAGTCTTGATTACGGCTGACGGTGCGGTCGACATTGTTCATAGGTCTCCGCTCCTATGGAAAAGAACAAACCAATCTGTATCGAATTACGTTACAGTGTCCCCCACGGCATCAAGGCAATTATCGAGATAGTTGTTCAGTTTTACAATCTCCGTTTGCACATGCATGACGGCTTCCTGATGCTGCTCCCGCTCTTTCATCAAATCTTCCGTGATATTGAGAGCGGACAACACTGCCACGGTAAGCGGTGGCTGTTCAGGGATCTTGTCGTGGATCCGTGTCAGCATGGCATCCACATAGGACGCTATGCGTTTTGTCAGATCCTCGTTCTCGCCCTTCAGCGGATACTCTGACCCGAAAATCTTAACCTTGATGCTCTTACCGTTCATTACGTAGTTAATTGTTCGTAACCTTTACCTGACTGGAATGTTCGTACGCCAAACCAAAACCAACGATCAGCCTCACAAGCGTGCATTCAATTTTGCTATGAGGTCCCTGATCCTGCCTAGGAGTGCCTCCTTTTCTTCATGAGTAAACATGCCTGTGCCGTTCGATTGAAGCTTCAGGATCTCCTTTTCACGACCATCCAACTCACCTGTCAAACGGCGCTCCTTCTGTTCAACATCCTCCAATCGCCGGCGTAGCGATTGATTTTCCTCTTTGAGATGCAATAGGATCTCGGAAAGACGACGCGACTTCTCCCAGAGTTTTTGGAGAGCGGCCTCGAGTTGGTCAATCTCTTTTTCGTTCGTCACTTCTGGTTCCACATGTGGCTCTTGCACCGAACCGTCTCCTTCTGTGATCTCCTGCATCACCCGCGGACCGTAGCACCGCAAGCTGTTTGCACGTGACGAATAATCTTCGAAACAATCCCATTGACCTCTTCGTCGGTCAATGTCCGGTCAGTGGGTTGAAACTCGAGGGCATAGGCGAGACTCTTGTTTCCCGCTCCCACCTGTTCCCCTGCATAGAGATCAAAAAGGAACACGCTACTTAACAGTGTACCACCCGCTTCGCGGATGGCTCGTTCGACATTGCCTTGGGGGACATTCGTTCCAACGACAAAAGCCAGATCCCTGGTGACACTTGGGAACCGATTCAGTGATTGAAACTTCCTGTCCTTTTTCCAAAGAGACGAAAGGACATTCATGCTCAATTCGGCGACAAGAACTTCTTCTTCAATCCCGAACTTAGCACCTATCTCCTTTCTTAATCTGCCAAGAAAACCGGTGTAAGTGCCTTGAATTTCAATGGAAATGTTGTCGACACTTAAAGGTTTGCCGTTATCATAGGAAATTAAGCGATATTTGTCAAGAAAAAACTTGGAGATCAATCCTTCAACCTCTCCCTTGAGGTCAAGGATGTCATATTTTCTCTGCTTTTCACTGTAGTGCCGGTTGAAGTGGTCACCCGTAAGAACAAGCAGGAGACGCTGTTCTTCCATGTAATCTTCCACGGTCTCACCGGAGTCGCTCACACGCCAAAAGACCTTCCCACATTCGAAGAGCCGCAGTCCTTTTGCCCCGCGGTTGAAATTCCGCTCCAGCACTTCCAATGCTCCCGGGATGAGACTCGTTCGGAGCATCTCCATGTCCACGCTTACCGGATTCAACACTTCAACCGGCTTTGATTTCTCCAAAGTCGCGAGACTTCGCTCTTGCAGGCTATTGACAACAATCTCATTGAACCCGCCCCCGACAAGGAGGTTGCGAATCTCATCTTCAAGGTTTGTCTGGTTCGTCGCAACCGTTCCGAGACGAGCCGAAGTTTGAGTTTCGATATTGTTGTACCCATACATCCGAGCTACTTCTTCAATGAGGTCGACCTCGACAGCCAGGTCGCGCCGATAGGAAGGCGGGCGAACGACGACGGCATCGACACCCTTTCTTCTGATTTCGAGCCCTAACCGCTGAAGAAGTGTGGAGACCCTTCCCGTGGTGAGGTTTGTCCCAAGGATGGCATTAACCTTTGAAATTCTCAATTTGATCAGGGTTTCTTTTCCCTTTTTCGACCGGGCGTCAACGGCTCCCTTCAGGACCTCAGCACCCGCAACTTCCTGAAAAAAGTTTCCGGCCCGTTGGGCCGCATACAAACACATTTCGGGATCTACCGACCGCTCGAATCGTTGTGACGCGTCCGAGGAAAGCCCCAGATATCGGGAAGTGCGGCGAACACTCACAGGATCAAACCATGCGCTTTCCAGCAAAACATTCGTTGTCGACTCGCCGATCTCTGAGTTCAATCCCCCCATAATCCCTGCAAGTGCAATGGGTCGTTCGGCATCACAAATGAGAAGAGACCCGGCCTTCAAGGCTCGCGGCTTCCCATCCAAGGTCGTAAACACCTCTCCCTCCTTCGCACCGCGCACGACAATCGAGCTGCCTTTGATCTTGTCGTAATCAAAGGCGTGAAGTGGTTGACCCGTCTCAAACATAACCGCGTTCGTTACGTCCACAATATTGTTGATCGGCCGGATGCCTACAGAAAGCAGCCTGTTTTGCAGCCACTGCGGAGAGGGCCCAATGCGGACATTCCGAAACACCAACGCGACATAGCGCTGACAACCTTGTTTGTCCAGGAGGATAACTTTTGCATGCTTCGAAACATGCTCACGGGACTCGCGAAGCTTGACCGACGGAATGGTCACCTTTTTGCCGATCAACGCACCTACTTCCCGCGCGACTCCCAGGTGGCTCAGCCAATCTCCCCTGTTCGCCGTGATCTCGATATCATAAATGATGTCGTTTTTTCCAAGTTGTCGGGCCAGCGGTGTACCCACTTTGGCCGATGGATCCAACACGAGAATACCGCTCCGATCGTCTCCCATGCCCAGTTCATATTCGGAACAAATCATACCTTGCGATTCCACCCCGCGGATTGCCGTTTTCTTGAGCACAAGAGGGGTTTCGTCGATCGCGTGTTGATCATGGGGGACCGTTGCTCCTTCCATTCCCACAGCGACCTTCTGCCGTACGGCAACATTAGGAGCACCGCAGACGATCTGTAGAGTTTGGTTGCCAACGGAAACCTTGCAAACGGTGAGCCTGTCGGCATTGGGGTGTTTGTCCACGGAGAGCACTTCACCGACAAAGAATCCTGCAAGGCGCTTTCCCAGATCCTCAAACGACTCGATTTCCAGCCCCATCATCGAGAGACCGTCTGCGAGTTTCTCAGGGGAGAGAGTCACAGGGACAAGAGTCCTAAGCCATTGGTGGGAGATTTTCATGCGCGATGTATTAAAATTGCTTCAGAAACCGTAGATCGTTTTCAAAATACAATCGAATATCGTCAATGCCGTACCGCAGGAGAGCCATGCGTTCAATACCCATTCCAAATGCGAAACCTGAGTATTTCTCGGAGTCTACCCCGCAATGTTTCAGGACATTTGGATGCACCATGCCCGATCCAAGGATCTCGAGCCAACCGTTGTACTTGCAAATTGCGCATCCCTTTTGGTTGCAGATAAAGCAGGAAATGTACATGTCGGCGCTGGGCTCCGTGAACGGAAAGAACGTAGGCCTGAACTTGTATTTGACCGAGCTGCCGTAGTATTGGTGGGCGAACGAAACGAGGGTGCCCTTGAGTTCGCTCATTGTCACCTGGCGATCCACGTACAACCCTTCGAGTTGATGAAACAACACATGACTTCTCGCGCTTACGGCCTCATTCCGGTAGACTCTCCCGGGCATGATCACGCGCACCGGAGGCTTTTGGTTCTTCAAGACGCGAATCTGCACGGGTGACGTGTGGGTACGAAGCAGAATGTTCTTCGAAATAAAGAACGTATCCTGCATATCACGCGCCGGATGCTCCGGGGGGAAGTTCAGCGCCGTGAAGTTGTGATACTCATCTTCGATGTCCGGCCCCACGGCGATCCCAAACCCCATTCCGGCAAAAATGCGCTTGAGTTCATCAATGGTTTGCGTGAGCGGATGTTTTGTTCCAATAGGGCGCATCCGGCCGGGGAGGGTACGATCGATGCCGGACTCTTGACTGCCGGAGGGGACAGAAGTGTTCTTGCTTTCGAAGAGGGTCTGAACAAACGAACGTAGTTCATTCAGAGATCGGCCCACCGAGGGGCGATCACTTGCGGAGACGGCCTTCAATTGATCGAACAACTGTGCGATCAAGCCCTTGCGCGAGAGGTATTTGATTCTGAGGGCTTCGAGGTCCGCGGGACCCTGGACGCCCTTCAAGTCTGCCTCAAACTGTTCTTGGACTTGCCGGATTTTCTCGAGCATGGATGACCTTGAGGATAGCGCCGTTCCAGAAGCAGGGACTATCCCGGCGGTAAGACCCGCCGGGACTGTTCAGCGATGAAAATCAGGATGCGGAAGCGAATTTCACAACTTCCGAAAAGGCGGTCGGATGGTTCACGGCAAGGTCGGCAAGCACTTTTCGGTTGATCATGACTTGTTTCTTCTCGAGGCCGGTCATGAGCCGCGAGTAGGTTGTTCCGTTTAACCGAGCCGCAGCATTGATCCGCGTGATCCACAATCCGCGATATTCACGCTTCTTGGTTTTCCGGTGCCGATAAGCATGCGTCAGTGCCTTCTCGACGCTGTTCTTCGCAATGGTGTAGACCTTGCTGCGTCCACCCCAATAACCTTTCGCCTGACCAAGGATCTTCTTTCGGCGGCGATGCGATGCTACTTTATTTTGAGAACGTGGCATTGTCCTTCAATCCTTTCTTTACGCTGATAAGAATCTCTTTATCTTATATGCTTCCGACTCGTGAACGAGGCCGGGTTTTCTCAGGTGCCGTTTCCGTTTCTTCGATTTTGACGTCAGGATATGTCTTCGGAGGGACTTTTTCCGCTTTACTTTACCCGTGGCCGTGAGCCGAAAGTGCTTCGGGGCATTTCGCCGGGTTTTCATTTTTGGCATGACTTAAGCTTCCTTCTCTGGTTTCTTCGGTGATTTTGGCTGTTTTTCTTTTTCCGTAGTTTTCTTCCGGGTCTTGTCCGCAATATAGAACGCGATCATCTGTCTCCCCTCCATCTTCGGCGGCTGCTCCACTTTCGCAATATCTGCTATCCGCTCGGTAAACCGTTCAAGCATCTCCTTCCCCTGTTCCTGGTAGGCAAATTGGCGTCCTCGGAACACAACGGATGCCTTGACTTTGTCGCCCTCCTCAAGGAACGCCCGGGCATGTCTCACCTTGAATTCGAAATCGTGAGTATCCGTGGTGGGGTGGAAACGGATTTCCTTGACCTGCGTGACATGCTGGTGTTTCTTCTGGAGCTTCTCCTTCTTGGAGAGCTCATATTTGTATTTTCCGAAATCCATGATCTTGCAGACCGGCGGATCGGCATTGGGGACGATTTCAATGAGATCCAGGGACTCATTTCCTGCCCGTCGGACTGCTTCCTGGGTGAGCATGATACCCAATTGCTGGCCGTCGGCACCGATGACCCGTACTTTCGGGGCCCGGATTTCTGTGTTAACACGCGCGCGCTGTTGTTTGATAGGCTCGACTCCTACAATGTCAGTGATTTTGTTTTGATGGTCTCAACAATCCGTTTGAGAAAACCATCCGGGTCCATCGAACCCAGATCTCCCTTTTTGTGCTGTCGAACGGAAATGGTGTTCGCAGCTCGCTCCTTCTCCCCAACAACAACCATGAAGGGTATCTTTTTCAACTCCCAATCGCGGATTTTATATCCGATTTTTTCATTCCGTTCATCCAGTTCCACTCGTATTCCAGCTTCCCGGAATTTTGCCGCGATGGAGCCGGCGTATCCGAGGTACTCGTCTGTAATCGGAAGAACCACCGTTTGCAGCGGAGCGAGCCACAGGGGGAACGCTCCAGCAAAATGCTCAATCATGATGCCGATGAAGCGCTCCATGGAACCAAACGGTGCGCGGTGAATGACCACTGGCCGATGTTTGTGTCCGTCTGACCCCACATACTCAAGTTGAAACCGTTCCGGCATGACATAATCCGCCTGTACGGTCCCCATCTGCCAGGTTCGGCCCAACGCATCCCGAACCATGAAATCGATCTTTGGCCCGTAGAATGCTGCTTCTCCAATTCCAATAAAATGATCCAAGGATGACTCTTCCGCCGCCTCGCGGATCAAACGCTCGGCTTCAACCCATGACTCATCCGTGCCTGCGTACTTCTCCATGTTTTTGGGATCTCTGAACGACAGCCTCGTTCGAAAATCCTTGAATCCCAGCGTCGAAAACACCTTGGTGATGAGATCAATGACGTCAACAAGCTCTCCCTTCACCTGGTCGGGTCTCAGGAAGATATGAGAATCATCCACCGTAAAGCATCGCACCCGAATCAGCCCGTTCAACTCACCTGATTGCTCATACCGGTAGACTGTGCCAAACTCCGCCAGCCTGATCGGCAAATCCCGATAGCTTCTCGGCCTTGATGCGTAGATCTGAAAATGATGCGGGCAGTTCATCGGTTTCAGCAGGTACATTTCCTCGTCGATCTGAATCGGGGTGAACTGACTCTCCTTGTAGTATGGATAGTGCCCGCTTGTCTTGTACAGCTCTATGTTGCCGATATGCGGCGTAACGACGGGAAGATACCCACGCTTGCGCTGCTCCTCCCGAAGGAACTGCTCCAACGTCTCGCGTACAATCGTCCCCTTGGGTAACCACAGCGGCAGTCCGCCTCCGACCTTCGGCGTCAGGAAGAAGAGCTCAAGTTCCTGCCCAAGCTTCCGATGATCCCTTCTTTTTGCCTCTTCAAGCCGAAAAAGATGCTCGTCGAGTTCTTTCTTGGTCGGAAACGTAACACCGTAGATGCGTTGAAGCATCTTGTTCTTCTCACTTCCGCGCCAATATGCTCCCGCCACATTCAAGAGCTTGATGGCCTTGATCCTTCCTGTCGAAGGGATATGCGGCCCGTAACACAGGTCAGTGAAATTGCCTTGATGATAGAACGTGATCGTTTGACCCTTCAGATCATCAAGCAATTCAAGTTTGTAGGGATCGCCTTTCTTGCGGAAGTAGGCGACCGCTTCTTCCCAGGATTTTTCTTCCCGGCGGTACGGCACATCGGCTCCGGCCAGTTCCTCCATCTTCTTTTCGATCTTTGCAAGATCATCCTCGGTGAGAGAATGATCACCAAGATCGATGTCGTAATAAAACCCGGCCTCGATCGGGGGACCAATGCCGAATCGCGTTCCGGGGAACAGCGACTCTATCGCTTCCGCCATCAAATGAGCGGAACTGTGCCAATACGCGTACTTACCACCATCGTCAGCCCACTTGAGGATCTTCAAGCCGGCGTTGACAGTGATTGGTCGGTCCAGATCCCACACTTCGCCGTTGACCTCCACGGCAAGAGCCTCTTTTGCAAGTCCCTGGCTAATTCCGCGGGCAATCTCGAGACCAGTTGCTCCGCTCTCAAATTCTTTGCAGGACCCATCCGGGAATGTTATTTGAATCTTGCTCATTGTTCGAGAATAAAAAAAATCGGACCCTTGTCCGATTGACCTTGTGCCGTCGAGAAACATTTTCCCGATCACCGAGCGTGGCGTCAAGCCTTTGCTGGTGGGCTCTATAGGACTCGAACCTATGACCTCTACCATGTCAAGGTAGCGCTCTAACCAGCTGAGCTAAGAGCCCTCCTTTTGTCAAAGGAAGTTCAAAATATCAAAAAATGACGGGAAAATCAACAAAAGATGGCGGATGGAAGGATGAAATTGTCTACTGGGACCCCGATGCAGGCTTTCCTGAAGTGAGTTTCTTCCACAAATCTTCGACGTCTTTCTTTGACTTTTTGGGTAAATACAGAGTTGCGAGCCGCTCTAACGTTTGCCGGGCTCTCGCGTCCAGATCTTCGTCGTCCTTGTCCCGTTTCAGGATCATATCAAACTCATAACGGTCCGTTCCGGACATCGACCCGTTGTAGTATTTCAGGTCCTGCACGATTTTGTGCTGTTCAGAACGAGTCATGGCTCTCCTGACCGATGATGAGATTTATCGCGAAAGGCGGATTCGCTCGAGGCGGAACCCTCATCGTGCCGAGGATGGGACTTGAACCCATACGAGGATTGCTCCTCACAGGATTTTAAGTCCTGTGCGTCTACCAGTTCCGCCACCCCGGCAATCACGAGTTGGAAAACGGGATAATGTGAAGGTGGAAAATGAAAGGCTTATCTGGTATGCCGGGGAATCGGAACACTTTTCCGCTTTCCATTTCCCAACTTTCCAACTCTTCTTGAGGCGCCGGGCGGATTCGAACCGCCGCATAAAGGTTTTGCAGACCTCTCCCTTACCACTTGGGTACGGCGCCAAAGAAATGGCGGATGGCGGATCGATGATTTCGGACTGTCTTTCCGTGCCCAATCCGCGATCTCCAATCCGAAATCCGCATTCCATTGAGCGGGAAACGGGGCTCGAACCCGCGACCTCAACCTTGGCAAGGTTGCGCTCTACCAACTGAGCTATTCCCGCGTTAAGCTGTAAAATATATCAAAAAAACCCCTCCTTCGCAAGAAGGAAGGACGGACCGGATCACTCCAGCATCTCCAAAAGGATCTTTCCGACATCCGTATTTGGGCGAATCCCCGTGAACTTCTCGGCACCCGGCCCCATGGCGAAGAGAGGAACCATTGCGCCGGTATGATCGTCTGTAACAAATCCTCCGCTGACCATTCGATCGTTCACCGAACCGCCAATGATCGCGTACCCCCCCGTCTCATGATCTGCCGTGACAATAATCAAAGTTCCAGGATTTCTTTTTGCATACCTCACAACCTCACCGATGGCGTCATCGAAATCGGTCATTTCGGCCACAACCTGATCCGATTGATTGTCATGGCTTGCCCAGTCGATCTGCGAGCCCTCGACCAAGAGAAAGAAACCTTCTTTTCCGGAGAGTGAATTCAAAGCATGGGCTGTCAGTTCGGCAAGGCGTGGCGTGCGGGCTTGAGCCTTGCCGACATGATCTTCTGCAAAGAGCCCAATGAATTTTGAATTGTTCGAATGTTGATGGATCCGAAACGCGCTGTCAGACAGAACAACCGTAAAGCCCTTCAGTCGCATTTCCGCCAGCAGATCCTTCCCATCGGTCCTCCGCCCCCCGGCTCCCTTTTGCAAAAACCAACCCCACCCGCTCCCGAGATAAAGGTCCGCAGTTGCTTCCGCTATCTGAGCAGCGATTTCAAGATGCATATTTCGGGAAACAACATGAGTCACATAACTTGCGGGAGTCGCGTGGGTGATGCTGCACGACGTCACAATTCCGGTCTTCTTTCCCCGCTTCTGTGCCCGTTCGAGCACTGTTTCCCTTTTGAGACTATCCGGCCCCAAGCCGATCATTCCGTTCTTTGTTGCCACCCCAGTGCTCAATGCCGTTGCTGCAGCAGCGGAATCGGTGATATAGTCCCGACCATAGGCATGGGTTAAGAGAAGGCCAAGATGCCGAAACTGATCCAGTTCAAGCCTGCCCTTCTTCGTGCGGCCCGCGGTTACATGCGCTATTCCCATCCCGTCGCCGATCATCATGATAATGTTCGTCGGACGTGCTTCCTGCGCATTTGAGGATTCCAGCCAAAACAAGAAAACGAGCAAAGAGAGAATAATGTTCTTCATTTTTATCACCGGGTGCGATTCATAAGCATGGTACAATACGAAGTTCCGATACAATCCCTCTGCCGCACCGAAAAGGCTGTTTTCAGAACATTCATAAGGTGCTTTGCCTGCGGAATACCATAACGAACAATCACCTCAAACTCCACGAAGTTTCCCAATCCGGCGATCCGATCGAGATGAATACGCGCATTGTTTAGGATGAAAAGATCTCTGCGTTTTCGAACGACCACTTGTACTCCAAAAAGTCGGCTCAATATCTTCCTGGTCTCACGAGTATCCTGAACGGGTGCTATGGCATACTGTGAGATTCGGACACCTCGCGTGTTCGGCCTTATATACCAAATAAGTTGGCTTCTACTGTTGCCGCGGAATTCCCTCAATTTCAGCCGGCCTGAAGGGATATTGAAATACGTGTCGGTGTGATAAAATCGGTTGGTGCGCCGCGCTCCGAGAGAACGCGCAATTGCTGCTCCTGCATATGATGAGGAAAGGGGAGCTTTCAACTCCAGGTTACGCGGCATATTCCTGGGGAAAACGGAGCATCCGGATTAGCGGTGAATTTCGAGAAGTTTGTACTCGAGGTATCCGGCTGGCACCTTCACCTTAACGGTCTCTCCCTCTTTACGTCCCAGGAGAGCTTTGCCAATGGGTGATGTCACAGAGATCTTGTTCTTGTCAAAATCCGCCTCCTCGGGAGAGACCAGACGATACTCGATCGTTTCTTTTGTCTTCGTATCCTTGAGCTTCACAACTGACAGGATGTACACCTTGTCATTCGGCAATTCTTCACTCGAGAGGATCTGCGTCCGGGACAATGTCAATTCGAGCTTCTGGATCCGCAGTTCGAGATGTTGCTGCGCCTCTTTTGCCGCGTCATATTCCGCATTCTCGCTCAGATCACCGTATCCCCGTGCCTCGGCGATCTTTTGGGCCATTTCAGCTCGTCCATGGACTTTGAGGTCCCGGAGTTCCTTCTCCAATTCCACAAGCCGTTCGCGTGTGAGGTAAACGTGTCCGTTATCACCCATACTTCCTCCTTAAAAACGCAGCGCTTCATCTCAGAGAGCTGGACGAAGCGAGCCGACAGAAAAAGAAAAGCCAACATCGAAGGGATGATGGCTGTTTCATGGTCAAAGGAAACGTAAAACAAAAAACGGTGAGGCGCAAGCGGAAAATGCCTCAGGTCCTCTGTCCGCCTGCGGCAGAGGGATCGATCAGTATCAGGTGGCCGAGCTTGTCCCGCTTTGCGGTCAGGTAGCGCTGATTATGGAAATTCGGATCAATCTCCAGAGGCACCCTCTCGACGATCTCGAGCCCATACCCATGAAGGCCAACGACCTTCTTCGGATTGTTTGTCATGAGCCTCATTTTGCTGACACCGAGGTCGCGAAGGATTTGAGCGCCAATCCCGTAGTCGCGCAGGTCAGGCCGGAATCCAAGTTTCTCATTTGCCTCAACCGTGTCCATCCCTTCATCCTGAAGGCGATACGCTTTCAGCTTGTTGACAAGGCCGATACCTCGTCCTTCCTGGCGCATGTACAGCACGATGCCCCTCCCCTCCTTTTCGACCTGCTGCATGGAGGCGATCAGTTGCTCGTTACAGTCGCACCGGCGCGAGCCAAAAACGTCACCCGTCAGGCACTCTGAATGTACGCGCACAAGGACGGGGGCTTCCGCGGAGATGTCTCCCTTTGTCAACGCAATGTGTTCTTTTTCATCCGTCTGGCTTCGATAAAGGTGCAGCTGAAACTCGCCAATGAAAGTCGGCAAGGTCGTCGTGACGATCCGCTGTACCAAGGTTTCCCTCTGCATCCGGTATTCAATCAACGACCGTACGGTGATGATCTTCAGACTAAACTTCGAAGAAAGGCCCATCAACTCAGGGACACGCGCCATTGTGCCGTCTTCGTTCAGGATCTCACAAAGTACTCCGGCTGGTGAGAGTCCGGCGATCCGACAAAGGTCGACAACCGCCTCGGTGTGGCCGGCACGCCGCAACACTCCGCCATCCGAAGCTCGGAGCGGGAAAATATGGCCCGGGCGGGCAAAATCAGAAGGATTGACACCCGGATTGATGAGTGCCTGTACTGTGGCAGCCCGGTCAGCGGCAGAAACTCCGGTTGTCGTTCCATGGATATAATCCACGGATACCGTAAATGGAGTTTCGTGAAGAGAAGTGTTTGCATCGACCATCGGCTCGAGCATCAGCGCGCGCGCGCGCTCATTTGTTAACGGCGCACAGACGACCCCCCTTCCTTCCTTCACAAAGAAGTTGATGGTTTCCGCTGTGATGTGCTCCGCCGCGGCAACGAAGTCACCCTCGTTTTCCCGATCCTCATCATCAACAACAATAAGGACCTTTCCCGCCTTCAGGTCTTCCAAAGCCGATTCAATGCTATAAAAACGCATTTTACCTTCCCTTTGCATGGCCACGTGCGTTTCTCAGCCCTCGCTGACAATGGACGATACTGACCCGCGGTCGACTTTGACCTTTACGTTGTCAGCGATTTGGACGAGGACAGTCTTATCTTCCACACCAATAACCGTTCCGTGTACACCCCCTGCAGTGATGATCTTGTCGCCTTTTTTGATTGCATCCAGCATTTTCTGCCGGTCTTTTTGGCGCTTCTGCTGCGGCCGGACAATCATGAAATAGAAAATAAGGAAAATCAATCCGAACATCACGAGCGTGCTGGTGATGCCCGATCCGGAATCCCCCTGTTGTGGCTGCATGAGGAACAGAATTGTCTCGATCAAATGGACCTCCCTGATTCAGTGTGTAATGCCGATTGTTTGTTCATCCGTTGCAGCTGCGTGCGTTTCCATTCGGAGAACGTGTGGTTCAGAATTGAATCCCGGGCGTCACGCATCAGCCCAAGGTAAAAAAAAAGATTGTGCAGAGTAGCAAGTTGCAGGGCGAGGATTTCCTTCGCTTGGAACAAATGACGCAGATAGGCCCTTGTGTGTCTGCTGCAAGTATAACATCCGCATTCAGAGTCAATCGGAGAAAAATCCGCTTTGAACATTGCATTGCGGATATTCAAGGAGCCATTTCGTGTGAACAGCATTCCGTTCCGTGCATTCCGGGTCGGCATGACGCAATCGAACATGTCCATGCCCCGGTCGATCGCTTCAAGAAGGTTTTCGGGAGTCCCGACCCCCATCAAGTAGCGCGGCTTCTCTGCCGGAAGGATTGATTCACACCGTTCGACAACTTCGTACATGGCTTCTGGCGGCTCCCCGACTGCGAGGCCGCCCAGGGCATACCCGTCAAAATCCATTTCCACCAGTTCCAAGGCACTGCGTTCCCTGAGTTCCGCGTGGGTTCCACCCTGGACAATTCCAAACAGATCCTGGCGCTGTCCATGCATCGGCCCCTGCCGCTCTGCATGCTCCCTGCAGCGGCGCGCCCAGCGCAGCGTCAGTTCGTTCGACTCTTTCGCGTACTCGAAGGCGGAGGGGTAAGGCGGACATTCATCCAACACCATCATAATGTCTGAACCCAAAGCCCTTTGAATATCGACCACGGATTCCGGAGTGAACATATGTTCGGATCCGTCGAGGTGTGACCGGAACCGCACGCCATTTTCTTCAATTGTCCGCAACTCCGTGAGACTGAAGACCTGATATCCGCCGCTGTCGGTGAGAATCGGTCCGTTCCATCCCGTAAAAGCGTGGAGCCCGCCTGCTTTTCCCACAACGTCCGGCCCCGGGCGCAGGTACAAATGGTACGTGTTACCCAGGATGATCTGGACACCGATTTCTTCAAGCTCACGATGCTCAACAGCCTTGACGCTCCCTTGCGTTCCCACCGGCATGAAGGCCGGAGTCTCTACGCGCCCATGAGCCGTGTCAAAGGCTCCCGTCCTCGCCCGCCCCTCTGTTTCCGTAAGATGAAACCTCATGGCAGTCCGATCTGCCGGAAGAGGCGCATCAACAGAAATCCGCCGAAAGGATTTCCTCGCGGCGGATTCAGAACCATCATCATTTTCAACGTCTTACTTTTGCAATCGGAACCGGATGGGAATCGACATTCGAACCTTGACCGCTTTTCCGCGTTGCTTACCCGGCTTAAACTTCGTCTTTGAAACGGCAGCTTGGGCGGCCTCGTCACATCCTGCCCCAATACCCTTGACGATGTTTGTTCTTGTGACGGTACCTGTCTCATCGACATAGGCTTCTACGAAAACCGTTCCCTCGACACCTGCGCGTTTTGCAATCTCGGGATAGACCACGGCACGCTGAAGGGCTGCAATGCCACCAATGGGCTCCGGCAGATCTTCCACCGCAACAAAATAGACCTCTTCATCGCTTTCAGGCGGAGGCGGGGGTGCTACATCATCGGGCTGAAGCTCGCTGCTCAAAATATCGACATCATCGATTTGTTCGTCACTGGGCGCTTCGATCGGAATGGGCGGCCGCGGGGGTGGAGGCGGGCGGTTCTCCTGCTTGGTAATCTCGATGTCCTCGACATCCACAGTCTCCTGCTCGGTATTGAGAATCCTATCCGGCGGAGCAACATCCGGGAAAAATTTGAACGCCACAATCATAAGAGCGAGGGAGATGATGAGCGCGATCTCGAACGTTTTTTGATATTTCCCCCTGAGATCAACTTCCGGATTCTTTCGAATCATGATGACCGCCCTTGTAAGTGATGAGACCTGAAGAATATAACCAGAAAACCATCCTATGTCAAATTCTTTTGTCCACTCGCCGCGTTCTCCACCAATGCCAGAGAATGAAGAGTCCTGCACCGGCAGTATCGGCCAGAGCGTCGAATACCTCCGCCGAGCGGCCGGGGACCGACATCTGATAAACCTCATCAAGGATCCCGTGAACTGCCGTAAGGCAAAAACTCATCAGCAGGGCATTCCGCCGTAGAAATGGGATCGCATCCTGATGGAACAGCGCCCTATTCCACAACAGGCAAAGAACGAAATAGATTCCCATATGCCCGAGTTTGTCGGGGCTGATAGGGAATTTAAAGACAGGGATTGTTGGAATGGAGGACAGTATAAAGATTGTCAGCATCCAGATGAGGACAGGAACCTGGTACCGCAATAGGTTTGTGAAACTCACTGTCCCCCCTCGATGGAAACGATGGCATGCGGCAGAAAATCATTGAGGTCTCCCGCAACCAGGCTGCGCATACCGAATTTCCGAGCGGCAGTATCACCACTGAGCCCGTGCAAATAAACACCACCATAGGATGCCCGAACCTGATCGGCCCCTTGTGCCCAAAGGCTGGCGATGATCCCCGACAAGACATCCCCCGTTCCCACTGTAGCCATACCGGGATTCCCGCTCGAATTTACAAACACCGACCCATCCGGCGCTGCGGTGACGGTCGGACCCCCTTTCAAAACGATGACAACATCGAGTTTCCTTGCCGCCATTCTCGCTTGCTGGATCCGGTGCATTTCAATTTCTTCGGCCGCTACGCCCGTTATCCGTGCGAATTCACCCGTATGGGGTGTAAGAATACAGACAGCCTTTGTTTTCTTAAAAACATGCATTCCTGACCCCGCGAGGCTCGTCAATGCATCTGCATCAACGAGAATGTTCCCTGCCGCACGGGAAATTAATCCCTCCACAAGGGAATTCGTTTCGTCGTCCTGAGAAAGCCCGGGGCCAAGGACAACTGCATCAGCCCAATCCATTCTCCTGAGTATGTCTTTCATGCCGGCAACAGCAAGCGAACCACGAGGCGTTGCCGGAAGCGGCTCCACGATAACCTCCGTCACTTTTCTTGCCACGATGGAATAAATTGATTCGGGAACTCCGAGAACAACCGCTCCTGCACCTGCACGCAAGGCCGATGTTGCCGCCAGTACGGGGGCACCTGTGTATCCCCGTGATCCTCCGAGGATCAACACCTTCCCCGCCGAATACTTATGAACTGTTGAGACCCGCGGCGGCAAGCAATCCTTCACATCGCTGCGCTCGACAATGCGGGTCAGCGGCTTCACGCCAGACAGAAGTCCCCGCGGGATGCCGATATCCAGCACCTCGATTGAACTGCTCATGTCCCTGCCGTCATTACAGACTAATCCGGACTTCATCGCTCCGAGTGTCAACGTTGTATCGGCTTTGATCGCAATGGCCCCGACTCCGGTCGTCCCGTGTATCCCGGAAGGAATATCGATTGCGATCCGAGGTACCCGCTGTTGGTTGACCCATTCAAACACGGCGGCGTAGTTTTTTCTGATTGTTCCTGAAAAGCCCGTGCCGAAGATCGCATCGACGATGATGTCCGGACGCAAGGAAGCAAGGACAGAAGGAGTCGCAGACTGAATCGAGAGAAGTTCCGGAAAAGCCTTTGCAATCTTGCGGAGAATTGCGGCATTGACCCCAGCATCACCGCGGGTGGGACGGTCTAACAGAATAACGTTTACCCGAGCTCCGTTGTTTGCAAGATGCCGGGCCGCGACAAGCCCGTCTCCCCCGTTGTTGCCTTTCCCACAGAACACCGCGATCGTTTTGTTCTTCAGTGGAAAACGCTGCTGGATCCAGCGCGCGACGCCCAACCCTGCGTTCTCCATGAGCAAGAGGCCCGGAATGCCGAATGACTTCGCAGCAATGCCATCGCAGCGCTGCATCTCCTCAGCTGACAGAAGCGTTTGCATCCGTTATCTTTCTAAAAAAGGCCGGCGATGAAATTGAGAATCAAAGAGGGTTGGACGCCAAGCAGGACGACCATGAAGGCGGAAATCGCGGTGGCTGCCAGAACTCCCACAGGTTTCGGGCCAACGGACGTCTGATCGCCGTCGCGGAAATACATCTGAACAACAAGGCGCAGGTAATAATACACAGAAACAAGGCTGGTCAGAACTCCAAGGACTGCGAGCCAGGTCATATCCGCCTTCACTGCCGCAAGGAACACGTAGTATTTTCCGAAGAACCCTGCGAGCGGGGGAACACCGGCGAGTGAAAACATGAAGAGTGCCATGAAGAATGCGATAACCGGTTGACGGATGCTCAATCCTGCATAGTCATCAAACTGGAGGCCTTTGTCGCCTTCACCTTCCAGTAATCCGACAATCGTGAAGGCACCAATGTTCATGAACATGTAAGCCCCCAGATAAAACATGATCCCGGCCTCCCCTTCAGCATTTCCCGCGGCTACGCCACTCAGAATATATCCTGCATGAGCGATACTCGAATAGGCCAGCATTCTTTTGACGCTGTTTTGTGCGATCGCCGTTATGTTCCCCACAATCATTGATGCTGCAGCAAGAATTGCGAACAACATACTGACCGATGTACCAGAGAACTCAACTCCTCGCAAAAAAAACAACGTGATTGCGGCAAATGCGGCGGCCTTCCCGGCGGTTGCCATAAACCCTGTCACGGTTGTCGGGGCGCCCTCATAAACATCCGGAGCCCACATATGAAACGGTACGGCGGCAACTTTGAACGCAAGGGCGACAATGATCAATCCAGTCCCAATGAGAAACACCTTGTCATTCAACAGGGAACTGCTCATTGCACTGATTTTCGTCGTCCCGGCGGCTCCGTACACAAGGGCAATGCCATAAAGGAGGAATCCCGTTGCAAAAGCCCCCAGCAGGAAGTACTTAAGGGCTGCTTCATTGGACGAATTCTTTGAACGCATGAATCCCGCAAGTACGTAGAACGGAACAGACATGAGTTCAACACCAAGGAACAACACAACAAGATCTCTGCCGCTGGCCATAAGAATCATTCCGGAAATCGCGAAGAGCAAAAGGGCATAATATTCACTCCGATGATTGCTCTTTCGGGAGAGATACTCCCGCGACGCAATGACCGAGAGTATCCCCGCAACGATGAAGACGAGGGCAAAGTAGTTCCCGAACACTCCATGGGCCATCATCCCGCCGAAGGTCTCCCGTTCGGGCCCGGTGTTCAGAAGAGTGAGGACTCCGGCACCAACGAGCCCCGCAAGCGAAATGAACGAGGAAACGACCGCAGAGTTTTTCCTGATACCTTCGGCAACAAGGACAGCCAAGCCGGTCAGGATAATCGTCACCAGCGGGCTATGATACCAAAGGTCCATCGGATTCAATGCATTCATGTTCACGCCTTTGAAGGACGTCCCTGCGACCGACGCTCCCCTCTTGCGAGAGAGAATTTGAGCAGTGGTGGTGTAACCAGCGTGGTCACAATCACCATGATCACCACAGCGGAAAATATGGCATCATCAACGACGCCAAGTCCCTTGCCAATGCTTGCGAAAATCAAGCCCACTTCCCCGCGAGGCACCATTCCCAAACCGATTGAAAGCCGGTCCAGTCCCTTTTCAACCACTGCGAGCCCACACAGTTGCTTTCCGATAAAGGCCGCTACAGTGAGCGCCAACGCAAGTCCCAGAACGTTCATATCGGTGAAGGTCTCCAGACGCACCTGAATACCCATGACAACAAAAAAGATGGGTACGAGAAACGTCGTTACAGGAATCAGAAGATCATGAAGATGTTTCTTTTCCTTGAACTCCGTGAAATGTACCTCCTCGAGGATCAGGCCGGCCGCAAATGCGCCAACGATCGCAGCCAATCCTGCAAGATTTGCCAAATACGAGAACATGAAGCAAAACAGAAGCGCTGAGATAAGCATGACGCCGTGAGTTCTCAAAATCGCTATCTTCTTGAGGATACGCGGGACTACCGTGACCCCGACCACAATGGCGCCGACCAGAAAGCCGATCGCAACACCCGTGATCTCCAGAACGGCTGCGAGTTCCATCGGTACACCGGTTTCCGCAGCAACGATAATTCCGGCGGCCACCGCAAGAATGATAAGGCCCATGACGTCATCAATGACCGCAGCGCCGAGGACGATCTTCGATTCTTTGATATGCAGTTTCCCCAAGTCCTTCAGGACCCGTGCCGTGATCCCAACACTTGTTGCGCACAAGGTCGCCCCAATGAAGATATGGATGTTGCTGATGTCAAATTCTGCGTTCATCGCAAGAATCGACTCCGGCACCTTTGTTATGAATGTTGCACTGGCAAAGTATCCGAGAGCAAACGGGGCCACCACTCCCACAACCGCAACAAGGAGTGAAGAGACGCCGACGCGTCTCATTTCGGCAACGTTCGATTCGAGCCCCACCTCAAACAATAACAGAATAACACCAATTCGGGCCAGGATATCCACAGCTGACGCCCATTGAACAGTGATGTGGTCTACCCGAAGGGGGCCGAAAAAATCCCACGACGAATTGAGCAGGACAAGATTTCCAAGAACCACTCCAACAATGAGTTCACCAAGAACGGCGGGTTGATTCATTCGCTCAAACAATTCACCGCCAATTTTAGCCGAGACAAGGATGGCCGTAAGCGCCAGAAGCACCGGGGCGACAGGGTCATGGTGACCGGTCGAAGCGGCCGAGTGCTCCTCACCTGTCTGCCATGGACTAAATCCGCCCAAAGCGATACCAATCAAAGCAACGACAAGGAAAAAAAGAAGCTTTTTCTGCGGCACCTGAAATCTCATCATCAACCCTCCCTATTGGAAAAATAACAGCCAGACAATTGCATACAGGGGAATCAGAATCGGCAATGCAAACTTCACAGCATACCCGAAGAAGCTTGGGACCTCGACCTTTGCATGCTCGGCGATCGACTTTACCATAAAATTTGGCCCGTTCCCGATATAAGTGCACGCACCGAAAAATACTGCCGCAACAGAGATCGCCTGAATGTACCTCCAGGAGTCCGACGTAATCGCCTGGACCCCTTCGTGCAACGGAACCGCCAGTCCCAATGACGCCGGGGATCCGAGCCCAAGCATTGCGGACATGTGGCTGACATTGTCAACACTGGCACCATGAAGTCCGAACGCGGCGCTCAGGAAATTCAGATAGGTCGGCGCATTATCCAGCACACTAGAAAGAATGCCGGTTCCCCAATAATACTGTGCGGGACTGACGATCCCCAATGTCTGCGAATTGAGTTCCAGCCAATCGAGAGCCGGAATCATGGTCGCAAAAATGCCGGCAAACAGGATGGCGACCTCCTTGATCGGAACAAAGTTGAATTCATTTCTTTCGTGTACGGAGCGCTTCGTCGTGTAGTAGGAGGCAAGCGCCGCGGCTCCCATGAGGATTTCCCGCACCATCACCGGGTGAGAGATGAAGACAGCACCGAGAATCACGGCAAGATAGAAGACGTTATGCAGTCCGCTGAATTCGGGTTTATCCGGGACCTTTGCCTCCTCACGCATTGTTGACTGAATGGCTCGGAACTCACGGGCATCAATGATGTAAAATATGGCCAGCAGCGCAATGGTGACGAGCGCCCAAATGTGCCACACGCGTGTAACCACCCAAAAGAAAGGTACTCCCTTGAGGTATCCAAGAAAGAGCGGCGGGTCACCGATCGGGGTCAATGCTCCCCCGACATTGCTTACGATAAAAATGAAGAACACAATGTGGTAGGCTTTGATTCGGAACTTGTTGATGCGCAAGTATGGACGGATGAGGAGCATTGAAGCACCCGTCGTCCCCAGAAAGTTGGAAATCAACGCTCCTGCACCGAGAAGAATGATGTTTTCATAAGGAGCGGATTTCCCACGGATGTCCAGATGAATGCCTCCGGCGACAACAAACAGGGATCCGATCAGGCAAATGAAACTGATGTATTCATGGAAGGTTAAAAGCAGCCTCGGGGTGTTGTCAAGAATGAGGATGTAATATAACACTGTCAACAAACCCAGCCCATACGAGACCTTTGAGTAGTTGTGCTCCCACCAGTGCCGCGCGATGAACGGCATGACGGCAATGGAGCCCAGGAGAAGGACAAACGGCACAATGAGCCAGGCAGGAACGGGCCTCGCCTCAGCTCCCTCCATGGCGTGTTCTGCCATGGTCAACCCCACGAAAAGGATGACCGAGAGGACCGTGAAAATAAGTGCGCTCTTTCTGAATCCTTGTTGCATACGAGATCAGGGTCTCCTGAGTAGATTCATATTTGCAGTGCGGATGGTCCCTGTTCGTACCTCCTCAATTTTCTTCACAGCATCGCGGGCAAATGTGCCGGACATTGAAAGAAAAGTGGACGGGTAGAGACCGATCCAGACAACCAGGATAACAATCGGAACAAGGGCAGCAATTTCCCTTACAGAAAGATCTTTGAGCTGATGGCCATGATAGAGACCGCCATCGCGAACGGGGCCAAACATGACACGTTGAAACATCCAGAGCATATAAACGGCGGCAAAAACGACGCCGGTCGAGGCAATCACCGTGAACACTACTGACCCAAGAGCGGCAGACTTGAACGAGCCGAGAAGAATCAGGAACTCTCCAACAAAACCATTCAAGCCGGGGAGACCAATCGATGAAAGGGTAATGATCATGAAAAACGATGCAAAGACCGGCATCACTCTTGCCACTCCCCCAAAATCTGCTATGAGACGGGTATGCGCCCGATCGTAAATCATGCCGACGAGAAGAAACAGCGCCCCAGTCGAAAGTCCGTGATTGATCATTTGAATGATCGCACCCTGCATCCCCTCTTCCGTCATGGAGAAGATTCCCAGGACCACAAATCCCAAATGGGAGACCGAGGAGTACGCCACGAGCTTTTTGATGTCGGTCTGAACCATGGCCACCAGGGCACCGTAGATAATTCCCACAACTGCCAAGGCCGAAAGATAAGGAGCCGTATCGAGTGCCGCCTGCGGAAATAAAGGCAGGCAGAAGCGAATGAAACCATACGTCCCCATCTTGAGTAGAACCCCGGCCAGGATGACGCTTCCGGCCGTCGGCGCCTGCACGTGAGCATCGGGCAACCAGGTGTGCAGGGGGAATAGCGGAACTTTGATGGCGAAACTCAGCGCAAAGGCGAGGAATAACCAGAGCTGTAGAGCGGCTGGCATGCCTGATGCGGCATCAATGAGAGTCCGCAGATCTGTCGTGAATGACCCCTCCGGAACTCCGGCGGCATACAACCCAAGCGCCAGGATGGCCACCAGCATCAGCAGGCTGCCAAACAACGTGAAGAGGAAGAACTTGACTGCGGCATACACCCTATCCTGCCCGCCCCATATTCCGATAATGAAGTACATCGGAATCAGCATTGCCTCCCAGAAAACGTAAAAGAGAAACAGATCCAGCGACACAAACACACCGGTCATCCCCACCTCAAGCAAGAGCACCATCATCGTATATTCTTTAAGGCGATGACTCACCGAGTTCCACGTCCCCAACAGCGCTATCGGCGTGAGGAACGTCGTCAAGAGAACCAGGAGCAGGGACATCCCATCAATGCCTACGACGTATCCGATGTTCAATCCCTCGATCCAAAGGGCCGATTGCACAAACTGATATCCCCCGGCAGCCGAATCGAAATCAGCCAACAGGAAGAGGGAGAGGAAAAAGGTCGCACAGGCACTCACCATTCCTGCAACCTTGATCATCCTTGCATTCTCATTCCCCATCAACAGCAAGGCAGCGATCCCTGCCACGGGGAGAAATGTTATTCCGGTAAGAAGATATTCCGTCATTCCGTAGGTCTCATTTGAATATCAGCCACGAGAGAACCAGGAGTATACCGGCCAGGAACGCCGTTGCATAGACCTGTGCCACACCCGTTTGCCATTTTCGAATTCCCTGCGCACTCCATGCGACAACTTTCGCCGCCCCGTTGACGAGGCCATCGATGATCGAGATATCGATCCCTTTCCAAAGCAAATGCTCAGAGAGACGAACCGTGGGCCGCACAATCGCACCATCGTACATTTCGTCGACATAGTATTTATTGAACAGCAGCTTGTGCAACGAAGAAAAACGAGCCTGCAGCGAGTCCGCGATATCCTGTCTCTTGAGATAGACAAACCTTGCAAAGACAATTCCCGCTGCAGCAACTCCGACGGAAAACGCCATCAAGATATACTCTACGAGCACCGGTCCGTGGTGATCCAACCCCAGTTTTGCATTCGCAGTCCGGAACACAGGCTCCAGCCAGTGCTCAAGCGCGTTTCCACCGAACAAGCTCTCGGGAACGCCCACAAATCCGCCAACAGTAGAAAGAGCAGCAAGGATTATCAGCGGCACGGTCATGGTCCTCGGAGCCTCATGGGGGTGAACTTTGTGGCTGTCAAACCTCGGCTTCCCGTCGAATGTCAGTGAAACCAACCTGAACACATAGAACGCCGTGAGAAACGCGCCAAAGACTCCAAAAATCCACAGGAACGGCGATCCATACTCGCTGCTGAAGGCCTTCCAGAGGATCTCATCCTTACTAAAGAATCCTGCCAAGGGCGGAATACCGGCGATTGCAATCGCTCCGATAAGGAATGTTTTATACGTCACCGGGAGAAATGATTTCAGTCCGCCCATTTTTTGCACGTCCTGTTCGTCGTGCATCGCATGGATCACCGCGCCCGAGCCGAGGAACAAAAGCGCTTTGAAGAAGGCGTGCGTCATCAGATGGAAGACGCCGGCACCAAAGGCAGCAACACCCATCGCCAGGAACATGTAGCCGAGCTGGCTCACCGTCGAGTACGCAAGAATTTTCTTGATATCATTCTGCACAAGCCCCATGGTCGCTGCGAACACCGCGGTCGCAGCCCCGATCACGGCGATCGTGGTCATGGTGGCCGGGGCAAGGGCAAACAGAACCGAGCAGCGCGCAACCATGTACACTCCAGCGGTTACCATGGTGGCGGCGTGAATCAGTGCGCTGACCGGCGTCGGACCCGCCATGGCATCCGGAAGCCAGACATAGAGGGGAATCTGTGCTGATTTTCCGGTTGCCCCAAGAAATAAGAGCATCGTGATCCAAAGGATGGTCTCGTTGCCGGGGCTCAGGACCGAGGCAGCACCGAATACCGTGTCGAAATTCAGGCTTCCAAACCGGTTGAACATCAGGAACATTGCAAGAAGAAATCCGACATCACCGATCCTGTTCACGATGAAAGCTTTTTTGGCGGCGTCTCCCGCCCAGCCCGTGCCAGGTTTATATCCGCCTGTTTCGAACTTTCTATCGTACCAGAATCCTATCAGCAGGTAAGAGCAGAGCCCCACTCCCTCCCACCCGAGAAACATGAGCAGGAAGTTATCCGCCAGAACCAGGTTCAGCATGGCGACAATGAACAGGTTCATATACGTGAAGAACCGCCAGAACCCGGGATCACCGTGCATGTACCCGATGGAATAGACGTGAATCAGGAAACCAACTCCCGTCACGATAAGGGTCATAAGAATCGACAGCTGATCGATCTGGTAGGCGATCGAAACAGACAACGAGGATGAGGTGGAGGTGAACGTCGAGATCCATGGAAACAACTCGACTGTGAACCTGCGACTTGCCTCATCCCACGAGAGCATGCTTACAAAGATCCACACCGAGGCCACGAAGGACAGTCCTACCATTCCGCTCCCAAAAATGCCGATCAGCTTCTCGTTTTTTATCCGGGACCCCAAAAAGCCCAAGACGAGAACGCCGAGAACCGGGAAAACAACTATCAGAGGAACAAGAATGTTCATAGGATCAACGAGCGGTTCTTTTGGTTACCATTTCAGGATATTGATTTCGTCAATATTGACAGTCTGCTTGTTACGAAACAAAGCGATGATAATCGCAAGTCCCACGGCCGCCTCGGCCGCAGCCACGGTCATCACCAGGAACACAAGCATCTGGCCCGTGGAATCACCCAGGAACGACGAGAAGGCGACAAGGGTCAGGTTGACGGAGTTGAGCATCAGTTCGATGGACATGAAGACAATGATCGCATTGCGCCGCGTGACGACGCCAATAACGCCGAGAACAAACACCGTGGCAGACAGGAAGAGATAATACTGAAGGTCGATCATGGTCAATCCAGCTTCCTTTTCGCAAGAATGACGGCGCCCACGATGGCGGCAATAAGGATCACCGAGGTGATTTCAAAAGGAAACAAGAACGTTGAGAATAGTTCTTTACCGATCCCCTCAACGGTTCCGATTTCAATGGCTCTCTCCACATTCTTGTCAGGATACATTTCGCCCGAAAAACCGAGGATATAGATGAACTCCAGCAAGACACCAAAACCCAATCCAACAGCAGCCATTTTTCTGATGGAAACCTTCTCCAACAGCGCGCCCTCGTCGCTCAGGTTCAAAAGCATAATGACAAAAAGGAACAACACCATGATAGCGCCCGCATAGACGATTATCTGAATCACGGCAATGAACTGCGCATGAAGGGTCAGATAAATCCCGGCCAAGGCAAAGAAATTCAGGACAAGGTACAACACTGACATTACGGGGCTTTTCCGTGTAATGACCATGATGGCGGAACCCACCATCACTGCCGAAAGAACAGAGAACAAAATGATTTCAAAATTCACGAAGTGACAATCCTTTTGATTAGGGAGTTCGAATCCATCGTGACAATTCTACAATTGAGGGCCGCTTCCCGTACACGAGAATGGCAATCCGGAATATCTTTCCCGCCGCCCACATGCAAAACACGGTGAAGATAAGAAGCATGCCGACCGTCGCAAGGATTTCCCAGGTTGGGGGCATTTGAATGGGTATCCGCATCAGCATGAACGCAGGAGTCAATAATGGGATGAATGTGAGAACCTTGATCAGCGTAGAGTCCGGATTTTGCATCGCCGGGACGGCAAGCACGATCGGGAAAACGAGCGTGAGGCTCACATACGTCGTTATTTGCTGCGCCTCCTGTTCCGTGGTCACTGGAGAACCGGCTCCGACAAAGATCGCCGAATACATGAGATATCCAAGGAGAAAATACACAAGCAGCAAGAGAATATGCTCTGGAGAAACGACGGACGCCCCCGTCTTCATTGAGATCGCTAGAGCGATCGCTCCCCATATCATAATTTGCAACAGGCCGAGCCCGCTCAACCCCAGAATTTTCCCGACCATCAGGTCCTGCGATGAACAGGAAGAAAGCAGAACTTCAATCACCCTGTTGGATTTCTCTTCCACGACACTGCGAATCAGAAGCTGGCCCGAAGTCATGACCATGAACATCAACATCATGATAAATATATATGCGCTGAAGAAGGTCTCCATAAAACCTGATTCAGATTCCTTCCCCTCACTGGTGACTTTGAGCGCCTTGATATCAATATTCGTTGTCAGTTGCCTGACGAGCCCGGGATCATAGCCTCGCTCTGATAACCTTCTTGCAACGATGATCTCCTCCATCGTCCTGGAGAACCTCTCAACAACCCGAAAATTGCCCACATTCTCTGCGCGATATTCGACCTTTCCGCTGTCGAACACATTCGACGGAATGCTGAAATAACCCTCGATCTCGTCCTCTGCCACCATGATGGTTGCCAGGGCCTTTCGCTGTCCGTCATCCGATGATCCGAGAGCGGCGATATTCCGCAGTACGTATACCGGTTCCCCGTTCTCCAGCCTGTATTTCTCTCTCAATCGGTGTTCCAACGCAGGAAGGATCAGGTTGGACTCATCGATGATTCCGATGACGACAGTTTTTTCCTCTGTTTGACTGGCAATGAACGATGGGAGAACCCCAAAGACCACCATGATCACAGGAAGGATCACAAGAGAGAACAAGAAGGCCTTTGATTTGATCTTCTCCAGAAATTCCCATTTTGCGACAACAAGAAATTTCATTCGCCCCTCGATTCCGATTTCTGTCTCTCTCCCGCTTTGCGCCAGGCATCCCACACTCTGTAGCCGCCGAAGGCAACAACGGCGAGAAGAATCGTCGGCAAGGTCCAATCTGCTGAATCCGATAGAATACGGGTGGCCGTAACAATGATCGTGATGGCCAGCGTCCCAACAAGCCAGATGAGGGCCTTCCGAAGAGCACTGTCCATCGGTTTTCCGTGTTTTCGACTGTTATCAGCCGCGGATTTCGACTCCCCTTCCTGCGGGACAGCAGGGATGCCGACAACATCGATGAAAATGGAATTCAGCGACGGCTCCACGACCTCGAACTTCCTGAGGGAGATCTTGCCGTTGAGCTGATTCAGAAGGTCGGATGGTTTTTCCGGATTGACAAGCTCGAGTTCCGCATAGTTCTGATAGATATTCGCTTTCCTCACAAGGGGGAGCTTTGCAAGAAACCCCCCGTCACCATCAAACTCCAGGTGAACTGAATTCTTTCCGTATTGCTTCTTCACCTGCCGCAAGGAGCCTTCGAGAACAATTCTGCCTTTGTTAATAAGACAGATGGTATCGCACATTTTCTCCACTTGCTCCATCTGATGCGTCGAGAAGATGATCGCAATGTTCTTCTTCCGCAGGTCCATCAGAACATCCTTCAGCAGGACCTGGTTGACCGGATCGAGTCCGGAGAAAGGCTCATCCAGAACGAGGAGACTGGGTTCATGGATCAACGACGAAATCAACTGTACTTTTTGTTGATTTCCCTTGGAGAGTTCTTCGACCTTGTCATTGATTCGATCGCCAAGCCCAAACCGTTCCAGCCATGCGAGGGCCCTGGACCTTGCCGTATCGGCCTCGACCCCCTTGAGTGCCGCAAAATACAGGATCGTATTGAGGATTTTGCTTTTTCGATAGAGTCCGCGTTCCTCGGGAAGATATCCAAGGGTATTCCAAGTGTGATTCGTGAATGGAAGCCCATCGAAAGTGATCTCGCCGCGATTCGGTTTGATGATGTTCAGGATGGTGCGAATCGTGGTCGTCTTCCCCGCTCCGTTGGGACCCAGGAGGCCAAAGAGTTCGCCTCGCCGGACTTCCAGCGAAACATCGTCAACGGCGACCACCGTGTCGAACTCTTTCCGGAGATTCTGGACTTTGAGCATGTAAGCTATGGTTTAGACCACAGGTTGGACAACGGGCCAATATTATTTCGCAATCCTCTCCGTGTCCCCGTGGTTACATCCCTTTCAAGGCGTAATCCTGTAGATCATGCGCGGGAAAGGACTTGTTTCCCGAATGTGATCGAGGCCGCAGATCCACGCCACCGTTCGTTCCAATCCTAACCCGAATCCCGCATGCGGAACACTTCCGTATTTCCTCAGATCGAGGTACCACTCGAATGCCTCTCGAGGCAGGTTATGCTCCAGCAACCGCTTCAGGAGCGCGTCAAAATCATCTTCGCGCTGACTTCCCCCGATCACTTCCCCATAGCCCTCTGGGGCGAGAACATCCACGGCAAGGGCTAGCTTTGGATTCTCCGGATCCCGCTTCATATAGAACGCCTTGATCGCGGCCGGATATCGATGGACCATGACAGGTCGATCGAATTGCTCTGAAATAATGGTCTCATCCGTACCTCCGAAGTCATTTCCCCATTCGAAGGAAGATCCGTGTTTCTTGAGGATCGCGACCGCTTCGTCATAGGAAATCCTCGGGAGCGGGCGCTTCACGTTTTCGAGGAACTTGGTGTTACGCTCCAGCGTCTTCAGTTCCTCCGCCCTGTCCTTGAGAACGCACTCAACGATATATTCAAGGAACTCCTCCGCGAGATCCATATCCTGATTCAGATCACAAAAGGCAACTTCCGGCTCGACCATCCAAAATTCGGTCAGGTGCCTGCGCGTCTTGGATTTTTCAGCGCGGAATGTCGGTCCGAAGCAGTAAACTTTGCCGAACGCCATTGCCCCGGCCTCGGCATAGAGCTGTCCGGATTGCGTGAGATAGGCTTTGCCGAGATCGAAGTAGTCCGTTTCGAAGAGGGTGGATGTGCCTTCGCACGCTGCGGGGGTCAGAATGGGAGAATCAATGAGGGTGAAGCCCCTGCCGTCAAAAAAATCCCGGATAGCTTTGATGATCCGGTGACGGATGCGCATAATGGCATGCTGACGGGATGACCGGAGCCAAAGATGCCGGCGATCGACGAGGAACTCTACTCCGTGGTCCTTGGGGGTTATCGGGTATTCGCTGGCGATCTGGTAAACATCGAGGCTGGTGACATCGACCTCGACCCCCCCGGGGGCACGATCATCCTTCCGAACGGTTCCGTGAACAGCGAGCGAGGATTCCTGAGTGAGTTCGTCGAACCTTCCGAACACATCATCCGAAATCGCTCCTTTTGCCATGACACACTGGACAACGCCAGTGCCATCACGCAAGAGCAAAAACCGGATTTTGCCGCTCGATCGCTTATTGTACAACCATCCCTGAAGAAGGACTTCCTTGCCGATTTGTTGGTGAAGATCCTCTACGTACGATCTCGACATTCTTTTCGTGGCAGGTATTCAATGGTCAGAAAACGCCATGAATATATCAACAATTCGCCTGATGTCCAAGCAAAAACGGGGAGGCAAACAATCAATCGGACTTTGAAGTCGATGATGAATTCTCATCGCTGGGAAGATCCTTGAATTTGGCTTCCCGAATATCCCGAAATGTCGCGGGGGACTTTGAAGATGGTTGTTCGGGAGGTGGTTGGGCCGCCTTGCTGTCGCCTGACGAATTCCGGAACACCGCTGCGATGATTCTCCAGAGGAAACGAATGAGAAAGAAAGCGATAAGGGACCAGAGGAGAATGCGAAGCAACAATGTTACCGTCCTTTACCCAAGGGGCTGTAGTACTCAACAGGGGCGCGGTTGGGCCGAAGGATCTGCTGCAACAGATCATCGAAATCCTTCCCATTATTGACAAAGTCGATGTCACTCGCTTTGACAATCAAGAGCGGAGAGGATTTATACCGGAAGAAAAAGTAGTTGTAGGCTTCATTCAATTCCCTGATATACTCCTCCGACATATTCTCTTCGTATCGGCGAGCCCGATGCCTGATATTGGTCATGAGCCGGTCCACGCTGGACTGCAGATAAACAACGAGGTCGGGAACGGGTATGTTCTTCTCGATCGCTCCCAAGACGGCTTCATAAAGCTTCAATTCGTCATCCTGAAGAGTCAGATATGCGAAGATCTTGTCCTTGTCGAAGATATAATCCGATATGACATAATTGTGAAACAGGTCGGCCTGGAAGAGCTCTTGCTGTTGTTTGTATCGGCTCAGGAGGAAAAAGATCTGCGTTTGAAAAGCGTAATGGTCCGGATCCTCATAGAACTTCGCAAGAAACGGATTTTCATCGAACCGTTCGAGAACAAGCCGCCCCGTGAGGCGCTCCGCCAGCATTTGCGCCAGCGTGGTTTTCCCGGCACCGATGACTCCTTCAATCGCAATGTGTCTGATTTCCCTGTTGGCAATTTGCAAGCGTTACTCCGGCTGCTTCAATTTCATGGAAGTTTTTTTCACCCAACCGTTGTCGGGGCAATGTGCGTAAAGGTCTTTGATGGATGCCTGCAACCGGGGATGCACAAAATCCGGGGCCAGTTCGCGCAGAGGCTCAAGGACAAATCTGCGATTGTGCAATTCGGGATGCGGAAGAGTCAAAGAATCAGATTCAAGAACAAGGCCGTCGTAGAGCAGCAAATCGATGTCGATCTCTCTCGGGCCCCATCGCTCTGATCTTGTCCGGCCAAGGGCTTGCTCCAGCGCCTTCAGTGAGCCTGCCAATTCCACTGCAGACAAATCACTTTCCGCTGCCAGAGCCGCGTTGAGAAAGTCCGATTGTACTTCCACTCCCCGGGGTTGTGTCTCGTAGACGCTGGAAACCGCTTTCACGACCACGCCGGGAATACGACCGACAGAGCCGACTGCTTTGCGAAGATAGCCGAGTCTGTCACCTTTGTTGGATCCAATACCCAGAAAGACCACAGTCACAAGTGTCCCCGAGCGCGGGTCATTTCCACTTCTACGGTGTCGATCACGCCCTTCACCGGCGCGTTCGGTTTTCTCACCCGAACTGTCACTTCCTGCACCTTGGCAAATTTCTTCAGAATGCCGCGAATGATGGCACCCCCCAACCCTTCGAGCAAAAAATGCTTTTTCCCAAGCACTGAAGATCTGATGCAATCATAAACTTGCTCATAGTCGACGGTATCGCTCAGGTGGTCGGATTTAGTACCTTTCCGCAGGTCACACCGAAGTTCAACATCCACTTCAAATTTTCCTCCAAGTTTCTGTTCGTCGGAAAGGACTCCGTGATAAGCGTAGAACACCGCATTATTCAGGCGAATGATATCCAGGGGAGTCTTTGTTCGGCGGGCCACGGTGATCGTCGTGTTTTCAGCAACAAGTTATCGAGTTGGTGACAAAATATATCGAACCGCGAATGGAAAGGCAACTACATCAGACCGACCGCATGGCGGAGGCGACGGACGACCGTATCCTTCCCGAGCAATTCCATCATCTCAAACAATCCCGGACCGACCACTCTTCCCGAAAGTGCAAGACGGGTCGCATGGATCAGCTTCCCCGCGCCAACACCAAGTTGCTCAGCCAAAACCCGCAGAGCCTCCTCGATGGATTGCGTCGTGAAAGCCGGAGCTTTCTCCAATTGCTCGGCCAACATTGCCAAAGCTTTTTTCGCATCCGCATTCCAGTGCTTCTGCCTCCCCTTCTCGTCATACTCCGTCGGATCGTTGAAAAAATATCCTGCAAACTCGAGATAATCCGGAATGAACGTGACCCGCTCCTTCATCAAAGCAACAACCCGTAGCAGATAGGAGCGTGATGGTGCGGAAACCCCTGCTTCTTGAAGCAGAAGCTCCAGGAGTGTTGCAATCTCCTCGTCGGGTTTAAGCCTGAGATGCTGTTGATTCAGCCAATTCAGTTTTTCCACGTTGAATACCGCCCCGGATTTTCCGACGCGTTCAAGTGTGAAATCACGTATGAGATCATTGAGCGTGAAGATCTCTCTTTCATCACCGGGATTCCAGCCAAGGAATGCAACGAAATTCACGATCGCTTCTCTCAAATACCCCTTGTTCCGGTAGTCTTCGACGGCCACATCCCCCTGCCGCTTACTCAACTTCGTCCGATCCGGATTCAGAAGGAGCGGAAGATGGGCAAACTGGGGGACATCCCATCCAAAATATTTGTACAGCATGATATGTTTCGGCGTGCTGGGAAGCCATTCTTCTCCGCGAATCACATGGCTGATCTTCATCAAATGGTCATCTACGACCACTGCAAGGTGATACGTGGGAAATCCGTCAGATTTGAGAAGAACCTGATCATCCAGGACCTTATGCGCGATCGTGACTTTGCCGCGGATAATATCCTCAAATGTCATTTCTCCGCCTATGGGCACTTTCATGCGAATGACACCCGGCTCACCGGACTTTCGCCTTTTTTCCGATTCTTCGCGCGGGAGATCACGACAATGCCGATCGTACGCCGGCGGGAGTTTCATGGCCTGTTGCTGTTTTCGAACCTGGTCGAGGCGTTCGGGCGTGCAAAAACAGTGGTAGGCATGCCCATCGGACACCAGCTTTTGAACGTGCTCGTGGTAGGTCTGCAGGCGTTCCGATTGCGTGTAAGGGCCGAAGCCCCCGTCTATGCCGGGGCCTTCATCGAATTCGATTCCCGACCAGCGCAAGGTTTCGATGAGATTCTCAACCGCTCCCTCGACCTTTCTGGATTGATCGGTATCTTCGACACGGAGGATGAATTTGCCGGAATTATGGCGTGCAAAAAGGAAGTTATAAAGCGCGGTCCGGAGCCCGCCAACATGGAGAAATCCTGTCGGGCTTGGAGCAAAACGGACGCGGGTTTCTTGGGGCATGCGGTTTCTCTTTAACAGAACAAAAAAGGCGACACGTTGTCGCCCTCACTGTCATTGTTCGTTGCATCTTCGATGTATCTCGCAGCACGATATTGCGGAGAGGGAGGGATTCGAACCCTCGATAGAGGTTACCCCCTATGCAGGTTTAGCAAACCTGTGCCTTCAGCCACTCGGCCACCTCTCCATGCTGGGGTCGTGCGGTGAAACAAAGTCAGATCAACTTGAACAACCGGCTAAAGATACAAAAAACCAGATTCGGAAACGAGTGAATTTTCGATTGTCGATTTCCGTTTGCGGAGAGCCAGGGACCGACTACGTCCCGCTTTGCGGGACTTCGTCGGTCAAGATTCTCTTCTTAAGAACCGCTTTTCCAGACCCTGTCTTGAAGTACTTCTCAAGTTCCCTGGCTTTTCGTGAGCTTTGCACCGCTATATAACCCGCCAAGCTCAGCGGACGATAGGCTTTCGTGGACTGAACCAATCCCTCTTTATGTTCCTCAAACCGCTCGTATACATTTCTCGCCATCCCCACATAGACCCAGTCCTTCTTACGACTCCGAAGAAAATAGACAAACCACTCGAGCATAAATCCCCCCAATAAACAAATTGACCATGATATGAATCCAAACAACCTTGCTTGCAAGACGAAGTCCCGCTCTCAGTCACACAATTGATGGCGGGACGTAGTCTTGCGGAGAGCCAGGGATTCGAACCCCGAAGTCCTTGCGGACGCCAGTTTTCAAGACTGGTGCAATAGCCGTTCTGCCAGCTCTCCGATGATAGTGCAATAGTTGATCCCGTTCTTTGGGATCAATCCCGCCGCCTTTTTGGCGGGACCGTTCTGCCAGCTCTCCGATTATGGGATGATTCCTTTATCCTTCAACCAGTGGTAACCGTCAATGCTCTTATAAAATGACTCCCTCTGCCTTGCTTCACGCTTCGTTTGAAACTCCTCAAAGAACCAAACGACCCATGGTCGTCGGCCTTTCGTGGATCGCACCCGTCCGCAATTATGGGCAATGATGCGAGAACTCAGCGCACTCGTACTGCCGTAGTAGAACCTTCCGTCCTTCCTGCTGCGCAGGACATACGAATGGAACGCCATCTCTTCCCCCAAAAACCTTGTGGACGCCAGTTTTTCCCGAAGGGACCCCTTAACAGCTTAAAACGCGGAGCGGGGCAAGACTGGTGCAATAGCCGTTCTGCCAGCTCTCCGATGATAGTGCAATAGTTGATCCCGTTCTTTGGGATC
>JBBEEC010000032.1:7567-28425 GCA_040880975.1 Bacteroidota bacterium | reverse complement strand
GGGAGTTTTATGAGCCACTGGGGTTGACAACTAATGAATTGAAGAGGAAATCTACGCTACAAGAAAGTGAAGAGAAAGTCAATCAATGAACAATTCGGGTAGTGTCCTCATTTGGGTTTCTACGGTAACAGGAAACCGTTAAAACGGTTCTTGGTGACATTGTGCTGGTTGTATTCCCCCCAACTTAAGTTGGGGGGAAACCCGCTCGCTCCCAATTCCATGAGTCGTTTCAACGACTTCTTACGGCGCGATAGACAAAAGAGGACACCACCACAATTCGAGCAAACAAGATCGATCCACAAGACACGAAGCCCGCCTGCCGGTTTACCCGAGATGCTCACTGGCGGGCAGACAGGGACACAAAGAAATCAAATGAGGAGTTCCAAGTTTTTATCTGCAAGTCTCACTTACCACTGTTCCGTTGATAACAACGGCACAAACACGCGTCGTGTATTCAAACGGGTCGCCGTCAAAAAGCGCCAGGTCGGCATCTTTGCCGCGTTCAATCGATCCTACACGCTTCTCAAGTCCCAGAATTGCCGCGGCATCGATGGTGATCGTTCGCAGAGCTTCTTCCATGGTAAGCCCGTTCGCTGCCGCAATCGCGGCTTCGAAAAGCACAACACGGGTTTTCGGTACGTATCCCTCGAATCCACTCTGAAGCGCAAACCGGATTCCTGCTTTGCGAAGGACGGCCGCCGTGGTGAACGAAGCGCTCTTTGTGTCTCCGCCCGTGCGGACCATGGTCGGATGAAGAATCACCGGCACGCCGGCGGCCTTGATCTCGTCGAGCAGCAGAGGTGCCTCGGCCGCGCCGTCAAGAACCATCGGAAATCCGAACTCCTTCTGCAAACGGAGAGCCGCCGCGATCTCCGGAGCCGTCTGCGCTGTGATAAGCGCTTTGACGTTCCCGCGGAGAATTTCGGCGACCATTTCAAGCTGAAGGTCGCGCGCGGGCCGCTTTTCAGGGTCTTTGTTCTCCAGTTTTTTCACGTAGTCCCGGGCCTTGAGGAACTCCTGTCGTAACATCGCAACACCCTTGGACCTCGTACCCGGAGATTTGAAATTCCTCGAGACACTGGACCCCATGGTAAACGCCACCATCAGATCCGGAGTGACAAGAACGTCTTTGACGGTCTCTCCGCTGGTCTTGGCGACCATGGTTGTGCCGCTCATGAGCGCGCCCGGGCCGTGACCGGTGTGCACCGTCGTGACACCCAGTGCCCGAATCCATGCGATCAGCTCCTCTTTCGGATTGTAGGCGTCGATGGCCCGCAGTTGAGGCTGAATAGGCTCGGATTTTTCGAGCTGCATTTGATCATGCGGAACGTTCAGGATGCCGGCGAGCCCGACCGTGGAATGCGCATCGACAAGGCCCGGCGTAACAACCTTTGCCGTAAGGACTTTGTAGCCGGCCGGAATATTCACTTCGGCTGCGGGACCAACACGTTCGATCGTTGCTCCCTTGATCAGAATAACCGCGTCTTTCATCGGTGCCCCGGCCATCGTGTACACCGTTTCGCCGCGCACGGCAATTTGGGCCTGAACAAAAACCGGAATGAGCAAAAGGAAGAACAGAGAGCGCATCTTCATTCCAGGCCTCCTTCACAGGAGTCAAAGGACTCGGGCGTACCATACACATCGTAGCCGCCAATTGCGTATTTGAGATCTTCGGGGTTTGCGCGGTCGAATCTCTTCACGCCTTCCACCCAGGTTTGTTCAATATGCGTGTACACGCTCAACGGATCGCCCGAGAGCACGAGGAAATCGGCATCCTTGCCGACCCTCAGCGAGCCGACCCTTCCGTCCAGGTCAAGCATGCGCGCTCCGGCGATGGTGACCGATTCAAGTGCCTTCTCGCGTGTCATACCACCCCGAACGCCGAACGCGGCGGAACGAATGAACAATCGCGAATCGGTGATGCCGTCATCCGTATGAAACGCGACGGCAACTCCTGCTTTCTCCAGCACGGCGCCGGTTTCATATCGGATATCCACTGCTTCCAGTTTGCCTCCCGGCGAGTCTAGCACAATGATCGAGCATGGGGCCTTTGCTTCGGCGATTTCCTTTGCGACTTTCCACGCTTCGCTGACGTGCTGCAACACGACGCGGAAACCAAATTCCTTAGCAAGGCGGAGGACGGTGAGGATGTCGTCATGGCGGTGCGTGTGGTGATGGACAACGCGCTTCCCTTCGAGTACCTGCACCAAGGCTTCCATGTCCAGTTCTCGTTTCGGCATTTTTTCCGGGTTTCCCTTCGCGGCCTGAACCTTGGAACGATACTCCTGGGCTTTCACGAAGAGCTGCCGCACCATCGCGGCTGATTTTGCCCTGGTCCCGGGGAATGGCTTTTCCCGTATCGAATTCGTCCCGTTCGCCATCTTCATTCCGCCGCAAATATCATTCAGCGGATCTTTGCAAAAGAGCATGTCATTGATCGTGTTCGCGGAACGTAGTTTCAAATAGGCGGTCTGCCCGCTCATGAGGTGGCCCGATCCCGGCATCACATTGACAGTGGTAATTCCGCCCGAGAGTGCCTTCATAAAACTCGTCGACCGGACATCAATGGCGTCGAGGATCCGCACCTCCGGATTCAGTGCTGACGAGGCGTCTCCGCCGTCCCCGCGTCCGACGTGCGAATGGGTGTCCACCATCCCGGGCATCATGACCTTCCCGGTCATATCGTGAACCACGGCGTTTGGCGGAATGGTTACCGAACCGGCAGCCCCGACCGCCTTGATGACGCCCTTTTCAACGACCAGGACGCCGTTGGAAATGGGAGCGCCTTCGATCGGATAGATCGTCGCACCGCGGAAGGCAACAGGTTGGTCCTGAGCTGACAAGAGACTCAAGGAAACAAACAGAAGAACAATTGTTTTCATACAGTGAAATGTGAGATGTGGGATGTGAGAAGTTATATTAGGCACAATTCCAAATTCTAAATTCAAAACTCAAAAATCGAAACAAATCCTAATACCTAAAAACCCAAAAAGCGCTTTTGGAATTTTGTGCTTAGGTCTTGTTTTGAATTTCGGTATTACCCGCCCGACCGAACTTCCGGGACAATGGAGCGGTCGCCCCGCCAGACCGCAGGCGGGCTGGCCGCCTGACCTGATTGCGTCTCATGAGGCGGGCAGGTTCGGGCGGGGAATTTCGAATTTTGCCCTGAAACCTCAAAGAACGAACTCCTCGCTCGTCAACAACACATCCTTGATCCGCTCTTTTCTTATCCACACATCAACATATCCATACTGCCCTTGCGGGAAACCCATGACAAAGATATAATTTTCTTCAAGGAAATCCATCAATTGAGTTGTGCGTTTGTAGCTCCAGTCTGCTGGGGCTTCAATGGCCGCGATGACGTCCGGATTTCTTCGAAACACAGGATCATCGGCAAGTTTCCCGGGCCTCCCTTTGCGAATATAGGCGGCTTCCTCTGCATCGGTCAATCCGAACCAGTCCCACACGACCTGGTTCATCGCCCCATAGCTGATCCCCCCCAGCCGTCCCGTTGCCACGCTGGCCCCGGGAGCAATATTATGGTCAATCCACCTGCCCACGGCAAGCTGATCGGTTCCGCGCATGAGCATGTTCATTCCCTCATTGTTCGCGTAGGATTTGACGGCCGGATACCATGCCAGAACCGCACAGAGGATGACCCCGACGGCCGGGAGGTATGGCAGGGTTTTGCGGAATCGGACAAAATGGGATTCTTGAAGTTGTTTGAGTTCTGCGGTTATCCAGAGGGCCAGAGTAATGCTGATCACCGGCCAGACAGGAATGATGAAACGGCCAAACGTCATCCAATCACCCTGGGCGTAGGAAATAAAGACCACATTTGCACCGACGACAGCGAGGCATATTCGCTCGATCCTTTGCACACGCTCACTCCGAGGAGGGAGAACCATCCAGAGGAAGAGGATCAAAGGTCCGCCTGCTGCGACGAGCCACGGAGTGATGTACTCGGGAAAATCGATGAACTCTCCGAAAACACCCGGCACCTTTGCCACGGCGGTGTTCGGCAGCCAGGCGCCGAAGTACGTTACTCTGAAAATCTGCCATGCAACGATCGGCGCGATCATGACGAAAAACCGTCCTGCTTCCATCCGCAGAAGTTTCGGCAGCGAGAGCGCGGGATTGATGGTGGCGAGAAACCAGAGAAGAGCGTACAGCGGGCCTTCGGGGCGCGTGATTCCTGCGAGGCCGAAAAGCATGGCAGCAGACAAACGGGCCAAACGCGAGGATCCGGTTGAGGCCGCAAGCCCGGCCGTCAGGAGGAATCCCAGCATCGGTCCTTCCAGCCCGGCCGTCGCGTACACATGAAATCCGGGAGCAGCGACGATCAGAAGCAGGGCAAGTGCCAAAGGAAGGGAAGCCGGCTGTTCGCCGGACCTGAGCACTATTTGGAATACGCACACGAATGTTCCAAGTGCAAATAGGAGCCCCGTCACTCTGGCTGCGTCAGGAATTGCTGTTCCGGTAACGAAGTGAAGGAGCGCGAGGAGGAGAGTCCAGAGCGGATTGGAAAACCCTTCGACATGCTCACCGTGGTTGAAGGAGAGACCATGTCCGGTCGCGAGATTGAGCGCGTAGCGGAAGGTAATGTACGCGTCATCGGTGATGTGCGGCCAGAGGTATGCCTGAATCCCCAGCGTTGCAGCGATGGCAATGGCCATCCAGGCCAATGAAGAACGCGTTGGCGAGTGGGCGTTCAACGTGTGTTATTCCGGATTTTGCGGACGCCTTCGTTGTTGCTGTGATTGGTCTGACGGGCCGCCTTCCTGCTGTGGCGGTGGAGACTGGTCCTGCGTGCGCTGGTCCTGCTGTCGAGAGCCCTGGGGTCGTTGTCCCGGATGCCGCTGCTGACCCTGCGGCCGTTGCTGGCCCTGATGGCGCCTGTCACCCGGCGGCCTCTGCTGCTGCCGAGGATGCTGTTGACGTTGTTCTCCCTGGCGCTGCTGGAACGGCCGCTGAGGATACTGTTGCTGCATTTGCGCTTCGACCTTCTTCATTCTGCGCGAGCTGAGGAACCCATGGAGCCCGAGAACAGGTCCCAGAAGGGAATAGGATATTCCGGACCAGGAGGCCATCGAATCCCCGCCGAAGAGCGCGATGGAAAGCGAGATCAATCCGACGACAATGCACAAGAGATACTGCTGTGTGTGCATCGAAGTGACAAACAATTCGACCTGATTGAGCCGAAGTTCCTCGCGTTTTCTCCGGGCATGAATGTACAGGAGAACGTAGCAAGAGAAGACAGCAATAAATCCGACCGCATAAACGATCATCATCATGGCGGGTTCGCCTTCGCTCACGATCGGAACCGCAGTGCCATCCGCGAGGGTCGTGGTATTTCCTCCGCCTGACCAAAAATGAATGACATTTGTAAAGACGAATTTCAGGGGGTAAACGTAAAAGAGCACCACAAAGAGGAGAAGTGCGTTGACCGTCTTCGTGAAGGCATCCTGAAGGCCGTAGCGCCGGAAGAAGGTGTAATGGACATGCCAGATCCAGATGAGGATCGCAAAGCTGGCCGCGAACGCCACAAACCCCTTCATTGTGTTCAGCAATTCCGCAAATGTGCGGGGTACTTCGAGAGAAACAATAAGCAGGGTGACGGAAAACGCAAAGACAGCATCGCTGAACCCTTCGATCCGTGTCACCTCACTCCCGCGCCAGCGGAATCCGTACTTGTCTTTGAATTTATACTGTCGTTCACCCGAAAAGAATCTGTTTGCCATAAGGGTTGTTGGTTATTGGAGTTGGTTGTTAGAAAATTCCAGGTTCAAGGTTTAAGGTTTAAAGTTTCAGGTCAAACCAGGAACGCTTTCCGATCCCTTCGCTCCCCGCCTGACCTTCTTGCATCAATGAGGCGGGCAGGCACTCAGGGGAAGCTCCCATCTTCCATTTCAGTCTTTACCGCCCTTCACCATCTTACTCGCTCCCCACATGGATCACCTCTTCACCAAACTTCTCGCGAAGTTTTCTCACGGCTTCCAACACATCGTCCCGTTTTGTCGGTTCGTCGTCAAACAAACCGGGCGTGTCCTGCGCAGGGTCTGTGAAATGACTGAGCTGGACACCTAAAAGCCTCACAGGGAGCCTGCGTGTGTAAGCCGTTCGAAACAAATCCCGGACAGTGTGAAAGATGACCGGATCATCGTCTGTCGGAGCAATCGTATCCGCTCGGGTGATGGTTTTAAAGTCTGAATACCGTAACTTGAGCGTAATCGTTCGGGTTTTCCACCGTTTTCGGCGCAGCCGATCGCACACGGCTTCGACAAGGGAGAAAAGGATCTTCTCGAGCGCTCCCCGATCTGCCGTATCCTGCGAAAAAGTTTCCTCCTTTCCAATACTTTTTCTGACAAACTCAGGATGAACCGTCTCGCTTCCGCCTCCCTGCGCCACCCGAAACAACCACGTTCCGTGCTTTCCGAGTAATCGGGTCAAATGTTCCAGCGAGGCACGCTGAAGATCCGCAACCGTCTGGAATCCCTTTTTTCTAAGGTACTCCCCGGTCTTCTTCCCGATTCCCGGTATGACGTCGATCGCGAGCGGGGCAAGAAACTCCTTTTCGGCTCCATGCGGGACAGTACTCAGTCCGGCAGGCTTTACCTGGTCGGTCGCGATCTTGGCGATGGTCTTATTGGAAGCGAGTGCGATGGTGCAGGGGAGGGAAAATTCCGTCAGCACGATGCCCTGAAGCGTCCGAATGAGGCCCGGGAGGTCCTTTCGGTACAAGAGCTCCGTGCCCGTGAGATCAAGATACATTTCATCGATCGAGGCCCGTTCGACGATCGGCGCAAAATCCAGCATGCGACGGTAGAGAGCATCTGCAACCTCGGTGTACCGGTGATAACTTCCCTGCACAACGATGAGCCCCGGACACAGCCGTTGGGCTTGTCCCGTTGGCATCGCGGACCGGACACCGAACTTCCTTGCTTCATAAGAAGCTGACGCAACGACCCCTCTTCCTGTGGACGTTCCTCCCACCACCACCGGCTTCCCGATGAGGGCAGAATTGATCGTCCGCTCCACGGAAACATAGAAGCAATCGAGATCCAGATGCGCTATGAAGTGTTGGTGAGAGGTCATTCCGCGTCGTAGTCCGGAGTGTGAGGCTTTTGGCGGATCGCCCTGATCGCCCAGGTGATGACCATGCAAAGAACGGCCCCGAGAGCGGCAAGACCCATGTCTTTTTGCGCGTCCCAGATGTCTCCCTGGGTGCCCAGGTAGGCATCTCCGGCTTCGGGACTGACCAGCACTGCCACGACCATTTCGATGATCTCATACCCACCGCTGAAAGCCAGGGTCACATCGAACGGGAGGTAGTAAGCAAAGAAGCCGCGGGTGTGGGCGACGCGGAGGAAAATTTCACGGATGGGATAGGCCATGAGAAGGCCGAAGCAAAAATGCACAACGCGGTCGAAGTGGTTCCGGTCGAATCCGAACCAATCCTGCATCCAGAATCCCACCGGCGTTTCCGCGTAGGTAAGAACGAGTCCGACGATGAAGATCACAACGAGGATGTTCTCGAGCATCCAATCGGAAGGATAGACCGGGTTGATCGCAGTGATGATCCAGACGATCGCATACGCTCCTGCGAGGATTTTCAAGAGGAGATTCTCCCGAAAGTTCGGGCGAATTCTCATTGTCGAGGTCGTAAACATACTTACGGCTCAATCGTTATGATGATAGGGGAAGCTTGACCATCATCCGGGATTTTGTAGATTACAGGAGGCGCAAATCAATCTACGCAACAGGACGAACTGGTGCAAGCAGCCGCCAAAATGCTCAATGTCTCGGGCGGATGTTTGAACGATCATTGCATCGAACGTGTCCCTGGTGTCTTGGTGGTAGAACCTTTGTCCACGCAATTTGTATTAAGGAGAATGCATGCCTATAGAATCCATTGACGTTCCCGTTGGAACGGTCATGCCGACGTTCGATCTGAATGACCCCTTTGGCAAGAAGGTAACGTTGGATGAGTCCATCGGGCCGAAAGGACTGCTCGTCATCTTCACCTGCAATCATTGTCCTTACGCACAGGCAGTTTGGCCAAGATCGATTTCGCTGGCAGAATTCGCCAGGGGACTTGGCATTCATACCGTTGCGGTCAATCCGAATATCCATCCGGAGTATCCCGAAGATGCGCCCGAAGTGATGAAGGACAAAATAAAGGAGTGGGAGATACCGTTTCCGTATCTCATTGATGAATCGCAGACCGTTGCGGCAGCATACAAAGCGCAGTGTACGCCGGATATCTATTTGTTAGATGGGGAGAGGCGGCTGGTTTATCATGGGCGGATTGACGACAACTGGCAGGACGAATCGAAGGTCACGAAACGGGAATTGAAGGAAGCGATCACGAATCTGGCGGCGGGGAGGAGTGTGAGCGGAAAGCAATTTCCCTCGATGGGATGTTCGATTAAATGGCGACGGTGATGCGCGTATGGTGAATCGTCCCTTAGGAATCAAAAAGTAACTCAAGAGCTACGAACGAACGACTTTCTTCAGGTACACGGCGATCTGATCCCCGCGGCCTTCTTTGTTCAATTCCTCTGCTCTTCGTTTGAATGCGCTGATGTCGTCTTTTCGGAATATCGATTGCAAAGGATTCTTTGCGTACGATTTCTCCTTTTCGTTTCCGCAGATCTTGCATCCGTTCATCTTTCACGCCTTAAGACATCCGTCCTTCATTCGTTTCCAGCTGTGCCAGATTCGCCTTCAACTTCTCCAGATTCACCTTGAATGAACTCTGCTTTTCCCGTTCCTTTTCCACCACGTCCTTCGGCGCGCGCTCGGTGAATTGCGGATTCCCCAGCTTCTTTTCAATTCCGTCCAGCATCTGCTGAACGCGTTGGATCTCCTTCTCAAGGCGGTGACGCTCGGCCCTCAAGTCGATCAGCCCCTCGAGCGGCACAAACAATTCGAAATCATTGACGACGGCGCTGGAGGCGAATTTGGGTTTTTCGGGAGCCTTGATCTCGGTCAGTGTCGTCACGCGCGCCAGCTTTTGCAGGTAGCGCTCGTACGATCGGAGGGTGCTTCCTTTTTCCCCTTTCGGAACAATCACCTGGAGTTCGATGTCACGGGAGGGCGGAATGTTATTTTCGCCGCGGATATTCCGGAGGGCATTGATGACTTTTTGAACGAACTCCATGTCCTTCTCGGTTTTCCGATCGATCTGCCGCTTGTTGCTGCGCGGGAAATCACTGCGAACGATCGATGCATCGTTCCGGCTGGTCAGGTGCTGCCAGAGCTCCTCGGTGATGAACGGCATGAACGGATGAAGGAGCCGGAGAGCCTGGTCGAAAACGCAAAGAGCGCGTTGAACGACGGCCGTCTTCGCTTCGGCGGATTCGTCTCCGTAAAATCTTGTTTTCACCAGTTCGATATACCAGTCACAGAAATCGTGCCAGAGGAAGCCATACAGGATCTTGGTGGCATCGTTGATCCGGAATTCTTCCAGAGCAGTATTCATTTCATCGGTTGCGGTGTTAAGACGCGAGAGAACCCAGCGGTCGGCCAGGTCGAGATGCGCGGCGGAGGGAGCCGAGAGGTCGAGTATTCCCTCACCGCAGATTTCCTTTTTGTTCAGAAGCAGGAACCGGCCGGCGTTCCAGATCTTGTTCGCGAAGTTTCGGCCGACTTCACATTTGTCAGCGGAAAAGAGCACATCCTGCCCGAGCGGCGCCAGATAGGTAATCGTGAATCTGAGCGCATCGGCGCCATACTCCTGGATGACATCGATAGGGTCTGGCGAATTCCCAAGGGATTTGCTCATCTTCCGGCCCTGACCATCGCGGACAATGCTTGTCATGTAGACATCGCGGAAGGGAACAAGATCTATTTCCTTTTGCCGCGGTTTGCCGTCATGGCCAGGCACGCCCTTCATGAATTCCATGTTGGCCATAACCATGCGGGCGACCCAGAAGAAAATAATATCGGGGCCCGTGACCAGTGTGTCGGTCGGATTGAAATACCGCAGGTCCTTGGTATCTCCGGGCCAGCCGAGCGTGGAAAATGGCCAGAGCCACGCGGAGAACCATGTGTCCAGCACGTCTTCATCCTGCCGCAGGGGCATCTCGGGAGCAATGCCGAGTTTCGTTCGTGCTTCCTCCTCGGACCGCGCCGCGGTATAGGTGCCATCCGGTGCATAGTACACCGGAATACGATGTCCCCACCAGAGCTGACGCGAAATACACCAATCGCGGATGTTGTCCATCCAATGTTCGTACACCCTTGCCCAGCGGTCCGGATGGAATCTCACCACGCCGTCCTGAACAACCTTGAGCGCAGGTTTTGCGAGCGGTTTCATGCGCACGAACCACTGGTCCGATAAATACGGCTCGATCACCGTGTTACAACGATAGCACCGGCCCACATTATGCGTATAGTCTTCCACTTTCACCAGAAACCCCTGAGCCTCAAGATCCTTCACGATGAGTTTTCTGCATTCGAACCGGTCAAGCCCCTCATAGTGTTTCGGAACATGCTCATTCATCTGGCCGGCTTCGTTGATAACGCTGACCTGCTGGAGGTTATGGCGCTGTCCCAGAAGAAAATCGTTGGGGTCGTGTGCCGGCGTTACCTTCATGATCCCGGTACCAAATGAAGAATCGATGTAATCGTCGGCGATCACCGGAATCCTGCGCCCGACCAGTGGAAGCGTGGATTGCCTTCCGTTCAGGTGCCGATAGCGTTCGTCTTTCGGATGGAAGCAAAGAGCCGTGTCCCCCAACATGGTCTCCGGGCGGGTGGTCGCGATGACAACAGAATCTTTTGTTCCCTCGATCGGATAGCGGATGTGGTAGAGTTTGCCGTTCGTCTCCTCGTGTTCGACTTCGTCGTCACTGAGGGCCGTACGGTGAAACGTACACCAGTTGACGATGTACTTTCCGCGGTACACGAGCCCCTTGTCGAACAGGCGGACGAAGACTTCGCGGACGGCGGTCGAAAGCCCTTCATCCATTGTAAACCGTTCGCGCTGCCAGTCGCAGGATACGCCCAGTTTCCTCAGCTGTCGAATGATCGTACCGCCGTAAATATCCTTCCACTCCCACACACGCTTGACAAACTTCTCGCGGCCCAACTTATGCCGGTCCGTCCCTTCCTTCGCCAGCGCCTTCTCGACGACGTTCTGCGTTGCTATCCCTGCGTGGTCCGTTCCCGGTATCCAACATGCTTCAAATCCCTGCATCCGCTTCCACCGCACAAAAACATCTTGGATGGTGTTGTTCAGAATATGTCCCAGATGGAGAATGCCCGTAATGTTGGGGGGTGGAATGACGATCGTGTACGGGTGCTTTTCAGAATTGACTTGGGCGTGAAAGAGTCCGCGGGTCTCCCATTCTGGATACCAGCGTTCTTCCACTTCGGCGGGGTTGTATGTCTTTGAAAGTTCTGACATGTAAGAAAAAAGGTAGCCAATCAGCTACCCGGTCGGAATTCCTTAGTGAATTTAGCAAAAAATTGGAGAGGAATGCAATAAAACAGAAGTCGAGAGAGTCCGCCGTAGGCGGACGGTGGTCGTTCTGGAAAACACAATATTATTTTATGGAAGCGGCACTGGTGAACTGTCTTTCCGCCGTCGCAGTGTTTCCCGCCTTGTCGCGGCTTTCGATCCGAAGAACATGCCGTCCGGGCTCGAGATCGACCCGTTCATCAAACACGACCTGTTTTTTGTCGGAATCGAGCTCGGCGATAAGGAGACGTTCATCAACGGTCACCCGGATCGCATCGGCGTTCAGCCCTGAAAGATTGTCTCTGAGTCCGAATCGCACGCGCAAAACTCCGCGTGAATGCCGAACAGAAAGCGAGGAGATGGAGGGCGGGGTTGTATCCTGCCGGACGGTGAACTCACTGAGGAATTTGGTGACTTTTGCGGCGTAGAATTCTTCGGAACGATCGGCAGGAAGCAGGGTAACATCACCCCCGTCAACAAAGTACAATCCGGTCTTCTCATCGTCGATGGACTGCCGATAACGCACCCGGGCACCTTTATTCAGAAGAACATCCTGCGGAAAAGCAGCGTATCCGGCTTCAGTACTCTCGATCCTGACAAACAACGACTGATAGACACCTTCGGCCGGGAAATCAACCTCAAACTCGCCGTCGCCCGCAACGATCGATCCACCGGTCGAAGGAAGAATCGGAAACACGGAGAACTCGTCCTCAGTCTCAACATCCGTTCCGTTCACGGTTCCCCAGGCATCCAATCGCACGGTCGTTGTTTCAAGTCCGGAGAGCGGAATTGTTCCGATGTAGGTTCGTTCGTCCACCGCATTGATCTCAACAAAAGAACTCAAAGCTCCGTTTGTCATCCGAAGGGACGGTCGAAGGGTAAAAGGAAGATGCGATGTCAGAGTCACCAGCATGTAATCCCGGACGAATTCCTTCTTGAGAGAGAGGGAAGTGGATCTTGATGTTTTGGTGGGCGGACAGAAGAAAACAGGATGCGATACAGACCCCGTTGCAGTCTTTGCCTCAATTCTGAAAACACGCCGGTCGTCCGGTGACACCGGAACGATATACCCGTCTTCGGCCGAGTTGAGGTTCGTCGCTTCATACGACGTTCGCTTCCATGTTCGACCCCCGGGACTTCGCGATGCGACCGTGATCGAGCTGACGTTTGTTTGCGATGAGGGGGCAACCACCAGCACGTTGCCGTCTTTGCGAACATCAATAACGGGCATCTCGTCGAGATGGAGGGTGGCTTTGAGCCTGGATTGATTCCCCTGAATATCGCGGGCAATGATCGTGAGCGTGTGGTACCCGCGTTCGTAGCCGGCAGTCTCAATGATACCGCTCTTCTCGCGTGACCGGGAATAAAGAGGCAATCGGTTTCCCGGTTCAAGGAACAATCTTTGAAACCTTCCTTCTCCAGCCTCCACCAGCTGCCAATCATAATGAAGGGCGATCTGCTCGGATAACCGCGCAGCGAATCGATCGAGTTTCGAGGTGTAGATCAGTGTTGAGTCGAGAAAGAGCTCGTAGTGATAGACACCGTTGTTATGCCATGTCGCATTCACGCGGTCTGTCGCTCTCACACTCAGGCCGATCGCACCGTTCAGCCGTATCGTACGCGGGATGTCATATTCGTTGTTCCCGAGCGGTCGTGCGTCCAGAGACAGCGAAAGGGGCGAGCCGTTGATCCGGCCGGTGTGATCAAAGGGGGCAAAACTGATCTGACGGAACTCCGGAGCGCGCGTGTCGGCTACCGTGGCTGCAAAATGCGGAAACAGGAGGGGATTCACGGGATTCGTGCGCTCATCCCGTATTTCAAAATGCAGATGGGGCGGGCCGGCGCCTGTGGCGCCCGTGAATGCGATCACGTCCCCTTTCTTGACGACGAAGGCATCGGGTTCAGGTCGTACGTCGAGGCTGTACCGCTCGTTCGCATATTGAAATCCGCGTACGTAGTCTTGGACATGATCGGCGAATCGTTCCAAGTGGGCATACAACGTGACGAATCCGTCTTCATGCCGTACTTGCAGCATCTTCCCGTACCCGAACGGCGAGACGTGAATGCGTTCGATATATCCGGAGCGTGATGCAAAAACCCGGAAGCCCGTGCGCCCCCTTGTGGAGATGTCGATCCCCCCATGAAAATGCGTTCGTCGGAATTCTGCGAACGCAGAACTCATGGTCTCGCTTGCATCCGTTGGCCATTGATAATCGGAAAGATCCGTGCGAAGACTGTCGAAGTGCAAATAAGCTTCGTCGATCCAATCGGTCGCGACGGCAGAATTGACGATCGGTTCGGCGGGAGGAAGAGGAGGTGTGGTGAGGGAAACGAGAAAGGCAGAAGTGCCGAAAAGTGTAATGAGAAAAGAACCGTTCGTGGGTCTTCCCATCGCTCCCGGTTAGCCGGTTTGCCCCTGGAGAACAGCCGGAGTCTCTTGTGCCAGCCGGTCCTTTTCAATCATTTCACGGGCAACCTGCAGATACGCGAGTGTGCCCTTGGAATTTGCGTTAAAAAGAACGGCGGGTTTGCCGTAAAACGAGGCTTCCACGAGCTGCGTGTTCTTCGGGATAACGGTCTTCAGTATGTGCTTGCGGAATCGCAATTGGAGCTCACGTTCGGTAATGTCGGTGACCTTGGTGTTCGGTTCGTACATCGTCTGGAGAACGCCTTCGAGTTCCAGATCGCGGTTGGCAACTTCACGGATCCATTCGATGTACTTCGCGAGCTTGTCGATGGCGTCAAGTGAAAAGTGGCCGGATTTCAGGGGAACGAGTACAGAATCCGCGCACGTGAGTGCGTTCGTTGTAAGGCCTCTCAGGAACGGCGGGCAATCCAGAATAATGTAATCGTAGTGGGGAGCGATGGCCCGCAGGGAGTTCTTCAGGATCGTGCGGTTTTCGGCGAGTTTCATGTACCGTTCTTCCATCTGCGCCGTGTGAACATTCGAAGGGACAAAATCGAGAAACGCGATTTCAGTGCGATGCACGACCTGGGAAACAGAATGCGTAAAATTGAACACTTCGAACAATCCGCCGACGATCTTCTCTTTGGTAAAGCCCAGCGAAAGGCTGCAGGCTCCGAACGGATCCGTATCGATGAGGAGCGTGCGTTTTTCGAGTACCGCGAGAGACGCTGCGAGATTGACCGCTGTAGTGGTTTTGCCGACACCGCCTTTGGGGATTGCAACGGCTATGATTCTGCCCATACGTGTCCGGAAGGAGGAATGATGAAAAGCGACCGACGTGAAGTTCAAAAAAGGTAACTCTTCCGAAGGTAAGAAGCAAAGTCTAACGCGGATTTCAGATGAGTTTTCCGAGGATGTAGCCGATCGTCACACCGATGAGGAGCGTGATGGTCAGCACCCTGTAGTTCACCACGTCTCTTGCATAGCCCTGTTTAATGGCCACAATGGAAGCCATATACCCGACGCCGTTCAGGAGCCAGAAAAACGGCAGCGCAAGGACCTTGGCGATCAGCGGGCCGACAATAGGCACAAGGGCGATCCAGGCCGTCAGGGCCGCAAATGCCTCACCGAGAAGGCCCACGATGAGGACCGAGAAACCGATGACCGTTTTGTCAACGCCCAGCTCAAATCCCAGAATGATCACCGCCGCGATGATTCCCCAGGCAATAATGGCGCTGCGGTAGTTGCTGAGGAACTGGGTGAACCTCGTCATCGCCACCCCTCGATCCGCACGGCGAGGGTTGCAAGGGGCCTGTTGCCATCGTCGCTCAGCGTTGCTTCGAGCGAATCACCCGGGACGGTTTGCGCAACTCCTTCCGGTGTGCCGGTGAAGAGAACATCTCCTGAGTTCAGCGTGAAGAACTGTGAAATATACGAGATGAGATATTCGAGTCTGAAAATGAAATTACTTGTTGTCCCCTGCTGCCGGACCTCACCGTTGACGGTGAGGCGGAGGAATAATCGATGGGGGTCGGGAACGGAGGTGGCCGGAATGAACTCAGAAAGGGGAGCCGACGTATCGAATCCCTTTGCCAGTGACCACGGCAGGCCTTTTTTCTTTGCTTCGCTCTGCACATCCCGCAACGTCATGTCAAGGCCGATTCCGTATCCGGCAACATACCCGAGGGCAGACTCTTTTGGAATATCCCGTCCGCCTTTTCCCAGGAGCACAGTCAATTCCACTTCGTGATGCAGGTCGTTCGAGATTGACGGAAGAACCACCGCGCCCCCGCTTGCAACGATCGCGCTCGGCGGCTTCAGGAACAAAACCGGATTCGAAGGCAGTTCGGCCTTCATTTCTTTTGCGTGCTCGGCATAATTTCTCCCGACGCAGATAATTTTTGAGACCGGGATCGGGTTTTTTGATCCTTGGAGGGTAACGGAGTTCATGTGAGTCAAGATTGTGAGCGAATCAATGTAAGGAAGCGCACGGAATTCCGCAAACATTGCAACAGAGGCAATTTCTTGCCATCTTAGTAAATCGTGTCAGAAATGACAACATATAAAACGTCCGGTGTGGATATCGACGCAGGTGAGGAACTCGTTCAGCGCATCAAAGCGGGGGTTCGCTCCACGTTCACAAAGAACGTCCTGGCGGATATCGGAATGTTTGGAGCGCTGTACCGCGCGTCGTTCCAGGGGATAAAAAAACCCGTTCTCGTGAGCAGCGTGGATGGGGTGGGAACGAAATTGAAGGTCGCCTTCGCGATGAGCCGGCACCACACCGTGGGCCAGGATCTGGTGAATCATTGCGTCAACGATATCCTCGTCTGCGGCGCGAAGCCCCTGTTTTTCATGGACTACTTTGCAACCGGTGCACTCTCACCGCAGGTGGGAGAGCAAGTCATACAGGGTTTCATCAAAGCCTGCAAAGAGAACGGATGCTCCCTCATCGGAGGGGAGACCGCCGAGATGCCCGGGATGTACGCCCCGGGGGAATACGACCTTGCAGGCATGATCGTCGGCGTTGTCGATGAGAAGAAGATCCTGAACGGAAAGAAGATCCGAAAGGGAGATGTCTTGATCGGTCTCCCATCCACCGGACTGCATACGAACGGATATTCTCTCGCCCGCAAAGTCCTTCTCGAGCGTCACTCGATCAACGAGTATTTTGATGATCTGGGCACGACGCTGGGCGATGCGCTGCTCCACGTCCATCGATCCTACCTGAAGTCCGTTTATCCGCTTCTTGCAAAGGACCTCGTGAAAGGCATGGCTCACATCACGGGGGGCGGAATTGTCGGCAATACGATGCGGGTGATTCCGAAGGGCTTCGGACTTCGGGTTGATTGGGCCTCCTGGGTGCCTCCCGCGATCTTCCGGATGATTCAATCTGCCGGAAATGTTCCGGAGGAGGATTTACGCAGAACATTGAATCTTGGCATCGGCCTCGTGCTGATCACGGGTCCCCAAACGGCCGATAAACTCGTTTCTGCCCTGCGGAAGAAAAGGGAAAGTCCGGTGGTGATGGGAGAAGTGGTGAAGAGTTGATTTTCGAGTGTCGACTTGTGAAACGTGTATGTTGAAGGACTTCTTTGAGGAGAACGTATGAGCTACGGCGTGAGTTTGAAGAATGAGGAAGAGTACAAACGAGAGGCAGAAAAGATTGCCGATCAATTTGAAGCGAAACTCAGGAAGACGAAGAAGGGTCTTCGGTTCACCAATGACCTGATCGCCCTCTTCAGCTACATGACCGACCCCGAAGTGCATTGGGCAAAGAAAACCGTCGTCGTCGCGGCGTTGTTGTATTTCATCATCCCCTTTGATGCCATTCCGGATTTTGCTCCCGTTGCGGGCTACCTCGACGATATCGGCGTCGTCGGCGCCGCAATAAAATATCTCGGCTCTCAATTAAATCGGTATTACCTGGTTTAGTTGTTTCCCGATTTCTCCATGTCTTCGCAGTTTACCCTCACCGAAAAGAGAACGGATTAAACTTCGTTCCCCGATCAAACACGTCAATCCCCTCCATTTTCTTAAGGTACGACGATCTTCGCCGATGCAATGTTCGAGATCAAAAGTACCGAAACGGACAACGCCGTTAAAGCTTGGAGATACTTCGGAGGGGGAGACGTTTCCGTCACCGGCCGGATTGCCCCGCAAAATCGGCGGAGATGGAACGAAGGAGCGGTTCCAGGCGTTCGGGGTTGCTGACCAGATCTTCGAACGCAGAAGTGAAGGAGTCGCGCGTATAGCCGTAGGCGCTCAGGAGGGAATCCGTTTGATCGCGGTAGAGCGTGAGGCTGTCGGGGTTTTGCGTCTTGCCGAACCGGTCGCCGTGAAAGAGAAGTGCGGCGTACGCCTTCATCAGGTGTTGTTCCTCTTCCGTGGGCTCGAACGACTCCTGGTTCGTGCAGGATCCGATGAGAAATGCCAATGATGCGAGAAGGATCGTCTGTTTCATGACGTGAACCTACAAAACGATCCGCGGTGAATCAAGGGACGATTGAAATATTGGCGGCGATCAGGTATATTGGTCACGAACCAACCGGAGGAACGTATGAACGAAGCGTCCAAAGCATTGTTGACAAATGCGGTAAAGGAATGGAATAAATTCGCAGCGGAGCGCGACAGGATGAGAACGATCGCCATGGAAGTCGCGGCCATCACACAGCGTGTGGTGTTGGAGGGCGTGGCATTTCTTAAAGCACAGAATATCGACGTCCATGCTGACGGTCCGACTGCCATGAAGATCATGGGACATCCCATTGTCATTGAACCCCTGATCGAGGCCAATTTTCCGACGGTGAAAACACGGGTGAACATGACTTGCTCCGGCGCAACCCGGTCGATCGTCATTAATCCGAATCTCAGCATCTCCGCCGGCGGGAATCCCTTCATGTTCGACCAGTTCAAAAAGGGAATGCCGGAATCGTTCGTGAACAATGCGGCGGAATTCGTTTCCGACGCGTTTCTCTTCATTGCTCGCAGTCAGGGACAGGAACAGAAACCGCCCGAAACAAAAGCATAAGGATGGAAGAAAGTTTCAAGTTTCAAGTTTCAAGTTTCAGGTTCTCTGTTCCAAGTCAAGAAGAGAGTTGGAACTTCAAACCCGAAACCCGAAACCCGAAACCTTCCGCCAGAGGCGGATCCGCCTTCGGCGGAGAAACCTGTAACCTGTAACCTGTAACCTGTAACCTGAAACCGCTCCTTTGCCCTTCAACCTCATTTCCGAATACAAACCCAGCGGCGATCAGCCGGAAGCGATCCGGCAGCTCATCGAAGGACTGAGCCGGGGCGATCGATACCAGACGCTCCTCGGCGTGACCGGCAGCGGCAAGACCTTTACCGTTTCAAACGTCATTCAGACTCTCAACAGGCCTGTGCTGGTCATGTCGCACAACAAAACGCTCGCGGCCCAGCTCTATGCCGAGTTCAAAACATTCTTTCCGAAGAACCGGGTGGAGTTCTTCATCAGCTACTACGACTACTATCAGCCTGAAGCCTACGTCCCGACATCCGACACCTACATTGCCAAAGACGCCTCGATCAATGACGAGATCGACCGTCTTCGATTGAGGGCGACAAGCGCCCTGCTCAGCGGCGATCCGAATGTGATCGTCGTGGCATCCGTGAGCTGCATCTATGGTATCGGAGCGCCGGAGGAGTGGATTGGTCAGACTCTCGTCGTCCGCAAAGGTGACACGATTCCGCGGAACACTCTTCTCAAGCGCCTGCTCGACCTTCTGTATGCCCGCAACGATTACGAATTCTCACGAGGGACGTTCCGCGTCCGGGGCGATGTCGTCGAGGTCATTCCGGGGTACGAGAACGAAGAGGCCCTACGCATCGAATTTTTCGGGGACGTGATCGAGCGCATTTCCTACATCAACAAAACCGACGGGAAGATCCTCGGCGAGGCGGAGTACGAAGCCGTCTATCCGGCAAAACAGTTCATCACGTCGCGGGAAACCATCGAGCGATCCATGGGATCGATTGAAGCGGAGCTGAAGGAGCGGCTGACTGAACTCCGCGATCTCGGAAAGCTTCTGGAGGCCCAGCGGCTTGAGCAGCGAACGAGGTTCGACCTTGAAATGCTGCGGGAGGTCGGTTATTGCCAGGGCATCGAAAACTATGCGCGTCATCTCACCGCACGCCCGCCGGGCTCACGACCGTACTGTCTCCTGGATTATTTTCCGGATGATTTCCTGACGGTCATTGACGAATCGCATGCGACGGTTCCGCAGATCGGCGGAATGTATCACGGGGACCGGTCGCGCAAGACCACACTGGTCGAATACGGTTTCCGGCTTCCCTCGGCTCTGGACAATCGCCCGCTGACATTCGAAGAATGGGAGTCCATCGTTGGCCAGGTTATTTTCGTCAGCGCGACGCCCGGTGACTACGAACTCAAGAAAAGCAAGGGCGTGTTTGTCGAGCAAGTCATCCGGCCCACCGGCCTTGTTGACCCCGCTGTGGAGGTCCGGAAAAGCAAGAACCAGATCGACGACCTGATCGCAGAGATCCGGGAACGCTCGAAGCGCAAAGAACGTGTGCTCGTCACCACCCTGACAAAACGCATGGCCGAAGATCTGACGGAATACCTCGTGGATATCGGAGTGAAGGTCCGGTACATCCATTCGGAAGTGGATGCGCTTGAACGGGTGGAGATCTTGCGGGACTTGCGGCTCGGAGAGTTCGATGTGCTCGTGGGAGTCAACTTGCTCAGAGAGGGGCTGGATCTGCCGGAGGTTTCCATGGTGGCGATCATTGATGCCGATAAAGAGGGATTCCTCCGGTCCGACCGCTCGCTTATTCAGACCGCCGGTCGAACGGCCAGGAATGTGAACGGTAAAGTCATTCTGTACGCTGATAAAATGACGGGATCGATGCAGAGGATGATCGACGAGACGAACCGGAGGCGTGAGAAGCAGTTCAAGTATAATGAGGAGCACGGAATCCGGCCGGAAACGATTTACAAGAGTGTTCAAGAGATTCTCTCTGCGACCACCGTGGCAGATGTTCGCTCCGCCCGTGATGCCAAAAAAGACAAGCGGGTTGGCCTGGTCTCCGACACCGTGGCAAAATATCTCAGTCCTGAGCAAAAGAAGGATCTTCTGGAGGAATTGAAGCTGGAAATGAAACGCGCCGCGAAAGATCTGGAGTTTGAAAGAGCAGCGGAGTTGAGGGATGAGATCGATCATTTGGAGAATAAAGGCGGTAGAGGGTAGGGGTGTTAAGAGAGGAAGATGGAAGATGGGAGATGGGAGATGGGAGATGGGAGATGGGAGATGGAAGATAGAAGATGGGAGATGGGAGATGGAAGATGGGAGATGGAAGGTGGAAGATGGGAGCTTGCCCTGCCCGCCCCCGCAGCAAAGAGGTGAAGAGTTGACGCGGATTGGCTTCGTGTTCCTATGGAAAATGGTAGATGGAAAAACCTTCTATTGTAGTCCTTCTATCCGACCGATAACGCTTTTGAAT
>JBBEEC010000032.1:0-7467 GCA_040880975.1 Bacteroidota bacterium | reverse complement strand
AGATGGAAAAACCTTCTATTGTAGTCCTTCTATCCGACCGATAACGCTTTTGAATCTTCAACTTCAAACCTGAAACTTGAAACTTTAAACCTTAAACCGCCGGGGGGTGCTCATGGGGGCTTTGTATCCGCTGATCCAACCGTTCATAGATTTCATTTTTCCGCCTACGTGTCTTGTCTGTCAGAAGGTCCTCGAGGAAGACGACCGCCATCTGTGTCACCGGTGCTGGAATTCCATTCCGCTCATTACCCGCTCCCACCATCTCTATTGCGACACAAGCTCGAAACTTCTGGTTACAGGTCAGATCACCGAACTCGCGAGCGTTTTCGTATTCGAGAAACAAGGTGTTTTTCAGGCCCTTGCCCATGCTTTGAAGTACGACGGATTTCAATCGGCCGGACGAATGATCGGTGGAACACTCGGGGAGCATATCATCGGCTGGAATATCAATGCCGATGTGCTGATTCCGGTTCCGCTGCACAAGGCGAAATTCCGCGAGCGCGGATTCAATCAGGCCGAATGCATCGCGCGCGGGATCAAAGATCGCACCGGATGGCCGGTCGAATCAAATGCCCTCGTTCGTAAGCGCTACACACAAACGCAAACGAAACTTGACAGCGCGGAACGGCAAAAGAACATGGAGGATGCGTTTGTCGTTCCGGACAAGAAGCGCATCGCCGTCAAGGGCCGTACGTGCGTTCTTGTCGATGATGTGATCACGACGGGAGCGACGATCCTCTCCTGCGCGGATGCCCTCCTCTCCGTCGGTGCCCGTTCGGTCATCGCAGCATCTGCGGCGCTTGCAGAATGACGAACCAACGTATAATGGTCCGATGGAATCCCCTCTGAGGATCCTCCCCGTGGACTCCATCGGGCAAGTGGTCCTTGAACCTTGAATCCGGGACTTTGAACGGTTTCCCAATAACCCAATAACCGACAACGAACCTTGATTTTCCCACCATTTCTGTCTAACTTTCAATGCTGTTCCTTCTCATCTCTCCAGATATTCCAGATTCTTCAATTCTGAAACCGGAGGTTCATCATGGCTGTGCGTGTTGCAATTAACGGGTTTGGCCGGATCGGGCGGAATGTCCTCCGTGCCGGGATCGGCGATGCCAGCATCGAATTCGTCGCGGTGAATGACATTACGGATACCAGGACCCTCGCCCATCTGCTGAAATTTGACTCTATCATCGGTAATTTTGCCGGTAAGGTGGAAGTAAAAGACTCCATGATTGTCGTCAACGGCAAGCCGGTGAAAGCCTTTGCCGAAAAGGATCATACGAAGTTGCCGTGGAAAGATCTCGGCGTGGAGATCGTTATTGAATCCACGGGTTTGAAACACTTCACGGACGGTGAGGCCTCTGCCGACCATATCAAACAAGGGGCAAAAAAAGTCATCGTCACTGCCCCAGCAAAGAAGCCGGATGTGATGATCGTTCTCGGCGTGAATGACAAGATGTACGATCCCGCCAAACATCATATCATCTCCAATGCGTCATGCACGACGAACTGCCTGGCGCCAATGGTCAAGGTTCTGCATGACAGCTTCAAGGTTAAACACGGAATGATGAATACGATTCATTCCTACACCAACGACCAGCGTATTCTCGATCTGCCGCACAGCGATCTCCGGCGGGCCAGGGCGGCAGCCATCAATATTATTCCGACTTCCACCGGTGCCGCCAAGGCGGTAGGCAAGGTGATTCCGGAGTTGAACGGCAAACTCGACGGCTGTTCGCTTCGCGTCCCCACCCCCAACGGATCGATCACGGACTTTACAGCGGAATTGGAACGCGAAGTGTCCAAGGAAGAAGTCAACGATGCGTTCAGGAAGGCCGCCCAATCGAGTCTGAAAGGCATCCTCGAGTATAGCGAGGAAGATCTGGTTCTGAAAGATATCGTGGGGAATCCTCATTCATGCATTGTCGACAGCAAGCTCACGCTGACCTTGGGCCCGTTGGTGAAGGTCTTCGGCTGGTATGACAACGAGTGGGGGTATTCCAGCCGTGTCGTGGAACTTGTGAAGAAATTGGCTTCGATGTTCTGACGATTCACCCGGCTTGCACAACCATCTGATCACGAAGGCGGGCTGAGACTGCGCGGCGGTCACAGCCCGTTTTTTCCTCTTAAGGAGTATGCCATGAAACTGACGCTTGACGATATCCCCCTGAAAGGGAAGCGTGTTCTCGTCCGCGTGGATTTCAACGTTCCGCTCGACGAGAAACAACATATCACTGACGATACGCGGATCCGTGAATCTCTTCCCACGATAAAGAAGATTCTCAAAGACGGCGGGCGGGCAATTCTCATGAGCCATCTCGGACGGCCAAAAGGAAAACCGAAACCGGAATTCAGCCTCAAACCCGTGGCCGACTGTCTTGCAACATTACTCGGAAGTCCCGTGAGATTTGCCGGAGAGTGTGTTGGCGCAGAGGCGGAATCTGCCGCCGCGGCATTGCGTGACGGAGAATGCCTGTTGCTTGAGAATCTGAGGTTCCACAAAGAAGAGGAAGCGAATGACAGCGAGTTCGCACGGAAGCTTGCGAATCTTGGTGAGGTGTATGTGAATGACGCGTTCGGTACTGCTCACCGTGCTCACGCATCCACCGAGGGCGTAACAAAGCACTTGAAGACCTGCGCGGCCGGGTATCTTATGCAAAAAGAACTGGAGTATCTTGGGCGTGCGGTCCAAACCCCCGCCCGGCCGTACGTGGCGATTCTTGGAGGTGCAAAGATCTCGGGGAAGATCGATGTTATCAGAAATCTGATGAAGCAGGTGGACGCGCTGTTGATTGGCGGCGGTATGATGTTTACCTTTTACAAAGCCCAAGGGAAAGAGATCGGCACATCGTTGCTCGAGGCAGACAAGGTCGACCTTGCAAAGGTGATCCTCGAAGAAGCGGTTGCCAAAAAGATTCGCTTGCTGCTTCCGGTCGATTGTGTCGCCGCAGAGCGGTTTGAGAACTCTGCACGGGCGCAGACGGTCAACGCGGATGGTATTCCGGCTGGATGGATGGGAATGGATATCGGACCCGAAACGATCAAACTTTTTTCGGGTGAGATCCGTAAAGCAAAGACCGCCGTTTGGAACGGCCCGATGGGAGTTTTTGAAATGCCGAATTTTGCGGAGGGAACCATCATGATCGCAAAAGCGTTGGCGGAAGCGACACGCGAAGGAGCGATGACCATCGTTGGCGGAGGAGATTCTGCAGCGGCGATCACCCAGGCCGGCCTCGCGGACAAGGTCTCGCATGTTTCCACCGGAGGCGGTGCATCATTGGAACTCCTGGAGGGCAAGATTCTCCCCGGCGTCGCAGCACTGACAGAAAAGCAATAATTCGAAACTCGACATTCGAAAATTGAGAATCCTGTTCAGACTCAATTCCAATTGGCAATCGACAATCGACAATTGAAAATCCCACATGTCTTATTCCGGTAACTATTATCGTCCTTCGATGTTCGGCGGGTTTTCGTTCTTTCCCCCTGTCATCAAGGGCCTGCTCATGACGAACGTCGCAGTGTTTTTGTTGACGCAGTTCCTGGGGTCCATGAAATTGGACGGCGTCTCGCTTCAGTACTTCATCTATCGGTACTTTGCCCTTCTCCCGTTTGGAGAGGGGTTTCTTCCATGGCAGCTTATTACGTACCAATTCATGCACGGAGGGTTCTGGCATCTCTTCTTCAATATGTTCTTCGGGTTGTGGATGTTCGGAATGGAGATCGAGCAGATGTGGGGGGCAAAGAAGTTCCTCGGGTTCTATCTGATGTGCGGCGTGGTCGCCGGATTAGTGCAATTACTGCTGGCGCCGCTTTTTGAGCCGTCCTCGTCTGAGGTTATCCGCATGGGCCCCATCCCCGTCGTCGGTGCATCCGGGGCGGTCTATGGAGTGCTTGTGGCGTTTGGTATGCTGTTTCCGGATCGGTACATTTTCCTTTACTTCCTTATCCCGGTGAAAGTGAAGTATTTTGTCATGGTTCTGATCGCCTTTGGCGTCCTTTCGGTCGGCGATCCGACCAATGTCGCTCATCTTGCCCATCTTGGCGGAGCCCTTGCCGGTTATGTCTACCTCCTTGCCAATATGAGGCGCGGTCCGATATCCGGCCTGTTCAACAAGATCCGTTGGTGGTGGAGTTCACTCACCGTTACCGATCGATCGGCTCCTGAAGAAATCAAGGAAACGAAGGTCTTCGATATCCGGGACGGACGGGAAGATGACAGCGATCGGGAACAACGCCGCGTGGATGAGATTCTCGACAAGATCAGTCGCGGCGGATACCAAAGCCTCACGGAGGACGAGAAGAAGATTCTCTTTGAAGCGAGCCGGAAATTGAACTAAATTGGATCATTACGTTCACCAATGAGTATTGAGCAGATCGATATAACGCCGCATCAAACCTACAAAGTGGGTGTTCGGCGAAAAACCCGCCAGGTGATGGTGGGAGACATCCGCATCGGCGGCGATGCACCGATTTCCGTCCAAACGATGACCAAGACGAAAACGGACGATATTGCCGGCACTGTGGGTCAGATCCGCGCAGCAGCGGAAGCAGGTTGCGACATTGTGCGCGTCACCGTGAATGACAAAGAAGCCGCCGAGGCAATGTTCGAGATCGTGCGTCAATCACCCCTGCCCATCGTTGCCGATATTCATTTCAATCATATTTTTGCCCTCAGAGCGCTCGAAGCAGGCGTTGCGAAAGTGCGGATCAATCCAGGGAATATCGGATCGAAAGACCGTATCCGCCAGGTACTGACCTCAGCCAAAGAGCGCGGAATTCCCATTCGCATCGGTGTTAATTCTGGATCGCTGGAAGAAGATATTCTGGAGAAACACGGCTATCCCACGCCTGAAGCGCTTTACGAAAGTGCGATGCGGCACGTCGGCATCTGCGAGGAATTCGATTTCCACGATATCGTCATCTCCGTGAAATCAACGGACGTGAAGCTCATGATCGAGGCCTATCGTCTCGTGGCTCAGCGAACCGACATTCCGCTCCACCTTGGGGTCACCGAGGCCGGCACCACCCGGGTCGGTACCATCAAGTCTGCGGTCGGGATCGGAACGTTGCTTGCCGAGGGAATCGGCGATACGATCAGAGTTTCCCTGACCGATGATCCCGTCAAGGAAATCGAAGTCGGAAAAGAGATCCTCCGCTCGTTAAGCCTGGCCTCGCGCAACATCGAGTTGATCGCCTGCCCGACCTGTGGGCGCCTCGAGGTGGATCTGTTCGGCATCATGGCGCAGCTCGAGGAGAAACTTGCCGGCGTGAAGAAATCGGTGAAGATCGCCGTTCTGGGTTGTGTGGTGAACGGGCCTGGTGAAGCAAGCGAAGCGGACATCGGCATTGCGGCGGGAAAGGGAGTTGCGATTTTGTACCGAAAGGGAGAAGTGGTCAAGCGGATCAAAGAAGAGGAAATCGTGAAGGCGGTTTTGGAGGAAGTGGAAAAATTTCAGCCGCAGTCATAAACGGAATGCATTGAACGATCGTAGGTTTTTGGAGGATTGCTATGAAGGTTTTTGGAGTGATATTCATCGGAATGTTGGCGTTGGTCGGATGCTCAAGGTCGGGTTCGGAAGTACCCCCCGGGAATCTCACGCAGGAAGAGGCGCGTGTCGCAGGCGTCCAATGGTCCTATCCTGAGACCTGGACACGTGATTCCGGGCGGCCGATGCGTGTTGTGACGTACGCGGTCCCTGCCGCCGAGGGCGATCCGGAACCCGGCGAGTGCGGCGTGTTTTATTTCGGAGAACAGCAGGGCGGTGACATCGACGGCAATATCCAACGTTGGGGAGCCCAATTTGAAGGTGCAACCCAGGCGGAGAAAACGGCGATAAAGGTGAATGGATTGAATGTCACAACGGTGAAGATCGAAGGGACGTTTCTTGCCCCCGGCGGACCGATGATGCAATCACAAGGAAAGAAAGATAACTATCGCCTTCTTGGGGCAATTGTTGAAGCACCCGGCGGCATGGTGTTCTTCAAGTGCACGGGACCCGCAAAGACCATCGAATCCGGTCAAGCCCAATTTCTCGCCATGATCAACACGGTGCAAGCACAACAATAATCTTCAAGTTCCTTCCTTCCGACCTTTCTTCGCTCTAACCTCGCGGTTTCCAGTCGGATTCTCCGAATCCGACGATCCCGTGAACACGATTGGGCATAACCTGATGGATGTCGAGTTTGACATTCTCATGGTGATTCGGGATTTCCCTCCACATTGCATCAGCTGCCGCTCCAAGGCGGGAGAGGTTCATCATATCGTCCGCAACAGTACCAAAAAAACATTCCCGCCAGCCGGTCCCCATGGTCACAAAATACCATCCGGGCCAGGAATAATCGTAGCCTTTCAAACGGATTGATTTACGATTGAGGTAACTCATGCCCCCCAAGGCAGGTTAAGCTAACATCCCGGAAAAATCGTACGACGCACCCTATTCCTCTTCTTCGGTCCCTTCTTCATCCTGCCCCTCATCTTCGACCTGCACAAGAAGTTCTTTCATGAGCATGGCGTTTTCCTGATTCTGGTCCTGTTCGTACGCGTTGGCCAGATTGCGGAGTGTGCGGGCAATGATGGTCACGGAATCGCATTCCAGTTGCAGGAGGTCGGAAAGAGGGAGCAAAGCTCCGTTATTCAGCGTAATCAGGTCATTAACATCCAAGCAACGCCCGCCCTTGAAGCAATCGACGATAAAATTCTGTTTGCCGACCGAAGCGCGTGTGAGGAAATGCCCGGGAAGATTGATTCCGGTAATGTCAAAATCCAGCCGCCAGCCCACAAGCAGGTAAATAGCTGCGAGGCTCAGGGGAATACCACGCTTTTGCTCGATTACATGAACGAGGTTGCTGTGGAGCGGATTATAGTAATCGACCTCTGCTCCGCGAAGCTGCTTCCTGGTGAACAGAAAATGCGCAAGGGACAGGGCATCCTGCTTCCGGACAGTCGATTCGAATTCCTCGGCGAGCTTGTCGAGAAGATCCGTGAGCTTCGCAGGATAGGCGCGTCCGAGTTGAAATTGGGCAACCAATCCCAGCGCAGATTCGAGCATCTCCAGGTCGTCGTCGATATCTGAGAGCAGCGGCCATTGCTCGCGAAGCCATGCACGGTTGAATTCCTCCAGCAAATTGGCAATGCGCTGCTGCTGATCTTTGCTCAGGACGATCTTCTGGCGCACAAGCTCTTTCTGAAGAGCCGGGCCAAACGATGAGAGTTCCCGCACGACGTTTTCCCGTACAATGGGGGACTCGTCGTCGAGGAGTCTTATGATATGCTGAAGTTGACTTGGATTTCCCATAAATTTCGGGCCATTGCCAGATGTCACTACTGTAATTGATAAACAATTTTTCGATTCTTTGCAACAGGGGTGGGATGAACAGCATGGGGTAGTTTCCTCATTTGGGTTTCTACCGTAACAGGAAACCGTTAAAACGGTTCTTGGTGACATTGTGCTGGTTGTATTCCCC
>JBBEEC010000031.1:0-4435 GCA_040880975.1 Bacteroidota bacterium | reverse complement strand
ATTGCATCACATTAACTCACGCCACCTGTGTCCATTTGCCGCTGAACCAGTACACTCAGGGCATTTGCCGGGCGAACCCCAATGGATGTGGAGGTTGACGCATTGCCAATACCTAGCAGACCTCTCTGGCTCCAATTCTGTGTCAGACTGTTGAGAACCTACCGAATGATTAGACCGACATGGATAGGACAACGATGCGTTTATGACCCAAGTTGCTCTCGTTATTCTGAACTTGCCTTCCGTCGACGCGGCTTCTGGAAGGGACTTACTGCAACCATTCGCAGATTACGTCAATGTGGGCCGAATGGAGGAGGTGTAGATATCCCATGACAACCAGGAGGGATCCATGAAATACATGATTGAGCCAATTGGAGCCGCCTTTTCAAACAAAGCTATATCGGAACTTGCGGATCGATTCACAAAACGTGCAAGTGAAGGGTACAAGCTTCATTCAGTGTTTCAGGTGAGTCAAACCGGTTGCATTGGCAGTCAAGGCAGTATTACCTATCTCGCTGTTTATGAGAAGGAAGACTAAATAATACTCAATACCAACTTGCTGCAAAACCGTCCGGGAGATATTGTATGCCACTGTATAACCGGTCGCTAAGCTGATCCGCCAGAAAGCGGCGGACAGGCGGGGCCTCGGGACGATGAAAATTCACCAATTTTGCTTTTCTAAAACTCAGGAGCTAATAGCAGTGTACGTTAATCGAACATTTCGTCGCCGCAGCCCCGATGTACGGGGTTCTCGATTCGGCAAGACAACTCGTCCGGAACAACGGCCTCGCCGGCCGAATCGGAACTTACCCGCCCGACCGAACCTCTTCAGAACGATAATCGGTCGTTCGGGCGGGGCTCCCAACCGTTAGGCGGTTGCGCGAACGGAGTTGTAGAGGAATTCAGGCGAGAAATCTGCTCCGTTTTCCCAAACCACTGTGTGTAATTCGGGATGAACGGAGAATTTGCGGAAGCGGGATACATCTTTGAGAGGTTCAAACACCGGGCCCCAAAGCTCGTCTTTCAGATCAACTTCACCTTCCGTACCATCAGTGAACTTGATCCAAATGACATACTTCTCTACATATCGGGCATCACTAATTCTGGGGTGCATTTCCTATTCCAACGGTTTTACTTTCTTTAACGGTTTTCGCTCTTTGGCAAGTTCCCAATCTTCGAGCAATTCGGACTTGTTTAATTCGAGCCATTCAAGAACGTGTGTGAGAGCTCGTTTCGGAAACTCTCCGGAAACAATGCCAGTTTCGATGGTCACAGTTACTTCGAATTCGCCGTATTTTGCATGAAAATGAGGCGGAGCGTGGTCCCTGTAAAACATTACAATTACAATCCCCAGGAACCGGCTTATTTCTGGCATGGGTAAGTTTACGTCAAAATATTTTCATGCGCAACCGCCTAACCGGTCGCTAAGCTGACGGAACCTCGGGACGATGAAAATTCACCAATTTTGCTTTTCTAACACTCAGGAGCTTAAAGCAGTGTACGTTAATCAACGTTTTCGTTGCCGCAGCCCCGATGTACGGGGTTCTCGATTCGGCAAGACAACTCGTCCGGAACAACGGCCTCGCCGGCCGAATCGGAACTTACCCGCCCGACCGAACCTCTTCAGAACGATAATCGGTCGTTCGGGCGGGGCTCCCAACCGTTATACAGTGGTGCTTTTCCTTATGGCGTTTTGCTGCGAGAGCGAGGATTTGATTCAGTCGGAGAGATGAACGGTGAGTTTTTTGCCGAGCGCTTTTGCATATTTCCCGAGAGTAGAAAGACGAATATCCTCGGCGTGGTTTTCAATTCGAGAAATGGCGGATTTCTTCGTTCGCAGTTTCTTGGCGATGGCTTCCTGCGTAATTCCGGCTTTTTCTCTGGCCTGGCGAAGCATGATACTAAACTCGAAGGCTTCATAACCGGACTCGAAGTTCTCAGCAAACTTCTGACTCCGTTTCTTGCGATCACTAATATATCGTTCGACATCACTCATGGCTAGTTCCTCCTTTGGAGATACTCTTTTTTCCGTTGGTGAGCCAGATCTATCTCCTTGTTTGGAGTCTTTTGCTGTTTCTTCGAAAATCCGCTCACCAAGATTAACAACGCACGTTCGACAAAGAATCCCAAGAATCGGTAGCTGTTACCGCCGATCTGAACACGGATCTCCCAAAGGTCTTCGGTCCCGACCAATTTCTTGAAATATTGTTGAGGAACATGATCCATTCTTTCTACCAAACGCAGAACCCAGGTCACTTTCTGGGCATGCTTATCCTGGAGCGAGTCCAAGAACTCCTCCACGGGGCATTTCCCTGCGGGCGTCCGGTAAAATTGAATTGTCCGCACGACCATAAGTTAACATATTTGTGAACCATAGTCAAGCCAGCTTTCACTCGCAGCAAAACGCGCCCAAAAGAATAATGTGCACCACTGTATAACCGGTCGCTAAGCTGACGGAGCCTCGGTACGATAAAAATTCACCAATTGTTCAATTTTGAAACTCAGGAGCTTAAAGCAGTGTACGTTAATCAACGTTTTCGTTGCCGCAGCCCCGATGTACGGGGTTCTCGATTCGGCAAGACAACTCGTCCGGAACAACGGCCTCGCCGGCCGAATCGGAACTTACCCGCCCGACCGAACCTCTTCAGAACGATAATCGGTCGTTCGGGCGGGGCTCCCAACCGTTAGCTGGCAGCGCCGAGGTGAGGTTAAAGATGAATCGTCTTCTCTTGACTGTGGTTGTTTTAGCTTTCAGTTGTGGCGACGTATATTCTCGTCAATCAAGAGGTGTCAAGTATTGGGCAACGGTTGGAGCGGGACTCACTTTTGCCGAGAGGTTGTTTGCAAACGGATTGGGTGTTGCTTTCTCTTACAAACCGGGTGGAATTCACTTCTCTGCCAGATTTGTGGCGGCTGATCGAGTGCCTGGGTATCTTTTTGATGGGAAACCACCCTTAGATTATTTGCAGGATCTATCAGTACTCGTTGGAGTCTCGCAGGAAGACGAAAACACCATTTTTGTGTTTTCCGCGGGCCCTGGACTGGTAAATGGAAAATTCAACGAGGCGCAAAACAACAGGCGTTTTAGTGTTACCGGGCTTTCACTCGAGGCACAGGCGATATTGAAGCTTGGCAAGTCTGTCGGAGTCGGAGCTTATCTATTTTCCAACATAAACAAAGAAGCATCCTATGTGGGAATCTTGCTGAGTATTCAGGTCGGGCATTTTCGTAATTGGTAAGGATTTCGTCGGCGCTGCCAGCTAACCGGTCGCTAAGCTGATCCGCCACACCGCCACAAAGATGGCGGTCAAGAAAGATCGGCGGACAGGCGGAGCCTCGCGAGCGTGAATCGTCACCAATTGTGCCCTTCGACTCGCGCCACAGAAAACGTGGCGCTCGCTCAGGGCCTTCGGCTTTGTACGTTAATCGAAGAGTACGCCCGCCTACGCCTGAAAAACGGCATAGTCGGGCTAGTCGCCGCAGTCCCGCCATCACGAAGCGGGATCTACGATTTGGCAGCCACTCGTCCTGAAAATCGGACTCGTGGGCCGAATCGGGATATACCTGTCCGCCGGAGTCGTTTTTTCGACGTAGGCGGAGCTCCCAACCGTTAGGGCGCAGCCGGAACTAGCTTCGTTTGTAGATGTCTCGACGGTGGCCGATATTGTGGATAACGATCGTACGCTCATTTTTCGCTATCTCGAATAGGATTCTGTAAGAACCCTCTCGATACTTGTAGAGACCTTTCAGATCTCCTTTAAGCGGAAAGAGCTTCGTCGAATCGAGGTTTTGGGCGAGCCACTGAATTCGATCACCAATCCGTGTTGCGTCGCTTGATCGAGCTTTTCCAGTGCTTTTGTCGCGGGTTTGAGAATTCGGAGGGAATACAATCGTCAGATTCCGAGCCGTTTGCGAACCTCGGAAAAGTCTTCTCCACGTTCTCCTTTGGCAACGGCTTTCATCTGCCGGATTAGTCTTTTTCGAACGTTCTCTTTCATGACCAACCCTTCATCGGGATCACCGAGAACTTCAATGAGCTTCTGCTCCACAACATTGGAGAGCATTTGAGCAAGCTCTTTTTGGGTCATTTGAGCGACAGTGTTAGACATGAGAACTCCTTTCCTTGCTTATAGATAAGAAAATTCCCAATCATCTTCAACCGGCTGCGCCCTAACCCGTCGCTAAGCTGATCCGCCACACCGCCACAAAGATGGCGGTCAAGAAAGATCGGCGGACAGGCGGAGCCTCGGGACGGTGAAACGTCACCAATTTTGCTGTTGTTAAACTCAGGAGCTAGTAGCAGTGTACGTTCCTGAAAAGCGGACTCGTAGGCCGAATCGGGATTTACCTGTCCGCCGAAGTCGTTCTTTCGACGTAGGCGGAGCTCCCAACCGTTAGGCGGGCAGGCGGCTATGCGGCGTGTTCGAGCTGTTTCTGT
>JBBEEC010000030.1:0-4543 GCA_040880975.1 Bacteroidota bacterium | reverse complement strand
TCCATGAGTCGTTTCAACGACTTCTTGCGGCGCGGTAGACAAAAGAGGACACCACTGAATTCCTTGCACGTTAGCCTTTTCTTTGTTATCTTCGTTTGTGGCGATTTGATGAAGACAGCTTGCGGCCACGATAAACAACAGCTAAAGCGTCGGAAACGGATTATTGTACACCCCGAAACCCCGGCGCCGAGCGCTGGGGATTTTTGTTTAAAAGATGGTGATGGGCGAAGGGTGAAGGGTGAACAGTGGGCTGAAAGCTTGTGAGAGAAAAATCGAATGACGAACCTCGAATTACGAATTAGCAAGTAATGCCGAAGAGCTTTAACGACATATTGAAGGAAAAGATCGTCGTTTTCGATGGAGCGACCGGAACCCATCTCCAGGGCCAGAATCTCACTCCGGACGATTTCGGCGGAGAAACCCTTGCGGGTTGCAATGAAAATCTCGTTCTCACAAAGCCAGACGCAGTTCGATTGGTGCACGCAGACTACCTCGAAGCGGGTTGCGATGTCATCGAAACAAATTCGTTCGGTTCGACTCCTCTGGTGCTCGCGGAATATGGCCTTCAGGATAAGGCACACGATCTGAACTTTCGGGCCGCTGCCATTGCAAAAGAAATGGCCGGGGAGTATTCGACCAAGGGCCATCCCCGTTTTGTCGCGGGTTCCATAGGGCCGACGACCAAGCTTCCATCCCTGGGCCACATCGGGTTTGTCGAAATGGCACGCAACTATCAGGTCCAGGCGCGGGGACTGATTGAGGGCGGTGTGGACCTCTTTACCGTTGAAACCTGCCAGGATCTTCTTCAAGTAAAGGCGGCTCTTGCCGGTATCCATGATTGCTTCAAAGAGACAAAAAAACGTGTTCCCATCATCGTTTCCGTAACGATTGAAACAATGGGGACCATGTTGCTCGGAACGGAGATCGCGGCAGCACTGACGGCCATCGAGCCGTTTGACGTCGATGTGTTCGGAATGAACTGCGCGACGGGGCCCAAGGAAATGTCCGAGCATATCCGCACGCTCTCTGCAAGCAGCCCGATGCCCATATTTGTCATGCCCAACGCGGGCCTTCCGGAAAACATCGGCGGGCATGCCCATTATCACCTGACTCCGGAAGAACTTGTTCGCTTCCTCTCGCATTTCGTGCAGGACCTCGGTGTTCAGGTCGTCGGCGGATGCTGCGGTACGACCAAAGAGCATATCAGGCAACTTGTGGACGCTGTCGGTGGTCTCTCACCCCTACGTCGAACCCCCGAATTTATCCCCGGCGCATCCAGCCTCTATCAATCCGCCCCCCTGCATATCGATCCGCCTCCTGTTCTCGTCGGGGAACGCACCAATGCAAACGGGAGTAAACTCTTCAAGGACCTCCTTGCAAAGGAAGATTGGGAAGGCATCGTTGCGATGGGCCGCGAACAAGTGAAGGACCAGGCACATCTTCAGGATGTGTGTGTAGCTTATGTCGGCCGCGACGAGCTACGCGATATGCAAGAGGTGATTACGAGGTTCAATACTCAGATCATGACTCCCTTGGTGATCGATTCGACGGAAGCCCCGGTGATCGAGTCCGCGTTGCAACGGATTGGCGGAAAAGCGATCGTGAATTCGATCAATTTAGAGGACGGTGAAGAGCGTATCAATACGATCGTCCCCTTGTGCAAGCGTTATGGTGCGGCCGTCATTGCTCTGACCATCGACGAGAAGGGGATGGCCAAAACAGCTGATGCCAAGCTGGCCATTGCAAAACGGATCTATGGTCTCACCGTGGAAAAATACGGGATGAAACCGCGGGATCTGATCTTCGATACGCTGACATTTACGCTGGGGTCCGGCGATGAGGAGTTCCGCAAGGCGGGGTTGGAAACCATTGAAGCAATCCGGTTGATCAAAAAAGAGTTCCCTGGCGTCCATACGATCCTCGGGGTCAGCAATATTTCCTTCGGACTTTCCCCGCATGCGCGGCACATGCTCAATAGCGTGTTTCTGCACTATGCCGTGGAAGCCGGGCTTGACATGGCCATTGTTCATGCATCGAAGATCATGCCGCTCTACAAGATCGACGAACGCGGCCGAGAGATTTGCAGGAAGCTGATCTTTGATGAGCGAGTGTTCAAGGGTGCCGGTGAAGCAAGGCAGGCTGTTTCTGATCCGCTCAAGGACCTGCTGGCAATTTCGTCGACCCTCACGGGGGATAAACGACAGGCAAGAATTCGCGGCGGCACGGTCGAAGAGCGGCTCAAGAGCCGGATCATCGATGGTGAGCGCGTGGGGTTGAATCACGATCTAGAGGAGGTGCTGAAGAGCCGTTCGGCGCTCGAAATTATTAATACGATTCTGCTGGACGGCATGAAGGTCGTGGGCGAGTTGTTCGGCTCCGGCCAAATGCAACTGCCGTTCGTGCTTCAATCAGCTGAAGTCATGAAGGCCGCGGTGTCGTTTCTTGAGCCGCATATGGAAAAATCCGATGAATCGAGAAAGGGAACGATGGTCATCGCGACCGTCAAGGGAGACGTGCATGACATCGGAAAGAATCTCGTCGATATTATCGTGACCAATAATGGCTTCAAAGTCATAAATCTTGGAATCAAGTGTTCCATTGAGGCAATGCTGCAAGCCGCTGAGGAACATAAGGCCGATGCGATCGGAATGAGCGGATTGTTGGTCAAATCGACGCTGGTGATGAAGGAAAACCTGGGGGTTATGAACGAGAGGAACATCAAGATCCCGGTGATCCTTGGCGGCGCTGCGCTGACGCGGCGTTACGTTGAACAGGATCTGAGTTCGATCTATGCGGGCGTTCTCGCGTATGCCAACGATGCCTTCGATGGACTGCACTTCATGCAATCTCTGCAGGAGGGCGGAAAGGCCGCAGGTGTTCTCGCCGACCGTGTGGACGGGAATGGCGAGGAAGTGTTGACCGGCGCCGAAGCAAAGATCGCTTTGATCGAACAGGAAGAGCGTACAGCGTCAAAAAACGCCAAGCCTGTGCCCGGCCCGCAAGAGCGGCCTCCATTGATCGCTCCTGATTCACACATCCCGAAACCTCCGTTCTGGGGATCGAAGATCGTGGAATCCATTGCGGTCGATGAAGTATTCCCTTACATCAACGAAATCGCCTTGATCCGGGGACAATGGAGGGTTGTTCGCGGAAATCTCAGCGAAGCAGAGTATCAGAAGATCCTCAAGGAGCAGATCCATCCGGATCTGGAGAAACTGAAACAATTCGTGAAAGAAGAACGGCTGCTCAGCCCGAAGGTTGTCTATGGATATTTTCCCTGCCAATCGGACGGCAACGATCTGATCATCTATCAGCCCCCCGGAAACCCGGGGAAACCTGTCGAGGCAGTTCGATTCTCCTTTCCGCGCCAGAAGGATGGGAAGTGGCTTTGTATCTCGGATCTCTTCGCACCCGTTTCAGCCGGCAGAATGGACGTCGTCGCGTTCCATCTGGTCACCGTAGGCCGCAGGGCTTCGGAATACTCTAAGTCGCTTTTTGAGGCACACAAGTACAAGGACTATCTGTACTTCCACGGTTTGAGTGTGGAAACCGCCGAGGCTCTGGCGGAACTGTGGCACAAGAAGATCCGGGAAGAACTGGGGATCGCGGACAAGGATGCTTCTGAGATTCGCAAACTGTTCAGTCAGCACTACCAGGGCTCTCGTTACAGCTTCGGGTATCCCGCTTGCCCAAATCTGGAGGATCAAACGAAGTTGTTTCAGCTTCTGCATCCCGAGCGCATTGGCGTGACGTTGACGGAAGAGTTCCAGCTCGAACCCGAGCAATCAACATCTGCGATCATTGTTCATAATCCGGAAGCCAGGTATTTCTTTGTAAAATAGCGAAGTGCAACCAGTCCTCAACCCGAAACCCGAAACCTGCCCGCCCGACCGAACGAGATTGAATCTCCTGCGGTCGTTCGGGCGGGAAACCTGAAACCTTAAACCCGAAACCAATCATGCCCAATCTCGTCCTGCTTCGTCACGGTGAATCCCAATGGAACCTGGAAAATCGCTTTACCGGTTGGGTGGATGTGCCTCTTTCGCCCAAGGGAGAAGAAGAAGCTCGTACCGCCGGTGAAAAACTGAAATCCTATAAATTTGACAAAGCCTACACCTCCGTTCTCAAGCGTGCGATCGATACATTGAAGATCGTTCTGAAAATTACGGGACAGGAGCAGCTCCCGATTGAGTACGATCAGGCCCTGAATGAACGTCACTACGGCGCTTTGCAGGGGAAAAACAAGGCTGAAACCGGGAAGCAATACGGAGAAGATCAACTTAAGTTGTGGAGGCGAAGTTATGATGTTCCGCCGCCAAAGGAGAAGACCGAGCTGAATCCCGAAGGCATCAGCGAAAGCCTGAAAGACACGGCCGCCCGCACACTTCCGCATTTCGAATCGAAGATCCTTCCGGATATCCGCGCCGGCAAGAATATCCTGGTCACGGCCCACGGCAATAGCCTTCGGTCGATCGTGATGAGACTGGACAACCTCTCGAAGGAACAGGTGATCGAGCTGAATATTCCGACCGGAGTTCCGTTG
>JBBEEC010000029.1:109601-127425 GCA_040880975.1 Bacteroidota bacterium | reverse complement strand
GGTCGGAGGTCGGCCTGTCCGCCGAAGCCCGTAGGGCGCAGGCGGAAGGTCGGAGGTCGGCCTGTCCGCCGAAGCCCGTAGGGCGCAGGCGGAAGGTCGGAGGTCGGAAGTCGGAGATCGGAGGTCAGGGATCGGACGTCAGGTGTCAGATATCAGAAGTCAGTGTGACGGCCTACCAACGATCCGATATTTCCCGATGCAATTTGACGGCGGCGGGGTCGGGAGAAACGGTAAGCAACCTGTTCACGGCGATAAGTGCAGGATAATAACGGCGCTTCGACACATACAACTCCGCCAGCATTCTCAATGCATCCAGGTGAGCCGAATCGGAAGGAACTCCCATCAATAAAGTCCGAATCGCGCTGTCTCCAAGCCCCGCATCCTGATAGGCCTTTGCCAACCCCACCACCTGTCCGATACGTGTTTGCTTCGACTTCAGAATCGAATCCTCGTACGCCAGCGCTCTTCCTAACGGATCAATGAGGGGGTGGCCAGGAGCAGATTGCACAAGACGGCGATGGTACTTCCGCGCTTCGCTCCAGCGTTCCAGTTCCATGCTATAGTACGTTCCGAACACCAGCGAAGGGACAAAGTTCGGGGAAACACTCAGCGCCTGATCCAGCAGAAGAAGGCTTTGGCGATGGAATCCTAGGTTCCAGTATTTTGCAGAGGCAACATACAGCAACTCGGATTTCACCCCGGCCCGTTTCTCCCCCGCCGCCTGTTCAAGAGTCCTGATGATGTCCCGGTGATACGTTGCGTGGCCCAGGAACGCTCCGGATTGCTTCATCACCTGCAGTTGAGAAAGCAGCGATTTCGCCCGTTCAAAATCACCGGAAAACTCATGAGCGATCGCCAACGAAAGCAGGATCATCGATCCGCCCCGCGTGGAATCCGCCAGGCCCCTGAGAACAGCGACCGCAGAATCAGGCCTTCCCGCATCAAGCTGTGAAACACCGCGGCCGAAGCGCTCCCGCGCCGCATTTTCGCGAATCCATCGAACGTTGGTCTGTTCCGGGATTCGCTTGATCCCTCTTGGGCGACGAGCATCGAACGGATGGACGCTGAACACCTCAAGATTTGCGATTCGGTATTCGGACCGAAATTCGTAACGGAGGGACATGTGCATTTGGAAGAAGAACTCCGGAACCCCCGCCAGCCCCACCGCCGATACGACGTACTGCACCTGATAGTCCCGAATGAACCGGTCGAATTCGTCGAGCGGGACAAGCGGATTCAATTCCACAAGTTTTCCCCTTGGAAGCCAAAACGTCAATTCTTTCCATTGAGTGAGGACAATGATCTGTTCCTTGTGCCTGGAGGAAATCCAATCCCCCACCCTGCTCATGGGCTTTGTCAGGAGATCTGGAAATGGACTCAAATCCGCCACGCGTTCGTAGAACTGCTCGGGAGAACGGCGGTAATCCATGTTGTCGCGGACAAAGGCATAGCACCACAGGAGATTTGGAAGGACCATGATCGCAGCCGCGAAAACGAGTATCCGGCCGGAAATGCCAAACCTCTCCCCCAGGAGCTTGAACAGGTGCCCCGCTCCAACCGCGCCCAAAGCGATCAGGATCACGAGCAACGGAAACAGAAACCGAACATCGTTGAACGGGTATAAAAGAATCAGGAGAAGATACACAGGAATGAACGCGGTGATGAATGCCGGTACGATGGATTTCCTCAACAAGGAGATGGCGCCGTAGAAGGAGAGGCCAAGCGACAACAAACCGAGGGGCATCGAGACATAAGGAACCAGGGGCTGAACCCAGGTATACGGTGCCGCCGTCGATATCATCACGCCGTAAGGTGTCGTCCCATATTGCGGAAGGAACACCAGCCGGAGGACATAGTCTCCGTAGATCTGATAGTTCACCCGAAGCCGTTCGACAAGCTCCGCGACAAACGGGGCGTCCCTGTTCGTAAAATACCTCAAAGTAAAGATCTCTGAATTGCGCAGGGGCGGAAATTCGCTCCCCGCCACGAGGATCTCATTCCGAAGAAACCATAACCCATACGCTATTACCGGAAGTGCTCCGACCATGAGAATCCGTCGTAGGTCACCCCTGGAAAGCAAAAAGATCATCGTTCCGAGAAAGAGAGTGATTCCTACTTCGCGGAGAAGGATTCCCATCGCCAGAAGGAGTCCAAGGAGGAGGTCATCACGCAGACCCTGCGGAGGAGGCCGCTGTTCCCGTCCGACCATGATGAAAACGAGAACCGCAACGCACGCGAACGGGACATCGGAGAGGATCTGGTTCGAGAAAAGGACCATGAGGGGATGAACGGCGAGAGCGGCCGCTCCCACAAGAGCGAAGGCGGGTCCCGTTAGGCCGTGAAGCCACCGATAAAAGAGCGCCAGGAGCAGGACACCGGCAAACAAGGTGAACAACTTTGCAAGGTCGACGTTGTCCGGGGAAAGAACTGCGGACGGAATGAGATAGAAAGAGTACAAGGGAGCGTGAACAACGTAATGGAACGGCTCCGGTATCGAAAGATCTGTAAATCCTTTGAATTGGGAGAGGGATTTGGCCCAAACGAGATATCGGGCGCTGTCGGGAGTGTAAATAAGAACATCGTTCAGAGACAGGATTCCCATCAGGAGGAAAAGCCCTGCCACCACAAGGAATTTCCAATCTTTGAACATCAACACCGGGGGAGGAATCTGGACTGCAGTTTTATCGCGAAGTTTCAAAGAAAGCCGATCGTTGATTCGTGAAATAATAACGTGAAGAAATAACTCATGCAATCAATTTTTGCGGGATGGACGACCTTCGGACGGAAAAAAGGGGCCTGAACGACTGAGAGAGGTCTTGCCGGCTCGAAATGATACAGAAAATCTCCGTCGACCCTTACCTTGACTCACAGGCGTATTATCCGTATCTTATTCTATCCAGTTCCTTCCGGCTCTTGCCCTGTTGTTGCTCCGGATTGCCAACGACCAGTGGAGAAACTATGGCACGATCAAAATATATCACTCATTTTTGTGCGTATTGCCATAAAGACACCAAAATGGAGATTGTCGGAGGAAAAACAGCTGGAGGGAATGGCGCCGACCCCTTGAAGATGTGGTTCCGGTGCCTTCGCTGCAAGCACAGCTCGATGATCGATCGGGTGAATCCGGACCAAAAAGGGGCATCAGAGAAGATGGACCGTGAGACAGCCACGGAGTATGCTGCCACGAAAAGTTACACGATCGGCCAGACGATCTACCATTCGACGTGGGACGACCTCGGCCGTGTGATCTCAAAGAACAAGACATCAAGCGGCGTTCACGCCATGACGGTTTCGTTTCAAAAACTTGGAGAGCGAAAATTGGTCGAGAATCTCGCCAAAGAAGCTCTTCGCGATAACGCTCTCTAACATCAGACCAATCCTTTGAGGAGGTGAATCTTTTGGTCGGTATTATCATCGGTGACAACGAGCCGATCGACAAAGCTATTCGGCGATTCAAGAAGAAGTACGAACGGTCCGGCGTTTTGAAGGAATTCAAAAAGCGGACGTTCTTCACGAAGCCGTCCGTCAAGAAGCGGATGAAGAAGATGAAGGCGATTCGTCGAAACCAGCGGGCTCTCCTCGAGGAAACCTAAGCGCTTGTTTTCTCAAAACAAAGAAGTCCGACATCTCCTCCGCTAAACCTTGGAGATGTCGGACTTCTGCTTTTCGCTCGGATCCGATCCGAATCTACTCCAGCTGAAAATTCCCCACACCCTTCTTTTTCATCAGCGCTTCGATGTCTGCGATTTCCCGCGGTGCGGATTCCGATAAATTCCGCGGACCGTCTTTTGTCACGAGAACCATATCTTTCTCAGGCCCACTGTCACGGACCATTCCGTGACAGCGGGGGGGTAACTTGCTGTTACCTTTTCCCGTTTGTACTACAGGATCACCATTGGGGAATGACAAATGGGACGACGAGGCAGACTCTCTCTCGTACATTACACACGTTTTTTTGTTACGACTACGGTCGTCGACTTCTTGCCTGTGTTCAACAGCCAAAAGTGCTGCGACATCCTCATTCGAAACATTCGGTATTATCGAGATCGCTATCGTTTCCTGATATTCGGCTTTGTAATCATGCCAACGCATTTCCATTGGCTTCTTGAAGTTAACCCTTCATATGGGACGCTTTCTGATGTCATGAGGGACATTAAGAAGCACAGTGCTTGGGACATTATGGATGAGTTGCAACAAGCTGGTGATCGAGGTTGTCTGAAAAGGTTTGCAAAAGCCGCTGCTCGGACGGCGGGCCAGAAAAGAAAATTTTGGATGAAGAGGTTTGACGACGCATACATACGGAATGACGATATGTTCGGGTCCCGACTTGATTACATCCATTCCAATCCGGTGAAAGCAGGGTTGGTGGATCTTCCCGAGAACTACATCTACTCGAGTGCGCGGAACTATATTCTCGGAGACCATTCTGTCCTTGACGTGGTTACTGAATGGCAGTTCAAGTGAGATCTCGCTATGAAGTGTCACGGTAGGACTCCCGCGGGGCGGGACAGGCGTGACACCGGCTTGGGTTGATGGACCGTGACCAACCATGAAAGTAGGATCATGACACCGGCCGTGGTGGGAAGACCGTCACCAGACTAGCCCGCTGTCACGGACCACTCCGTGACAGCGATAAGGCGTGACGGGTGGCCGCGGGGCCTTGTTTTGGCTATGAGGTGTCACGGTAGGGCTCCCGCGGGGCGGGACAGGCGTGACACCGGCTTGGGTTGGTTGGATTCGACCACGCGGAGGTCAGGAGACCTAACCTCCTGTATTAAAACAAAAGAAGTCCGGCATTCCCACGTTTGAACAAGTGGAAATGCCGGACTTCTGCTTTTGGTACCGAATGATTGGTTACGAATCCGCGTCAGTCGAGATGGAAGTTCCCCACGCCCTTCTTCTTCATCAGCGCTTCGATGTCTGCGATTTCCCGCGGTGCGGATTCCGATAAATTCCGCGGGCCGTCTTTTGTCACGAGAACCGTATCCTCAATTCTGACCCCGATGTTGAAATACTTCGGATCCACTCCTTCGGCACCTTCCTGAATGTAGATGCCCGGCTCCACAGTGTAGATGACACCGGGTTCCATGACTGCGCGTGAGATATCGTGCACGTTCAACCCTACCGAATGTCCCAGGCCATGGGTCGCAAAGCGACGATACTCCCTCTGATTCTTCTCTTTGATTAATCCAAGCCGGAACAATCCATCTTCGAGGATCTCGCCGGACTTCGCCGAAATGTCGCTCCAGGAGACACCGGGCCGCATCATAGCCATCGCAGCCTTCTGGGCTCTTAGAACAATCTCGTAGATCTCGCGCTGAGGCGCGGAAAATTTTCCGTTGGCGGGCCACGTCCGCGTCACATCGGTCGCGTAGCCATGGTATTCCGCCCCACAATCCGCAAGGATGAGGTCGCCTCCATTGATGCGCCGGCGGACGCCGTTGTAATGCAGCACCACGGAATTTTCAGCAGCGCCCACGATGCACGGGTAGGCATTGTACTCGGCCCCTTTGGCGCGATAGACATACTCGTACACACCGGCGAGCTGGTATTCGAACATTCCGGGTTCCGTGGACATCATTGCCTGCCGGTGGGCAAGCGCGGTGATCTCGCTCGCCTTGGCGATGAGCGCAATTTCTTCCGGGCCTTTGATGGCCCTCAAGTTGTACACCAGTGAGGTTGGGTCGCGGAACTCAATCCCGACGTGGCGGATCCTGGTCTGATCAATCGTATTCTGCAGCGGTTGCATCGTCTCTGCGATATCGCCTGTGAAGTCACTGGCGAACGGGGGAACATAGACCGTCCTCGCTCCTGTTCGGAAAACCATTGACGAGTACATTCTCTCGAATTGGTCCACCGGCAGCGCGTATTCCAGCCCCCGGAGTTTCATGGCTCCCACCGGGCCATAGACCCTCCCATTCCAGTGTTCACGCAAAGGATCCTTCGGATGAACGAAGAGGATCTCGCGGACCGTGATCATTTTTGTCGAATCGGCCGGGTCGGTCACTTGTAATCCCTTCGGAATCAGGGCAAGGACCGCGTTGGGCTCAGGAAATCCCGTAAGATAGAGGAAGTTATCGTCCTGTCGGTACTGATATTCCACGTCGGCATTGCGGGTCCTCATTGAGGCAGCGTAAAAGAACGCCACAGCGTCATTGCCGATCTCGGCCATGACCTTTGCGCGGCGCTCCTTATGAACGGAACCCGGGATGAGATCGGTGTCGTACTCGACGTATTTGACATCCTGTCCGTAGAGAGACGGGATGAGAACGAAGAAGAGAATGAGGATTCGGCGCATGGGGAGGTGGTTGGTAGTTAATGGTTGTTGGTTTCGGGTTTCGGGTTTCAGGTTTCAGGTTTCTCCGCCGAAGGCGGATCCGCCTCTGGCGGAAGGTTTCAGGTTCAATGTTGAAGGTTATCTTCTTCAAAGAAAACGTCAGTGGATGATGTGCCTCATAACTCGCAAATCTCTAAATTCTAATCTCAAAATCTCAAACAAATCCTAAATTCTAAGCACGAATCTTCCTTGGTTCTTCGATGGTTTAGGGATTTAGTGCCTTGGATTTGTTTTGAGCTTAGATATTGAAATTTCGGATTTTATTCCGCCGTTGATTCCATGGTTGAAGATACCTTCGACTGAGCGTACAAACAAAAGCAGCCCAATTGGACTGCCTTTGTTCCACGGGAACGCTTCACCAAGGTTACTTCACATACGTCATTTTTTCCGTTCTCACAAAGGGCTCTCCGCCGTCAAACGGGGTAGCCCGGATCGTATAGAAGTAGACTCCGGACGACACGCCGGCTCCACGACGGTCCCTGGCATTCCAAACCACGGATTGAGGCCCGGCGTTCATATTCTTGTCCACAAGAACCGAGACTTCCCTTCCGGCAACGTCATACACCGTGATGTTCACGCGGGATTGTCTTGGGAGGGTATAGGAAATCGTGGTGCTGGGGTTAAAGGGATTTGGATAGTTCTGCGAAATCCCATAGGCAACAGGAATGGTGGGCTCCGGCGTGGAGGCTGAGACGACGATGTTGGAACTGAACACGCCATTGCCATGGGTTGCGACAACTACAAGACCGTCGCCGACGCGATAATCGATCATGTCGACGACAACATTTCCGATAACACCGCTTCCCTCCAAAGCCCATGCTGTGCTTGAGCTATTCATGGAGGGGGCCGAATAGAGTCCGGTGCTGGTCGCAACAAGGTACGTGGTTCCGCCTGTACCGGGGATGATGGCGGCCCACCGACATGATGGGCCGTTGCCTGTTCCGTCAGGGTTCTGTTCAAGATTTGCACTTACATCGGTCCAGGATGCTCCTCCATCCGTGGTATGGAACAAACTCGGAATCCCATAATTCGTAAACACCGCCATGACCTCGTTCGCATCACCGGGATTGACCGCGACGCATCCCACCGAACCCCCGAGTGTGGGGAAGTTCAATCCCGAGACATCCGTCAGAGTTGGGATTCCGGTGTGGGCGTCATCGATCCGGTAGACGCTCGTAGCGTTTGAGCCAATGAATAGGCGATTCGCGGTACCGCTTTTTGAAACTCCAAGAGATCTTACCAGTTCTCCGACTCCGCTCCCGGGAAGCACTGCATTCGTGAACTCCGTCCAGTTGACGGTTGTGGTCACGTCCGATCCCGTTGGAATCGCCGTGAGATCGCTGTTGCGCCACACCCGGGCACCCGCAGCGAGATACATCATGTTCGTATTGTTCGGGTCAAGAACAAACGGGTTAATAAAGGCATATCCGGAACCACCTGTCGGCTGAATGTTCGCGTAGTTGGTCCAGGTTCCATTGGCATCAAGGAGAACTCTGTACATGTTTCCGCTCTGAGACGAAATATAGTACGAGGTACGGCCGTCTGCGATGGCGGCAAACGCGCCGTCACCGCTTAAGAGATCGACCCATGCTGCGGTGGCAGTCGATGAATTAGTGAACCACGTTCCATTGTCCTGTAGTCCTCCAACCACCACATCGTTCCCATTGGTCGCATGATCAATGGCAATGGTATAGAACTGCGAAGTCACGTACCCATTGTTTAAGAATGACCAGCTGACTGAGCCCGCAGTTACATCCGTTGTTTTGCTGATTCCGCCGTCGTGACCCGAATAGTAGATGGAATTGTTTACGGGGCTGAATACCCCTGAATGAAGGTCCGGATGATGGTTGGTGTATTGTGCGTAATTTGATGGACCGGCGTATCCGCCCATGCGAACCCATGTCGGAGTTGCTACAGAGAAGTTTGAAGTTTTATAGAGATTCGTTCCGCCAATCAGCACAAAATTCTCATCGTCGGGTTTTACCTGCACGAGCATGTCGTAGCTACCTTGCGTGTCGAACATGGCATTTCCGGCAACCCCCGCCGCATTGGGCAACGATCCGCCCTTATTGACCCACGTCCCTCCTGCTCCTGAACCGTCCGAGGAGACATACGTATACTTCCACACTTGATGATCGTTAATCTGGTCTGCACCGTTCGTTCCGTTTGTGCCTTCAATGAGAAAGTATGCGACATTAGCATTAGAGGGGGCGAGTCCGATTACGATGCGGCTATAAATGCTGGGAAACCCCGCCACACCGCTTGAAATAGGCGTCCATGTCACCCCGTCTATTGAACGCCAGATACCCTTGTCGTTTCCATTTGTCGATCCATCCAGAGCCAGCGCACTGAGAGCGGCGTAGACAACTCCGCCAGGTGTCACTTGAACATCCGTGAAGTAAGATCCCGTGGCTCCAAATATACCCAAGACAGGGTCGGCGCCCCATGTTGCACCACCATTGGTTGACCGGTGCACGCCGAGAATCGTTGCGGCGTACACTTCATCATCCGTTGAGTTTGACTGGTCGGTAGCAAGATTATAGACGATGTCAAAATATGAGTCGATCGGCCCAGCGGGAGAAGTTCCGACTGTAGAAGGGAGGACACTCCACGACACGCCACCATTCGTTGATTTGAAAACACCCGCCCCGTTGAAGAACGCGCCGCTCTTCGATGCGGAGTTTCCAACTCCCTCTCCGGTTCCGTAATACCATATCGATTCCATTCCGGAACGTTTATCCTGGGCGAGCGCCGTTACGCTGTGGATGTCCGATGTACCGGTGGTTTTCACCCAGTTTACGCCGTCGTCCGTTGACCGCCACATACCGCCGGACACTCCTCCACCAAGAATCGTGGTTGCGTTCGTAATATCAATCGCCAATGCCCGCGTTCGCCCGCCGACATTGTGCGGCCCGCGTTTGGCCCACGTGAGTGCCTGGACGGAGCGGCCTTTCTGCAAATCGCGCAGTATGACAGACTCGCGCGTAGGAATAGTAGCAGCGAATGCAAGTTCCTTCGCTCTGATCCCTTTGGGAATTCGTCCCGTGCCGGGATCTTTGAGCCTCTCTATCTCCCATTGTTCGCGCGCAATCGGGTTATCTGCCGTGCCGCGCGCAGACCGCCGCAGGAGCTTCACTTTTGTTGCGAATTCCTCTTCACTTTCTGATTGCCCGTACCACCAAACCATTGATATTCCGCTCAGAAGAATGAGTGACGCAAGAGCTACTCGGATTTTCATACCGGCCTCACCTTGTTATAAGTTGATAATCTGCTATTCGAGAACCTGATAACGGTCAACCACATATGTCACCTGATCGCTCCCCATGAGCGCGTTGTTCATTCTCACGTCTGCTTGAAACTTCGAACCTGTATCGAGACCCGGGAGGGGAGGAGACATTGCGGGGAACATTTCAGAAGTGGGAGTAAGTGTGTATTGAAACCGAACCTTGACTTCGCTTCCCTTGCCGAGGTTGCCCACAAAACCGCTTCCATATCCGACAATCTCATCAACCTTCACTGTGGCAACACAGGGGGCCTTTGCACAGGGATCGTCCGTCATTGTGGAGAGAGACGGATCGATGGAAACCACGGTTCCAATAATTCGGCAATGCCCGGGCGGGACACCGGGGCCAGGCTCTGCGGGCTTTTGCATTTCAGCATTGTCTTCGGATTTTTTTTCCTGCGAAGATTTGCATCCAAGGGTGGCAATCGCCAAAGCCCCCAATAGCGCCAGCAGTATTCGATTCATGATGAATCCTTTTGGGATGAGTGAGTGGGAGAGAGCTACCAAAACCGTTCTTCCTTCCACGGGTCGGCCGTGTTTGAATATCCGTTGACTTCCCAGAACCCCGGTTTATCTTTTGCCATGAATTCGAGGCCCTTGATCCACTTTGCGCCCTTCCATGCATAGCGCTTGGGAGTGAACACCCGCATCGGTCCACCATGCTCGGCCTCCAGCGGCTGACCATTCACAGAATGTACAAACATCACGTCTTCTGCAACCATCCATTCCAACGGAAGGTTCGTGGTGTATCCGCCGTACGCATGCTGAAGGACGTATTTGGCCTCGGGCTTCACTTTCACTTCTTTCATGAAATCCCTGAACGTCACCCCTTCCCACACGTCGTCGAATCTGCTCCAATGAGTAACACAATGAAAATCGGCCTGCAATTTCGATTGGGGAAGTTTCATGAATTCTGCCCAATTCCAATCCATTTCCTTCTCGACCAATCCCCAAACACGAAACCGCCATTCTTCTTTGGTGATCCTCGGCGTCGGGCCATAGGTCAGCACGGGGAATTTTTCCGTTTTCGACTGACCCGGGGGAAGCTTAGGCTTACCGTAAGAGTTGAGCCCCTTGACATCTTGCTTGGTGGATAAGAGTCCCATATCCCTGCTTAGAAGATTAGAAGAAATGTCCAATATCGAACGCCGAATGATGAACGTCCAAGTTCATGGTAGTTTACCAGTTTCAACAAATCATCTCTTCTTTGCGAACTTTGCGTCTCCTTAGCACCCTTTGCGGTTACTCTTTTTCAAAAGATAAACGCAAAGAAGGCGCAAAGGACGCTAAGAACAGCAGTAGGCCGGTTGACTGACTGATATACTGCAGTCCGTTCTCTCACTTCGACATTCGACGTTCGACATTATTTTCACTTAATTTCCGCCGAACCACTGTTGCCAGGATTCGCGGTCGGCGGAGCGATGGATGTGCACGATCTTCCATGCATCCCCTTTCCGCTCCAACACCATGGTCGTGGGGAGATATTCATTTCGTTCGATGCCGTCGACTTTGTAATCCTGCCGGAGGATGAAAAATGCCGTGGCGCCGTCACCGTAGGATTTCACCTGCATACTCTCGATGGAAAAATCGTAGTCCTGCACTCTCGGGAGGGCCATTCGGAGCCTGCTTTTGGTCGAATCGATTATCTCACTCGTCCCCCAGGGAGTAACGTAATAGGCCGACGAATCGTAGTAATCGTCAATCAACCGGTCCGTGTCTGCCGCCCCCGCCGCATATGCCTGCTTGAGGGAGATGTGAAGATTTCGGATGATCGTTTCAACATTACGTTCGTCCAGCGACCGGTCTTCCTGGCACGAAACCAAAACGAGAATGGCAAGGATCAGAGCGTGCTTCATCCTGTTAACCTCCGATTTGAGACATGGTTCGTTCCGGCCGCACGAAGCCGGGCTGATTGATCAGATGCCCTGCCTCCTTCTTGAGTACAGCATCATGGATCGATGCTTTGATTTCATCGTCGGACGCTCCCCCGCGCAACAGCTCCCTCAGGTCAGTTTCACCCAATGAGAACAAACACGTGCGCAGCTTGCCATCGGATGTGATCCGGACGCGGTTGCAATTGCCGCAAAACGGTTCGCTAACCGAGCTGATGAATCCGATCTCCCCCCTGCCATCTTCGAACCTGAAGCGATCAGCCGGTTGGGATCCGGGCGACTCGACAGGCATCAACCGAACACCGGTATGGTGCTCGACGCGTTCGATGATCTCTCTTGTTGAAACAACCCTCTCCGGAGTCCACCCGTCATCGGCTCCGATGGGCATGAATTCGATAAAACGAACGATGAAAGGCTTTGAACGTGCCAGGTCGGCGAACGCCGGAATTTCGCCATCGTTGATCCCGCGGATCAGGACTGCATTCACCTTGATGGGGCCGAGTCCGAGCCGTTGAACCTCCTCCAATCCCTCCCACACTTTATGAAAATAATCCCTGCGGGTCATGACTCCGAACTTCACGGGATCCATGGAATCCAGGCTCACATTGATCCTTTGGAGTCCTGCTTTCGCCAGCGCCGCGGCCTGTTCGGCCAAAAAAAATCCATTCGTGGTGAGTGCTATGTCCTTCAAGCCCTTCAGTCCTGCAATGTACCCAACAAGAAGATGGAGATCCTTGCGCATGAGCGGCTCGCCGCCGGTAAGCCGTACTTTGGTGACTCCAAGCTCGGAGAAAATCTTTGTCACACGGGCGAGTTCCTCGTAGCTCAGAAGCTCGTCCTTCTGAAGCCACTGCATTCCCTCTTCGGGCATGCAATAGCGGCATCGGAAGTTACAGCGATCGGTTACCGAGATGCGAAGGTTATTCACGACCCGGCCGAAGCTGTCCAGAAGAGGTGACATGGAATTGTCAATTGCCAATTTTCGATTTCCGATTCTCAATTGCCGATTATTGATTTGTCGTTCAATGTCAGATTTCTTTGACCCGACCATTCTTCAGTTCCGTCGGCGAAGTGTTCACGTTTCCAGATGGGCACTTCTTTCTTCAGGGCGTCGATCACGAACCGACAGGCCTCGAATGCTTGCTTGCGATGAGCGCTCGATACAGCGATCACAACACTCGCTTCGCCGATCGGAACACTCCCCAGCCGATGCACGATCGCGACCTTTTCCAACGGCCATTTCTTGCGTGCCTGTCGTTCGATCCGCTCCATCTCCCGGAGGGCCATGGGCTCATACGCTTCGTACTCCAGAGACGTCACCGCCCTGCCTCCGGAATGATCACGGGTCGTTCCGATGAAGATGTCGATTCCGCCGGAACCCGGCGTCGCGACGCTTTTGAGAACAGTCTGAACATCGATCGGATTCGACGTGAGTAAGACCACTCTATCCTCCACTCACCGGTGGAATCACAGCAACTTCATCGCCTTCGTTGAGCGCATGGTCCTGGGAGACATATTCCTCATTGACGGCGATCCTGATCGACGAGCGCCAACCGGCAAATTCGGGATTGTGCTCCGCAAGATACTCGAGTACTTCACCGGCCCGGGGATTGCGGCCCAGGTCGACCATCCGCTCGCTGAATCCTGCCAGGTCTCTTGCCACCGAAAAAAGCCTCAGTTGCACGTTCATAGCATTTCGATCTCCACAACATCGCCTTTGTTCAAGGAACCGGATTCCTCGGGGAGAATGATCAGGCAATTCGCCTTTACGAGGGACATGAGAACGCCGGAGCTTTGTGTGCCTGTCGTTGTAACAACAATTCCGTCTCCCGCATTCCTTGCGATGCCCCTGATAAAATGCCTCTTCCCATCCTTCTTTTGAATCGGCTCTTCCAGTGCCGCTTTGATCCGCAAACGGGGTTCAGGAGACTCGACGCCTGATAGTTTTTCCAGCCCGGGCCTGACAAACTGGTCAAAGGTGACCAGCGTAGACACAGGATTGCCCGGAAGGGCAAACACCGGCACCGGCCGGCTGTCGGGGGTTCCGATGCCGAACGCCATGGGCATTCCGGGTTTGATATTGAGTTTCCAGAATTTTATTTCGACGCCCAGAGATTTCAGGACATCAGGGACAAGATCGTACTTTCCGACAGAAACTCCGCCGGAGGTAATAACGGCATCATGGGTGAGGGCTTCCCGGAGGCGGGCCGCCAGTTGCTCCTTCTCATCGGCGACAATTCCCAGATCCACCACGCGGATGCCGCAATTCTGAAGCACACCGCGGAGGGTGAACGCGTTACTGTTCCAGATCTGCCCGGGGCCCGGTGCGCGGTCAAGGTCAACGACCTCATTCCCTGTGCACAACAGCGCGGCGACGGGCCGGCGATACACGGACACCTGCTTGATCCCCATTGCAGCAAGGGACCCGACGGAGGCCGGTGAGAGCCTCACGCCTTTTCGAAGGGCCAGGGCGCCGGCGTTGAGTGACTCGCCCTTTCTGCGAACGTTCCTTCCGCGCGCGACGGGTGAAAAGATCCTGACGTTCCCGTTCTCCGATTCCGTCAGTTCCTGTTCCGCCACGGCATCGGCACCCGGCGGTATCGGAGCGCCGGTCATAACGTGCATGGCAAAACCCGGGCGAAGTGTTTCCGCTGTCCACTTGCCGGCCGGAAGTTCTCCGGCGAGCTTCAGATGCACGGGGGATTCGCGCGTTGCTTTCGTGATATCCTCAGCACGTACCGCAAAGCCATCCATGCTTGAGTTGTCAAACGGCGGCAGGTCCCGCGGGGCCGGAATGTCTGCTGCGAGAACCCTTCCGAGGCAATCACCGATCACGCACGTTTCCGCGGCAACCGGGGTGATCGACCCGGTAATAATCCTCCGCCCTTCATCCGCTCGAATCATCTTTTCTCTCTTCAAGAAGTGCGAAATATAGCCGACACGGCGCCGAAAAGCAACCTTTGGAGTTCTGTAGAATCTACACACAGCATTTTTCCCGCTGATTATTTTTTCATCACAAAACTTGGAAATTGCATCAAATCATGGGAATGCGGGAGGCGGTTTTCGCTAAGAACCATGGCATGGAGATGGCAGCGAATACATCATCTATGACGGATCGCCACCATGGAACTTACCATTCCACACTCAACACATGTTCTCCCGACATCCCATGGAGAACGCTGGAAAATCCTACGACACGCAGGGACGAAGCACTTGAAAGAGATTAAACACGATATCGTGAGCCGGGCCCCTGAACCGGGGAAGCTCGTATTGATTCATGCCCTGGAGATTTCCCGCCCTGCATCCACTTTCAATTCCGTCGTCCTCTCAGCAATGGATGTCAATACCCATCTGCAGCTTGGCCGCATGTATTTTGTTTCTTCGCTTGCGGCGACGATCGATTTTCTCCACTTTCTGGCAAAAGTGTTTCCCTTCCCGATTGAAGAGATCCGAACCGACGACCATCCTTTGTTCGCTTCGGAGAGCAATCGTCAACTGGAGCATCGGTTCACGCTTGCGGCACATCAGGTGGGAATCAAGCATTCCATCCGAGACGTCCACGACACCAGCGTCGAGTCGCTCCTCCGTTGGTATTTCTTCCATGATGGCCGGAACGAGTTGTCAGGGACCTCCGCCGATGAGAAGACTCTCCCCGCCGAACTCGAAAAATTCCTCTTCTTCCATAATCACCATCGATCCCTTCCTACGATCGGGGGAAAGACCCCCATCGAGGAATTGCGAAGGCACAAGGCATACAAGGATTTTGGCACGTTCAATCCGCAAAACGATGGAAATTGAGGAGGGAGGAAAAACGCAGACAGCAAGAAAAGACGGCAGGGCAGAATGATGATGTAAAACAGTTTTAATTTTGCTACCTTTTTCGGAGACACTCAATCTTCGAACCGGTTTGAACCGAACGTCACTGCCACTCACGCGTATTTTTCTTTCCGCCGCGGGCATCGGCATGATCCTCCTGCTGATGCCCCATGATTCCCCCACAGACCTTACTTCCCTTACCCGATCAGTACACAACGGGAAACTCGCTTTTGTCCTGAACCTACCGGGCGGGACATCCATCCCGATCCCTACCAACATCTTTCTTGCTTCGGCGGGGATCCTGGCCGCCTTGCTCCTTGCCATGAGCGAATCCTTCAAAGGATTCCTCCGCACAGTGCTCACACACCCTCGTTCCGCAATTCCGACGATCGCAAGTTTTTCACTGCTGGTTATCAGCCTGCTTCCCCCCGAACCATATTTTGTCGCGGCAGGGTCCTCCGCCGCCCTTATTCTTGGCTTGAATGTACTTGCCTTTTCCCTTGCGGGAACAGGACTTGCCGCGCTGCTGCCAGCATTGACGAATTCTGAATCCTTCCGCAAGCGGTTCTCCGGCGGATTCCGAACGTTGCGCGCATTGGTATTCGAGAGTTCGCAGCGCACATTTCTTGCGGCCTGCTTCCTCATATTCCTTGTGGCCACGAACCTCGTTTCGTTGTTCGTGTTCGAGCATCTTCCCCACGTTCAAGACAGCATCGCTCAGGTCTTTCACGCAAAGATCTTCGCTCAGGGCCATTTCACCGCACCGCCTCCTGTGCTCCCGGAGTTTTTTCAGTTCCTTCAAATGATCCTGCGGGACCGGTGGTACTCCCAGTACCCGCCGGGCCACATACTCCTTCTCACACCGGCGACCCTGGCCGGCATCCCCTGGGTTGTTAATCCGCTTTTTGGCTCCCTCTCCATCCTCCTGCTCTATTTTCTCGGGAGGGAATTGCATGGCGAGAAGACGGGAAGGATTGCCGCCCTGCTTGCTTTGGCATCGCCCTTCCTGCTTTTCATGTCTTCGGAATTCATGAACCACACGACCGCGCTGTTTTTCTTCCTCTTGTTTCTCCTCTTCTTCGTGAAAGCGATACGGTCGGGCCGTGGAATTGACGGGCTCATTTCAGGAAGTGCCCTGGGGTGGGTCATTCTCACGCGCCCATACAGCGCGGCCGCCCTTGCCCTTCCGTTCTTGCTTTACGGACTCGCGGTCCTTCTCAAGCGCGGACCAGATGTTTGGCGTGCCGGGATCGGATTCACAGTTTCCCTCATCCTGTTCCTGAGCCTTCTCCTGGGGTTCAATTTTGTCACGAACGGTGATCCGCTGGTATTCGGGTTCCAGACGCTCTGGGGCGTGCAGGTTTCCCCAGGGTTCGGCGGTTCCAATGCCGGCGAGGCACACACACCGGTCAAGGGAATCGCTCAAGCGATCAGTTCGTTGAACGGCATGAACAAGCATCTCTTTGAGTGGCCTTTGCCCTCGCTGATCTTTGTGGCCGTTTTTTTTGCAGCGCGCGGTAAGGGGCTGTGGGACTTTCTGCTCTTAGCCTCCTTCTTCTCGGTTCTCGCGGCGTATTTCTTCTATTGGTTTCACGATTGGTGTTTCGGACCCCGGTTTTTGTACGAGACTTCGGGGCCGCTGATCATTCTGACCGCCCGCGGAATACTGAAATTTCCGGATTGGTCCCGCGAAATGCTCGGCACCCGGGCAACCGATGAGCGCATGCGACACGGGTTGAGTGCCTTTGTCCTGCTTCTTGTTATCATGGGATTCGCTTCGAACTTTCCTGCACACATCAGGAATTATGGCATCTCGTATTGGGGGGTGGACGGCGAACCGCTGGCCCTCGTCCGCCGCCAGGGGATCGATCGCGGGATCGTGTTTGTAGCGCAGTCAAAGTTCGGAAGCGTATTTCCCGAGAATGATCCGTTCATGCAGAAGGAACTGATCTTCGCACGCGACCTTGGCAAAGCGAATACTCGATTGCTTCAACATTACCCTTCTCTTCCTGCGTACCGGCTGGAAGGCGACAGCCTTGTTGTTTTCTCTCCTTCCGGAAGGGAAGTGTCTTTGTCTGGAAAGAAAAACGCGGAGTCGCAGAGAACGCACCCGCCCGAACCCGCCAGAGAGCGGCGCCCTCCCGAACGACCGTTTGAGCTATCGCATTGTTCGGTCGGGCGGGGGCAGGCGACCAATCAAGATTTCACTGAGTTCGGTCGGGCGGAGAATCGCAGAGCAGAAAACGAATGATCTCCGTTGATCCTTTGCCTAACATGTGTGACTGATATGTATTCCAAGAAATCTTCGTTGCAAAATCGCTGAAATCTGGCTATATTTGTAATCTTAACTTGAAACACGCTTCCATTTTAACTCTGCAATTTTTCATTTTTAGATGTTTCGGCGGGGTAGCTCAGTCGGTTAGAGCGTCGGAATCATAATCCGTAGGTCGTGGGTTCGAATCCCTCCCCCGCTACAAAAATTGGTCATTGGCAGTT
>JBBEEC010000029.1:15216-109501 GCA_040880975.1 Bacteroidota bacterium | reverse complement strand
GATTCTCCTGTGGTGGTCGTGGGTTCTCCGCCGAAGGCGGACTCCCCCGCTACAAAAATTGGTCATTGGCAGTTGATTCTCCTGTGGTGGTCGTGGGTTCTCCGCCGAAGGCGGACTCCCCCGCTACAACAAGGAAAATTGGTAATTGCGTAAATGGATGATTTTTAAGTTAAGTAAATTGCATCGTGAGGATCGAAGTTGGAAAGTGTTTGAGCCATTTTCCAACTTTCATTTTTTTTATGAACTCCTTCCAACACACATTCCTTGATACGTTCGAGCGGTTCATCACGGACCACGCACTGGTAAAGCCGGGGGACAGGGTCCTCTTGGCCGTGAGCGGCGGAATTGATTCAATGGTCATGCTTGACGCTTTTTCCCGGATCCAGTCTGCCTGGGGTCTTTCGCTTTCCGTCGTACACGTTAATCACCAACTTCGCGGTGAGGAATCCCAGGACGACGAAGAATTTCTGCGGGAAGCAGTACGAAAACTGGGATTGCCGTTTCTTACCGAACGCGTGAACGTGAAGGACTTTCAGTCGAAGCACCACCTCTCAAAGCAGGAAGCGGCACGGACCCTGCGTTACGAGGCCCTTGAACGAGCCCGCATCGAAACGAAATCGAAGAGCGTTACAACAGGGCATCACGCGGACGACAATGCCGAAACCGTCCTGATGAATGCCCTTCGGGGAGCTGGTGTGCGCGGCCTTTCCGGCATTCCGATTCGAAGAGACCCCGGCTCTGTTATCAGGCCTTTGCTGTTTGCCTATAGGAAAGACATCGAGAACTACGCGGTTACGCTCGGCATCAGGTATCGGGAGGATTCATCGAATTCTTCCCTCCAATATAAGCGAAACCTCCTGCGTCATTCTTTGCTGCCGTTTCTCAATGATGAGTTGCAGACCGACGCTGCCCGGTCGCTGAACCGTGTTTCGGCCTTGATGCGTTCGCTCGGAGAGAAACTCAGCTCGGAAACCGCAAAGGTCTCCGTTGAGATTCTCAGCGTCCGCGATGGCATGACGGCTGTTTCCATTCCGAAGTTGCTGGGCCAAGCTCTGGTCCTCCAGGAAGAGATCCTGCTGGGAGTGTTACGCGACCACGGTATCGAACCTACAACGCAAAAAGTCCAGGCCTGCCTTGAGCTCTGCTCGCAGCCCACTGGCCGATCCCTCGACCTGTCGGCAGACTGGTGCATTCTGCACAACCGCGGCGAGCTTCTCCTTCATCATCGAGTTGAACGCGCACCGTTTGAACGTGAGGTCCTCGTCGGGCAGGAGTATGATTTCGGCACATTCCGTTTTGCTTCCCGGCTTCTGGACCGGATTCCCAACCGGGTTCACTACCGGGATGGAGCCGAGGTGGTTGATGCCGACAAACTGGGCCACTTGGTTCTGCGAACGTGGAAAGAGGGTGACTGGTTCATGCCCCTGGGCATGAAGGGCCGGAAGAAACTCAGCGATTATTTTGTCAATTCCAAGGTCCCAAAGATCGAAAAACACGCCACACCGATCCTTGAATCAGATGGTGCGATCGTTTGGGTGTGCGGACACCGGCTTGATCAGCGATTCTCCATTTCCGACTCTACTCATCGGGCGATGGAGCTCCGTTTTGAACGTCATCCAACATTATAACTCTATGGCCGATCACGTTATCGTCAACAATGAGAGATTCGACCTTTATCTCTCCGAAGAACAGATTCAGAAGCGGATTCGTGAGCTTGCCCGGCAGCTCAATCAAGATTACAAAGACAAGACTCCGATCTTCATCGGCATTTTGAACGGATCGTTCATTTTCTTCGCCGATCTGATCAGAGAGATCACGGTCAATTGCGAGGTCGATTTTCTGAAACTCTCCAGCTACGGAGACGCCAAGATCTCGTCCGGACAGGTAACGCTTTTGAAAGACCTGAACTGCCAGGTGGAAGGTCAGGACATCGTGGTTGTCGAAGACATCGTTGATTCAGGATTGTCCATCGATTTCATCAAGAAACTCATCGCACGGGAGAACCCGCGTTCATTCCGCGTTGTTACATTATTGTTCAAAAAGAGCGTTTCGAAGATAGATTTCCCTTTAGATTATGTCGGTTTCGAAATCCCTCCCGAGTTCGTCATCGGCTACGGTTTGGACTACGCCCAAAAAGTTCGTAATTTACGTTCGATTTACCGCCATTCCGGAGTGAAGACCCAGGAGAAGCCCGGAAGTTGAGCCAGGAGATGAATATGCAACAACTGTGGCAAAACGAAGACTCACAGGACGACCGCAATAACGGGGGTCCCAAAAACAAACCGAATCCTTCCCCGCGGCCGCCCCAGAAGAAGGGCCCGAAGCAATACAAGGAAGACGAATTCAACTGGAACAAAGTCGGCCGCGTGATTGCGAGCTGGCTGGGAATCCTCTTGGCCGTGTTTCTCATTATGTACGCATTCCGCAGTAATGAGGAAACCGAATATGAGATCAACTATACAACGTACCAGCAACTTCTCGTTGACGAGAAGGTTGCGGAAGCGACCGTAAAGAAAGCAAATCTGAATGATTACGACTTTCACGGAAAGCTGAAGGGCCCGATGGACATCGTGACGGCAAGCGGCAAGACCGCGCGGGGTGCAACCCGCGTCGTGCTGACGCTTCCCTTTATCGATGAACAGACCATCAAGAGCTGGAACGAGCGAGGCATCAAGTTCAACATTGTCAAAGAAGACAACACGTGGGTCAACGCTCTGGTGAGCTTCCTGCCCTGGATCCTGCTCATCGGCATATGGCTGTTGATCCTTCGGCGGATGCAAATGGGAGGAGGCGGTACCAAGGGTTTATTTTCGTTCGGCAAGAGCAGAGCGAAACTCCTCACGGAAGGGGGAAACCGCATCACGTTCCAGGACGTCGCGGGTGCCGATGAGGCGAAGATCGAACTTCAGGAAGTCATTGACTTTCTCAAAGATCCGGCGAAGTTCCAGCGGCTCGGCGGAAAGATTCCGCGCGGTGTTCTTCTGCTCGGCCCTCCGGGCACCGGCAAGACCCTCCTTGCGCGCGCGGTGGCAGGCGAAGCGGGTGTGCCGTTCTTTACGATCAGCGGTGCAGATTTCGTTGAGATGTTCGTCGGTGTGGGAGCAAGCCGCGTCCGCGATCTCTTTGAGCAGGGAAAGAAAAGCGCTCCGTGCATCATTTTCATCGACGAGATCGATGCCGTGGGCCGTCAGCGCGGGGCCGGACTCGGCGGCGGGCATGACGAACGGGAGCAGACGTTGAATCAGCTTCTTGTGGAAATGGACGGATTCGAGCAGAACAGCGGCGTCATCATCATAGCGGCGACCAACAGGCCAGACGTGCTGGATCCCGCGTTGCTGCGGCCCGGGCGCTTTGACCGCCAAGTGGTGGTTGACCGCCCCGACGTGAAAGGACGCGAGGGAATCTTCCGCGTGCACACAAAGAATATTCCGCTCTCAGAGGACGTGCGCCTCGATGTGCTTGCCAAGGGCACGCCGGGCCTCTCAGGAGCCGACATCGCCAACCTTGTGAATGAAGCTGCGCTTCTCGCCGCGCGACAGAACCACAAAGTCGTGACGATGAAGCATTTTGAGGATGCAAAGGACAAGGTGATGATGGGCATGGAGCGCAAGTCGCTCATTATTTCCGACCGCGAAAAGAAAGTCACCGCATACCACGAATCGGGTCATGTGCTCGTGGCGCGGTTCCTTCCCGAGGCGGATCCGGTGCACAAGGTCACCATTATCCCGCGCGGACGAGCGCTTGGGGTAACGACGTATCTTCCCATCGACGAAAAGCACACGTATTCCCGTGATTACCTCGAATCGATGATCTGTTATGCGCTGGGCGGCCGGGCGGCTGAGAAACTCGTTTTCGACCAGATCACGACCGGAGCCGGCAACGACATTGAGCGCGCGACGGAGATCGCACGGAAAATGGTTTGCGAATGGGGTATGAGCGACAAACTCGGCCCCCTCGCGTATGGAGCCAAGGAAGAAGAGTTGTTCCTGGGACGTGAGATCACGCGGTCGCGCAACTTCAGCGAGAACACCGCCATCAAGATCGACGCCGAGGTCAAGAGTATTGTTTCCATTGCCATGAAGCGGGCTGAAAAGGTCCTCAAGGAAAACCTGAAATCCCTCCATCGTCTCTCCGCAGCCCTCCTGGAGCGGGAGATCCTGGATGCGGAAGAGATCGACAAGGTGATCCGCGGTGAAACGCTTCCCCCTGTTGACCGCCGGAAGAACGGCGAGGGCGATCCAGTCGTCGCGGCAAAACCAGCGGCACCTGATACCGCAACTTCGAAGCCGAAAAAGGGATCATGACTCAAAGGCCGCCGCGGGAGGCCCAGGATCCCCCTTCGTCGGACGTGCAGGCCCCGGAAGCCCTCCACCACAAAGCCACGATCGATTATTCTTCCGAGGTCATCCGCAAGGGCATTCACCTCGCCTCCCTGGCGATCCCCGTTATTTATTATTACATCTCCCGCGAGTTCGCGCTGTATCTTCTTGTACCGATGACCACCGCTTTTTTCCTGGCTGACGTCGGCCGCTGGGTCAGTCCTTCCTTCGGCGCGTGGTACTACCGGACATTCGGCTGGCTCCTTCGCCGGCACGAGCAGGACTTCACCGCCCGCCGACTCACCGGAGCGACCAATATTCTGCTTTCCGCTGTCGTTTGCGTAGCCCTTTTCCCGAAGATCATCACGATCAATGCGTTTGCGATTCTCATTATTTCGGACACGACATCTGCGTTGGTCGGAAGGAGATTCGGCAAGAGCCGTTTTCTGAGCAAGAGTCTCGAAGGCACGCTGGCGTTCTTCATCTCGGCAATTCCCGTGGTGCTGATAGCCCCGAAAGTTGAAGGATCAATGACGGAGTACGCCCTGTGGATCATCGGAGCGGCCGCCGGGGCGGTGGTCGAAGCTTCGGTCCAGCAAGTCGATGACAATATCTCCGTGCCGCTGACCATCGGACTCGTTCTCTGGGGCCTGTATTGGGTGATCCTCCCCGGGCTCGATCTTTATTCCCTCACGTGATCGTTGGAGTGAGCGATGAAACACCTCGTTTTTGTTCTGGCGGCCTTTTCACTCCTCCTGCAGTCTTGCGGGGAGGTAAAGCTCAAGGCGTTAGGGGACGACGAAGAAATATTGGTATTTGCCGACGATGATGCCTGGCAGGCCCTGGAGCCCGTTTTGCGGGAGGTCCTTCAGGATACGGTCCGGACACCGATTCCCGAGACCTGGTATGTACTTCGCCGTGTGCCGTTTGAAGAGTGGGCCCAGTATGAGAAGCATATGAACCGGATCGTGGTCGCGCCGCTCGCGGGCGAAGGGCCGGTGAGCGGGCATATGCGCAGTTCGCTGGAACCGGCCGTGCAGCAGCTCGTGCATGACGACAAAGAGTTCATGTTTAACAAGTACGATTCGCACGCGCGCGGGCAGATCCTCATGTTCCTGACCGCCTCGGACATGGTCACGCTGAAGGCGGCCATCGAGAATCAGCGATCCGAGATCCTTTATTCGTTCCAGCAAATGTCCATCCGCAGAGAGCAGGCGGCCCTGGCGTCTGAGCGTGCCTATCATAAGAAAGACATTGAGCAGTCCTTGCTGCAGAAGTACGGCTGGACCATGATCATTCAGCACGATTACCATGTTGCGATCGATTCTTCGGGAGGGCGGTTCTTCTGGGTCCGCAGGGCCAATCCATCCGACATGGAGCGGTGGATCTTTGTGCACTGGCGGCCGGTGAGCGATCCGTCGGCCCTGACCGAATCGTTCGTGCTTGCCTGGAGAGACAGCATCACCCAATCGTATTTGCGGACGATCGGCGACGACGCCCACGTTCAAATCGCGCCTTATCATTTGAAGATCGAGAACGTGAATTTCCTCGGGCGGTATGCATTTGAAACGCGGGGCAACTGGAGGTTCAGCGACAAATCAGGCGGCGGGCCGTTCGTGAACTACGCGTTCTACGACGAAGCGTCAAAGCGATTCTACATGCTCGACGGCTCGATCTTCGCCCCCCGGGTGACGAAGCGCGATCTGATTCTGCAGGTCGATGCAATCCTTCGGACCTTCAAAGGGACCGGAGATCTGACGGAAGAAGAAAGGGAAGAATTGGGGGGATAGCATTACCGAGAGCGGATTCTTCCCTTGGGAAAAGGAACAAGCGCACGTCGGCGCATTGACGTGCGCTTTTTGTTTTTGCCCGAGATAGCGCTTCAAATCCGCCAGCAAAGAACGCCAGCCCTTCTCACATGGTTACTTCAAATCCCATTCGTATCTGCCGCGGTTGACCGTACAGCGTGTTGTCGGTGATCGACATGTATCCCCAACCATTTTCCCTGTTGATGGCATTGTAGAATTCCGTGTATCGGGGAATGCTCTCCAATTGATCGGATGCCGAAGAATGCAACCAGCCATCGGCTGTCGTCGATCCCGTGAACGGATAGACATTCAGAATGTTTTTCCTGTCAAACAGATTGAACACATCAACGTATCCCGTTACCACCAGACCGGAAATGTGAAATGACTTGCTGATCCGGACATCCACATTGATGGTCCACGGAGTGTTGTCGGCGTTATAGGCGCGTTGTGGAGGGCGATAGGCATAGCCCTTGAGAATGGACGATCCGGCATCCCAGACGGTGGCCCAAGCCGAAGGAAATGGACCGTCGAATCCTGTATAGGGATGACCGCTGGTCGCGGTGACGATGGCTGTCACATTCCAATCATCGAGAAGATCAGAACCCTGTGTTCCCGACGTGAACGTCAGGAGTCCAACGATCCGGTGCCGGTTTTCATACTCGAGGGGAACCAGCTCCTTCGGGATGGCGATATCCGGGAAGCGGACATCGTGCATGTTCGACGTGGGGTGGGAGCTCAGTCCCTTGGCAGAAGAATACGCGTAGGCCAACGAAAGTTGCGTCGACGCCGTCGGCTTGCTGTCGAGGGAGAATTCGATTCCTTTTGCCACGCCCTCACCGTCATTCACGAGCGTGACATAGGGGAAGTCAGCACCGTCATGAACGTACCCCAGTTGGATCTGCTTTGTCATTCGTTTGTGATAGGCACGGATACCAATGATGCTTTTTGCCGACAGAGTCGTCCGGAATCCCGCCTCCGCGTGTGTGCTTTGCTCAGGTTCAACCTTCAGACCCGCAAGGGATCCTCCGGTCCAGTACCCCTGGCGTTGGGCAGGCATGAGATAATTCAAATCCAGCGAACTGAAATAAAGCCGGGAAAGCGGCGGCAGGTCGGCATAACTGCCGATCGAAAAGAAGACGTCGGAATTCTCCCCCCGGAATTCCAAACGAATCCGCGGCAGGAACAATGCGACGGGAGCAGTCTGAGAGAGCCGTGATTCATCAATGAGATAGCGGCTTGCGTATGACCGATACACTCCTGCCGGACCGTACGAACCGGTGCTGGAATCGTAGGGAACCACCGGGAATTTCAGGTTGAAGATCTCATAACGTGCTCCGACCCGCAAGCGGACCGAGCCTTCCTCGTGCACGTTGTCCACGTAGAAGCTCGTCAATGTCGGCGTTTTGGGCGCGTCCGGTCCCCCTGTGATTTCGTTACCGTGGGTGTCGTATCCGTAGATGACCACGGGGAAATTCGCGTTCCGGAATGCATATCGTCGTTCATCCTCGCTCGCAAACACGCGGTCGTCCGTGCCATCCCCGTTCGTGTCAAGGCTGTAACGCCAGGAGGAAATTGAAGAGATGGAAAATGAGCGCAGTGTCCACGCCGAATGGCTGATGCCAACCGACAGCGCACCTATGTTTCGGAGGGTCATTTTCACCGAGCCCTCGACCTTCCATTGTCTCTGCGTCGATTTCGCATAGACATCGTTGGGTTGATTCGGATCGGCAAAGAAGAATCCATTGATGGTGCTGTACGGTCTTGGACCCAGATATTGGCCCACGAATCCGGTGTATCCCTTGTTCGCATTCGCCAGAACGTCGGGGTAATCGAGCCAATCGTCGCCGAAATCCGGATCGTAGGTTCTGTCCGTCTGGCCGAAATACGAAATCGAGCCGTTGAAGGAGATATCCGGTGTCAACGGCCGCGCAGCGGTCAGGGTAAGCCACCATTGCTCGGCGGCCTTGATCGGAACGCGTTTGCTTCTGAAGTAATTCGTGAAGCTGTCTGACCAACCTGCACCCGCCGACTCCACGAGCGGTGAGCGCTCTGTTGAGGTGAGGGGCTCTTGTTGGGATGAGTAGCTTCCAAGAAGCCTGATGTCGAAGCCGCTGATTGAGCCCGACACATTCCCTTGAAGAGTAGTCTGTTTGTGAGAAAAGCCGGGCACGTGATTGCGTTTGATGATGACGTCCCCCGGTAGTGGAGTTCCCACGGGATGGTAACGACCATCATCGGTAAGTCCGCTGAAGCTGAACGGCTCCACGAACGTCGGGCGGCGGTTGCGCATCGCCAGGAGTTCTCCTGCCAGAAAGAAATGCCCCACGTCCCCAAGAGGCCCGCCCACGGTGCCAACAAAGTTCTTGAATCCATACGATGAGGTTCCCAGGAATCGTCTCCCCGGCGCGGCAAGATCATCCGTGGCGATTCTGAGGGTGGCGCCCAAGGTATCGCCTCCTTCACGCATGCGCGTTTCCACATACCCCCCGTTCCAGGAGCCGAACGATGCGCCGTATGCTCCCGTTTCGATCGTCAGCTCTTCAATGGCTTCGGGAATGAAGGAAAACCCCGGCGTATTGTGAAAGAGGTTCGTCACCTCCATCCCGTTGACCCGATAGCCCAGCTCGTAGGACCTGCTGCCGCGCACGTAGGCATGGTCGTTCACAAGAGACAAGCTGCTCACGAGCGGAAGCATCTCTCGAATCGTCCTGTACGGGAAGGAGGCGATTTGCGTTCTCGAAAAAATCGCGGTCGTCCAACCGGAAGGGATACCCAGGGAATCTCCTGGGGTTGTATCGCTGTTCGCAGGGTCATTCTGCCCGTACGCCACCGACGCCAGAATCAATAGCGGATGGAGCTTGTTTACCAGCGAAGTCATGTTCAATGCTTCCCCGGCACCTGGTGTTCCTGGACAATGCTGAGCTTCAGGATTCTCGATTGCTGCAAGTCAGGGAATTCCAGATGCGCTATATACAGGCCGCTCGCGACAAGGAAATTGTTAGAGTTGGTCAAGTCCCATTGAAGGAACTGTGACGTGTCGTCTTTGTCCAGTGCTCTGACGAGATGTCCAGCAAGGTTGAAGATGCGGATCCTTGCCTTTTGAGGCAGATTGTTGAAGGTGACGAATCGTCGGTACGCGCTCGTTTCCAGAGGGTTCATTCCGAAGTACGGATTCGGGAATACATTAACCTTCTCGATGCTTTGTGCCACTGCAGTGGCGTCCTGAACCATTGCCTCAAAGGCGGTACCGACAACAAAGGCATCAGCACCTTCGGGAGTACCGGTCACCTTCCATTGAATTCCTTCGAAGATTGGCGCCGATTCATCTGCGCGGATGGCCACGCGAACAACCGTGTCCTGCCGGGAAATGACGAGCGTGTCCGGAATCTGCGAGGACTGGTAAGACATCGTGGTCGTGTCAATAGTGACATCATATGCGGCGGGGACGATGGCCGTAGGATCGATCACGATCGGGATGAGCAAAACACTGGACGTGCCGCCGGTACGGGTGACGGTTTGGATCGTGTCGCCGATCGCCGCCCTCAACGTCGCTCCAAAGGGTTGCTGAGGCCTGACGGTCAGCCGGATCGGAACGGACTCAAGAGCGCTTGCTGTTCCGGGTGTGTAGGGCCCGGCGGCATACGCGCTGATCCCCAGGTAATAAGGTGTTCCGTTGGACAACTTTGCCGTTCCGGACAGGTGATCACGGTCGAACACGAAATACCGCCTGATCCCGGTATCATTGCCGAATTGAACGGGCACATCCGCCTCCGCCCCATATTCATAGACATAGCGCCGTTCAAACACGGTGCGAATCCCGTTTTCTACGTCAAAGGTCGCAATCCGTCTGCCCTCCGATGATCCGGCGAAGGCCGACGGGAATTGATAGATGTTGTATCCCTCAAACTCATAGCCCCCTACCGGAACGACTCTCTCCTCGGTTCTCAGCGCCCTCTTGTGGTCGCTGCCCCATTCCAGAATGACCGTGCCGTCCAATTCTGAATACCGAACATTGGGTTGCGCGGGGGGGCGCGACCGTTGAAAACCGTTGTCAAAGTCCTGTTGGGCCAGAAGATTTGTTCGTTTAAGCTCGGTGACGGCATTGAAGCGATTGAATCCGAACGCGGCCGTCGTGGCGATGATGACCTCCTGGGTGTCTCCCGGCGCAAACAAGAAGGGGCCTGAACTTAACAACATCCTCCGGTCGTCGGGTCCCGGAGACAACGATTGTCCATTTGAATCGGATCCTGTGTAGGCCCCGGCACCGCCGTCGAGCCATCCCGTAGTCAGTTCGCTTTCAGGATCACTTGGAAAACTGAAGACGGGATTGAATCCGGGCGGCGTGGGAAAAGGCATATCCTCGTCGCCAACAATGAATGCCGTGGGGGCATATCCACGCAACATTTGCCACCAGCGGCCTGTTGCTGTGGCGTATGTGGGAGGGGAGAAAGGATCGCCCGGGCTCGGACTGATAACAACGTAGGAAGTCATCGGTATGGCTCTCTTCCCCCTGAGATAGCGGAAGTTCCACAACACGGAATCTGTTGACAGCCCGGGCACCGCAGGGCCCTGAAGGAGATCATATCCTACGGCGGCAACCGGGAGTCCGAACTGTGCGGCACGGGAATCGAAATCCGATCCGTTATAAATGAACCCGAGATTCTTCGTCGTATCGCATCCGCCGACATCATTCGTGGCGTCTCCAATATCACCGTCCGCCCATTGGGCAACGTACATGCTGTCGATCCAGAAGGAACCCTTGTTTCCTGCGTTATCGACGGTGCCCCCCCCCTTGTTGATGATCCGGTACCTCGTGAAATATGTACTCCCATTTGCGTAAGCCCATACAGTTTTCTGCACTTCGAAGCCGAGCGGATAAGAGAAGAAGTTCACTCTGGCCTGATCCGGATCAAGGTCATTGAAGACCATCCACAGGACCTGGTCGGCAGGAGAATTGTCATATCCACCCGAAACTCCCGGCTCGTCGGATTCCAATTCTTCCAAATCGAGTCCGTCCATCGTTTCCCATCCGGCAACCGGATCGAACACATCGTTCCGGTTTCTGTCGATGAACGGCGCACCATAGTGAACGGGCCATTCTGCCCAGTCTGTTTTGTACCTCTCCAACACGTCTGCGACCTCTGCGTCAATCAGACTTCCCAGCGGCTTCTCATAGACACTCGCCGCATCGAGCCTAAGCATCTCGGTGGTGACCCTGAGAAAGTCACGCCGAATGCGCCACACCCGGAAGCCCTCTTCCGGAAGCCGCCCTGCCGTCGATCCGATTCCCGCGACGGCGCCGGCCCTGGTGCTGATGGAATAGGTGCCTGTGCCTCCGACTCTAATGTGCTGGGTTGGAGGAGTCTGGACCAATCCGGGATCCGTGAACAGCTTTCCTCCCCAGATGATCCCATCCTGGTATATGATGTTCAGTCTTCCCGTGGGATAGGTTCCACCGTCATTAAAGAAGGCGCTCCTGTTCGACGTCCCATCCGCCTTGTGCCAGCTTCCAATCTGTCCAATGTTGATGTTGCCGAAAAGGCGATCTGCTGCGGAGCTCTTGTGAAGAATCTGGGTGGGATCGTACTGCCGTTTGTCCTGCGACTGAATGGATGAGAAGGAGGAAAGAATGAAACAGCTGATAAGAAGAAAAGAAGCAGAGAAAAGACGGACTGCCGCCGTTTCAATCGCGGAAAGAATCTTGAACCTGATCGAAGACCGATTTCGAACGAATGGTGCCAACGTACCCCCGATTTGTTGCTTTTAAGAATCTACTGAATCCGGGCGGGAAGGTCAAACATTATGGGATGAATTACTCTGAATCGGGGGAAGAGAAGAATGCAACAACTGAGGATCGTTACCACCTCACATGAAGCGTCAGCGGGGTTCCAAATTTGTCAAAATACTTTACAAAACCGTGTGTTCTGGCAAACGCCACAATATCCACCATCACCTTGACGTCCTGTTCGCAATACGCAGTGATCAGATCGATCCTCCCCTCTTTCCACCACTGAAGTGACTGCAGTCCGTTCGCCGTCTTTCCCACACCCAGAGTCCCCCGCGCGATCGCATCGAGCGATAACCGGTGCCCGAGCCGCGTCTTGATGTCCCGCAGAAGATCAAACGACCGTTTGTTGAGGGAAGAAACGTCCCCGTAGTGAGTCAGCACTCTTGAATCGAATCCGTCCCCGTTAAAGCTGATCACGGAATCAAACGACGAGAGATAGTTGAGGAGAGCCATCGCGTCTTTTTCCGACCAATGGCGGAACCCGTCGCTCGCACTCCATGTTACTCCGACGGCCACCAGCATTTGATCAATATTGTTCCACCCCACTTCGTCCGCGGAACGTTGCGTCTCCAGATCATAGTACACTTCAGTGGAAAAGAGCTCAAGCTGCATGAAAGTGCGTCACTGTTATGGAACACGGAAGAAACCGAAAAAGCACGGAAGAAGCACGGATTGAAAAATTCTTGAAGATCGGTTTCAATCGGTTTTTTCCGTGTACCATATCATGTCAACCATAAATTAATCCGAGAGATATTAATCCGTTCCTTTTCCGTCCGATCGGCTTCTTCCGTGTTCTATTACCAAGAATTCTTCCACCGGTACACTAGGAACGACCGTACTCAGGCGGAACGAAGCCGGGTTCGGAAGCGAGGATGATCTTCCCTTCGACCGTGTATTGCTTCAAAACCAGAACGCGGTACCACCGCTTCATGGCTTCGACAAGCACGGCGACTGCACACAACATAATAATGCCCGTCAGAATTGAATTGATGTATCCCTGGACGGCCGTCGCACTGTTCGCGGTGAGCGGCCAGAAATTGTCCACAATGTTCAGATAACACGCGATCAGTGTGGTGATCATGACGAATGTCATGGGGATCAGCGTCACCCAGACGTACCGGACTTTGCCTGCATTGATGATGGCGCTCGAAGCAACGGCGAGGGCAACGCCGGCGAGAAGCTGATTTGCCGTGCCAAACATGGGCCAGATCGTACTGATCGACCCCGTCCAGATGAAATAGCCCCAGGCAAACACCACGACAGCCGTTGACAGAAGCGACCCGGGGAGCCAGTCGGTCCTCTCGAGCGGCTTCCAGACCCGTCCTGCGTATTCCTGTACCAGAAAGCGGGCAACCCGCGTTCCCGTGTCGATGGTGGTCAGGATGAACAGCGCCTCGAACATGATGGCAAAATGGTACCAGAAGGACATCAGGCCTGCCATTCCGGGGATCGCCGAAAAGATTTGCGCAAAACCCACCGCCAGGGAGACGGCGCCGCCGGTACGGCCGGCGATCTGCTCACCCACCTCCAGCGAAAGCATATCCAGATTCACCGGGGGAATTCCGAGCGCCTCGAATTTTTCGGGGGAAACGTTGATCGCAAAGTAATCTCCCGGCCACAGGGAACTTGCGGCGATCAATGCGATGATCCCGACCACTCCTTCCATCAGCATCGCCCCATATCCGATCATACGTGCATCGGATTCCTTCTTGATCATCTTCGGCGTCGTTCCGGAAGAGACGAGTGCGTGAAATCCGGAAATCGCCCCGCAGGCGATCGTAATAAAGACGAAGGGGAAGATCTTTCCAGGAATGATGGGCCCGCCGCCGTGGATAAATTCTGTAATCGCAGGCATATGAAGATGAGGCTGAACGACTACGACGCCGATGATCAGCGCGGCGATCGTTCCGAGCTTCATGTAGGAACTCAGGTAATCGCGCGGACAGAGCAGAAGCCACACGGGCAGCACCGAAGCGATGAATCCGTAGAGGGCTATTCCGATCACAATGCCGTTCTTGGAGTAGGAGAAGTACGGTTCCAGGAATGATCCGGGGATGTAACTTCCGAGAAACACGGCCAGCATCACGCCGACAACGCCCACCAGGCTTGCTTCCGCAATTTTGCCCGGGCGGATCTTGTACATCCACAGGCCCACGAACAAGGCGAGCGGAATGGTTGCCGTGATGGTAAAGACGCCCCACGAGCTCTCCGCAAGTGCGTTCACCACTGCAAGCCCCAGTCCGGCAAGCGCGATAATGATAATGATGAGAATGGCAACGGAGCCGACAACGCCGGCAAGCGGACTGATCTCATGACGGGCGATCTCGGCCAGCGACTTGCCCTTTCGGCGCATCGAGGCCCCCAGAATCACAAAGTCGTGGACGGCCCCCCCGACGACCACACCGACCAGCAGCCAGAGAAACCCGGGCAGGTATCCAAACTGTGTCGCAAGAACGGGTCCGATGAGGGGTCCCGCGCCGGAGATCGCTGCAAAGTGGTGGCCGAACAAGACCCATTTGTTCGTCGGATAGTAATTCTGGCCATCATTGAGCTCGTGGGCAGGGGTGACATGGTCATCATTCAGAGTGAGGACCTTAGCCGCGATGAACGCACTGTAGTACCGATAAGCGATCGCCATCACACACAAAGCCACAATGATGAGCGGAAGAGCATTCACGAAATCACCTTAGAGTGGTTATGAAAGATTTGTCGAGGGAACCAGCGTCACTCCGGCAGACCGGAGTTCTTCGAGGGCTTTTGTTCCATCATCGGCTTGAAGATTCACGGCAGCAATGGCGTCCGTCACGACGCATGTTTGGAATCCGTTTTTCACGGAATCGAGCGCCGATGCGCGAACGCAGTAATCCGTCGCGAGGCCGGCAACATAGATTTCCGTGACGTCATGCTCTTTGAGAAACTGGTTCAGGTCCAGGTTTGTGGCTTCATAGGCCGAGTAGCCGTCATCGCGGTTCCCGGTGCCTTTCAAAAACACCTGCTGAATGCGCTCGCTCACCAGTGCCGGGTGAAACTCGGCCCCTTTGGAATTATGCACGCAGTGGACCGGCCATTTTTCAAAGTGAACGGTTTTTCGGGGGTGCCAGTCCTTCGAAGCCACCACGAGCGGAAACTGGTTCATCAGTTCGTTGATCACCGGGACCACCTTGTCTCCGTCGGGAACGGCGAGAGAGCCGCCCGGACAGAAATCATTCTGCACATCGACAACCAGCAACGCCTTCATCACTTCCCTCCCTTCGACAACGTCTCATGAAACGCATCGATCAATTTTGAACGCAGCTGCATGATGCCCTGACTGATCCCGACTTTGTACACATGCGGATTTTCAAACCGTTTATGTTCCTGCGCGAGCGTCTTGAGCCGCTCCTGTGCGTATGCGGCGGATTCCTTGATGGACCATTCCTTCTTCACTTCACCCCGATGCATCACGACCTCCATCAGCTCCTCATGCTTCATCCGCGAGAGCGGACTGCGGTTTTCCGGGAACAACGGATGGAACATCCAATCCAGGTTCTTCTCCTCTTCGAGCGCCAGGGCATCACCGTAGAACATCCCGTCCCTTCCGATATACCGCATCACTTTTTTTCTGCCCGGCAGGCTGATCTTGCCGAAGTTTTCCGAAAATTTGAGACGCGGCTTGCCATCGCACATGCTCAGTTTGTAAACCCCATCGAGAGCCGCGGTCACCTGGCCGGTGACGAGTTTCGTGCCGACACCGAAAGCGTCGATGGGCGCATCCTGCTCCAGCAGACTCTTGATGACGTACTCATCAAGCTGATTCGAAGCAATGATCCTGACATAGTTCAATCCGGCTTCATCGAGCATGGTCCGCGCACGGCGGCTCAGATACGCAAGGTCGCCGCTGTCCAGTCGAATGCCGGACATTTTGTGGCCTTTTGCCTCGAGCTCGTGGGCAACCGTCATGGCGTTCGGAACGCCGCTCTTGAGCGTGTTATACGTATCGACAAGGAGAACGCATTGATCGGGGAAGATCTCGGCAAATTTCCTAAATGCGGCCAACTCGTCATCGAAACTCTGGATCCAGGAATGGGCCTGGGTGCCGGTGGTCTCGAGCCCAAAGTGATAGGCCGCGTAGACATTGGAGGTCGCATCGAATCCGCCAATCATGGCGGCCTTGCTTGCCTGGATGCCGCCGTACCCTTGTGCGCGCCGCAAACCAAAATCCACCACCCGTCTGGTTCCGGCAATCATACGAATCCGCGACGCTTTCGTCGCCACCAGGGATTCAAAATTGATCAGATTGAGAAGAAGCGTTTCGATGATCTGCGTTTCGATGATCGTTCCGTCCACACGGAGAATCGTCTCGAGCGGAAAAATAACTTCGCCTTCCTTGACGGAAGTCAGGGTGCCTTTGAAGCGAAACGATTTGAGAAAATCGAGGAATTTGGGGTGAAGACCGCGGTCGCCAAGGAAACGGATGTCTTCGTCGTCGAAGCGGAATTTCTGAAGGATTGCCAGAAGGTCGCTCAATCCGGCGAAGATCACATAACCGCCTCCGAACGGGTTTTCGCGAAAGAAGTAGTCAAAGGTGGCGGGTATGTCGGCTTTTCCGGAAAGGTAAAAAGCCTGCGCCATCGTGAACTCGTAATAATCCGTATAGAGACCGGCGTGTTTATCGAGCAAAGCCATTTTCAGAACGCATTCCGGATGTGTTTGACAACTGTGACGCCCTTGTGAGAACGTATTGCAACAATGTCGAAGCGATAAAACCGTTCGGTCATTCCGCGTTCGAGACAGTACCCTTCTGCGGCCCTCCGAAGATTTGCCTCTTTTGCCGTGCCGACTGACTCTTCCGGTTCACCAAACTGAAGTGAATTCCTCGCCTTGACCTCAACAAAGACCAGTTCGTCGGACTCTTCGGCCACGATGTCGATCTCTGCCCGTCCGTAGCGGTAATTCCGTTCGAGGACGCGCAATCCGGCCTCTCCAAGAAACTCCGCGGCCAGGTCCTCACCCACGTCCCCCCTTTGTTTTGTGTCCATCGCCCCCCCAATTCCCTTAAATCAATCTTCCACCGCTTCAAAAACCATTTCCAGCTGATCCAGATCTGCAAGCCGGAAGGATTTTCGGTGAATGTCGCAATACCCGAATTGCCGGATAGCTTCCACATGCTCCCGCGTGCAGTATCCCTTGTGCCTTGCAAATCCGTACTGCGGAAACTGCTGATCCAGTTCAACCATCAGGCGGTCCCGGGTCACTTTTGCCACGATCGACGCGGCGGCGATGGAAAAGCACAACGCATCCCCGTCAATGATATTCTCAAACCGAAGGCTGTTATGGCGAAACGAATTTCCGTCAACCAGAGCCAGCTCGGGTTTGACGGAAAGATTTCCCAGAGCGGTTTGCATGGCAAGATTCGTCGCCTGAAGAATGTTGAGTTTGTCGATGGTCAGGTGATCGACGACCCCGATGCCGACGCTCAATGCTTCGCGTTCGATTTCCGCAAACAATTCCTCGCGTTTCTTTTGCGCGAGCCTCTTCGAGTCATCCACGCCCTCGATCATGCGGCCCATGGGAAAGATGACAGCCGCTGCAACCACGGGGCCGGCCAGCGGGCCGCGGCCTGCCTCGTCCACACCGGCGATGCGCGTAAAGCCCTGACTCCAGTATGTTTGCTCAACATCGAGGGTCATACTTGCTGCGCGCCAAACGCCATGGCAATCAGCCCGATGATCATGCCGGCCTTCAGAACTCCATTCAGCCGCCGCAGATTCGCCGTCGTCCTGTTGGTCCACATCGAAACGATCACAAAACCGAGAAGGAGATTCACCACGCTTACGATCATGAGATACGCCGTACCGAATGTTCCCAGCGAAAAGGGGACAATGGTTGCAGCGATCAAAACGATGAATACGGCAGTGGCAACGACAAGGGCAACGGGAGTTCCATGTTTCAGGGGCAGTGATGTGGCACCGTCGCGCAGGTCTCCCGCCATATCCTCAATGTCCTTGAGAATCTCCCGGCCGAGATTGATCAGAAAGGCAAACAAAAAGGGAAACAATGCCTTTCCCGGGGCTCCGGCAACCACTGCACCGTAGACAAACGCCATGCCGGTCATTCCGGCCACGACAATATTGCCGATCAGTACCGTTCGTTTGAGCCGTGCGGAGTACGCAAACAGCACCGCAACGGCAGAGACCGCGATCCAAAAGGCAGATGAATTTAGAAAAAGATTGAGGGAAATTCCAGCAATGGAAAGAACGGCCCAGAGAATGACTGCGACCCCGGGGCTCACAGCCCCGCGAGGGAGCGGACGACTTGGCCTGTTCACACGATCGATGGCGACATCAAAATAATCGTTGATCGCGTTTGCCGCACCTCCGATGAGCCCGGCGGCGAGGCCTCCGAGGATCACACTCAAGCGTGAAACTTCGGTACCTCCTGCAAAGAGGGCGGCGGCAGAAGTCACAAGCATCATGATGGCCACGTTGAGCGGCCGAAGAAGCTGAATCAATGCTTTGATCTTTTCAGAACTCATTGGAAAGCCGCAAATGAAGTTTGGCTGTTCGGAACGTGTCCCCTTCCCCAAAGGCAAGTCCGACTGTGATCAACCCGAGGGCAGTTTCCACACGGGCGCCTGTGCCGTACCCGAACCTGGTAATCTCGGACGGGGTCAATCCTGCCGCGGGGCGATCAGGAACGGAGATGTATCCACCGTCGAGGAATCCGTAGAAGTACGAATTGCCGCCGGTGAGAAACCGGTACTCGAGACTCGCCCATCCGACGCGCGCTCCCTGAAACTGATTTTCCCGATATCCCCTCAGCGTGGTGGCCCCGCCCAGGCGAAAGAGGTCGCTCTGCCCCATCAAAGAAGAAGAGAAGCTTTTCCCCCGCACGGAGGCCATGAAGACCTGCCTTGCTCCCAGTGCATAGTATGCTTCAAGTTCAAACGTCAGTCTTCTTGTTTCGCTGGAAGTTCCTGCGGACGATTTTCGGCCAAATTCGTACCCGGTCTTGTACAGAATACCTTCGGTAGGAGTTACGGGATGATTCCGCGTGTCATACGAAAGTGAGGCGCCCAAACTCCACTGGGTATTCGATGATATGGAATTCTGGATCCTTTCTCCGGGCACGGTCTGGGACTGTTCGACAGAGACTGCTCCCGCAACATCGTCTGCCAGATTGATGGATACATCGGCCTGGTATGTGCGGGTAATGAACGTTGAATCCTGTTTTCGCTGCAGAAATCCGACTTCAGCATGGATCGGAAGAGACGCGACCCAGGGTTCATAGTACCGGAGCGCAAGGTCCTGTGAGGCGGATGATTCCCTCATCCATCGTACGGAAAGTCGTCGGCCCGTTCCAAAGAGATTGCCAAACCGGACGTCCGCCAGGCCGGTGACGATTCCGCCTCCCTGAGGCAGCGGATTGTAGCCGATCATTCCATCGAATCGGTTCGGATCCCCCTCCCGAACCCTGATCACCATGACGCCCTTGTTCTCCCCGGCCACATAGAATTGTGGAGCTTCGACCGACGTGAACAGTCGAAGACGTTCCAAGGCACGCCGGATCCTTTCCGCGGAGGCATCGGTGAAGAGGTCCGTCTGCCGGCTCCTGACCTCACGGAGGATGACCTCATCCTTTGTCGTCTTGTTCCCCTCGAGCAGAATTTCCGATATTGACGCTTTCACACCTTCCTTCGCTTCAATTTGGACATTCAAGAACGCCCTTGCCGCGTCCCTTCCGGCATCGAGGGCGATCACCGAGATCCGCGCTGTCGGGAATCCCCGCTTTTCATAGAGGGCGAGGACGGCATTGACATCCCGCTCAATTGTTTTCTCGACGAACGTGTCCCCCGGCCGGGTCTCCAGAACGGAATGGAGATCATCAACGGCCAGGTCATGATTCCCCACAAACGTCATCGAATGAATAACGGCGAGGAGGCCTTCATCGATGGACACCACGACTTGAATCACCCGGCCCTCTTGCTGCAGGTTTACCGTTGCCCTGGCATACAGGAATCCCTGTTCCCGATAGAACGCCTCGACACGTTCGGCACCGAGGGCGCACACCGCCGAATCTCCCGATTGGCCCACCCGCAGTTCCGCAGCGGCGCGAAGTTCATTTGTCGAGATCGCGTGATTTCCTTCGAAGGTAATCGAGCCAATCGTCGGAATGTCCTGTCGCTGTGCGGTACCCGTCCAGGTGATGAGCACCATGAAACAGAAAAAGCCAGGCCACACAAAGCGGGGACTGGCTTTCTCGGACATGGTTTGGAACGAATGACTCAGCGGATTCTCCCCCACAGGTCTGTGGTCGGGTACCGCAATCGGTAGTCGCCGAAACCTGTTTCGTCCACGAAGACAAACTGACGTTCTACCTCGTAATAGTACCATACCTCATACGGCTTGGAGTTCATATCGAAGGGATGCCGCTCAATATTGTCGGGCGTGCCGAACCGGATGAACACCATTCCGCGATCCGTCCGCCATCCCTCCATATAATGACTGAAGGTCTTGTTGGCGTATTCCACCCGCTGATAGTATTCCTCCATCAGTTCGTTCCGTTGGGTCTGCGGATCAGGATCGCGCTTCGTCCAGAATTCGAGAAACCGTTTTCGCACTTCCTCATCGGTTTCCGCTTTTCGAATGTGATCGTATTCCGTCGGCTGCGCGATGTACCTTAATTGATCGACCGCTTTACTCAGATCCTTGATCGACGGGGGGAGGTCGGCCCAGCGTACGGTGAACGTCCTGGATGTCGTCGCCTTCATCGGGACCTCTGTTTCAACGGTAACGAGGTAGGTGCCAATGGGCAGAAGGAGATCTTCGACCTTCACGAACACTTGCGTTTGAGAAGTCGGCGTGGGCTCCGCCTGGACTCTGCTTGACACTTCTTTCTTTTCCTGGTTGAAAATCTTCCAGGTGAATGTAATGGAATCATCCGGCGTGCCGCCGTACACCTCAAAGAACAGAAAGAATCCATCGCCTGAAGAAGAGACCATTCCGGAGATGTTGGGCACAATTTTCCTTTTGTTCCCTTCCGTCGTCAATCGCGAAACCAGCATGATGTCTGACAGGCTCAGCGAATCCTTTGCAAAATCCGTCACCAGGACGCTGCGTTGGATCTTCCCGGTCTTCTTGGAATCCGTATCCTTCACCAGAACGATCAGATGATACTCCCCGGGCTCAATTTCGATCGCCTTCTGGGACAGGCTCGCGGAGTTCCTGGACACCGTTCGCGCAAACTCCGGCAAGCGAACGTCGACGCTCCAGCTTCGCTCCTGCAGGATCTGATGCGAAGGCTTCTCGACGGTCAGAACAACGTCGTAGTTTGCCGAGAAGGTTTCACCATCCTTGACAAACCGCAGTTGCTCATACGGGACCTGAATGAAAACCTCGATCCTCGATTTACCGGGCACACTCGATGCATAGGAAATGGCATCGAAGAAAAACAGCACCGCTGGCTCGGCTTGTGAGGGTTTCAGCTCCGCCGCCTGGGCGTCTGCTCTCTGGGAACAGAGCAGAAGCAGTCCTGCAAGCAATATGGATTGAATGCGTTTCATGAGGTCCTCCCCAGCAATGAGGCATCAGCAAACAAATCGTACTCAACAGCATCAACAACGGTTGCGGTGAAAAAGTTGCCACTTTGTACCGGCTCTGCGTTCTTTATATAGACTTCCTGGTCTATCTCAGGCGCGTCCCATTGGGTCCTCCCCACAGCGAATTCACCATCCCTGCGGTCAACAAGCACCCTGACGGTTGTACCGATGAGCCGCTGATTTCTCTCTTCCGAGATCTCCTTTTGAAGCTCCATCAGCGCCGAAAGGCGCTCCTGCTTCACGTTCTTTGGGATCGGGTCGCCGAGGTTTTCTGCTGCAGTGCCCTCTTCGTGGGAATAGGGAAAGACCCCCAATCGGTGAAATTTGGCCTCGCGGACAAAATCGTAAAGCTCCTGAAAGTCACGCTCCGACTCGTTGGGATAGCCGACGATGAAAGTGGTGCGAAGGGCGAGTTCCGGTATCCCCGAGCGAAGATCATCGAGGAGTTCTCTTGTCGCCTTTGCCGTAATGCCGCGCCGCATGGAATTCAGCACAGGGTCGGAAATGTGCTGGAGGGGCAGATCGATGTACTTGCAGATTGCGCGATTGTCCCGCATGACCGGGATGATCTCGCGTGGAAAACCGGAGGGATAGGCGTACATCAGGCGAATCCACTCTATTCCTTTCTGGTGCGCCATGGTTTCAAGCACCTCGGCAAGCCGCCGCTTGCCGTAGAGATCCAGTCCGTAGAAGGTGGTATCCTGCCCGATGAGGATGAGTTCCTTGACGCCTTTGTCCGCCAGCGAGCCCGCTTCCGCCACAATCTGCTCCATGGGTTTGCTGCGGTGATTCCCGCGCATGAGAGGAATGGCGCAGAATGAACAGGGCCGGTCGCACCCTTCCGAGATCTTCAGATAGGCAAAATGGCCTGGTGTGGTCAGTACCCGTTCCCCCAGCAGCTCACGACGGTAATCGACTCCCAGCTCGACCACAACGTCCTGAAGCTGGTTGGAACCGAAGAACGCGTCCACGCCCGGGAGTTCCTTCTGCAGGTCCGCTCGATAGCGTTCCGAGAGACAGCCCATCACCACGACCTTCTTGAGCTTGCCTCCCTGTTTCTGTTCCACCGCTTCGACGATCGCGTCGATGGATTCCTGCTTGGCGGCGTCGATAAACCCGCACGTATTGATAACCGCGATGTCCGCCTGATCGACGTCATCGACAACAGACGCGCCGCTCAGTTTCAATTGGCCCAGGAGCTGCTCGCTGTCGACGATGTTCTTGGAGCAACCCAGGGTGATAATGTTGATTTTTGGTTTTTTGAGATCCGCTCTCATGATAACACTATGAAATCGATATAAAGATACACAAACGGCGCGATAAATACCAAGCTGTCGAAGCGATCATACATGCCGCCGTGTCCGGGAATGAGCGCCGATGAATCCTTGATGCCCGCATCCCGCTTGAACCTCGACTCAACGAGGTCTCCCATCTGACCAAAGACTCCAACAATCACACCAAGGAAAATGCCATCCATCAGAGTCAGGTACGGCAAGAAGAGCTCTCTTCCCACCACCATCACAGCAACCGCCCCGACGAACCCCGCGATCGCACCCTCCCAGGTCTTGCCGGGACTGACACGGGGAAATAATTTATGCCTGCCAAAGACACTCCCAACAAAATACGCCGCCGTATCGCAAAACCAGATCGCGACAACGATGGAAAGCACGGTCCATCCTCCCCACGCACGAACAGTTGCGAGTTCCTTGTCACCGGCAAGCAAGGACCCGCCCATGAACTTATGAAAGGGGAATCCGTGCCCATAGAGCTCGCGGAGGCCGATGAGGAGCCCAAAGCAAAGTGAAATCACAAGCACCCCTGCGAGCGTTGTACTGACGTTCAGAAGCGGTGACCCTTTTCGGCGAAACAGCTCGATGCCGAGGACGATCAGAACGAACACAATAAGAACGACCAGCAGGAACTGCAGTTGGGAAAATAATTTCAGTTGATAGCCCCTCTCGGCGAAAAAGGCATAGAGTTCGATCTGGAATCTCTCATAGAGAAAGGCCGCGTTGACGAGGATTCCTGCCGCGATTCCCAATCCCATAAGCGGTTCTGCTCCTTTTGGGCGCACCATCGCATAGAACTCGTGCAATGCGATCGCCGAGATCACTCCGATGAGGCCAAAGAACACATAGCCGCCTTCGAAGATGGCGAAGACGATCAACGGGATTGCGACAACGGCAACGATGACTCTCGTCGGTAAACGCTCAAAGCGGGTAGACACGGTTCGGTCCTTTCCTGGTCATGGTTTCCCCAAGAGCGCAAGAGATTCCAGAAGTCCCCCGGCCATTTCGGCGTCTTCTTTTCGAACAAACACGCGGGCCGAAGATAACCCGGGATGCCAAAACGAGGCGGTAAAATCTCCCGGAGAGAACACGATGGACCTGAGTCCCCCCTGCTCGAGGTTTTTCGCAATCATATCGGCTTCAAAAATTGAAGAGTATCGTGCAATGACTTCCCAGGCCCCGGCAATTTCACGGTGAGCCGGCAGGTCACAGAGGAACTTCGAGCCGGCCCAGACGGCGCAATCCCCGCACATGGGTTTTCCACAGACAAAACAAAGAGCCACCGCGTCTGCGCCTTCGTGCAATTCGCAACCCACGCCGTTCCCATTTGGCCCCAGCCGGCCGCAGAACGCGCAGTCGACCTCCGGTGAAACGAGGGACTGTCCACAGCGGTCACACCTGGTCATGGGTTTTTCCGGAGAGGTGCACCGTCGACCGCAAGTACGCAAAGAACGCAAGGAGGAACAGACTGGAGTAAAGGAACAGTTGGATCACGACCGCCCCGATGTCCTGATCGGCGGCTTCCTTGGCCCCGATGATCATTTCCGATTCCATCTGGAAGTACACAGCAATGGTCGCGAGAGCGTTATTCACAAAATGCGCCGTCATGGCGATGACGATGCTTTCCGATCGGAACCGCAGAAACCCAAAATAGCAACCGAGGCCCACCAGGGGAATCACCGCAAAAGGGTTGAAGTGATAGAGTCCGAAAATCGTTCCGGCGAGAACGGCTGCCTGTATCCCCGGGAGGCTTTTCTCCAGGGATTTCTGAATGAGACCCCGGAACAGAAGTTCCTCGACAATCGCCGGGACGAAGGCCACCACAAGGACGACAAAGAACAATTCCGGAAGACTCTCCACCTGGACCAATGCGCGGAACATCTCCTCGATCATTTTCTTGAACGGATCGAGAATATTGCGGACGGCATCAGGAAGGGGGATGAGGTCCTGGAAAAACAGGTAAATCTGGAAGATCTGCTGAAGGAAGAACAGGCCGAGGATGGCATAGATCGTCTCCGCCACCGACGGAATACGCCACCCGAAGACCGAGGAGATTCTGGTTGAAAGGAGCCGGGCGAGGAAGAGCGTGGGCAGGAGAATGCAGATCAACTGGCCTACCATGGTGAGAAGCCGGATCTCTGTGACGTTTTCGCGGGTCACGGTGCTGCTCCCCACAATGAAAAACGTCACTGTCCCGGCAACAAGCTGGTAGAGAACAAAAACCACGAACAACGACAATGCCGCAAAAACGATCGGGTGGACATGATGGCGATCAACGAAGCTTGATTCTTCGGGCTTTCCGCCGGAAGAGTCGATCGGGGGAAGCGTCATCGGCGGGCACGCCCAGTGCCGCGTTGAAGATTGATCATCACGGCAAGCAAGGGGATCATGATCTCATGATGGCCGGTGAATTGGTATCCCCGACCGTGCCGTTGTGTCGGCCGTTCAACCACATTCACTGTCGGGCGATAATGGCGAATCATGTCAAAGTTTGCCGTGGAAAATCCCTTCGCTTTGTGTCCGAGATTCCTTGCCACCGTCAGTGCTTTCAGGAACACTTCCGGGAGGATGACAGCGGAACCGATGTTGATCACCACGCCGCCGCCGGTAAGGCCCTTGATGGAATTCGCAAGCACCTTGAAATCACGGAAACTCAACTCACCGGTGGCGGACCCATCCATCGTGGGCTGTTGATGGACGATATCTGTTCCGATGGCAGCATGCACCGTCACCGGCACGCCTTCGTTATAACACTGAACCAATATGCTGTTCGCCTGCAACCGTGCCTTCTGGTCCTGAAGTTTTCTGGCCATCGCCTCACCAAAACCCCCGCTGGAAGTTCGCATGGCCACCGTGAGTCCCCGGTTGATAAATTCCCCCGTCTCTCTGGACATCCCAAAAGTTCCGTCCATCAGATTGACGGCAACGTCCTCGGAAGTGTGTCCCCACATTGCCGTTTCAACGTCGTGAATAGCCGCCGCGCTGTTCATGGCAACGTGCGTTACAACTCCGCGCTTCACGAGGTCAATGATGATCGGCGAGAGGCCCACTTTGACCACATGAGCACCCATCATGAGGATGACAGGCTTCTTTTTCCGGCGTGATCGAACCACATCATTCACAAGATCGCGCAGTTCGTTCGCCGCCAGAATCTTCGGAAGGGAATCCACAAGGTCCTTCACACGGGCGGCCGAAGGGTTCTTCAGAACTTTGGCAAAATCCGCAGGAGTGACTTTGCTCTTGCGTGATTTGATGGAAATCGTTTTGATGCCGGACAGGTCCGCTTGCTGGTAACGGGGCATGGTTACTTCACCTTCGCACGAATTTCGCCATTGATGCCGGAATATTCCCGCAGTTCCGTGTCGATCGACCCCACGGCCACCTTCGTGCTCACTTTCACAGGAATTTTCCGGTCATCATTTGTCATCCAGATGATAATGCGTCCTTCTGCCTTAAAGAGTCCGCCTTCGGAAATCAGCGGTTCGACCACGACACAGTCAAATTTTCCCGCATCCACATCAATCCGCTGATGCCCGAGAAATTTGATGGCGAGCGTATACGTGCTGTCCTTGTAAAAATTCGCAAGGTTGGTTCTTTGGCCGGGCTTCATCTTGGAGTAATCCAGAGTCCGGGCAAAATAAAAAGCTGAGACAATATCGTGAACGTTGGGCGGAATGGGATATTGCTTGTCGCCGACGACCGCTATTCCGCGCCGATGATCGAGCGTCGCCTCAAAATCGCGCGAGAACTTGCCTTCCCGGATCTTTTGGGAGAACCGCCAGGGAAACAAAGCATCGACATCCACCATGGTCTCGTACCGGTCCTCCACTTTAAAGATCCAGGAAAATGATGGAGTGGAGTTTACCGTGAAGAGTACCTGGTAACAAGGCCGGCCTTCCACGGTGTCAATACGCGGAATTGTCATCACGGCTTCGCCGGCGGTGATGAAACTGTATCCCACGTCAAAAACCAACCGCTCCCCCACCGTGAACGCTGTTTGCGGAATGGTTCGGAATTCCGGTTCAGGCTTTACCGTATCCGGAACAGCCATCGAGTCGACCGGCATGGGAGCGGTGCTGTCGGGGATCTGAGCTGATGCCCCCCGGGCCACCAGAAGAATGAGCATCAGGTTTCGAAGGATGGTCATCGCCTAACCTCCACCGGGTGAGATTCAGTCTTGGCCAGCAAGGAATTCACGGCCTTTTCCACGGCTTCAACTGTGATCAGATCCATGCAAACATTGGATTCGCATGGTCCTCCTTTGCACCTGGGACAATCGGCCGCCCGGGGTTCAAAGATGACCTTCCGGTCCGTTAAGGGGCCCCAGCGCGTCGGGCTGCATTGGCGGATGGGTGGATAGAACGCAACAACCGGTGTGCCGACGGCTGCGGCGATATGGAGCGGACCCGTCGAGTTGGAAACAAACACAGCGGCTTTACGGATCAGCGCAGCAAGCGTCAAAAGTGGCAACGCCCGCGGAAGGGCCTTTGCGGTGCTCTTGGAATGCTGCACAACAGTGTCTTTCAATCTCTCCTCTGCCGGCCCTCCCGTTACCACGACGTTCAGCCCCCGTTCTGCGAGACGAGCTCCGAGCTTCCCAAACGACTCAGGCCGCCAATCCCTCGCCGAACCGCCGCTTCCAGGATGGAGGATCACGAACGGGCTGTTTTCTGTCATGCTCATTTCATGAAGGACTTCCATTGCCTCTCTCTCATTCTCTTTCGTCACCATCAACTTCGGCAAGGCGTTCTTTTCGACAACATCGCCGAAGACGCGCAGCAACGAGAGGTTATACTCGGCTTCATGCTTTTCAGCGGTTTTCCGGTGCTCAAAGACCTTCTTATTGAAGAGAAACGAATACCATCGGAATCCCGTTCCGATCCGCCAGGGGATCCGAGCAAAGAACGCAAGAAGCCCCAGTCGCAATGTGGGATAGGTCACGATCACGGCATCAAAGCGGTTTGACCGGATTTCTGAGAGCATCTCCCTGAATTTTTTTCGCACTCCCCCCCGGTCATACAACAGGATCTGGTCCAATCCCTGCTGGTCCCTGACAAGATCCTTTGTGTACGACCGCAGCAGGAACGCAACAAGGGCCCCCGGCGCAAGTGATCTCAGGGCAGCGATCATGGGAAGGGAAAGGACAACATCACCAATGCGGTCGGTGCGAACGATGAGAATCTTTTGAGGAAAGGTGGAATCGCTGCTCATCTTTGAGACAATATACGATTCAACTGAGAGAGTTGCAATGAATGCCGCAGGAAGGTGGTGTCCTCTTTTGTCTACCGCGCTGCAAGAAGTCGTTGAAACGACTCATGGAATTGGGAGCGAGCGGGTATTCCCCCCAACTTCCTGTCCGCCGAAGTGCGCTGTATGCACGCAGGCGGAAAGTTGGGGGGAATACAACCAGCACAATGTGACCAGGAACCGTTTTAACGATTTCCTGTTGTGAGGTCAGGAAACGAATACTTTTGCGACATCGATGAGGAGGGAGGGTTTTTGATTTTACGGTTTGCTCTTTACGATTCACCATTTTTTTTCTCTGTGAACTCTGTGAACTCTGTGATTCTCCGTGCCCTCTGTGTCCCAACCTCAGGTTAATCAATCTGCTGCATCATCTGAAGAGACTTGCGGATTGCTTTCTCGTCAACGAGACGATTCGTGACATACTTATGCAAGATGCTCGAGATCAATGTCTGGTACGGCAGCCCTTCTTCCTGGGATCGACGTTTCAGTTCCTCCAGGACGCTCTCGGCAATTCGTATGCTGATCGTCCGGCTCTTGCGTACGCGGTCAAGAAGAGCTTCCACCTTCTGCCTCCTTTTTTGGGAGAGCGGACGATACGAACCCGCGGCACGTTCAATCTGCCGCTCGAAGGAATCAAGTTTTGCTTTCATCGCATCTTCTCTCCATACAATTTGTGAAACTTCCTGCTCGGAAATACTGTCTTGAGGACGATATTGTCGTCAGCATCAATGATGAACGGAACGATGTACGTGTATCCCTTGTAACCTACGACGAAGATGTTCTGCCCGGGATGTGCCGTATTCTCAAGCACAGCAAGATATTTCTTGTCAAGAATAATCTGGCAGACATCTTCAAACGAGACGCCGCGGGGTTCTTTGAGTTTGTTATTCTTTGCCTCGTCCCAGAGAATATCCACAACTCAATATATTACAAATGATATACATTGTCAACAAAAGCAAAAAGGGTAGTGGGTCAATTTCCGTTGTAAAGAAAATCGCAGAGTCGCAGAGAGCGCAGAGGGACGCAGAGGGATCAAGCAAAATGGGCAGTTCCTCTGCAATTCTCTGTTTATCCCGCCGCCTTCACGCTTTTTGTGTCCCGCCTCTTCTTGGCGGGATAGCGGGACGTCCTCCCGGTCTCTGCGTTTATCTTTAATTCACACTGACCCACTACCCGCAGAAGGTGGTGTCCTCTTTTGTCTACCGCGCTGCAAGAAGTCGTTGAAACGACTCATGGAATTGGGAGCGAGTGGGTATTTCCCCCAACTTCCTGTCCGCCGAAGTGCGCTGTATGCACGCAGGCGGAAAGTTGGGGGAAATACAACCAGCACAATGTGACCAGGAACCGTTTTAACGGTTTCCTGTTGGGAGGTCAGGAAACGAATACTTTTGCGACATCGATGAGGAGGGAGGGCTTGTTCCAGAGGGCGGTGCGGAATATTCCACCGAGGGTTCTTTTGTTTTCGGGCAACTTCAGCGCACCGGCAGCAATCTGATTCAGCGTCTCATCGCTGAAATCGGAAATCGCCTCTTTGATCGTATAGAACACTTCATGCCGCCAGCCCAACCGTTTGTGCCATCGCTTCTGATATTCGGTGAGGTGGGAGAGATCTTGTTTCTTGATCGCTTCCGCGGCCACCTGCCCGGCAATCATCCCGCCTATCATTCCGCTAATGATCCCCCCACCGGACGTCGGGTTCACCTGGTGAGCCGCATCGCCCACAAGCAAAACGTTGTTCTTCACGATTGTGTCACAGGTTTTCGCGCATGGAACTCCCCCGGCGATTTGCGTCAGAACTGCTGCGTTGGGAAATTTTTTTTCCACAAACTCGAGAAGAAAGCGGATGGCTGATTTTTTCTTTGCCGACTCGACACTCACCCCCAAGCCGACATTGGCCGTATGCTTCCCCTTGGGGAACACCCAAAGGTACCCACCTGGGGACACGTCATCGCCGAAGTAGAAATCCAGAACATCGTCCTCCACGTCAATTCCCGCAATCGTCATCTGCGCACAGCTTTCCATATCCCTGATGTGACACGTGGTATCGATGCCTGCCCACTTGCCTACACGGCTCTCCACGCCGTCCGCTGCAATAACAACCTTTCCCCTGATCTCGATCTTCTCATCCTTCAGAAGGACCTTGACTCCTTCCGCTTTTCCATCAGGTTTCAGGAGATCGTACACATACGCCTTGGTCACCACTTCCGCCCCTTCCGCCGCGGCGAGTTTGGCGACCTCGTAGTCGAAAATGCGCCGTTCGAGCACGTATCCCAGGCCGTCGAGTCTCGGAATGACCTCATTGCCGTTCGGAGCGACGAGCCGGAATCTTGTGACGGTTGACGCGATCCATTTCGGATCGGGTTCAATGAACTGAATGACGCCCTCGTGGCTCACGGCCTCTCCGCAGCGGACCGGATAGCCGACATCGCGGTCCTTTTCGAGCATCAGGACGGAAGCGCCCCCGGCCGCGGCGTAACGGGCTGCGGTAGCCCCCGCGGGACCAGCGCCAACTACAATAATATCGTACGATTCCTTCATCAGACCTTTGTTGAAATTTCGAAATACTAAAAACAAAATTCGAAACAAATCCTAAGCACTAAAAGCCATCCACTTCGGATTCTGACATTAGAATTTGTTTCGAGCTTCGAATTTTGGATTTCGAATTTCACAAAGTGATCTCTTTCGGCAGATCTTCAACTCCTTCTCGATGAAACTCAATCACTTCCCACGGGCACGCCCAGACGCATTTTTTGCAATTCGTGCACCGTTCCTCGATGATCTCGATCTTCGATTCCATGAGTTCGATGGCATCTTCGGGACAAACGCCGACACAGCAACCGCAGTAGTCGCATTTGCCGGGAACGATGTGGATCATCAGAGGCTGGTTGACTGGCATGGGGTTTGAAGTTTGAAGTTCGAAGTTCGAAGTTCGAGGTTCGAAGTTCGGGTTTAGAATTTCGGGTTTTGGTTTTCTTGTTTCGGATTTTGGATTTCGGATTTCGAGTTTACGCTTTCAAGATTCCGCAATGTGCGACTGAGTTCCTGGTGGCGCTCGATGAAGGGCCTGGTTTCTTCGCCTCGTTGCTTCGCTGCACTCATGAGGTTATGATTCTGCTCGATCTCCGTCCGCAGAGCCTTTCGTTTGATGGCCGCCACGGCGGCTTTCGCGATCTTAGCGGGATCCGGCTCTTCGATCTCGACTTCCATTTCCTGCCAACCCTTGCTGAGATCGTACCGGCTCAGCATCACATCAGTATAGACACTCTTCAGGTCGGGGTCTTCGAGTTCATTCACGAGGGCTGTCGAGTCCACTGACCCGGTGTTTTCAATCCGCTCAAGCACGATCTGCACTAGTTTCCGCACACGGGCATCGCTCAGGTCGTCCACCGAGATCGCCGAGAATATCTCGTTGATCAATGCGGTCCGGTTCTCGCAGACAATCCGCAGAATCTCCCGCTCGGCGGTGGGCAGTGATACAGCAGATGGGGCCTGGCTGGTACCTGCGGCGGCGCGGCGGTCCTGGAAAGAGCTTCCGCGTATCGGGGGTTTGTCGCGCGCCACCCAGCGTTCGAGCTCGCGATACAAGACAGACTCGTAGATCTGGTACTTGTCGGCAACAGCTTTCACAAAGAAGTTCCGCTTCAGCTCGTCGTTGATTTTTGCAATCGATTGGACAATCGAGCGGACGGCCTCTGTTTTCCCTTCGGGCGTGGCAAATCGTCCGCGGGCTGCAAACATGCCCGCCTTGAAATCGATGAACGAGACGGCCTGTTCAACGAGGGTCCGAAACTCCTTCGCGCCCTGCTTTCGGACAAAGGAATCCGGATCATGCCCCGGGGGCAGAGAGGCGATGTGGACGTCGAGACCCTGCTCGAGAGCGATGTCAAGTCCGCGCACAGCCGCCTGCGAACCGGCCGAGTCGGCATCATAGACAAGCACGATCGTTCTCGCGTATTTGCCCACGAGTTTGACCTGCTCCTCGGTCAGAGCCGTTCCGCTTGAAGCCACGACGTTCTGAACGCCGGCTTGAAACAGCGAAATGAGATCCGCATATCCTTCGACCATGAGCGCAGTTTCTTCGGCCCGGATCGCTTCCTTGGATTGAAAGAGCCCGAAGAGAACGCGGGATTTGTTATAAACCGGCGTTTCGGGTGAATTGATATACTTGCCCTGGATCGGATCGTCCTCGCGCATTTTGCGGGCGCCGAAAGCGATCACGCGGCCGGTGGCTGAGAAGATCGGAAACATAGCGCGGCCGCGGAAATAGTCATAATGGCCGCTTCCGTCATCGCGGGCCCTCACAAGCCCTGCCTTCACGAGGTGCGCTACGGGAATTCCCTCCTGCTGAGCCGCGGTCAACAAGCCATCCCATGAATTTTTCGAGTATCCCAATCCGAATGAGTTAATGGTAGCGTCGGAGAAGCCCCGGGAGTGAAAGTATTCGAGAGCGCTCTTTCCTACCGGGCCATCAGGAGTATCAAGATTCTTGTAGAAATGCTGAGCGGCGAACTTGCACGCTGCAAAAAGCTCTTCGAATTCCGTTTGCTTCTGGCTCTGGCCGGATTCGGTCGTCAGGACGATCCCGGCACGTTCCGCCAGGCTTCGAACTGCTTCGACAAACGAGACGTGTTCGATCTCCATGACGAACGTAAAGACATTCCCCCCTTTCGCGCATCCGAAACAGTGGAACATCTGCTTCTCGGCGCTCACGGTAAACGAGGGGGTTTTTTCCTGGTGAAATGGGCACAATCCGATGTAGCTCTTCCCCCGCTTCTTCAGCCGAACGACGGCAGAAATGACATCGACAATGTCGCTCGAGGACCGGATTTCATCGATTTTTTGGTCAGGAATGCGCATGGGGGAGGGATAATGTAGCCAAATAGCAAAGGACAATCAAGGAATGGGGAAGCGGGAAAAAAAGCAAATCCCAAGTTCAAAGTTCAAATGAAATAGCAAAGGACAAAAAGCGGGAAAAAGCAAACACCAAGAAGCAGGGAAAAAAGCAAATCCCAAGTTCCTCCGAAGAGCCCCGCCTAGCTTCAATGCTCAACGAAGGCGGGCAGACCTTCGGGAAAATTTCAAATTAAACCCAAAAGGCTAGAAAAAAACAAACCCCGGCTCTACTTCTGCTTCAATCGCGTCAGCATCTCGACTGCATTAGAATTCGCCGGATTAAGCTCCAGTGATCTCTCGTAGTTTGTGATAGCCAGTTCTTTGTTTCCATTCACCATGTACGCCTCGGCGAGGCTGTCATAGGCGTTCGCCGATTTCGGGTACGATGCAACATTCAGCTTAAACACCTCGATGGCGTTCTCCAGACGCTTCATGCCCATCAGTCGATATCCGAGATTGTTCATGGCACCTTCCGTGTTGACGTACGCGTTGGTTGGATCGGCTTTGAATTCCCGGTGCACCCTGACCGCCGACGGCACATCGTTCGCCGTTAGCGCGTCCATCAGTATTTCTGCCAGGTCCTTCTTCGGAACGTAGTCAAGGATCGTCCTCAGCACAGGATCCCGGTTGGTGCGATAATCCTCCGAGGCCAGTTCAACGGCGATGTGAGGCCCGGTCCACTGACGTGTGTCCCGCGAATCCAGATCCTGCCACCAAAGCGTAGAGACGCGCACAACGATCCCGCTGTTGGGCAGGATAATACTGGTGGGGTCGCCGTAGAAGTTTGGATTCCCAGCGGTTGGCTCGCCCACAAACATCACGTTCGTGTACTTCTCCAGATCGTTGACCAGGTTCTGCGCCGCCGAAAAGGTACGTCGGCCAATGATGGCAAAGAGCCTGCCGCGCTGATCGATCTTGTTCGACTTGATGATCCCCAACAGAAGCGGCTTGTTGAGGTAGTTGTTGCCGCCGGTGTTCCAACGAAGATCGAGGACGAAGCGGTCAACAGGGTGTGAATCCGCAAACGCGAACACCCGCCTGGCAAAATCAGCGACGGTCTCGGTGTCCTTGTTTGCCACGTCGTTAAACTGCACATACATGGTTTGGGAATGATCAAGATAGGTAAACCGGAAATAGTCCTCGGGCTGTTCGAGCCACAGGGGTGTGACGCCGTCTGAGCCGGCTCGCGCATCAATCCAATCCGGCAGTTTGGAAAATCTCTGGCCCAGAGCCCAGTTGTTCCTGTTCGGCCGCGGGCCCGCAACGGGTCTGATTTCAACCGCCGTCTGCCGGCCGTTTTGCTCCACCACAAACCGCGCCTCCTCCATATCGTTGATGAGGCCGAGTGCGTGCAGCACCTCCGGTGTCGTTAAGATCAGCGGCACTCTTTCCTTCACCGTCATATCGTTGTCCCGATGAATCAAATCCCTGACTGCCTCAATGGCTTGTCCTGCCGTGGCGTTGCCGATGGTGATAACCCGGCCTCCGACAATGCTTCGATATTGGGGGTCAGCAGCGTAGACGAAGAGGCCATCCTTGAAGAGATAGAGCGCGAGAGGGTAGTAGCGGAATCCGACTGTAGGGCTGTAAAGGAAGCCAATACCTGTGTGACCATCTCCCACCGCAGCGACGATGCGAGCCAGATCGACGATGATCTGATGCCGGGCGAGCGATGGGATTCGCTCATCAAGCTTTCCCACGGCATCATCGAACTGCTGACGGGTCATCGTGTGAAAGAGGTTCTTGTGCCGCTTCGGCATCTCCTGCGCCATAAAGCGCAAGTCCTCACGCCATTTTCCGGCCTCGGCTTTATCAACCTTATCAACGACAGATACCGATGGCTTGCCGGTTTGCGCAGTGGCGCTCAGCGTTAAATTTAGCAGCAGGAGACTGATGATCCTTGTCATGGATACCTCACGGATGGTTTTGTTGTTGGGTATCCAGATTAGACCACTGTCCAGGGTGAATAGTTGTGCAGCAAAACACCTTCTAATTGACCTTTTGCTTGATATCCTCCGATATGGGACACGGAAAAATCAGATAAAACGGAAAAGGAACGCCTGCCCGCCGCGCTATGTGGCGGGGATTAAAAGGAGTTTATTTGATGCCTGATCGTCTGAATTAGCGCAACAAGCGTTCTTGCAGTAGGGTCTGCATATCCCGTCGACCATCCAACACGCAATGGACTGTGACGGTCGCACGGTCGATGCTATAGAAGATCCTGTAGGGCTTGAAACGGATTTCTCTGAACTGCGACACGCCGATATCCTGCAACTCTGGGGGGAGGTGGCCCCGGCGAGGCAGAGTGCGGAGCGAGGAACAAGCCCGTTTGAGAGCCTCGAACAAACGATCTGCCTGTTGGATGGAATCGTTCAGGGCAACGTACCGGTAGATTTCAAAGAGGTCCTCTTCGGCATCAACATCGAGTTGGACGTCATGTTTTTTCATTCTTGAAGCCCCGGATGCGTCGTTCGAGCGATGCAAAAGCGGTATCGAGGGATTTCACCTTGCCGCGTTGGACATTCCGCTGGCTTCGTGTCAGGATCTTCAGCAACGCCAACGTTTCCTGTGTTTGTTCAAAGGTATGGATATCCTGAAGGACGGCCTTGGCCTGACCGTTGTGTGTGACAATGAGGGTCCCCTGGCGGCCGGAAAGCTCACGGATGATACGGGAGGCATGAGCTTTAAGATAGCTGATGGGTTTCACGGCAGTGCTGAGTTTCACGGGTCCTCCTGGTTTGGGTCGACCATAATATAGACTAAATTCAGGTCGAGCGCAAGGTCAGAGGTCGGCCTGTCCGCCGAAGCCCGTAGGGCGCAGGCGGAAGGTCAGAAGTCAGATGGGGAAGCATTTTAGGAGGTAGGCAGAAATCAGTAAGAAGAAAGAAGGATTCACGGATTGAGCCCCGTAGGGGCGGTCTGTTGGTAGAAAGAATAACACAAACCGATCCGTCGTAGCCCCGTAGGGGCGACCGAGTCAGAGGTCGGAGTATTCTCATGATATATCCGCGTCAATCCCTGCCTGCGTGCCGGAGGCCTGCCCGACTACGTCGTTCAGGCGGGCACTCCGGCAGGCAGGCGTCTAATCCGATTTTTCCGTGCCTGCACGCCGGAGTGATTTGGTAATCTTCCAGATTCAATAACTGTTTCGGCACGCAGGCGTGTTCTATTTCCTGGCAGTAAGGTCTGCAAATCCCGTCGATAAGACTGCGACCATTGTGAATTCTCAGCCATCTGCGAACGTTGGTCTACTTCTCTTCGAAAGGGGTTGGCCTGCCCGACACGATTTTTGGCGGGGGGATGAGGGGAAGACTGGGTGAGTCATTGATCGGCTCTGGGCCTACGGCGAGGCACTTTGGATGAGGATGTTCAAGAGGGAATAAGCCCGATCTGTTGGATTAATCTCGACCATTTGCTAGCGCTAGTCTACTTTCTCTTCAAAAGAGTCCCGCCTCCCAGGATCCCGCTCATGGCGGGATCCAAAGAGCGGGAAAAGTAGCAAAGAGAACATTCTTCCGAAATTGAAACGCACCTTATGTTACCCTCAGCACAACAGTGTTTGAGCTTAAACATTCCGAAATTCCGGCGCCCGACGTTGAATCAATTCTCAATCATGGATGAATCTGCGCCGGAATTTAACGCACTGCTATTGAATTCCTCCCCGCACAGCCACAATTTCGGGGCTAGGGCACAGGAATTGCATACGTTAGAATTTTATTCTTAGATATTGTTTCGTATTTGGAATTTGTGATTTCGGATTTGTTCCCCATTCCCCTTGCCTCGAATTGGAGGATTCGTTATCCGTAACAATCCGTCTAATCCGCTTTTTCCGTGTTCTATTTCCTGGCAGGAACGGATTTATCGGGGACGGCCGAAGAACAAGACATAGCCATCGGTGTCCTTCACCTCGAAACCGCGCAGGCCGTCTTCGGAGTCTTTCAGCGGTTCGGAAAACTCCACGTTGCGCGAGGCAAATTCGGCCGCAAGCGCATCAGGATCCGGGACGACAACGAATGCGTCCCACCGGGCGAACCCTTTTCCGACGTCTCGCTTATAGTTCGGAAGCGGAGCTACGCCAACGTCTTTGCGTGGCTTGACTTGCAGCGATTTTAGGTTTATCTTCGTTGTGATCAACATGCTTGACACACTCAGTTTAGGGGGAATTTTCCCCGGAATCCAAAGTTAAAGGAGTAGTCACCCATGCAGTCAATCCATTTAAGGATTGTAGGGCGCAAGAGTGGAGATGGGTTCTTCGCCATTTGCCTTGAAACAGATATTGCAGTACAGGGGCATTCATTAGCGGAAGTTGAGCGCAAGATGAGAGATGCACTCTTAGTCTACCTCAAGTCATTTGATGTCGATGAAATCATGAGGGGAGAGTTCATTCGGAAGGCACCGTTGATTCATCGTGCGCGGTGGAATGTTATCATGCTTCTCGGATTCATGACACGGGCTTGGGATACGATCACCTTTTCCGGTGATTACGACCCCACATCCCGCCGATTGAATCTTGCCTAAGAAATACCCGCCTCTCTCGCCGCAAGAAGTAATTGCCATCCTCAAAGCCCGGGGTTTTGCCTATAAAAGTCATGAGGGTAGCCATGAGAATTATGAGGGATATTTTGGCGGAAAGAGGCGAATTGTAACAGTTGACATGGGGGTGGATGAATTCTGGGCTGATCTGATGGCGAGCATGATCCGTCAATGTGGAATGAGTCGGGATCAGTTCTATTGTTCCAACAAGAAAACGGCAAAGAAAATAAACAAGCGGCTTATGGATTTTGAACCGGAGAGTCCGCCGGTCGATCCGCCATAATGATATCCTCGATATGGGACACATCGGAGGTCGGAAGTCGGAAGTCCGAGGTCGGAAGTCCGAGGTCGGAAGCATGCCCTGAGCGAAGCGAAGGGTCAGAGGTCGGAAATCCGAAAAGCCCCGTAGGGCCCGCCCGAACGACCGTTTGAGCTATCGCATTGTTCGGTCGGGCGGGGCGATCTATTGGTAGAAAAGAATCTAACACAAACACAGGAAGCTCCGTCCCAAAGGGATCCCTTCGGGATAGGAGCGGCCGAGTCAGAGTTCGGAGGTCAGTGTGTCAGACAACAGTCCCTTTAGGGACGGCCTTCTGGTAGCAGAGTATAACGATAACTGGATATAGCCCCGTAGGGGCGACCGAATAGGGACACGTCGGAGGTCAGAAGTCAGAAGTCGCGGTCCTCGACGCCATTTGGCTCGACGCTCATCACCTTGGACGGCCGAAGAACAAGACATAGCCGTCGGCGTCCTTGACCTCGAAGCCACGCAGACCCTTCGAAAGGGGTTGTTGGATGAGGGGGAGTCTGGTGATTGGACCTTTGTTCGGCTAGTTGCCTTCGGCGAGTCCATTTTCTTTTGTTCGCCCAAAAGAAAATGGACGAAAAGAAAAGGGCGCCGAAATTTAACACACCATTTGTCACCCACCGCACACCTGGGATAAGGCTTAATTGATCCGAAATTCCGGCACTTAAACAGTCTCCGTACCGAAAGAGTTGTTCAAACTGTGCCGGAATTTAACGCACTGCAGGGGAAGACCTCACCGCACCGCCGAAATTTCGGGAGCTCAGGGCGAGTAAATGGCACGCGCAGTGAAGGAATTGTTGTTCAGAAATCCCACCCCCCTCCGCTGTTAATTTCTGTTTTCTTCTTTCTGTTTGATTTCAGTTTGTTCTTTGTCGTTTTCTGTTTTACGGTTTGGATTCCCCTTTAGGGGAATTGTGCTCTACGTGAGGTGATCTAGCCCCGGGATTTATCCCGGGGCGATGAAAGGGGCCGAAATTTTTCCCGAAGGGACCCCTCCATGGAATATCCATTAGGGGGAACAGACCATCTGTCACCCACCGTGCGATTAAAATCCGAAATCATAAACACGAAATTCCCTGGCCCTTGTCAAGCAAGAAAGGGGCGGGCGAAACAAATTCTAATGTCTAATCCTCAAAACCGAGATGTTTGAGATTTAGTATTTTAATATTGTTTTGTATTTCGATATTGTGATTTCGTATTTTCGCCCCTCCCCTTTGGGACGGGGGCTCAGGGCGCGTAGAAGGCAAACTACAGGAGGATCACGGAGTGCACAGGTAAATCGCCGGAATCGTATGATATATCCGCGTCAATCCCTGCCTGCGTGCCGGAGGCCTGCCCGACTACGTCGTTCAGGCGGGCACGCCGGAGTGATTTGGTACTCTTCCAGATTCAATAACTGTTTCGGCACGCAGGCGTGTTCTATTTCCTGGTAGGAACGGATTTATCGGGGACGGCCGAAGAACAAGACATAGCCATCGGGGTCCTTGACCTCGAAACCACGCAGGCCGTCTTCGGTGTCATTCAGCGGTTCGGAAAACTCCACATTGCGCGAGGCAAATTCGGCCGCAAGTGCATCAGGATCCGGGACGACAACGAATGCGTCCCACCGGGCGAACCCTTTTCCGACGTCTCGCTTATAGTTCGGAAGAGGAGCTACGCCAACGTCTTTGAGCAGGATCTGTGCACCGCCCCTGCGGACAATTCCGAAGAAGATATCGTCCGGAGAAGGCCCCTGGAAGGTGACTTCAAATCCAAGCCGGTCCCGGTAGAACGAAAGCGACGACGGCACGTTGCTCACGATAAAAAAAGGTGATATTCCGGAAATCTCCGCTTGGGGCATGTGGACTCCTCTGTTCTTTTACGCGCGACTCAGCTTAGGCGGCATTACAAATAACGTCTGGCATACCCAAGCGACGGTAAGGGAGTTTACGCGTTAACCGTACCGCTCCTAAATCAAAGGGTCAATCTCTATGCTCGCGACCGAATCATGGGCTGAGTATAACAATCCACAAACGTAGTTCTTACCCAGCTATTCTTCCGGTGCTGCATCATGCTCGGAAAATATACGATCAATGGCGTCCTTGCCAAACCGGACTTCTAGAAGTTTGCGGAACTTCTCATCCTTGAATGTCTTGTATGTCACGTCCTTGAACGCATGAAACACGCGTGGATTGAAATCTGTGTTGACCCGCTTCACTTCGGCTCGTATCTCCTCTTGAAACAATCGCTCGATATCGGCGTCAGCCGGCGTCTCACCCATGTAGCGGGAACGCCAATGCTCTGGTGGATTGGCTTTCAGAGCGTCCTTTAGAGCTGCGAGTAGCTCAATAACGATCTCATCCGTTCGGCGCGCAATCTCCGTCTGAACCGCCTTCTTGTAGGCTTCAATCTTTGATCTCAGCGCATTGATCTGCTTCTCAAACTCTTCTACATCCTTGCGCAGGATGATCAATCCATAATCCCCAGCCTCCAGGATGAACCTTTTTTTGATCCGTTGACGCTCCTCGTCTATACTGCGCGGGCCAAACTTCTCTTTCGTCTTTTTCGGATTGGCTTTCCCGTCGGCATCGAGCGATTCGATCTCAACATTGAGGGATTCAGTATCGGCAAACAGGGTGTATCGATTCCGCAACCGCCGCACAACCTCGGGATTCGTCACTCCGAAGAGCTTTGCATCGAGCGCGAGCGACCGACTGGTGAGTTTGTAGTCCTCAATCCGCAGCTCGACGTAGTGCAACATGGAATTGAATACGCGCTCCACCCGAGCAACATTGAACTTTTTGGGAGGTCTTTCAAGCAAATCCCGTTTGACCGCGTCCAGTTTCCCAGCGTCAACCACATCCCTTCCAACCTCCAATTTCGCACCCTGTCGCTCTCCTGCAGCACAAGCATCCGCAAGCGCCTGAGGCAACTGGGCGTCCAATATAACCGCGTTGGGCTTGTTCGGTGTTTGCGAGCCTCCCTCTATAAGCAACGGTGTGGGACTATAAATGAGTGTAGCTTCATCTGCAATGAGAAGGCCTATGCGAATACCAGGGTGATTGTTCAACACGAGGTTGTGCTGGCCAGCCGCGAATTGCAGAAGCTCCAGGCCGTTCAAGCTACCGTACCCGAGTCGGCAAACCTCGGGATCGGCATCAACGACCAGGTGGATAGCTTCCACAGGAACAACATCCATCGAGGACGCAAGGGCTTGAGCTACCGTTTTTCTCACTCCCGGCGCAATGAAGACCAAACGCTGACGCGCATTGCCGATTAGCATGATCAGCGTTTCGTCGTCGGCGTGGATGAACGTCTTTTTGTTGTCTGTCATATGTGCACAATCCGGTCGATCTCTCGATTTGTACTATTGAGTCCCATCATATCCACTACCCTATCCCCGGCATCCCACGCTGGCACTCAGGACAAAGCCGCTCGGTGACATCGGCATTGTTGCCACCGAGATATGAAGCCCTTTTCCCCTATTTGCGGTACCATCACCTGTGCGAAACTCAATAGGCGAAATGCGATGGTTCCCTCGCTATCCATTACTCTAACAAGTCCCTCAACGTACCACCATTCGTCACTTTGAATTCCGCCAAGACATCCCGCGGTGGGGTGACGGCAAGTCCACGCGGTCCAAACACACCATTCGCTATTCCTTCGAGATGCCTCTCTTGGGCGCACGTTTTCTCGATGATATCAGGTCCTAGCCTCTGATGGTTTGCGAGATCCATGCTAGAGAACTCAACCCCATTCAGCGCCCACGTTGCTATCTTCCACTTCGCTTTGTTAAACCGACTATTGCCGTTCACAGTGATCACAAGCAGGTCTGCAACTAGCTCTATATCGATGCTGTATTCGCGCGTGGCATCCGTGAAATGATATGCAGCTCTGCTTCCGGCCTTGAGGCAAATCTGTCTTTTCAATCTCGGTAAGTTGGCAAGTTCGTCCACAAGATCAAAGAGCTGCTCAACTTCAACCCTGTAGATTGGACTCTCGAGATCGTGGTGCGACATCGGATTTAGTGTAGCCTTCTTGAGAAGCCTTAATAAGCTTTCAACTGCACGAGGTGCTGATTCCTCACAGTCCTCGAAGAGCATCTTTAATCTGTCAATCAATCCATCCAGTTTTGTTATTTCCCTCGATCCAAAGCCGTTGGTCGGTTCGATCTTGTAGGAGAGTGGAAGCAGATCGTCGATCAACTCTTCACATCGCTTCCTAAGGTAGTTTGCCGCAGCTGGATAATCGAATGCTTCAAAGTACTTTTTCGCCTTGTCAAGATAGCTGTCTGAAGGTTGGACGATTTGAGGCTTGTTACCGATGACTACCTCGGCGCCGACTGGGCCTTCCTTGTGTTCGCTCACGTACATCTCACAAGCTCCCCAGCCATTTGCCAGAAGTGCCTTTGCGATCTCAAACCAATTTCTGTCAAATGTCAACATAAACACTTGGTAGTCATTGAAGTGCTTTTTCAACACATTCAACAACGGCATTCGGTTGGAAAAATCCAACCCGATGAGCATGTCATCCAGGATAAGAAGTTTGATCTTGCTTGATGGCTGAATCAGCATTGAACCAAGGAAAATGGAAATGGCAACAGCCGATAATCTGGCTTCGTTCAGAAACAGATGAGGTTGATGAATTTTTCTTCCGTAGTACTGGACAAACAGCCCGATGTGCGACCTCTTCAAGCGTTTCGGCGGCCGCCCATAAGAAAGCCTTGCAGGTGCCAATCTGATGGTGACACCTGTTTCGAATTCTGTGAGAATGTCGGAAGCCTTGGTGTTCAATTCCTTAAGAACTGCTGATAAACCAGCATTAAAATCTCTCAAATGCCTTTTGAGGACGTTCAGGTTGCCTTGATACCAGTAGGCCCTTACGCGTTGCTCCATCACCCCAAGTTCATCTCCAAAGGTTGAGCGGCTCACCGGATTCACAAATCGCGAAAGCAAGTTCCGCATCAAGAGGTCGAAAACATCGATCCTATTCGCGTCTTTTGGATGCAAATAGACAGCGAGTGAACGTTTGTAGTCAAGAAATCCCTTTGTCTTGGAGGCGTCAACAAAGAGATCCTGGCCAACCATATCAGAGGTTTCTGACCACTCATAGATGCCATTCTCTGGATCGGGATTTCCCGCAGCGTCGAAGCCTTCGCAAGTCAGCTTTACGAACCCATCATTAGCATGCGCAAAGATGTTCTTGAAGTCGCCAAACTTCAACATTCCAGTCGATGTTTCTACAAATTGGTCCAGCGCTTGTGCAAGTGATGATTTGCCGCTCCCGTTCTCGCCATATACCAGCAAACTCTTTCCATCAAGCTTGATAGAAGGGTATTCACCAGCAAATGCTTTGAAGTCTTTGATTTCGATCTGCTTTATTCTCATTTCTTCCGTGTCGCATTCTCAATGATCCGAGCAGATTCAATGGACTCGATGAAGAACGACGCCTTTCTGATTTCTGATTCCCGGTCATACACATTCTTGAAGACCCCCTCAATTGCATCCTTCTTGTTTCCTTTGAGGCTTGCAAGGGGGGGCATTGGGTTATGAGCCAGCATACGGGCAACGCTTCGATCGAGGCTCTTGAATTCCTCTGGGAAGTACAACTCGTAAACAATCCCATCGATAAGCTGCTCGAAAAATGCTGTCATCAGGTCAGTTTGAGCCGTCTCGGATGGGCCCCTTCCTGGTTTTGCCTTTAAATGCAGGACGTATTCAACAAGTGTTTCGATTGATTGCTGATGTTCTTTGCTGGAATCTGGGATTGGGAATGGTTTTAAGTAATCCGTTTTGAAAGTGTAGTACCCTCCACGCAACACGTACCCCGTCTTCATGAGAAAGAACCATAGGACTCTCGAGTTGAGCAAACCGAGCATATACTTTGTTGGAGTCTTCTTGGTGTCTTTGAATACAAAGCTGTAGACCTTTGTGGTGTGGTAGAGCCTCCCCTCGAAGTCAAGCGTCATGTTGCAACCGAGGGAAATTTCCGGTGTCATGATCTTGATCGATTCGAAGGCGGTGAGGTTCTTGGGATAGATGTAGGCATAGAATTCCTCATGGTCCATCTTCCCCCTTTCACGTCCGGCAAGGGCGTCTCTATTTCCCTTCAAGTATTTCCATCCTAACGGTGCCTCCTTCTTTAGGAATGCGGCGGTCATTAGCTTGGGAGTATCTTCATCGATATGGTATGGAAAAATCACAACGTTTCGGGCAACAGCAGGTTCGTACCTGTGGACATCTTTGCCCATTAGAAACGGCTTCACGAGAGCTTTCTCAATTTCGAATTCCGTTTCATTATATCTTGAGTAGCAGCGATATGTGTTTTCTTCCTCATGTCGGATTTCCAATACGTAAAGCTTATCCGCACTGGTGGCGAGGCCTTGGAAGATCTTATGAGTTAGCTCGCCCAACTTCTTTGGATGCTGATGCATTCGCTTCAGTATTTGGCCAGATTCCCCGATTGAGAAATCCCAATCAGTTTTCTCAGGTTCTGGTAGAGTTTCAAAAACGTATTCCGGGTGCTGATTCCTCCATCGTGCGTGTTGGAGCACCTCTTCACCATTCTCAAGGCTCTTAACTTCAAGGAGATCAAACTCCCTTTGTTCCTTTGCTGACAAGAAGAGAAGGCATGTGTACGTCGTCGATTCCTCAAACACTTGCGCGGCGCCGAAGCGAACCACTTGTGCCAGCGCTTTCTTTGCCGTGAGTAAACGGCGCAACCCTTCTCCAAAACTGGCCTGGAAGAACTTGTGGGGAACAATGTACGCGAGCATGCCGGTTATGGACAGAAGTTCGTATCCGCGCTCGATGAATAGTGCATAGAGATCAAAATTGCCGGTAGCTGACTTGTATCGCTCGCGGTAGTATGGAATGAACTCCGGTTGGGTTTGTTGCAAACCCTGCACTCGAAGGTAAGGAGGATTGCCGATAACAACGTCGAAACCCTTGTCGAGGCTGAACATCCAATCTGCAGAGAAAAAACCGGCTACACCATTCTGATCGTACGGGTCCCAATGAGCCAGAAGCTCAATGACACTTTTGGGCATTCCAAGATTTTTTAGAGTTTCCGCTATTACTAGCCTTAGTTTCCGGTCCTCCTCGATGCAGTGCAGCTTGTCCTTTCGTGTCCGTGCATTGAAATATTCATGCCGCACTCGCCTCAGCTTCTCTTCAAACTCATGAAACTCCTTGGGCTTGAGTACATCCTGTCCGCCAAGGCTGACAAGTGTGTTGGCAGCAACGAACTTTGTCTCAAGGTTCGGGAGCGAAAGCACACCACGATTTGGTTTCTGATCGTTGTTCTTTTGGTCAACAAGCAGTGAAATAAAGAATCTGAGCTTGGCAATCTGAACAGCAATGGGTTGGATGTCTACGCCGTAGATGCAATCCTCGATCAGGAAGAGCTTGCGACTGTAGTCGGCGTAGTTGTTCTGTGCACTGAAGGCCTCCTCTATTCTCTCAACGGTCCCACGACGAAGATCGGCGGCGGTCATGTCCTTTACGGCGGCAAGCTGTTGCTCCTTCCAACGACTGTTCTCAGGGTCCAGTTTGTGAAGCACGTGTACAACTTTGAGGAGGACACCCATGACAAAGGCACCCGAGCCACATGCGGGATCAAGCACTCTCATGGAATGAATTGCTTCTATCAAGGCTTCCGTATCCCGCTCTGTGAAGTCGAGAGATTCATCGGTATACGAGAGGAGCTTCCGCAACTCGTTGTCCAGCTTTTCCGAGATTTTGTGCCAACGGTTGGGCTCCAACTTGTGTTCAAGTCTTAGTTGTCCCTTGCGTGCCTTGTTGCCGAAAGCGTCACTCTGTTCAGATCCAACATCAAGGATCGCGGGATTTTCCCGCAGCATCTTCTCTCTTAAGTATGCAAGGAGGCTTTCGTCGACCATATAATTGACAATCTCGCGGGGTGTGTAGAAACTCCCGGTCCGTTTTCGTGCCGTTGTTCCCGTTTCGGGAACGTATTCGGCAAGGAGGTTTTCAAAGATCTGGCCAAGCAATTCCGGATCGAGGGCAATTTCTTCTTCAACCGGAGTGTTCTCAGCGATTGTGAACTTATAATCCTTCAGAATGTGGACCAAGCCACGAACCCGTTCGTGCTTTTTCCTTCTATCGTCGTATACCTCGCTGAGATCGATTTCGCCTTCTTGGCCAAAGAACACCTCATCTGGAACCGTTGGTTGGTTTGCCGGCACATCCGAAAACCCATCGATGTGCACAATGAGGTTTTTCTTGTCGGGATCCTCCTTATCCAAGCAATCAAACAGACCACCATTGAGGAACGGAACTGAAGAAAACAAATTCAAAGCCGTCCCGGTGTCAGAGAACAATTCTTCATAACGATAAAGATTCTTGACACCGTAGTCTTCAGAATAGTTGTGATAGCCACGTTTGTTCGACCGAAAGCGCCGATTGTCCGGCTCCTCCTTCGTATTCATCTTCTGGTTGAGTGTGGCGAAGAAGAGGTTCTGTAGAATTGCCTTGTAGTAGACTGACTTCTTGCCGCTAGTTGGATCGAATTCTCTTAGGAGCTTTGATAAGGCCATTCGGTCAAACAAGTCATCTGGCAGAAGATTCTTCTCCTTGAGAAACCAGGCGAATATGAGACGGGTGAGCAATCGAATGACGTTGATTTCTCGGTTGGCCTTCTCGTTTGTAGCCTTCGAGGGAAGTGGGAATTTGACACTCCGAACAGCCCAAAAATACCACGCAGCGATTTCCCTGTAAAATTTCTTGTTCAGTTCGGATATGTTGAGCGTTGCCCGCCATGCCCCATGCAGTTCAACGAAGTTTGTCGGCGAGTGCCGGCGCGTGAGTTCAGGGAGTGAGAGGTCAAACAGTATGTCAATGTGTGCGCGATGCGGGGAGGTGATGTTGATATCTTTGATCAACGTAACTTTCTCCAGCACATCTTTCGCTTCATCCCGCTTGTGCAACCGTCGGTCAATCACAGAGAGTGTTAGCGAGCCGCCATGTTTGAAGAGAACTAATGTCGGCATCGGAAAAAGCCGGTTCACTTCACGTGTGATGTGGCTAAGAGCTGTCCGGCTGTACTCTGGCCGTGCGAGTTCGATAACAAAGAACAGGTATGTCTCGATAATCGTGCGGTCAACCTGCTTCGTATCAAACAACGACTTGTCCCGGGAGACTTCGTCCTTTGTTAGCTGGAAGAGAAGGTTAACGCACTTCCATTCCTTTGTCTGGGCCTTCTCCTCGTTGAATCGAGAGTCAACCTGAACAAAGGAGTCTTTGAAATTTGAGTACGTTGGTTTGTCGAGAGGCGCTTGCCGATCCGTTGCATACCCGAGCGTCTGGAAGAGACCAATGGAATTCTTGGTCAGGTCTCCCTGCGCAAACGACCTAAGAGACTGCTCAATTCTTCTCTTGATGTCTTCGTTCATTCTTGATTCAGCGAATAATCAACCATGAGACAAGCTCGAAATTGTTGACTTCATCCACCTGTTTTGACTTCGGCATGATCAATCCACCGCGGTCTGTGGTAATCCGCTGTGTCATCTTCTTCTTGAATACACGCACGATCTCCTCCACTGCTTTCTGCAGGCGCTCGGTATAGGCCGACATATTCTTTCCGTGTTGTGTTTCTTCATTGAAGAGATCACACAGACCTTGGAAGGCTTCGGTTCGCCCCTGGCACATCAGACGATAGATCTCCAATATTTGCTTGGCATTGGTGTAGTTGAACCTGACTTGTCCGTCATCCCAAATGTAGACAAGGAAGTAGGGCTGGAGAGGATTCACTTCTTCGGTGCCATCGGTGTCGCCTTTTTGTTTCAAACAATACACGACACCCGGTTTGATAATTGCCCTTTCCGCCGCAGAGAAGGCAGTCACGTCCAAAACGTTGGAATGCTCCCCTGATGGAGATGGGACAACCGCGTATAGACCAAACGGGGCTTCCTCGAGTCGCTTCCTGTTGCTCTCGATATAGTTTGTCAATTCGACGCGGAAATCGTCGAGCGTAAAATCAGTCAATGTGACGCTTTCGTTCATATCCTCCAGGTCAAGCACTTCATCCCGCAGCCGTTTCAGCTGCTGATTCCTATACTTAAGGTCTTCTTCTATCAGTTCTTCAAGTTGATCTGTGTTGAGGATATTGTCTTCGCCGGTTGCGGTCACGTCCACCAGGGCCATTCGAGCCTCAACGCGTTCTTTTAGATTGATATAATTGTCGAGGTCTTTTGTAGGCCAGAAATTGACAAGCTGAATCTTCTCATTCCTGGTTCCTATGCGGTCAACGCGCCCAAACCGCTGAATGATGCGAACAGGATTCCAATGGATGTCATAGTTGATCACATAGTCGCAATCCTGCAGATTCTGACCTTCGCTGATGCAATCTGTGGCAATCAGGATACTAATTTCATCACCCTGAGGCATTTCGGAAAGCCGGGCGCGGTCCTTTGAAATGGGAGAGAAGTTGGTGAGAATGTTTCCGAAATCATTTCTTCCCAGCGTTGTCTTTGTGAAGCTGCCTGCCACCAAGGCAATATGTTTCTTCAGGTCGTTTCTTGTCCAGTCCTTGAGACATCCGTACAGGTAATCAGCTGTATCGGCAAAAGCGGTGAACACGATCACCTTGTCGTTGATGCCATTTAAAGGATGCTCAATCTTCTTTTCGATTTGGTCTTTCAGTTCTTTGAGCTTTGCATCCCGATCGGGAGTTACGGCAACCGCACCGTTATAGAGAACGGAAAGAGCTTGCTTGTCGGCATTGAGGTCCCTTAGCCAATCGTCCAATAGAAGATCGGCCATATCGACCTTGAATTTCTTGCCCACCTGCCACTGTTCCAGATCATCGGCATTCTCCTCAAACTCGTCTTCTTCAGGCTGTGCCGCTCCTATATCCACCTGTTGTCCATTTGGCTTCGCTTTCTTGAATTCAGCAATGCGTTTCTCAAGGTCTTCGATCTTACGAATTGTGCGGTCAAGAGAAATCTCGAACGATTCGATCGAACTTTCGAGTCGTTTGAGATAGTTGACCTTCATCATGCCGATGAGGAAATTCTCGCGGTCGCTCTGGGTGAATGCAAGAACCTGCCCGGCACCGAGATCTTCATACTTCTTTTGCATTTCCGGCTTAACATATGCTGAGGGATTGAAGACGGACAGCTTGTATTCCAGGATCTTCTTATTCAACGCATCATATGTGAAGAATCGATCCTTCACATCAATGCTCGGATAGATAGCGTGTGGCTTCAATCGATCGGCAAACCTTCCAACCGCTTTGATGTTGTAGAAGCTCTTGACGTGCCTGCGGCTCCTAGCGATAGTCATCTCGTCGAGGAGCTTGAAGAATGAGGAATCAAGCCGTTCCAGCAACTGCTTGACGGTTCGAACAGGATTTTTCTTGGCGTCAGCCCAATTCGTGAACTGGGTCTGAGCATTCTTCAATGCAAGTTCAATGTCCTTTATCTGGGTTGCTTCAAACAATGCATCCTTGCGTCCCTCGGTGATGAGCAATAGTTGATTTCTAAGGTCACGTAGATTGTTGTTTACCGGCGTCGCCGAAAGCAGGAGGACCTTCGTTTTGGTGCCTTCCTTAATGATCTTTTCCATCAACCACTTCGCACGGTTCAATCGGATTTCCCCGTCATCGGTTGTTCTCTCCGTAGGATTGCCGCGGAAGTTGTGGCTTTCGTCTATGACAACGAGGTCGTAAGCACCCCAGTTGAAGCGTTCAAGATCGATCCCGTTTGCGTCGGAAACACCTTGTACTCTGCCAAGGTCCGTGTGATATAAGACGGTGTAATTGAAACGATCCTTGCGAAATGGATTAAGGATGTTGTTTTGTGCAGCTTGATATACTGTCCAGTTGCTGGAGAGTTTTTTCGGGACCAGAACCAACACTCGGCAGTTCAGGAGCTCGAAATAGCGAATGACAGCAAGGGCCTCGAAGGTTTTTCCCAAACCGACGCTGTCTGCTATAATGCAACCGTTGTGTTTCAGGATCTTGTTGATCGCACCCTTCACGCCATCTTGCTGGAAGTCGTAAAGCATGCTCCAGATCTCGCTCTCGAAAAAGCCAATCTGCTTGTTGAGGAGGCCCCCCTTGTCTTGCTCGCCGAGAAACTTCTCAAAAATGTGATACAGGGTCTTGTAGTAGATGAATTCCGGCTCATTTTCGACATAAAACTGATCGAGGTACTTCAGCACCTGTTCTTTAACATCCTCTACCAGGCCATCCTGATTGTTCCAGAGGCCGTTGAACCACTCTTCGAGTTCGTTTGCATCCCGGCGGTCCTGGATGACCATGTTTAATTCAATATTGTGCCTTCCACCTAATCCGAGGCCGCTCACAGTGAAGTTGGAACTTCCCATGATGGATTCTTTTGTTCCGTTGGGGTTTTCCAAATGATAGAGCTTACCGTGGAGGAAGTTCGGCTTGACCATCGACTTGATAGCAACCTTCTTGCTGATCCATTCGGCACATTCCTTGGCAGTCGCTTTTTGTGACATTCGGTTTTCAATCGGAATCACAAGTTGATCATCATCGATTCTGAATTCACGGCGATTGGTTTTCGAAGGGTCAATCGAGTTGATGAACCTTGGCTCACCAAACAGAAATCGAAGATGATCGATTCCATCCAGTTGGGATTTCAGTTGCTGGTAGGCATAGATCGTGAAGTATGCAGACACGAAAGAGAGCTTTGAGCCCGGTCGGATTACTTCCTTAAGGAATTCTCCGACAGTGCCTTTAGCGTAGTTGTCTCTTAATGCGCTCATTTACTGTTTGTCTGGATTTGAATGCGTGGGGGTGCAAACCAAAGGTAACACAAATCAGGCTGATTTGGGAGTAGGAAGAGGCCTTAACCTCGCGGGGCCACCCTCTAGGGTCTGGAAAAAAACCTTGTTCCGTTCCGCCGCAAATCTAGGTCGTGAGTAACAGCATGCATTGGTTTGTTCCACAGTTGTGACCGCCGTTTTTGCGGCTGTTAGGTGCTCGTGCCGCGCGCGAAGGCCCATGTTCCCGGACCCTGATGTGTTACCAATTTCTAGGGGACATAACGCAACACTGACAATGTGAATCCTCGAATACGGTCTCGAAGGGTCCGAAGCATATTCTTGCTATTTGGCGTACCAATCGTGCAAGTTCTGATTCCCTGAGCAATCCTCGGTCCTCGCACTGGAATCAACTGCTGCTGGCTCGGGAAGCCGGTCATGCTTCCATCGTTGTGACGACGGATAGTATGCGTATTCGGTGCGAGAGAATGGATGTCAATGAACAACATGTGCCTAAAGAATTCTGGAGAGCCCACTGTCAGAAAATCGTTGTCTAATTCTCGATAAGACCGGTAGTCGCAAAACCCATAATAGAGATACGGAGTGGTCCGTTGGGGAAAATTGGTAAGCAGAGTCGCTAATTGTCTCTGGTCAAGACGAATTGAAACGAGATATCGTCCCGCATAGCTAAGCGATTTGTATTGAAGCAGGACGGTCTTCCCGTTTTGGAGTGAGGCGTCATAACCTAGTCGGATCTCCTCTTGTCGAGTCGGGCAATATATCCACGCCGACCTACTGTGCAGCGACGATAGCAGGTAGTGGTTTGATAGATCCTGCACGGTGGTTTCATTTGGAATATTCTGAGGAGTCGGTGATATCATTTGCACTCTCCGTCCAGTCGGTTCAGCAAGACAAGTTCTCGCGGGGCATGGTACCAAACGTCGGGCGTATTGCGGTGCGAACCAACAAGAGCCTGTCGTCTGCCTTTTTTACACCGGTCGGCGCAGCTCGCGTACGTGTGTCGGGGGGTTCGTCATCCTAAAACTGACTTGACAAATCCGCGGCCTGATTCTATGCACCAATCGATGTGGGTTGTTTTCCACTTCCCGTTATTGGAACGTTGAAGATTCCCTGGATGAACAAAATGAACGGTGAGAATAGAGTTGTCGAAAAGGTCGAGCGTTTTGGGTTTGGAATAAAGATACTGTTGTCCATCAATCGCACGGTTATGTCCTCGAACATATGCAGCTGCTTCTCTGCCAAGCGTGAAAAGAAGTCGAGCTGATTTTCGCGCAATATATTCTTGAAGACGGGATTGATTGCCTGGTAACGACCAACACCTTTGCAGGAGTTTATCCTCTGGCGGTCTTGGTTCGATCGCAGTTTTCCGACCTGTAATTCGGGTATAGTCCCGCACATTATCCCACATCGAGCGGTGACTCTTTGAATCCTTCGCAGTGTTCGCGAAGAAGTACGGCATTAAATCTACCGCTAGAATATGCCCGCGAGAAAGACCTAAAGGTTGCAAGTAGAGTTTGTCCAGGTCGCTTCCTGACTTGGACAGGGGGTCGAAAGAGTGCTCTTCGACTTTCGATGGCAAATTCAACCTGACTCCATCACGAACAAAATGACGCCACTGCACTGCTGCGGGATAAACTCCGAGCACTGTAACGGGAGCATCAATTGACCCGTTGGCTTCCGTTCTGGTGAGCACACCGTCGAATGGCAGTGGGCCGAGTTCTTTTGGCAATAGACTACGCCAATCTGAATTCATAGATCTTTTCGGCAATCAAGAACGTCGCTTCCCATTGTTATTCCTAACACAGCTTAATTTTTGCAATTTCAAGTGAGCACACGTCGTTGTGCGGCCTGTTAGGCGGTATCCCGCACGTGTAAAACACTTTGCGCCATCACAATCCTGACATAGTGATACTCATCGATTTTCTTCGCTAGGATTGCATTGGGTGCGAGCCTCTGCTGGAAATTATATTGAGCAGCATAATCGCGCACTTTGCGCAAGAACAGAATGTATTGGTCTTCGGTTTGCCCGTTGTCGAGCCCGCGGACAAGTTCCCTTCGGAGTCTGGCTCGTATGCGCGTATCCCACATTAGAAAAAGTCTGGGATTGAGCAAGCTCAAGGCTTTAGTCGCTCCAGTTTGTCCAAATGCCTCACGGAATTGGGAGAAAACGGTTTGGATTGGTAGTTCAGATGTCTCATCGAACGTTAGTAGTGTGTACTGCTCCAATAATCGCAGATTCTGTTCATTTGTGCTGAGTACATTTCGAACGGAATCAAATGTGAGTCTCTTCGTTTCGCGTGCTGCAAAATTCCAACAATAGAGGAGCAGGATAATTGCCTTGACGCTCTCTGTCTGAGTGTACCATGATAGGGTTGCTTCCGCTTTAGCTTGATTGATGAGACCTATGGCAAGATCGTAGCAAAAGGCACGGGGCTCGCGCGCAAAAGCCTCCGTCGGATCCTCAAATTCCTGATAAAGTGTATCGGGCAAAGGCTCCTCGGTTAGACTGTTGTTGATGCGCCGCCAGCGCCCGGCGTTCGTTCTGTTGTTCCACTCTTTATAAATACAAATATCAACCAAGCGAGCGTGAACACAAGAAAGACAAGAACAAGGGTATCGTCTTGAAGATGAAACGGCCAACAGTCCGCCTCCAAGAATCGCTTGACTGTGGGTATTTCTCTCACACTGCGGAGTATTAGTAGAGCCCAAACGAGCGTAACATAGTCGCTTAAGGCAATTGCAAGCTTGCTCACTGAAAACTTCTGAGCACCAAACCAACCTTTCTTTTGACGTTCGGCGGGTTGTTTGAATAGCGGGCCTGTGACGGCATCTTCATCTTTGTCAACTTGCGATTCCCAGTTCTCTTGCCAGTATTTGGATCCACGATTTACAAGAGTCCAACTGAATGAGCACACCAGACCAAACAGAGAAATTATCAGAGAAATCGTTGGACCGTCGGGTCTATCCTTCGAAAACGCTGCATAAGCTACGAAGGCAGAGGCAATGAACCCCCAGAAGAAGAGAGCACGCCTCCAAAACAGATCGATCTCAAACTTCCGCGTATCGAGCGAAACCTCATATCTCTTTTTCTGCCGCTCGCTTGGTTGGGACTCTGTCGGAGGTGTCGGTTGGGTCATTTACTTATCTCATTCTAAGCCGGTGGCGGCGCACAATCTTCGAATTACGAAGAACCCCGCTTTTGAATCGCCGCCGGTGACCTTTGCCAAGTTTTTCAAGCTTTCATGCCTATGCGGGCCTTGTTTAAGCGGTGATGGCCAGATTCTGAAGATAGTGAATGGTTTCGTCGGCTTAGCGGCCGGTCACCTGGCCGCAGAGTGACTCGGTTTTGGTAAAGTAATAAACTTTGGTTCATTGCCGCAGATCCCACAGAGGCCCCGGCCACGTCTTCCATAATTACAGATCATACAAATCCATTCTTCATCTTTCTTCGAGAGCACAACCCTTTGTTTTTCGGGCACCCCAATAACAGCAATCAAGCCTATTATCCAAAAGAAAAAGCCCGCAAAAAACCAACCGATTGGTTCATACCCTTTGAGCTTGGCAACGTGCGTTGTGAAGAATCCACAAGAGAATGACATGACTGCCAATAAAAACCACGTTGATGTGTCCATTTTGCCTCCAATTAGGAAAGGCCAAGCCAACAATTACTCAAATACTCACATACTCCACTACTCAACTACTCCATAACACAAAAACCTCCTTCATCGGAAACCCGAATCCAGAGGTTCATTCTGCCGCGTTCCTCCCGTTCTCACCCTTCAAAAGACCATTCCACGCCCCTGAAAATGTTCACGTGATGTGGAATTGGTCCCCGTTGGGTTACCGCTGGCTGGGGAAAGGTAGCTTGGGGAAGGCAAAGATGCAAGGGAGAGTCATTGATCGGCTCTGGGCCTTCGGCGAGTCCATTTTCTTTTGCCCGCCCAAAAGAAAATGGACGAAAAGAAAAGGGCGCCGAAATCGCAACGCACGTTGTCAAACCATCCCCACCGCACCTTAGATAGTACGGAGATAGGCCGAAATTCCGGCACACGGCGAGATCACAAACTCGACCATTGGACGGTGCCGGAATTAAACGCACGATTAAGCCGCCCACCGCACACAGCCGGCGATTTCGGGGGCTAAGGGCATGGGTAAAGCACACTGCAGTAAGTCCCGTCGACAGAAAGCCCATTCCCCTTTAGGGGAATTGTGCTCTACGTGAGGTAATCTAGCCCCGGAATTCATTCCGGGGCGATGAAAGAGGACGAAATTTCGGGGGCTAGGGGCGAGTAAACGGCACGCGCTACATGAGATCCGACCAGTGGTGCCGCTCACCCCCCACTTCTCTCGGGAGAGAAGGGGTTGGCTTGTCCCAAAGGGACCCCTTCGCTATGTCTTTGTGGGCGTAGGTTCCACCGCAGAGCTCCCGACCAGATGTGGCGCTCACCCCCCCTTCTCTCGGGAGAGAAGAAGTGGCACTAGCAATCATTTTCATCATCGCCTATAAAATGAGGGAGCGTCGTTGTCCCGAAGGGATCCCTTCGGGATTGGGCGTGTTAGACGTTCGTTTGCGCCGTGTTGACTATATATCAGAAATGACATATCTTATACTCGCATGGACAGATCGACAAAGCAGATTGGTTGGCTCCACGGTGAAATAAAAACACCGCCGTTCTCGCGCCAAGCACGAATTGAAGCTGGTTATCTGCTTCGTCGGGTGCAAATGGGGGAGAAGCTTTCGTTACCACAGTCACGTCCAATGCCAGTGATTGGTAAGCGTTGCCACGAACTTCGGATTGTGGATGAAACGACAACCTGGCGTATCGTATATCGGATCGATAACAATGCAGTCCTTGTGGTGGATATCTTTGAAAAGAAAACTCAAAAGACGCCGAAGGAAGTAGTTCGAAACTGTCAACAGCGTCTGCGTATGTACGATACAACGTAAAGGAGCAAGAATATGAAATCTGCAAAACGCCGTCGGCTTGAAGCCAAAGGTTGGAAATTTGGAACTGTTCAGGAGTTTCTGAATCTCTCAGAGGAAGAAGCTGCTTATATTGAACTGAAGTTGGCATTAAGCAAGAATCTCCAAGCGGTGCGACGAAAGAAGAACCTGACCCAACACGAACTTGCCCGACGATTGAAGTCAAGCCAATCTCGTGTGGCAAAGATGGAAGCTGGCGATCCATCAGTGTCGCTTGATTTGCTAATTCGGTCGTTGCTGGCATTGGGCGCTTCAAGAAAACACCTTGCTCAGATGCTTTCGTAGGGTAACACACTCCCCATTATTCTATCCCCCGCAGGCTCAAATGACGCCTAACTCGTGGAGTAACGAAGTACCGGCGTCATTGATCGGCTCTGGGCTTTCGGCGAATTACTTTGGATGAGGATGTTCAAGAGGGAATAAGCCCGATCTGTTGGATTAATCTCGACTCTTTGCTGCCGCAGGCCTACTTTCTCTTCAAAAGAGTCCCGCCTTCCAGGATCCCGCTCATGACGGGATCCAAAGAGCGGGAAAAGTAGCAAAGATCCCGCGAAGCGGGACCCCGCTCTTTAATCACTATTTTGAATTGATGCGGGGGAACTTTCTTCCGAAATTTTCCCGAAGGGACCCCTCCATGGAATATCCATTAGGGGGAAACACACCGCAAAATAATATCCCCCCGCCAAGGATAAAACGGAGATTAGCCGAAGTCCCGGCACACGGCGAGAGGTGCAAACTCAAGCAAAAGGCGGTGCCGGGACTTAAACGCACCAAAGGTCACCAACCGCACACCGCCAAAATTTCGGGGGCTAGGGGCGAGTAAACGGCACGCGCAGTGAAGGAATTGTTATTCAGAAATCCCACCCCCCCCTGTTTATTTGTGTTTTCTTCTCTCTGTTTGATTTCAGTTTGTTCTTTGTCGTTTTCTGTTTTACGGTTTGGATTCCCCTTTCCTGCCCCGATGCTTTTTATCGGGGAGGGGAATTGTGCTCTACATGAGGTCATCTAGCCCCGGGATTTCCGCCAAAGGCGGACAGGTATCCCGGGGCGATGAAAGAGGCCGAAATTTTCCCGAAGGCCTGCCCCGCCGTTTTTTGGCGGGGGGGGATGAGTGGAGAGCAGAGCTCCCGACCAGAGTTGGGTGAGAAAATCCGACAACGAATAATGAGCGAGCTTTTATGCCGATACGAGCTTTTGTTAAGCGGAGGTGTTCAGATTCTTCGTCCCGCCCGCCTGGAAATGCTGTGGAAGGCGGGACTCCCCGGCCCGCCTTCAATAAACTTCAGCCGGCCAGCCCGCCTGCGGTCTGGCGGGGGCGGGCAGAATGACATGCCTTGTTTTTTTTTGGCCTATGGAAACGAGGAGGAGTAGAGCCGGCCAGAGTTGGTGCTCACCCCCGGGTTGGCCTGTCCCAAAGGGACCCCTTCGGGGCCCGCCGCGATTTTTGGCGGGGGGATGAGTGGGGAACAGAGCTCCCGACCAGATGTGGTGCTCACCCCCCCTTCTCTCTTGAGAGAAGGGGGACGGCCTGTCCCAAAGGGACCCCTTCGGGGCCCGCCGCGATTTTTGGCGGGCTTGCCCGCCGTGTTTTGTGGCGGGGGGATGAGTGGGGAGCAGAGCTCCCGACCAGAGGTGGCGTGCTAAAAACAAAAACCGCTCCACCCAGTTGCCTGGATGAAGCGGTGAGGTAAAATTCGAATTTCGAAATTCGAATTTCGAATTTGATGCCTTAGTACATATCTCCGCCCATTCCCGGAGGTGGCATTGGGGAGCCCTTTTTCTCTTCAGGCTTTTCCACAATAGTCGCCTCGCTGGTGAGCAAAAGAGATGCGACGCTTGCTGCGTTTTCGAGGGCAATACGGGAGACCTTGGTCGGATCAATAACTCCAGCCTTGATCAGGTTCTCGTATTGCTCGGTCTGAGCGTTGAATCCGAAATCGTCTTTGCCTTCTTTGACTTTATTGACGACAACGGAGCCCTCGAGGCCCGCATTGGCAACAATCTGCCGAATCGGTTCCTCAAGTGCGCGGCGAACGATATCGACGCCGGTTTTCTGGTCGGCATTTGCAGTCTTCACTTCATCGAGTTTCTTCGCAGCACGGAGGTAAGCAACACCGCCGCCGGCTACGATGCCTTCTTCCACCGCTGCACGGGTGGCATGAAGTGCGTCCTCAACACGCGCCTTCTTCTCCTTCATTTCCACTTCCGTGGAAGCGCCGATCTTGATCACGGCGACGCCGCCGGAGAGTTTTGCCAGACGTTCCTGGAGCTTCTCCTTGTCGTAGTCGGACGTGGTCTTGTCGATCTGCTGTTTGATCTCGTTGATGCGTTTCTTGATCTCATCCTTTTTGCCGGCGCCTTCGACGATCGTGGTGTTGTCCTTGTCGATCGTGATGCGCTTGGCGGTTCCAAGGTACGAGAGCTGAGTGTTGTCGAGCTTGAAGCCCTTTTCCTCGGAGATCACCGTGCCGGCGGTGAGGACCGCGATGTCCTCCAGCATGGCCTTGCGGCGGTCGCCGAATCCGGGGGCCTTCACGGCGCAGACACGCAGGGTGCCGCGCAGCTTGTTGACCACCAAAGTCGCAAGCGCTTCGCCTTCAACCTCTTCTGCAATGATCAAAGAAGAACGGCCGGCCTGGGCAACTTTTTCCAGAATCGGCAGAAGGTCCTTCATGGCGCTGATCTTCTTGTCGTGGATCAGAATGTAAGGATCCTCGAGTACCGTCTCCATGGTCTCAGCGTCCGTGACGAAGTACGGCGAGAGATATCCGCGGTCGAACTGCATGCCTTCGACCACATCCAGATTCGTCTCGGTTCCCTTCGCCTCTTCAACCGTGATCACGCCGTCTTTACCGACCTTCTCCATCGCGTTGGCGATCAGCTCGCCGATGCTCGAGTCGTTGTTGGCGGAAATGGTGCCGACCTGTGCGATCTTTTCCTTGTCGTCGCCTACGGTCTTGCTCAATTCCTTCAGGCCTTCGACGACCTTCTTTACCGCGAGGTCAATTCCGCGCTTCAGGTCCATCGGGTTGGCGCCGGCCGTGACGTTCTTCAGGCCTTCTCGCACGATCGCCTGGGCCAGAATGGTCGCCGTCGTCGTTCCGTCACCCGCGACATCCGAGGTCTTGGAAGCAACTTCACGAACCATCTGGGCGCCCATATTCTCCACGGGGTCGGTCAGCTCGATCTCTTTTGCAACGGTCACGCCGTCCTTGGTAATGGTCGGTGCGCCGAATTTCTTATCGATGACCACATTGCGGCCCTTGGGGCCCAGGGTCACCTTCACGGCGTCTGCCAGCTGATCCACACCGCGCTTCAGGGCAGTCCGTGCTTCAACATTGTATCCGATTAATTTTGCAGCCATGATTTGTTAGCTCCTTTTTCCGTTTACTTTTTTGGCATGAGCGCGAAGATGTCGCTTTCACGCATGATCAACAATTCCTCACCGTCGATGGTGATCTCCGTGCCGGAGTATTTTCCGTACAGAACCTTGTCGCCGACTTTGATTTCCATCGGGATGTGTTTTCCTTCATCGGTGGTACGGCCCGGGCCGGCGGAAACGACCTCGCCCCAAACCGGCTTTTCCTTCGCCGTATCCGGAACAATGATCCCACCCTTTGTTTTCTCCTCGGCTGGAGACGGCTTGATCACAACGCGATCAGCCAAAGGCTTGAGAGATGCCATAGCGTCAACTCCTTATAAATAATTGATTTTGACAGACTTGTAAGGACATCTGGTGATTAGCACTCGTTGAGAGTGAGTGCTAATATAGGAGAAATTGGGGTGGTTGTCAAGTAGTAAAGGGTCTGACTACGTCCACGTCAGACTACGCCACAAAACGGCTTCGTCTGACAGGAAATGGACTTCGTCAGATAAATGAAGGGTGATGGGATCAAAAGTGGACATAGAAAGAAGGACTGTTTCCTGTTTACTGTTTGCTGTTCACCGTTTTTTTAGGCGCCTGCTAAGTCTGAATGGAAAGCCAACCGGGCGACCGAAAAAGGATGGGTAAGGAGAGCCGGTGATCCGGTGTAGCACAACAAGTCCCGTCAGGGACGGCCTTCTGGTAGCAAGGCCTCACGACACCCGAAAAAGCCCCGTAGGGGCGGCCGAATAAAGATCAACGCAGAGACGCAGAGGACGCGGAGTGACGCAGAGGATTACCCCAATTTTTGTTGAACACTCTGCGATTCCCACGAAGTGGTCCCTTTGGGATCTGCGGCCTCCCCGCCTGACCAATTCTAGGGCAACCACAGTCGGGCAGGTGCGACTCTGCGATTCTCTTTTTCAATGAGATACCACCCACACTTGACACTCTCTGCCAAAGTTATTACCATCGTAAGCATCCACCCCCCGCACTTTCAACCACTCACCTCGTGGGGGATCTATGTACTACGTTTTCTTTCTCTTCCTCTTCGTTTTCTGCACTCTCGGCTCATCTGCCCAGACCGTGCATGAATTACCGTTCGCTTCTCGGAACAATGTCCTTGAATTTGCGATCGAAAACTCCGCCACTCTCAGTCTGGAGGACGTCTCCGTCACCGCGACGGACGTACCGCCATGGCTCCAGGTAGAGCCGCAAAGCAGGACCATAGGCCAAATCAGCGGCGGCCGTATCGCCAGTGCCCGCTTTTCTCTTTCGGTCGAACAATCCGCTTCCGTCGGCCAGGAGCACCGAATCTCGATGACCGTACGCGCAGCGTCAGGGATGTCCTGGAAAAAGGACCTTCTGATCTCCGTCGCACCGCCGACGTCCTTTGAGTTGTTCCAGAATTATCCGAATCCTTTCAACCCCACGACCACCATCGAGTATCAACTTGCCGCCGAAAGCGCCGTGCAGATCCGGATCTACGATCTCCTGGGCCGGGAAATTGGACTCCTCGTCGATGGCCGGCAGCCGGCAGGTTCTCACCGCGCTTTATGGGATGCTGGCAGGCAATCGAGCGGAATGTATTTCTATGAGCTTCTTGCGGAGGAAGCCGGAGGGAACCAAACTGTGATTCGAAGGGCGATGATGCTGTTGAAGTGATGTCTGGTCTGATGGAATCCCCAGAGAGGATCCTCCGAGGGGATTCCATCAGGCATTAGCGTTCCTGGTTTCCGGAAACAAGCAACACGTACTCTCCCCTTGCGGGCTTCGATGTTATCTCTTTGAGGACAAAGGAAAGGGGGCCACGCACGATTTCTTCAAACTTCTTCGTCAGTTCCCTTGCCACAACAACCTGACGTTCGCCAAATGTACTTCCGATCTCCGTCAGAGTTTTCACGATGCGGTGCGGTGACTCGTAGAGAACCACCGTGCGCCGTTCGTTCTTCAACTCCTCCAGCTTCGTCTTGCGGCCTTTCTTGACCGGCAGGAAGCCCTCGAAAACAAATCCATGGGTCGGAAGCCCGCTGACAATGAGGGCCGAAAGAAACGCCGAGGGACCGGGAATCGGGATGATCGGGATCGCATCTGCAAGGGCCGCAACGACGATCCGGTGTGCCGGGTCTGAGATCCCGGGTGTGCCGGCATCCGAGACCAACGCAATGGACTTTCCGCCTTTCAATTGCTCAATGAGCTGGGGAGTCCGCTGTTTCTCGTTGTAGCTGAAGTAGCTCAGCATCGGCTTGCTGATGCCGTAGTGGTCGAGGAGGATCTTTGTCTTGCGGGTATCTTCGGCGGCGATGAGGTCAACGGCACCAAGCACCTTGACGGCGCGGTAGGTGATGTCTTCGAGATTACCGATAGGGGTGGAAACTATGTAGAGCGTTCCAGGCAAGGTGATTTTCAATTGCCAATTGCCAATTGCCCGCCCGACCGAACTTCATGGTTCAATCACGGTCGTTCGGGCGGGTCAATTGGCAATTATCAAATTCCCCAATCTCTCACGTACCGGAAATCGACATTGACCGTGCGGTAGGAGACTTTGGCGATCACAGGCGGGCGGCGCTTGAACTGGCTTTTACGGATCATCGTTCTGACGCGATCAATAAAAGCTCGGGAAAATCCGAGTTTGACCAGTTCTTCATCCTTCCTTCTCTCATCGATCATATAATAGAGAAGGCGGTCGACATCTTTGTACGAAAATCCCATCTCCCCTTCGTCCGTCTGCCCCCTCCACAAGTCCGCACTTGGCTTCTTTTGTACGATGGATTCCGGAGTTCCCATTGCTTCGGCGAGCTGCCACACCTGGGTTTTATAAAGATCCCCTATTGGATTCAACGCAGAAGCCATATCCCCGTGGAGTGTCCCGTACCCCAGCATGATCTCCGTTTTGTTGCTCGTACCGACCACCAACGCCTGCTCTTTGGCGGACTGGTCGTAGAGAACGATCATTCTCGCCCGTGCCATGACATTCCCACGCCTCATGTTATCCCGCACTTTGTGCTCCTCGCAGTAGGCATCCACCATTGGCGTAATATCAATGGTTTCCGTCCGTACGCCCAAGGATTTGGCCACTATGGCCGCATCACTCACACTCTGCGGATTGCTCATCCGGTGCGGCAGGATGAGAGCCAGGACGTTCTTTGCCCCAAGGGCTTCTACCGCCAAGGCTGTCACAAGGGCAGAATCCACGCCTCCGGACAACCCGACCACAAGCTTTGAAAACCCCGCTGCTGATGTTTCATCGCGGAGAAATTTCGTCAGAAGATCGCGGACGAGCTTTGGATTCAGAAGAAGAGCATCCTGACCGTGTTCCGTGCGTGTCTCCATGGTTCTTTCCGGCATCACTCGCCGGCGGTAATTTCCTTCAGAGCTTTCGTGATGATCCCGATCCCCTCGTCAACCTCTGACTTCTTGAGATTCAAGGGCGGACGGAATCTGATGGACCGATCCCCGCACCCGATGAGGATCAATCCGCCCTCATACGTCTTACTCCTGAGCTGATCGCGATTTTGAGCGCTGTCGAGGTCCATGGCGCAGAACAACCCTTTTCCGCGCGTATTGCTGATGAGCCCTGGGAATTCCTCTTCCAGCTTTGTCAGTTTCTGTTGCAAATGGACTCCGGTTTCCTTCGCTTGATCGACAAGCTTTTCCTCTTCGATGATCTCCAACACGCGTCCGAATCGAACCATATCCACGAGATTTCCGCCGAACGTTGAATTGATACGGCTCGGCTTGTGAAACACGTTGTCCATCACGTCATCGATCCGCGTGCTCGACATGAATCCGCAAATATGCGTCTTCTTGCCAAACGCGACCATATCGGGCTTGACGAAGTATTCATGCGCCCACATTTTGCCGGTGATTCCGATGCCGGTCTGCACTTCGTCAAAGATCAGCAGGATCTCATGCTCATCACAGATCGCCCGCAGGGTTTCGAAGAATTCCTTACGGAAGTGATTATCTCCCCCTTCGCCCTGGATCGGCTCGATGATCAGCGCCGCGATGTCATCGGGATTGCTGATGACCGCCTGCTTGATCTGCTGGAGGGCAACGTTTTCTTCCTTTTTGACATCTTCAAGATTCTTGCCGCTGAGCGGGAATTTTATGACCGGGTTGTGAACACGCGGCCATTTGAATTTCGGAAAATAATTGGTTTTGACCGGATCGGTATTGGTCAACGAAAGCGTATACCCGGTACGGCCGTGGAAGGCTTTGCGAAAGTGAATCACCTGCCATCCCCGTTCATCCGTGTATCCTCTGACAAAATTCTTGCGAACCTTCCAATCGAACGCGGTCTTGATCGCATTCTCCACCGCCAGTCCTCCGCCGTCCACAAAGAACACGTACGGAAGATAGTCGGGCATGGCAATGCGGGCGAAGGTTTCCACGAACTCCGCCATTTCCACCGTATAGGCGTCCGAGTTCGACGTCTTGTTTACCGCCGTGTAAGCGAGTTTTTCGAGGAAAGCCGGGTCCGTCAGCTTCGGATGGTTCATTCCGACTGAGCTGGACGCAAAGAACGTGAAGAAATCGAGGTACTTCTTGTTGTAGCGGGAGTCGTACAGATAGGATCCCTGCGACCGTTTGAGGTCAACAACAAGATCAAAGCCATCCACCAGCATGTGCTTTGAGAGCGTGGAATGGACCTCGGTGGGGAGAACCTTGACGGGAGATTTGGTCGTAGGTTTTGCTAACGCTGCGGGTCCGTTCTTCTTTTCAGAAGCGGATTTCTTGTCGTGCAGTTCGAGTATTGTTCCGGACATGAGACACCTCCAAGAGTTCCAAGGGTGAAATGATCGATGTTGATATTGGTACAAGGTCCATCGATCACCTCAGAAGAATTCCTGGTGTTCGAAAAATTGTATGACGAAGATTACGCGTCCGGTCATAAGAGGATTTTCAATTTCCGATTGCCAATTTCCAATTGAAAATTGGCAATTGGCAATTCTAAGTGTCTATCTGCGCTCTCTGGAGTTTTCCGCTATAGTCCACGTACACCGTTTTCCACTCAGAGAAGAACTCATACACTGTCCAACCGCCTTCTCTGTGCCCGTTGCCTGTTTCCTTCACACCGCCGAAGGGCATATGGGCTTCCGCCCCGATGGTTGGTGCATTAATATACGTTATTCCGGCCTTAATATCACGGATCGCCTGGTAGGCGCTATTGATATCCTGCGTATAGACCGACGAAGAAAGGCCGTATTTTGTGCCGTTTGAGACCTGAATCGCCTCGGAAATGCTCTTCACCTTGATGACGGACAGGACGGGGCCGAAGATCTCCTCTGTCGCCACGCGCATTGTCGGAGTAACGCCGCCCAGGATCGTCGGTTCGTAGAACCAACCCTTGCCCAGTCCGTCACCGTTGGCTCTTTTTCCACCGGCAAGCACCTGAGCGCCCTCGCCGGTTCCAATCTTGACGTAGCCATCAACGGTTTCCACCTGATTCTCGTTCACGAGCGGACCGACGTCTGTCGTGCCCAGCAATCCGTCGCCGAGGCGAAGTTTCTTTGTTCTGTCGACGAGCATGCTCATGAACTTGTCATAGACCTTCTCGTGAACAATAAGACGGCTGGTGGCGGTGCACCGCTGTCCGGTGGTGCCAAAGGCGCCCCAGAGGACACCTTCGAGCGCGAGGTCCAACCTGGCATCGTCCATGACGATCTGGGCATTCTTGCCGCCGAGCTCCAGTGAGACGCGCTTCAGCGTTTTCGATGCCACTTCGGAGATCTTTTTGCCGACTCCGGTGGAACCCGTGAAGCTCACGAGGTCAACATCCGAATGTTCAACGATCGCCATGCCGACCTGGCTGCCTCCGCCGTGTACGATGTTGACCACGCCTTCGGGTATTCCCGCTTCGATAAGGATCTCGACGAGCCGTGCTGCCGTTTCCGGTGTGTCGGATGCCGGCTTGAAGACGATGGTATTGCCGCAGACAAGGGCCGGGAACATTTTCCAGGTGGGGATGGCCATCGGAAAATTCCACGGCGTGATGATGCCCGCCACGCCGATAGGCACCCGTATTGCCATGTTGAACTTGTTCGGGAGTTCGGATGGAACAGTGTGCCCGAAGAGCCGCCGTCCTTCCGTCGCGGCATAGTACGCGGTATCGATCCCTTCCTGCACATCTCCTTTTGTCTCAAGGAGCACCTTGCCCATTTCCCTGGTCATGGTTTTTGCGAGGTCATCCTTGTGCGCGGTCATGAGATCGCCGACCTTCCGGAGGATGTCTCCGCGACCCGGTGCCGGCACAAGCCGCCAGGATTCGAACGCCTTCCGTGCCGATGCTACTGCCGCGTCGACGTCCTCTTTGCCGGAAAGCGGAAAGGTGCTAAGCACCTCGTCCCAATTGGCGGGGTTGCGATTTTCGAAGGTCTTGCCGGACTTCGCATCGACCCATTTGCCGTTGATGAGATTTTGATATTTTCGGGGCATGATATGGCCTCTGGCTTGGCGTTCAGTTTTTCAATATTCGAATATTCCCCGAAGGGGAATCATATTTTAGCCGGGGGCATCGCCCCCGGATTTCGCAACGGACCAAACACAAATTCTCCCCGAAGGGGAGAAATATATAACCCCTTCAGGGTATTGAATGCTGGTTGGATTCTGAATGTCGGGGCGTCCGCCAATAAGAAAGGCGGACAGGTTGCCCCGACCTAATATATTTGACCCCGTCGGGGTCAGAGCTTGTTAATCCTAGCTCAACCCCAATCTTTCAAACACCGCGTCCACGTGCTTCACATTCTTCCTCAAATCAAAAATCTCTTCCAACTCTTTCTTATCCAGAAACTTCACGATCTCCCCATCTCCTTTGATCCTCTCTTCGAAGCTCAGCTTTTCATCCTCCCACACCCTCATCGCGTGATCCTGGACGACTTTGTAGGCATCCTCCCTTTTCATCCCTTTTTTGGCCAATGCGAGCAGGACGGATTGCGAAAACACCAATCCTCTCGTTTTGTCCAGATTCTTTTTCATGTTCTCAGGATAAACCAGCAGTTGTTCAATGATCTTCGTGAGCTGGGTCAGCATATAATCCAGAAGAATGCAGCTGTCCGGAATGATCACACGTTCGACGGAGGAATGGGTGATATCGCGCTCATGCCAGAGCGCCACGTTTTCCATCGCCGCCATGGCATTTCCACGGAGCACTCGTGAAAGTCCGGCGATGCGCTCGCAGGTGATGGGGTTCCGTTTATGAGGCATTGCCGAGGAGCCCTTCTGTCCCTTCGAAAAATACTCCTCCACTTCCAGCACTTCTGTCTTCTGCAAATGGCGGATTTCTGTCGCGAATTTCTCAAGGGAGCTGCCGACCACTGCAAGCGTGCTCATGAATTCCGCATGGCGGTCCCTTTGAAGCACCTGCGTGGAAATAGGCGCCGGGGACAAGCCGAGGGCTTTGCACACATGTTCTTCGACATTCGGATCGATATGCGCATAGGTACCAACCGCGCCGGAGATCTGTCCGACGGAGATGGTCTTCAATGCAGCTTTGAGCCGATCGATATTGCGAAGCGTTTCTGCATACCAAAGAGCCAGTTTGAGTCCGAACGTGACCGGTTCTGCATGGATACCATGCGTCCGGCCGATCATCATCGTGAATTTGTGCTCTTTCGCCCGCCTGGCAAGAACGCCCTTCAGTCCTTCAAGATCCTCGAGAAGCAGTTCTGCCGATTGCTTCATTTGCACGGCAAGAGCGGTGTCGAGAACGTCGGATGACGTCATACCGAGGTGTATGAACCTCGACTCGGGCCCAACATACTCGCCCACATTCGTCAGGAACGCGATGACGTCGTGCTTCACCTCTTCTTCGATCTCGAGAACACGTTTCGCATCGAAGGAGGCCTTACTGCGGATCGCAGCAACGGCTTCTTTTGGAATAACACCAAGTTCGGCCTGGGCCTCGCACGCAAGCACTTCGATTTCCAGCCAGATGCGGAATCGATTCTCGTCTTCCCAGATGCGGCCCATCGCGGGCCTTGTGTAACGCGGAATCACGGATGTTTCCTTAGGTTGAACGGCGTTCCAATTTCACACTGATCGTGATCGTCTTCTTGTCGCGGATGACCTTCATGGTGAGCGTATCGCCGGGCCTCGAATCGCTCAGCAACACGTACAGATCGTCTTCCGAGATGATCTTCTGTCCGTTGACATCTGCAATAATGTCGCCGACTTTGAGCCCGCCTTTATCTCCCGGGCCGCCTTTGACAATCTCGCTGATAATGGCGCCTTCGGCGCGGTCGAGTCCGAAGTACCGGGCGATCCTCGCATCCACCGATTGAAAGTCAAATCCGTGCCAGCTGTCCCGGGCGACCTTGCCGCTTCGTTTCAGCTCTGCCACGATGCGTTTGACCTTATTAATGGGAATTGCAAATCCATATCCTACAAACGTCGTACCCTGTCCGCCCGTGAAGATCAGCGTGTTCATTCCGATCACATCCCCCAGGCTATTGACAAGAGGACCCCCGCTGTTACCGCCATTGATCGCAGCATCGGTTTCAATCATGTCGCGGTAGAACCTGTTTTCCACCCGTCCGAGATTCATGCCGTCAGAGCTCACCACACCAACGGTGACTGTAGGTTTGTCGTTGATTTCAAAGAGTCCAAAGGGATTGCCGAAAGCGATCGCCCATTCACCGATGACAATTTCATCCGAATTGCCGAGGTTCAGATTCGGCAAATCTCTTCCTTCGACTTTCAGAAGAGCGATGTCGCTGACGGGATCCGATCCTATCAATTTCGCCTCGAGCTTTGCTCCGCTCGTGAGAGTCACCGTAATTTGAGTTGCGTTTCCTGCCACGTGATCGTTGGTCACGATATAGCCGTCAGGGGAGATGATGAATCCCGAACCAAGCCCCTTCACCTGCTGGCGGTAGGTTCGATCGCCGAAGAACCGTCGCATCCACGGGTCATCTCCGAAGAGACGGCCAAACGGATCCTGGTATTCCCGCATTTCGATCACGTTGATCCCGACCACCGCGGGGCTGACACGAGCCACCGCACGCGTGATCGCATTCTGTCGTGACGATGCGACATCATCCTGACCGGACGCTTCGGCACGAACGGGTTCAGCACCCGGAAACGCAGAATCGAATTCAGCATTCACTTCCGCGCCCGGCTCGACCGAGGCAGCGGGCCGAATGGCATACCCGAGCCCCACTCCGACCAGCATTGGCACCAGGAGTATGACAACTCCGCGAAGTATTTGGCCACTCATGATTCTCTCTCCTCTCGAAATTCTTTCAGCACATCTCTGTGACTCCATAACAGCACTGCGGACAGGCAAAAGGCGAGGATTCTGAATTCATCGGAACTCGTTTGAGAGGTCGTCACCGTTTCAACGACGCCGGACGGCATGAGAACAAGGACAATCGGAGTTGCAACGGTCGCGATCACGTTGGAAGTGACAATGGAAAGCTTTTGCCATTTGCAGGCCGCCCACAATGTGCACCAAACAATGATGAATCCCAGCCCCACGGCAAAGAATCCGCCGCACGCAGTCGCCAATCCCCTTCCGCCCTTCCAACGCAACCAAACGGGAGCGATATGGCCTATCACGGAACCCAGAAGTGCGAGAGCAACGGGCCAAAACGTACCAAAAAGCAGCCAGGCACCAATTGTTGCGGCAAGGCCTTTGCCCGCGTCGAGAAGTCCGACGGCAATGCCGACAGCAGTTGAACCCGTTACCACACCGGCATTGTACGCGCCGACATTTCCGCTTCCTGAGGTCCGGATATCAACTCGCGCGCGGAACTTGACGAGCAGGTAGCCTAACGGGATGGAACCGAGGATATAGCCGCCAAGGGCGCTGAGAATGTAAGGGGTCAACGGAAAAATTGGCTGAAATGGCTTGTTCTTACGACAAAAGTACTGAAAAGTGGGAGCATAAGCAATCTCACCGAACTGCAGCCATGGGCAGGGAGAAAATCATGATCAAACAAACCTTTTATAATTTTCCGACAATTCCGTGACAACGATGTGCAGGGACTCTGGTATTTTGGTATCAATATTATCAAGGAGGATACCATGACACACTTCACTAAAGCAACTCTGTTCCTGCTCTTCGCAGTCCTTTCGATGGCCAGAGGAGACGAGAAAACGTGGAATCTCGTCCTTTCCGACGGCGATACACTCTACGACTATACGATCCTTCACGTCAGCGAGGGTATGCTCATGATTTCGAAGGACGGGATTGACTCCGTTGCCATTGATGCGGTGGTACTTGTGTTCCGTCGTTCAGAAGGCGACTTCTGGACGGGGGCTGCCTACGGGGCTGCCTACGGGGCCGCCGCCGGGGCAGTGATCGGGGCCGTGATCGGAGCTTCATCTTACGAGAAGCCAAAACCAAAAAAAAACGACGGCTACTTCTCTCAACTGGACATTGGTTTTGAACCTAGCGGTAGTGTTCTTTCGGCCATAGGGGGAGGGGTCCTCGGCTCCCTCGGTGGGTTGGTTGTTGGGGGAATTATTGGATCGTCTTCCGGCAGGACAGATTCCTATGAACTTGCTGGCAAGCCGTTGAGGACGAAGATCATGGTCCTGAGAATGTTGAGCAAACAGAACACCACAGGCAGTGACGGAGGTGAAAATGAAAAACCTAAATGAGTGGGACGAATTGGAGGTCGGAAGTCGGCTTGCCCCGAATTCTGTTTTCGGGGAGGTCGGAAGTCAGAGGTCGGCTTGCCCCGAATTCTGTTTTCGGGGAGGTCGGAAGTCAGAGGTCGGAGGTCGGAAGTCGGAAGTCAGATGTCAGTCTGGGAGGGACTCAACTGCGAAACCTGGAAGTGTGAAGCTTGAACTTTGAACCTTAAACCTTGAACCTTGAACCTTAAACCTTGAACCTTGAACCTTGAACCTTGAACCTTAAACCTTGAACTTTGAACTTTGAACCTATTCCCCTTTTGCGTCTCTGGTCATCAGTTCGGACATTGACCTATGGGCGTTCTTGCCCTCGAAGAGCATTTCGTGCACTGCTTCCACGATCGGCATTTCCACGTGATGCTTCTTCGCGAGGTCACGCACGGAACGGGTTGATGCAACACCCTCCGCCACCATGAGCATTTCCTTCAGAATGGCATCAAGCGGGCGTCCTTTGCCGATTTGCTCTCCGACATACCGATTGCGGCTATGGCGGCTCATACACGTGACGATCAGGTCGCCGATCCCCGACAGTCCGGCGAATGTTCTGGGCTGTGCACCCATTTTCACTCCGAGCCGCGTCACCTCGTACACGCCCCGAGTCATGATCGCGGCCTTGGTGTTATCTCCGAACCCCGCTCCGTCGCTGATGCCGGCGCCGATTGCGATGACATTCTTGATGGCCCCGCCAAGCTCGACTCCTCGAATATCTTCATTCACATACACGCGAAAATACGGCGTCATAAAGGCATCCTGGACGACCTTTGCCGCCTTCATGCGGTAGGCGGACGAGACGATGGCCGTCGGCATTTTTTTGCAAACCTCTTCGGCATGACTTGGCCCCGACAGGATGGCGATGTTTTCCTTCTTTTCATGCTTCAGGACATCCAGAAGCACTTCCGACATCGTCATGAGCGTATCGTTCTCGATCCCCTTGGCTACATTGCAGATGATGGTCTTTTTGAGATCGAGGTCCGCAATCCTCTCAACAACGGAGCGAAGGAACTGGGAGGGAACAGCGGCAACGATGAGGTCCCGGTCGACAGCTGAGCGTTCCAGGTCCGTCATGATATTGAGTTGGGGAGGAAGAAAAATACCTGGAAGGAAATCCGGATTCTCGTGTTTCTCGATCATCCGTTGCGCCTGGGCGGCTTTGTAGGTCCATAAATTGACGTCGTGCCCGTTTTCCAACAGGACAAGGGCAAGCGTTGTGCCCCAACTTCCAGCACCGAGGACAGTTGTTTTCATTCCGAAAGGGTTTCGAAACTGCGGCTACTTTGTTGCTTTCTCCCCGGCGGCCTGTGATATCCGCTTTTCTGTCCCTTCAAGCAGGCGCTTGATATTCTGCCTGTGAGAATAGATCAGAAGGATGGCAACACCGAGACTGAAAAAAATGAGGGTTTTATAGCTGTGGATCTGGTCGCCGAAAATGTTGTAGCGAACAAAGAGAGTTGCGGGAAAAGCGACCGCGGCGCTGATGGAGCCGAGGGAAACGTATTTATAGGCCATGAAGACGATGAAGAACACCGCGGCGGAGATGGCGAATTCGACCGGCGTGATGCCGAGGAGCATTCCGGCCCCCGTAGCGATCCCTTTGCCGCCCTTGAATCCTGCAAACACGGTCCAGATATGCCCGATGATCGCGGCGCCGCCGCAGATCATTTGAATGATGGTGAAGTCATCGAAGGGGGTGCGGTTATAGAACGGGAGATTCGGATCCCAGAACAGGCGTGCAATGAATACGCAGGCGATGAACCCCTTGGCCAGATCGGCCACCATGACAAAAATGCCCGACTTCCATCCGAGCACGCGGAAGACGTTCGTGCCGCCCGCGTTCCCGCTTCCCCGGGTGCGAATGTCGAACCCATGCACCCATTTTGAGAGCATGAGGGACGTGGGGATCGAGCCCAGGATATAGCTCAGGACGACAACGATGGCCATATTGATCATATTCTGCGGTTCCTTCCGGAGGCGTTACGGTAAAGCGTCCGTGGTAATAGTACGGAGTCCGACACACATAATCAAGACCAAGCGTGCTTTCGTAGCGCTCGCTCCCAATTCCATGAGTCGTTTCAACGACTTCTTGCAGAGCGGCAGGAAAAAGAGGACACCACTCGTCCTTTCAGGCTCACATCATGCTGGTTCTGCTTCATTCCAGCGGATCAGAATGCGTTCGCCGAAGTCCAGATCTTCCCTCGTCGTGATCTTAATGTTATCGTAGCTCCCCTGGATGATGCGTGCCTTCACACCGAGCCGCTCGACCAGTGACGCTTCGTCCGTTGCCGTAAATTTGTCTTTGGCAGCTTTTTCAAATGCCTTCATGAGGAGGGGAGCCTTGAACGCCTGAGGCGTCTGCACGAGCCAGAGCGCAGATCGGTCGAGCGTCTGGTCGAAAAACCCTCCGCCGTTCGAGCGCCGGATGGTATCCTTGGGTTGAACGGCAAGGACAGCTGCATCGTGTTCACGGCAGGCGAAAACGACTTCGGCGATTTTTTTGGGATGGATAAAGGGCCTTACGCCGTCATGGACGAGGACGATGTCTGTGGGGCGGAATGAAAAACAGCGAAGGACATTCGCCACGGAATCCTGACGATGGGGCCCTCCGGCAACAACCTTGCTCACCTTGTGCAGGCGGTATTTCGAAACCAATTGTTCCATCTCGGCAATGAACTCTTCCGGAACTGCAACTCCCACCTCATCCACTTCGGGAGAATGCTCCAGGCGCTGCAGCGTATGCACAAGGAGGGGTTTTTGCCCAAGCACAATAAACTGCTTGGCTGTGCCTCCCCCCATCCGCGATCCAACGCCGGCGGCGGGGACGACCGCATACACTTTTGGCCGGCTTTGCTCCATGTCAAATGCCATTGATCCTTCTCTCAGACAATGAGCATCGCGTCGCCGTAGCTATAGAAGCGATACCCTTCCTTGATCCCGCGCTTGTATGCCCTTATCATGAAGTCATGCCCGGCAAACGCGCTCACGAGCATCATGAGCGTCGACTCCGGCAGATGAAAATTCGTGATGAGCCGGTCGGTAATCTTGAAATCATACGGCGGAAAAATGAATTTGTCCGTCCAGCCCTTCGACGGTTTCAAATGACCGTCTGACGTCACGCTGGACTCCAAAGCCCGGCAGGTACTCGTACCGACAACCACCACCGTGTGCCGGGAATCGATCGTTCTGTTGATGGTGGACGCGGCTTCGGCGCTGATCTCGTAGTACTCGGAATCCATCTTGTGCTTCGTGAGGTCCTCCACTTCGACCGGACGAAAGGACCCGAGCCCGACATGCAAAACGACGGGAACGATCTTGATGCCGCGGCTCTCGATTTTCCGTAAGAGCTGTTTCGTGAAATGAAGGCCCGCCGTGGGTGCCGCAACAGCTCCGAGGACACGGGCATATACCGTCTGATAGGAATCCTTGTCCTTTTGCGTCGGGTCCCGCTTGATGTAGTACGGCAATGGAGTCATGCCAATGCGCTCGATGATCTTGAAAAAATCACCCTTGTGGTTAAACCGCACCGTCCTCCCCCGCGAGGTCGTATTATCAATCACCTCGCACCAGAGTTTGCCTTCATCGAAGAAAATCTTGTTCCCGATGCGGACCTTCCTCGCGGGGTCGACGATGACGTCCCAGATGTTTTCTTCCGCATTCAGTTCCCGCAAAAGAAACACCTCGATACGGGCATTGGTTTTTTCCTTTTTGCCGAACAAACGGGCCTGGAAGACCTTTGTCTCATTGACCACCAGGCAATCCCCGCGGTTCATGTAGTCGATGATCTCGCTGAACTTCCGATCTTCGATGGACTCGTCGGCCCGGTTGAGCACCATCATGCCGGCCTTGTCCCTCGGTTTCGCCGGATGTTTGGCAACGAGGTTGCGCGGGAGCGGATATTTAAAGTCCGAAAGCTTCATTCAGAAAATCCTTCCTTAGTTCACAATAATTTACCGGGAGCGTTTCCGCTTTTTTGCCGTTCTGGATCTTTTGGACGCGCGGGCCTTTCCTTTGGTGCGATCGTCCTTCAGTGCTGCGCGGGCAGCGGCGAGCCGGGCAATGGGAACACGGAATGGCGAACAGCTGACATAGTCCAGTCCGATCTCATGACAGAACTCAACACTTGAGGGTTCCCCGCCGTGCTCTCCGCAAATTCCCAGCTTAAGGTTGGGTTTTACGGACCGGCCCTTCTGGACCGCGATCTTCATAAGTTCGCCGACACCTGCCCGATCGATCGCTTCGAAAGGATCCTTGGCATAGATCTCTTTCTCCACGTACGGGATCAGGAACTTGCCCGCATCGTCACGGCTCACGCCTAATGTGGTTTGCGTCAGGTCGTTGGTCCCGAAGCTGAAGAACTCCGCCGACACGGCAATTTCATCTGCCGTGAGAGCTCCGCGCGGGATCTCGATCATCGTCCCAACCAAATATTTGAACTTGACACCCTGTTCCTTCATGACGCTTTGGGCGACCTCGCGCACGATCTTCTCCTGGTGCGTGAGTTCAAGGATATTCCCGACCAGAGGAATCATAACCTCCGGTTCTACGTCCTTCCCCTTCTTCTTCACGATGGCGGCCGCTTCAAAGATGGCGCGTGCCTGCATCTCGGTGATCTCGGGAAAGATGATGCCAAGGCGGCATCCGCGGAATCCGAGCATCGGATTGAACTCATGCAGCGATTCCACGCGCTGTTTCACTTTTTCGTACGAAAGTCCCATTTCAGCCGCCAGGGCGCGCTGCGACTTCTCGTCATGTGGAAGGAATTCATGCAACGGCGGGTCGATCGTCCGGATGGTCACCGGCATGCCGTCCATGACCTCGAAGATGCCTTCGAAATCCTTGCGTTGAAGCGGGAGCAGTCTTGCCAGTGCAGCTTTTCGCGCTTCGACGGTGTCGGCGAGGATCATCTCGCGCATCGGGCCGATTTTGCCTTCGCCGAAGAACATGTGTTCCGTGCGGCACAACCCGATCCCCTCGGCACCAAACGCCAATGCGTTGGCCGATTGGTCGGGTTGATCTGCGTTCGTGCGGATCTTCAGCCGCCGGTATTCGTCCGCCCAAGACATGATCCTGGCAAATTCCTGATACACCGGGGCTTTCTTTGGATCGAGTGTCTTGTCGATAAGGACTTGCTGGACTTCGGAAGGCCTTGTTTCGAGCTTCCCAAGGACCACTTCGCCTGTGGTGCCATCGATGGAGATCCAGTCTCCCTCTTTCACCACATTGCCGTTCACGCGCATCGTATGGCTTGAATAGTCGATCTCGAGCTCACTGCATCCGGCAACGCACACCTTGCCCATCTGGCGCGCAACCAAGGCGGCGTGCGACGTCATCCCGCCTCTTGCCGTGAGGATCCCTTCCGCCGCGTCCATGCCCTTGATGTCTTCCGGAGAGGTTTCGATGCGCGTAAGGATCACACGTTCACCGCGTTTTGCCCACTCCTCGGCATCTGCGGCGTTGAACACCACACGGCCCGAAGCGGCTCCTGGGCCCGCATTCAGCCCCTTCGCAAGCAATTTTCCGTCCTTGACCGCCTTTGTTTTCTGCTCGGTGTCGAAGATCGGGCGAAGGAGCTGATTCAGCTGGTCGGGTTCGATGCGACGAAGCGCTTCCTTGTTTGAGATGAGTTTCTCAAGGACCATATCCACTGCGATCTTGATGGCGGCGAAGGCCGTTCGCTTGCCCACCCGGCACTGAAGCATGTACAGCTGCCCCTGCTGAATCGTGAACTCGATGTCCATGACATCCTTGTAATGTTTCTCGAGTTTGGAACGAATGCTCCCGAGTTGTTTGAGGCTTGCGGGATCCCGTTTTGAGAGTTCTGAGATCGGCAGAGGCGTCCGGGTACCTGCGACGACGTCTTCGCCCTGGGCGTTCATCAGGAACTCGCCGTAAAAAACGTTCTCGCCGGTTGCCGGATCGCGCGTAAATGCAACGCCGGTTCCCGAGTCCTCACCCATGTTCCCGAACACCATGGTCTGAATGTTCACCGCAGTACCCCATGAACTCGGGATATCGTACATTCGCCGGTACGCGATGGCACGGTCATTCATCCACGACCCGAACACCGCACTGATGGCTCCCCACAGTTGGTCCATGGGATTTTGAGGGAATTCCTTGCCTGCGTGTTTCTTGATGGCGGCTTTGAACTGCGCGACGAGGTCTTTCAGATCGTCGGCATTCAGCTCGGTGTCGAGGTGCACTCCTTTTTGCTTCTTTTTTTCTTCAATGAGTGCTTCGAACGGATCGATGTCGTCCTTGTGCACCGGCTTCAATCCCATGACCACATCGCCGTACATTTGCACAAAACGCCTGTAGCAATCGTAGGCAAAACGTTCGTTGTTCGTTCTGGCGATCAGGCCCTTGACTGTTTCGTCATTCAATCCGAGGTTCAGAATGGTGTCCATCATCCCGGGCATCGAAGCGCGTGCGCCGGAGCGAACGGAAACGAGGAGGGGATTCCGCGGATCTCCGAGTTTCGCCTTCATGGATTTTTCGACCTTGCCCAATGCGGACTCTACTTCGCCCTTCAAGGATCGCGGATAAGACCGGCCATGTTCATAATAGTAGGTGCACACTTCGGTTGTCATGGTAAATCCCGGAGGAACCGGAAGGCCGATATTGGTCATTTCGGCGAGGTTCGCACCTTTCCCTCCAAGAAGTCCCTTCATTTCAGCAGTGCCTTCAGCTTTTCCGTTGCCGAAGAAATAGACGTATTTCTGATTCTTACTCATGAGATTACTCCGTTTCTTGTTCAGTACGATGGTGCCGTTTCGTGTTCATGGAATGGACAACTTCACGCAAAAAATACTCAGCAATAAAACCGGAACACGGATTGTCGAAATCCTCCATTCGCTCCGGATGCCATTGGACAAGCAACAGGAACGGCATTCGGTCCTTGAGGATCCATTCAAGGGATTCTACAACTCCATCGTCCGATTTGGACGACACCATCAGGCCCTTCCCGGGCTGATCCACGGCCTGGTGATGAATGGAATTGACCTTCTTCCAGCTTTTCCCCGTGATCGCACCCAGGAGCGAATTGGGATCGACGATCAAATCATGCCTGCTGTCAAATGTTTCCCGCTCTACATGGCTCTCGTACCCCGCCGTCGGCAAATCCACGATAAGCGTTCCGCCAAGGAACACGTTCATGATCTGCATTCCGCGGCAAATGCCGAAGATCGGGAGTTCCCGCTCCAGCGCCTGGTCGATCACACCAAACTCGAAGGTATCCCGCATTTCGTTGACCTCCTCGACGAGGTCCATCTGGTCTTCCTTACCGTACAAACCGGGATGCACATCGCCCCCTCCCGTAAGAATTAAGCCGTCAATTTCGTTGACCTTTTCGGCATTCTTGAGATGGTAGGAAAGCTTTACAAATTCGACGGATTTGTCGACACGATGGATCCATTTGAGATAGTTTTCAAAAACCGGTTTTGGGCGAAGATTATCAGTGATTCCCAACAGCATGCTCGTTCAGGTTCCTTTCTTTGAAACCCCCGTTACTACTCTTCAATAATTCAATCCCAGAACAGCGGTTCGCGGCGCTTGAAATCCTGGATATTCGCCTCGGCGACGGCAAGGAACGTCCCCTCTTTCTCAAACACCCGCATTTGACGCTCGTGTCCGAGACCATGGTGCATCATTTTTGCGACGTCGGATAATTCTGATTCGCATCCAAGCGCGACCGCGTGAGGTTTGAGAATCTCAAGAAGAGAATGAATTTCCTCCCGCAGAAGATTGGTCGATCCGCTCGAATTCAGAATAATGTCTGCTTCAAGGCCGAAGCGCGAAGCCTTCCATTTGTTTTCCCGCAGGATCCAGTAAGCAGGCGGGCTGAACTGCTCTCCCTGGCGGTAGCGTTCATTGAACCAGGCATAAAGGCATTGCGTGAAAGCAACGAGAGCGACGGTCTCGCGGAGGGTCGACATGCCGTCACAGACGCGAATTTCAAGTGTACCGAAATCCGGATGCGGCCGCACATCCCACCAGATATCCTTGATGGAGGATATCGATTTCGAAGCGATCATGGCATCATAGAACAGTTCAAATTCATTCCAGGTTTGGAACGTGCACGGATGCCCGCCGGTGGGAAGGGCCTCGAAGATCGTCACGCGGCTCGACGCCAAGCCGGTCTCTTTTCCCTGCCAAAACGGCGAACTCGCAGACAGCGCAAGCAAATGCGGCATGTAGTGCAACATGGCATTGTTCATGGCCATGGCATGGTGTGCATCGAACATCCCGACGTGGATATGGAGCCCGAAGATCATCAATCTTCGCGCGAGCCACCGGTTCCGATCGATCAGGTATTTGTACCTCTCGGCGGGATAGGGAATACGATCAGAATACCGTGCGAACGGATGCGAGCCGGCCGACGCAAACTCCACTCCGAGTTCGCTTCCCACCGAATCAAGAATGGAGATTTGTTTCTCCAGATCCCGCTGCACCTCCTGGATGTTCGCACAAATTCCGGTATTGATCTCGATCATCGCCTGCATAAGCTCGGCTTTGATGTTCGACCTCTCACCCCCCAGTTTTTCAAAGATCTTGGGGGAGCCGGGAGTCAGGTCCTTTGTCTTTGCGTCGAGGACCTGGATCTCCATTTCAACGCCAAGAGTCATTGATTCCGACGGATGAAACAATAATGGCACTACAATTCCTCCAGCTGTTCCTTGAGATGCTCCTCCCCGTCGATCACTTCGACGGAGACGATTAATGCAACGATGGGGATCCGGCTGTCAAGTTCGGCGAGCCCTTTGACCCCGTCCAGCCTCACTGCGTCCTTTTGCGTTGTCACGAGATACGTTGCTCCGGCATTTTTCGCTACGCGTTCCAACCGATGCAGGTCTGATTTCGAATACCAATAATGATCTTCAAACACTTCCAGTGCCAACGGACTGCCAAGACATTGCCTCAGGGAGCGCTCAAAACCGGCCGGGTTCCCTATCCCTGAGAATGCAGCGTATCTTCCTTTGACCTCGTCTGGCCGCACGAGCTCGTCCGAAACGACCCTCACCACTCCCTTCATGATCTTTCTGATCCCGATCACGGGTTTTCCGAATTCCCGGACACGCTCCACAGCACGCGCATAATCCTCTCTCGTCTCACACTCCGAAATCACAAGAAGGTCTGCCCGGTCGAGCGAACTTATGGGCTCTCTCCATGATCCGGCGGGCAATAGTCGTACTGGAGTCATGAGCCCCGACGCCGGAATGATGACCACATCCAATGACCTTCCGAGCCAGCGGTGCTGAAAACCATCATCCAGAAGAAGAACGTCCGGATGAAATGCTTCGATGAGGTTCTTCGCCCCACGCACGCGATCTTCATCAACGGCAACGATCACGCCTTCAAGGTTCCGGGCCATTTGGGCCGGCTCATCGCCTGCGGCGATCGCTTCGGCGCATTTCTGCATTCCATTGCTCACCACAAGAAATCCCTTGCTTGCTCTGCGGTACCCGCGGCTCAGAACCGCAACTCGCTTTCCGCTATCGCGAAGCATACCTGCGAGATACTCGACGAAAGGGGTCTTGCCCGTTCCGCCTACCGATAAATTCCCCACGGAAACAACGGGGATCGACACATGACGCTCGCGAAAGAAACCCCTCTCAAAGAGCCAGTTTCGAACCCATACCCCCACACCGTATATCCAGGAAAGTGGCAGCAACAATGGCAGCGGTTTCATGGCTCACACCATTTGCAGAATATGATCCGCGACGCGTTTTGAAGCCCCCCGCGATCCCAATTTCTCCCGAATAGCCTGCAGGTCCTTTCGCATGGCATTCAACCGTTCCTCGCTTCGAAGGATTTCCATCGCTTCGTGAGCGAGGGCTGATGGAGTCGCACGATATTGAATAAACTCCGGCACAATCTTCCGTCCAGCGACAATGTTGACAAGCCCTATCGAGCTCACCCGTACAAGTATGCGGCCAATGATGTACGTCAGCCACGAAGTTTTGTACACAACCATCATCGGAGTGCCAAAACATGCTGTTTCGAGCGTCGCCGTGCCTGATGTGACCATGGCAAACGCAGAATGGGCCATGACGTCGTACGTCGCACCCTGCACCAGGTGCACTCCGTCAAGATTGTGCAAAGCGGAAAAATATTTCGGGTCCAGGGTCGGAGCAACGGCGACGGCGACCTCCATGTTCATTTCCGCGGCAACCTTCCGGGCCGCCTGCAGCATGACGGGGAAGATCCGTTCGATCTCCTGCCGCCGGCTTCCGGGGATCAGAGCAAGGATCTTCCTGGAAGCATCGATCCCATACCGCTTGCAGAAGTTCTTGCGGTCGAACTCCGTATCGAGTACCTCGAGAAGGGGATGCCCGACAAAATCCACCGACACTCCCTCCTTCTCGTACAACGGGACTTCGAAAGGAAACACCACAAGCATTTTATCCACGAGCCCTTTCATTGTTCTGACGCGCGAAGCATGCCAGGCCCAGACCTGCGGACTTATGTAATAGACGATCTTCATTCCGTAATGCTTGACCTTGCGCGCAAACCTTAAATTGAATCCCGGATAATCGATCAACACGAGTACGTCGGGCTTTTTGAACTTCACGATCTGGCTGAGCGTGTATTCCATGACCTTGATGAACGGAAGATGTTTGATGACCTCCATGAATCCCATAAAGCCAAGTTCACGCACATGGTAAACCACCGTCATCCCTTCCCGCTTCATTTGGTCGCCGCCGACTCCGAAAACATCGATCGAGGGATCTGCTTTTTTCAGCTCCCGGACGACCCCGGCCCCATGCAGATCACCGGAGGCCTCGCCTGCAATCATCATCACGCGTCTCGCCATGCTTCAGCTCCACACCCATCGGGCGGTCACGAGCGCTCCCACAAGTGCCATCGCCTGAAAGGTTCGCCGTTCAGATCTGCGCGCCCCCGGCCAGTCGGGTTTCTGGTGTTCCTTTTGAACCCCGTGCACAGGAACGAAGCGCGGAACGAACCTCGGAACCGATTTCCTGTACTCTTCAAATCCTGCGCCGAATTCTTTTTCGAGAAACTCTTCCTCGAGTGAAACGATCCCCGCATACTGAAGAATAAAATAGACGGCCGTCGCGACGACAAGCCACGGGGCAAGGGCATTGGCCATGATCCCAAACCCGACGTAGAGAAGAATATTCCCTACGTAGAGTGGATTCCGCACATGAGAAAACGGGCCGGAGGTGATGAGTTCCGGCGCGCCGACGCTTCCGGTTACCCGGGTAAGCGGACCCGCATAGGCGACTCCCCAGAACCTCATGGCCTCTCCCAAGAGAGCAACAACCCCACCGGCAAGAAGTGTCGAAGCAGCCGGCCGGGCAAAGACGATCATTGCCATCAAGAACGGTAGAGGAGTATAGCTTCGGAACTGAAAAAGTTTTTTTCGAATATCAGCCACACATCACTCTGCTATGAAAAGGTCCCTGCGGGCGATCATTGCCTCACGCCGGCGTTTGATGCGTTTCCGTCCGATAAGCGGCTCCAGCCGCTGCCGCACTTCATCGAAATTGTCGAATTTCCAATACGAGACATTTTGTTCCTGACAGTACCGGATCAGACTATTCTTTGCAAAGACCATATCTGCGAAGCGAACAGGACAACGGTCCGAAATGCCATCCCCAATATAGACTACGGCATCGTCGTCCGGGGTCAGGGTCGCTATGTGGTTCCGTTTGCAGTTGCCGCACAGGTCGCAATGCTCGTCCCGGTACGGAAATCCGGGAGTCAGGGTTTCTTTTCCATTCGCCACTTCACTCCACACTGCACGATTGGCAAAGCATGGAACGTCTTCAAGCCCGGCATTCGCCAGAAGTCTCTGCACAGAGAAATCGAGGCCGTCACTCAGGATCGTCAGAGGGATATCTCTGGATCGGCAAAAACCGACAAACGGTGCAAAGGTTGGGTCGAGCTGAAACCCATCGACGAATTCCTCAAGAGACTTCCTCTGAACGGGGCCAAGCGCCTCACATTCTCTCGCCAAACATTCGCGGGCGTTGATCGTTCCCGAGAGATAGTCTGCAACGATGGATTCCGATTTTTCTCCGGCAAACGTTCGGAACAGGGAATTTCCTACGTCACGGAAAGCAGCGGTTCCATCGAAGTCGCAGTAGATGCGGAGCATACAGTTGCAGGTCTGGCCTGGACCGGGGCGATGCGGGATTTTAGTTGGCTACGGGCTGGTCAAAACGTACCGACACGAGTTTCGACACCCCTTCTTCCTCCATCGTCACACCATAGAGGGCATTGGCCGCCTCCATGGTTCTCTTATTGTGCGTCACAACGATAAACTGCGTATCGTCTGAAAATTTCTTCAGGATGCGCGTGAAACGATCGATATTACTGTCGTCCAGCGGAGCATCGACTTCGTCCAGAATACAGAACGGGCTGGGTTTCACAAGATAGATAGCGAATAAAAGCGCGATGGCGGTCAGGGTCTTCTCGCCGCCGGAGAGCAAATCGATGGATGTCGGCCTTTTGCCGCGGGGCTTTGCCGTGATCTCGATCCTCGCCTCAAGCGGATCGACACCTTCTTCCAGGGCCAGGTCGCACTCGTCGCCCTGGTCAAACAGTCCTTTAAATGTTGTGATGAAGTTTTCGCGGATCAGCTCGAACGTTTCCAGGAACTGCTTCTGGGCGGTCGTGTTGATTTCCTCGATGGTCGACAGGAGGGTTTTTTCCGATTCCTCCAGATCGTTCCTTTGCGCGTTGATAAAATCCAACCGTTCCTTTTCACTCTTGTACTCATCGTACGCAGCAAAATTTACGGCCCCGAGTGCCCGAAGTTTTTCCTTGAGACTTCTCACCGCCTCCCTCGCCGCCGCAAAATCAAACGTCTCCAGGTCCTCGAACGATTCCTGCTGAAGGTCAACCTCAAACTCCTCCTGTGCCCGGACCTTGAGTCCTTGCGCCTTCATCGTGAGTTCCTGGATCTTGAATTCCAGGTCATGCGCTGATTTCAGTGTTCCTTCGTGCTTGAGCCGTTCGTCTTTGAGCTTCAGTTCGATCTCATGGACCTGCGAACGCTTTTCTCCGTACTCCTGATCGGCGATCTTCTTCTGTTTCTTCACCTGCTCGCCGCTTTCACGTGCTGCCGCGAGAGTTTCACCGGTTTCTGCAAGTTGGGATTTCAGGATCTCGATCTCTTCCTTCGCCGAAGCGATATCCAGGCCGCGTTGATCAAACGATTCCTGGAGGGACCTGATCGCCGCATTGGCGTGCTGAATTTCTTGCTCGACACTGCGCTGTTCGGCTTTACTGGACAGGACATCGACGTTGGCATCATTCGCCTTGCGCGCAAATTCGGCAAGCAGGGCTTCCATGGTTTCCAATTCGCTGGATGCGCTGCCGGACTGGCGTTCTGCCTCAGCTTTCTGCTCCTCCAGTCCATTCAGGACTGGGCCCGTTTGAGACAACTGCTGCTGGAGGATCTCAATCTCGTGTCTCAGCTTGAGGGATTCCGTATTTCCGCGCTCCACCGTTTCGAGAGCCCGTTTTTTCTCGAATTCGATCTGAGCAATCCGTACTTCGACCGTTGTGGTCTGCTGTTCGATCTCCCGGGCTTCATCTTTCAGTTGACGAGCATCCACGAGCTGAGCTTCTTCGGTCATGCGGACGAGGGCGGATTGGTTTGCCCCGCGGACACGATCCAGTTCTTCCATTTCGCGCCGGAGTTCTTCAATCTGGTTCTTCCTTCCGATGGACCGGCCTTCGTCGGAGCGCGGGCTGCCACCTTTCACCACTCCCCTGTGTCCGCCCACAAGCTCTCCGTCCAGCGTCACACAGCGGACGGACGGATGGCTTGCGACCACGGCTCTTGCAGAGGCTAAATCCTGCACGACAAGCACGCCATCGAAAAGAACTCTGATGAGCGTTCCATACTTCGCGTCACTTTGGGCAAGCTCGTACGCCCATGCGACAACACCGTCAGAAGCAATTGATTCCCGGCGTTCGGGAGGAGGGGGAAGCTTGTCCAGGCATACAAAGGTCGCCTTTCCTTTTTTCTGCGATTTGAGAAAGTCGATCGCCTTGTAGGCAGTTTCCGTGGAATCCACCACAACGTATCCCGCGGCCTCGCCGAGTGCTGCCTCCAACGCAACGCTATACTTTGCTTCCGTCGTGAGAGCATCACCGACTGTTGACTGAATCACTCCCGACCACTCCGGATTCTGCAACAAGGAACCGGCGCCCTCGGAAAGGCCATCCTGACTTTCCACGAGGCTCTTGAGAAAATCCATTTTCGCGCTCTTGCGTTCGACAGCGCTTCGCAATTCGAAATCGCGCTCCCTCAATTTTTCGATATCTTCATGCTTGCGTTTGCTCACGTCCTCCATTTCATGGACCCGCACTTCGGCTTCAGCGAATTTCCGCCTGAGCTCGCGGTCTTCCGCACTCAGCGTGGCCACAAGGTCCTTGTTCTTGAGGATCTCCTGCTGAAGGACGGTATTCTCTTCCGCAATGAATTCAATCCGCCCTTTCAGGTTCTCGATTCTTGCTTTTGCCTGGTTCTCCCGATTTTTGAGATCGGAAATCTCGTGCAACAGTCCGATCACCCGATCCTGATGCGCTTTCAATTCAGATTTCTTCGCGAACACTTGAACATCGAACGCATCGAGTTCTGTTTTGCTCCTGCCGTAGACCGCTTCGGTTTCCTGCGTTCTCACTACGGCGGTTTCCAGATCGCGCTTCAGTTCCTCCAGCTTCTGCTCCCTGTGCTCCCTGTGCGCGACCAGCTCAATCCGTTCCTTTTCATATCGATCGATATTGGAAGCGAGGGCCCTTCTTCTCTCGGTCCCCGTCGCAATCGCCTGTTCGAGCTGATGGATCTCCTCCAGCTGCCTCGTCAATGCCGTCTGTGTCTCGGCACTGCGATCCTCCAGCTCCCGCATTTCAGCCCGGAGGACATCAAGCAGGGCCTCTTCCTGCTTGAGCTCGACGTCGATCTTCGTCTGCACATCAACGGCGACATTCAGCTGTTCTTTCAACGGGTCGATCTTGCCGAAGATGCTGGAGTACTCACGACTCATGAGCTGCAATTCACTTTCGTGCAATTCCTTTGCATAGGCATTATATCGCTCCGCCTTTTGAGCCTGCCTCTCGAGTGAATTCACGGCCTTTTGTACTTCCCGCACAATATCCGTCACACGGGTAAGATCCACCTGCACGCTTTCCAGTCTGCGGTGGGCTTCCTTCCGCCGGTGTTTATACTTTGTCACCCCGGCCGCTTCTTCAAACAATCGCCTCCGCTCGTCCGCCTTGTCGCTCAGGATAGTCTCCACCATTTTCAGTTCGATGACGGAATAAGCGTCCGAGCCCATGCCGGTATCCATGAAGAGATCCCTGATGTCCTTCAGCCGGCAGAGCGTCTTGTTCAGGTAATATTCGCTTTCGCCCGATCGGTAGACGCGACGTGTGATCGTCACTTCGGAAAACTCGGTGGGAAGGATCCCCTTCGTATTTTCGATCGTAAGGGAAACTTCGGCCATGGAAACCGGCTTGCGCGATTTCGTGCCGTTAAAGATCACATCTTCCATCTTGTCGCTTCGAAGCGTGGTGGGCCGTTGTTCGCCCAGGGCCCATCGAATGGCATCCACGACGTTGGTTTTACCGCAACCATTCGGTCCGACGATCGAGGTGATACCGGCGTCGAAGCTCAGATTGATCTTCTGGGCAAAGGATTTAAACCCCAATATTTCGATCTTCGAGAGATACATTATCCCGAACCCGTCGCCTTGTTCAGAAGGAACTCCAGGTACGCGGTCAATTGGAATTCCGTGTCGTAATAGAAAATAATCACGGCAAAGGAGGCCGCGATCAAGAGGACACCGCCGATGTAGGTCCTGGCGGCATTCATGTCAAAAATGACCGAAATGCCTTTGAGCGTCCTGGCGATGGTCCAGAGGAGAAAGAACGCCAGTACCGCAAAAGCCGGAATGACATAAAAGGGCGTTTGGAGGATCTTGAACAGGCTCATTCCGAGCGGACTCAGGAAGACGAGGGGAACGGCCGCCCAAACGATTACCGTGTAGACATGCAGCCAGTAAAGTTTTGACCGAATGAACAACGACCAAATCCGCACGACGAGCGACAAGAGAACAGACATCGCAAGAAAAAAGCCCGTCAACCCGAGGATCCCTTCGAGTGGATTCCATGTTGCGCGGATGATGTACTCCTTCACCGCATCCCAGACGATAAACTGGGTGATCACATAATCCGCAAAAACGTCCTTGCGAAAATGATACAACACGCTGGAAAGGACGACACCGAGCGTCAAGGAAATCATGATCGACATCAGGAGCGTATGGAAGATCGAAACCGTCCGTACATCACGCAGGTCGGCAAAGAAGTTGTACGAACGAAGGAGTGACCGCTTGAACGATTCATTGAACCTTCGGTTGTAATGATACTGGTAGGCGATGGCGAAGATCACGATGAACCCTGCGACAACATGAACAACGGGGAACGCGGTCCGGTGCTTTCCGATCGGAAACGCAGCGACCCTTTGGCCGGCGAAGGTTGTTTTCACCACATCGTAGGAAAGGCGTTTTTCCCGATCATAGCTCAGCAACCCGACCGGATGCAGGGTAAGGTCTGATTGTTCCACGGTGAGGATCGGGCGATCCCCTCTCCAGTCCGCAAAAGAACGGATGAAACTCCCGGCAATTTCAGATTCGCGGATTGCGGCGTAGTACTGAACAAAGAACCTCGCCTGTGCTTCCTCCGATATCGGATCGCTGTAGCCGTTGTGATTTCCCGATTGAACCTCGGTTCCATACTGCATCAGAAGGACCGGCTTATCGGGACTTTGCTTCTTCCACGCCGCAAGAGATTCTTTGAATTCCCGCAAATCCCCTCCCGTGAAATGCACGGCGGTAAAGTCCACAAGGTCCGCCGCGGCATCACTTTGCACGTTCGATCCGTAGTACACCGGACGGTCGTCCAGCGATCGGATCAAGCCCGCGATGCGTTCGACAAAACCGCGCGACCTCGGATCGCCGGAATCAAACTCGCTGCCGATCCCCCAACCCGCGATCGACGGATGGCTCTTGTCCCTGAGCACCATTTCGCGGGCGATCGTTTCCGCAAGAGCCGTGAAGACTTCGTCATTCAGTACTTCGGCAGGTGCGTTCCATACTGGCAATTCGATGAATGCGAGCAGGCCGTAACGATTGCAGAGGTCCACCATGTAGGGGTGCGGCGGGTGAAAAGCAAACCGGATCGAGTTGGCACCCAGGGCTTTGATGAGAGCGACATCTTTTTCCATTCGGTCGTAGGACATTGCGGCGCCGAACTCGGGGGAATCTTCGTACCACACCACTCCGCGCACAGAGGTTTTTTTTCCATTGATCAACAAATCTGCCCCGCGGGTGGAGACACGGGAAAACCCAACATCAATCCGTGATACATCAACGGTCGCCTGCCGCTTTCCGTCCAGTTCGACGATGAGCGCCCGCAACTGATAGAGGGTGGGAGACTCGGGAGTCCATGGGCGAGGAAACGCCACAGGGAAAGAAACGGAAACATCCGTGTCGCGCCCGTCCTCGAGAGACAAGTCATAGGGGGCGGCCTGCGTGACAACCGCTTGCCTTTCGGGATCGACCAGTTGAAGGATAAACTGATGCCTCACGACCGGTTTCTTCCTGTCGGAGGTATCGCGATTCGCTATCGAGGGAAAGTTACGATTGGAAACTGTCGCCTGAACGCCAAGGGAACCGCTTCTCAGATCGGCCTCGAGCACAGGCTTCGCATGGAGACTCTGGAGCCAAAGCCGGGGAGTAGCGAGAATAAAGATGTCCCGGTAAATCCCGCCGTAGGTCCGCCATCCCCAAATTTGCTTGCGCAAAGGAAGCGTGGTTCTGGAGGAAAGAACATTACTGACAATGATCTTGATGGCGTTCTCTTCACCCTTTTGAAGGACATCCTCCGGGATATCAACCTGAAATGAAGTCGAGCCGCCTGTGTGTTTTCCGATGAAGATGTCATTAACGAACATCTCCGCCTCATAGTTGATGCCGAGTGCGACAAGGGAGAATGAACAATTCGTCAGGAGAGAATCTGCAACGGTAAATCGCCGGAGAAACACGGTTCGCCCGGAATAATCAAAAACCGAGGGGACTTTGACCTCTCCCCATGTTTCTTCATCGGTCGTATAAGACCAGGTTCCGGCGAGGTCGATCTTGTACCGTGTGGGTGTGTCAAGATAAACGCCAATATCCGTTCCAACGGGCGTAGATTGACCGTTCTGGAGGAAAGAAACTCCCTGCCCGAACAATGGCAGAACGGAAAACAACGAGATGGGGAGGAAAGAAAGGGAACGGCTAAGAAGGAGTGGAATTCTCTTTTTACTCAAGTTATAGACAGGCTATAAGTAAGATAAGCCAAGAACCCCGGGCTTTTTTGAATGGGTTCTACAATATAATACAGAAAGGGCCTGAAAGCAACGGAAAAATGGTGGGGACTCTACTGTAAGTCGTTGTAAATCAATAAATTCGTGGGAATGATTAAAGCACGAGGCGCGCTTTGGCGGCGTGGATCGTTGGGGGCAAAAATGCCCAACAATCTGAAAAGCCGGCCCGCCTTTTCAAGAACTATTTCCCCGCCAATGCAATTTGCATGAACGAATCTGCTTTGAGGCATGCTCCGCCAACCAAGGCGCCGTCAATATCGGATTGACTGAGAAGTGCCGTGGCGTTGTCCGGCTTTACCGATCCGCCATACTGAATCACGACCTTTTCCGCAATGGGCCATGAATACATTTGTCCGATAAGCTTGCGAATAAATCGATGGACCTCCACCGCCTGTTGCGGGGTTGCGTTCTTGCCTGTTCCAATCGCCCACACCGGCTCATAAGCAATAATGGATTTCGCCACGTCCGCTTCGGAGATTTCTTTCAACACTCCTTTGACCTGCACCGAGATCACCTGTTCCGTCACGCCTTTTTCTCGTTCATCAAGAGTTTCTCCCACGCAAATGATCGGAATCAGCCCGGAAGCGAGAGCTTTTTTGGCCTTTTTGTTGATGAGTTCATTAGTTTCTCCATGGAATAACCTTCGCTCGGAGTGACCGACGATAACGTAGGAACAGCCAACGGATTTGAGCATCTTTGCTGAGATCTCACCCGTAAAGGCACCGTCATCCTCCTGAGACATATTCTGTGCCCCCAGGGCAAACGGGGAGCCCGAGAGCATTCTCTGCGCTATGGCCATCGTGGTAAACGGCGGGCAGACGATCACCTTGACGTTTTGAGGAACATCGTTGCTTCGTGTAATGAGTTGAGTAAGGAGTTCGACGCTCTCGTCAGCGTCTTTATTCATTTTCCAGTTTCCGGCAATGGTTTTAGTTCTCATAATTTGTCCGATCTTTGAACTCCGTCTGATGATTTCTCATGATGATTTCGCACACCTAGGCCAGCTTCTTCTTCAAAATCTCATTCACCACACCCGGATTCGCCTTCCCCTTCATCAGCTTCATTGTTTCCCCAACAAAAAACCCGAAGAGCTGCTGCTTGCCGCTCCTGTATTTTGCCACCTGTTCCGCGTTCTTCGCCAGCACTTCATCGATTGTTTTCTCGATCGCTCCGGTGTCGCTCACCTGCAACAGCCCTTTCTTCTCAATGATGGCTTTCGGAGACCCGAAATCCGTCAGCATTTCGGCGAACACATCCTTGGCGATCTTTCCGCTGATGGTCCCATCCGTGATCAGATTGATCATCTCAGCCAGACGCTCGGCACCGACGGGAAATTCCCCCACACCGATATGCTTTTCGTTGAGTACGCGCAGAACTTCGGTCATCGTCCAATTGCTCGCCGCTTTATAGGTCTCGCTGTTCTTTGTTTTTAATCCGCCGACCACGTTCTCAAAATAATCAGCAAGTTCGCGATGCTCCGTGAGAATGTCCGCGTCGTATTTCGGAAGAGCAAACTCCTTCACATAGCGGTCGCGCCGAACCGACGGAAATTCCGGAAGACGATCGCGGACAGAGGCGATGTATTGCTCGTCCACCAGCACCGGTACAAGGTCCGGTTCGGGAAAGTACCGGTAATCGTGCGCTTCTTCCTTTGACCGCATGGGCACGGCGATGCCTTCGTTGGCATCCCAGAGCAGTGTCTCCTGAATGACCCGCTCGCCTCGATCCAGCAGATCGATCTGCCTGTTGATCTCATACTCCAGCGCCTTTTCGACGAACCGGAACGAATTCATGTTCTTCAATTCTGTCTTCGTGCCGAATTTCTCCGAGCCCTTCAGCATGACAGAAATATTGGCGTCACACCGAAGGCTCCCTTCTTCCATGTTGCCGTCGCAAATTCCCAGATAGGTGACAATCTGCTTGATCATGGTCAGATACTGATACGCCTCACGAGGCGAGCGGATATCGGGCTCGCTGACGATCTCGATGAGGGGAACGCCACAGCGATTGACATCCACCAGCGTATCCACATCAAGATCATGGATGGATTTTCCCGCATCCTCTTCCATGTGGATCCTTGTGATTCCAATCCTTTTCTTTGCTCCCGGCTCAACTTCGATATCGACATGTCCATTCGTGCATATCGGCTTGTCGAACTGTGAAATCTGGTATCCTTTTGGCAGATCCGGATAGAAGTAGTTCTTCCGTGCGAACACGGAACGGTCAGCGATGGCGCAATGGGTCGCAAGGCCCATGCGGATGACAAATTCCACTACGCGCGCGTTCAGAACAGGCAGGACACCCGGAAGCCCGAGGCAAACAGGGCAAACATTGGAATTCGGATCATTGCCGAATTCGGTCGAGCAGCTGCAAAACGCTTTCGACTTCGTCAGCAGTTGTGCATGGACCTCGAGGCCGATGACGGGCTGGTATTTGCTATGGTCAGACAATATGGTGAAGGGTGAAGGGTGAAGAGTGATTGTTAAGCCGCGATTGCCTGGGTTACTTTTTCTGCTGCGTCTTTAAGGTTTGCGGCAACGAGGAAGCTCATTCCGGAATTTTTCAGGATGTCCGCCGCGAGGTCCGCGTTTGTGCCTGCGAGCCGTACGACGATCGGAACGTGCACGTCGACTTTTTTGGCCGCTTCCACAACTCCGGTTGCGACACGGTCACATCGGACGATTCCGCCAAAGATGTTGATGAGGACGGCTTTCACGTGGGGATCCTTGAGAATGATGCGAAATCCCGCTTCCACCGTCTGAGCACTCGCACCGCCGCCGACATCGAGAAAATTGGCAGGCATTCCCCCTGCAAGCTTGATAATATCCATGGTGGCCATTGCGAGTCCCGCACCATTGACCATGCAGCCGACATTTCCATCGAGCTTGATGTAGTTGAGGTTGGATTTTGACGCCTCGACTTCGAGCGGATCCTCTTCATCGAGGTCGCGTAATTCGGCAAGCTCGGAATGCCGGTACAGGGCATTGTCGTCAAAGTTCATCTTGGCGTCAAGCGCCACCACGTTTCCCTCCGCGGTCAACACCAGGGGATTGATTTCTGCAAGAGAGGCATCGGTGGCTTCATACGCCTTGTAGAGGGCCATGAGGAATTTCATTCCGTTTTTAAACGCGTCGCCAGAAAGCCCCAGTCCGAAGCAAAGCCGCCGCACTTGAAATGCCTGGAGGCCAGTCCCGGGATCCACGAACTCTTTGAGAATCTTCTCAGGAGATTCCTCGGCGACCTTTTCAATTTCCACTCCACCTTCCGTCGACGCCATGATAACATTCCGCGAACTCACCCGATCCAGGGTAATACCGATGTAGAGCTCTTTCGCAATGTTCATCCCTTCTTCGATCAACAACCGCTTGACAATGCGGCCTTCCGGGCCTGTCTGGTGTGTGACAAGACGCATTCCGAGAATTTCCGTTGCTCGCTGCCGGACTTCCTCGATGCTCCTTGCCAGCTTCACTCCGCCGCCCTTTCCGCGGCCGCCCGCATGGATCTGGGCCTTCACAACCCAGACACTGCCTCCGAGACTTTGAGCCGCCCGGACCGCTTCATCGACATTGAACGCCACGTGCCCCCGGGGAACCGGCACATTGTATTTTTTTAGAATTTCTTTTCCCTGGTACTCATGGATTTTCATTGTCTCTCCTTTGATACTCTCGGAACATTATGACGGTTCACGTTCGGCGGAATCCCATTCAACCAGGGCCAGCCGCGATTGCTCGTATTCAGGGATCGGGACGAAGAGCTTGGCGGGGCGATTCAGCGCCTGCCTGGAAAAGAGACTATCTCCGCCGCCATCCCAGACAACGGTGTTCGGACCAAAGTTCCGGACAACCACATGCACTCCCACAGACTCGAGAAAGGATTTTGCGAGCTCCGCTTCGTTGATATCAGGAGATTCGTAAATCAGGGCCCAATCCTGTTCGACCGCCACCATCTTATGATCACTGCAAAACCAACGCCCGGACTTTTTGAATCCGCATTGCCGGCAAAGAAGGCGGCGGCAAATGATGCAGAGGCCCCTGGCGGTTTCGTCCGGATGGACATCACAGAATGTTTTTCCGGCCCGCTCGAACAAAATTCCGCAATGAGGACAGAAATCACTGTCCTCCGTCACCTCACCGTCACAACTCGCACATCGCCCCACATCCCTCATGCGTCACCTTTCACTCTTCACTTTACACTATTTTACCTTCTCCGACATCAACTTGGCCTGAAGGAACAACAGCAGGTAATCCCTTCCTCCGGCCTTCGAATCTGTTCCGGACATGTTGAATCCGCCAAACGGATGGACCCCTACGAATGCTCCGGTGATCTTTCGGTTGACGTAAAAATTCCCGACATGAAAGACCTGCTTTGCCTTTTCAATCTTCTTGCGGTTCTTCGTCCATACTCCGCCCGTCAGTCCGAATTCCGTGTTGTTCGCGATCTCGAGGGCGTGATCGAAGTCTTTTGCTTTGATGATCGCAAGGACGGGGCCGAAGATCTCTTCCTGGGCAATGGTTGCTTTCGGATCCACGTCTGCAATGACAGTGGGCTCGATGAAGTGGCCGTTTTCTCCCGCCGGCTTCCCTCCGGTCAGGAGACGTCCGCCTTCCCGGATCCCTTCTTCGACGTATCCGAGGATCTTCTGCATGGCACCCTTGTTGATCACGGGGCCGAGCGCATTTGCCGGATTGTCTGCCGAACCGACCTTCAGAGCCTTCGTTCTCTCGGTAACAAGATCGAGGAACTTGTCGTATACTTTTTCCACGACAATGGCCCGTGATGCCGCCGAGCATTTCTGGCCTTGAAATCCGAATGCTGATGCGACCGTTGCCTGTGCGGCGCCCTGAAGGTCGGACTGCTCATCGACGACGATGGAATCCTTTCCGCCCATTTCCGCAACAACGCGTTTCAACCAAATCTGGCCCGGTTGAACTTTGGCCGCAAGCTCGTTGATGTGGACGCCGACTTCTTTGGATCCCGTAAACGACACGAAGCGTGTTTTCGGATGTGCGACCAGCGTGTCACCAACAGATGCGCCGGAGCCGGTCACGAAATTGATCACGCCGGGGGGCAGGCCCACCTCCCGCATCAGATTGAAGAACATCCATCCATTGAACGGAGAATCGCTTGAAGGTTTGAGAACGACGGTGTTTCCAGCGACGACTGCCGCGGAGGTCATTCCTGTCAGGATCGCAAGGGCAAAATTCCAGGGGGGAACCACAACGCCGACGCCAAGCGGGATATACACGAGCTCGTTTTTTTCCTGAGGATGCTTCACCACGGGCTGTTTGGCTCCGTACCGGATCATTTCGCGACCGTAGAATTCCAGAAAATCGATCGCTTCGGCCGTGTCGGCATCCGCTTCAGGCCAGGTCTTGCCGACCTCGTAAATCAAAGCCGCGCTAAATTCATGTTTGCGTTTTCGCATGATCGCCGCGGCTTTGAACAAATACTCTGCCCGCTTCTTCGGATTGACGAGCTTCCAGGAAGCGAAAGCCTTCTCTGCCGCTTCAAGTGCTTTTACCGCAAGCGATTGGTCGGCTTTCTGGAACGTTGCGACAATCTGGGAGGCGTTCGAGGGATCGGAAGAATGAAGTTTTTCTGCTGTCCGGATTTCCTCTCCTCCGATCACCAACGGATATTCACGGCCAAGACGGGCTTTTGCCGCCCCGAGCGCTTTTTCCATCGCTTTGCGGTTGGAGGGCTTTGTAAAATCTGTCAGCGGTTCGTTCTTGAATTTCGAGATTGCCATAGTAGCACCCTGGGATAGAGTTAAGAGTAGAGCTGTAAATTATGGGGAAATCTTGTGAAATTCCAATCCTTGATTCTCTATCCATTATTGCCCATTCTCATTTCCATGCAAAAGACCATTCTTGTGTACGGCGTTGCCATGGCTGTGCTCCTTGTCCTGCTGAAGTTCGTCGAGTACCGCTTCCTCTTGCGTGATCTCACCCTCGAGACGGCCATCGGCTTTCTGGCAGTGTTCTTCACTTCCCTTGGAGTTTGGGCCGGAATACGGTTGACCAGAAGAAAGATGGTCATCGGTCCGGACCCGAATTTCCGCGTGAATGACTGGGAGCTCCAGCGCCTCGGCATCAGCAAAAGGGAGCGTGAGGTATTGGAATCGATGGCACGCGGGCTCTCGAACCAGGAAATTGCCGATTCCCTCTTCATCTCCCTCAGCACGGTCAAGACGCATTCTTCGAACCTCTTTCAAAAACTCGGCGCCGAACGGCGAACACAAGCGCTTCAAAAAGCAAGAGAACTGGGAATATTACCATGAGGTCAGAGGTTTAGGGTTCACCTTCTATCATCCACTGTTCTCCTTATTCGGTCGCCCCTATGGGGCTTTGCCGGGTGTCGTGATGCCTTGTTACCAAAAGGCCGTCCCTAGC
>JBBEEC010000029.1:13818-15116 GCA_040880975.1 Bacteroidota bacterium | reverse complement strand
CGGGACTGATGTCTGCCTCTCTGATTACTGATCTCTGACGAAACCGGCTGCCTTTTCATTCAGACTTAGCACACGCCCCTGATCGGTTCTTTTTCGTCTCTTTCCGTGTCAATCTGTGGCCGCTTTCGATTTTCCCAAAAATCATACTTTCGGCTGATGACATGGGCACCCTGTTATAAGTATATTATGGAAAAAAGGAGGATCCATGCGTAAAGTCGTTCTCACTTTTGGCCTTATTTCCGGCGCCCTCGGCACTTCTCTCATGCTCTTGAACGTATCTCTCGTGAAATCCGGGGCAATCAATTTTGACAATGCGGAAATCACCGGGTACGCCGCTCTCATCGTTGCCCTCTCGATGGTTTTCTTCGGCATCAAATCCTTCAGGGACAAACACCAAAACGGAGTCATCAAATTCGGGAAAGGATTTGCAGTCGGAATTCTCATCACCCTCGTCGCCTCGGCATTGTACGTTGCTGGGTGGGAGATCTATTATCAGTCCGATGATGAGCTTCGCGCGACGTTCTTGGATCAGTATGCCGAACATTCGCTGAACAAACTCAGAGAAAGCGGCGCAACGGAAGCTCAGATAGAATCCGCCAGCCAGCAAATGGGCAAGATGAAGGAAATGTACAGCATTCCGATCATCAGGTTCGCCTTTACGCTGCTCGAAATATTGCCTGTGGGACTCATCATCACGTTGATCAGTGCGGCGATTCTGAGAAGAAAAGAAATACTCCCCGATGTGTCATCCTGAGAGGACCCTCAAATGAAGACCCTGTATCTGATACTCATCCTGGTGATGATCGGTTGTTCACCGAAGGAAGAAATGAATCCCGTGGCTGTCGTTCGTGAAGTGCGGGCGATGTTTGACGATTACGAATCGAGCGTAGAGCGCGACGGCCTCATGGCAGAATTTGCATACCTCGATAGTTCAGAGGAATTCTTCTGGGTGCCGCCGGGATTCACTTCCGCACTCTCTTATGATTCCGTGCGGACCATCGTGACTCAGAATGCAAGTCAGATGCGCTCGATAACGCTTGCCTGGGATACGCTCAAAATCACACCCCTCAGCAGGACGGCAGCCGTTTACACGGGGATACTCCGATGGACCGTAGAAGGGACATCAGGCACGAAGACGCCGGCAACACTCATTGAGACAGGGGTGGTGGTGAGGAGGCATGATGGCTGGAAACTTCTCTGCGGGCAAAGCCGAAATCTCGGGCAGAATTAAAAAAGGCGGTAGGTTAAGCCGAAGGATGCGCCGAGACTTGTTCGGTTGTGGTTGTTCTCGCGCCAGT
>JBBEEC010000029.1:0-13718 GCA_040880975.1 Bacteroidota bacterium | reverse complement strand
GTTGTGTTGTTAGGGAGTATCTTCTCCGCTCGGAACTGGTTTGAGCTTCGGCAGAAACAGATGAATAAATGTGCCACGTATCAGGTTTCAGATACCATGAGCCCTGCCATGGGAGCCCGATCCTCATATAGATCGTTTGGTGGGTTATGTCCCGGATATCAAGCGAATCCTCATCCCGATCCTCGGAAAAATGGATCGAGCCGGAAAACGACGGCTGGAAGTCCATAACTGTTGTTTCGTTGGATTGATGAAGCCAGTATAGAGACGGAAGCCGTGCCCTGGTCACTGGAACTGGTCGCAGAGAAAAATCCCGGTGTTTCCTGGCTGTTCTGAGAGACTCCGCCGTTCAGGAATAGATCCAACCGTTGGTAAAACGTCTCAGGCAGCCGAAAATCGCTGATGCGGAGTTCTTGCGAGAATGCATAAGAACCCTGCGAGGTGAAGGCGAAGAAGAGAAAAGTGATGATTTTCCCCCGCACGCTCATCACTCGAGGGATTCGAAGATCGCGTTATGAACTTCGGGGCGCACATCAAAGATTCCGGAACTTTGACGAGTCGGATACACCCGGTTTGTCAGGAAGATCACAATTAAGTTCTTTTCCGGATCACAGACAACGGAGGTTCCTGTAAATCCGGTGTGGAGGAAAGTCCCTTCGGAAGTGTGGACACCCGAGAACGAGCGGCCGGATCCGCGCGTGTCCCATCCCATGGCCCTGGTGCTGGCTGACGATTGCCGCTTCGTAAACCTCCGGACAGTTTCTTCATTCAGAAATCTCTGCCTCCCATAGGTTCCCCCGTTGAGGAGCATTTGCAGGAACTTCGTCAAGTCCGTTGCATTCGAGAATAATCCGGCGTGGCCCGAAACCCCGCCAAGGGTTGCGGCGTGCACCCTTCCGCGGACTGCCATGCCCGTTCGCTGCCAGTACGTGTCGATTTCTGTAGGGGCAATGGTCGCATGGAGCGCCGGGGGCGGATTGAACATCGTGCTGGTCATTCCCAAAGGCCTGAAGAAAACCGAGTCGACATACTGGTCAAGAGGTTTCCCGGTCACCTTTTCGAGAAGCTTGCTCATGGCAATGAGGCCAAGGTCGCTGTAGAGGGTCGAGTCCCCGGTGCGATAAACAAGGCCCGAAGAAAAAACCGAGTCCACAACGCACTCCGGTGTCTGGCAGAATTCATAAAACTTCTTCCAGGCTGGAAGTCCGCTCGTATGGACCATCAAATCATGAATCGAAATATGGCTCTTCCCGTTTTGTCCAAATGCCGGCAGATGTTTCACAACGGGATCCTCGAGAGCGATTCTTCCTTCGTCAACCAGCTTCATGACCGCACTTGTCGTGGCGATCACCTTCGTGACGGAAGCAAGATCGAACAGGGTTGTGTTGGTGACAAGTGGCGAATAGAGTTCATAGGTTTGCGCGCCGTATGACTTGTTAAGAACAACGATGCCTTTCCGCACCACCGCCAGCTGGGCTCCGGGAAAAGCGCTGTCCGTGATCGCCTTTTGTATGATTTCATCGACGCGCGCAAGACGTTCAGGATCGAGCCCTGCTTCGGGCGGCGTCCCATTGCGCAGAACCACTTTGTCATATCGTACCCCGGAACCAAAAGAAAACACTCCGGGCATGGTGACGGGGAGTTTGCCGAGAGCCGGTTCCTCGCCAAAGATCACTTCGGCCGCAGCGCTGACGACGACCGGAGACCCGCTGTAGGCACAAACGTATGAATCGATGCCGGGAAATCCCATGACTATGTACGGATTGCCAAAGGACACTCCGATGACATGTTTGCCGCGTGCTTCAAGACTATCGAGCAACCGGCTCACGGGTGCCGGCGCGAATCCCGTCATTTCTCCGGACCGTGTGTAAAAGTGCAATTGCGCGATCACGACATCGGCTTTCATCAAAGAATCGAGGGCCGCGACGAAGTCGAGCGAATCGTTACGCGGAACGAGCACAATTTCATCAAGAGGTCCAAGGCGTTTGACCAGTTCCGCATGGAAGGGCCGGCCGGACAGGGGATCATCCTGATCGCTGAGTACAAGATCGACGACCTTTTTTCCATCCGTCCTCATCAACGGCAGCAACCCGCCCTTGTTCCCAAGAACCGTGATGGACTTGCGCGCGATTTCAGTAGCGAGACGCTGGTGATCGGGCGAAGCCACGACCTCCGCCACCCGATCGACATCGACAAATCGGTTCTCGGTGATTCCGGTCCACTGTTTGAGCGTGAGGACGCGTCGGACGGATTCATCGAGTCTTTGCATCGGAATGGAACCCCGCTTGACCGCTGAGACCAGCGCATTCACGGCAACGTCCGCATCCGGCGGCATGAGAACAAGGTCTGCCCCCGCCTGGATCGCCAGCACGGCGGATTCCCCCGGATGATACTTTGCTGCGACGCCCTCCATGACCATTGCGTCTGTGACCACCAAACCCTTGAATCCCATCTGCTCTTTGAGAAGCCCGGTGGAAATCATCGGAGAGACCGTAGCGGGAATTCCCGAAACTGAGTCGAACGCCGTGGCGGAAATATGCGCCACCATCACTGACAGGACTCCTTCATTGATCGCCTGTTGGAACGGAGGCAATTCCAGGGAATCAAACCGGGCGCGCGAGAATGTGAGAATGGGGAGGGCAAGGTGGGTGTCCAGGTGGGTATCGCCGTGGCCGGGAAAATGCTTTACCGTGGCAATGACACCTTCATCCTGTGAGCCCTTGATGAACGCAAGGGCCATGGAGGCGACAAGATCCGGATTGTCACCAAACGAACGCGTGTTGATCACCGGATTCTCGGGATTATTATTGACGTCAGCGACAGGAGCGTAATTCTGGTGAACGCCCAATGCGCGGGCTTCTCGTGCGGTCGCACGGCCCATTTCGTACGCGAACTCAGGATTCCGTGTTGCCCCAAGCGCCATGGCCCGCGGAAACGTCGTTGCCTTTCGTATGCGCATCCCTGCGCCGTATTCAAAATCCGCGGCGATCAGAAGAGGGACATCAGCCAGCGCCTGAAGCTTGTTGATCTGAACCGGATATTCGTACACATCACCGATCGAAAAAATAAATCCGCCCAATTTCCTGCCGGTTGTCAGACGTTCGAGCGTCTGCCAGGCGGCCGAACCCTCGGCCATGTAGGATCCTTCCGTCCAAACAAAGACCAGCTGCGCCGCTTTTTCTTCCAGCGTCAGGGCCTTCAACGTTCGTTCCACCCACGCAGGGTCGGGCGCGGTTGGGGTCCAGGAAGGTCCGATGAAACGTTGGGCTTTGCGCGGGGTGGTGCAGGACATCACCAGCCCTGCCATGAGAGCGATGACAATGATGCTCTTTTTGAAACGGAAGATCTGCGTGGAGGGCCGGGTCATTGGTTCAAAAGTGTCAACGCCATCAAAACAGCGCCGTAGGCCGGTGCCCCCTGCGGCTTTCGCACCGTGATCTGGGGCAATGAAGATTCGATCTTGTGTTTCACAATCTTTGGGAACACGGCCTCGCCTGTCAGTAAGCTTCCAACAAACGAGAGCGGGATCTTTTGCCGCGGCCCCCGGGTCTCCCGCTCCATCCGCAACGTTAGTCCGCGAACAAGCTCTGATAATTCGAACGCCGCGCGGTTGAGAATACGCCCGCACTCCAGGTCGCGATCCGACGCCGCCCGAATGACGAACGGGGCGATCGAAGCAATATCAAAATTGTTCTTATAGACCTGCTCGATGATCCGCTCCTGATTTGAAAGTCCGAAGTGATCCGCCACCAATCCGGTCAACAAGGTTTTCCTCCCCCTGCCGTCGAGTTCTTTGCAGACAGCTGCCAGTCCGTCGCGGCCGATCACATATCCGCTTCCCTCATCCCCGATGAATCTTCCCCAACCTCCCGTGCGGAGGATTTTCCCTTCCGGTGTCTTGCCAAACGCTATGGACCCCGTGCCTGCGATGAGGATGATTCCGCTAGCCCCTTCAAAGGCGCCTTCGATCGCAACCCGGGCGTCACTCTCGATCCGTATCCTTGGAAACAGAGCCCCGAAATTCCTTGCATGGTCCTGGAACGCCGCCTTCATCCGTTCCTGATCCGGTTCTCTCCCGGCACCGGTCAGGCCCGCGACCAGGGCGTGAACATCGGCGAGCGGGCGTCCTGCTTTCTGGCAAAGATCTGTCACGATGGTGAAGAGATTTCCGGCCGCTTTCTCCGCCCCCATGATCTGAAAATTTGACGGGCCGCCTGATTCTTCGGCCAGAACGATTCCATGAGAATCAGCCAGCATCGCAGAGGTTTTCGTTCCGCCTCCGTCTATTCCGATAACGAGTGTCACTTTACTCATGTTGAAAGAAGGTATTAATAAAAAACCTCAAAAATGAAATATTACCCACAAATTGACCAGTAAACATCAATGGATGCCAGCATTACGTTCAAGCAATCCTCAAGGCAATTACCGGTTTACGTTCCATAGTAACCTTTCTAAGGTCAAACCTTGGAAAGGTTACAAAAGCTGTGCCAGTTGTTTTACGGGTAACGTCGTGTTTTTCTTCGTGTTGTTCCTTCTCGGATTGTTCTTTATCATTTAGAATATAGAAAGCTCCCTTCACTAAATTCTTGAAACTCCTTCTCCTTTCTCACCTCTGCATTTCAATCCCTGCCGTGGCGCAGGACGAGGTCGTCATCGGACTGGACACCAGGGACGGCAAACTCATGTATGAAGCATGGTGCGCACGATGTCATGGGGATGACGGGAAAGGTCCGGCCGAGGGGATTGTGCTCGAGACACCCGTGCCGAATTTCTCGGATTGCAGTTTCACAAGCAGGGAACCCCGCAAGGACTGGCAGGCGGTCATTATGCATGGAGGACCTGCGCGCGGCCTTTCGATGACCATGCCCTCCTGGGGCGAAGCGTTGTCGCTGGAGCAGGCGGACGCCATCATCGGCCACATCAAGACCTTCTGCTCCGAATCCGGGTGGCCGGAGGGGGAGTTGAATTTTCGCCGTGCCCAGGTTACCGGCAAGGCATTTCCGGAAAACGAAGTCCTGATCATCCCGACGTTCACGGCGGCGGGCAGCAGGAGTTCCTCGACCAAACTCGCGTACGAATCACGAATTTGCAAAACGGGGCAATGGGAAATCGCTCTTCCGTTTGCTCGGGGGCCCGCATCTTCCGGGTTGGGGGATATTGAACTGGCAGGAAAATACACCTTTCATCAAAGTGTCAGTTCCTTGTCGATCGCGAGTGTTGGTGTTGAGGTCGTGGTTCCATCGGGGAGCGAATCCAAGGGTCTCGGGGACGGGATCTGGAAACTGGCGCCTTTCCTCGCGGCGGCAAAAGGATTCGGCAGATCGTTCCTTCAATCCAGCATAAAACTGGAACATCCCCTTCACTCAGGACAGCACACGGAGCTCTTCTATAACGTGGCTTGGACACTTCCCCTCACAAACGAAAAGAAGGGCTTCCACCCTGCGATCGAGTTCAATGGCCTCACAACATTCAACGAGTCAACAACGTTGTTTGTCACTCCTCAACTCTACTATGCGATTTCCCGCAAGGGACACATCGCGATTTCGCTTGGCGCACAAATCCCTGTTACAGGCCCGAAGCCGTTCGATTACAAAATCGTGAGCTTTCTTCTTTGGGAATACGCCGACGGCGGACTTTGGTGGTAGGATTGTAGAAACGATGAATACGGGGGGCAGGAACAAAATTGAGTTACTTTTGTTATATTTGGAAAGCGCTCTTTTGCATCACTTCTTTTTCATAAAAAGGTCTAACAATGAATCGATCGTTTTTGCTCTCTCTTGCTGTCACCCTCCTTTTTTTCGTTGCCCCTGCTCAGAACCGCAAAGCTGCTGATTTTAAACTCACCACGGCTGATGGTGGCGTGGTCGAACTCTCCAAACTTCAGGGAAAAGTCGTCCTCGTGAATTTCTGGGCAACATGGTGCGGACCCTGCCGAAGGGAGATTCCGGATTTCATCGAGGTCTATGAGAAATACAAATCCCGGGGATTCGAGATCGTAGGAATTGCCCTGGATGATGAGGGATTTGACCTCGTCACCCCGTACGTCAAGAAATTCAAGATCCCCTACCCTGTCGTCATTGGTACCGGAAGAACCGTCAATGCTTACGGCGGGTTTGAAGTAATTCCCACGACATTCCTCATCGACCGCAAGGGAATGATCGTTGATGAACATATGGGCCTCATGACCAAAGCTGATCTCGAGAAGAAGCTGAAGAGCGTTCTTTAAATACCCACCGCCTTTCATCCTCAATGCACACCATGACGCGCTTTCTCGTCCTCTCTGTTGTCTTTTTGCCGGCAGCACTTGCTCAACTCACAATCGGCGGAATCTCATCGACGGCGTCCAAGGTGCAGACGACGATTCAGCTCTCCACGGACCGCGTCCCTGCGGGCTCCGTAGCCCGGGTGGCTGTCACCCTGGCCATCGAAGACACCTGGCATGTGAATTCGCATATCCCCACTTATGACTATCTTATCGGAACCGCGCTTGAGATAGAACCAGTCGAAGGCATCATTGTTTCGGACCTGCGATATCCTGCAGGACATCACCAGCAATTCGACTTTGCCGATGAGCCTCTGAGTGTTTATGACCGGACGGTAACGATTTTCCTCTCCCTTCGCCTCTCGGAAAAACTCGAACCGGGTGAATACCGCGTTCCGGCGAAGCTTCGTGTCCAGGCCTGCAATGATCAGGTGTGCCTTGCCCCCTCAACCATGCCTCTGGAAATCCTGCTTCCAGTCGTTTCGTCCGGCACCCAAGTTGTAGAGCAATTTCCCGAATTGTTCGCGACATACGACACCAAAACCGGGGAAGCCGGGACCGTGGATTCCCTTGCGAGCCTGTTTGAGACCGAGGGATCGTTTGTTGCATTCCTGGCGATTTTTCTGATTGGCCTCGCGCTGAATCTCACGCCGTGCGTCTACCCAATGCTCTCCGTTACCGTTTCTCTGTTCGGCACGCAATCGGAGGCAAGCACTCTGCGGGTCTTCGTAAAAGCGGTTGTCTATGTTCTCGGCATCGCTTCGATGTATAGCGTACTCGGCGTGACCGCCGCGCTCAGCGGCGAACTCTTTGGCAGCTGGCTGCAAAGCCCCTGGGTTCTCGGGATCATCGGCGCTCTTTTGTTTGCTCTCGCTTTAAGTATGTTCGGCCTCTATCAATTGCAAGCGCCGTACTGGCTTACCAGTAAATTAGGCGGGACGGCCGGAACGGGATTCGTAAGCCTCTTTGTCTCCGGATTGGTCGTCGGGATCTTTGCCGCCCCGTGCATTGGCCCTCCGGTCATTGCCCTCCTCGCAATGGTCGGCCAAAAAGGCGACCCTTTCTTTGGCTTCATGGCATTCTTTGTCCTTTCACTCGGCCTGGGATTGCCCTACCTTATTCTCGGAACGTTTTCCGGATTCCTTAAGAATGTACCTCGTTCCGGCGTGTGGCTTGTGTGGGTCGAGCGGATCTTCGGTGTCGTGTTGACCGGCGCGGCTCTTTTTTATCTCTCGCTTGCATTTGCGCCGAAGCTCGCAGCATTCGTGGTACCGCTCACTCTGATTGTGGGGGGACTTTACCTGGGATTTTTTGAGCCTTCAGGCAGGGACAAAACCTCATTTCGGCGCATGAAATGGGCATTCGGAATTGCGTGCATTGCTCTTGGCGGATTTTTCGCGAACGCGTTGAGGGAACCGGGGATTGAATGGCAGCCCCACAGTCCCGATCTTGTCGCAGAGGCACAAGCATCAGGAAAGCCCGTCATGATGGATTTTTATGCCGACTGGTGTATTCCGTGCCTCGAGTTGGACCGCCGAACATTCACCGACCCGTCCGTGATCGCTGCATCGGAAGAATTTGTTCGTTTGAAAGTGGATCTTACGAGATTTGACTCTCCAGAGTCCGAGGCCCTGCGCAAGCAGTTTGATATCGCAGGCGTTCCGACCATTGTTTTCCTCGATCGAACCGGATCGGAAGTATTGAGCTCCCGCGTCGTCGGGTATCTTCCGCCGGATGAGTTTCTCGAAAAGATGCAAAATGTTGAAAACAGTGAAAGGTGAGTCGTGAAACGTGAAATGTTGTTAAACGAGATTTTCAGTTTATGTCATTTCACGTCTCACATTTCATCCTTCTCAGCTTTTCATCTGTACACCATTTCCATTCCCATCCTACCCTCTCTCTGATTGGAACCCCCTAAGCCCCAACTCCTCCGCGCTCTCGGCCTTCGCGAAGGCATCGCCATCCACATGGGCGTCATTATCGGATCGGGGATCTTTATTGTCCCTGCGACCATCGCAGGACATGTGCCGGCCACAGGCCCGATGATTCTCGTTTGGGTCGTAGCGGGCATGCTCTCGCTGTTTGGAGCCCTTTCCCTTGCCGAACTGAGCGCCGTTTTGCCGCAGGCGGGCGGGCCTTACGTATATTTGCGCCATAGCTTCGGTCGTATCTGGGGATTTCTCTTTAGCTGGAACGACTTCTTTATTAACAAGGCAGGATCAGCGGCCGCTATCGCAGTGGGGTTTGCCACCTTCCTCGGCCACTTTGTCCCCTCCCTTGACGCAGCTCCTCTTCTTGGGACACAACTGAATTTCTTCGGATTGGAATTCGACATCAGCGTCGGTTGGATTCAAATCGTTGCGATGGGGGTCATCCTGATTGTCACGCTCATCAATATCCGCGGAGTACAGTTTGGGGGATGGGTAATGACGATCTTCACATCGGCAAAGGTCCTCGCGCTCATCGGCCTTATCGTTGCAGTGTTTGTTTCCGGAAATGGCTCCGCTGCAAATTTCCGGCCTTGGTGGCCGGAGGATTGGTCGGCCAATCTGACCGCCGGCTTCGGGGTGGCTTTGATCTCTGCACTCTGGGCTTACGACGGATGGATCGATGTCACGCTTACGGCGGGTGAGTTCAAGAACCCCACCCGGAACGTGCCGCTTTCCCTGATCCTTGGGACGATCATGGTCATTGTCCTGTATGTCGGAGCAAACATCGCTTACGCGTACGTCATTCCGATGACGGACATGCAGGGCTCGACCCGGGTAGCGGCTGATGTTGCTCTCAGCGCGCTCGGTCCTGTGGGAGCTTCACTGATCGTCATTGGAATTCTTTGCTCGACCTTTGGTTCCGCCAACGGAATGCTGCTCAATGGCCCGCGATCCATGTTCGCCGCATCTGCCGACGGAAGTGCGATGAAGGCCCTGGGCACCGTCCATCCACGCCATCATTCCCCCTGGATCGCCGTACTGACGCTTGGTTTTTGGTCCATCCTGCTTACACTCAGCGGTACATACGATCAGATCACCGCGTACGTCGTCTTTGGCTCCTGGTTTTTCTACGGCCTCGCCGCCGCCAGCGTTATCATTCTAAGGCGCAAGATGCCGGATGTCGATCGGCCGTACAAGGCATGGGGATATCCCTATCTTACTCTTCTGTTCCTGCTTGTTGTCGCCTGGTTTCTTGTCAACACGTTCGTTGAGAACACAAGGGATGCCATGATCGGAATTCTGCTTCTCGTTATCGGACTTCCTTTTTACTATTATTGGAACAAGCAATCCGCCAACATCAACCATCGCGAGGTTTCGTGAAAAAACTAAAGCTCCACACGCAAATCCTCATCGCCCTGATCCTGGGAGCGGCGTTCGGGGCATTCTTCCACGTCGACCAATCAGTTCTGGTGGTGGCCACGACAGTAGGAACGGAAACAGCGAAACACGAAGTTTCCGGCTGGAGCACCCTGGAGATACAAACCGGGGATTCGAAGCAGATTTTCACCAGCCGCGAAGGTGCGCAGGTCCTGCGCGCGTGGAAGGGATTGCCGAAAGATAAACGTCCCACAACAGTTCTGACTTTTCAAAGCGAGGGAAAGGAGCCGCAACAGTTTACCGGGGTCACGGAGCTTCGAAAGGAAAAAACGATCGCGACGATGATCCGGCCGATCGGAACCATTTTTATCCGCCTTCTGAATCTTATTGCCATTCCGCTTGTGCTTGCTTCGCTCCTTGTTGGAGCTGCAAGCCTCGGAGACATCAAGAAAGTAGCGCGCATCGGTGCAAAGACCCTCGTGTACTTCATGACGACGACAGCGCTCGCAATTTCCATAGGACTTGTCCTCGCCAACGTCATTCAACCCGGGAAACAGGTGAGCGAATCGTCGAAAGAACTGCTGATGGCTGAATATCAATCCGATGTTCAGTCAAAGATCGCCACAGAGCTCGATATCAACATTGTCGATATGTTCGTCGAGATGATCCCCACGAATCCATTTCGGGCACTGGCAAACAGCGAAATGCTGCAGATCGTCTTCTTCGCCGTTCTGATGGGCGTGGTTCTCACCTTTGTCAAAGAAGAAAAATCCGGGCCGGTGATCCGGTTTTTTGACGGTCTCGCAGACACGATGATCGAAATGGTCCACCTGGTTATGAAAATTGCTCCTTATGCCGTCTTTGCCCTCATTGCAGCGACCGTGAGCGAATTCGGATTCGAGATCATTCAGACCCTTATTTGGTATGTTGCGTGCGTTCTCCTGGGCCTCGTCATTCAGACCACCGTCGTTTATCCTCTTCTGGTAAAGGCGTTTTCATCCATGTCACCTCTCACGTTCCTCAGGCAGTTAAAACCCGTTCAACTCGTGGCATTCTCGACCTCATCGAGCGCCGCGACCCTTCCCGTGAACATGGAAACCTGCGAGACGAAACTGGGTGTGCCAAATAGCATTACAAGTTTCGTACTTCCGCTCGGCGCCACCATCAACATGGACGGAACGGCCCTCTATCAGGGAGTCGCCGCGGTGTTTATCGCCCAGGTGTATGGGTTTGATCTTTCCCTTGCCGAGCAATTGACAATTGTTCTCACGGCGACGCTCGCGTCAATCGGAACGGCTCCGGTGCCGGGGGTCGGCATCATTATGCTCATCATCGTTTTGAAAGCCATCCATGTTCCCGAAGAAGGAATTGCCCTGATCATGGGCGTCGACCGATTTCTCGATATGGCTCGCACTGTGACCAATGTAACCGGCGATGCAGGAGGAGCGGTGATCATGGCTTCGGTGGAAAGCCATTCCCTCCGTCAAAATGCATGATGATTTCACTCAAATTTTCCTTATCATGAAAAAAGTTTTGAACGAAGGATGTTCATGAACCACAGCGCATGGCTTTGGGCGGTTTTTAATGTTTTTGTGATAGCGATGTTGATCCTCGACCTCCGGGTCTTTCACCGGCACGCTCACGAGGTCAAGGTCCGGGAGGCGCTCCTCTGGAGTGCCTTCTGGATCGTTCTCTCTCTTCTTTTCAACGTCGGCATCTACCTGTTCGAGGGATCGGTGGTCGCCCTTGAGTTCTTCACGGGTTATATCATCGAGAAATCACTCAGCGTGGACAACCTGTTTGTCTTCCTGATGATCTTCTCCTATTTCAAAGTTCCCGCGAAATATCAACATAAAGTTCTTTTTTGGGGGATTGTGGGAGCCCTCGTTATGCGCGGCGTACTGATCTTTGTCGGCGTCACCCTCATCAATCAATTCCATTGGGTGTTGTACATTTTCGGCGCTTTCCTGGTTTTCACAGGTATAAAGATGGCTCTCCAGGACGAGGCGGTCGAGGTGCATCCGGAAAAGAATCTCATCGTACGGATCTTTAAGCGAATTCTTCCTGTCACACCGGGGTATCACGAAGGGAAGTTCTTCGTTCGTGTCAACGGGAAGCTCTATGCGACCCTTTTGTTCATCGTGATCCTGGTCGTAGAAACAACGGACCTTGTCTTTGCCCTCGATTCGATTCCTGCCATCTTTGCAATAACAAGGGATCCGTTCATCGTCTACACCTCGAATGTTTTCGCAATCCTCGGGCTGCGGGCGCTCTATTTTGCCCTGGCTGGCCTTCTCGATCTTTTCCATTACCTCAAGTTCGGCCTCTCCATCGTGCTTGCGTTCATCGGTGTCAAGATGTTGATCGAAGGGTTCTATGAGATGCCGATCCTGATCGCCCTCGGCGTCGTGGCGGGCGTTCTGCTCATTTCAATTCTGCTCTCGATCCTACGGCCGAGAAGAGTGCCAATCAAGATGCCGCAGCACGTTTCAGAAGAGGCTCCGAAGAAATAGCCGTCCGAAATTCCGGCGGCGCCGTCTTCGACCGGTACTTAACAGGGGAGTCCATGTTCCGGAACCTCACGCTTTCCACGAAGATCCTGCTGGTCGTCATGCCGCTGTTTTTCCTTGCGGCCGGCGCGATCGTCTTCTTTAACTACGCCTCCCAGGAAGCCGCCACGTTTGAACAGGCCCAGGCGGCTGCCACCGTACAGGCGATGACCATCAAGGAATCGCTGGTAAACCAGATGATCACCAATTATTCGGTGGATCCTGAATTCCTCGAGCGGGTCAGCCGGGCCGGCGAGCTGAGCGAACTGACCGTCTGGTTTTTCTCCGACAGCTTGAAGCTGATGGAAGAATACAGGACGCCCAACAGGCTTCAGCGGTTGCGCGAAACCGAACTCACGGCTGCCGCCCCTGAAACCCCTCACGCCCTCAGCGTCTTCACAACCGGCGAGCCTCTCTATATGCTTACCTGCAACCTCGGCAAGCATCCCGATGAGCCCGTGTCAACATTTTCCGCCAACCGGCCGAAATTCCTCCAAACGTGTGAGGAACTAAAAGCCGTCGTGCCCTTCAAGGCCGAACGAAAGTGCCAGGAGTGCCATTCCGTGAACGTTGATGATGTTCTTGGTGCCGCTCACATGGTCATTCCGCTTTCCAAAACCACCGCAGCGCTCAGGGCGAACGCACTCCGTTCCGTCGGCATTTACGTTGCGTTCACGGTGATCATCCTTGCCGTGGGGTCTGTGGTCTATCGAAAATTTGTCGCCCGCCCGTTGCAGATGCTTGTCCAGGCAACGGAAGTGCTGGGTGAGGGAAACCTCGAACACGAAATTGTGCATATGTTCGATCATGATGAGTTCGGAAGACTCGCCTCCGCGTTCGAAGACATGCAGGTTCGGTTGCTGGAAGCGCAGAAAGAACTCGTGCACAAGGAACGTCTCTCCACAGTGGGCCAGATGGCGAGTTCGATCATTCACGATTTTCGCAGCCCCATGACCGGCGTCGCTCTGGGCATCGAACGACTGCAACACAACGAACAGTTGAACTCGGATGAAAGAGACCGCCTCTTTACGCTTATCAAGGGCTCGGTGGAGCGGATGAACCGCATGATGCAGGAACTGCTCGATTTCTCGCGGGGCGGCGTGCGGCTTCACTATGACGAATATAGCGTCGATGAGTTTGTGCAGGGAATTCACCATCTGATTGAAATGGACATGGAGCGAAAAGAAATTCGCTTCTCCTGTGAAAATGTCTATCAAGGATCCGCCGTCCTCGACCGGGATCGGCTGCAGCGGGCCGTTATGAACATCTTATCGAATGCAGAAGACGCGACACCGCGCGGCGGACGCATCACCATGACGGTCTCGTCCAATGACGGACTCCTCATTTTTCGCATTGCGGATACCGGGCCCGGAATCGCGGAGCAGATCAAGGATCGAATCTTCGAACCATTTGCCACCTTCGGCAAATCCCGCGGTACGGGATTGGGCCTCGCTATCACGAGAAGAATTGTGGAAGAACACTACGGCGAGATCAACTTCGAAAGCGAACAGGGAAAGGGAACAATCTTTTCCATCAAGCTCCCTTTGCGGCCTCCGTTTGGCAAGAAACAACCCACGTAATGCAATTTCGAGATTCGAAATC
>JBBEEC010000028.1:0-4988 GCA_040880975.1 Bacteroidota bacterium | reverse complement strand
AAGCTCGATCGCTTCGTTGCCTTGAAGTTCTTACCGGATAACCTCACGACAAGCGAATCTGAACGCCAACGCTTCATTCACGAAGCTAAAGCTGCATCTTCCCTCGACCATCCTCATATCTGCACGATCTACGAGATTGATGAAACTCCCGAAGGCCGGGTATTCATTGCCATGGCCATCTATGAGGGAACAACAGTCGACAGGAAAATTGAGCATGCCCCGCTCAAGATCGATGAAGCAGTTGACATTGCGATTCAAGTCGCAGAAGGGCTCCACGCCGCTCACGAAAACAAGATTGTCCACAGAGATATCAAGAGCAGCAACATCATGGTTACAACGAAGGGCCAGGCCAAGATTATGGACTTCGGGCTCGCGAAGAAGCCCGGTCAAACCCTCCTGACCAAAGCGGGTTCTACCGTCGGCACCGTTCCGTGTATGTCGCCCGAGCAGGCACGGGGAGAAACAGTCGACCATCGCACAGACATCTGGTCGCTCGGTGTTGTACTGTATGAGATGATTGCGGGGCGGTTGCCATTCCAAAGCGAATATAACGAAGCAATTGTCTACTCCATTCTTAATGAACAACCAAAGCCGCTTACCGCCTTGCGCAGTGATGTGCCGATGGAGTTAGAACGGATTGTCGGGAAGGCGATGCAGAAGGATGGGAGCGAGCGGTATCAGGGTACGGGGGATATCCTCGTTGATCTAAGATCTCTCAGGAAAGAGATACAATCTGGTACAATGACGGCGGCACCAGTTATGGCGAAGCCGTTGCAGAGGAGCCGCGCGTATCTTTTCGGTGGAATCGGAGCGTTAGTTTTCCTTGCTCTTGTCGGGCTCTATGTTTTCCTTTCTCCCGAGGCCGTGTCCGTGGATCTTAAGTCGATTGCCGTGCTTCCTTTCCAGAACTTGGGAGTCGGTCAGGACCTGGACTTTCTCCAACTCGCATTGGCGGATGAAATAGCAACAACGCTCAGCTACACTCCGAATCTTATTATTCGTCCATCCGCGAGTACGCGAAGGTACGCGGGATCAGATGTTGACCCGCAGACTGCAGGAATTGAACTGGGGGTAGTTACTGCTGTTACTGGACACTTCGCACGCGAAGGAGACCAGCTGCGGGTGACCTTGCAAGCAATTGACGTAAAGAACAATCGCGTGCTGTGGGGAGAAACCGTGCGCACGATGGCGTCAGACTGGATCAGCATGGAAGAAGAAATCCAGAGTCGAATTCGACAGGGACTGATTCCGAAGCTGGGACTTATAGCCTCTCCAGCGGATGTGGGCACGCGCCCCCAAAATGCTGAAGCGTATGAACTGTTCTTGCGCAGCGTTGTCTTCCCCAATACGGAAAACAAGCAGGCGATCGCTTTGCTTGAACGGGCAGTCCTTCTGGACGCTCACTATGCTTCCACATGGGCTGCACTGGGGAAGCGCTACCACTGGTATGCGTCCTTTGAAGATGGCGGTGAGGATTCGTACAGGCGTGCCGAAAGGAGCTTTCAACATGCCTTAACGTTAGACCCCAACTTGGTGGATGCAGCCCGAGGGCTTATTTCATTGACGGTTGAGACAGGTCAACTCATAACCGCGTATGACAGGGCACAAGATTTGGTTCGACGCCGACAGGACCATCCTCTGGCTCACCTTAGTCTTGCCTATGTCTTTCGCTTTGCTGGCATGCATTCGGAGGCTGCGCGCGAATGTGAATCGGCTCGCGCGCTTGATCCCAACGAGCCTGCGCTCCGTGGTTGTGGCTTCGCTTTTATGATGGCGGGCGACTACGAACGCGCACTCAGCTTTTGGAAAATGGGCCCGGAAACGGAATGGTCGAACAACGGTATGGTCTTCGTCCTGCTTCGTCAGGGAAAGTATGAAGACGCGCTTCGGATTACTGAAAAGCTCGTCCAGAATCCCACCTGGCCTGCACGCTTCGTGCATGCATACTTACGGAAACGTCCCGCCGCGGAAGTGAAGCGACTTGCTGATGAATATGTGCGCACCTCATTGCGAGTGCGACGCGATCCTGATTCTGCTTATCTGGACGGATCATTGTTGGCGTTCTGTGGACAGAAAAGCGCTGCGTTGGAGCTTCTGCGGATTGCCGTTGAAGGGAACTTCTGCATGGGAGAGCTTCTGGACAATGATCCCTTGCTGGAGAACGTGCGCTCGACACCGGAATTCGCTGCCATCCGGGCTGCCGGGTTCGAGTGCCGGAAAAAGTTCTTGGAACACCGTGGCCGTTGACGGAACCTTGACTTGAATGATGATTCGAAGAAAAGAAACTTCAAAGCGATGATCGGCAGGACAATATCCCATTATCAGATTCTGGACTCGGTGAAGTGCCAGTCCGACTGGGCTTGGCGAGTTTAACGAAGCCAAGTCCACTTGTCGGATTGAGCATCCCCGCCTGCCTCATCAGCACACATTGGGCGGGTAGGCCGCCCTCTTTGGGCGGGAGCCGTCGAGAGGGGTCACTATGATCGGTCAAACCATATACCATTACAAGATCCTGGAGAAACTTGGTGAGGGCGGGATGGGCGTTGTCTACAAGGCCCAAGACACCAAGCTCGACCGCACGGTCGCGCTGAAGTTCTTACCACCGCGAGTTGCGAACTCGGAACAGAACAGAGCGCGTTTCCTTCAGGAAGCGAAAGCCGCGGCCTCACTCAATCATCAGAACATCTGTACCATTCATGGCGTGGAAGAAAAGGGGGACGAGTTCTTCATCGTCATGGAATACGTCGACGGCGCCACGTTACGGGACAGGAACACCACTCCCAGCCAACCGCTTGAGACGATTCTGTCCCATGGAATTCAGATCGGAGAGGCGCTGCACGAGGCGCACAGCAAGGGAATCGTTCACCGCGATATCAAGGCTGAGAATATCATGGTCAGTGCCAAGGGCCAGGTGAAAGTGATGGACTTTGGATTGGCGAAGATCAAAGGGGCTCTCAAACTCACACGAACATCGGGTACTGTCGGGACCATCGGATACATGGCTCCCGAACAGATCCAGGGTAGCGAGGCGGATGTGAGATCGGATATTTTCTCCTTCGGTGTAGTTCTCTACGAGATGCTGACCGGCCGCCTTCCCTTCCGCGGGGAGCATGAAGCGGCGATGATGTATTCCATTATCAACGAACCGCCGGTGCCACTCGAAACGTATCGCTCCGATTCCTCGGCGGAGTTGGCCCTCATTCTAGGTAAAGCCCTGGAGAAACACCCCGAGGATCGATACCAGAACGTCTCCGATTTGATGGTTGACCTTCGACGCGTGAAGAAAAAATCATCTGGCGTTCTTTCTTCACAAGTGGGCCTAGCGAAGGACCCGGAATTCCAAAAAACGGCTCAAAGTCTTGATATCAAAACGACGAGTATTCCACGGCTCAAGCGCAGAAACCTTACGGCCTTCTCTCTAGCTGCTGCCGTGATGATCGTTGCTGTGTCGAGTGCAATATACCTCCTGTTCTTCCCGCAGCGATCAGAAACAATCACCTCGCTTGCCGTCATGCCGTTCGAGAATGCAACGGGAGATCAGAATCTGGAGTATCTGACCGACGGGATTACCGAGGGCATCATCAACAATCTTTCGCGGCTATCGAACCTGCGGGTCATGTCCCGAACATCCGTCTTCCGTTATAAGGGGAAGGAGATCGACCCACGGGAAGTTGGAACAACGCTCGGTGTGCAGGCGGTCCTCACGGGAAGGATGACGCAACGACCAAACGGTTTTTCAGTGAGCCTTGAGTTGGTCGATAGTCGCGACAGTCGGCAGATTTGGGGTGAATTGTACACCAGAAGCCTCTCCGACATCTCAACACTCGAGAGAGAAGTTCCGCAGGAGATTTCCAGCCGACTTCAACTCAAACTCAGTGGCGAGGATCAGGCCAACTCAACCACCGCTTCAACGGCAGATGCAGAAGCATATCAATTGTATCTCAAAGGACGGTTCAACTGGCAGAAGAGAACACCGGACGCCCTGAATCGTTCAATCGATTTCTATACGCAAGCCATCGAGCGCGACCCCTCGTTTGCGCAGGCCTACACCGGGTTGGCGGAAACGTACGCGGTCATTCCCGTTTATTTCTTCCCACCGCCGAGGGAGGCCTTCGAAAGAGCGAAATACTACGCCCTGAAAGCTCTGGAGCTTGACCCGAAGCGTGCCGAAGCATTCGCCGTCCTGGGTTATGCAAAGTGGAGTTCATTCGACTTTGACGGCGGAGAACGAGACTTCAAACGCGCCATAGAACTGAACCCCCGCTATGCCACAACGCACCAATGGTACCAGATGTTATTGTCGACATCGGGAAGACATCACGAGGCCATTGCCCAGATTCAGAGGGCACAGGAGCTTGACCCGTTATCGCTCGTCATCCAGACCAATGCTGGCGTTGCTCTTGCACAGGCAGGGCGCTATGAGGAGGCAATTGTGCAGTACCACAAAGTCCTGGCGACGGAGCCCAACTTTCCCCTCGCGCGGTTAGCTCTCGGAAGAGCCTTCATTGGAATCGGAAAACTTGCTGAAGCGATCTCCGAATTTGAGAAAGCTCAAACTGCTCTCGGCGGCAATGTGTTTCCCTATTTGGCGAGTTCGTACGCCTTGATGGGGAAACATGACCAGGCTCAGAAGATACTTGTGCAGATAGAGGCGCAAGCACAAAAAGGGGAGAAGGTAGAAGCGTATCTTGCCCTTGTGTACATGGCGATGGGGCAGAAGGAGAAAGCAGTGGAGTGGCTTGAGCGACTCTACGAAAGCAGGTACATCAACATTGTATATCTGGGGGATGTGAGAGACTTTCCGAAAATGACCGGGATGGATTCCGACCCGCGGATTCAGTCTGTATTGAAAATGATTGGCGTGAAGTAACGGTGATTTCACCAAGGAACCTGTCTGATAAGAACTGGAATCCCGCTGTTCGTTGGAGGGACCTTGCAGGAGACAAACAAATGATTGGTCAATCCATTTCTCACTATAAGATTCTCGA
>JBBEEC010000027.1:0-5296 GCA_040880975.1 Bacteroidota bacterium | reverse complement strand
AATACCCGCTCGCTCCCAATTCCATGAGTCGTTTCAACGACTTCTTGCAGCGCGGCAGGCGAATGCGGACACCACTTCTTGTTACGTTGACTTTTATCAGCTTTTGAGATACTTTGCACATGATCATGAGAACACTGATTGCTTTGGTTCTCTTCGGTTCCGTCAGCCTTTGCCAGACTGTCCCTCAAAGCTTGAAGGATCCAGCGGCGAAGGATGACCGCGGTGAGGCCCGGCAAACGAAGGAGAATCCTCAATCCGTCCAGGTCAGATCCCTCTTCAACACCGTGGAATCTGCCGTTATAGCCGGAAACGTCGGATCTCTATCGCCGTTATTTGCCAAACAGGTGTCTATGACCATCCGCGGGAGCGAAAGCGGATTTTTTTCCTCGGCACAGGGGTTGACCATTCTTAAGAACTTCTTCTCCGCCAGAAAACCCTCCCAATTCTCCTTTTCGAGGCTGAACGATTCCGTTCCGCATCCGTACGCAACAGGGCGGTTGGATTTCATCATGCGCGGAAGCAAGGAATCCGTCCAGGTCTATGTTTCGCTGGTACGCCAGGATTCCCGGTGGATTATCAGCCAGTTCAATATCTATTAACTTCCCCCGTCAATGACCCCAGACCGTGAAATGCCTTCCCGCCGGGTTTGGTGGGTGATCCTGATTACCGTGGCGGTCATTGGAGCCTTGGGCCTCGGCAAACTTTGGTATTCTGACTACCTCTCTACGCATTGGGAAGAACTTCGTCATTCAAGGGAAGCCGCCCTCCGCACCTTCATCCAGGATCGCTTTGATGCCCGTGTAGACGCATTGATGCAGTTCGCCGGCTCCGTTGCGCGGGACTCAGCGACGCTTCACCGTCTTATTGCCAACCAGCCGGGGGAAATGCTCGCCGGATATGAACGCCTGAACTCACTCCAGAGAACGTCTGGTCACAGTATCGATGTCGTGGATCCCAATGCCTCGCTTGTAGCGTGGAGTGGACCCGCGCTTGTCGGGCGATTCGAAGGATTCGTTTCGGACTCTCAGGTCGTCATTATATCATCTGGATTGAGGTCCACTCTTGCCGCATCCGCGCAGACAGACATCGGACTGACCGTGATCGCTTCTGAGCCGTTTGACCGGACATCAGAAGTATCGGAAAGATTCTTCCCCCCCGAGAGTTTCAGGAATTCGCTCGTTCGGGATCTTGGCCAGGACGTGGAGATTCTCACGGGAGATCGGATCATCCCCAAGGGGGACGGCCGCCGATTGCGTGTCGAGTTGACGGATATTCAAGGTACGCCGCTGGCCGCGGTGATCGTGGCGGCACCCACGCTTGAAGAGAATATCCAAAGGATGGAAACCGCCGTCAATGGTTGGGTGGGAGGGCTGATCGCCATCCTTGCAGGGTTTTGTGCCATCGTCCTTTATCGATGGACGCTTCAAATCAGCAACCGCTTCGTTCGAATGACGATCCATCTGGGAGTGCTCTGGGCACTGCGATTTATCTGGCTGGAGGCGGGTTTTCCTTCGATGGTGGTCGACGGGTGGTTGTTCGATCCCGCGTATTTTGCCTCACCGTTCGGCGGAGGCATCGCTGCTTCGTTGGGAGACGTGTTCCTGAGTGTCGTGACGCTGCTCCTGTCCGTTGTCGTACTCGCACGCGACCTTGGATCAGGAGAGGTTGAGGGCGGACGGTTGAGCCCGGCGTTCTTGCGATTCGTCGTTTTCATCCCCTCCGCAATCGCGGTTGGTGTGGGATTGAACGTGGTGTACAGGGCTTACGGAGCGACCCTCCGCAGCTTTGTGTACGACTCGACCCTGAAGTTCATTAATCCTTCAGAGATCTTACCTCCCGCGCCCGTGGTCCTGATGCACGTGAATATCCTTCTTGTGACCGTGACGTTGATCCTCCTTGTCTCCCTGGCTATCCAGTTGTTGATGAAATGGTATGAGGGTATCATTGGTTCGCGCAGAAGCGTGGAAGCGTTTGCGGTGGTTGCTGCAGGTTATGTCGTTGCAAGTGTCCTGTTCCGCTCTTTGGACAGGGTTCCGCAGGTGCCGTGGCTGGTGCCCTTTTTGGCTCTGTGCGCGTCAGCAGTATTTGTTTGGATGAGCTTTGAACGATGGAAGACCCCCTCCGGCATCGCTTTCATCTTTGTCCTCTCGTTTGGCATGTCAACGCCTGTCCTTGATTCGAAGATCCACGAAAAGGAAGACGACAAGCTCCGCCTCTACGCTGCGGAATTGACCCAGCCCGTGGATGCCTGGCTTTCGTTCGTTACCAATGAAAGTTTTCGTACCGCCAGAGATACCTTTCCCGAATTGCTGGAGGATCAACCTGGCGGACAGGTCGCCTTCCCGTTGTGGGCCCGGACGCTCATGAGCCGGGAGGGATATAATTCGACACTGGTGCTGTATGACGAAAACGGATCGGAGTTGGATCGATTCGCCGTAGGGATGACTTCGTATGAACAGACGGAACTGCTTCGGCGCCTTTTCGATATTGAAGAAGAGGTTTTGAACGTTGTTGAACGAAGAGTACCGGGCGGCCTCATCAAGTATTACGGGACATGGGCATCCGTACGCGATTCCACGGATCGGCCCGTGGGATTCGTATCGTTAATCCTGGCCGCAAGTGAACAGGCGATGTTTCGCGGGGAGGCTCCGGAGCCTCTGCGACCATTTGAGCGCGAGGAATTCGGAAGTCTTTTTCAGTCAGTGTTCATTTCGGAATTCCAGGATGGAAAACTCGTCGCATCGAGTGACGCCGGAAGGTACGCCGGCACATCCCTCCCCGCCGATGTCGCGCCCCGGATCGATGCCGGGAATGTGCAGGACGTGAAGATCCGCGAAGAGGTACAGGGCCGGACGTTTGAGACCCTCTTTGTCCGCGATCAATCCAGGGCCGGAAGGGTGATCGCGATCAGCATCCAGGAGGCGGGGCTGCGGTGGCATCTGTTCAATCTTGTCAAAGTGGCGGTACTCTACGCGGGGCTTCTCGCTTTGGCCTGCGGGCTTCTCATCGCTTTTCAATGGCCAAAATATCGGACGGTGATTACCGGCTTCCGCGGCCGGCTCATTCTGGCATTCCTCGTCGTCGCCATTGTCCCGCTCTTCTTGTTCGGATATTATAACAGGGAGTTTGCCAGGGAGCGGCTGGCCGTCAATATCACCAATCGCCTTAAAGAAGACCTAAACCTGATCGCACGCCGGATCCTTGTTGCCATGGCAAATGAGGAAGACGTGAGCCGCGGGTTGAATGACGACTTTTGCGAAAGCGTCGCAGCAGAATTCGGCGTGGATTTTTCGATCTATCAGAGAACGGAAATCCTCACGAGCAGCCGGCCCGAACTGTATTCTTCGGGGCTGGTCGATGCACGCCTGCCCGGTGACGTGTTTGCAAAGATCGTTGTCGCAGGCCTCGGCTACTCGGAAACAATGGAAGCGATCGGGGACGTGGAATACGCCGTCGGGTTCAAACCCTTGATCTTGGAGGATCGAACCCTGGGTGTGCTTGCCGTTCCAGCACTCTATCGACAGACGGAACTTGAAGGGGAAGTAGCGGAGAGGAATGCCTTCACGCTTGCCGTTTACGGAGTTCTTGTGCTGCTCACCGGAATCGTCGGCGTTGCGATCGCAAATCAACTCTCTCAGCCCGTTCGTGATTTGACCCTTGCAGCAAGTAAGGTAGGCGAGGGCAACCTCGATACGCGCGTGCCTCAGGGAGGATCGGGAGAAGTCCGCGAACTCGTAACCACCTTCAATGCCATGGTGGCTGAACTGGAGAGAAGCCGGGAGGAACTTCGGCAGGGAGAACGCGAGCGGGCGTGGAAGGAAATGGCAAAACAAGTTGCTCATGAGATTAAAAACCCGCTGACGCCGATGAAGCTTCTTGTGCAGCATCTGCGCCATGCCTTCAAGGACAAGGCTGCGAACCGGGAAACTCTTGTGGAGGAGATCACGCAGACGTTGACGGAACAGATCAACACGCTTGCCCGCATCGCGTCGGAGTTCTCGAATTTTGCCAGGATGCCCGAGCGTATGTTTGAACGGGTGGATGTGCATCAACTCCTGCGGGAAGCAGGACAGTTGTTCAGCGAAGTGAAGGGAATTGAGATTCAAACCAAATTTAGCGATATTGTCCCTTCTCTTATCGCCGACCGCGAGGAACTGCGCAGGGTGTGTATCAATATTATCCGGAATGCCATCCAGGCGATGGATGAGCGCGGGAAGATTATTGTTGGAACGGAGGTCCGCGGCAATCATTGCGTAATCATTTTTACGGATAGCGGGCCCGGAATTGTACCTGAATTGCAGAAGAGGGTCTTCGAACCGAATTTTTCGACGAAAACGGATGGTATGGGTCTCGGGCTTGCCATGGCCCGCAAGGTTGTCGAGGACCTGAACGGAACCATTTCTCTGGAAAGTGCTGTGGGAAAGGGCACGAGGATCCTTCTTACCCTCCCGATGGCCGCAGGCTCGCATGAATGAACTGTCCGTCATCCGATCCGAACTTCTTGATAAGTTTGACCAATTGCGTTGCGCGGTAAGTACCCGAAAAGGGTCATTGAACGGATCCTCGTTCGGAATGAACATGAGTTACAATGTTGGAGATCAGCCTACGGCCGTCGACGAGAATCGCCGTCGTTTTTTCTTTGCTCTGAATGTGCCGGTTGACCGACTTGCGATTCCGGGTCAATGCCATTCTTCTCACGTTGTCAATGTAAAAACTCCGGGGCGGATCGATGCCACGGATGCGCTCGTAACCGACGCCAGGAATCTCTGGCTGGCGATCAGCGTTGCAGATTGCACGCCGGTGTTTCTTGCGGATCCCGTGAAGGGCGCCGTGGCGGCGGTTCACGCGGGCTGGCGAGGATCGGCAGAATCGATTGCTGCAAAAGCTGTTGAACGAATGAAGGCAGAATTCGGAACCGCACCGGAAGATCTCGTAGCATTCATCGGTCCTGCGGCGGGTGTTTGCTGCTATGAAGTAGGCGAAGATGTCGCAGGTCGGTTTGCTTCAAATGTTTCACAGATAAGAAATGGGAAGAAGTATCTGGATCTGAAGCTCGAGAATGCACGGCAATTGAGAGACGCGGGAATCCCCGATCACAAAATCGATATCAGCCCCCTTTGCACAATCTGTAATCACGATCTTCATTCGTACCGGAGAGACAAGGATCGATCGGGGAGGATGATGGGAGTGATCGGGTTGGTGGAGAATTGACGAACGTGATTTCGAAATTGTTTTCAGCTTTTAAAAGAAATGTCGAATATCGAATGTCCAATGATGAATGTCGAACGTCGAATAA
>JBBEEC010000026.1:0-5497 GCA_040880975.1 Bacteroidota bacterium | reverse complement strand
CATGAGTCGTTTCAACGACTTCTTGCGGCGCGGTAGACAAAAGAGGACACCACCCCTGAATGCGATTGCTTGACTAAATCGACGAATCTTGGTATACTTGCTCGCAAGTATCCTCAACCTCCCACTCTCCCGGTCTTCCATGAAGGCAAAACCGTCGGCTCCAAAAAAGAAACCGAAGTCTCCGGCCGCAAAAACCGGGCGGCAAAAAGAGGCTTTGGCGAAGTCGGATATTTTCAAAGCACTCGACGGTGCAACGATCGATGCGTTGGCAGCCTCTATGACTGAAGAGAAGCAGGCGGCCGGAGCTATACTTCTGGACATCGATACAAAGCCGGACAAGGTCTTTTTTATCGAAAAGGGAAAGGTAAAAATCTCACGCGTGACAAGGTTTGGTGACGAGACCATCCTGAACATCCTTGAAGAAGGGAATGTCGTGGGAGAGCTTTCGGTCGTGGATGGACAACGCCGGTCAGCCAGGGCTGTTTGCCTCGAGGATTGTACGCTCTTCGCGCTTCCAAAGAAGGAATTCGACAAGGCTCTTCATGCAAAACCGGAATTGGCCCAAAGTCTCCTGAAGGAACTCTGTGCCCGCCTTCGTCGTGCGAATGACAATATTGTCCGCAAGCTGGAATCTCAACGTGAAGAAGCCGATTCGAGTTTTGCGCGCCTCCAAAAGTTGATCGAGGCCAGCAAGAACATCAACTCAACCCTTGATCTCGACAAATTGCTTGGCCGCATTCTGGATGCCGCGATAAAAAGTATCGACGCCGACCGGGGGACTGTGTATCTCGTCGATGAAATCAAGAAAGAGCTTTGGTCCAAAGTGCTGCAAGGGGAGAACATGGTGGAAATTCGGCTTCCGGTGGGAAAAGGGCTTGCCGGGTACGTCGCAGAAACAGGCGAGATCATCAATATTCCCGACGCCTACAACGACTCCCGCTTCAATCCCGAGGTTGACAAGAAAACGGGATACCGCACGAACAACATGCTTTGTATGCCGATGCGCAACAAGGACGGAAAAACGATCGGCGTTTTCCAGCTCTTGAACAAAAAAGGCGGCGTATTTGGGAAGGAAGACGAGCAGTTTATCGATGCTTTGTCCTCTCACGCCTCCGTTGCCATCGAGAATGCAAGGCTCGCACAGGAAATGGTCTCCAACGAACGGCTTTCCGCGGTGGGCCGGATGGCCTCGACAATTATCCATGACATCAAGAATCCCATGGGGACTCTTCGTGTCTACGCCCAAGTGATGAAAAAGAAATCGGGAAACGAAGAAGCAGCGAAACTCGCCGATGAAATGATCCATCAGGTTGACCGGTTTGTGAACATGACTCAGGAAATTCTGGACTTTACGAAGGGTGTGAGCTCCATGAATGTCGCTGAGCTTGAGTTCTCGGAGGTCATGGAGGACGTCCTTGGCTTCATTGAAAAGGATTTGAACAAGAATAATGTCCAGCTTGTTCGCGAAACGAAATTCAAGGGCGTTGTCAAGCTGGATCAGGACAAGGTCGTCCGTGTATTCTATAACATTGCAAGCAACGCCCGCGATGCAATGCCCCAAGGGGGAACGTTGACGGTCAGAACAGACTCAAGCGACGGATTCGTAAAGGTCGAATTTGTCGATTCCGGCTCGGGAATGCCCGATGAGGTGAAGAAGAAGATCTTTGAACCGTTCATGACCTATGGAAAAAAACATGGAACGGGACTTGGGATGGCGATCGTCAAGAAGGTTATGGACGATCACAAAGGGAAGATCGAGATCGACAGTGAAATGGGAAAAGGGACGACCATTCGCATGATGTTCCCGATAGGTTGATCGGGGACCATTGTCGTGGTCCCGTTGCGTCCATCCTGATCTTCAGGTACCTTTCGGCAAACATCACCTACTGCTGAAAGGGCCCTTCATGCCTCGAGAACCACTGATTTCGAACGACACGATTCGCCAGAAGCTCGCGCGCTGGCGTGAGTTCTTCTTCGCCCAAAAATACAGGTTTGACCTGGGCCAGTCTTTCCTCGTCATCGTGAACTTCACCCTCTTGAGTATCACCGCAAGCGATAAACTCCAGATCTTTCTCGGAATTCCGCGCCTCCGCTCCTTTCTCATTTTGATCGTTCCGCTCGGCTTCGTGGGAGTCTGGCTTTTTGGATATTTCATGGACAAAATCGTGAGAGCGGCGCAAATGGCCGAACGTCAGTCCATGAAACGCAGCGAAGTGTGGACCAGGCACAATGAGCAAATGAACAGGATCGAAGAAGAACTCCGCGAGCTGAGGAGGATGTTGTTGGTGCGTGGGAAGCGAAAGAAATAGAGCGAGGCGCTCGGCATGCCCGGGAAGAACCGGGCATGCGTGAGCCGTTAAGAAAAGAAAGTCAGCGGAGAATCCCCAGGGGAACCCCGATGGCAACCCAGATGAGCCAAAGCACGACAGCAATCACAATGCCGTTCCTCACCGGTTTTCCAGCCAGAGAACCAAGGCCGATTCCGGTCACCACTGCCTGCCAAACAGAAAAGATGTTAAAGGCGGATGCAAATTTGTGCATGGTGTCCGTTGCGTCATACGTGTCAGCAAAGAGAAGGCCCAGGCTTGGGGTGGAAAACATGGAGTTCATTCCAAGGACCATGCCCATGGTCACCACAGATCCCAGCACCCCGATCCATGATGCGATGCCGTAGGCTTCAAGGTACTTGCCGTACTTCAGGGGACTCTTCCATAAAATCTTAGATGCCAGCCAGAGAAACAATGCGCCGAGGAAGAAGTATGCGGCCGTGAAGATCAGGATTGGAAGGCTCCCGAACACCATGAAGAGACCCATTCCGGTCTTTTGCATTTGATCGCGGACCTGGTCAGCCTCTTGCTGGGTCATTCTTCCTTCAGCCACGGCCTTCTCAAATTGTTGGGCCTGCATATCGAAAATCTGTGTCTTGATGGCGTCATTCGAAAAAATGAGGTAGACGAAGAGAACTCCCAGCGCAGCCATGAGGATCATCGGAAGGACCCAATTCGTGGCTTTGGGCGAGGTGCTGCTCAACCCCTGGAATGCCTCTGACGGAGATGCGAACACGTTGGCTATGGTTGTTCCTAGCGAGGAATCTTCCGGCGACGTCCCGGGCTCTTGGTTATCCATTGTCTTCTCCTTACCTATAGTTCGATGGGGATGCGATTGATCGACCGTGCAAATGTACGGATTTTCCGGCAGTCCGCAAACACATTCATTCAAGTTGACATTCGGGCCTTTAATGGATATATTCGATGGATTTAGCGCGCACCAGGGGTTTCTATCCGTAAGAGACTAAGACCCTCAGAACCCAGACCTAACGAGAAATGAATACCTCTGAACTAGAAGAACAACGTAGAAAAGTTGAAGAGCTCAAGAAGAAGATTCTTGAGCAAAAGCGCAAAGCTGTTGACGCTGCTGACGACACGGAAAAGCGGGCGGAAGAGGCGCGCCGCGCTGAGGAAGAGGCAAAGAGGCGGGAGGAAGAAGAGTACAAGAAGAAAGAGGACGAAGCCCGCGAGAAGGAAGAAGAGGCCATGAGGAAGGTGGAGGAGGAGAGGAAGGATCGGGAAGAGGAGGAGGCGAAGAAGAAGGCCGAGGAAGAGGCAAGAAGGAAAACGGAAGAAGAAGCCATTCGGAAGGCGGAGGAAGAAGCGCGAAAGAAGGCCGAAGCCGCTGAAAGATTGAAAGAAGAAGAAGAACGGGCGAAAGCCATGGAGGAGGCCCGGCGCCAGTCCGAGCTCGTTGCGCAGAAAAAGGCCGAAGAAGAGGATCGCCGGAAGGAAGAGGAGTCACGCAGGAAGATCGAAGGAGCACGAAGAAAGATCGAGGAACAGAAGCGGCAGGAAGCGGAAGCCAAGCGGAAGCGAGAGGAAGAGGCCAGGAAGAAGGAAGAAGAGGCCAGGAAGAAGGAAGAGGCGAAAAAGGCGTCAGGGCATGCCAGTCCAGCCGCAATTCAAGCCTATTGCTCCGCACTCAAGCAGGCGTGGGCGGACGGCCGGTGCAGTAAGGATGAAGAAGTTCTTTTGGCAATACTGAGGAAATCCCTTGGGATCACTCCGGAGGAGCATGCCAGCCTCGAGCAGGAAATCCAGTTGGAGATCTACCTGGAAGCTGTTGTGAGCGGTTGGCAGGACGGCTCGATTTCACCGGAAGATTCCGAAAAACTCGACGAACTTCGGGAAAAGTTCAGGATTTCAGCGGATGAACACATGCGAATGGAAAAACAGGTTCGAAAGGAGATTCTCAAGCAACGGGCGTAGGACCAGATTTTCCCACCTGATTATCCCTTTTCCCTCGTAATCATGTCGTTTTTCGTCAAAGAAGCTCAGGTGAATGACAACCGGAAGCGTGGAAATTGACCGGTGACCCTTGGGATTGGTATACTGAAATAGTTTAACGAATCTTGATTTAAGTATTGACTTTTAAACAGATGCATGGTATATTCATGACCCCGTAAAATCGGGGATACTCTCAACGGGTTCTTCTTTGAAGGTTTATTGCCGCAAATGCCCATGCAGTTCATGGGCATTTTTAGCGATGTCCGGAGGAAGATCTGGTGAGAGTGTAAGAGTGTTCTTTGAAAAGGTGTGCACAGCCTCAAGTCGATTGAATTGAGGTAGTTCAACCTAGCTTCACATAATAACTCGTGAAGGCTAGGCTCAAACTTGAAGTTGAGATATAATTACAACGGAGAGTTTGATCCTGGCTCAGGACGAACGCTGGCGGCGTGCCTAACACATGCAAGTCACAGGAGAAAGGGGTAGCAATATCCCGAGTAAACTGGCGCAAGGGTGAGTAACACGTAGGCAACCTGCCCACAGGACGGGAATAACCCCGCGAAAGCGGGGCTAATACCCGATGATGCAGCGGCACCGCATGGTGACAGTTGTTAAACCCCTTCGGGGGCCTGTGGATGGGCCTGCGTCCCATTAGATAGTTGGCGGGGTAACGGCCCACCAAGTCTGCGATGGGTAGCTGGTCTGAGAGGACGATCAGCCACACTGGAACTGAGACACGGTCCAGACTCCTACGGGAGGCAGCAGTGAGGAATATTGCGCAATGGCCGAAAGGCTGACGCAGCGACGCCGCGTGAAGGATGAAGGCTCTATGGGTCGTAAACTTCTTTTGAGGGAGAAGAATGATTCGCTACAGGCGGATTTGACGGTATCCCTCGAATAAGCACCGGCTAACTACGTGCCAGCAGCCGCGGTAATACGTAGGGTGCGAGCGTTGTCCGGATTCACTGGGTGTAAAGGGAGCGCAGGCGGGTTGGCAAGTCATTGGTGAAATTCTCAGGCTCAACTTGGGGACTGCCAATGATACTGCTGATCTTGAGTACGGGAGAGGAAGACGGAATTCCTGGTGTAGCGGTGAAATGCGTAGATATCAGGAAGAACACCGGTGGCGAAGGCGGCCTTCTGGTCCGCTACTGACACTCATGCTCGAAAGCGTGGGGAGCAAACAGGATTAGATACCCTGGTAGTCCACGCCCTAAACG
>JBBEEC010000025.1:0-36419 GCA_040880975.1 Bacteroidota bacterium | reverse complement strand
GAACGCGCAACCTACAGTCCCGCCAGAAAACGGCGGGATCCTCAAAACGTCATCGGCTCGCAAAAAAAACTCGCCGGACGTTTTGGGACTTAAAAGGCGATCCTGTGACCCCGGCGTCCCGACTTTTGTCGGGAAACGCGCGATCCTGTGACCCCGGCGCGAATCCCTGTCCGCCGAAGTCCCGCTTTTTGGGACGCAGGCGGAGAACGCGCAATATGCAGTCCGCATTCACCATTCCGCAATCCGAAATGCTTTTTGTGACCCCGGCGCGAATCGAACGCGCAACCTACAGTCCCGCCAGAAAACGGCGGGATCCTCAAAACGTCATCGGCTCGCAAAAAAAACTCGCCGGACGTTTTGGGACTTAAAAGGCGATCCTGTGACCCCGGCGTCCCGACTTTTGTCGGGAAACGCGCGATCCTGTGACCCCGGCGCGAATCCCTGTCCGCCGAAGTCCCGCTTTTTGGGACGCAGGCGGAGAACGCGCAATATGCAGTCCGCATTCACCATTCCGCAATCCGAAATGCTTTTTGTGACCCCGGCGCGAATCGAACGCGCAACCTACAGCTTAGAAGGCTGTTGCTCTATCCAATTGAGCTACGGGGTCAAAACATGTAAAATTGAGAATTGAGAAATGGGTAATTGTGAACATCAAACCAGTCACAGCGATTACGAATTGGTAAAAAATCGTATGAGGTGACAAAAGCTTGTTCTGGACGCCGTAACAAAAAGGTAATGAGAAATCAGGGCGCATTCAAGGCGATCACTTGTTATGGTTTTTGAGAAAATTATGGTAGGTTCTGTCAGGTACGATAACTCTTCCCGGTGAAATTCCACTTGTCTCAACGACTCCGCGCACAATGACATTGCAGACCAAACACTTTGCTCTAACCGTATCGGCTCTCCCCGTGCTGCTCACGATGTATCTCATGGTCCGATATTATGTCATTGTCCCTGTCTGGGATGATTGGGAACTCGCAATGAATCAAGTGAGGAGCATCAGCTCGGCGCCTGAACCGGTTTTGCGAGATTGCCCCGAATCGCCCTCTCTCTCCGTCGAAATAACGGACTTCGCCGACACCGACAGCACGATCGTGTGCGAAGGAATTGCGACATGGGATGGCAGCGAAGTCAATTCAAACGACCTTTTTCTCGTCCTGAGCAATCAAAACGTCCGTTATCGGATTCCGACGAAGGAAAAGATAAACAGGTTTGAGCCTAATGGTGGTTTCTTTGTTCTTATTCTCAAAAGCTCACTGCCGGGGGGGAATACGAACCTTCGATTGTTTATGATCACGGTTCCACCTGCTCTAAGTTCCCTTTTGGAAAGAACTTCGTTGTACAGTGAAGGTTCTCTTTCAGGTTATGCGCCGAGCAGGCTTCCATGCTGACGCTTGAACAGGCGGTAAAAAGACCGGTGGGAAAAACGGGCGGATTCGGGAATCATGTAAAACGGACGCCGGTGAATTGAAACGCATCTTGGCAACGATAGTCTTTTCATTTCGACCTCCCCAAGGTTATTGTGAGTTGATTGATGTTACTGCGGTATAGCACTGACAATGATGTTCGTGTTGAAGGGTCCTCCTTCATACTTGCCGATCAGGAAAAACGAATCTGCAAACCGGAACCCTCTCTGGTACACGATGCCGTCAATGAATGTCGAAGGATACGGCACGACGTCGTTGCCATTGTAATGTCCTGCAACGCCGTTGTATTGGCCTCCGGCGCCCTGTCCTCCGTAGATGACGAAATCATCAAACGACTTCCCCAAGAGGCCCCGGAAGCCGTATGGGGACATCACCCATGATCTCTCTTCGACGCCCCAAACGCCGATCTCCTTGTATCTGCTAGACCCCGCCGCCGCAGGATCGAATCTGACAATGGAGCCGTAGGCGCCGGCAGCGTAAATTGTATCGTTGATGATGACCGGATTGATGAAAAAATACGAACCCAAGTTCGTATACCAGATCTCCCGCCAGCTTGCCCCATCGAATTCGTGCAATGCGAAGCCCAGAGTCGGGTTTGAAACGGCAGAAGATGTGTAGAGCTTATTGCCTATTCTGCCTAAGATGCCATTAATATCTGCTGTCGTATCCGTCATTCGATGATTTGTCCATTGCGCACCGTTCCAATGGAAAATAAAGCCATATGCTCCTGAGACCCAAACATCATTTGATGATGTGCCCCAGACAGTATAGAACCGCGAATCGACTTCCGCAGCAGACGGCATGCCTGCAGGTGTCATATTGACAAACTTGCTTCCATCATATCTGAGGACAAAACCTTGCTTTTTTATTCCCTCTGAGTCGCTTTCAAAGAACTTCCAACCGCCAACAACCCAAAAGTCATTCGCGGCAAAACCGTGGATCCCCCCCAGATGAAAATTTCCACCCCCCCCGTAATCAAGTATCGGCGTCCTAAGGGGCTCGGTAATATCGGTCCATCCGTTACCGTCAAAGTGAAAAAACATATAGGTGTATGGTATTGCATGCGAGCCCACGGCGTACATGTTGTTGTATGATGTGCCCCAAATGGCCTGGATATTAACAGAGGCGCCCTCTGGAGACTGTAACACATCAACCTTGAACTTGTAGGAACGCGGATCCAGGTTGAGCGGCGGCACCACAATGAGGCCAAGGTCCTTGCAGCTGAGCGTAAGGAGAAAGATTGTCAAGATGGGAAAGAAGAGATGCCGCATGAAAGTCGATCTGACTTGTGATGTGAGAACGCGGTGGAATTCCGGGGGTGAAAGCCGTTCCCGCAACGATTCGGTGCTCCTGTCCAAACTGGCGGAGGAAAGAAATGGAAAGACTCGTTTGAACTGGAGGGATTTCAAACCACCCCTGAAAATGTTAGGAAACGTCCGCCACCACGGCACACCTGTGTTAAAGTGACTAACACAACCTGCAACGCACCACCTGTGCGGATCCGGAACGAAATTTACGCTCTTTCTTTTTCTCCCGGAACCTCTCCCCGATCCAGCATATCATTGACAGCCCGCCAAACGGGTTCGACGCCCGTATCGAGCATACACCGGAAATGTTCTTCGGGACAGGCCTTGAGCCCGATGTGCGAGCATGGCCGGCAGCTGAGCCCCTTTTGCTCGAGGACCAGGCTGGTCTTTTTTGGGGGGAAGAACCCAAATTCCTCGACTGTCGATCCGAACACTGCAACCGTTCTCTTCTGCATAGCGGCGGCGATGTGCATGAGTCCTGAATCATTCGTCACCACCACATCGCAATATTGCATTGCCGCAGCTGTCTCTGCCAGCGTCAATTGACCTGTGAAATCAAATACGCGATCTTCCTGCGTCCCGGTTTTTATCGGAGTTGAAACTGCGGCGGACCGCACAATATCCTGAGTCCCCCCGAACACTATTGCCGCCCCGTCTGTTTCCCTGACAAACCTCAGGCCGATCTCCGCAAACCGCTCAACCGGCCATTCCTTGGTTGCATGCCGTGCAAAGGGACACAATCCGATGACATGTTCAAACCGGTTCAACCGTAATTTTGCAATTCTGCTCGCCGTGCCGAAGAGCACTTCGTCGGGCAAATGAAGTTCGGGACCCTTGCCATCCGGATGGATTCCATGTCCCTTCAGGGTCTCAACGTACCGGTCTGCAACCGGAACAATACGATCGTACTTGTTCTTCTTGAGCTTCACAAGAAGCGTCCGTTCCGGGATCCGCTTGTCCACAACGACGATCTCGCCGACACCCAGCATGCTTCGGAGATAGCGGCTTCTCAGACTGTTATGCAGATCGACAACCAGGTCGTAACGTTCCTTTTTCAGCCGCTCTTTGAGCTTCCGCAAACCCGCAAATCCGGTCGAAGTGTCGAATTCGTACGTCAGATTGAGATTCGGATTCGTCCGGATAAGCTCCGCGTATTCTTTGCGCGTTACGAAATCAATCTGGGATTTGGGAAATCTGGAGCGAATGACACGCAGAAGTGGGGTAGCGAGGACGACATCACCGATGGAACTAAAGCGAATGATCAGTGTTTTAGAAGGAGATTTCACTGCAGAGACTGGCATCTGGAACGCAAGGTACGGTTATTCGCCTGGAGATACAAGCCATTACGGATTTCGGATTTGGGATTGAGGATTTCGGACTGCGAGAGTACCTGTGAAATACAAGACGTGAGAAGTGAAATGATAGCAAGCATTTGTCCCGGCTTAACAACATCTCACTTTTTACATCTTCCTTCTCGCTGTTTTTCCACTCTTGACCCTTTACGCTTCACTATCTTCAATTGCATGTTCCACGGCCAGCAGGTATATTCGGACAAGGAGAACTAACTGAATGAATCGCCCGACAACGATCGGCTCTCTACGAGCGAGCGGATACAAGGTCCTTCCGGTCAAGGAAGAAGTCCGCAACAACCTCATTGGCTTGCTTGAGCGCAATGAGCCCTTGTTTCCGGGCATCATCGGATACGAAAAAACCGTCGTTCCTGCCATCGTCAACGCCATTCTCGCACGGCATGATATTCTTCTCCTGGGCCTTCGCGGGCAGGCCAAATCCCGCATCGTTCGCCTCCTCCCTTCCCTCCTCGATGAATTCGTTCCGATCGTCAAGGGGTGTGAGATCAACGACAATCCCTATCAGCCGGTCTGCAAACGCTGCACGGACCTCGTTGCACAGCACGGCGATGACACGGAAATCGAATGGATCTCACGCGAAGCTCGATTCGGCGAGAAGCTTGCCACTCCGGATGTGACGATCGCCGACCTCATCGGCGACATTGATCCGATCAAGGCCGCTACACAGAAGCTGCACTATTCTCACGAAGGTGCCATTCATTTCGGCATCATTCCCCGCACAAACCGCGGCATTTTTGCCATCAACGAATTGCCCGACCTGCAGCCGCGCATCCAGGTGGGCCTCTTCAATATTATGGAAGAGAAAGATATTCAGATCCGCGGATTCAACATCCGCATTCCGCTCGATGTCATGATCGTCTTCACTGCCAATCCCGAAGACTACACGAACCGCGGCAACCTGATCACTCCGTTGAAAGACCGCATCGATTCTCAGATTCTCACGCATTATCCACGAACGATCGATGATGCAATTGAGATCACTTCCCAGGAGGCCTGGATACAACGGAACGGCCGGAAAATCGAGATCCCGGCGTATTTCCGCGAGATCATTGAAAACATTGCTTTCGAAGCCCGCAAGAGCGAGTTTGTCGATCAGAAATCCGGCGTCAGTGCCCGCCTGACGATCTCCGCCATGGAAAACCTGGTGAGTAACGCCGAACGGAGGGCGATCATGCTGAAGGACAGCACCATCGGACCACGGATCTGCGACCTTCCGCACACCCTTCCAGGCCTTACGGGGAAGATCGAACTCGTGTTCGAGGGTGAGCAGGAAGGCTCCGTAAAAGTCAGTAAAGCGCTTATTGGAAAAGCCGTGCGCGAAGTGTTTCGCAAGTACTTTCCCGATCCGCTCGAGAGGCGTCAAAAGACGCAAGGCGAGGCGAAATCTTCGCCGGTGGAACAGCATTACGCGTCCGTGATCAATTGGTTTGAAGGCGGAAACAGGATCGAGGTTTCCGACGAAATGACCGTGGCCGAGTACTTCAAAGAGCTCGACCGGGTCAAAGGACTTCGCGAGCTGACGAGCCGGCATATGAAGATCGCCGAAGGCAACAAGGCAGAACTTGCCTCTGCGATGGAATTTGTCCTCGACGGCCTGCATCAATCTTCGCGCATCGCAAAGGACGAGGTGGATCACGTGACGGCGTATAAGGATCTGGTGCAGAGTATCTTTACGGGGAAAGGAAGAGCGTACGAGGAGGAGATATAAGGGTTGAGGGTTAAGGGTGTGGAACTTTGACAACTATGGGGGGCAAATGGAACATGGATACAACAAGCTCGAGGTTACAAACTCGCTCACGCGTTTGCTCTTCGCATTCACAAAATGTCATTGACCCTGCCTTCGTTTGAACGATATGAAGAAGGCAGCCAGATTCGAAGACCATCCAAATCCATATCTTCAAATATCGTTGAAGGGTTTGCTCTACGGAAGTACAAGAATGATATTTGCATTATTTGTATCGGGCCCATGCGTCGGGTGAAGAGACACTTGAGCATCTGAAATTCCTTTATGGGGGGGCTCGTTAACCGATAGAGCGCTTTTTGAGGATCTCGCTATTGAATGAGCGGCATGCTCTTCAATTATACTCTGTATGTTGAACAACATTATGAGTCACCGTTATTCCTGAGGCTTCCGCCCTGAACCATTAACCTTGAACCTTTAACCCAACAGTTTTGCATGCGATACCGTTACAGCCAATGGAACCCCCAGTCAATGACCGACGCGCAGCGTTTAGAGTCGCTGATGTCGTTGTTCAGCTATCTGCTCATCCAGTCGAGCGGCGATGTGGATGAAGCGATGGAATGGCTGCGACAGTTAGCCGAGCAACACGGCTTGTTCGACGATTCGCTTTCAATGGACGAGCTGATCGAGAAGCTCAAAGAGATGGGAGTTCTGGAGGAAGTGAAGGATATGCTCGTCCTCACGACGCGGGGTGTTCAGAAGATCCGCCAGGATGCCCTGCGTCAGATCTTCACTTCCCTCAAGAAAGCGCCGGGCGGAATGCACGAGACCCCGTACACCGGAACGGGGACGGATCGTCTCAGCGAGACAAAACAGTGGACCTTCGGCGACATGCCGACGAACATCGATCTCACTTCAACCCTCACGAACGCTCTGAAGAGAGACGGGATCGAAAATTTTTCCCTTCAGGAAGACGACCTTGAAGTTTATGAAACGGAACACCTGACGACGTGCGCCACGGTCCTCATGCTCGACATCAGTCACAGCATGATCCTCTACGGTGAAGACCGCATCACGCCGGCGAAGCAGGTAGCCCTTGCTCTTGCCGAGCTCATTCAGACAAAATTCCCAAGGGATTTTCTTGCCCTCGTTGTCTTCGGGGACGACGCGAGCGTCGTCAGCCTCAACGAACTCCCCTTCCTTTCGGTCGGCCCGTATCACACCAATACGCGTGCGGGACTCCAGCTTGCCCGGAGCCTCCTTCGCAGAAGCGGAAAATCGACGAAGCAGATCTTCATGGTCACCGATGGAAAGCCCTCGGCAATTTTTGACAATTCGGGGCGGCTCTACAAGAATTCCTTCGGCCTTGACCCCCGGATCGTGAACAAGACGCTTGATGAAGCCGTGCAATGCCGGCGCGAGAAGATCACCGTCAGCACCTTTATGGTTGCGCATGACCCGTATCTTATCAATTTCGTCGAGGAATTTACAAAGTCCAACCATGGCCGTGCGTACTATTCCTCCCTCAACAACCTTGGGGAGTTCATCTTTGTCGATTATATCCGAAACCGCAGGAGACGAATGAGTTCCCGCTAAAAAAATCTTCCTCTCTCCTCTTTCATTTCATTTTTTTTTATGTCATTTTACTCCCTTCATCACCTCCACAACCCGAGAGGTCTCTCCCGCCATGGCCAAGCGTACCCGCAGAGTTTCGCAGGCACCGCAAAAGGCTCAACGCACCACGATCGACCTCGCCGCAAGCCTCCCTGCGGCTTATGCCTATCTTGAGCTCAGTTTCACTCCGCGCGGTTCAAGCGGCGGCCGATTTTCTGAATGGAACAAGACTGCCGAGCATCTCACCGGTATCAAACGAAAGGATATCATTGGGAAGTCGCTCGACGAAGTGCTTGCCAACGGGACACACGATGCCGTTATCTCTGCCCTCCGCAAAGCCTCGAAAGGCGGAAAAACCGTCCATCTTCATGATCTTGAACTTAAGATCGGTAAACGCTCGCAATCTGTTTCCCTTTCAGCATGGAAACTCGCCGACGGATTCGGCCTGCTCCTCTCTGTCCCTGCTGATGTTTCTGAAGATGATTTTTCACAATCGGTTTCCATCCTTGACAGTATCACCGATGCCTTCTTCCTCATCGACCGCTCCTGGCAGTTCGCGTATCTGAGCCCAAAATCCGAGCAATTCCTGCGGCGTCTGAACCTCACAATCAAGGATCTGATCGGAAAGAACATGTGGAATTTCCTGCCGGAGATAAAATCGGGCATGGGATATCAGTTGCTGCACAAGGCCGCGAAAGAACGGATCAGTCTTGAATTCGAGGAATTCTACAAGCCCCTGAACACATGGTTCGAGGTTCGCGTCCATCCCGTCGGCGACGGGCTCTCCGTGTACGTCATAGACATCACGAGGCGAAAACTCGCTGAAAGTGCTTTCCTGAAACTTTCCAACGCCGTGGAGCAATCTGCGGACGCAGTTTTTGTGACAAATCTGGACGGAACGATCGAATACGTCAATCCTGCGTTCGAGAGCATTACGGGATATCGGCGCGTGGAAGTCCTGGGCAAAACCCCCGCCCTCCTTAACTCCGAAGATCACGACGAACGTTCCTACCAATCCATGTGGAATCAGGTCCGATCAGGCGAGACGTTCCGCGCGACCATTTTCAACAGGCGAAAAAACGGGGAGAAGTATTTTGTTGAGGAGACGATCACTCCGGTGAGAGACTCTCAGGGGGCTATTACCAATTTTGTCGCCACCCTCCGCGATATCAGCGAGCGCAAACGGACCGAGGAGCGTTTCCAAGGCCTCATTGAAAACAGCTCGGACGGGATTGTGCTCCTTTCACGGGAAGGAGTCATCAGCTACACCGGCCCTTCAACGGCAAGGATTCTTGGTTATGTGGTAGAGGACTTCACCGGCCGTGTGGGATTCGAGTTCATTCATCCTGACGACCGCGCAAATGCGGAGCGCGTATTCCGCGAGCTTATCAACAATCCCCGGAAGGTCACTCTCCTCGAGTTCCGCCTGAGGAACAAGGCGGGGGTCTGGCTTTGGATCGAGGCGACCGCAAACAATCTGCTTGACGAGCCCGGCATTCAGGCGGTGGTGCTGAATTATCGCGATATCACCGGTCGCAAGAGCATCGAAGAAGCGCTGAAGAAATCCGAAATAGAATACCGCAATCTGTTCGACCGTGCCAACGATGCGATTTTTATTTTTGAGCCGCAGGGGGAGACGATCCTCGAAGCGAACGACAAAGCGTGTCGTCTTTACGGGTTCACAAAAGACGAGCTTCTCGGCAGAAGCCTCAAGGACCTCACCAAGGACATTTCTCGCGGGGAGTTCGAGATCATGGAACTCATGCGGCACAAGAGTTCCCGGAATTTCGAAACCGTGCATTTCAACAAGGCCGGCGAGCCGATGGAAATGCTGGTGAACTCCTCGGTGGTCGAGTATGCAGGGCGCACGGCCATCATGAGTATCATCCGCGACATTACCGATCTCCGAAAACTCGAGCATCAGCTTCGGCAGGCGCAAAAAATGGAAAGTGTCGGAACGCTGGCGGGGGGCATTGCGCACGACTTCAACAACATCCTCAGTATTATTCTCGGATACACCTCGTTGATCAAACGCGGGAAGATCGAGGGCAAGCGGTTCGAGGAAGGCGTGGATACCATTGCCAAAGCGGCCCAACGCGGGGCGATGCTTGTGAAGCAGATCCTGACCTTCGCCCGGAAAGCCGATGTCGTGTTTGAGTCGGTGAAACTCAACGAACTGATCACGGACCTTTCCAAATTGCTCAGCGAGACATTCCCGAAAACCGTCACCTTCGAACTTGACCTCAGCCCCGAGTTTCCGGCGATTGTCGCCGACGCCAACCAGCTCCACCAGGTGTTTCTCAACCTCTGCGTCAACGCGCGTGATGCGATGCCGGGCACGGGAATGATCACGATCCAGACTTCTATGACCGATGGCCTGACGCTTCAGGAGCGCTTTCCCGAAGCCCGTCAGAGCGAGTATGCCCACATCCGAATCACGGACACCGGTACCGGAATGGACGAGAAAACCCGGCTGCGTGTCTTTGAGCCGTTCTTCACAACCAAAGGCCAGGGCCGGGGTACAGGACTGGGTCTCGCTGTGGTCTACGGCATCGTCAACAACCATCACGGGTTCATCGATATCGAGAGCGCGATCGGCAAAGGGACTACCTTCCACCTGTATTTCCCGATTCAAATGCGGACGTTTGAAGCCATGCAGCAGGGGAAGGTCGTCGTTGAGGAGATTCCCGGCGGCACGGAAACAATCCTGCTTGTGGAAGACGAACAAATGTTGCTGAGCCTCGTCAAGGAACTCCTTGAAGGACACGGGTACAAGGTTCTTACCGCTTACGATGGGGCCGAAGCGGTTGACACCTATGAACGCCTCGGCAAGGAGATCGACCTCGTGCTGACAGACATCGGCCTTCCCAAACTCAGCGGATGGGATGTCTGCCGAAGAATTCTTGCACGCAATCCCGGCGCGAAGGTCATTGTGGCGAGCGGGTATATCGATCCGAATGTCAAATCGGACCTGAAAGATTCCCTGGCAAAGGAGTTCATTCATAAACCGTACCTGCCGGAGGACGTGCTCAGGAGAGTTCGGAATGTCCTGGACTCTGAAAAAGAGTCACCTTGAATCGTGGTTTTTGCGTCGAATATTGACACGGCTCACACCGCAGGGTGTTCCCCTCTTGGAACATGGGCACCTCGCGTATGTTGTGGTAACATGGGGAGATGATAATGACAGACAATCACAATGTTGATATCCTGATCGTCGAAGACAATCCGCATGATGTTGAGCTTACGATGCGGGCATTGAAACAAAGAAATCTTGCCAACAGTCTGATCGTGGCCCGCGACGGAGCTGAGGCTATGGAGTTCATCTTTGGCACTGGAAAATTTTCCGGACGAGACGTCTCGCGTCCCCCAAAAGTGATCCTGCTCGATCTGAAACTTCCCAAAGTTGACGGACTTGAGGTCCTTCGTACAATCAAAGGAGATGAACGCACAAAGACCATCCCCGTCGTCATTCTCACGTCGTCTCAGGAGGAACGGGATATCGTCGAGAGTTACCGGCTGGGTGTCAACAGTTACATCGTGAAACCGGTCGACTTTGATAAGTTCGTGACCGCCGTCTCCGAAGCAGGATTGTACTGGCTTCTCCTCAACAAACCGCTCTGACAATCTTCTCCTTCCTGTTCCATTCCTTGAGTTTCAGGTAAAAATTCCCGATTTTTCCATTTCACGGGCTGACCATCGGCCCTTTCTTCTTCTTTCGGGACTGGCATGCTTCTCATTTTTCCTTCCATCGAGATTCAGCGGGGTGAATGCGTTCACGTGGTCCACGGGGACCCAGGGTCTGAACATGTGTATTCCGTCGATCCTGTCCGCATGGCGGTCCTCTGGCGGGGAGAAAACGCCAAGACCCTCCATGTTATCGACCTGGACGGAGTGAAAGCCGGCGCCATCAAAAACAGGGACATGCTTAAGAGAATTGTCGAGGCGGTCGATATTCCGATCCAGGTGGGGGGCGGAATCAGAAACTTCGAGGATATTCGGTCTCTGTTCGACCTTGGCGTATACCGGGTTATCATTGGAACGGCTGCAGCAGAATCACCTTTGCTGGTCGAACAGGTTATCCGGGAGTTCGGATCGCGAAAAATGGCCGTCAGCATCGAATCGTTTCGCGGGAATGTCCGTATCAGCGGCGGGAAGAAAGAATTGAAAACCACGCCGGTCGAACTCGGATTGGAAATGGTGAAGCTGGGTGTGACGAGAACTCTTTTTTCCACGATCGGCGAAGATGGGACTTCGAAGATCCTGGACCTCGATGGGCTGAAGGACGTGGCGATCCGCACAAAGCTTCGCATCACAGCACAGGGCGGCATCAAGAATTACCAGGACCTGATCCGGCTGCAGGAACTGGAAAAATTCGGAGTGGACTCGGTCGTGATCGGCAAACCGCTGTATGACAACATCTTTCCATGCCAGCGTTTGTGGCGGCTGAACGAAAAAGATCTGAAAGACCTTGGACCAACGCGCCGAATATAAACCATGAACATTACCGTCATCGGCCACCTTTGTTTCGACACGGTTCACCATCCGAACGGAAGTGCGGCGGAAGGCAGGAATCCGGGAGGGATCGTTTATACCATCGCCACCCTTGCCGCGCTGTGTTCTCCGGACGATACGGTCATTCCTGTGGTCGGAGTTTCTCAATCCGACCGCGACATTTTTCTGGCCTGGTTGAAGAAGTTTCCGCAGGTCAAAACAGACGGGGTATTCACGATTGACGGGCCGACGAACGAGGTACATTTGTTTTATGGCGAGACGGGAAATGCACGGATCGAATGTTCCAGGGACATCTCACCCCCCATCCCGTTTTCCAACATTCGTCCGTACCTCGGCGCCGATGGGATTCTTGTGAATATGATCTCCGGGTTCGATATCACGCTGGAGACTCTTGATCGCATCAGGATGGAAATCCGCGACAAGGGTTCACCGATCCATTTCGACTTCCATTCCCTGACGCTGGGAATCGATCAGGAGTACCGTCGTTTCCGCCGGCCTCTCCCGGATTGGAGGCGGTGGAGCTTCATGCTCGATTCCATTCAACTCAGCGAAGACGAGGCCGCCGGTCTTACCACGGAGCGGTATGATGAGTCGAATCTGATCAACCAGATGATGCCGCTGATGGTGAAGAACTTTCTGATCACAAGAGGGAGCCGCGGGGTTACGCTTATCAATCAGGAACATAAGAAACTCACACGCACCGATATCCCCGGGATGCCTCTGACGTCCGCGCCCGACCCGACAGGATGCGGCGATGTGTTTGGGGCTGTTTTCTTTCTCAACTACCTCAAATCGCATTCAAGCCGCCAGGCGGCGGAAACGGCGAACACGGTTGCCGCTTACCACACCACCTATGCAGGAACCGATGGGCTGGCTTCGGCACCCGGATTTCTCCAACAGCGCACCCCGGCCTGAAGATGATCATTCTGAAATTCGGCGGAACATCGGTAGAGAACGCGGCGGCGATGAACACTGTCGTGCGCATCGTTCAGCGCGAGCTGCATCGGAAGCCGGTCGTCGTCCTCTCCGCGATTGCAGGAGCCACCAACGCGCTCATCAAGGCGGCTCAACTGGCTCAGGAGGGCAATCACAAGGAAGCCATCCGGCTCTTAAACGACCTGCTGGAACGTCATGTGGTGATCCTCGAAAATCTTCTCGAATCCCGCTCCGCGATCCAGAGTCTTATCCTTGAGATCCGCCGCCGCTTCGACGAACTCAAACATTTGTGCCAGGGAATCGCGCTGCTTGGAGAACTCACGAACCGCTCTCTCGACGCCATTGCCTCGGTTGGCGAACGGCTCTCGACGCAGATCCTCGCCGACACCATGGCAGAGCGCGGAATGCCGGTGGCACTCGTCGATGCTCGAACGTTCATGGTAACGGACGAGCAGTATACCTGCGCTGCACCCCGGTTCGGGGAGATCCAAAGCCGCATTGACTCCGCCGTTCGCCCCGTGCTGCAATCGGGCAAGATCATCCTCACCCAGGGATTTATCGGCACAACCGCAAAGGGAATCACCACGACGCTCGGGCGCGGCGGATCGGATTATACGGCCGCGATCATCGGGGCCGCCCTCGACGCCGAGGAGATTCAGATTTGGACCGATGTCGACGGGATTCTAACGGCAGACCCCAGAATTTGCCCTGATGCCCGGAAACTGAAAGTCATCTCATTCCGCGAGGCTTCCGAACTGGCGTACTTCGGCGCGAAAGTTCTCCATCCGAGCACCATTCTTCCCGCTGTACAGAAGAGCATCCCGGTGAGTGTCCTGAATTCACGAAAGCCGGATGCCACGGGCACACTCATCGTTTCGAATCCCCCCAGGACTTCGCTTCCCATCAAATCCATCGCATCGAAAACGGGGATCACCGTCATCAACATCCAATCGACGCGGATGCTGATGGCTTACGGCTTTCTCGAGAAGATTTTTGCCGTGTTTGACAAATATAAAACACCGGTCGATCTTGTCACGACGTCTGAAGTGGCAGTCTCCCTCACCATCGATAATGCTGCCCGCCTTGACGAAATTGTTGCCGACCTTTCCGTTGTGGGAGACATCGTCGTTTACGAACGCAAGGGCATCGTGTGCATTGTCGGTGAGCAGATGCAATCGACCGCGGGGATCGCTGACCGTGTCTTCCGTGCACTCCGAACGACGAACGTCATGATGATCTCCCAGGGCGCATCGGAGATCAACATGAGTCTTGTCCTCAATGAAGAGGACGTTGACACGGCGGTGAGAAACCTTCACAAAGAGTTCTTTCCCCTCTCGCAAACCGGAGAAATCCTCGAGACGGTACAACAGGAGGACGGGCGATGACGATTGCTCTTGTTGGTTATGGGAAGATGGGAAAGGAAGTAGACCGGCTGGCAGTGGATCGTGGGTGGTCCGTCTCCCTGCGGATGACATCGCGCTCAACGCCGCCATCCGAGAAAGAACTTGCCGGCATCGACGTGGGTATTCATTTTGCCCATCCCTCGTCCGTCCTGGAGTCTGTCGCGTTCTGGACAAGAGCCGGGAAGCGCCTGGTGATCGGAACAACGGGATGGACACCGTCTTTGGGAGAGGTCCAGCGTATGGTCGAGAAGGCCGGCACGGGAATGATCTACGGAGCAAATTTTTCCCCCGGAGTACACCTCTTCACGCGCATTGTTCAAGAGGCGGCTTCTCTCATTGACAAGTTTCCGGAGTATGACGCGGCGATTCGCGAGGCCCATCATGCACAAAAGGCCGATAGTCCCAGCGGCACAGCGCTCATGCTGGGGAATGTTCTTTTGGAGCGGATCCGCAGAAAAACCGAGATCCTCACAACGCCGGTTTCCGCACGCATCGCCCCGCACCAACTCCAGATCGCATCTCAGCGCGTGGGGGCGGTTGTCGGCACACATTCCCTGTTGCTTGATTCGCTTTCGGACACCATCGAGTTGACCCACAACGCAAAAAACAGGTCGGGATTTGCGCTGGGAGCTCTTCTCGCGGCCCAATGGATTTCGACAAGAACAGGAGTACACACGGTGGAAGAGATGATGACCGACCTCATGGATCACTGATCGGACAACCCTATGGCACGTATGAAACAATTTCGCGGAACCGGCACGGCAATCGTCACGCCGTTCAAGAAGAATCAAGCTCTCGATGAAGCGTCCTTACACCATCTCGTTGAATTTCAGATAGAAGGCGGTGTTGAAGCGATCATTCCGTTGGGAACGACCGGAGAGAACCCGACTCTTACGACCAACGAGCAAAAGCATATTATTGACATGGTCATCGAGCATGTCAATGGCAAAGCGCTTGTCATTGCCGGAACTGGGAGCAATGACACGGCAAAAGTGATAGAAATGTCCCGGTACGCAAAAGACGCCGGGGTGGATGCTGTTCTGGTTGTCGGTCCGTACTACAACAAGCCGACTCAGGAAGGGTATTTTCGTCATTTTCTCGCGATCGCCGAAGCCGTGGAGGTCCCGATGATTGTGTACAATGTGCCGGGAAGGACGGGCGGAAATATCGAGCCGGCGACGATCCTGAGAATGGCGGAGGAAATTCCTTATGTCGTTGGCGTCAAAGAAGCGTCGGGCTCGATGGCGCAGATCATGGAGATCGCCCGGCACAAACCGAAGCGGTTTTCACTCCTTTCCGGTGATGATGCCCTCACGCTTCCGATGATGGTCTTGGGTGGTGACGGGTGCATTTCGGTCGTTGCGAACGAAGTGCCCGACCTGTTTTCCACCATGGTTCGGGCCTGCCTGAAGGGCAAATGGGCCAAAGCGCTGGAATTGCACAACAGATTGCTTCCTCTCATGAACGCCAATTTTCTGGAATCGAATCCGATTCCCGTGAAGGCGGCGCTCGCGATGATGGGGTATATTGACGAGGCCTACCGGCTTCCGCTCGTGGAAATACAGTCCGCCAATCGCGAGAAACTCAAGGCCATTCTTCGTTCACTCAAACTCGTTTAAAGCCCCTTGGCACTGAGAGATCACATAGAAAGCTTTTACGATCAGGATTCGAAACAAATCGACCGCTCCGCAGCGATCAGGGCGTTTCATGAGCTTAAGTTTTTTTTGAACGGCGGGGAGATACGTGCGGCAAATCGGTCGGCGGACTCGCCCTCGGGGTGGGTGGTAAACGATTGGGTAAAAAAAGGAATTCTCCTCGGCTTTCGGCTTGGTGAACTGACGGATGTTTCGATCAACGAGCACTTCCAGTATTTTGACAAGAATACTTTTCCGCTCAAGAAGCTTTCCCTGGAGCATCAGGTTCGCCTCGTTCCGGGGGGTTCCAGTATCCGGGATGGGGCTTTCGTCGCCAAAAGCGTTGTCATTATGCCCCCGGCATACATCAACACCGGTGCGTACCTGGACGAAGGAACCATGATCGATTCGCATGCGCTTGTAGGATCCTGTGCCCAGGTGGGCAGGCGCGTTCATATCAGCGCCGGGGCGCAGATCGGCGGTGTGCTGGAACCGATCGGGGCGCTACCGGTTATTATCGAGGACGATGCACTCATCGGGGGAAATTGTGGTGTCTATGAGGGAGCAGTGATCAAGCGCCGGGTGGTACTGGGGGCCGGTGTTGTCCTCACCGGATCGACCCCGGTTTATGACCTTGTCCGGCAGACAATACACCGAAAAACTGCCGAACTTCCTCTCGTCATCCCCGAAGGTGCCGTGGTTGTGCAGGGATCCCGTGCGATCAATCATGCGTTTGCAAAAAAACACCAACTTGCGATCTATACGCCGGTCATCATCAAATACCGCGACGAAGGGACGGATGCATCAACGGCTCTTGAAGAGAGTCTGCGATGAAACGAATTCTTGTGTGTGGAAGCAACGGCTTGCTGGGGCAGCGGATCGCCTTGATGCTTGGGGGAAGGACGGAATACGAGGTTCTCAATACCTCTCACCACCGTTCGTTCGTCTTCGATGACCGGCTGTTTGACTATACACAGCTCGATCTGACACGGAAATCAGATGTCAAGAGCCTCATCTCAAGTTTTCAGCCCGACGTGATCCTGAACGCCGCCGGGGCTACAAATGTTGACTGGTGCGAGACTCACCGCGAAGAAGCCTGGAATGCAAATGTTCGAGGCGTGGAACACCTCATCGAAGGCGCCCGGAAAGTCGGAGCACGGATCGTCCACGTTTCAACCGATTATGTCTTTGACGGAAAGTCCGGGAACTACGCGGAAGAAGACAAACCGAATCCCATCAATTATTACGGCAAAACAAAACTTGCCGGAGAAAACGCCGTTCGGGTCTCCGAAATCGAACATGCCATTGTACGGACAGTCGTGGTGTACGGCCACGGACTTCAGGTAAAGCGGAACTTTGCATTGTGGGTGATCGACAGTCTCAAAGGAGGAACAGCCATCCGTTGTGTGGATGACCAAGTGAGCACGCCAACGTATGTGAGCGATCTTGCGCTGGGCATCATCAGGATCGCTGAATGGGAGAAATCCGGATTGTTTCACATCGGCGGCAGTGAGAGGATCAGTCGCTACGATTTTGCCATACGGATCGCCGAGCAATTCGGACTCGACGCTTCCCTCATCAAGCGGATCGGGTCTTCGGAGCTGAAACAACAGGCCGCCAGGCCGGTGGATACCACTTTTGTCATTCTCAAAGCGGAGATAGAATTGAGCCTGAAACCTTCCAACATCACGCAGGGATTGACCCTGCTGAAGCAGGAATTGCAGACAGCGGGGAAAAACTAGAATGGAACTCGTGTTGGCGCTCTTCAGTGGACTCATCCTCGGAACGCTTCATGCGTTCGACCCCGATCATATTGCCGCGGTAACAGCGTTTTCCAGTAAGCACCCGGAACCGCGGAAGGCCGCAGCGTTCGGTATCGCCTGGGGATTCGGACATTCGACGATGCTCATTCTATTCGGACTGGCAGCCGTTGCCTTCCGTTTTGTCATTCCGCCCCTTATCGAATCCGTCGCCGAGGGCCTTGTCGGCGGCCTCCTGGTCGCAATCGGAATCTGGGTCCTCGCGGACATTCTATGGAAAAAGAGAGTGCACATTCACCGACATACGCACGATGGCGTTGAGCACGTCCATTTTCATTCTCACACAGTCGAGGAGCATCATCGGCACCGGCACTCTATGTTCATGGTGGGCGCTGCACACGGGTTGGCAGGCACTGCGTCGGTTCTTGTTCTCATTCCGCTGGCCCTGGGTCAATCGCTGATCACAGCTGCGGTCTATTTGCTCCTGTTTGGCCTAGGCACGACCATTGCGATGGGTTCTTTTGCCTATCTTCTCGGTTCGCTCTCACGCTTTGCCCAGATGAAGAGAATCCTCCCCGCTCTTCAGGGCACAGCAGGACTGGCCAGCATTGGCATCGGCATCTTGTGGATCAGCAACTCGCTGTTCGCTTGAAGTATCTTGTTTTTTCGGCCGCTGCGCTGATCCTGGCCCATGCGTTCACGGGATGCACTTCGTCAAGGTACGGTGCAGGACAGGCGACGTTCAGAGTCCTCACGGTCAATGTGCAGTCCGATGACAGCACGGATGTTCGAACAAACACGCGCCGTCTTGCGGACATGATCCGGGAAGTCAATCCGGACCTTGTCGCGGTCCAGGGGATTCGTCGAAGCGTTGTGCAATCAGAAACATTTGATGTTCTGACGGCACTGTCTGAACTGACCGGAATGACGTATGCCTTCGGAGAAACAAGGGCAGACAGTATTGTGAGATTTGGGAACGGATTTCTCACCCGTCATCCGATCCTGGAAGAGGGAAACACGCTCTATCCGGCCATCACGCCCGGAAAACAGAACGGGCTCCTTCGCTTGTTACTGGACTTCGGGGGAAACGAAATCAGGGTTATCAATACGCACCTCGGTGGTGATGCCGGCGAAGGAGAGATCGCCGAATTGAAGGGACTGATTCGTTTGAACGCCGCTGGTGCAATCCTGCTCCTGGGGAGCTCGGACAAGCTTTCCGCCGATGAGATCGCCATTCCTCTCATGGAAATCCTGGATGATGCGTGGGAGCGTGCAGGAGCAGGATCTGGGTTTACGTTTCCGGCAAACGATCCCGCCCGGCGCTCTGATTTTGCCTTGTTCACTTCCGGACGACCGGGATTCAGGGCCGTCGCTGCACAGGTCCTGGGTACAAGTACGCCGACGCATTTGCCGTTGATGGTTAAGTTCGAACTTGTTTTCAATTGAAAGAAGAGAAACCGCATGATTGACCTGAAGTTCATACGCGAAAATCTTGACCTGGTCAGAAAAGGTGCCGAGTCCAAGGGTCTCACGGTGAATCTCGGTACGATCATCTCACTGGACGAGAAACGCAGGGCTCTGATTCAAGAGGGTGAAGGCCTGAAAGCGCGTCGGAACAATGTTTCAGCGGAGATCGGCAAACTGAAAAAGGAAGGCAAGAGTGCCGATGACGCGATCGGGGAAATGGAATCGGTCAAGGCCCGGATCCATGCCATCGATACCGACCTTCGAACGATCGATGAGCAGCTGGGCGCACTGCTCCTGACGGTCCCCAACCTTCCCCATCCGTCGGTCCCGATGGGAAACACTCCGGCCGATAACAAGGAGATCTCCGCCTGGGGGGAAGCACCACACGTTGATTTTGCGCTCAAACCGCATTGGGAGATCGCTGAGAAACTTGGGATTGTAGACTTCACGCGAGGAGTGAAAATCACCGGGGCCGGATTTCCTGTCTATGTCGGCAAGGGCGCCACTCTCGAACGGGCCCTGATCAATTTCTTTCTCGACGAAGCCGTCAGCAGGGGATACCGCGAAATGTCCCCCCCCATCCTCGTGAACGAAGAGAGTGCCCGCGGCACGGGGCAAATTCCCGACAAGGAGGATCTGATGTATATCGCGGAACGCGACGGCCTGTATCTCATTCCGACCGCCGAGGTGTCCGTGACGAATTTCCACCGCGACGAAATGCTGGGTGAGAAAGAACTTCCGTTGCGGTACGCGGCGTATACGCCGTGTTTCCGGCGCGAAGCAGGCTCATACGGCAAGGATGTTCGGGGGCTCAATCGGATCCATCAATTCGACAAAGTCGAGCTTGTAAAATTTGTCCATCCGGATTCCTCCTATGAGGAACTTGAAACCCTGCGCCAGGATGCCGAACGACTGCTCCAACTGCTCGGCCTTCCCTACCGCGTCCTTCTGATGTGCACCGGAGACATGGGTTTTACGCAAACCAAGAAATATGACCTGGAGGTGCGGGCGCCCGGACAGAATCGGTGGTTGGAGGTGTCCTCTTGCAGTAATTTTGAAGCGTTCCAAGCCCGGCGGATGAATATCCGGTTCAAACCCGCGAACGGAACAAAGCCCGAGTTTGTTCATACTCTGAACGGATCGGGCCTCGCATTGCCGAGGGTTGTCGCGGCTCTCCTGGAGCACTACCAGACACCTGAAGGAAAAGTGGTTATCCCCAAGGCACTGCATCCGTATACACGGTTTGAAATGATTGGATCATAGATTTGTCCGGTACGTCAGTTTTTATGAGCCTTAACCTTTGAGCCCATACTCTTTTACTGTTTAGGCTTCACCCCGCCCGAACCTGCCCGAACGACCGCGCTTGCTTCAATCGCGTTCGGTCGGGCGGGCGACCGTTCAAATTTAACTCAGCCGTTCGGTCGGTCGGGCCTTCACTCTTTACTAAATTGAGATCTCTCCTCCGCCTTAAACCATATATCTTCCGCTACAAGAAAACCCTTCTTCTGGGACTCGGTACCGTCATCGGGAGCAACATTTTTACCGTATTTCAGCCTTTCTTCATGGGTTCTGCCATCGATGAACTCAAACGGGGAATCGAAACCCGCGAGTATGTGAGCGGCGACCTGCTGACGCTGGCCATTCTGATCGTCGGATTCTCTCTCGCGGCCGGATTCTTCACCTTCCTCACCCGCCAAACGCTGATCGTGATGTCGCGGCACATTGAATTTGATCTCCGCAACGACCTCCTCGCGCATTTGCAGAAACTCTCGTACTCGTTTTATCAGAACAAGCCCACAGGCGACCTCATGGCGCTGGCGACAAATGACATCGGCGCTGTGCGGAACGTCCTCGGGCCGGGGATCATGTATCCCTCCGACACCCTGATGACATTCACCATGGTTCTGACCCTGATGCTTCTGCAGGACTGGCAGCTCACCCTTCTTGCATTGATTCCGCTTCCCCTCGTCTCGCTTGCCGTGTATTATCTCGGCAATCTCATTCATCACCGATTTTTGGAACGCCAGGAGCAATTCTCCCGAATTACCACCCGCGCACAGGAAAATCTTTCGGGGATCCGCGTAATAAAATCCTATGTGCGCGAGGTGTACGAAACAGGCCGCTTTCACGAGCTCAGCTGGGACTACCTAAAGAAGAATCTTGTCCTCGCCCGCGTCCAGTCAATCCTGTGGCCCCTGATGTTCCTGCTTGTCGGCTGTTCGATGCTCATCACGCTGTATTTCGGCGGACGGCAGGTGATCGACGGAGAGCTCAGCATCGGCACGCTGTCGGCATTCATCGCCTACCTTGTGATGCTGATCTGGCCCGTCATCGCCTTTGGCTGGGTTATCAATCTGCTCCAGCAAGGTGCCGCATCCATGGGACGGCTTGCGGCCATCATGGACACGGAACCCGAAGTGCGCGATACAGAGCAAACCGATTCCGCCGTTGCCTCGATGGAAGGAGAAATTGAGTTTCGGAATGTGACATTCACTCACAAGGGAGCCGATCGCCCGGCCCTGGGTTCCATCGATCTGCATATCCGCAAGGGAATGACCGTGGCCATCGTCGGATACACGGGATCCGGAAAATCCACCCTCGTGAATCTCATACCCCGATTATATGACACGACGGGGGGATCGTTGCTTATCGACGGCAAGGACATCAAAAGCATTCCCCTGGCGGTACTCCGGTCCCACATCGGATATGTACCGCAGGAAACGTTCTTGTTCTCCGATACGATCTCCGAGAATATCCGTTATGGCCTGGAAAGCGGCAGCGAGGAGAACTTATTTGAAGCGGCGCTGATCTCACAGATTTCGAACGACGTAAATGAATTTCCCCGCATGTACGAAACCATGCTTGGCGAACGCGGAATAACACTTTCCGGCGGACAAAAGCAACGCACCAGCATTGCCCGTGCCGTTATCCGTCATCCCGCCATTTTGATCCTTGATGACGCCCTGTCGGCGGTCGACACCTACACCGAGGAAGAAATACTCAAAAGGCTGCGGGCCTACATGAAGGGGCGGACGAGCATCATCATCAGCCACCGCATTTCCACCGTCAAAGAGGCCGATTTGATTGTGGTACTGGATAAAGGCTCCATTGTCGAACGGGGGAATCACGACGACCTCGTGAAACTGGGCGGTATTTACGCTGACCTTCATGAGAAGCAGCTCCTCGAGAAAGAATTGGAAGCACTGTGACAACTTTTCACCCCTTTGTCCGCCTATGGCAGACTCCCCGGCCCGCCCCCCAGAAACTTCAGCCGGCCAGCCCGCCGGCGGCCCGCCCGACCATTCTTCGTGCCGGAACAGGCGGGCGGGTCTGGCGGGGGCGGGCAGGGCAATCCTTCACCCCGCCCGAACCCGCCCGAACGACCGCGTTTGCTTCAATCGCGTTCGGTCGGGCGGGCGACCGTTCAAATTTAACTCAGCCGTTCGGTCGGTCGGGCCTTCACCCTTTATTGTTCTGATGCACGACGAAGAAGTCCTTGGAAAAGCATACGACGCCCGCCTGATGAGGCGGTTGTTGAAGTATCTGGGTCCCTACCGGAGGCATGTCGCTCTTGGCGTGCTTCTTGCCATCGTTGTCAGCGGGACGGAAGCCATTCGCCCCTATTTCACCAAGATCGCTGTCGATCAGAACATTGCTTTGGGGGATTCCGAGGGACTCCTTCAAACGGTGCTGCTATTCTTCGTCGTTTTGATGTTCCGCGGAGTTGTGCAGTACTTCAGCGCCTACCTGACACAGTGGATCGGACAAAGAACGATTTTCGACCTGCGGATGGAGGTGTTTCGTCATCTCCAGCGCCTCTCCCTTTCTTTTTACGACCGAAATCCCATCGGCCGACTGATCACACGCGTCACGAACGATATCGAGGTCCTGAACGAAATGTTCTCTTCTGGCATCGTCATGGTCTTTACCGACGTTTTCACCATCGTCGGCATCTTCTATTTCATGTTTACCATGAATTGGGAACTCGCGTTGGTTTCTCTGAGCGTCATGCCGCTGTTGTTTTACGGAACATTCCTTTTTCGGAAAAAGGCCCGCGAGGCCTATCGCCAGGTTCGCTTGCAGATCGCGCGCATCAATTCATTCATGCAGGAGCACATTACCGGCATGGCTGTGGATCAGATTTTCAACCGCGAAAAAAAGTCCTTCGACAGGTTCTCGTCGATCAACGCGGCGCATCGGGATGCCAACATCAAATCGATATTCTATTATGCGCTGTTTTATCCCGGCGTGGACCTTATCGGGGCGATCGCCGTGGGACTCATCCTGTGGTACTCAGGCCTGAATGCCCTGGAAGGAACCATCACGCTCGGTACCGTCATGGCTTTTTTACAGTTTAACGAAATGTTCTGGCGACCTGTTCGGGACCTTTCCGAAAAATACAATATCCTCCAAACAGCGATGGCCTCATCGGAACGTGTGTTCCAGCTCCTTGATGACAAGGGTTTCATCCAGCCTCCCACCGATGCCGTCACGCTCCAGGACATCCGCGGAGAAGTGGAGTTTCGTAACGTATGGTTCGCCTATAACGCCCCCACGGACGGGGCCGGCTCACCGGAATGGGTGCTCAAAGATGTTTCTTTTCGGATCAAACAGGGCCAGACCGTGGCAATTGTCGGGCACACCGGGGCCGGCAAGACCTCCATCATCAGCCTGCTTTGCCGTTTCTACGAAATTCAAAAGGGAGAAATTCTGGTCGACGGTGTGAATATCCGCTCGTTCGCTCCTGAAAATCTTCGAAAACACATTGCGGTCGTTCTCCAGGATGTATTTCTGTTCTCCGGAACCATCCGGGAGAATATCAATCTTGGAAACGACGACATCCCGTTGGACCGCGTTAAGGCAGCCGCGCGCATCGTCGGAGCCCACTCATTCATCGAACAGCTGCCGGGCCACTATGAGGCCGAGGTCAAGGAACGCGGCGCTACACTGTCCGTCGGGCAAAAACAATTGCTTTCTTTTGCCAGAGCCCTCGCTCACAATCCGAGGATCCTTGTTCTTGATGAAGCTACTTCGAGTGTTGACACTGAGGCCGAGATTCTCATTCAGCAAGCCATCCGCAAGCTTCTCCGCGGGCGCACCTCGATCGTCATCGCACACCGCTTGTCCACCATCCAACGCGCCGACACGATCGTGGTCATGCACAAAGGTGAGATCCGGGAAATGGGATCACACCAGGAACTCATCGCCCGCGACGGCATCTATCGAAAACTGTATCAGCTCCAATACAAGGAACAAGAATTGAAACCGGGTTGACAAAATCATTCTGCCCCGCGTTGACAAACCCTCCTTTTTCGCTTATATTGGCTCATGAACGCCGCTCTCCCCTTCGCCTGACACCAAATACCAATGAGCCAAAGCAAAATCGTCACGATTGAGCGCCACATCATCGAAGGTGAGCGGGCGCATCCCGGAGCGACCGGCGATTTTTCCGCCCTCCTGCGTGACCTGACACTTGCCTTCAAAGTGATCTGGCGTGAGGTCAGTAAAGCAGGTCTTGTGAATATTCTGGGCCTGGCGGGAAGGACGAACATTCACGGCGAGGAAGTCAAGAAACTGGATGTGTTTGCGGATCAGGTGATCTACCGGGCGATGGATCACGGCGGGCATTTATGCGTCATGGCGTCTGAAGAAAATGAAGAAGTGCTCCAAATTCCCGACGGGTATCCCACCGGCAAGTACGTCCTCCTTTACGATCCTCTCGACGGATCCTCGAATATCGACGCTCTCGTCACGATCGGCACGATTTTTTCGATCTACCGGCGTATCACTCCGAGCGGCAAGGGGACAATGCAGGACTGTCTGCAGCCCGGATACAAGCAAATTGCTGCAGGGTACTGTCTCTACGGATCTTCGACGATGCTGGTATACACCACGGGCGACGGGACTCACGGGTTCACCTTCGACCCCAGCATCGGGGAGTTTCTTCTCTCACACGAGAATATCAGGATTCCGCAGCGCGGGAAAATCTACAGTGTCAACGAAGGGAACTATCGCTGGTGGCATGACGGCGTGAAGAAATATGTCAAATACCTGCAGGACGAAGACAAAGCAACCAAACGCCCCTATTCGAGCCGATACATCGGATCCATGGTCGCGGACGTTCATCGAACACTGCTCTACGGCGGAATTTTCATGTACCCGGGGGATACCCGGAACCCGGACGGCAAACTCCGCCTGATGTATGAAGCCAATCCGGTCGCGTCCATTGTGGAACAGGCCGGCGGGCGCGCCAGCAACGGGATTTCACGGATCCTGGATGTTAAACCGGCATCACTTCATCAACGAACACCCCTGTTTGTCGGCAGCGAGGAAGATGTGTGCATCGCCGAAGAATTTCTTCAGGGAAAACGGGACATCACTTCCAGAGCGTCATGAATTTTGAACAACCGATTGAGGAAGCCAGCTTCATCGTCGTCGATGTCGAAACAACAGGGATGAGCCCTCTTGAGGATCGGATTACAGAAATCGCCATGATGCGGGTACATGGCGGGCTCATAACAGATGAATTCTCCACGCTCGTGAATCCGTTGATGACGATTCCCGCCTTCATCACCGACCTGACTGGCATCGATAATGTGATGGTAGAGAACTCCCCTACTGCCCGTGAGGCTATTCCGTATGTCCGGGAATTCCTCGGAGACGGTGTTTTCACGGCGCACAATGCTTCGTTCGATTGGATGTTTGTCTCGCATACTGCGCGAAGGGAAAGAGGCCTCGAACTTACCAATGAGCGTTTGTGTACGGTCAAGTTGACGAGGCGGATCCTCCCCTTTCTTCCGAGCAAATCCCTCGGCCCCGTTGCACGATTCATGGATATCGCAATTCCCCAGCGACACAGGGCATCCGGTGATGCCTTTGCCACCGCTCATCTGCTCATCAGATACTTGACGTATTTGCAACGGAAATATGCGTTGAAAACGGTGGGAGAAGTACTGAAGTTTCAATCGATGAAGATCGCAGATCTGGTTACGAGAGCCCCCGCCTGGTAAGTTCAGCCTGTCAACGAACGGGCCTCGGCGTTACGATCAGCCCGGCGTTCCCCTCCCTGTCCACTGCCTGCACACCGAACACATAGTCGTCTTTCAGTACGTTCAGCGTCATCGTCGTATCATCGACAAATTCCCGGTGTTGCCATACCGATGATGTTGTTTCCCGATACCGTACAAAATATCCAGCCAGATCCGGTTCCTTTCCGCGATTCCATCGGAGAGTCGTTTTGTATTCCAGGTTCGAGGTAACGATTCCAACGCCGGCGGGCGGAGCGGGCGCGAGGGCGAGTCCGGCCAGGGCGGCCAGATTTACGCGGGCGACATTGGCACAGTATTCAAAGTCCATAAATTGTACCAGGTCCCCGTACTGCTTTCCGTTTTCGATCCTGACATCCTGGTGCTGCCAATCGTAATTCTCCCGCGCGACGCTGAAGCGCACAGCGGGGTATCCCTGCATGTGAAAGGCAGAATGGTCCCCTCCGCGCAGGAACCTGTCTCTTCTGTTTATCATCTTCACATCAAACGACGGGACGTACAAAGCCGCGGTCTCATCGATCCATCGTGCAAGAGCTCGTGAAGGGCCGTCATTTTCGAGACCAAGGCTATTACGCGATCGGAAGACTGAGCCCGTGTCCAGCGGACTAAAGGCCTCTGAGAACAATCGCACATACCTGCTCTCCGAAACTCCGTCTCCACCCAACGAATTTCCAACGATATCGTTGTTGAGCATTGCTTCGACGTTCCATTCGTTTTGCCGGGCCGTCTCAGCCCATGCGGCCGCCCCCAACAGCCCCTGTTCTTCACCCGCAAACGCAATGAAGACCACCGTGGCATCAAATTCGTGCGGCGCCATGATGCGGGCCAGTTCCATCACCACTGCGGTACCGCTTCCATCGTCATTGGCTCCGGGGGCATCGCTCGTTGAGTCCATCGGGTTTCCGGCGCGTGTGTCATAGTGGCCTCCGATCACCAGAATCCGATCGGGAAAAGCCCGCGATCGAAGGGTGGCCACAACATTCACGACCGAAGTCGGCGTGGAAACCCTGCCTGAGGGAGGCACCAGGGTTTCATGGAATCCAACCGTCATTCGTCCGCCACTTGTCCTTGCATAACGATTGAATTCTGAAGCGATCCACCGGCGGGCAGCCCCGATGCCGCGATTCGCACTCATCGTATCCGAAAGAGTGTGGCGTGTACCGAACCCCGTGAGACGCTCCACGATTGACTTGAGGTTCGCAGAGGATACCTCTCTGACAAGCGACTCAACGCGGGGGTTTTTCCCCGGCGGCTGGGCGGACGCTATGAATACCGCTGTAATGACGGGCAGGATATATTTCATTGTGAGCTTCATAAGAACCCTCTATCGTTGTGCCATGATGAGTTCCGGATACTTATTTCCGGCTGCTGTATTGAAGAGTAGGACAGTCTCATTCTGTTTCACCAGGCCGCGTTGAGACATCTTCTTGAGAGCCACAACCGTAGCGGCACCTTCGGGACAGCAATAGAGCCCTTCCCCGCGGGCCACCGTCGCTACCGCTTGAAGAATTTCTTCATCCTTCACGGCAATTGCGTGCCCGTTGCTCGAGTAGATCGCATCGAGGATCATGTAGTCAGCAAATGCTTTGGGAACGCGCAGGCCGGAAGCGATCGTTCGCGCGTTGGGCCAGGCCTGAGACTCCGGCTGCCTTTGCTCGAATGCTTTGACAATCGGCGCACAACCATCACTCTGCACAGCGATCATCCGGGGCCTCTCTTTGCCGATCAGCCCCAATGTTTCCAACTCTCCGAATGCTTTCCACATTCCAATGAGGCCCGTCCCTCCGCCCGCCGGGTACACAATAACATCGGGAAGCTGCCACTCGAATTGCACCGCAAGCTCATACCCCATGGTTTTTTTGCCTTCCAGCCGGTACGGCTCTTTCAAGGTCGACACGTCAAACCAATCCGGATGATCCTTCTTTTCCTGATTCATGGCCTTTGCGGCGTCTGCAATCGTGCCGCTCACGAGCACGACATTCGCTCCGCTTGCCTTGCACTCTGCAATATTGATTTCCGGGGTATCGTTCGGAATGAAAATCTGTGCGTTCAGGCCGCCGCGCGCTGCGTACGCAGCGAGGGCTCCGGCAGCATTCCCGGCCGAAGGAATGCACAACGTGGATACCCCGAGTTCTTTCGCCTTGGAAACGGCCAATGCCAGGCCTCGTGCTTTGAACGATCCTGTCGGCAGGCGGCTCTCGTCCTTGATGAAAACTGCTGAAAGCCCCAGTGTTTTCTCCATCGACGTGAGCCGCAGCACTGGGGTCATGGGCTCACCGAGTGAAACCACATTTTCTGTTTTTTCGACAGGAAGGAATGGGGCATAGTTCCAGAATGTCGAAGAAGCAGATTGGAACCATTCACGGGAAACCATTTGTTTACCTTTGACCAGATCGTAACGGGCGCAGAGGGCCTTTCCGCAGGTTCGGCACACCGACTGCAATTTGTGCGGCGAGTGTCTGTCACCACAGACACTACACTCGAGATGTGTGAGCAGGGAGTTCATGCGATTCGTTTTGATGATTGAAGGTTGAAACATACGGGCATTTTCTCTTATATTCACTCGCGAACACTTTCATTGGACAGACCTACTTCATCAATTGAGGAACAAGTTTATGTCTAAACTTTTGGCCCTTCTGACCCTTTTTCTGGTTGGTTCTTCTGCATCGGCCCTCCCAAAATTTGCGAGCCGCATGAACCTTTCGTGCAAGAGCTGTCATGTGAACCCGACGGGGGGCGGGCTTCGCAATGCCTTCGGAACATCCTATGGCCAGGAAGACCTGCCGATCCCGACATGGCAGGAAGACTATTCCCTCGAAGAATTCTCCACGCAACTCAGCGAGGTGGTCTCCGTGGGAGCAAATTTCCGTATGCTCTATTTCTACCAGCAAACCTCGCCGACCACTTCCCGCAATTCCTTCTTTCAAATGCAGTCGGACCTTTATTTCAGTGCCCGGATTGCCAAAAAAACATCTATCTATCTGAACCGCGGTAACGGCTCGCGCGTTGAAGCCTTTGGTCTCGCAGGCATCCTTCCGATGGACGGGTACATCAAAGCGGGATGGTTCATTCCGAATTTCGGAATTCGGATGGATGATCACAACATCTTTACGCGTGACAAGACTTTGTTTGCGTTTGGCGGAGGGCATGACGCCGGGGTCGAGGTTGGATTTTCACCGGGCATGTTTGACTTCACGCTCGGTGTCATGAACGGCGCTGCGGGGGATCGTGATGATAATTCCTTGAAATCGCTGTTGGCGAGGGGGGAAGCGCGTATCGCCGTCAGCGGTGTGAACCTGCGGGGAGGCGGGTCGTACTACAACAACGCGACGCCGGCCGGCGTCCGCACCTATCTGGGGGTCCATGGGATTGCCTCCCTTGGAGGCAACCTTACGGTCCTCGGCGAGTTCATACAACGACGGGACTTCTCCAACGCCACGAAGATCAAAACCTACTCCAATATCCTCTATGTCGAGGCGAACTACCTTCTCATGCAGGGTGTTGATGCGAAGGTCGGGTATGAATTTTTTGACCACGACACGAAGTACACCACGGGAACAGAATCACGAATCGTCATAGGCCTCGAGCTTTACCCGATCAGCGGGGTGGAACTCAGGCCCCTGTATGTCATTCGGAAGGAACAACCAACCGATGTTTCCAACGATCAGTTCATCGTGATGCTGCACCTCTATCTCTGACCAACCGAGGAGAATTCATGACCCGCTTTCGTATCCCGTCTTTCCTTGTGTTTACCATGGCGCTCGTCGCTTCGGAAGCACATTCGCAGGATAAGAGCCTGACCTATACAAAGAACGTGTCACCGATCATCAAAAAGTACTGTCTCCCCTGTCACCTCGAAGAGAACGAAAACCCCAGCGGACTGGCGATGGACAACTACGAGTTACTCATGAAAGGCGGCAACGAGGGGGACACGGTGATTGACGGGAAACCGAAAAGCAGCAATCTCTATCTCAAGCTTCTCGCCGATCCCCCGTTTGGAAAACAAATGCCGCGGAACAGGCGTAAATTGACTGAGGATGAAGCTCGGGTAATCTATGATTGGATCGCACAGGGGGCAAAAAAAGACTGACGCAGATACCCGCGGATACTCACAGATACCCAGGGGTTGGGAAAATGATGCGGTTCTTTCAGTGAGTATCAGTGTCCTACCCGCTCCACTTTGATGGTGTTTGTTGTTCCCTTCGACATCAAAGGTATTCCAGCCGTAAACACGACGTAGTCCCCCTTTTCCACAAACCCGCGTTTAACGAGTTCCTCCTCGATGTGTTGAAAAGCCGTGTCGGAATCCACATCCAGTTGCGGGAGGATCATTCCGCGGACACCCCACACCAGGTTCAACCGACGAAGGATGCGCTCTCTCCCCGTGATGGCAAGGATCGGGGCTGACGGCCGATATTTGCTGATGCGCACGGCCGTGGATCCTGAATGCGTGATCGGGACAATGGCCCGCGCGTTCATTTGACGCGCAAGCACGGCCGCGGCCCTGGCTACCGCATCGAACATGTCGTCGTTTCTGATCTCCAGCCCAGTCCCAGGTTTGTCGAGTTCCGCCATCTCAGCCCTCCGAATGATCCTGTCCATCGTATGAACTGCCTCGACCGGATAGGCTCCAACGGAAGTTTCCGCGCTGAGCATCACGGCATCGGTGCCGTCGAGCACCGCGTTTGCGACATCGTTCGCCTCGGCCCGCGTGGGCCGGGGATTCTCAATCATCGACTCCAGCATTTGCGTCGCGATGATGACCGGCTTTCCCGCCTCGTTGCACTTCCGGACGATCATTTTCTGAACGAGCGGAACTTCCTCCGGAGGCAGCTCGACCCCAAGATCACCGCGGGCGACCATGATCACGTCGGCTTCTGCGATGATCGAATCAATGTTCTCTATGGCTTCCGGCTTCTCGATCTTGGCTACGATTGGGACCTTGATCCCCTTTTTACCTTCCCTGATGATCGTTGAACGCAACTCCCTGATGTCCTCTGCTTTCCGAACGAACGAGAGGGCCACATAGTCAACGTCGTTCTTAAGGCCGAATTTCAAATCAGCCCGGTCTTTTTCTGTCAGCGAAGAAATGCTGACCCGAACCCCGGGGAGGTTCATCCCCTTTTTGTCCTTCAAAGCACCGCCATTCAGGACTTCGCATCGTACATCGGTCCTGGTCTTGCTCTTGACGACCATTTTGATCTTCCCGTCATCCACAAGGATCGTGTCGCCCTTCTGAACGTCCTTGGGAAGAGTTTTATAGGTCGTCGACACGCGTTTTCCGTCACCAATGATTTCATCCACCGTGAAAGTAAAATCCTGCCCCTCCTTCAACTCCACTTCATGATTTTTCACAATGCCGGTTCGTATCTTTGGCCCGCTCAGGTCCTGCAGGATGGTGATTGCCTCGCCTGTTTTTGCACCAGCTTCCCGGATGTTGCGAAGAACCTTCAGATGCTCAGAATGGCTCCCGTGGGAAAAATTCAACCTCGCCACGTCCATTCCGGCGCCAATGAGTTCCGCCAGGCGGGAGACGCTCTCCGAAGCGGGCCCGATCGTGCACACAATTTTTGTATTCCCAAAGAGCTTAATTTTGTTGATGATCATGGTACTCCTTCATGATGGAGAGGAGATCGGGAAGTATCGCGCCCGATGGTCCGAGCAATGTCTCACTCATGCCTGGTGAAAGGTCGGTGTATTCCGGATTGATTTCAACGACAAACGCTCCCGCCTCGCGGGCGATCCCGGGAATTGAGGCCGCGGGATAGACGATGCCGGACGTGCCGACCAGAAGAAATAAATCACATCTCTGGGCCGCCTCAACGGCTTTCTGAAAGGCTCCCTGGGGCAATAACTCGCCAAACCACACGACATCCGGCCGCAGCATTCCGCCGCAGTGCTCGCAGCGCGGTACTCCGATCAGCGGCTTCTGCGTGCCTTCCCCGGCGAACAATCCGCATTCAAGGCAATAACTCCGCATGATATTACCATGCAGTTCAACGACATTCCTGCTCCCCGCCCTTGCATGGAGATTGTCCACATTCTGAGTGACCAGCGTGAAATCCTGCACGATATCCTGCATTTGGGCAAGGGCGCTGTGGCCGGCATTCGGGCGAACCTCGTTGATAAGCCGGCGGCGGTATAAATACCATTCCCAAACGAGGTCCGGATTTTTCATAAAGCTACCGAAGTTCGCTAGTTCTTCCGGCCTGAATTTTTTCCAGAGGCCGTCATCACCCCGAAACGTCGGGACGCCGCTTTCGGCAGAGACTCCCGCCCCGGTAAGAACGCATACGGACTCGGTTTTCCGCAGAATGGTTCCGAGCCGATCCGATACTTCTAGTTTGACGGCCATAGAATGAGCAATGGAATATCCATGCGCTCAAGCGCATTTCGATCCATTGTCTGACGTTTGTAGGCCCCATTGCGCCATAAGGGGATTTGACTGCTGTAGTCTCGATGGTAAATATGTCCTGACTGCCCGGGCGGAATAACAGTCCTTGTATTGTTTTCATCTGCCAGGTCGACAATGATCCGCAGCGATGGCCCCAGGTAGTTCTTGAACGGTTTACGGATCCGAAAGTCCCCCTTCCAAACGGTGGAATGGGACCCTCCCACCGGAAACGGTCCGACGTTGAACAGCGAGCGAAGCAGGGGGTTTTCGCCGAACACATGACCAAACTCCACCTGATGAACCTCGCCCCAACGCCACTCCTTGGGTTCACCCCCCAACCACTGTTTTAAGACCCGGATGCCTTCTTCGAGGCTCATTCTGATGATATCGTCTTTTGTCTCGCCGTATTCCGTCCTTATGTCGTCAAACCAGGCTGAAGAGTCTTTTTGCAGCAGCTCCGTGAGGGCGATCAAGGGTTTCGCCGCCAGGGTATCGTAGAGGCTGCTGAGGGAAGGGCCGAGCTCATCGAAAAACGTGTTATGAACGGCCCTGACAAGAAACGACTCAAAGATGGTTGTCGCAACATCATCTTCCCTCATCTGGAAGTTCCAATTTCGGAAGTAATTCAAGGCTGTGCGGAGGTCATCCTGTTGAGGTTCCCTGCCTTCGTATGCTTTCAGGATATGCGGAACAAGAAGCCGGGCCTGTGGGGAAACAAGGTCAAGCTGAATGCGCTGATGGTCTTCCAGGGTCAGCTTTCCTTCAAGAGCAAGCAATTCGCCAATCCGGGTGGCGCGCCAGTCGGGCTCCCAGTTGTTCGACACGTAATAAGGATAAGTAGAGGAGATCGCCTTGTTATTGGCGGAGGCGATAAACCCTTCCGGCGGATTGAACAGCGAAGGATTCTGCTCGAACGGGACGTAACCATTCCAATCGTATGTGGAAATCCACCCCGGATAAGGCGAAGCAAATCCCTGCACGGGTCGACGCGGAATTCTTCCGCCGGCGACATATCCGATATTTCCGTTAACATCGGCGTACATGAAATTTTGCCCCGGAGCTCCGAAATCGCGGAGTGATTCCTTGAATTCCTTCCAGTTCGCGGCACGATTGATATTCATGACCGCTCTGGCCTCATGTGTCACTGCATTCGCGACCCATCGCATAGACAGCAATCGGGAGGAACGCTCTGCCGAATGCTCCATTCTGTTGACGATCGGACCTCGGTGCGTGTGATAACTTGTCAGAATGACGGGAACTCCGTCCTTGACGAGGATGGTATCGACGAATTGCCCCATCGGGAGCCAGGCGTTGTCAAGTTTATAGCGGGTCGGATATTCCAGTGAGTCCACCTCCTCCACGTAATAGTCGGTATCATCGAACATCGCATTGGTAATCCCCCAGGCAATATGCTTGTTGCGGCCAATGACAATAAAAGGAATTCCCGGGATGGAAGCCCCGCTCACCTCGAGGTCGGGAGCAGACAAGTGCATTTCGTACCACCGGCCCGGCGTGGTCAATATCAGATGAGGATCGTTGGCCAGAACGGCATTCCCGGTGACAGACTTTGATGGGCCCACAACCCATGCGTTGCTGCCGGAGCCGAAATCAGAGAGTCCCAGCAAAGCACGAAACGATGCATCGGCCTCAAGCAGCGGCAGGGCCAATTGGGCGGCATCTTTCGACGGAAACTCGGTTGGTATAATCATGGGAGCATTCGCCGGCCAATCGGGATACAACTCCCGGGCTCGCTGTTCCCCGAGTCTCTGTACGAGAAGCCCATAGGTGATGTCGACCCAACGTGAAGTATTGAGTTCCCACGCCATGAGTTTGGCCAGGATCAGGGAATGTTCAACCGTCCACGGTTCGGGCTCGAAACCCAGCATATCGAACTCTGCAGCGTAAGCTCCTTTCTGACCTAATCTGCACTCATTAACTCCAAGCGCATAGGCCTCGAGAGCCGCGCGTGTTTCGGCATCAAGCGCCCGGGCGGTTTCCTCTGCAAGACGACGCAACCCGAGCGTTCGAAAAAGGCGGTCGGTATTCAGGGCCGCTGGGCCGAGCACTTCGGACAGCCGTCCGAGTCCGGCCCGGCGGATGAGCTCCATTTGCCACAGGCGGTCCTGGGCCTGAACAAATCCTGCCCCAAACCATGCATCAAGGGGCGAGTCAGCAAATATGTGGGGGACACCAAATGGGTCGCGGTAAATGTTCACCCGGGCCTGAAGCCCCCGAACCGACACAGAACCGTCAGTTTTTGGGAACGACCGCGTGGCCAGGTGGTGAGCAAGGAAAAGAAGGGCAACGAGGATGGTGATGATCGAAAAGCTTATACCGATAAGAATGCGGGTTCGTTTCTGCATGCAGGTGTGTCACGCTGGACAACAGCGACAATGTAGCAAAACTTGGATGCTGATTCAAGGAGGGTCATCGCTCCCGCAGTATTCCGGGAGCGACGGTTAGAACTGAAGCGACAGTGTAAGTCCGAGTGTGTGGGTTTTGATATGCTCGTCTGTTCTGGAGGGAGCCGTGCCGTTGTACGTATAGTTGTCGCGAAAATTTTTCCAATTCCCGAACGCATATGAGGCATTCAGCCACAAGTTCTCCTCCAGGCGAAATCCGGCTCCGGCAGTGTAATGTTGCTGGTCGAAATCAGTGGGATCGCCCTCATAAGGAGATGGTGTGAGCGAGAACCCGCCTCTGAGTTTCACGCCCAGGTCCCATAACGTGACCTCAATGCCGCCGCGGAGGTTCAAGGTCGCCCTATAGATATTCTGAATCAGCCGGTTCTCGGCCTCGAGTTCGCTCAAGGAGGTCGAAAAACTCATGGTCCGCCAGTCCGTGTATTCGATATCACCCGCCACCATCAACCAATCCCGGAAATAGACCGCACCGCCTGCAGTAACGACGAATGGCGTTACAATCTTGTATTCCGTTTTCCCGTCGAATGCAATATCGAACTGGTCGACGGTGCCGTTGATGTTCGGATCAAATCGGCTCCGGGCCTCATCGCTGAACGTTTCTTCGATCGTATAATAGGTCGGGGTCCGAACGGTAAATCCCACTTTGTATTTTCCCTGTTTTCTGTAATGGAGTCCGAACACCGCATTGACGCCGTTCAGATTGCTGTTGATCGTGCTGAGAAGGGAAAACCTGTCGAAGAGCCCCAGCGTGTCTGCCGGTGCCCGCTGATAGTTGTTCATCACATCTTCCTCGACATATTCCCGGTCATACCGATAGGAGCCGGAAACAATGTTGACCGATGCGCCGAGGGAAAAATCTTTGGCAACATCAATGGCGCCCCCGAACGACCAATGATTTGCACCCCCGCCTTCCCTGACTGTAGCCGATTGCTGCACATCGCCGGTGACCGGGGTGACCAGCCGGTTACTCGAAATGTCGGCGAGGTAGATCTGATACGGGATGTTGTTGGCAAGGAGTTCGTCTTCTTCAGCCTGAGACAACGTGGAAAGGTCAACATCAGGGATAAGCGACGGAACGATGGAACTCGCAGCATTGAACCCCGAGTATTCAGCAATACTGCTATAATTAGAAACCCGGTTGAATCCGAAGGCAAACGTCAGGCTGCCTTGAACGGTGGGAACAGGATAGACAAACCCGAGGCTGTTGAGATTCAGCCTGCTGTTCGAGCCCTCGGTCCTCGTTCCCATGAACCTTGTTGTGTTATCGTATCCGAGGTAAGAAACGCCAGCCGAGAATTCATAATTCCGCAACTGGGCCAGTGCCGCCGGGTTCCAGAACAGCGCTGAATAGTCGTTTACAGACGCGGCTGATGCACCACCCAGAGCCATGGAAGTGGAGCCAATTCCAAATCCGAATTGCGAGAACCGCAGAACATCTTCAGCAT
>JBBEEC010000024.1:0-36535 GCA_040880975.1 Bacteroidota bacterium | reverse complement strand
CTTGGCTGTACCGATCATGGCCACGATCAAGATCGTCTTTGAGAATGTTGATTCGCTCAGGCCTGTTGCGGTCATTATGGGGGGGACTCCCCCGGAGAAGGTGTGAAGGTCCTGGCACGGCAAAAACGGAAATAGCCCCTAAAACCACAAAAAGCCCGGCTTCACGCCGGGCTTTTTGTTCGTCGATCAACTCCCTGCTAACTCCCCCGCGACGCCAGCTGACGATCCAGCATGAGAAGTCCTGCGGGCGCATCTCCGATCATCTTCAGCATATTGATAACATCTTCGGCACTGCGTTCTTCTTCAACCTGCTCCTTGATGAACCACTCCAGCATGATCTGCGTGGGGTAGTCTTTTTCCTTCAACGCAAGCTCATACAGCGCATTGATAGATACGGTCACACTCCGTTCATGCTCAAGCACCTTGGTCATCACGTCAAACGGCGTTTTGAACTCTCCCGGAGGCTTGTCGATGGCCTCAAGGGTCACCCGACCTCCCCGTTCATGAATGAAGTCATAAATCTTCATTCCATGCGATGTTTCCTCCTCAAATTGCTTCCTGGTCCAATGGGCAAATCCCGGCAGATTGACGGAAACAAAGTGGGCCGACATGGAGAGATAATAATAGGCGGAATATAATTCCTTTTGGACCTGCTGTCGCAGCCCTTCAAGAACAGACTTTGGGATCATACGCACTCCTTCATGGTTCGAAACAACGGTGAGTTCACATCCTGTTATCGTGTCCCGAAGAGCTGGACAAGCCACAAACTCAGCTCCGGGAGGTAGGTAATAACCAGCAACGCCGAAAGCATTAAGGCAATAAACACGAGCACCGAGCGGGCAATTTCGAGGATCGGCTTTTCGAATCGAAGCCCCGAAAGGAACAGATTCAAACCCACCGGCGGCGTCAGATATCCTATCTCTAAATTGGTAAGAAAAATAATGCCGAGATGCAACGGATCAATGTTGAAGGCACGGGCGATCGGAAGAATCAACGGCACGACAACAATGATGGCGGAAAAAATATCCATCATCATGCCCACGATGAGGAGAAAGAGGTTAAGAATCAACAGAAATGCGAATCGGCTTTCGACGTTGGATTGCACGAACTCAAATAACTGCTGGGGTACCTGCTCATCAATGAGATAGTTGGTCAAACCAAGTGCCGTGCCCAGAATCGCAAGGATGGCTCCCACAAGTACCATGCTCTCCTTCATCACGCGTGGAACGTCTTTTGTAAGATTCATGTCACGGTAGATGAATGCGACGACGACAAGAACATAAAAAGCCGTCACCGCGGATGCCTCAGTAGCCGTAAATGCACCGCCGTAAATGCCCCCCACAATGATGAACGGAAGCGGAATCTCCCACGCCGCCCCTTTTACGGCTGCCCGGAGATTGGTCCATGAAAACGGAATGGTCGGCACTCGGGATCTGACGCCGACTCTCACGCTGTAGAGGGCGATAAGGCCAACCAACAGGAATCCCGGAATGATTCCCGCAACAAACATCTGATCGATGCTCACTTCGGCGATAATGCCGTACATGATGATCGGCAGGCTGGGCGGAAAGAGGAGCCCGATGCTGCCGGAGGAGGTCACTAATCCCAGGGAAAATTGTTCGGGGTATGATTCCTTGATCAAGAGGGGATACAGGATGCCACCCAGGGCGACAATAGTGACCCCAGACGCCCCTGTGAATGCCGTGAAAAAGGCGCAGGTCACCAGAACCACGATCGCAAGACCCCCGGGAATCCATCCGAACACGGCACGAGCCAAGGCAACAAGCCTCTGGGGTGACTTGCTTTCCGCAAGTAAATACCCTGCAAAGGTGAACAACGGAATGGCAATTAAGGTGGGTGTTTCGGCAATCCGATACAGGTCGATGATCACCGAGGAAGTATCGATCCCCTGACTGTCAAACGCATACAATGCGATTCCGCCGATGAGGGTAAAGAGCGGCGCACCTAGAAATGCGAGGACAACAACCGCGGCGACAATGAACCAAGTGTTCATTTCTCGATCGCCCCGGTACGGAAAGAGTGCACCCCTCGTGCAATCCGGACGAGGAAATGGATGATGATCAGAGCAAAACCGACCGGAATGATGATCTGAGAATACCAGGAAGGCACATCACCATGCAGCGTGCTGCCGGACTCCACCTCATCGGCGAGGAATTTGAGGGAAGCCTTCATGAGGAAAAAACAGATCGTGACAGCGAAGGCATTTGTCAGGATCCTCGCTACAAGCTTCATCCGGGGGGAAAGAAAACGCGTGAACGCGTCAATCGTGATATGCCGTCCCTCGCCGGTTGCCCGCGCCGCACCAAGAAACCCTATCCACAACACCATATGCCTTAAGAAAATCTCGCCCCACAACAAGGATTCTGAGAAAAGATTGCGGAGGACCACCTGAGCAAACGAAAGAACGACCATGATCGAGAGGAGGACAATGAGCAGCGCTCCCTCCCCTCGGCCGATCAACTCGTCGACTCGTTGGAGCAATTTCATTGAGACGGCTTGCGGTTGGATTTACGAAATGTCTCGATAGAGGTTTCCACACGCTGAAGAAACTCGGCCGGGTAGATGTCGCCGACAAGTTTCCGCCGAACGTCTGCGCAGACTTTCACATAATACCCATAGTCTTCCGGCCTCGCTTTGATAAGCGAGAGACCCCGCTTGGTCATCTCATGGATTGATTCTGCATTCTGTTCACGGCTGATAAGCGTCAGCCGGCGTAAGTGTTTCTTTCCGTTTTCCAGAAGAATCTTCTGCACATCTGCAGGGAGGGCGTCAAATTGTTTTTTGGCAATCAAAACGGCTCCTGCCGCGTCCGCCAACCGGACATCCACCATGAATTTTGCCCTGGTATACCATTGCAGCATAAGCGTCGCGAGAGGCGGACCGTAAAACGCGTCGATGAGCCCCGTTTGTAACGATGTCATCACATCTGGCATTCCGAGCGGAATGGGGCTGACTCCGAGTTCCTTGAGAAGCGCTTCTGCTATCGGATCGCCATCCCACGACCACATTTTCAGTCTCTTCAGATCCTGGGGTGACTCAATGGGGGTGTTTGTAAAAACGTACACAAATCCCACCTCGGCCCACCCAAGGAGGACATATCCCCCCTCAAGAAACGCGGCACGGAATTCTTCATCGAAGAGCTCATAAATATGATCGACTTCCTCATAGCTTTGGAAGAGGAAAGGTGAATCAAGAATCCTCACCTTCGAGGCAATCTCGCCCATGGCTACGCCGGTAAACCCGCCCGCGTGCAATTGACCCGATCGGATTTTCCTCAAGACGACCTTTTCATCGCCCTGAACGCCGCCAGGATAGATCCGAAACCCCACCCGGCCACCGCTTTCCTTGCGAACCACCTCATCGAGCTCCTTCATGACATTCATCCATGCCGTACCTTCGGGGGCCAAGGTCGCAAACTTGATGATGTGCTGCTGGGCGTGCGCGTTACTAGCCGCAACAAACGCCAATGCCATCAGAAATCCGCTAATCGTGTTCATTCCACTTTTCACCTTTCTCATTCACGGGCGTTTCATCATTTACCTTTGGGCGCTTCGAAAAGCAGGCGTACGGCAGATGGTGAGCTCTTCGGGTCAGAGACCGTCAGGGTCGAAAACCTGTCGAACCATCACTTTTTTACCTTTCATCGCTTTAAAAAAACTCTCCCATCCTCCGACGGAGAATCCTTGCCTTGTTCTTCGCTACGGCATTGGGAAGCCGGGCTTCAGGAAGAATATCCAGCGTCGCATCTTCGACGATCTTCAGACATTTCTCGAACAACTCCTGATCCTGCACCTGAACCGCATATGTACTTGCGTAATAGGTATAGGTCAACAGAAACTTGCCCTCGCTTAAAGCCAGCGCCTTTTCAAAATGTTCCTTGGAACGCTCTGGTTTCCCCCCAAGCATCGCCGGCGTGGTTCCCTCAATGGCACCGAGGAAAAGAAACGCTCCGCCATAATAATATCCCGGGTCGCGCTCAGCAACGAATTTCATCATGGCAATAACCTTGGGGACGTCTGCAAAGGCATCAAGGTCCGTTCTCGAAATGTTGATATACCCGCCCCAGGCAAACGCGGTCCAGAAGACGGCCGGAATTTCATCATTCGGAAGGGCATGCAGGGCACGCTCAAATGTCTGAAGATCTGCTCCGATCGACGCTGCCAACGCTTGATGCTCTCTTAAAACCCTAAGTCCGTAATCACGACCGCGCAGATAGAACACCCTGGCCCTTTCCACACTGTCGTCCTCGGCAAAAGCCAGCGCGTAGGCACTGTAACCCTGCGATGCGAGGAGAAGCAATTGCCTGTTTGAGGGATCACCCTGAATCAATGCCTCCAGGAGTTTCATGTTTCCCGCCATCCCCTCTCGGGCAAACATCAGATCCGTTTCCTGATAATAGGCATCGAATCCGTAGTCCATGATATCGGCCATGGTGCGGATGGCGATTTGCTGGATACACCCCTGGGACAGGAGGAGAAAAAACAGGAAAGGAAGAGAGAGTCGTTTCATTTGCAAAAATATACCCAAAAAATCCCGAGAGTCCAAACAACGTTGCTGTCGCCCCGCATTGCACATCTGTCGAATATCCGGTATTTTTAGAGGCAGAAGATAAAAAGGCGCTCATGCACATCTTGCTGGTTGAAGACGAAGAAAAGGTCGCTCGCTTTATTCAGAAGGGATTGGAGGGAGAGCAATTCCGGGTGACTGTTGTTACCGACGGGAGGAAGGGGGAAAGCGAGGCGCTCAACTCCAACTTCGATCTCATTATCCTCGATGTGCTCCTCCCCGGAAGAAATGGATTTGATATTCTCAAAACTATCCGCAGCAAGGGGGTGGACACGCCAGTTCTTATGCTCACTGCCCGAAGTGGTACCGAGGACATTGTTGAAGGGCTTGACGGCGGGGCGGATGACTACCTGACAAAACCCTTCGCTTTCAATGAGCTGCTCGCCCGCACCAGATCCCTCCTTCGAAGGAATATCCGCAGCGTAACGATTCTTCAGGTTGCCGATCTTCAACTTGACACCGTCCGCCACAAAGCCCTCCGCAATGGGAACCCGATCGACTTGACGAGCCGGGAATATGCTCTCCTCGATTTTCTGATGCGGAATCCGAATATCATCTTCACGCGTCAGGAGCTTGCCCGCCAGGTGTGGGGCTATGATTTTGATCCGGGTACGAACATCATCGATGTGTATGTGAATCATCTGAGAAAAAAGATTGATACGTCCTCTTTGAAACTTCTGCGCACAGTGCGCGGAAAGGGATATATTTTCACAGAAGAACCACCCGGAAGAGGTCGGGCGTGAAATTCATCCGATCTGTCAGGACGAAACTGGCGCTGTGGCACACATCGTGGCTGGCAGCAATCCTCCTCGCTTTTGGGGTGAGCGCATACTTCTATACCCAGTCCGTTCTCTCGGATAATCTCGACCGCTCGCTCCGCACGGAGGTAAAATGGGTGAACGAATTTATCGAACCCAGAGCCCGAAAAATCCGGCTGAAACGTTCTGCCGTCAAAGAATTGCAACAGTTGCGAAAACAGGCGGCGGGCCAGGAAACCCAGATCGAGCAGGAAGAAGCCGAAATCGACCGGATCTGGAACCAGATCTACCAACACACACTCCTTTCCCCGCGGCGTCATTTTATCCAGATCCTCGACCGGAATAATGACCTGCTGTACCGATCACCGAGCCTCGGTGAGCAGAGAATCGAATTCAGCGACTTCCCTTACAACGCAGTCAATACCCTGACAATCAGGGATGAGGCGGGACGTGAACTGCGGCTCGCGGTCACTCAGAATGACTTTGTGAAGATCATCGTCGCCTACCCGCTCGGGGACCTGCAAGACGTCCTGGGCAATCTCTTTCTCACTTTTTTGATCCTTTCTCCGCTTGCCCTCGTAGGCTCCCTGGTCGGAGGATGGTTCCTGGCACACAAATCATTGAAACCTGTCGATGCCATTACCAGGACTGCCAGGGATATTTCCCTCCAAAACCTTAACCAACGCCTTCCGGTCCGCCACGTGGATGATGAACTGGGACGATTGACCTCTACATTCAACGACATGATCCAACGCCTGCAATCTTCCTTCGAGCAGGTTCAAAAATTCTCCGCGGACGCCTCACATGAGCTTCGCACGCCGCTTACGATCATGCGCGGAGAAATTGAAGTTGCGCTCAGAGGAGCCAAGGTTCCCAAGGACGTCAAGGACCTTCTTGTCAGCGTCCACGATGAACTTGTCCGCCTGTCTTCGATTGTGGAGAGCCTCATGACCCTCATGAAATCCGACGCAGGCCGGCTCTCCTTCCAGTTCCAGGACGTGGATCTTGGCACCCTGCTCAATGCAATCGCCGAAGATACCCGGGTGCTTGCAGAGCCGAAAAACATCTCTGTCAATCTCAGCGTGAACGAATCGATTCACATTCAGGGGGACCCTTCCCGCCTGCAGCAGCTGTTTCTGAATATCGCCGAAAACGCCGTCAAGTACACTCCTCCAAAAGGCTCCATTGCGCTTTCCCTTCAGCGGATCAACGGAACGGCTGTTATCCGCGTGTCCGATACCGGATTTGGGATCCCTTCAAGGGACCAGACAAAGATCTTTGAACGCTTTTATCGGATTGAGCGGAAGGAAACAGCCGGCACAGCCGGGAGCGGACTCGGATTGGCGATCGCCCGATGGATTGCAGAAGCACATCACGGCGCCATCGAAGTGCAAAGTCGCCTTCACAAAGGCAGCACGTTCATCGTCACCCTCCCTGCCACGCCGGCCCCTGCGGCCTGACCCGATTCCCAAAACTTGCATTTCCTGCTTTTTTTGGCTACTTAATACTGTTTACTCCACTCCGCCCAGGAAATCCTTTTCCCAATTTCAAATGATCAAGAGCCGTCGCAAGAGCCAACGTTCCCGGCCACAAGTGACTCGAACGTATTTTTTTTCTGATGCCCATCTCGGCATTGGTTCGACCAATGAAGACAGAGCCAAAGAACAACGGATCGTTCGGTTCCTTGATTTCGTCAAACAAGATGCCGCCCAGGTCTTCATCGTCGGCGACTTGTTCGATTACTGGTTCGAATACAGGACGGTGGTCCCCAAAGGATATGTCCGGCTGTTGGGGAAAATTGCGGAATTGGCGGATCAGGGGATCGAGGTGACATTTCTGGCCGGAAACCATGATTTCTGGCTTCGGGATTACTTCACCAAGGAATTGGGCGTAGAGGTATTTCTTGACCCTATCGAACGAATCATCGGGGGAAAACGTTTTTATATTCATCACGGAGACGGATTGATCAAAGATGATCGGGGGTACCGGTTTCTGAAGCGAATTCTCCGTAATAAATTCAATATCTGGCTGTATTCCTGGATTCACCCCGATATCGCCGGGACGATAGCCCGTTGGACGTCCGGCACAAGTCGTCAGTATACCGGAAATCGGAAATATGAAGATGCCGATATGACAGAGTTTGCGGAAACAAAAATTCGGGAAGGATATGATGTCGTCATCATGGGGCACCATCATCAATCCGGATTCAGAAAGCTTGGGAATGGATTGTATATCAATCTTGGCGATTGGATCCGCGAAAACACCTATGCGGTATTCGAAGGCAAGTCCGTGGTCTTGAAGACCTGGAAAGAATAATGGCCGATCAAAAACCCTACAGCTCCAAGGATATGGAGCGATACTTCAACGATCCGCAATACCGTCGTTCGATCCTTGCCGCCAGCAAAGGCTGGTTTCACCGAAATTCAAAGACGGCGATCGCTCTGGCTGCCCTTTTTGTTGCCTCTTGCGGATGGTATGGTTTTCACATCATCGACGGGCTCCCGTCCCTCGAGCAATTGGAAAACCCGAGGCTTGAGATCTCGACGCAAATTTATTCTGTCGACGGGGAGGTCCTTGATCAATTCTCCATCAAGAATCGAACTCCCGTTACGCTCGACCAGCTTCCTCCAGGCCTGATCGAAGCGCTGATTGCAACCGAGGACAAGCAGTTCTACGATCATTGGGGTGTTAACGCCTCCCGGTTCGTCCGGCAAATGATCATTAACGTGGTTACCTTCCGGCAGGCCGGCGCAAGCACCGTCACCCAACAGCTCGCGCGTAATCTCTATAAACTCAAGGGCTCCGAGGAGTCTCTCTTCGACAAGATCACACGAAAGATCCGTGAGTTCATTACTTCTGTCCAGATCGAAAGAAATTTCACGAAGCGTGAAATCCTCGAATTGTATCTGAACGAATCGTATTTCGGTCGATCGGCTTATGGAATCGAATCCGCCGCCCAGATCTATTTTAAGAAGCCAGCTTCGCAATTGAAGGCGGCCGAATTCACCCTCCTTGTCGGCATGTTGAAGGGCCCCAACTTCTACGACCCACTCACCCACCTCGACCGCGCACTCCAGCGGAGGGACATCGTCATCAGCCAAATGGTCGGCGATGGTGTTTTAAGTGATGATCAGGCTTTGCGGGTTCGATCGGACACCCTGAGCTTTCACATTCCCGATCCCGACCTGCGCCAGGGCATTGCCCCGCATTTTGTCGAATGGGTGCGTCGTCAACTCGTGACAAAGTCCCGCACATACGGGTTCAATCTTCTGCGCGATGGACTCAAGATCTACACGACCTTGAATGCCAAAATGCAGCGCCATGCCAACCGTTCCGTGGAAGAACACTTGAAGATTTTTCAAGCAAAATGGGACACCTTGTGGAACTGGAATGCTTACCCGGAAATTCTGGCAGGCAACATTGAAAAGTATATTGGTGAAACCGAAGTGTACAAGCGCGCGCCCACACAGGAGGCGAAAGACAGCCTTGCGGCCATCATGCGGGCGGATTCGACATTCATCGATACGGTCAAGGTTCTGGCGCGTATGATCGAAGTGGGCTTCGTGGTACTCGATCCGCACAACGGAAACATCCTGGCGATGGTGGGCGGAGCGAATTTCCGGGCATTCAAATACGGATTGAATCATGTGACGCAAATTCGCCGCCAGCCTGGCTCCGCGTTTAAACCGTTTGTCTATACCGTAGCGATTGACAACGGATGGCCCGTTTCCACCGAATTGATGAACCAGCCGGTCACGGTTCCCATGCCGGACGGGACACGGTGGACACCGTCAAATTATGACGGAGACTTCGGAGGAAAATATACGCTTCGCGAAGGGATCCGGAAATCCATCAACCTTATTGCCGTGCGGGCAATCCTCGATATCGCACCCGCCGCACAGGTTGTCCAATACGCGAACCGTATGGGCATCAAATCGAGGATCCGCCCCTATCCTTCTATTGCTCTTGGTTCCGTCGAAGTCTCGCCTCTCGAATTGACGACAGCCTACGGAGTGTATGCCAATGAGGGGGTCCTTGTTGAGCCTCTCTCGATCCTTCGCATCGAGGATAAAGACGGGAATATTATCGAGCAGAGTTTTCCCCAAAAACGAGAGGCCTTGAACCGCGAGACCGCCTACATTATGACAAACCTGCTGGAAGGAGTCGTGAATGAGGGTACTGCCGCCAGGGCGGTGCGAACGTATTTCCACTTCACGGCCGCCGGCAAAACCGGCACGACAAACGATTACGGTGATGCCTGGTTCGTCGGCTTTACTCCGCAGATCGCAGCAGGGGTTTGGGTTGGATTTGACGACAACAGGATTAAGTTTGGATACTCCGAAGGCCAGGGCGGCCGTGCGGCAGCTCCCATCTGGGCGCGATTCATGAAGTACACGTATGAAGACCCCGAGATCGGAATGGACCTCCAGTATTTTCAGCGCCCGGATGGCGTTGTCACGGATACGATTTGCGCGGACACAAAGAAAAAGGCGAGAGAGTTCTGTCCCATAAAAGTTGAGGAAATCTTCAACTCAAAATATCCCCTAAGTCTCTGCGACAAACACACAAGCATGAACTGGAACGAGGAACAACAAACACCGAGCAAGATTCACTGGTAATCTTCACCCCCGGGTCCCTACCGCAGCAGGATCATCTTTCGACTCTCCGTAAAATCTCCCACTCTCAGCCGGCACACATAGACGCCGGAGGGGAATCTGCCTGCGTTCCATGTCGCGCTGTGCATCCCTGGTCACACGGTCTGATATCGACGAACCGAAACCATGCTCCGATATCCAGCCTTTGAAAATGCACGGCAGATCGCAATCGCCGAAGACATTTATCGAACGAACAGCATTCGCCGTGTCTGTACCGTATTTCCCGCAGACATTCGATAGAAATAGACACCGGATGGAAGGCTCCCGGCGTCGAATGAAAGTGTGTACGCGCCCGGATCTTTGACCTCATCAAGAAGTACTGCAATTTCCTTCCCCAGAACATTATAGACCGCAAAGCGAACACGTGATCTCATGGCCACTTCATAGGGAATGACCGTCGCGGGATTGAAAGGATTAGGGTAATTTTGTGAGAGTGAAAACTCCTCCGGAAGTCCGGGTTTCTGAGTTTCAGATTTTACAACCGAACCGGCAAAGTAGACAACAAACAACCCGGACTCCATGTCGGAGATCAAAACCTTTCCCGAATTGAAAAATGGAAAGGCACCCCATGCGCCATGGAAATTCCCAGCCAGCGTAGAATCATAGGTATCGTAATGGCCTTCCTCGAAAATACTATTTGGGTTCGATATGTTGACAATTCTCAGCCCATCCTTATAATGAGAAATATATGCATGGGAACCTTTAACATGAACGTTATGAGCCAATCCCTCGGGTGCGAGGTAATCGTCCGCCATCCACACGGTGTCAGCTGTAGAAATATCCCAAAGCTTGACCGTCTTCCCGGGAGTTTCTTCGGTTGTCATAAGCAAAGTGCCATCAGGTGAAGGCCATGCGTTATGGACATAACCCGAATCCGGGGGGCCGAATCGCGACAACAGGACCGGGGAAGCCGGATTTGAAACATCAAAAATAGCTATCGTCCCGCTGCTTCCCTCGGAAATGAAGAGCTTGTTGCCCTGAATGAGTATATCGTGACAATGAGTAAGTCCATCAAAAGAAGCAGGAATCTCCTCAGGGTTTTCAGGATCAGAGAGATCAACAACTCGCACAAGCCCCGCGCCTCCCTGAGCGTATAAGATACCGTTTGTCGTGTCGATGGAAAGATTGTGGGATGTTAAGTCTGTGCCCGCGAATGTGGTGACGAGAACTGCCGTATCCGGCAACATTGAGAGGTCAATGATCTGAATTCCCTCGCCGGTTCCATCAGTTACCACGTAGGCGTATGTTTGATAGGTCTTGATGTCTTTCCATAGAGAAACAACACTCGGAATAAACGCAACTTCATTGAGTATGGGGGCATCGGTAATGTCAATTATGCTCGTACCGTTGCGAACACCCAACAGCGCATACTCTCTGCCGTCGACCGCGGTATATCCCCAACAGTCGTTGTACCCCGTTGCAGCGTACGGGTTGAAGGTTCCTAACAACGGAACGTTCATGCTGCCCTGGGGAAATGCGAAAAGGGGAATTGTCAACACAATCCCCACGATAGTGGTTAATCGGATCAGAATTTTGGCACAGAAAGTATTCATGCGGACCCTTTCACTCCCCTTTTTTTTCCCAATCACAATATTCATCTCTCCTAAATGTCGGCACGGCACCGGCAAACGCGTCTTCCGCTCATGTCGCAGAGACACCGAATCCGAGGCCCGCGAGAGAATTCAGGCCCTCTCGAATAAGGGTGGGCTCCACTCGCTCAATGATCGTTGTCTCGCCGATTCGAACCGGAAGCACAAAGCGATTCTTGCCATTCCGTGCTTTTTTATCATGGCCAATCAAGGAGAGAACAAGATTTGATTTCACCGATAATCGAAAACGCAATGGGAGTTGGCGTATCAACCCAACGATCCGTTCATAGTCATCTGCCGACAGAAGGCCAAGTTTTCTGGCAATGGAACTCTCCGCCGCCAACCCAAGGAGCACCGCCTCTCCGTGCTTGAACGACCGGTACTTACCTGCTGCTTCCAGAGCGTGACCAACGGTATGACCGCAATTAAGAATCACTCGCACGGAAGATTCCTTTTCGTCGCGTGAGACGAGGTCGGCCTTCAACCTGGCACATCGCGCGACAACATGAATGACGGTTTCTCTGTCACATTGAAGGATACGCTGCCAATTCTTTTCAACGAATGAGAACAATGGCTCATCCAAAATCACTCCATACTTGATGATCTCTCCCAATCCGCACACGATTTCCCGAGCTGGAAGCGTCCGGAGGACGTCCGTATCCGCGACGACGATCTTCGGCTGATGAAACGCTCCGATCATGTTCTTCCCCAGGACATGGTTCACCCCTGTTTTCCCTCCGATCGAGCTGTCCACCTGAGCCAGAAGAGAGGTCGGGACATGAACAAGTCTGATTCCACGTTGATACGTGGCGGCCACAAATCCTGCAAGGTCCCCGATAACGCCTCCGCCCAGGGCTATGACGGTCGATGTCCGCCCGATCTGGTTCTCCAGCATCCGCGTGTAGGCTTGTTGGGCAGTTTTCAGGCTTTTTTGTGTTTCGCCCGGGGGGAAGGTGACGGAAAGAACATCGTGGCCGTTCTGTGAAAGATGTCGATGGAGGGGGCGAAGGTATCGGCGTGCAACATTGCGGTCGGTAATGATGACCGTCAGGCCAGAAATCCCCTCACGGGCAAGCAGCGAGGCGAGATTGCCCAGCATTCCGGATCCCACCAGAACGAAATAGCTCCGTTCACCCAGGTCAACGCGTATCTCATGATCAATCATGGGTTCGACCGCCGCGTCATTTGCACACGCAAGAGTTTCACAAGATCGTCAACTGTCGTACCGATTCGTTGGCGCTCTGTTTCAATGATCACGTCGGCGCGGGTGTAAAACTGCTCGCGTTTCTTCATCAGATCGGTGATCTTTTTTCTGAGGGCCTCTTCGTCAAGCATCTCCCCTTCGGCACCTTTTAGGAGAGGGCGGTTAACCTTATGCCGCATTCGACGTGTCGCCTCCTCAGGGGACATGCGGAGATAGACAATGAAACCGTAAGCGTGGACAAGTTGAAAATTTTCCTCGTTGGCAATCGCCCCACCCCCAAGGGAAACCACGGCGTCACGCATCCCGACGACCTCATGTAGAGCGTCACGTTCCATTTGCCTGAATTTTTCTTCTCCAAGCTCCTGAAATACTTCGCTGATACTTTTTCCGGACTTCTGTTCAATCATCCGGTCGACATCCACAAAATCGTACCCAAGGGTATTGGCAAGAATGGGCCCAAGGGTACTCTTGCCGCTTCCCATGAATCCCGTCAGGAAGATCAGTGCTCGTTGAGGATGGTGGTCGGTCACGGGACAAAAAAAGCGGAAAGCCGTGGGTGGTATCCGCAGCGCTCCGCTCGTTCCATTGTCAAATGGCTATAGAATTTCCAGCCGGAGCCCCAGAGAAAGGGTCATCCCGTCCACGTTGATCCTTGACGGGAATTCCCCTTGTGGAAGCGGAACCGTGCTGTTGTTGTACGTTGTCGAGGCTTTTTCAAACTTGTTCCGCACATCGACTTCCGGATCACGAAACTTGATGCCTGCGGCAAGGAAGGCTTTGGGGAAAATGAGATACTCTGTATTGATGGAAACATGGATACCAAACCCGAACTTGTTTCCCACCGGCTGAGCGGGGACCTCCGCAACGGTATAGACACGCTCCGTGTGATAGGCGCCCACACCGCCGCCCATGGAAAGCCTCCAGGATTGGGAACCGATCGGGACATACACGTGAGCCCCGAGTTCGATGGGGATCATCCTGTAACCCTCATCGACCGGGACACGACGGGGCGGATTGACGGAACCGACGATCCTTTGATCAGAGCGAATTTGAGAAAGATACTCGACCGAGAGGTAAAGGAAATAGCTGGTCGCAAAGCGTTGGAGGCGCACCTCACCGCCAAATCCCGTGACACTGGTGAAAGGCGTTGTGGCTATTCGAAGATCAAAAGATGGGCTGTTGGGATTCGGATAGATCTTTGAGGATGTTGTCAATAAACCGCGCACAACAGCCGAGACGTTCCATTCGCCCGTCTGCCCGCTTGCCACGCCGGCAAAAAGAAAAATTCCCAACAACGAGATGAAGAATGTCCTTCTCACAAATTCCTCCGTTAACGGAAGAAACGATCCCGATGATCTTCAATATCCGCCTGTTCGCGGAGATTCGCAACCCAATCCTGGGAGAAACGGTTGCGTTTTTCCTGCAGGATTTGCTCCCGTAGATCAGCACGTTGGGATGCATACAGGGTTGAATCGAACGGCGTTTTCGATGTCAATTGCAGAATGAAATATCCGCGGACACCTTCGAACGGCCTTGATGTCTGCCCCACGTCCATAGACTGCGCCATTCCGATAAAGGAGAGATCTCTCCCGATACCCTGAACCGCATCCATTGCCTTAAATGGCCCTGTCGCCCTCGCGACCACACCGGCCTGCGATTGGGCCGCCACAACAAGCTTCCCGGAAGATGCAAGGGTGGCGTGGAATGCATTGACGCGGTCAAGCAGTTTTTTCATTTTCAATGTTCGCAGCGTCAACGACCGGACAAGATTCTTCACATCCTCAAGGGGCCTGACACCCTCTTCTCGAATCGAGACGAGTTTGAATACGCCTACGCCGCCTGTGACGCTGATAGCGTTGCTGACATCGTCAATCGAAGAAGAGAAGGCAAACTTCATGACCGCATCATTGAATCCGATCTGCGGGATCGATCCGCCTTCCGAAAACTCTGGAATCTCGCGAATCTGGTACGAACTGTTCTGTGCGGCCCTTTCAAATCCTTCATCCTGTGCCAGATAGGCAAAATCCTCTGCCTTTTGGTAGGCCTCGTCTATCGATCGACCGCTGGCTTTGACACGCATGACAAGGTCGATGAGCTCAACTTCCTGATTCGTGCGGCCAAGAACCTTGATGAGGTGATACCCGAATTGCGACCGGATCGGCCCAACAACATCACCGGTCTTTGCGCCAAATGCGGCGTCAGCGAAGGGCTTCACCCACGTCGTTTTGCTTCCCCAGCCCAAATCCCCACCTTCCGGTGCGGTGCCGTCAGATCCGTGCTGACGGGCCATTTCAGCAAAATCCTCCCCCGCACGAATTCGGCGCATCACATCACGCGCCTTTCCCAACGCATCGACAGTGTCTGTTCCGAATCCGAATAAAATATGTGCTGCCCTGACGAACTCTTCTTTGCCCCTCCTTGAATTCGTGATTCGAAGAAGATGAATCCCGTCAAAGTCCTTTACCGGACCAACAACGTCTCCGACACGGGCCGTGAATGCTGCGGTCGCTTTCTCCCTGCTCAATTCCCCCGCCTTATAGTATGCCTTCGTCGCGGGGATTTCAGAATAGGTCCCGGCAAGCCGGAGGAACTCTTCCTCGGTTTTCGCTTGCTCTTTCAATCGCTGGATCTCAAGAACAACGTCTTGAGTGTCCTGCTCGGATGGGGCGGTTGCAAAAATAACGGCACTCAGCTTACGCGCCGGACGTACCTTATAACCCTCCTGATGATCTCTGTAATACCGTGTAATATCCTCTTCCGTGACCACCACCATGGAATCCGGTACCAACGCCGCCGGATCAAATAAGGCATATTCAGCTTCGATGGTGATTGTCCGGTCACGGAAACGCTGTCGGACTTCCTCTTCGCTCACACCAACGGTGGCAAAAAGAAGACTTTGGAGCTTTTGTTGACGGATTTGCTGGCGAAGACGCTCCTCAACCTCAAGCCATGCCTGCCGGTTTTGCGGATCCGCAATGGCGCGGTCGTAGGCAGCCCGGTTGAAGGCCCCAGTGGAATCCCGAAACATGCTGATGAGGTCTTCCGGAGGGTTCGGACCATGTACAAGGTCCACGATTTCCTGATTCGTAACGGTAATTCCGAGCCTCTGGATCTCCTCTTCAATGAGCATCTGAGTGACAAGGGTATTCCAGACCTGCGATCGGACCTGTCTTTCCGTTTCAGGATCGACCTCCTGGCCGGTCTGGCTGCGCTGGCCCTCGAGAGCACGGCGCAGTATTTCGGAGAATTGTCGATACGTGATCTTTTCACCGTTGACCTCTCCAACCGTATCACCAGCTCCGCCCGGGCGGAGACTCGTCAGTTCCATTCCCCAATCGAGCATGATATACGCGATGAAGATCACAGCGAAAACAGCGAACAGCTTTGCGAGGTTATTGCGAATCTGGGTCATCAACGGCATGGGAACTCAAACTCCTTGTCAGGTCGGATGGCAAAAACGTAAACGGCAATATAGCCCCGAATCGCCTGAAAAGCAATGTTTTTTATTGACTTTGCAGGCACATTGACGTATATTTTTTTTCGTTTTCTAGTCAACTCTCCTCGTCGCGTCCCTCTCTTTTTTTCCCGAGGTTCAGTGTTGCACTCAATGGAACGGACGAGCGTTTCCTCCCAGATTTCGGAGATCGTTTGTGAAAAATCAACTTTCGAAACTCATCCTCATTGCCGCAGCGGTCATCCTCTCGGTCTACTTTCTGTGGCCGACGCTGAACGATTTTCGATTCCGGCAAACACTTTCCGGCCTTAGCGGACCTGACAGTCTTTCGTACCTCGAGCAACATCAGGATGACATTCTTGAAGCCCGCCTGAAGCGAATCAAGTTGGGCCTGGACCTTCAGGGGGGAATGCGGGTCCTTCTGGAAGTCGATGTTCTTCAACTCCTCGAAGACCTGGCCAAGAACAAAGACGATAATTTCAGGGCGATCACGAGCTCAATCCGAGGTGCCTCGGCAACCACGGAGATTGATATTATCCCTGCCCTCACCGTTGCGTTTCAACAACAGAACATCCGGATGAGCCGGTACTACCTTAACATTCGTGATGACGACGCCACCGTTGTCAGCTATCTTGAGGATGAATCGATCAAGGCGGTCGACCGTGCTGTGGAGATTGTGCGTAATCGCGTCGATCAATACGGGTTGACGGAGCCGGGAATCCAGAAACAGGGTGCACGACGTATCATTGTCGAACTTCCCGGTGTGAAGGATGAAGCAGAGGTTCGCAGCCTGCTCCAAGGCACCGCGAAACTCGAGTTCCTCCTGGTGCGGGATCCCGACATCTCTTATAAGGTGATGGAATCGATCGACAAGTTCCTTGCCGGCACGGGGGAACGGGATACCACCAGACCCGCCGCGGCCCCGCAGGAAAAGCCTTCCGATGCCCTTTCCGAACTTCTGGGAGGACCAACGGCTACCAGTGATACCACCAGGGATACCGAGTTCCTTCGTGAACACCCGTTTTTTACCTATGTTTTGCCGGACCAGCAAGGAAGTGGAGACGGATACGTCGCCGAGAAGAATCGGGACAGAGTCCGCTCCTTGCTCGCGAGACCCGAGATCAGGCGTCTCATGCCCAATGACTTTGAATTCCGATGGTCAGCGAAGGCCTTCGAAGACCGGTCAACCGGTATCCGTTACTATACATTGTACCCGGTCCGTCCTCAACCTGTCCTGACGGGTGGAGTCATCGTCAATGCGCGGGCAAGCGTTGATCCGCAGGAAGGCCGGCCTATTGTCAACATGGAAATGAATAGTGAAGGTTCCCGCGAATGGTCCAGGCTTACCGGAGCAAACGTCAACAAGCGTGTCGCAGTTTCTTTGGACAACTCGATATTCTCGGCGCCCGTCATTCAGGAAAAAATCACCGGAGGCCAATCCCGCATTGTCGGCATGGACTCTCCCAATGAAGCCCGCCTCCTCGAGATTGTCCTCAAAGCCGGTGCCCTCCCGGCCCCGGTCGCAATCATTGAACAGCGGAGCGTCGGTCCTTCTCTTGGCGAAGATTCCATTAAGTCCGGTCTTTCGGCAATTGGGATAGCGTTCGGCTTGACGGTTCTCTTCATGTTCCTGTACTACCGCACCGCCGGCCTCGTCGCCGATCTGGCCTTGTTCTTCAATATGTTGTTTATTCTTGGCGTCATGGCAGGGTTCCAGGCCACTCTCACCCTCCCGGGCCTCGCGGGAATTATCCTCACGATCGGGCTGGCCGTTGATGCCAATGTGCTTATCTACGAACGGATGCGGGAAGAACTTGCGGGCGGAAAGACCATTAAAGCGGTTGTCGATTCCGGCTACTCGAAAGCGCTGAGTGCCATTGTGGACTCCAATATCACGACATTCCTGACCGGGTTGATTCTTTATCAGTTTGGAACCGGACCGATACAGGGATTTGCTCTGACACTCATGATCGGCATTGTCGCAAGCATGTTCAGCGCTATCGTCATCACCCGCGTGATCTTTGATTCTATGACCGACCGCGGCATCATTCCCAATATCGGCTAAGTGTTCTTGAATAAGGAGTTTCCCGGTAATGCAATTCTTTAAGAAAACGAACTTCGATTTCCTGCGCCTGCGCAAGTTCATGTACGTGGCGTCTGGTGTGATCATCCTTGCCGGTTTTGTTTCTCTCTTTGTCAGGGGAATCGACCTCGGCATCGACTTCATTGGAGGAACGGAGCTGATCATCGATTTTGATCAGAAACCCTCTATCGGCGATATTCGCACCTCGCTGACCACCGTCGGGCTGGCTCAAAGTGAAATCAAGTCTTACGGTTTGGGTGAAAGCGTGCTCATCCGAACGGTCCAACAAGGTGAGGGAACCGAGATCGGCGATCGGATCAGAACGGCCATCGCAGCTTCGTTTCCGGAACGAACCTTCGACGTCCTGAGTCAGTACAAAATCAGCCCTAAGATTGGTGAGGAGTTGAGGACGGATGCCCTCTACGCAGTAGCCGCATCCCTGCTGGTCATGCTCGTCTACATTGGCATCCGGTTCAAGTTCGTCTATGGTTTCGGAGCGGTGGCGGCGGTGTTCCATGACGTCCTGGTGGCCCTTGCCTTTCTTTCCTTTGTCGACGGCTTGTTCCCTTTCCTAAACGTGGAGATCACTTTGGAGGTGATCGCCGCATTTCTCACGTTGGTGGGAATCTCCGTAAATGACACAGTGGTGGTGTTCGACCGCATCCGGGAGAATCTGAAGATCTACCGCACGATGACCCTCGGGGAAGTCATCAACCGCAGCCTGAATGACACCCTGAGCCGGACGCTGATAACGCAGGGAACCGTGCTTCTTGTGCTGTTTGTTCTTCTGTTGTTCGGCGGCGAAATAACCCGGGCGTTTGCCTTCACCCTTACCGTTGGGACCCTTGCAGGTACGTATTCTTCGATTTATATTGCGAGTGCTATTGTGCTCGATTGGAGCCTTCGCAAATCAAAGCAAACCGCAGGCGCCAAGTAACTCACGAGGTCAGGAGGAACACCATCTATGAAATTCAAGACCAAAGAGATCAAAGGTGTCACGGTCATCGAATTGAACGGGAATGTGATGGGAGGACCGGATGCCACAGAACTCAATGAGGAACTCCACAAACTGGTTACTTCGGGAAAAACCAAGGTCGCCGTCGACCTCGGGGACGTTAAATTCATGAACAGTTCCGGTCTTGGAATGCTTATTCGCGCGCTGACCACCATGCGAAACGCCGGGGGCGACATGAAGCTTGCACGGGCCTCCGAGAAGATTGAAAGCCTTCTGATTGTCACGAAACTGATAACCGTTTTCGATCATCACGAATCGGTGGCAAAAGCTGTTGATGCCTTCCAATAAATGAAGAACGGTATTCGTTTGACGGGGAGACCAATGGTCTCCCTTTTTTTATTCTCTGTCATCGCCTTCGGATGCGGCGAAAGGCAGAGCGCAACCCCGCTACGGCAGGAAACTCTCACGGATGACCTTGGCGTCGAGGTCCGATTGTCACCGACACCGCTGCGCATTGTCTCTCTCGCTCCCAGCATCACGGAAACGCTGTTCGCCCTTGGGCTCGATTCTGTTGTCATCGGCGTGACGGACTATTGCGACTATCCGCCCGCAGCCCTGGGCAAAGTCAGGGTCGGCGGAATGTCGAATCCCGGTTTCGAACAAATCGCATCGCTCAAACCCGATCTTATCCTCCTCTCGGTGGCTGGGAATTCACAGGCGGATTACAACAAGTTATCATCCCTCGGTTTCCGCCTGTTCGTCACCAACCCCTCCACGATCGCGAGCGTCTACAAGTCGATTAAGAGTCTTGGTGTACTCACCGGAACCGCCGCCAGGGCCGACTCCCTCCTGGCAATCCTCCGCCACGCTCAGGATTCGCTTGCCCTCGTCGCACGTTTAAGGCCCCCCAAGCGTGTCCTCATGCTCGTGTCCATCCGCCCTCTTATTGCCGTCGGAAGAGGTACCTTTCTGCATGAGTTGCTTGAATTGGCCAATGCCCGTAACGTCGCCCAGGAAGCAGCCGTATCATACCCCATCATGAGTCGCGAACATATTCTCACCCTCCAACCCGAAGCAATGATCGTCATGAGCGACGTCGCTCAATCCCCACAGGATGTTGCGAATGCCTACAGTGAATGGAGAAGCCTCAAAGCCATTCAAAGCAATTCCGTGATGATCCTGGATGCCAATCTTTTGAGCCGACCGGGTCCCAGGATAATGAAAGGTCTGGAACTTCTTGTGACCGCACTCCGCTAGTTGATTGTTGCTTCTCTGACACCTTCCCGATATATTCCCAACGACTTCCCATGCCACCTTCATCCCTTTTTGTTGCTGTCGCCGGGAATATCGGCGCTGGCAAATCTTCCCTGACAAGACTGCTCGCCACACGTTTTGGCTGGAAACCATACTTCGAATCGGTTGATGACAATCCGTATCTCTCGGACTTCTACGGTGACATGAAACGCTGGTCGTTTCACCTTCAGATGTATTTCCTCGCAAACAGATTCAAAAACCACAAGCAGATGGTGGAGTCCGGGATTTCCGTGATCCAGGACAGATCTATCTACGAGGACGCAGAAATCTTCGCCCGAAACTTGTACGAAATGGGTAATATGGAGCGGAGGGACTACGAGAACTACGTCTCACTCTTTCATGTCATGATGGCCTATCTGAAGCCACCCGACCTGATGATATATTTGAGAACTTCAGTGGAAACGCTCATGGAGCAGATAGCGCGACGGGGACGATCTTACGAGCAGACGATTCAACGTTCCTATCTCGAACTGCTGAACGGACATTATGAGGACTGGATCGGGCGATATACGATTGGTCCGCTTCTCATTGTGAAAACGGACGGGCTCGATTTTGTGAATCGAAGGGAAGATCTTGATTCTCTTGCCCGGAAGGTGGAACAGACCCTTCAAAAACCCTGAGCGGGTAACGACGTTACCGCGGTGTTCCGGAAAGAATTTGCTGGTAGGTTCTTTTTGCCCGCAGAAGGCTGACAGCGGTTTCAACCTGCAGGTCATTCTTCAGAGCTGCTTTGGTCCGCTCATTCTCACCGTTCACCCTTCCGATGATTTCCAGAGTCAGAATCCGACGAATCTCTGTTTCATGACGCTGAAAATGACTGCGGGATTCTTGCGAGATGGCTAATCGGAGTTTACGCATCTCATTCATGACCGCGGGTCCGTACTTCCCCCGACGTACTGATTCCTCCATCTCGCCCATCTTATCGGCAAGTTCATCTTTAAACAAGAAGCCGCTCTCGTTTGCGAAATCCTCAAAGTCTTTGAGCGCGCTCGCCCCGGCCTCAAACCCTTCCGGGAGAGTCTTCGTTCGGGCTGCGTATTTGTTCGCGAACTTGAAGAACATCGCTTTTTCTGTCAGCGAACGGGCAAGCTCACTCAGTGCAGGGGTCTCCACAACAGAATCCGGTTGGATTCCGCCTCGCTCGAACACTGATCGGTTATGGGAGGTTCGGAACTCACGTCGAAGGCTGTCGGGGAGGATCCGCACTTCGCCGTCATCCGTCCTGTGAAAATAATCTATCTCTTGAATGCTTCTCCCGCTCGGGGTGAAATAACGTCCGGTCGTGATCTTGAGTGACGTGCTCTCCGAAAGAGGCGTGATCGTTTGAACAAGGCCCTTTCCGAAGGTTCGCTCTCCGACAATCACCCCGCGGTCAAGATCCTGAATGGCTCCCGCCACAATCTCACTGGCGCTGGCACTACCCCGATCAACGAGAACGGCCACCGGCACATCCAGCAACATCGGTTTTCCCACGGTGAAGTACCGCCGATCGGCGTCCTTTTGCCGACCCTTGGTTGTGACGACCAGACTGCTTTCCGGAAGAACCTTCGAAGCAACATCGACCGCCATGTCCAGGAGCCCACCCGGATTATCACGAAGGTCAAGGATCAGCCCCAGGAGTTGTCCTTGCTTACTCAATTCGCGGATCGCGAGACGAACGTCGTCTCCGGCTGTCCGCGAAAACCGTTCCAAGCGAACATATCCTATCCCGGGGGAAACAAACCCGCTGTAGGGAACATTCCGCACAGGGATTTCTTCACGCAGGAGGAGGAATTCGAGAGGTTCCGGCTCTCCTTCGCGCTCAATGCTCATCCGGATTTCCGTCCCCGGTGCCCCCCGGACCTTCGATCGCACGGCGCCGAACGATGCGCCAAGCAGGCTCACACCATCGATGGAGAGGATTTTGTCGCCGATCTGGATCCCATGCTTGGCCGCCGAGAATCCCTCGAGAAGGCCGACGACGGTTATGCTACCGTCACGCATTCCGACCGTAATCCCAACGCCGCCGTACCTTCCGGTCGTTACCAGATCGATCTCATCATGCTCTCTCTCATCTATGTAGACAGTATACGGGTCCAGGGTTTTCAGCATCCCCTCGATGCCCGCCCGCATGAACTTGTCAGGGTCGATCTCGTCGACATAATGTGAGGCGACTTCCTTGTACACTTTTCCGAAAACATCGATTCCCTTGTAGATCTTGAGCAAGAAATCGCCGTCGCCCGAAAGAACAAATCCCAAAGAAACGACCACCGCAATCAGGCCTGCAAAGGTGACTCCCATCGTACGCATGCTTCTGCGATTCATAACGCGTGCCCTAATTCCTCGCTCATGACTCTGCCTTTGTCCCGATATGGGATCCGACGTGGGTCCAGATCTCTTCTTCGATGACATCAATGGGTTGCATTCCGTTGATCACCGCAAACCGTTTTTCCTTTTTCGCGAGATCCAGGTATCCGGACCGCACCCTTTCATAGAAATCCCTTCCATTCGACTCCATACGGTCTTTTCCTCCCTGCCCCCGACGCATCCTTTTTTCCACTTCGTTCACGGGAATATCGATGAAGAGCGTGAGTGCAGGCGTTAGGCCACCCACCGCGGCCCGATTGATCGTTTGCACAATCTCCATTCCAATCTGCCGTCCCGACCCCTGATAGGCCGTGGTAGAATCATAGAACCGGTCACAGACGACAACCAATCCTCCATCCAGAGCCGGTTTGATCACCTCTTCCACAAGTTGAGCCCGGCTGGCAGAAAAGAGAAACAACTCAGCGATCGTGGTCATCGCCTTGGCCTCTTTGTCAAGAAGGATCGTCCGGATCCTTTCTCCGATTTCCGTTCCGCCCGGTTCTCTCAGGAGGAGCACGTTAAACTGCTGTCGGGAAAGCCGGTCCACAAGCAATTGCACTTGCGTTGACTTTCCTGAATAGTCGAGTCCTTCAAATGTGATAAACATGGAATGGGATGTTCATTCGACGTGATGTTCATAACATATCGAAATCGATTTTCGAATGCAAACCATTACGCCTTTCTTGCACCCGACATGTTTTTTCGGTACTTTCATTCGGCTCACACAACTCACGTTTATTTTTTTCTGTGAGCTCTGATTGATTTCCGCTCTCCGGATGTCACCATCACACAAAAAACATACCTCGCCTTCCAAGCGTTCCCCGAAACCTGCATCCGTTGACAAGACTGAACAGCGGCGCCTGGAGTCAAAACAGGAGGATACAGCGCTGATTCAGGAGGCCCTTACCGGTCATCAAGCGGCTTTTGCCCGGTTGCGGCAGAAATATCACGATGCTATCTATAATCTTATCTACCGGATGATCCGGGAGAAAGACGAGGTGGAGGATCTGACCCAGGAGGCATTCATCAAGGCATTCGGTTCACTTTCCTCCTTCAACGACGAATTTGCATTTTCCACCTGGCTGTACAAGATCGCAACGAACAATTGCATCGACCATATCAGGCGAAGAAAGCTCCAAACGTTTTCCATTGACAAACCCATTGAGTCGAAAGAGAGCGATTTCAGCTTTGAACTCCCGGACACCAATGATGAACCGGACCAGGAGATGATCACCCTGCAAAGGAAGAAACTGCTGGACGATGCCATTAATTCCCTGCCTCCAAAATACCGGCAGGTCATTGTGATGCGGCACAAGGAGGAAATGGAATATCAGGAAATAGCGTTAATTTTGAAGCTTCCTCTTGGTACGGTCAAGGCCCATATTTTCAGGGCAAGGGAAATGCTGTACAAGTATCTCCGCGACAAGATGCGCAACTACTGATCGTGCAACTCTCCCCCGTCCGTTCCGTACATTCCGGTAGTATGATACGTCCTTTCCTCCAAATCCTGCTCGCCTCCGCCGTCGCGGCATTTGTCGCGTTGCCCATGATGGCCCAGGGAACGCGGCACAAAGAGATCTCGCTTGGCCATGAACGGGAAATCTCTGTCGTGATCGATGTTTCTTTCGGAACCGTGATCATCGAACCTGGTGAAACCGACAAGATCCTTGTTGCGGATTTTACTGCACCGCGTGATGAGGAATCCGAGGAATTTCATATCAAATATTCGACTCGCGGTGACCGCGGGGAATTGGTGATCAAATCAAAAGATCGTTCGAAATTCTGGCGTGATAACGATGATAAGAACATCGAGGACCGTGTCTGGACTCTCAGATTCAGTGACGCTCTTCCGATGGATTTCAGAATAGAACTTGGGGCAGGAAAAGGCGAACTGGATCTCACCGGGCTTAGGATCCGAACACTGAAAATCTCCTCGGGAGCGAGTTCGGTCGAAATGTTTTGCGACAAGAAGAATCCGATCGAAGCAGAGAGTATCGTCATTGAGTCTGGCGTCAGCAAGTTCACGGCGACAAACCTTGCCAATATGAATTTTTCGAAGTTGAAGTTCGGGGGCGGCGTCGGATCTTATAGACTCGATTTCGGCGGTAAGCTCCGCAGGAATGCAGACGCGCGGGTGGAAGTCGGACTGGGTGCGATCACCATCGATGTCCCCCGTGAAACCCCGTTGCAAATACTTTACGACGACAGTTGGTTTTCGAGTTTCGATCTTGCGGATGGATTTACCAAACGGCGGGGGGGAGTGTACGAAACAGAAGATTATCGGAGAAGTGAGCCAAGCCTTTCAATCAAGGTCGAATCAGGGCTCGGAAGTGTCAAAGTGCGCCGGCGTTAGAGAGTTAGCTTCTCCCCCCCTTCCCTATTCCAATTCTCCTTCTACCCCACTCCATAATGAAAGAACTGCGCCCAGGAGTATGGGTGGCTGGTTTCATGGGTCTGAAGAAGATTCAAGAGCGCCTGGCGGTATGCATCACCTGGTGCAAGTCCGTTTGAAAGATGTGTGTAGAAAAATTCACTAAAAAACTTCGCCGCTTTTCGTTCTGCCCCCCAGGAATTATAAAACACGTCCGATGTTCCGTTCATCCGCAGAAGAAAGGCCTGGACCGAAGTCAGACCCGCTCCCTGGCCGGTGTTCGAAAGCACAACCACAGGAAAAGAAGGAAGACTGATAATTCGCTCGAACGGGATATCCACAGATTCCTCAAACGTCTCCCCGTCGGAAAGCGCCATCATCCCAAACGGATGAGTGCCGGGGCTGATCTTGAAATCCGTTGAGAGTTGGAGAATGTCGCTGCGCTGGGTCAAACTGTTCCAGGTCGCTTCAAATCCAATAAGGACATTAGCGTCTTTGAAGAAGCTCCGAATATCGCGAAGCTCATAGTCGATGGACCAGTTCCTTCCGGTCGGATTTCCCACTGCAAGAATCTCCCGAATGCGTCCCACAGGAGAAGTACGGAATCGGATTGAGGATAAGGAAGCGAGATAGTCCACGTTGGAGATCTCTACGAGATATTGAATTGTGCCGTCCCGATTTTGGCGCTCGAGGGCATGAAACGGGACGTTTTCAAAATCCCGACCAGGGATGATGAGCAAGCTCCTCTCCATCAGTCCATCGACCGGGCGGAGCAGGTACTCATAAAGTTCCGAGGAAAGCCGTGCAAACCTGGTCATGGCTGGGAGGCTCGCCTCGCCCGCCGCACCGGCGTATACATTCGGATCCCGAAGGAGCCTCATATATTCATTCGCAAGCCCAAGCAATCGTTCCCGGCCGATCGGCACTGTTTTTACCTCAAACCGATTGCGGGAAACAGCAAACAGGGAGAGCTCTCGCTCGCCAGCAAGGAATGTCAACACCAAGCTCCCACGTGGGATGACATTCTGAAGCTCCGAAAGCCCGGGCGGTGTTTCCTGCGTGAGCGGTCCATAATTTGGATACTGGCGCGTTATCCTCTCCGCAAGTGCATTCATCTCTTCTTTGAGCCGGGCTATGCGGCCCCGACCTTGTTGGACTGAACGTGGTGACGCCTGGTGATCGCGGTCTGACAGCAGACTCGAGAGTTCCAACTGAAGGAGCGTGCATTCTTCAAGTTTGTCGCGGAATTCTTCCATTTCTTTTTGAAGCACAACGTTGCGAACGGCAATGGCATCATTCCGAACCAACCCGCCAAAAAACTGTGAACGGGCCCGGTCAAGCACTCTCAGCGCCTCAGCCTGACGATGGAGCGCCAGGAGCGTTTCCGCCAGTCGGCGATACCAGCTCTCGCGCTCCTCTGCCATTTCCAGTTCTATTTGATACGGCATATGGAGATCCTGGTTCAGGTACTCTCCATACCGTTGTTCCTCGAGCTGTATAGTTCGCTCGTACATTGCCCGCGCCTCCGCCAGGCGTCCCACGGATCGATAGAGATCTCCCGCCCGGGCGTACGCATAGGCCTCCCCCGTCATGTGGCCACAATCCTGGAATCGTTGGGCAATTTGCAGGTACGATTCAATCCTCTTGTCAATCTCAAAAGCCGGTTGTTGCGGGGGGATTCGCCGTTCGGTGGCATTCGCGATAAAAAGATAGTTGTAGTTTTCCGCCAATCGATCACCCGTTACCCTTGCGGCCGCCGCGGCTTCGGTGTAGAATTTCCTGGCATCTTCAAACCGCCCACTCTCATTATAGATTGTCCCAATCGAAAACAGAAGCAGCGTTTCGAATTCCTTGCCTGCCTTGAGGGCCCGCAGGCGGTTGGTTCCGTCGCGGAATTGCTGCAAGGCGCCGTTACCATCATTCATCGCTCTATACACATTTCCCAGCGCGGCCCAGAGTCTTCCTGCCGCATTGGGCATTTCCGAAATGGAAAGCAGGTCCTTCGCCTGCGTCAAAGAGCTCAGGGCTTCTCCGTATCGCCGCTGGCGGTGGTAAACCTCACCAAACCCGAGAAGAGCCAGCGCGGCGCTGTTGACCTCTCCAGAGGTGCGATAATGGGCCAGGGCATTCTCATATTCAACCAGCGCCTCATCCCATCGGCTCATGCAATAAAGCGTGAACCCTTTCTTGAGGGATGCGGTGGCTTTGGAAGCCCTGTCATCAAAAGCGGAACTCAATGCGTAGGAAGCGTCAAACTGATCGAGAGCCCTCCGGTAGGCTCCCATAACCTGGTGGATATCACCCTGCAGCAAATGGATCCTTGCCTGTCCACGAAAATCGTTTGCCTGACGACTGTACTCAAAGGCGGTTTGCGCCGTCTCCAGCGCATTTTTGAACTGGCCGCGTGCGAGGCTGACTCTGCCAAGATAAGAGTATGATTCGGCCAGCTTCGAAAGCTCTCCCTGGTTCTCGTAAACCGGGATGGCTTGCATAAATGAAACCTCGGCCTGATCGTGAGAACCCTCCTCGAAAAGCGAAACTGCACGATCGAACATCTCGTTGGCGCTGACCAACGGCGAATGTTCAACTTCACACGATACGAAAAGAAGGGCTAAACAGAGGACGGCAGGAGTGATGGATCGGGCCACGATGTGTCTTCGAACTCCGGATGGATGAGAATAAAAAACCCATGGCGTTTTCGCCACGGGTAATATAGGAAAGACAGGACGCGAGTGCAAATTCAAAGTCAGCGGAAGCTGATTCCCACTCCAAGGGCGAAAGCCTTGGTTGTGCCCATGTTATAGTCAGCATGAATATTCAGGAAGACGAGCGACAAGCGGGCCCCGACCAGGACGCGTGACGATGTGTTACCATCAACGGTGAATTCGACCGGCGCGCCGCCGAAGGGATCCGCATACGGCCCTACCTTGATGGAGGAACTTTCCAGCTGAAAACCGGCGTAGACGGTGAGAAGAAGCAAGTGCTTGCTCACTTCAACCCCATAGGCCGTTCCGCTTGCTTCGAGGAGTTTTGTCCCGCTTCCATCTTCATAACTGAGTTTCTGGGTGAAAAAGTGAACGGCCACGTCCACAGGAAGAAGGGGGATGTACTGATCGATATCGTGCCGTAGTCCGAACCCCAGCAGGTTGACCTTACCGACGTCGCCGACTTTTGTTGTAGGGAAGAAGCGGCCGGTGACCTCGAAACCAAACGGAAGCCCGATGGATACCTGGGGCACGATCAGGGGTGTCGTGGGAATATCAAGCCCTCCCGGAATCTCAAGACCCGTCGGAGAACCGTTGTTTCGCAAAACAGGAGTTTTTTCTTTGGACCCAACAACGCTGTTTGCTTCCACAGTCGCCGGATAATCAGTACCTCGAGTATAAATTCCGATGGTGGCCGGCGTTTCAAAACCGTATTTCTTGTCCGCCTCTTGCATGAGCGCACCGGTCAATTTTACATGCACGTCAAATCCAAGAATGCTGTGAACTTCGGCTGTGTGGTAAATTCCGGAATTCAGGGCCACTCCCCATCCATTCAGCAATGGGGTAACGTAGTTTTGCGCGTTGACCTTCGCCATCTGTTTCAGTTGATCACCGAGGTCCTGCGCCGCGAGCATAGAAGGGATGGCAATCAGCAGCAAAGCCGCAACCAAGATTCGAGTTTGCTTCATTGAAGAAAACCTCCAAGAAAGTGGGCAAAAAATAAGCTTTCCTAATATCCTGAAGTTCAGGTACAGAAGCAACTGTCATGAACCGCGAACTACGGGGGCGATGTCATCTGCATTGTCCGAAATGATCCCATCGATTTCCAATTCCACCATTTTACTTGCGTCCTGAACGGAATTCAGCGTGTAAACGTACAGCGCGAGCGAGTGTTGACGCACATCACGAATCATCGATCGGCGGAGCTCACGCCGGGCACACACAAAGACAGACGCCCCGGCGCGTTGGGCCAGCTTGGACGGCGACCGGCCGAAATCCCTGTAGAAGTTGTAAATCACACCGGTTTTCGCTGTTGGTTCCAGGCGACGAACGGACGCGACAAGTTCGTGGGTAAAACTGGAGTATAACACCTGATCCTTCATTCCAGATTCCCGAACATTCTCGAGGACCCCTCGGACGAATGCTTCGTGTGAACGGACAAGGAACTCACCTTTGAGCTCGACGTTCACCCAACATTTTCCCCGAACAAACGAGAGGACTTCAAGAAGAGTGGGAATGCATTCCTGGGAGAAGGTGGGATGGAACCATGAACCGGCGTCAAATTTTTTCAATTCGTCAACGGTGTACGACCGCACGGCTCCGTTGCCGGTCGTCGTTCGTTGCAGAGTCCTGTCATGAATGACCACCGGAGTCCCATCATGGGAACAGCGAACGTCCAATTCAATCATATTGATGTTCGGCGTGCCTGTCGCCAATCGAAACGCCGCCATCGTATTTTCGGGTGCTTTTGCGGAAATTCCCCTGTGAGCGATGACGTAGGGGGGTTCTCCGGCAGGGCAAAGAGGTTGGTACGGTTTCATCCCCTCAGGTTGTTCCGTTCTTAAGGAGGAGATCCAAGAGAGCCCTGTGCACCACAGGGACGTCCTTCATTCCATCGATCTGTGTAAAACGCCCCGATTGGCGATAGAAATTCTTCAAGGGCTTTGTTTCCTTCACGTAAACCTCCAGGCGATGACGGCTGGTCTCCGGTTTGTCGTCGTCCCTTTGATAGAGGTCCCCTCCGCAATTCTCGCAGCGGGAAGCGGCGCCGTTTTCCAACTGTTGGAGGTTGTAGATGCGGCCACACTGCTTGCACATTCGCCGTTGACTGAGTCGGCGGATCACTTCCTCATGTTCTACGCGCAGGCTTATGACACGGTCAAGTTTGATGTTCATTCGTTCAAAGAGTTTATCCAGGGCCCGGGCCTGGGCAACTGTTCGCGGGAAGCCATCGAGGATAAACCCTTTCGCGGCTTTCTTCGAGCCAAGCACCTCCTCAATAAGGGCTATCATCACCTCGTCCGGGACCAGGTTTCCCGCCTCCATATATTCCTGGGCTTTCAATCCCAGCGGAGTTTTGTTCTTGACGGCCGCCCGAAGGAGATCGCCCGTGGAAAAGTGAGGAATGCCGAACTCCTCTGCAAGAAATTTCGCTTGGGTGCCTTTTCCGACGCCCGGCGGGCCAAACAGTATGATACGCATCAGGATTCTTTTGAAATGCGATTTGCGGATTATGAGATCAGAACGTCGGGCCGCGGAACCGCCCCCTGACGATCCGTGATTTGGCTCTTCTTGGGTTGCAACACAGCAAGCTGCCCGCACGCGGCGGCAATATCCTCCCCAGCGCTGCTCCTCACCATCACCGTGACACGCTCGTGGCGGAGTCTGCGGGCAAACTCCTCAATATGATCAGGGAGAGTAGGGCTCAACCCCTGATTGAGTCTCCCAGAATGAGTAAGTTCAATGGCATGAAACGGGATAAGATTGATTTTACTGGGAATACGTTTTGTAAGCGCAATCAATCTCTTGGCATCTTCCGGCGAATCATTGACCCCATCGAAGAGGATGTATTCAAATGTCGGCCTTCGCCGTGTCTTCTTATAATAATACTCCACTGCATCAAGCAGAGCACTCAGCGGATATTTTTTGTTGATGGGCATGATGCGGAGACGCTCTTCGTCAACGAGAGAGTGCAGGGAAACTGCCAATTTAGCTTTTCTATTTTCGTCCGCCATGCGGCGGATATGATCTGCATATCCGGCCGTTGAAATCGTGATATGTTTCCAACCGATATTGAGAGCATGGCCATCGGTGAGAATGTCCAACGATTTCATGACATTTTCATAGTTGAGCATCGGCTCTCCCATACCCATGTACACAAGGTTGGTAATACGACGGGAGATAAGCTCTTGTACCACGAGTACCTGATCGACAATTTCCCCCGCGGTGAGATTTCTGCTGAATCCCATGGTGCCGGTCGCGCAGAACTTACAATCAAGGGGGCAACCCACCTGGGTGGAGAGGCAAAGGGTCAGGCGGGGAGTCTCATTTGCAGACTGTTTCTCTGCCGGAATAAGGACAGTTTCAATCAGCGAAGCGTCCGTCAATCGGAAAAGGAACTTTGTGGTTCCGTCACGGGCCGACAGCTGCTTTGATTCCAGGCTCAAATTGCCGAGTTCCGCGATTTTCTCCAGCTGATTTCTCGCCTGATCGGAGAGATCGGTCATTGCACGGAAGGATCTTGCTCCCCGGGCGTACATCCACCGGAACAGCTGGTTCGCCCTGAACGATTTTTCGCCGATAGACTCTACAAACTTGCGGAGTTCCGGACGGGTCATGCCTTTAATATTGGTTCGCTCTTGCATTTCCACATAAAGGTACTGAAATAACCAAAGGAGAGCAAGACAGCGCTGGTTAGGAAAATTGCCGACCGGTCTCCCATGCAAAAAAAAACCCGATTCAAGAAGAATCGGGTTCGTTCTGCAGAAAGATCTGGCATCGTCCTACTCTCCCGTACCGTTACCAGTACAGTACCATCGGCTCCGAGGGGCTTAACTTCTCTGTTCGGAATGGGAAGAGGTGTAACACCCTCGATATTGACACCAGAAAATCAATTGAAAAGAGCGCACAAGGGCTTGTACAACCCATTATTGATGCACCATCCGTGATCGAAGGATCAAGTCTGTGCTTCAATAAAAATAATGGTTAAGTCTCACGACCTATTAGTACCGCTCGACTCACGCATTACTGCGTTTTCATCTGCGGCCTATCAACCAAGTCATCTTCTTGGGGTCTTGAGTCTCCGCCGAAGCGGAGAGGGGAAGCCTCATCTTAGGGTGGGTTTCGCACTTAGATGCTTTCAGTGCTTATCCCTTCCGGACGTGGCTACTGAGCAATGCCACTGGCGTGACAACTCATACACCGTCGGTCCGTTCACTCTGGTCCTCTCGTACTAGGAGCGACGCCCTTCAAGCTTCCTACGCCCGCACAGGATAGGGACCGAACTGTCTCACGACGTTCTGAACCCAGTTCACGTACCGCTTTAATTGGCGAACAGCCAAACCCTTGGGACCTTCTCCAGCCCCAGGATGCGATGAACCGACATCGAGGTGCCAAACCTGGCCGTCGATATGAACTCTTGGGCCAGATCAGCCTGTTATCCCCGGCGTACCTTTTATCCTTTAAGTGCCGGCCCTTCCACTCGGAACCGGCAGATCACTAAGTCCTGCTTTCGCATCTGCTCGACTTGTAAGTCTCGCAGTTAAGCTCCCTTGTGCCTTTACACTCGTCGCATGATTACCAACCATGCTGAGGGAACCATTGAGAGCCTCCGTTACAATTTAGGAGGCGACCGCCCCAGTCAAACTACCCGCCTAACATTGTCCCTCCACCGGATTCACGGCAGTAGGTTAGAATTCAATCAGAACAAGGGTGGTATTTCACTGACCGCTCCACCGAAGCTAGCGCCCCGGCTTCAAAGCGTCCCACCTATGCTACACATGTTTTGACCGAACCCAATGCTAGGGTGCAGTAAAGGTGCACGGGGTCTTTCCGTCCATGTGCGGGTAACCGGCGTCTTCACCGGTACCACAATTTCACCGAGCCCGCGGTTGAGACAGTGACCAAATCGTTACACCATTCGTGCAGGTCGGAACTTACCCGACAAGGAATTTCGCTACCTTAGGACCGTTATAGTTACGGCCGCCGTTTACCGGGGCTTCGGTCGCAAGCTTTGTCCTTACGGACTAACCCGCTTCCTTAACCTTCCGGCACCGGGCAGGTGTCACTCCCTATACATCGCCTTTACGGCTTAGCAGAGAGATGTGTTTTTGATAAACAGTCGCTTGGCCCATTTCACTGCGGCCCATTTCCGCTTGGGTTGTACACCCTCACGTACACTGGGCACCCCTTATCCCGAAGTTACGGGGTCAATTTGCCGAGTTCCTTAACCGCGGCTCACTCGAGCACCTTAGGATTCTCACCCCATCTACCTGTGTCGGTTTGCGGTACGGACACCGCGCAGTCTCCCATACGAGGTTTTTCTTGGCAGCATGATTACGTCGAGTTGTGGCCCTTGCGGGCACCCTGTTCACCTCTCGGCGATAGCTTCCAGGCGGATTTGCCAACCTGGAACGCCTACGGGCTTAAACCACCTAATCCAACAGGTGGCCCGACTTCACTTCTGCGTCACCCCTTATGGTCAAACGACTACACAGTGGTACAGGAATATTGCGCCTGTTTTCCATCGGCTACGCCTTTCGGCCTCACCTTAGGATCCGACTAACCCTGAGACGACTAACGTTGCTCAGGAAACCTTAGATTTTCGGTGTCCAAGTTTTTCACTTGGATTATCGTTACTTATGCCTACATTTTCTTTTCCATCAACTCCAGCATGGCTCACGCCACACCTTCGCAGTCTATGGAATGCTCCCCTACCACAGTCCCAACCCGAGGGTTGGGATTATCCGCAGCTTCGGTACGAGACTTAGTCCCGAGTATTATCGGCGCCCAGTCGCTTGACTAGTGAGCTATTACGCACTCTTTAAATGAATGGCTGCTTCTAAGCCAACATCCTAGTTGTCTGAGCAACTGAACATCCTTTCTCTGTTAGACTCGATTTTGGGACCTTAGCTGGCGGTCTGGGTTATTCCCCTCTCGGCGTCGAAGCTTATCCCTCGTCGCCTGACTCCCGGGAAACATGTCAACGGAATTCGGAGTTTGTCTGGGTTTGGTATCGTTGTGACGACCCTAGCCCAATCAGTGCTCTACCTCCGTGACACTCTCTCCCGAGGCTAGCCCTAAAGCTATTTCGGGGAGTACGAGCTATCTCCGAGTTTGATTGGTCTTTCGCTCCTACCCTCAGTTCATCCGAGCGGTTTTCAACCCACATCAGTTCGGGCCTCCATGAGGTGTTACCCTCACTTCACCCTGACCAAGGGTAGATCACACGGGTTCGCGTCTGCGGCATGGTACTGAATCGCCCATTTCGGACTTGCTTTCGCTGCGGCTACTGGCCATAAGCCATTAACCTTGCACCATACCAGCAACTCGTAGGCTCATTAAACAAAAGGCACGCTGTCACTCCTCTGCAATGCAAGCACTGCAGATTCGCTCCAACCGTTTGTAAGCACACGGTTTCAGGTACTATTTCACCCTCCTGTTAGGAGTGCTTTTCACCTTTCCCTCACGGTACTTGTTCACTATCGGTCACCAAAGAGTATTTAGCCTTACCAGATGGTTCTGGCAGATTCCCACAGACTTCCACTTGCTCCGTGGTACTTGGGAGACACTCTGGAGTCATTGTGTTTTCGCGTACGGGACTATCACCCGCTCTGGTTCAACTTTCCAGATGATTCGGCTAGCACAATGATTTTTTACTCCACGGCCTAGTAGCGCTTCGGCCTGAATGTCCCGCGACACCCCTGATACAACGATCGCTCTCTATATACGTATCAGAAGGTTTAGGCTGTTTCCGTTTCGCTCGCCGCTACTAAGGAAATCACGGTTGTTTTCTCTTCCTGGGGTTACTGAGATGTTTCACTTCTCCCCGTTGGCTCTGCGCTGCCTATGAATTCAGCAGCGAGTACTGCGACATGACTCGCAGTGGGTTGCCCCATTCGGACATCACCGGGTCACAGGCTGCTTCCGCCTCACCGGTGCATTTCGTCGGTAACCACGTCCTTCATCGCCTTTTGGTGCCAAGGCATCCACCGTATGCCCTTTGTAACTTAACCAAAAATCTTTATTGACCACAGACAGATCCGTCTTTCGACGGAAAGTGCATCAATAAAAGATTGGACGAGTATCTATGTGTCGTAGATGCTTTGTACTTCTATTTTAGGCTCTTGTGCAACAAACGTTCACCCGTTTGCCCATCCGGGTTCTACCGGACAAGCTACTAGCTGTTACTTGTTTGCTGGACTCTTTTCAATTGTCAAAGAACAGAAGAAATTACCAATTGCCAATTTGCAATTGCCAATTTCTTGTGGAGCTGATCGGGATCGAACCGACGACCTTCTGGTTGCAAACCAGACGCTCTCCCAACTGAGCTACAGCCCCTCACAATTTCGAGTTTCAAAATTTGAAATTCGAATTTGCTGAGGCGCTTTTTTTTACCACACGCCCTTGTGGGCCTGGGTAGAGTTGAACTACCGACCTCACGCTTATCAGGCGTGCGCTCTAACCACCTGAGCTACAGGCCCATGGGGTAGAAACAAGAAAACTCAAAGAACAAGATTCAAAGAGTAAAAAAAGAAAAGGTATGCACGCCACAATCGATCGAACAAGGTAGTTTCAAAACTTGAGCTTTGCCTCTCGCCTTTCGGTAAGAGGAGTGCTCCTTAGAAAGGAGGTGATCCAGCCGCACCTTCCGGTACGGCTACCTTGTTACGACTTAGCCCCAGTCACTGGTTTTACCTTAGGCGCCTGCCTCCTTGCGGTTGGCACAGCGACTTCGGGTACCCCCAGCTTCCATGGCTTGACGGGCGGTGTGTACAAGGCCCGGGAACGTATTCACCGCGGCGTGCTGATCCGCGATTACTAGCAATTCCAGCTTCATGAGGGCGAGTTGCAGCCCTCAATCCGAACTGAGACCGCTTTTCAGGGATTAGCTTGAGATTACTCTTTCGCTGCCCGTTGTAGCGGCCATTGTAGCACGTGTGTAGCCCTGGGTGTAAGGGCCATGAGGACTTGACGTCATCCCCACCTTCCTCGCTGCTTGCGCAGGCAGTCCACTTAGAGTGCCCAGCTTGACCTGATGGCAACTAAGTGCAGGGGTTGCGCTCGTTGCAGGACTTAACCTAACACCTCACGGCACGAGCTGACGACAGCCATGCAGCACCTGTACTCCGCGTGTATTGCTACACTACCCGGCTTTCACCGGTTTACAGAGCTTTTCAAACCCAGGTAAGGTTCTTCGCGTTGCATCGAATTGAACCACATGCTCCACTGCTTGTGCGGGCCCCCGTCAATTCCTTTGAGTTTCAACCTTGCGATCGTACTCCCCAGGTGGGATACTTAATGCGTTAGCTTAGACACCGATCCCGCTGAGACCACGACTGAGCATGAGCTCAGCGGGACCGACATCGAGTATCCATCGTTTAGGGCGTGGACTACCAGGGTATCTAATCCTGTTTGCTACCCACGCTTTCGAGCATGAGCGTCAGTAACGGGCCAGAAGACCGCCTTCGCCACCGGTGTTCTTCCTGATATCTACGCATTTCACCGCTACACCAG
>JBBEEC010000023.1:0-6063 GCA_040880975.1 Bacteroidota bacterium | reverse complement strand
AATGCAATCCAAGCGACGATGATGAGCAAAGAAGCCTGATCCAGGAATCAACCGAGCTGATGAAGATATTCGCATCGATTATTAAAAAATCTGCCTGACAGTTTAGTTTTTTTGACATTAGGATTTGTTTCGTGCTTCGATATTAGTTTTTAGAATTTCTCTGGCTGCTTCATTAATGTTCCCATCCTGCCTTTTTGCAATTTGCCTTGTGAGGAGAACCTACTGTGGCCTCATCTCAAAAAGAGTACCCTGCTGACAAAATCCGCAACATTGCCCTGATCGGTCATGGCGGCTCGGGCAAGACCACGTTCACCGAGTCATTGATGTTCACAGCCGGCGCCTCTACGCGCATGGGCCGCGTGGAAGACGGTTCAACCGTTTCGGATTACCATCCGGATGAGGTCGAGCGAAAAATCTCCATTAATACCGCCTTACTCTTCGCAGATTGGCAAGGGACCAAATTGAATATCCTGGACACTCCAGGATATTCTGATTTTACGGGGGAGGTGCTTGGAGCTCTCCGGGTGGCCGACACCGCTGTGGTGTTCCTCAAAGCTGTGGAAGGAATTGAAGTCGGTACGGAGATCGTATGGGGCTATGCCAAATTGGCATCGCTCCCCGCGGTCATCGTGGTGAACAAGCTCGACAATGAAAACGCAGACTTTGATTCCGTGCTCGAATCCGCGAAAGAACGGTTCGGTCAGGATGTGACGGTCGTCCAGTTCCCGGCCAATCAGGGGCTTGCTTTCGACTCCTTTGTTGATGTTCTGAAAATGAAAATGTACACGTATGAGCGCGACGGAAACGGCAAGATGAAAGAGCTTGATATTCCGGATGAGCTTAAGGATCGGGCCGCTCATTTCCATGAAGAGCTTGTCGAAAAAATAGCGGAAACCGATGAAGCGCTCATGAATAAGTTCTTCGAAGAGGGCACACTGCATGAATCGGAGCTCAAAGCCGGAATGCAAAAGGCCCTTCTGGCAAGGGCCATTCATCCGGTTCTGGTTTCATCGGCTTCGTTGAACATCGGCCTTGCTCCCTTCATGGATTTTATAGCGAGCTATGCTCCGTCGCCTGTGGAGCGCGGATCGGTGACGGCGCAAAATCTGAATACCAAGAAGGAAATGCAGGTCGAGCCCAACGCGGCCGGACATCCGGCGATGTTCGTCTTCAAAACCGTTTCTGAACAGCACGTTGGCGAGCTGTCGTTCTTCCGCGTGTATTCGGGGACCATATCAGGCGGAATGGACCTCACAAATGAATCCAATGGAAAAGCGGAGCGGTTGGGGCAGGTGTTTCTGATGAAGGGCAAGGAGCGGAAGGAAGTGGCGAAACTCCTTGCGGGAGACATCGGTTCGGTTGTTAAACTACGGGACACGCACACGAACAACACGCTGAGCAGCAAGGCCCTTGCCGTCGTGTTTCCGCCGATCGGATTTCCAGATCCGGTGATTCGCATGGCGATCCAGTCGCGCTCCAAGGGCGACGAGGACAGAATTGCAACAGGGCTTCATGCGCTCCATGAAGAAGACCCCACGTTCGTCGTTACGGTTGAGGGCCAGCTCTCGCAGACGGTCATCGCAGGGCAGGGAGAACTGCATTTGCTGATCGTTACCAAGCGGCTCAAAGAGAAATACGGAGTGGAGGTTGATCTGGTCGAGCCGAAGATCCCGTACAAAGAAGCCATCAAGTCCGTTGTGGAGAGTTCCGAGTATAAGCACAAAAAGCAGTCGGGCGGAAGAGGCCAGTTTGGCCACGTGTATTTGAAGATTGAACCGCGCCGACGCGGTGAGGGATTTGAGTTTGAGGATGCCATTGTGGGCGGAGTGGTTCCCGGAAGGTTTGTCCCGGCCGTGGAAAAGGGTGTTCTGGATTCAATGCACAAGGGAATTCTGGCCGGATATGAGATTGTCGATGTGAAGGTGACATTGTTTGACGGATCGTATCATTCCGTCGATTCGGATGAATTGTCGTTCAAGATCGCGGGATCCATGGCGTTCAAGAAGGGATTCATGGAAGCCAGGCCGGTGCTTCTTGAGCCGATCAGCGAAGTCGAGGTCATGGTTCCCGAGGACCACATGGGGGACGTGCTGGGAGATATTTCCGGCCGACGCGGCAAGATCCTTGGCATGGAAACAGAGGGGTCGTTCCAGAAGATCAAATCCCTCGTTCCGATGTCCGAACTGCACAAGTACTCAACCATCCTCCGCTCGATGACACAAGGCCGCGGAATCTACCGTTCGAAATTCTCGCACTACGACGAAATGCCGCGGGAGCTGGCGGAAAAAGTGATTGCTGCTTCCGAGAAGTCAAAGGTGGAAGCAGAATGAAGAGAAATTCGAAATCCTAATATCAAAATTTCAAACAATATCTAATGGCTAAATTCTAAATCCCACTTCAATCCTCCCCGGGAGTTAGTGCTTGAAATTTAGGATTTGTTTCGTATTTCGATATTAGGATTTAGTATTTCACATTATTCGAAACAAAATCAAAATCACAATTCCTAAACCATGATTCAGTCCTTGGCCGGCGTAAGTGCTTAGGATTTAGGATTTGTTTGATATTTTGATATTAGGATTTAGTATTTCACATTGTCTCTTTTCCCCCTCTCTCTTGTAAGTTCTTCCGTCATCAACCTTTACTTGATTACCCCCCCAATTCTCAGTATACTCCTTACCTTATGAGCCACTCCTCACCCTTTACCCTGGATGGTGAGCTAATAGCCTTCCAGAGGAAGTCGAACCATCACCCTTCACCGCTTTTCTGATGAAGCGCTTATTCTCCCCCTGGCGATCCGCCTATATTCAGACATTCAAACATCCGAAAAAAGGCGGAAAGTGCCTCTTTTGCCGTATTGGGAAAGAGAAGAAGAAGGATGCCGAGAATCTGGTTGTTTACCGGGGCAAAGATTCGTTCATCGTCATGAATCTCTATCCCTACAATAGCGGGCATTTGATGGTGGTGCCGTACAAACACACCAAAACAATTGAAAAACTGGGGGACAGAGAATACGCAGAGATCCTGAAACTCACCGCCAAAGCACAGAAGGCCCTCCGGAAGCTCAACAATCCGCACGGATTCAATTTCGGAGCGAATTTCGGCCGGGTTGCGGGGGCCGGTATCGATCAGCATATCCATTTTCACCTGGTGCCGCGCTGGAGCGGAGATACGAATTTCATGCCGGTGCTGGCGGACACGAAGATGATCTCGGAGGATATGCGGCAAGCGTGGAGAGAACTTAAGAAAGCTATGAGTGATAAGTGATAAGTAATAGGTGATAGGTGGCAGGGAATAGGTAATGTGACAAGTCAACCATGACGCATCCCGCAAGAAAGCGAAACAAAACAATGCGTGTCATCCTGAGCCCACGTTTTGAACTCGTTTCATGTGAGCTTGTGGGCGAAGGATCTGAACAACCGAGGATTACCCGAGCCTCGATTAGCGCAAATGAATCGGCTCATATGCAATTGTTATTCAGATCCTTCGCTCGCGGGGAGGCGCTCGCTCAGGATGACAAGCTCGGATTTTGTATCCATTGGATAGGACTATGTCTGCAAACGCGTTCATAAAGAACCTCGAATCCAAACAAGCGACCGTGGGTGTCATCGGCCTTGGGTATGTCGGACTCCCTCTGGCACTCTGTTTCGCCGAGAAAGGTTTCAGCGTTATCGGTTTCGATGTTGACCAAAAGAAAATTGATGCGCTTGCAAAGAGCCAGTCCTACATCAAGCACATCAAGCCCGACCGCATTGCCCGAAGCATCCAAAACAAGAAATTCACTCCAACATCGGATTTCTCGAAGCTTTCCTCCTGTAACGCCATTCTCATCGCCGTCCCAACGCCGCTGACGAAACAGCGTGAGCCGGATATGACGTATGTGGTTTCGACATGTGAGACAATCTCGAAAAACCTCGTCAAGGGGCAGCTCGTCGTTCTTGAGTCTACGACGTATCCCGGGACGACAGAGGAAGTTGTCGTTCCGATCCTTGAAAGAAGCGGGCTGAAGCTCGACAAGGATTTCTACGTTGCCTTTTCTCCGGAACGCGAAGATCCCAATAATCCGAACTATACGACAGAAACCATACCGAAGGTCGTTGGTTCCACGTCTCCTGAGGGGCTTGCGATAGCGGAGAAGCTCTATTCTCAAATCGTGGTCAAAGTAGTTCCCGTTTCCTCAACGAGAGCTGCTGAGGCGACGAAATTGCTCGAGAATATTTTTCGTTCGGTCAATATAGCCCTCGTGAATGAACTGAAGGTCACCTTCGACAAAATGGGCATTGATATCTGGGAGGTCATCGAAGCGGCGAAAACGAAGCCGTTCGGCTTCATGCCGTTCTATCCCGGGCCCGGTCTCGGGGGTCACTGTATCCCCATCGATCCGTTCTATCTCACATGGAAGGCCCGCCAGTATGACGTTGCAACCCGATTCATTGAACTTGCCGGAGAGATCAATACGGCAATGCCGGATTACGTGATCGGAAAGGCGATTGAGGCACTGAATCAGCGCGGAAAACCGCTCAAAGGATCCCGGATCTTGATTCTGGGCCTGGCATACAAGGCAAACGTTGATGACGACCGTGAGTCGCCATCATACAAGCTCATGGTGAAGCTCCAGGAAAAAGGAGCCGTCGTCGAATACAACGATCCCCACGTTCCGGTCATCAGGCCTAATCGTGAACACCCGGAATTTGCCGGCAAGAAATCGGCGGAGATCAACTCAAACTACGACTTGTTTTTGGTGGCCACGGCGCATGATGAGTACAAGAAGCTGGATTTTACGAAACTTGGGGTTCCGGTTGTTGATACGCGAAATATTGCTCGGGGCAATGCCAGCTTGGTTTCAAAAGCATGATGAACCGGAAGAAAGAAAATCGCAGAGGCGCAGAGGTCGCAGAGAATCGCAGAGGAGTGACCAACACTCTGCGTCTCTCCGCGTTCTCTGCGACTCTGCGATTATCTTCTAACCCGGATTTACGCATCACCTATTACTTATCACCTATCACCTATCACCGCCTTGCCTAACCCCAGCATCATCTCCGTCGTTGGCGCCCGCCCAAACTTCATGAAGGTCGCGCCCATCCACAAGGCCTTCAAGAAGTACGCCGACGTCCGGCATTTGATCTGCCACACGGGTCAGCATTACGACGAGGCGATGTCCAAAGTGTTCTTCGACGACCTCGAGCTTCCGAAACCGGATTTTTACCTCGGCGTCGGATCCGGCTCGCATGCCGAACAGACCGCAAAGATCATGGTCGAATTCGAGAAGGTCGCCGTGAAGGAAAAGCCGGATCTGGTGGTTGTTGTGGGAGATGTGAACTCGACCATTGCCTGCAGCCTAGTGGCGGCGAAGCTCGGGATCAAAGTCGCTCATGTGGAAGCGGGACTCAGAAGTTTCGACCGCACCATGCCGGAAGAGATCAATCGAACATTGACAGATGCGATCTCGGATTTCCTGTTTGTCACTGAACCGAGCGGAATCGATAACCTGATGCGCGAAGGGGTCAGCGAGAACAAGATCCATTTCGTCGGCAACGTGATGATTGATTCGTTGGTTCATTATTTGCCTTCAGCGGAACGTTCGAACGTCCTGAGTACTTTTGGCGTGGAAGCCTCCAAGTATATCGTCGCCACGTTCCATCGTCCGGCAAATGTGGATACCCCGGAAGGGCTCAGAGCGTTGCTCGGATTTCTGAAGGACATCGCTGGTCGGCACCGGGTTGTGTTTCCGGTTCATCCTCGCACCCGGTCCAACATCCGTTCCTTTGCCCTTGAATCCTCGGTCAACGGGCAAGTGAGCTTATCGGAGCCAGTGGGTTATCTGGATTTTCTGTGGCTCATGAAGAACGCTGCGCTGGTGGTAACAGACAGCGGGGGGATCCAGGAGGAGACGACCTACATGGGCGTACCTTGCATAACCATCCGGGACAACACCGAGCGGCCCATTACGGTTGAGCAGGGAACGAATTACCTTGCAGGAACAAAGCTCGATTCGGCACGAAGGATCGCGGAAGAAGTGCTGTCGGGAAAAGTGAAGAAAGGGAAGGTCCCGGAACTGTGGGATGG
>JBBEEC010000022.1:1406-6113 GCA_040880975.1 Bacteroidota bacterium | reverse complement strand
TTTCCGCTCATGGCAATTGTTCTCCCCGCCCCCGACAACAGAGTCATCTCATCTCCGACGTGCATGCGGTGATAGGTGCAATAGATGGCAACATCGGGCCTGAGTGAGCGAATCGTATGCAGGACGTAAAGGCGATACAAATAATTCCACCGGTAGGCAAGAGAGCGAAATCCGATGACAGCATCGAGGGCATGAATTTTCCCAGCCAGTTCTGCTGTTTCCGTACGGCACACCAGCGCCAACTTATGCCCCACAAAGGCCTTCCGGAGTGAAGAAAGGTATCGTGAGAAAAAGACAAAATCTCCGATTCCATCAGTTCGGACAAGCAGAATCACACCGCCACCCTTCCTTTGACGAAAAAGCAATCGCGCACTCGCAAAGAATAACTCATCCATCCGCCATTTAATCACACGGAGAATCTTCATGGCGGCCCTTCGTCCGGCGTGCCAATCATTACCCTGTCAACTCGTGAAAGTTCCTTCACAAGCTCCTTCGCATCTCGAACAAACCAAAGGATATAGGCTCCACCGCAGAAACCCAATGTTGTCCACCAAGAGATATCCAACATACGGAAGGCACTGCCGACGCCCGCAAACACAAGAACGGCAGCCAGGCCGGGACGCACGGCTGATTGGAGCAATCCGGAGGCGGAGAGCCGGCGAAGCGTCAAAAGCCCCCCCGATGCCAGAAGGATCTCAGACACCAGAAGACCGCCGATGGTGCCACCGACACCAAAGTGCATTGTGAGGATCAGGCTGACTCCACCGTGCACTCCCAGGGCCGCTGCGCTGATCCAAAACATCGTCCTCTCCTCTCCGGCGGCAGGGAGGATGCGGGTGGACACCAAGGACGGAATGGCAATCGCCGCTCCTGTGAGCATCCACGGAAACAGCCATGCGGTCTCGGCGTATCGTTCATCATACACCATGGCGAACAATTCACTGCCGAACTGAAATCCTACACCCGCAAGGAAGCCACAGAACCACCATGTGAAGGTAAAGAGAATCCTTACAGAACTCTGCCATGGACCGGAATCAGAAACCGCGCGGCTCAGCATGGGATAAAAGGACGACCACAGGAGGTTCGGAATCAGCAGTAGGACGACGTAGAAACGAAAGGAAGCTGAAAACCCGGCGGCGGCCGCCGTACCGAGAAGAGATCCAACAATCAGAATGTCAATCACAAGACGAGTGTTTGAAACCAGAGACGTGAGGACACCCGGTCCGATGGTGCCCCGGTGCCGAAGAAAAAATGCACGGAGGGATACCTTGACATCTCCAACAATCCGCGGCACGGCAAATCCAACAACGACAATAAGGACCGAAAGAGAAGTCGATAGGAAGAGGAAAGCCGGGAACCAGAGCACCGACATTGGGGGATGAAACAGGAGCACGACCAAGCCGGCATAAAGGATGGATTGAGTGAGTTTTTCAACCAAGAACCAGTACGCGTTCCCCGTACCCTGATACGCCCACGACAGCGAGAAGGCCTGAACAACGAGGGACAAGCCGCACACCGTCACAAGGCCCACGGTCATCTGGTCAAGTCCGGCCAGAAAAGCCAAAAGAGTTATAACCACAACAGAACCTCCTGCAAGCACAAGCCGAAGCAGCACAATGTGCGTAAGCATATCCGGGAGAGAACTCGGATCGCGTGCAATCGAACGGGTGCCGGTATAGCCGAGGCCGAAGTCCACAATGGGGACAAGCAGTCCCGTCCAGGCGGCCGCAACATTCCACGCCCCAAAGTCGCCTTCCGCGAGAATCCTGGCGGCATACACAAAGACAGCGAATCCGATCGCACGGGAAAGGACGTCGCCAGTGCCGATCGAGAGCATATTCCGAAAGACATTCGGCAGACGTCGAACTTGGGGCGTTATTCCTGAGGGGTAGACCACGATGAAAAGCAAGGTATGCGAAAAATGGAAGAGGTAAAAGAGAATTGAGAAGACTGGTGATCTGATCGGCTAGCGTCCTGTCAGAATTCTGAAAAGGAAGAGGGGATTCCCCAAGAGATATCGTTTCCACAAACGACGGGGCTCCTGCATCAGCCGGTACGCCCACTCCAGTCCCATCACCCCCATCCATGCGGGACAGCGCTTCTTGAAACCTGAGACATAATCCAGGCACGAGCCGCCATTGAGGATGACTCTCGCGTTGAGACGATCGTAGTGCCGCAGGATCCATTCTTCCTGCAAGGGCATCCCCATGCCGACAATCAGGATGTCCGGATTCAATTTGGAAATCGATTGCGCGATCAGCTCGGCTTCGATTTCCGGGAAATATCCGTGATGGCTTCCCGCGATTTGAATATCGGGATACAACTGTTTGAGATTGATGATCGCCTGGGTCAGCGAATCCTCCGTGGACCCCAGAAGATAGAGCCGAAGTCCCCGTGCGACTGAAGCTTCGCAAACATCGTAGATCCAATCGCTCATGACAATCCGCTCGGGAAGCGATTTCCCCAGCAACGCTGCCCCCAGGCGCACGCCTTGACCATCACAATAGGTAAAGAGAGAATTGTTGAGAAAGAGCCGGAACCACGGGTGATCATGTGCCAGATTCAGCGCGTGCACATTGGCGTAGCTGATCCATCCGCGAACTCCGTTGTCAAGACATTCCCGAAGAAGAGAAGTAACTTTGTGGCGGGTGAGCACGCCGACCTGCACTCCGAGAACGTCTATCTGCTCGAATGGTGAAACGCCCGACCGGGCGGGTCTCGGAATGAGGGAAATGTTGGGAGGAGAAATCATTGAAGTGTCAGGCTGTTAGGGCAAATCAATTGCCGGAATAGTGGAACAATGGAATGCTGGAATAAAACATCGTGAACGGTGAACGGTGGCAACTGCGCAACCATCTACAGTTAACACATTCACTCCGAGCTTCTTTCCTGAAGACCATTCACCGTTTACCGTTTACTCCGAGCTCTTTCCTGAAATACTCCATCGTCTTCTGCAAACCTTCTTTTCGCGAAGTCGCCGCACTCCACCCCAAAATCTTCTTTGCAAGTGTAATATCCGGCTGACGGATCTTCGGATCGTCCTGGGGAAGTTCTTTGAACACGATCTTGCTTTTGCTATTCGTCAGCTCGACGATTTCTTTCGCCAGTTGCAGCATCGTGATCTCGTCGGGGTTGCCGATGTTCATCGGCAACGTATAATCGGACATCATGAGCTTGTAAATGCCCTCGATCAAGTCTAAGACATAGCACACACTTCTGGTTTGACTGCCATCACCGAATACTGTGACATCTTCTCCGCTTAACGCCTGCGAAAAGAAAGCGGGAATAGCACGGCCATCCTCGACACGCATCCGCTCGCCGTACGTGTTGAAAATGCGGATGATTCTGGTTTCCACCTTGTGATAGCGCTGATAGGCCATGGTCATCGCTTCGGCAAAGCGCTTAGCTTCATCATACACTCCGCGCGGACCGACCGGATTCACGTTTCCCCAGTAAGTCTCCGGTTGTGGATGCACAAGGGGATCCCCGTACACCTCAGAAGTTGAAGCCAGAAAAAACCTGGCTCCTTTGGCTTTTGCCAATCCGAGCGCCTTGTGTGTGCCCAGTGAACCGACTTTCAGGGTTTGAATCGGAAGCTTCAGGTAATCGATGGGGCTTGCTGGCGAGGCGAAATGCCAGGTGTAGTTGACCGGGCCGTCGATGGCGAGATAATTGGTCACATCATGCTCAATGAACGTGAATTTTGGATTCCCCGTGAGATGAGCGATGTTCGCGGGCTTGCCCGTGATGAGGTTGTCGATGCAGATGACGCGGTGGCCTTCGGCGAGCAACCTGTCGCAGAGATGAGAGCCGAGGAAGCCGGCGCCTCCTGTGACTACTGAGTTAAGCATATGATGGAATGATGGAATATTGGAATGTTGGAATACATGGTGGCCTGATCAGCTTAGAGCTCAACACAACTGCGCATGTCATCCTGCCACCTGGGCTGAAGTTCCTCGTGGGTCCGGGGGTAGTTCCTCAGTTTTAAAAAAAGAAAATCGCAGAGTCGCAGAGGACGCTGAGGGACGCAGAGGATTACTCCATTTTTGTTGAACACTCTGCGATCCTCTGCGAACTCTGCGTCTCTGCGTTCATCTTTTCATAAGCATCGAAACACTTACTGTTCCCCAGAAGCCACATCCAACAAATACTTCCCATACTCATTGTTCTTCATCGCGCTGCCCAGATTTTCCAGTTGAGCCGACGTAATCCACCCTTCCCGAAAAGCGATCTCCTCCGGGCACGCGATCTTCAATCCCTGCCGTTCCTCGATCACCTGAACGAAATTCGCTGCCTTAAGCATGGACTCATGTGTTCCTGTATCGAGCCAGGCTGTACCACGGCCCAGCAGTTCCACTTTCAGCTTCCCTTCTTTGTGGTACATCACGTTCAGATCTGTGATCTCAAGCTCTCCCCTTGCCGACGGCTTCAAATTCGCAGCCAGGTCGCTGACACGGTTGTCATAAAAATACAATCCGGTGACCGCATAATGCGACTTTGGCTTCTTTGGTTTCTCCTCGATACTCAGGACCTTTCCGCCTTTATCGAATTCCACAACCCCGTAGCGTTCCGGATCATGCACATAATATCCGAACACCGTCGCGCCTCTGAGATCTCTGATGGTATTCCTGAGGAACATCCCCATTCCCTGACCGTAAAAAATGTTATCACCCAGGACCAGGGCAGCCGGTTCTCCGGCCAGAAATT
>JBBEEC010000022.1:0-1306 GCA_040880975.1 Bacteroidota bacterium | reverse complement strand
GTAGTAAGGAGAAGGCAGTAGGGAGAAAGATGATGTCCTTCATTGGACTCCGCTGTCAAGTATCCAGGTATCCTGAACGGGTATTAACCCTTTATGGTGGTCGATTCTCTACAAGAAAACAAGAACCGTTAAAACGGTTTCTTTTCTTGCCGAGGGCGGCCTTACCCACAACTTAAGTTGTGGGTAAGGCCCTCCGGTACAATAAGAAGGAGTCGTTTCAACGACTTTTTTACAGGCGTCCTCCTTCCGGCACACTCCCCCGCCCCATTCCATAGTACTCAAATCCCTTTTCTTTCATCACTTTCGGATCATAGATATTGCGACCGTCAAAGATCACGGGGCGTTTCATCAACGATTTCATCCGGTCAAAATCCGGTCGGCGGAATTCGTTCCATTCGGTAACGATCACCAGCGCATCGGCCCCTTTGAGGGCATCGTAGTTGTTTTCGCAATATTCGACCTTCTTCCCGAATATCGTTTTTGCCCCTTCCAGGGCAACAGGATCGTGGGCGCGGACTTTCACACCTTCCGCGAGAAGGCCTTCGATGATCGTGATTGCCGGTGCATCACGCAGATCGTCGGTGTTCGGCTTGAACGCCAGGCCCCAGACTGCAACGGTTGAACCCTTGAGTTTCTCCTTGAAATAGCGCCGGAGCTTCTTCACGGTCACCATTTTTTGCTCTTCATTGACCTGATCCACTGCCTCCAGGATCTTAAAAAGATAATCGTGTTCGTGAGCGGTCCTTGCCAGCGCTTTCACATCCTTCGGAAAACACGATCCGCCGTACCCTACACCTGCAAACAGGAATTGCTGCCCGATGCGAGGGTCTGATCCGATCCCTTTGCGCACGGAATCGATGTCTGCGCCTGTCCGAATGCAAAGATTGGCCATTTCGTTCATGAACGAGATCTTCGTGGCCAGGAAGGCATTCGCGGCGTACTTCGTCATTTCCGCACTGCGCTCGTCCATAATAAGAATCGGATTTCCGGTCCGGACGAACGGCGAATAAAGCTCCGACATCACCTCAGCTGCTTCCTTGCTCGCTGTTCCGATGACGATACGATCCGGCTTGATGGAATCCTGGATCGCAGCGCCCTCTTTGAGGAATTCCGGATTTGAAACAACCCTCACCTCTCCCTTTCCCTTTACCTTCATCAACTGTTTGATCCTATCGACCGTCCCTACCGGCACCGTGCTCTTGCTTACGACGATCTTTTCCCCATCAATCATTTCCGCAATCTTCTCTGCCACACCCATTACTCTGGACAGATCCGCCGACCCGTCGTCCGATTGCGGCGTCGGGAG
>JBBEEC010000021.1:0-38408 GCA_040880975.1 Bacteroidota bacterium | reverse complement strand
GAACACTCAATCAAAAGCCGTCACAATGTGTCTTGACTTTCAGGGGTCAGTACAATACTAAAGCCTTCCAAGTCAATTTTAACCTTTTTCGCTTCTTTGAGATTGATGCACACGCATCGATGTTTCTTCCCCTCAAAATCTACTACAGCATCTTTTGTCACCACATAAGGGGTATCCTCGAAAAGCTTCATGTACGACGATCTGTCCAGCAGTTCCCCTTCATAACTGGTTCTCTTGGCGTATTCTTTGAATTCGGGAAAGACGTCCTTGAATCGGATCGCAAGGACTTTAGTCCTCCCAACTTTGGCAATCTTCCACCACGGCTTGGCACCAAAGCCCTGTCTTTCGCTTTTCTGCCACATGATACCCAGCTCCTCAATGAGCTGATCGACTGCGGATCGAACGAATCCCGTCGATGATCCAGTGATTTCCTCTAATTGGTTCTTCAGTAATTTAATCAAATCCCGTTCCGGGGGATCTAATTCCAGGGTTCGGGCAAAGCCATCAAACAATTCCAGACCGGCGACCATAACAGTCAGATTATTCTCAATGCGAGAGGCGATTGTGATATCCCCAAGTGACTTCAGGACCACTTCCCTCGCCTTCTTGAGTAAGTCCTCCACGTTTTGCCTCAACGCAAATTGGACAAATTTGGGCATGAATGAGTCGACGGGCAACGTCTGGATCTCCCCGAACAATCGCTTCATATCCTTGTTGTTTTCTACAACTCCTGTAAACCGGGACATCAGGACACGCTCTTTTATGGCCGGTTCTGTAATATCCCATTCACCCATAACAACCAGCGGAGCTGTCAAATAATAGTCTACCGTTGTCTGGTCTGCCCTTCCCTTCGACTCCACTTCGGCATTGTAGACCCTCCGAATGTACCGATGGATATTGTTTAAATGATCAATGGGCATATCCCTTTTATACTCATCCAGAAAGACGGGTATTGCATTGGTCGAGGACAAGAGTTTCAAAATAGGAAAAGGCTTCATCGTCACGGACCGGGGGTTCCGATCTTTATATCCGAGGATTTTCATCATAAGACCTGCCGTGCTGGTCTTCCCAGTTCCCTTAGCCCCATGAACAAAGAGCAATGGAAATCCACCGAGTATTCGTAACATCCTTGGTTTTAGCACCGACGCAAAAGTCCATCCAATCCAGGGAAGGATCACGTTTGGGTCGTTGATACTAGTGATCCCACCGTAGAATTCCCGAGCCATCTGGACATATTCTTCATCGGAAAGGTTGGGATAGGATATTTTATGATAGAATGCGTCGCTACCCTTGTCATAGGGAATGACCTGGGCCGGATCAACAACACCGCTTACAGAGATGTTGCTATTTTCTGTGACCCAATAATCGCCAATGAGGCCAATCGTCCTCGTTCCAGTCTTTCGAACATTCACATTAGCATTAACATAGCTGCATAAGGTCTGGATTTCTATCTCGGAACCAAGGAAGGAGCAGTCCTGATGTCCAATTGCTTTTAGAATTTTTGCTCTCGTGTGCCAGTCTGTGTTCTCAATCAGGATGTTTTCGTAGGTGTGTCCCATCGGAGTGCTGATGCTGCAGCGCAGGCAATCCGAATCGGGAAGGACAAGGAGCTCCTTCGGGTCGATCGTAAATGTGCTCATCTGTACCTGACGACTGTCCTTCCCATTGCCTACATTCTTGAAATAGCACCCATCCTCCTCAAAATATCGAACCGGTAGGTGATGATACCGCTTATACATGTCCCGGACAGTTGATTCCACTTTGTGCTCATCCAGCGGTGGATTATTCTTCTTGTTCCACTCACGAACCTCGAGGAGCGTATCTTCCTCAGAGAGACCATGCCGCATGTAGAAACCTATCTGCCGGGTGAGGTTCTCGGTTCTTCCCCCAGTTGAACTACCTGATGTCGCCATCTGGATAATGGACGGTTTCTTGGGCTTTTCCTCTTTGGGCAGAGCATCAAGCTTCGGTACAGGAAGCATTTTCGCATTCGGATTTACATAAATGTCGGGATCGTATCCATAGAACCAGGCCTGGGAGGCTTTATCTCCGTTTTGATCAGGCTCTACGCCGTATTTCTTTTGAAATTCCTTCGCAAGGAGAGTATAGATCCTTCTATATTGTTCATGATCTGAAATCTCCCTTTCCAACTCTTGGACAACTCTGAGCCCTTTGCCACTCGGGGACACAAAGGACATGAGGACGTGGGGATCTCTTCCTAGTCTCGCCTTGATCTCCATGGGGTTCTCCAGATGGTCCAGATCGTGGACCAGAAATTTCGTCATGATGAAATCATCCTTGGACCGATGATTATCGTTCCCGAACTCCGCCAGAGAAAACCACGGAAGTGTTGTCGCTTTGAGCTTCTTTCTTTCTTTTTCTGTCTCAGCTGCCCTTACTTTTGCGACAGCTGACTTTAACGCTTCGTTGTAGCGTATCTCTTTCACAATGTTCGCCAATGAAATTTGATATCCCAATGCCGTCCCGGCATTTGGGGCTGTAATGGCGATAATGTTTTCTAAGAAACTTTCAGTTTCCCTTTCTTGTATCGTTGTAGATTCGATTGTCATCATAATGGTTATTGTGTCTATCTTGATAGACGATGTTTTTAAGGATCTTCAGCGCACTTCCATATTGTAGTGGAACGACTGTCGATGTCATGTTAAAATATCCTTGCACAAGCTGAAGCAGCTTGTCTGTTTCAGTGAAGCAGAATACGGTCTGCCCCCTGTCCTTCCGGCTGGAGACCAGCGGAAGGCCGGAGGCCATTAAATATCCTGCTAAATAGGTGTCAGTTACTTCATAACTCATGGCGTTTTATCTTCCCTGTATAGATGCGGTAATCCCTAAAAGCCCTAGGTCCAAATTGTGACGCAAACTCATCGAACGTAAGGGGTTTCACAGGTATCACATCTTCGCTCGTCTTGTTTGCGCAGTGCATACCAGCAGCAACATATGCGTTGTGAAGCTCTACATGAGCCATGTAGAGACGGTAAGCCCTCTGCATGAATGTAAAGCCGAAGACTACGTTAGTTTCAATGTGATAGTTTGTGAACGCAACGCATTTTTGGAGGGCTTCTTGCGGGTCGAGTGTAGAAAGCGGTGGAGGGGATTCCTTAAAGAAAATTGAATCTTGCATTTTCATGGTAATATTCTTCGTTATTGTTATATCTTCATTCCTTCTCCTTTAGCTGTTCGTGGATTAGTTATGAACTGCATTAGGAATCACAGATAGAATCTGTTTTTTTTAATACACAGTATTATACGCATGAAAAAGGCTTGCAACGTTGCGAACGTTGCGGAATTATGATGCCCCCCGCCCCTTGCGTTCATCTGAGTAACCCAGCTCCGACAACTTGGCCCTTACTGAACCCACGGAAGTCTTAATCCCTTTGGATTTCAAGTCTCTGACAAACTTATCGATCTTTTTGCTCGGCACAGTTTCGCCAACCTTGAATGTCTCGCCTTTGGCCCAATTATCGACCATTCTTTTAAGCTTACCCTTACCTAGAGCGGTCGTAGGGAGAGCCTTTTCAAAGTTGTCAATATCATCCAATACTCCCTGTAGCTCAAGACGGATCTGACTAGCACTGCGTAACGGAATAGGCCGAGTGTTGGCCACTTCCCGTATTCCCTTTTCCAAGTTCTCCCGGTCTTCGAGTTCCTTTTCGAGTTTCGTCCTGCGGAGTCTCAGGTCGATCAAGCGATTTTCGATTTCAGACTTGCTCATGACTCGGAAGATCAGCTGAACGGGGGAGAAAAGCAATGGGGAAAAGTAACGTTATCGCGATAGGCTTTGTCTACAAGCAAATCCCATTTAATGAACTCCTTAAGCAGTTGAAACCGTCCCAATTTGTTGTTACCTTTCTGTCACCACACCCAATACCAATCGATACCACTTGGTAACAGTTGTCACCATTCTGTAACCATGGTGGGCCAAAATGAGCTGATTTTTGTTGTGGTGGGAAAAAAAACCTTCGTTTTTAAGCCCGGATGGCGGAATTGGCAGACGCGCTAGCTTCAGGAGCTAGTGTTGGCAACGACGTGCAGGTTCAAGTCCTGTTCCGGGCACAAAGGATTGCGGATTTCGCCTGCCTGCCGGCAGGCAGGGATTGTTGATTTTGGATTGTGCGTTTTTTTGCATCCCGCCGTTTTGTGGCGGGACGGACGGTGGTCACAAAGATCGGGGCAACGATTTCCAAGCTCAAGTTGAGCGAGTCTCTTTTTATGGGACGAGCGAAATCCCGCCCCGAGAGTTCTTCGACTGTTGGCGGGATCCTGTTCCGGGCACAAAGGATTGCGGATTGGTGATTGTCGATTGTCCGCTTTTTGGATCCCGTCCCGCTTCCCCAGGATTCCGCCCTCAAGCGGGATTCAAAAGGCGGAACCGTTTTGTGGCGGGACGGACTGCTATCACCAAGATAACAACGACGTGCAGGTTCTCCCTTTCCATGATTGACCCGCGAAGGGACCCCTCATAGTTTGACCGATGTATGTGGAAGTCCTGCCTGCCCCGCCGATTTTGGGCGGGGTTCCGGGCACAAAGGATTGCGGATTTCGGATTGTTGATTTCCGATTGCACGTTTTCTGGTCCGCTTTCCAGAATGCCGCCATTAGCGGAATGCCAGAAGGCGGCATGTCCCGCTGCTTTCTAGCGGGACGGACTGCGACACCAAAATCTGAAACGGCTTTCAAGGATGCGGATTTAAGATTTTACGAAGAAAGGGGATTGTCTTACGCCCGCCGAGGTTACCAAGTCTAAACGCCGTTCCTCCCACCGAACAATAATTTCACGCCCTTGAGAATCATTTCCGCCGCCACAAGAGCCGCCCTATTTCTGATCGGCCTGTTTATCCTCCTTACCCTCATTCCGCACGATTCTCCCTGGCGGTTAAGCAATATTTCCAGAACGATGATCGACGGAGATGTCAGCTTCATCATCAATCTTGGTGTGGTCCCCTCGACCTTTATCCTCTCGACCAGGGTGACGTTCCTTGCAGTTATTATTTTGCTTATCCTTGTTATTGCCGCCCTGCCGCGCAAAGAACTGGGCCACGCCTGGCAATCGTTCAAACGCCATGCGCGCGCGTTTGCGGGCGGATTAATCGCGTTTGACCTCTTTGTGCTTACGTTGATGCCGGCCGAACTCGATTTTGTCAGGGATGGAACCTCGGTGACGTTTTACCTCGTCGTGAGCTCGCTGGCTTTGGCCATCCTGTTGATCACATCCGCGCCGGCTATTCTTTCTCTCTACGCAAAACTTGCGGAACCACTTCAACAGGCTTACCAATCCGCAAAGCGTATTGTCCTCTCCTCCAGTCCGTTCTTCTATGTCGGTGCGCTGGCAGTCACGGGATTTGCCCTGGCGAATTTCCTCTCCTACACGCTTTTCGAACATATTCCGCATGTACAGGACAGCATTGCACAAGCATTTCACGGAAAGATCTTTGCTCAGGGTGCTCTCGTCGCCCCGGCACCTCCCTGGCCGCCGGACTTCTTCAACTTCCTCCATATGATCATCCGGGAAGGCCGGTGGTATTCCCAGTATCCACCGGGTCACTCTGTCCTCCTTGCAGCCGGTTACCTGATCAACGCTCCATGGATCATCAATCCGCTTTTCGGGTCTCTCACGATTGTTGCCGCATATGCTTTAGGGAAGGAGTTGTTCGACGAAACTGCCGGCCGTATTGCCGCTGCCCTGACCCTGATTTCTCCTTTTATTTTTTTCATGTCGTCCGAGTTTATGAATCACACGACGGCGTTGTTTTTCTTCGCCATCTTTATTCTCTTTTTTGCCAAATCGCTGCGGACAGGCTCCCTTCTCCATGGATTGATCGCCGGCGGAGCACTTGGCTGGCTGGCGAACATCAGGCCTTACAGCGCACCCGCACTGGCAGCTCCGTTTCTCCTCTACGGGCTCTTTGTCATGGTCAAACATTGGCCCGACGTCAGGCGAGCTGTGGTCGGATTCACGGCGGCTTTTTCGGTCTTTATCGGACTCCTCCTCGCCTTCAACTGGATCACCAACGGAGACCCGTTTCTCTTCGGATTCCAGGTGCTTTGGGGTGACAAAGTGCAGCCGGGATTCGGCCAGAGCGGCTGGGGCGAGGTTCACACGCCATTCCGGGGCCTGCAACAGACTCTTTCAAACCTCAACGGCCTGAACAAATACCTTTTTGAACTTCCGATTCCCTCGCTCTTCCTCGTTGTGCCGCTCTTCCTGACAGGAAAACACAACCGCTGGGATTATCTCCTGATCGGATCTTTTGTTCTCCTCAACACTGCGTACTTTTTCTATTGGTTTCAGGATTGGTGTTTCGGGCCGCGGTTCCTCTTTGAGGCTTCCGTCCCTCTGATCCTCATTGTCGCGCGGGGCATTCAGCATTTCCCCTCGCTTTGGAACGATGTCTTTGGATTTCGTACGGAGAGAATGAAGATCCGGATCTTATCGCTGGCGGGACTTGGGTTTCTTTTTGCGCTTGGCTTCGCGACGAATCTTCCGCCGCACATACAATTCTACGGGCAGAGTTACTGGGGGGTCAATACTGATGTGATAAAGGCGGTGAAAGAAGTGGGAATTAAAAAGGGAATCATTTTTGTCAAATCTTATTACGGAAGCTCATTTCCCCAGAATGATCCGTTTCTGAAATCTCCGATTATTTATGCGACCGATCTCCAAGAGGACAACCAGATTCTCATGAAGCGGTTTCCGGACTATCCCGCCTACAGAGCAATCGGTTCTCGCCTGGAGCCGATCGCCGCTAAATAGTTACGGCCGCTTTTTCTTTCTCGTCACTAAACTCCATTTAAACAGGGCCAGAAGAGCCCGCACGCCGTCACGCCACGTGATCTTCTTCCCTTCTTCATATCCCCGCCCTGTATACGTGATCGGAATTTCGTACACGCGGTACCCCCCCCGAAACAATTTTACCGTTACTTCAACCTCAAAATCGAACGTGAACGAGCGAATATCCAATGACCGAAGAACCTCTGTCCGTATGACCTTGAACCCGGTCTCCATGTCGGTCAGCATCCCGGAGGTCAACATATTCGTCAGGAGGGTTAACACTTTGTTCCCGAGGTAGTGCCAGAACAGAAACACGCGATGGGCGCCGAGAAATCGCGACCCGTAGACCGCATCCGCCCACCCCTGTTCGATAAATTCCAGCGCCCGCGGATACTCCTCCGGATGATACTCCAGGTCCGCGTCCTGAATCACCACAACCTCGCCTGATACTTTCGAAAGGCCGGTCTGGATCGCTTTCCCTTTTCCCTGGTTTATGGCGTGGTACAGGCAGATAAGCTCTTTTCGGTGCTTCTTTTTAAGCCGCTCCATGACCGCTCGCGTCCCATCGGTCGAACCGTCGTCCACAATCACGATCTCTTTCCTTCCCGGAATCGCAAGCACCCTGCGGACGATCTCCTCAATCGTATTTTGTTCATTGTAGGCAGGAACGATGATGGATAACTTGAAGTGGGATTGTTTCTTCATCAAGACTTTCTCCTGGCAACGATAAGAAGCGACTGCCCAAAAGGCCTCCAGAGCATCGGCTCGAGAACGCGGAGGATGGGAACCATATACCGATCAAAGGTGAGAGCTGAAGCCCGTGGAATGGACTTGACGCGCAGTATGCGGCCGTAGATCCACCATCCGATAAATCCAGGCATGTTCCAATACGAGGCCGAGAGAACGTCAAATCCCGCCGACTCAAACAGCTTTCTCCCAGATGCCTTCGTATACCGACGACAATGATGAAATACTTCATCAAGACTGCCAAAGATCGCCGGAAAGGCAGGCACCCAATGAACGGCGAAACCTTCCGGCTTCAACAGAACATGCATGGCGCGGACGACCTCTTCCACCGTTCCATCCGGAATGTGCTCGAGAACGTTTGAAGAAACGATGGAATCAAACGTACCCTGCAAGTCCGGACGGCGGGTAATATCTTCCAAGGAAACACATTCGACGGTCAATCCGGGTTGATCACCAACACGCCCGCGATGGATCTGAATAAGATTCGGGTCGATGTCGATCGCCAGGACATTCGTACCGCCACGCAGGAACAACGGTGTGAGGTTGCCGATCCCTGTCCCGAGCTCCAGCACCCTGCGGCCCAGATACGGCCGCATGTGGTCATAAACAAATTCGTTATAATTGACCGCTTCGGAAAGCGTCTCAAGAGAGAACTCGGATGCATCCGTTGCTTTGATGATTGTCAGGCTTGTTTTCAACCTTTGCTCCCGGTCTGTGCCGATGAGCCTTGAGATGCCCGATTCCTCCAGAAATAGTACACGGGAATTCCAAGGGCCAAAAATCCGATTCCCGCACCGGCTTCTTCCGGTTTACTGATGAACGTGTTCAGCACAAACCACGCAGAGACTCCGGTGAAGAACAGCGGAGTGAACGGGTAGCCCAGAGTTCGGTACGGCCGTTCCGCATGAGGCATTCGGCGGCGGAAGATAAAAATGCTGGCGGCTGCGAGGCCGAAGAAGATCCAATCCGTAAAGACGACGTAGGAGATCAGCTTCTCATACGTTCCCCAGATGAGAATGAGGACGATGGCCCACGCAGATTGAAAGACGATGGAATACGCTGGCGTTCGGAATCGCGGATGCACTTCCGCTACACGCTTGAAGAAAACGCCATCGCGCGCCATCGCGTAGTAGATCCGCGGTGCTGTCAGTGTATAAATGCCTGAAGTGCCAAAGGTCGAAATGAAGATCGTGAGGGAGATAAAGGCCCCGCCAAAACCTCCCAGAACGACCGTCATCGCGTCCGCGGCAACGCGGCGTGAATCAGCGACATCCTGGAGAGGCATGAGGAACATGTACGAAAGGTTCGCCAGAATATAGACGACCATGATGACGGCAGAACCAAGAATCAGGGCACGAGGGATCGTTTTTTGTGGATTCACGGCTTCCGAAGCCGTAAACGTCGCGTGCTGCCAGCCGCCGTACGACCAGAGGACGCTCACCATGGCGAGGGTAAGCGCACTCCACAACCCGCCTTCGGGAAGCTGAAGGGGTTGAGCAAAATCCGTTGTGTTCCAGGAGCCCCACCCAAGCCCCGCAAACACCAGTACGGCGATTCCCAGAAGCTTGAGGACGGTGAATACATCCGAAAAAATGCCCCCCGCTTTTACCCCGACCACATTCAACACAGTAACAAGAAGCAGTCCAGAAATTGCCACAAGCGTGATTCCAACATCATTCAGATGCACAAAAAAACCGAAATACGTCGAGAATGCGATTGCCAGGGCAGCCAAGGAGCCGGTGTTCACCACCAGAAAATATGCCCATCCGAACAGGAATCCAAAAAGTCCACCGTACGCCTCCGAGAGGAAAACGTACAGCCCTCCGGCTCTCGGCATCATGGCTCCCAATTCAGCGTACGTCAATGCTCCGCAGAGCGCAAGTACCCCTCCCAGCAACCAGACGCCAAGAATCCACAGCGGCGATGGAAGGGCGCCGGCAACCAGCGAAGGAGTGAGGAAGATCCCCGATCCGATGGATGCCCCGATCGCGATCATCGTCAAATCAAACGAGGTAAGGGCGCGTTTGAGTTCAGTCATCGGCTGAAAGTGCTCGTGAGTATCACAGGTTCAATGACCTTTCCTCAAACGATCCAGCAGAACGGCGAGCAGAATGACAACGCCCACCACGACCTGCTGAACGTAGGATTCCACGTTCATCAGATTGAGGCCGTTTCGAAGGACGCCGATAAGCAACGACCCGATCAGGGTCCCCAGGACCGTCCCCTTCCCGCCAAAGAGACTTGTTCCGCCCACAACCACAGCCGCGATCACATCCAGTTCATACATGAGGCCGGCATTCGGCTGGCCTGAGTTCACCCGCGAGGCGAGGAGTATTCCGCTGAGGGCAGAAAGAACCCCCGATATGACATACACTTTGAGCAGCACACTGTTCGTGTTGATCCCTGCAAGGCGCGCAGCCTCGAGGTTGCCCCCCACGGCGTACACGTAACGGCCGAAGCGGGTCTGCGTCAGCGTGAAATGGGCCGCCCCGAACACGGTGAGCATGATGAGGGTGGGGACCGGAATGAAGAACAAGCGGCCTCTGGCGATCTCGGCAAATCCTTCGGGAAGTTCCCATATAGGCCGGCCTTCGGTCGCAACAAAGGCGGCTCCACGCCAGATGGTCATCAGGGCAAGCGTAACGATGAACGGGGTAATGCGGAATTTCGTAACGAATAAACCTGCCAGGCCTCCGGAACAGATACCGAAAAAGAGACCCATTCCGATACCGAGAACATAGGCGGCCGGGAGCGGAACGTCCAGGCGAAGGCCGAATGTCGTGACTACGCCGGCAAACGCAACCAGCGATCCAACCGAAAGATCAATGCCCGCGGTGAGGATCACAAACGTCATTCCCACGGCAATAATGGCCGTGATCGAGGTCTGAAGGGAGACGTTCAGGAGGTTGTCCACCGTTGCGAAATGAGGGGAGAGAACGGAAAAGAGGGCCAATTCCAGTATGAAAACAATGCCGATACCGTACTCTGACACTATTCGTCTGAATGCTACGATGTCAGCCGGCATGGGCCTCTACCGGGAATTGTGTCGCGAGGGCCAGGATCGCTTCTTGCGTTGCTTCCGTCCGGGTCAATATACCTGTCAAGCGGCCTTCACACAGGACGGCAATTCTATCACACATGCCCAGGAGTTCCGGGAGTTCAGAAGAGAGAATAATGACACCAACCCCCTTTTGTACGAGTTCGTTGATCAGAAGATAAATTTCGCGCTTTGCGCCCACATCGATCCCGGCCGTTGGTTCATCAAAGATGAGCAGGCGAGACTGCGTAAAAAGCCATCGCGCCAGAATGACCTTCTGCCGATTTCCACCGCTGAGCGTCTCAACTGCAGACTCCACAGAAGGCGCCTTCACCCTGAGTTGATTCGAATAGGATTCTGCCACGCTCCGCTCTTTCGCACGATCGATCACCAACCCTCGGACAACTTCACGGAGATTCGAGAGAGAAATATTTTCCCGGACATTCATCGGGAGGATAAGGCCATAACGGTTTCTGTCTTCCGTCAAGAGCCCGACGCCGGCTTGAATGGCCTCCTGGGGAGATTTGGGGCTGAATTCCGCTCCGTCAAGCAACATCCTCCCCCGATGGTGCGATCCTGCGCCAAAGAGAGTATGTGCCAGCGTGCTTCGACCCGCTCCCACCAGCCCTGCTATGCCAAACAATTCTCCCCGAAAAACCGAAAAACTGATCTCCTCAAGAAAATCGGTGGAAATGCCTTCGAGTCGCAGGATTTCGCTTCCCCGTTCCATGACCGCCTTCGGATACTCCTGATCCAGTTCCCTCCCGACCATATGCCGAATAAGTGATTTGCGATCCACGTCCCGTACCGGAGCCGTGTAAACGTGGGCGCCATCCCGTAGAACGGTAACCCGGTCACCGATATCGAACACCTCGTCCAGCCGGTGAGAGATGTAAATGATTCCCACGCTTTCTGATCGCAAGAGGCGAATGATCGAGAAGAGGTTTCGTAATTCGTGATCCGTGAGTGCCGCGGAGGGTTCATCCAGAACAAGAATCCGGACACTGCGGGAAAGGGCTTTGGCGATCTCGACGATCTGTCGTTTTGCCGCGCTGAGTTGTCCCACACGGATATCGGTGTCAACATCCTCTCCCAACTGCTTCAACACCTCCCGCACCCGTTCTCTTTCTCGTTTTTTGTCCAGGAGCCTCAGGAACCGCCCGCGTTGAGGCTCCTGCCCCAGGAGGACATTTTCCGAAACGGTCAATTCGTCGACGAGCTTGAAATCCTGGTAGATGATCCCAATTCCCAGACGTTGGGCATCGATGGGGGATTGAATCTCTGCCGGTTTTTGTTCCAGGAGAATGCTGCCCGCATCCTTCTTCACAGCCCCCGCCAGGATCTTCATCAGCGTGGATTTGCCGGCGCCGTTCTCGCCCACGAGACAATGGACCTCACCGGCATGAAGATCAAAGTCGACCGAGTCGAGCGCACGCACGCCCGGGTATTCCTTGACAATCCCCCGCATGTGCAGAAGATCGCTCACGATCCCTCTTCCTGTGCCGCCATTTGATCGAGTGCGGCCTTGTCAATGATCCCGACTTCGACAGGAACCACCGGGAGAACCTGCTTTCCGGAAAAGTGATCGAAAATGGTCTGAACCGTCATGATCCCGATCTTGTCGGGGTACTGCACGACATCTGCTTTCAACGCCGTGCCCTTTCTGATGGCATCTGCGGCGGGCGGGGTTGCATCGTAACCGATGACAATGATCCCCTCCCGCTTGAATTGCTGAATGGCGTCCAATGCGCCAAGGGCGGAATCGTCATTGATGCCGAAGATCCCGTCGAGCTGTTGATGTGCCTGAAGCACATCCGCTGCGGCCTGCATCGCCTTGTCCCGCACACCTTGTCCGCTCACATCAGCGACGATTCGAATGCCGGGAAATCCCAAGAGCGCTTCTTTGAAGCCCTGAACCCTGTCGAGTACACTGGTCACCGCAGGGTGATTGATGATCGCGATCGACCCCTTTCCGTTCAGCGCCCTGGCGAGATATTCACCTGCCAGCCGCCCACCCGCAACATTGTCTGAGGCAATATGGGAGACCACGGTTCCCTCCCGGGCTGCAATATCGGCAGTGAACACGGCGATCCCGGCATCATTCGCCTTTCGAATGCCGGGTCCGATCCCCCGTGAATCCACGGGACAAACAATAATCGCATCGACCTTTCTTGTGACAAAATCTTCGATCTGGCTTATTTGCTTTCCAAGGTCAAATTCAGCAGTCGTGATGATCAGCTCATAATTGTGCTTCTTCGCCTCCGACATCAGGCCCTCTTCGAGGTCACGGTAGAATACATGTGCCCTCGTCAGCAATGCCACCCCGATGACTTTGTCCGACGCTGCCTTTCTTTCTCCTGAACAGGAAACAAAAAGGCAAGCGATCAAGGAGAGTGTGATGATAAATTTTACGGGAAGGGTTGTCATGTTGATGAGAATTGGAATTGATGGTTGCTTCCGGTACTTCAACGGGATTTGGGAGAACAATCAAAACCCTTTGAAACCGGAGGATCACAGTGTTGAAGAGCAGTTTCGTTATCTCGAACGCCGGTGAAAGGTAAAAAGACGCGCCCGGAAGTGCAATCACAAACTACGTTCGGCCAAAGGCCGCGTCAAGCGCTCTGGTGATTTCGTTACGGGTATTATAGAAGTGCGGTGAAAGGCGAATACACCCTTCCCGGAGAGAAACGATGATGTCTTTTGCCCGGAGTTCTTCAAACATTGCTTTGGCATCCCGCGGGCGAAACGTGACGATCCCCGCCCGCTCCGATGCGACGTCAGAAGTGAGGAATTCCACCTTCTCATCTTTGATTCTTTCGACACACATCTCGGTCAAAGCCGCAAGGTGCCGGGCGATCTGCGGAATGCCTGCATCCAAAAGGATAGCCAATGATTCATTGAGGCCAATGATCCCCCCAACATTCAGCGTACCCCCTTCGTACCTTCGCGCGGTTGCATCAAGGTCAAGGCGGTACCGGAAGAAATCCGAGAAGAAATCGTTGATACTCAACCAGCCGAGGTAAGCCTGGCGGATCTGTTCCTGCATTGTTTCCGAAACATACACAAACGCGGTCCCTTCGGTGTTCAGGAGCCACTTCTGCGAACCGCAAGAGAGAAAATCGATATTCATCGCCTGTACATCGATCGGCACGGCTCCTGCCCCCTGGATGGCATCGACACTCAAGAGCACGTGCTTCCGCCGGCACATCGCACCAATGGCCGCAAGGTCTGCGCGAAAACCATTGAGAAACTGCACATAACTGATCGAGAGGATCTTCGTCCTCGGGGTCAACGCGTGTTCTATATCCTCAAGGAGGACCTTGTTGCCCCGAAACTTGACGAAATCGATCTCCACACCATGCCGCTTCTGATTAAGGAACGGGTACACATTGGCCGGGAACTCAACATCTGTCAGCAGCACACGGTCCCCCGTCTTCCATGGGAATCCCGCGGCCAGAATGTTCAGCCCGTGCGAAGTATTATCGCAGAACGCAATCCGGTCGGCATCCGCATTGAGGAGCCTGCCGATACGTTGTTTTGCCTGCGCATGAACTTTCAAGAAGGATTGGAATACGTTAATGTCGGATTCGCTGCGACGATGGAGGAATAATTCCATCGCCGTGCGCGCGGGTGCGGGGACGGGCCCGATCGAGGCGTGGTCAAGGTAGATCGTGCCGTTCTTCAAGAACGGGAACAACGGGCGATATTGATCGGGATGGAAGGAAACGGTCATTCTTGTGGCATGATCAATAGCGCGGTACGGTTTGATCGATCAAAAGAGACCATGCCTCGATGCCGCCAAGGAGGTTTCGCGCTCTCGAAAATCCCTGATCTCTCAGAAAGGCTACGGCGCGGCCGCTTCGCTGTCCGGTGTGACAATACACCACCACTTCCCGTGCTGCGTCAAGTTCCTGCATTCTCCCAGATAATTCACGCAGGGGAATCGCAATCCCGCCGATCGTCGCAATCTCCCTCTCAAAATCTTCCCGAACATCCACAAGCTGCGGGGTGTCCTTGCTGCGAAGTTTCTCGCTAAGTTCCTGAACGGAAATGACATCGGAGACATTCTCCTCGGGAATGGCGCCCGAAACGGCGGCACACCAGGCTTCATAGTCCACAAGTTCCTTGATCGTGGCCTTTGGGCCGCACACCGGGCACTGCGGATCTTTCTTGAGTTTCATGGTTCGAAATTCCATCGTCAACGCATCCACGAGCAGGAGACGGCCGATCAGGGTGCGACCCAGCCCCAGCAGCACTTTGATAGCTTCGGTTGCTTGAATGGTCCCAATGATTCCCGGCAGCACACCAAAAACGCCGCCTTCTGCACAGCTCGGAACCATTCCCGGTGGCGGCGGTTCCGGATACAGGCATCGATAACACGGCCCTTCCCCCGCATGAAATACGGACGCCTGGCCTTCAAAACGAAAAATACTGCCGTAGATATTGGGCTTGCTGAGAAACACACAGGCATCATTGACCAGGTATCTCGTGGGAAAATTGTCGGTTCCGTCTATGATCACGTCGTACGCGCGAAGAATATCCATGGCATTCTCATGCGTGAGGCGCACTGCATGCGTTCGGACGCTTACCGTTGGATTGAGTGCCTGAATCCGCTGCTTCGCAGACGAGAGCTTTGAAGTTCCGATGGAATCTGTCGTGTGGAGGATCTGTCTTTGGAGGTTTGTGAGATCGACGGTGTCGAAATCAACGAGCCCGATCGTTCCAACGCCGGCCGCGGCGAGGTACAACGCCGCCGGGGAACCCAACCCGCCTGCTCCGATGATGAGAACGCTGGCCTGGTTCAGCCGAATCTGTCCCTCCATCCCCACTTCCGGAAGGATGATGTGCCTCCCGTAACGTTTCAATTGCTCCGGACTCATGCTGCCCGACTTCATCTTCTACCCTCCTGCAATGGAAGGAATAATACTGACGATATCGTTCGCCCGGAGGCGCGTCGTTTGTTCCGAGAGAAAGCGAATATCGTCGTCATTCACATAGACATTGATGAACCTTCTCACCGCGCCGTCCTCACTCAGGAGATGGTTGCGTATCCCGGGATGCGTTTCGCACAGAGTACGAAGCGCCTCACCGACGGTGGCCGCTTCGACCACGACGCGTTCCCGCTTTTCCGTGTGGATCCGCAACGGAGATGGTATAAGAATCGTGACAGACATGCGTCTGGAATATACAAAAAAGGCGGGGTTGAAAAAGAATGATCGGGATCAGGCCTTCAACTGCTGCACAAGCTTCGTCACGGTGTCTTTGGCGTCACCGAAGACCATCATGGTCTTTTCATGATAAAAGAGTTCGTTGTCCTCGCCGGCAAACCCCGGATTCAGACTTCTTTTACAGACGATAACCGTGCGGGCATAATCGACATTGAGGATCGGCATTCCGTACAGAGGACTGGTTTTTTTTGTCCTGGCTGCCGGATTCACGACATCATTCGCGCCGATCACAAGAGCAACATCGGTGTTCTGGAAATCATCGTTGATTTGATCCATTTCCATCAGAATATCATAGGGAGCATTGGCTTCTGCCAGGAGAACGTTCATGTGGCCGGGCATACGGCCGGCGACCGGGTGAATTGCATATCGCACCTGCATACCTCGCTGCGTGAGAACGTTGACCAGCTCCTGCAACGCGTGCTGGGCCTGGGCAACGGCAAGCCCGTAGCCGGGCACAATGATGACTGATTGTGCGCTGTCCAGGATCGTCGCGACGTCCTGCGGCGTGTACCGAATCACTGTACGTTGTTCGGTTGCCTGAACGGTCGGATCGTAATCAACGCCAACCCCTGCGAACAGAACATTCGCCAGGGAGCGGTTCATGGCCTTGCACATGATGTTGGTCAGAATCAGTCCCGAAGTACCGACCAGCGTTCCGCTGATGATAAGGACGTCATTGGAAAGTACAAATCCCGTCATGGCGCCTGCGAGACCCGAATAGGAATTCATGAGAGAGATAACAACAGGCATATCGGCACCGCCGATCGGAATTACCGTCGTGACGCCCAGAATGACGGCAAGGCCCGCGATAATCAGCAGGACGTACCACAGCGAAGGATCCAGAACAAAAAACACTCCGAGGACAATCACCGCCAGGACCATCACGGCGTTGGATTGTTTTTGAAAGGAATACAGGATGGGCGCTCCGCGCATGATCCCATGAAGTTTGGCTGATGCGATCATGCTGCCGACGATCGTGATCGTACCAATAAGGATACTCAGCACTATCGTGATGAGCACATGAATGCTCGCATCTCCGGCCCACACCGTCAAACTGGCATCCCCGGACAGTCTCATATACTCGGCAAAAGCCACGAGGGCCGAAGCCCCGCCGCCAAATCCGTTCAGCACTCCGACCATTTGCGGCATCGCGGTCATTTGCACACGGACGGCCAGCCAAAGCCCAAGCCCGGAGCCCAGTACCAGTCCGGCGATGATATACGTGAAGTCCAGGATTTTCTGGTCGGTGAGGGTAACGACAATCGCGATGAGCATTCCGAGCGCCGCGAGGCCGTTCCCCTGCCGGGCGGTTTTCGGAGAGCTCAGCTTCTTGAGCCCGATGACAAACAAAACGGAGGCAAGCAGATACAAGAGAGAAACGAGAGCATTCATAAACGACTGGTCCTCAAAGAGTTATTTCGGGCGATCTTTCCGGAACATCTTGAGCATCCGGTCTGTGACAAGGAAGCCACCCACCACGTTGACGGTTGCAAGGACAACAGCAATGGTCCCCAGGATGACACTGAGTCCGCCGTGCCCCTCGCCTGCCGCGATCAAAGACCCCACGAGGGTGATTCCCGAGATGGCATTGGACCCGGACATGAGTGGGGTATGCAGCAGCGGCGGCACCTTGCTGATGATCTCCACTCCAAGAAACGCCGCCAGAACAAAAATGGTTATTGAGACAATGAGCATTTCGGTCATGGTTGCTCCTTACTTCATCACAGACTTGATATGATCGTTGACAATTTCTCCCCCGCGGGTGATACAGCTCTTCGCGATCACCTCGTCGTTAAAATCCGGCTCGGAATCGGATTTCGGAAACAGGAGTTTGAAAAGTGTCGTAATGTTCTTCGAGTACATTCTGCTCGCGTCCACCGGAAGTGAGGATGCGAGATTGACGGGACCGATGATGGTCACGCCATGCCGCTGGATGGTCTCGCCTGCTTTTGTCAGTTCGCAGTTTCCCCCCTGTTCCGCTGCAAGATCGACAATAACGGATCCGGGGCGCATGCGCTGAACCATTGCCTCGGTGATGAGAATCGGTGCGCGCTTTCCAAAGATCTGAGCCGTACTGATCACCGCGTCCACCTTCGGCAACCGCCCTTCGATCGCCTCGCGCTCTTTTCGGAGGAACTCTTCGGATTGCTCCTTTGCATACCCGCCGGCTGTTTCCACATCATCCGGAACTTCCATCTCCACAAAACTCGCACCCAGACTCTTCACCTGCTCCTTCACTGCCGGCCTTGGATCAAAGGCTTCCACTTTTGCGCCGAGTCGCTTGGCGGTGGCAATTGCCTGAAGCCCGGCGACACCTGCGCCAAGGATGAGAACCGTTGCAGGCGGAATGGTCCCCGCGGCCGTCATTAAGAGTGGGATCATTTTGAGCATGCTATTTGAAGCGAGGAGGACCGCTTTGTAACCGGTGACCGTCGACATCGCGCTCAGAACATCCATACTCTGCGCCCGGGTGATCCGGGGAATATACTCCACGGAAAATCCCGAAATCTTCCTCGAGAGGAACGCCTTGACGACATCCGGCCGATCCAGCGGCGCCAGAAAACCGACATACGTGGAACCGACCGGAAAGAGATCGGCTTCCGGGCATTTCTCCGACGGATGCATGGACGCCGGGGGCTGCACTTTTAGAATGACCTGTGCTCCCTCATACAGGGCCCGTGGCTGTGCAACGATCCTGGCCCCTGCTTCTTTGTACTCAGCATCCGAAAACGACGCCCCTGATCCGGCGCCTGCTTCCACGAACACTTCGTGCTTATCGCGCGTAAGTGTCGGGATCATCTGCGGGATGACCGCTACCCGTGTTTCTCCGGCAACCACTTCCCTGGGAATTGCTATTCTCACCGTTTGCTCCGGTTATCTATTTCCAAATGACGACGAACTTCATCGACAGCGATGACAATGAAGAGTACTGAATAGTGTTGATAATTTACAGACAAATTTAAGCGGAAATTGCTGGCCGCCTGGAGCTTGCCTTTCGCTTATTGCCGTTTTTGCCGGCGTGAAACCCATTTTTCCGCGTCGCAGACTCGACAAAATCAAGCGCCTCCTGGAGGTCGTTGATGATGTCGTCCGCCTGCTCAAGTCCGATGGCAAGACGAATTCCGCCCGGATCCATTCCGCGCTTCACCTGTTCCTCAGGAGGAATGCTTGAATGCGTCATCGATCCCGGATGCTCGATGAGTGTCCGGATGCTTCCCAGGCTCACCGCGAGGGTCATGGCATAGGAATGCTCTGCAACGTAATCCACCAGCATTTCTGCTTTCCGATGCCGTTCCGCCGGAGTGTTGCCCTTGGGAATAAAGTAGAGGATCGTGCCGGGAGCAAATTTCCCGTCGTAGTCCTGCATTTGCGTGTGGGCCAGAATGCGCTGAGGGAACGAATCCAACCCCGGATAGCTCACCATGGAAACACGCCTGTCGCGTTCCAGCGCCTCGGCGACTACGTGGGCACTTTGCATTTGCTGGCGAACACGAACGGCGAGAGAGGGCAATCCGTAAACAAGCAACGGCCACGCGGATTTTGCCGCAAGGACTCCGCCAAAATCTTTTCGGTACATGAGGAGCTGGTCATAACTCCAATGCGGGCCAACGACAACCCCGCCCATATCGGTTCCGAATCCACAGATCCCCTTCGTCAACGATTCCACCACGAAGTCGATTCCATGTTCGATGGGGCGCTGGCAAAAGGGCGTCGCAAAGGTGTTATCGACCGCGGTGAACAATCGATGCTCGGGATTCCGGTGTCTGTTGTGCCGGGCCGCAATTTCAACCACAGAACTGAGGTCGATGAGTTCCAGCGTGGGATTGACCGGTGACTCAAAATACAACAACCGCGTTTGGGGGGTGATGGCGCGATCAAGGGCCTTCCGATCGTTGAAGTCCACCCACTTCACGGAAATGCGATACCGGGGCAGCCAGTTCTTAAAAAGTGAATAGGTGCATCCGTACAACATCTTGTGGGCAACAATTTCTCCGCCGCTTCCCACCAGAATGCCGCACAGAGCCGAGATGGCCGCCATTCCGGTGGTGAAAGTCACTGCGCATTGCCCTTGCTCTGCAGTCGCAAGATTCTCTTCCAGCATATCTTTGTTGGGTTCTCCAAGCCGGTCATAAATATATACGGGCGCTTTGGTCTCGACGCGGAAGCCTCCCACATGATGAGCGAATTCCACGAAGCCGCGGGCCCCCCGCTTGGTTGAATCAAGCCGAAACATCGATGATGAGGATAGAGGCGGAATGACGTGGTGTGAATAGTCCCATTTTGGTGTTACGGATTCACCCCAGATCATACGGGTTTCCGGTGCGTATCGATATCCCTTTTTGATTATTGGTTGATGGCCGTTCTTTTTCATGATGATCACCTCGTGCTTTCTGGTTCGACGATCGTGATTGGATTTCGCTTTTCAAGCATCGTCCGGATCAATCCTTCCAATGCCGGTTCACCTGCTTCCTCAAGGTCATAGGAAACACGGACAGACGGATGTGCAATATGGATAAATCGGCTGAGATCAACCGGCGTCCCGATGATGACAGCCTCACAAGGCACACGATTGATCGTTTCCTCCAGGTCCTTGATCTGGGCATCGCCGTATCCCATGGCAGGCAGAAGTGTGCCGATATTGGGGTATTGCTCGAAGGTCTTCTTGATTTCCCCTGTGCACCAGGGGCGCGGATCGATGATTGATGCTGCTCCGTACTTCCGGGCCGCGACGGTACCTGCACCAATCTTCATTTCTCCATGCGTCAAGGTGGGGCCATCTTCAATAACGAGAACCTTCTTCCCTTTGACCGTGTCCGGCTTATCCACGGTGACCGGTGAATTTGCAAGAATGATCTGCGCATGGGAATTCACACGATGAATGTTCCCGCGCAGTCGCTGAATCGAGTCTCCTTCTGCAGAATCAATCTTGTTGATGATCACGATGTCGGCCAGGCGAAGATTCGTTTCACTCGGATAGTATTGGGTTTCATGGCCCACCCTGAGCGGATCCGCCACCACAATGGCCAGATCCGGTTTATAGAACGGCGTGTCATTGTTGCCACCGTCCCAAATGACCACATCGGATTCCTCTTCCGCACGATGCAGGATCGCCTGGTAATCAACGCCGGCATAGACTATCGTGCCATTCTTGATATGGGGCTCGTATTCCTCCATCTCTTCGATGGTGCAGCGTTCGCTGGTGAGGTCATCGATCGAATCAAACCGCTGCACACGCTGTTTCACGAGATCTCCGTATGGCATCGGATGCCTCACGACAGCGACCTTGTGGCCCATGGCGCGCAAAAGGCCCGAAATTGCCCTGCTGGTCTGACTTTTTCCGCAACCCGTTCGGACAGCGCAAACTGAGATCACGGGTTTTTTTGAGGTGAGCATTGTTTCTTGCGCGCTCAGGAGCACAAACCGCGCTCCGGCGGCGGAAACCCGCGAACCCAGGCTTAACACATGGGCGGCAGAAACATCGCTGTACGAGAAAGCAACCTCCCGCACATTGTGAGTTTTGATAAGGCTCTCGAGTTCACTTTCTTCGCAAATGGGAATGCCCTTGGGGTACAAAGATCCGGCCAGCTCCATGGGATAGCGCCGTCCGGCTATGTTCGGTATCTGGGCGGCGGTGAAGGCCACCACATTATAGCTTGGGTTGTTCCTGTAGAGAACATTGAAATTGTGGAAATCCCTACCGGCCGCTCCGACGATGATAGTATTGATCCTTAGTATTCCTGCCATGACAGCTCCTTTTCGTTCTGAGTCGTTTTCATAGGTTCAAAACCTGTGAGCACTGCCTGGAACTGTTCCAGGGCCCAATCGATCTCCTTTTTGCCAATCACCAGAGGCGGTGCGATGCGAAGCACCCTGTCGTGCGTTTCTTTGCAGAGGATCCCCCTGCCTGCAAGGACCTCGCAATACGGACGGGCAGGCGTATCGAGCTCAAGTCCTATCCACAACCCTTTCCCGCGGATGTCCTTGATGTGACTCGAATGAATGGCTTTAAGCCCATCCATAAAATACTCGCCCATTTCATTTGCCCGCTCAAACAGACGCTCGTCCTCAAGCACTCCGAGCGCTGCACGTGCCGTTGCTGCTGCAAGCGGGTTTCCGCCGAACGTGGACCCGTGGTCGCCAGGCTGGAACACATCCAGAACTTCATCCCGGGCCAGGAGGGCAGATACCGGGTAGAACCCTCCGGAGAGGGCCTTTCCGATGATCACCGCATCCGGCGATATGTCTTCATACTCATAGGCAAACATTTTTCCGCATCTTCCCAATCCGGATTGAATCTCATCGATAATGAGCAGCACATTATTCCCGCGGCAAACCTCTTCAACCGCCTTTAAGTATCCCTGCGGCGGCACGATGATTCCTGCCTCCCCCTGGATGGACTCGACCAGGAATGCGGCAGTGTTTTTGTTAATGTTTTTTTGAAGATCATTAATGTCTCCGTACCGAACCGTCGTAAACCCCGGTGCGAAGGGCCCGAATCCGAAGCGATACTGCTCTTCACTGGAAAACCCGACAATCGTAGTCGTTCGTCCGTGAAAATTCCCCTCTGCAACGATGATCTCCGCTTTGTCTTCCGGAACTCCCTTGACCGTGTAGGCCCATTTGCGCGCGGCTTTGATCGCGGTTTCTACTGCTTCCGCACCGGAGTTCATGGGGAGAACTTTGTCGTAGCCGGTGAGGCGGTGCAGAGTCTCATAGAGAAGTGGAAGCTGGTCGTTGCGGAATGCCCGGCTCGTGAGAGTTAACGTTTGCGCCTGACGGATAAATGCCTCGAGGATCTTCGGATGACAATGCCCCTGATTGATCGCCGAGTAGGCGGCTAGGCAATCGAGATAGCGGTTTCCCTTCACGTCCCACACCCACACGCCTTCACCCCGATGCAGAATAATGTCGAGCGGATGATAATTATTTGCGCCGTAGAGGCCTTCAAGAGCAATCAGTTCGTTTGTCGTCATTGCCAATCCTTTTGGTCAAACAACATTTTCAAAAGAGCCATGCGCACATACAACCCGTTCTTCGCCTGGCGAAAATATGCTGCCCGGGAATCGACATCCACTTCCGGAGAGATCTCCACCGATCGGGGAAGGGGATGCATGATAATGGCGCCCGGTTTCAGCATTCCAAGGACATTCATGTCAATATTGAACCGGCTGCTGTCTATGGATTTTTGTTGAAGCCGTTCTTTTTCAATTCGGGTCTGGTAGAGTACGTCCGCGTTCTTTGCTATCAGACGCACATCGGAAGTGAGCTGGAATCGAACATTCTGCTCCTCGAGATACCGGAGAATATCATCGCCGATTTGAAGTTCCTCCGGAGCAACAAAAAACAACTCTGTGCGTTGAAATTTGCTCAAGAGGTACGCCAGCGAGCGGACGGTTCTGCCTTTGTCCAGCGCCCCCAGAAATACCACCGAGAGGCCATCCAATGTTTTGCATTCGCGGTAGATCGTGTAGAGATCGAGAAGAGCCTGCGTGGGATGCTGTCCGCCTTCTCCGTCACCTGCATTGATAACCGGCACCGGAGATACCGCCGCTGCGCGTCGCGCACCCCCTTGCTCGTGATGACGCAGAACAATGACGTCACATGATGCGCCGATGATCCGAATGGTGTCCTCCAACTGTTCACCAAGAATTTCCGATGAAAACTCGCGGGCTGACTCCGTCGAAAGAACCCTTCCGCCCAACCGATGCATCGCCGCTTCAAACGAAAACCGGGTGCGCGTGGACGGCTTGTAGAAAAGGGCCGCCATGATTTTCTGCTCATAATCTTTTGTGCCGCCCCTGGCCACAATGCGTTCCATTTCTCCGGCAGTGGCGAAGAGCTCCATGATGCCGGGAACCGTGAATTGCTGGGATTCTATGACATGCTGGAACTGCATGGTTAAGGGACGATGTGTGTTCCTGCGTTTCCGCTCATCGCTTCGGGGAGAAGGTCGCATGTCGTGATAATCACCTCTTTTCCCCCATGTTCCAGAAAATACAATGCTGATTCGATCTTGGGCCCCATACTGCCTGCGGGAAAATGACCCTCGCGGTAATGACGCCGGAGGTCCGCGGACGTCGTGCGGCAGATCTTTTTCTGTTGCGGTGTTTTGTATCCTGTATACACGTGATCGACGTCTGTCGTGATGATGAACGCATCCAGGCCCAATCCGCTGGCGAGCAGAGCTGATGACCGGTCCTTGTCAATGACTGCCTCCACACCCGACATCGAGGACGAACCATCCTTCGCAACGGGAATGCCGCCTCCGCCAAGTGCGATCACCAGGATCCCCATCGAGTGCAACTGTCGTATGATCTCCATTTCAACAATGCGCCTCGGTGCGGGTGACGGGACAACCCTTCGATACCCGCGCGCAGAGTCTTCACAGATATCCCAGCCAAGGTCGTGCTTCTTTTGCTCTGCGGTGGCCCTGGAATAAAACGGCCCGATCGGCTTGCTGGGGTGTTCAAATGCCTTGTCGTCACGGTCCACTTCGACCTGGGTGAGAATCGTCATCACTGGGATTCGCACCCCTGCCTCCCGGAGTTCTTTTTCAAGACCCAGCTGGAGGAGATACCCGATCTCGCTTTGCGATGATGCCACGCATACATCGAGCGGCAAGGTGTAGACTTCGGAAGCCGCGCGCTCTGAACGGAGAAGAGCCGCCCCGACCTGCGGTCCATTTCCATGGGTAAGAATGATGTTCCATCCCTGGTTCACAAATTGAGCGATACGCCTGGCAATCGCTTTCGCGTTTACGAGCTGTTCCTGAATCGTGCCCCGTTGACCCGACCGAACCAGCGCATGCCCGCCGATCGCTATGAGAGCGCTTCGCGCCATCTTATCGCTGCCGCATGAATTCTACCAGAAGCGCCTTTTGAACGTGCAGGCGGTTTTCCGCCTGCTGAAACACAACGGATGCAGGGCTGTCGATGACTTCGTCGGTTACCTCGTCACCGCGATGAGCCGGCAGACAATGCATGAACATTGCCCCAGGCCCGGCCTTCTGCATCAGCTGCCGGTTGACCTGATATGGACGGAAAATTTGAGCCCGGTCTTTCTGCTCCGATTCCTGTCCCATGGATGCCCACACGTCGGTGTACACCACATCAGCTCCCGATACCGCATCACCGGGATTATGCTTGATCATCACATTGGCTCCCGTGGACTTTGCGTCCTCGCGGGCCAAGCGGACGGTCGCCTCGTCAGGCTCATATCCAGGCGGGCATGCGATCGTCACATGAGCCCCGAGCCGCGCTCCGGCAAACAGGAGGGAGCGTGCCACATTGTTTCCATCTCCGACGTAACACAGCCGAAGACCGGGAAGCTGCTTTTTGAATTCGCGGATGGTAAAATAATCTGCCAGGGCCTGACAAGGATGAGAGTAGTCCGTCAAGCCGTTGATAACGGGTATCGACATTGCCGCGGCCATTTGCTCTACAACTGAATGCGCAAACGTCCTGACCATCACACCCTGAACCATCCGCTCGAGGTTCTTGGCCACATCGTGAACGGACTCGCGTTTGCCAAGGTTGATTTCGGACTGTGAAAGTGAAACGGAAAAACCTCCCAGCTGATGAATGCCGACGTCAAAGGACAGTCGTGTCCTAAGGGACGGTTTTTCAAAGATCAGCGCCAGGGCCTTGCCTTTCAGGGTCGAGGTGTATCGTTCCGGATAGGCCTTGATCTCGGTGGCCAGATCAAGAATGCCGCACAACTCTTCCTTGTCAGCATCGCGTATCGTCAGGAAGTCTTTTGTTTTCACTAAATACCCTTCCGGGAATGGAAATTCTCCCGTGAATTCGGCAAGTTCTATGCCAGCTTGGTGCATCGTACACTTGGGGAAACAACCTATTCCGGGAGCTTTGAACGGGGGGATTCCAAGAAATCGGGTTCTCTTGTCCCGATGTTGGGAAATCAGGAATGAATGCTGGTTTGACGGGAGGAGAGAATAAAAAAAGGGCGCCCGGGGGCGCCCTCATTCAATCCCTCAAAAAAGTTGAATTCTTAATCGGAGATCGTAACTAAGAGTTTTTTCGATTCAAGTTTGGCGGAAATCTCGCCTATCGGAATAGCCTTCCGAATCGTTGATCGCATAGGAATCAGGGACCGGAGAGAGATCGCATATGAAGGTTTCGAGTCTGCGGCAAGTGGTGCAACGGTGATCGTCTTCTGAAACGCGGGCGAATCAACATTCAGATATACGCCAAAGGAGATCGTCTGCTTCGCTTGATTTCGATTCTGGGCTTGAGCGTCTTCCGAACAAAGGACAATCCCGCCTGCGATCATCGCTATGTAAAAGGCCCGGTTCATTTCAATTGGTCAAAGTCAGAGTGATTGTTCGTGTTTGGGACGGGATTCCGCCAACTTCCGCATCCGCGCTGAAAACGTAGCCTATCGTCTGGCTTGTCTGTGCTCCTCTGCCGATTCCCGTCACAACGTTGACCGGAAGGGTCGCATTCGAAACATCCACGAATCCGGCGCTGGTCCCATTAGCACTTGCCAGGCTCATCATGAGGCTAGTACCTGCCGGCATTGGATTGTCGATGGAAGCGACGATCTTCATGTTGTCCAGGTTTGTCGTCAAGTTGTAGGCGGATGAATTGTCCTGAACGGACATTGTGGAGACTCCCGCAACCGCATCGGAAATGACGAGCGCTCCCGGGTTTCCTGAGACACCGAGCTTTGTGACCGGTTGGACCTGGAGGGTAACAGATTGCGCAGCGCTTCCCTGACCATGTAACGCGGCCGGAATCACTACGGCTAGAAAAAAGAGAATTCCCCTGAGAGCTCTCATTGACATGCTGCGTTCAAGGAAACGAATGTTCGGTGAAGAGTCAAGTAACTGGGTCATGCCGGCAAGAGAGCAATCCGGATGCCAAAGGACAAAAAAGACCACCCGACTGGACTAAGCAAAAAACCCTGTTTTTACAGGGGTTTTCTCACGCGCTTACCGATGGAATTTGATACACGGGGCGGATCATTGTATTTTCTACAATCTTGTCGGGCTGAAACCGCTTATTGCATCTCAAGAGCTGTTAGTTCCACACATGCCGCCACAGCCTGCTCACGAGTTCTAAAAGGGGCCACTTTCACCCGATAACGTATTCCTTTCCCCGGCACGCTCGCCCGTTCAATGGACGCCTTCAGCCGGGTCACCCGCTCGGCGACTCGTGCACGTTCCAGTGCCTTTGTTCGGGTCACCCATGAAGAAACCTGAAGCACATATCCCGGCTCGGCGGGATCATAGTCGATCACGCATTCGTCTATCGGTTCAACGATCTCCGGTACGGCGGGCGGCACTTCGACGTCCTGAAGTATTCGGATCGTTCGACGACGTGGCAGGATCTTGAAGCGCACTTCCTGGTGTTTCCCCGCCCCCACATCGATTTCAAACACTTCCTGCTCAAATGCGTGAAAGCGAGGGAGGTCCCCCACGGGCCGAACCGTCCAAACGCCGGGTCTCAGGTCACTGAAAACTACCTGACCGCGGTGATCAGCAATTCTGCGCAGGACTTCCTGGCCCCTCGTGAGCTCGATCATCATTCCCGGGAGCGGACCCGCGATGATCATCGATGATCCGGATGTATCCTTCTCGTCGAATGCGTACAGCTCCAGAGCTGCGGAGACGGCTGATGATCTCGTCACGTCAAGTGTCACACGGATTTCTTCCCCTCCCCTGACGTCAAGGGTCATGGGCATTGGTTGCCGTGTTACAAACTCGAGGCCGAGGCTGGCCTTGTCGAGGATGAGGTAATGCCTTCCCGGCGGAAGAGAAGGAAAGTAGAACTCTCCGTCGGCGTCTGTTACTGCGGCAGCGGACCCGATATTCACGAGTACATTGGCAAAACCCTTTCCTTGTTCACCGATGACTCTGCCTCGCACCTGTCCCGCCGAAGACCGGCGCGCCACGGGAATGCTGAGGGGTACTGCGTACTGAAGCATATACGAAACTTCCCGAAGAGCAGGATCTGCGAGAATGGACTGTCGCGCGCGCACGGAGATCCGATGCCGATTGGGAAACACATGCTGAAGGGCTGCATCAACTAATCCATAATCCTGGATTCCCGGTGAACGGGTTCTGCTGAGGAACAGACCAAACTGGGCGTTCGTCGCAGGTGTGAGGAAGTAGGAAACACCGAGACTTCCGGAAAGGCGTTGAAATTCATCCCCGGTAAAGAGATTGCGTTCATTGGTAAACTCGACCGATGCCGTGTAGCTTTGGAAGGACCCGGGACTGAAACCAGAAAACAGTGCATAGCGTTGAAAGGGAAAGGCTCTGTTCGTGAGTTGGTCGGTGATCGTGCCAATATCAATGTTGGAATAGAGGCTGACCCCCGCCAGCGATCCGCCAAGACGAAGCTGTGCCATGTCTTCCCTCCGGCGGTACAAGGGGTTGGGAAAGAGATCGTCATAGAACGATCGCCGGTAGTAGACCGATACGGTATTGGAATACCCGCCGCCAACCTGATACAGCTGCTCCCGTGGGGCAATCCCCAACGTGGTGTCCCGTTCGCGGTTCCGTTCTTCCAGTCGCATATAACCCTCCAGCCGAAAGAGCGAAACCGGGGAAACCTGGAAACCGAACGAAGAATACTTGAGATTTCGATAGTAGCCGGTGTAACGGGCACCCGCTTCAATATGGCGCAGGTCGTATTTCAACCATTCCTGTCTTCCTGAAACCGAGAAGGCCGAAGCCCGACCCTCCACACCATCGCTCTTGCTGATCCCGTACTCCAGATCTGTTTGCGCAAGGTCATGAACCTTCATCAAGCCGCGTACTGAGGAAATTTCACTTGATTCCCGATCCTGCTTCTTCAGGTAGTTGACACCAAAACTATTCCCTTCCAACACCTCCACGGAGACATATCCGGCGAGTTGGCGCGGGGGATTGAGAAAATGTCGCGATTCATTGTAATATCCTCCAGCGGTCACGGGCCCGGCGGTATACCGGCCCCCGGCACCGAAGCCGTACCGGTTCAATTCCGTCAAGGGCGAAAGGCTGTAGTTTCCATCACCGGCCTGGAATTCGACCCCCGGAGAAGCATAGCGAACCCGGTACTCATCCCGAAGCCCCATGGACGATTGGGATTGGATGTCCGGCGTACGCACCAGAAGATCTATTCGATCTCTGTTTGACTCACTCAGGCTCCCCCCGCCCCGCACTTCAATTTGTCCTCCCAGACGATCATCTTCACCTGACATTCGCCCTGTCACCTCGAGGGGGATCTCGATCATATGATCCCGAACCGACGCTACCTGGGGAATGACGTCAACAACCGGAGAAACACGTGCGACGACCGAGGGATCCTGAACGAACCGTGCGAGCACCTCCGTCGTTGCCGATATTTTCCCGGGAAGGCTTTTCGCCGTGGACACGAAGACGATGAATTCCCGAACCTCGAGAGGACTCATTGTTATTCTCATCAAATCCGTTCGGACACGAAACCCTTCGGATGATCTCAATTCCAGCTGAACGGTCCCGGGGATGTTCCCGGCATTGATCAATGCCAATGTAATGGCGTAGTCGTTTCCGGCAACAACAAAGCGCGGAACACTCTGAACCGTTAGATTCAGCGCTCGCAATGGGGCAACAATAATGGAAACGGAAGCATTGGCTTCCAAGGGTCGCGATGAGATTGTCCGGAGGGAATATTGCACTTCATATGTTCCGGCCGGAGTCTTTGCTGGCAGGGAAAAACCGATGAGTCGCGATTCGGTCTGCTGCGGCTGGAGAACAAACTGCGGATCACGTGTGACTTGTTTCCAGCCGACCGGGAGCTTCAGCCCGGATTCCAGAATCACCGGGGATGAAGTGGTATTGGTAACAAGCATCGATGCCGCCAGAATGCTTCCGCCTCGGGCAGTCATTTGTGCTTCCCCGGCCCGAACTTGAATCCCGGGGGACTGTGGCTGTACAGTCTGCGGAAGACTCAGTAGAGCGGTAAAAAAAAACATCCGGCGATAAAGGGCCGGACGATATGGGCGAAGCCTTTTCATGACATTCGCTTAGAATTTCAAGGAATACTGCGCTCCGAAGATTTCTTCTCCGCCCGCATCAACCACGAACAGCGCTTTATACGACCCAAGAGGGATTGCGGACAGATCAATCAGCTGCCGGACCGACGTTCCGGGATAGATCCGGTACCGGGCTCCGCTGAACGTACCAACGGATTGCCCCTTCTCGTTGAAGACCTCCAGAGAGACTTCCGGCCTGATCCCGCGCGTACCGGTGTTTTCCACATCAACCTGAAATAAACGCTTTCCGTCACTCTTGACGACCTGAGGACTCTTGAACTCGACAAGGCGCTCACCGGTCCCCTGGATGTGGGTGGCAATCTGGATGCCGTATCGAATGGTCTGCATGATTCCCATATCGGCTTTCTTTGCCGGATCACGAGAGGATTCCGGAGAACCCTTGGCTATCCCCTCGACCATCAGCATGCTCCAATACGTTCCAATGAGGCTGTCTCTGCGAACCGGAACGGTCATCGTGTATTGGACCGTGACAAGCGCCTGGGGAGGGAGTTCAATGTACGAAGGTCCGAAGGTGATCCATCGGGCATTGGAACGTGTATGCGATCCCGGTTCACCGTAGCTGTTCGTCCCATTGGAGTAGAAGAGGTAGTCAGTTTGATATACCTTCGCTTCCTGCGGTTCATGGGTGTCGTTCTTGACGACTATTGTCCCATGATACGTTTCACCCGGTCTTGCTTCGCGGTCCTGACTCAGTTCCCCAATAACGGAGACCTGCGACTGCGAAGTATTGTTGCCCACGAAAAGAACGAGGAGGGGAAGGAGGAATGTTCTGATTCTCATATCGTTCCTTATTGAGCAATCAGCGTATAGGTGACCGTATGAACATCATCTCCCAGTTCAGCACTGTTCCCTTGTGCAAATGTCGACGAGGCAACGTATTGAAGTGATGCTGTAAGGAATCCCCCTGGCGGCCTCGGAGGAATGCCGGTGATGAAATCAGTTGCTAACATCCCGTTCATGAGGGTTACCTGGGGGGCGGGGGTACCGCCGCCAACGGCCGTTGCAGAAACTCCGAGATTGAATTTTTGGCCGGGGCAAATGGTCGCGACCGTAATCTTCGTGACCACAGCCTGTTTTTGGTACCGAACTGTGGTGATGGTATTGGTAACCGCCATTGGTTCGGAACCGGCAAACGCTGTCGTGACCGCGAGCGTGATGTTTCCGCCGTTCACCGTGATTTGACCTGACGCCACTTCAACGGCCACGCCAAGCAACAGAAAAGCGTAGGCAACGATGACCTGAAAAACGACTCTTTGAGTTTTCATGGTTATTGGGCCTGAATCGTAAACGTGATCGTATGCGAATCCGTCCCTGTCCCCTGTGAGGCAAGAGCAGTTCCTGTGTAGCGAATAAAGCATGTTCCAAGGGTACGGCCGATATTGAGCATGAAATCCACGGGAGTGCTGGTGAGGATTGCTTCAGCGGCCGATGAACCCTGGGTCGGATTGACCGCCAGTGCTTTCAGGGTGAACGTGGGGGTGGCGAGACTGCTGTTCACGGTGATCTTTCTGCCGCCACTATTGGTTCCCCAGAGAAGGGTGGTCGATTCATCGCTCACAGACATCATATCCTGTCCTGCAACCGCGCTGGAGCTTGCAATGTTCAGATTCACACTTCCAGCACTTACCTGGAGCACCGTTATCGTTGCCACCTGCACCGTCACCGCATGATTTGCAGTCCCAAACTGGGCTAGGGCGAGAGAAGGGGCTAGGAGAAGAAGCGCTATGTTGATGAGGAATTTCATTGTGATTGGTGTTACTTGAATATACCCCCGGTGCCTTTGAGATTCAACTGTTTTACTTTGCGGGGAGCACCTTGGTGCTTGAGACCCGTAAAAATGCGGAACGCCCGACGCAGACTCCTCCCAGATGATCCGCGGCGGGCATATCCGTCTCACTGACTCTTAGTTTGTAAGGGTCAGCGTAATGGTCCTTGTGGTTGACGAAAGCGTGCCGGCAGTGGCCGTAGCCGAGAAGGTATATCCGATCCCTTGTCCGGCATCAGCACCGCGTTGAATGCTCGTTACAACATCCACAGCACTACCAGAGGTCGCATTGGAGATGTCTGTTGCACCGGCACTGGTACCCTTCGTGCTTGCCAGGTTGAGTTCGAGCGCATACCCTGCAGCAAGAACCGCGTCCATGTGGGCAGTGATCTTCACGGTGTTTCCAAAGTTCTGCGTGATACTGTAGCTCGTCGAGTTATCGCTGACTGACGTCAGGGCATCGACACCAGCCGTCGCATCGGTGATCGTCAACGGGCCGGGGTTTCCGGAGGTGGCGATCTTATAGACTGTATTCACGGCCAACGTCACACTTTGCGTTGCAGTTGACTGGGCGAACGTGTTCGAGAAAAGAACCATGCTCAGAACCGCACTGGCTGAAAGGCTGATTAACTTTTTCATTGTAGACTCCTTTGGGTGGATTTGATTGTTCAGTTTCAATTCTGCTATGACTCATTCAATGTCCGTGCCAAACCAAAATAATGGCATTTTCTGGCAAATTTCGACGTTTTAAGTCGACAGAAGGAATAACTGTGACTCATTATGATACCCATGTATCATTATGGTTGTTTGTAGCAAGTCGTTTAACATTAACGTGTTAGAGATACTATTTGCTATTTTGTGCGTTTATGTGCTTCATTATGATATTCAGATTCCCTTTTGATGCATTGGGTTTGCCTGAAAATGGTTTGTTTCGATGATTTGAAATGAATGGCATAAAGATTGAATGATATATAATTGATTGTGCCTTTCATTTATTATGGAGATGGAAAAGTGAAAAACCCAACCGGAGGTGTTTCCCTGGAAAGCTTGGAACGACTTCATGGAGAGGAGCTTGCGCGAATCTCGCATGCCTTGCGGACTCCGCTGACATCCATTATTGGCTTCACGTCTGCTATTCTCAATGATCCTTCCATGGAAAGAGAGACGTGGTCTGAGTTTATGAGAATCGTGAAATCGGAAGGTGAGCGGCTTTCCCGGTTTGTCGATGAGATGCTCTATGTATCGTTTGGCAATTCGGAAGCTTTTGCAGCCTCCGAAGCGAACACGACCGTTATCGACCTTGTCGACACGGCCTTGCGAGTTGCCTGTGCAAGGATGAACCAGCCGTCTGCCAGATTTGAGACCCAAATCGGTAATCCCAAAGCTCTCATTCTGACGGACAGGGAGTTTGCCATCAGAATCATCGGCAATGCCGTTGGGACGGCTGCCCGGTTCTCATCCCATAACTCGCAGATTCATATCAAAGCCGAAGCAAAGGACAATCAGCTCTCCCTGCAGATCCGGTCGCAACGGCGCGGAAGCTCTCTTCATCTCCGGATGTCCTCTGTGACTCCTGGAGATGTTGAAGCGGCAGGTCTTGCGCGCACCAAATTTCTCCTGACGATGCGAGGCGGTACACTCGGCGTCCGGCATGAGGAAAACGGCGAAACAACCATTATGATTGCTCTGCCCCTTCGAATGGCCACACAGTCATGAGTAAGTCGCTCATTTTTATCGTCGACGACGAAGAGACCATCCGCCAGCTCCTGCAGTATTGGGTAACGAACCGGTGGGGATACGAGGGGAGGATCTTCAGCACGGGCGAAGAATGCCTGGACGCACTTCAGGACGACCCCGATCTTGTCCTTATGGACATCACGATGCCGGGTATTGGCGGAATCGAAGCGCTCACGGAGATCAAGAAACGGGACCCCGGGGTCCCGGTGATCATGATTTCGGCGCAGGGAGATATGCAGGTAGCCGTGGAATCATTGAAACTCGGCGCCTCAGATTACTTCGGAAAACCGATTGACTTTCCTAAGCTTGAAGCCTCTATTCGGACGATCCTCCGGTTGCGCGAAGTCTCCAGGGAGGTCGTTCATCTTAAAGAGCGCATGGAACGCGATGTGCATTTTGACAATGTCATCGCGTCCAGCGGAGAAATGCAGGAAGTATTCCGGCTCGTGAGCAAGGTCAAAAACTCCTCGATCCCGGTATTGGTCATGGGAGAAAGCGGCACAGGGAAAGAACTGATCTCTCGTGCCATTCATTTTCACAGCGACCGGAAAAACGCCCCGTTTATTGTTGTCAATTGTGCGTCTATTCCGCACGAATTGCTCGAAAGCGAGCTCTTTGGCCATGAAAAAGGGGCTTTTACAGGGGCTTATCAGCGGCGGGTGGGGAGATTTGAACAGGCAAACGGCGGAACGTTGTTCCTGGACGAGATCGGGGAAATGGACCTGAGCCTGCAGGCGAAACTTCTGCGTGTGCTTCAGACCAAGCAATTCGAACGGGTTGGCGGAAACGAGACCATTACATCAGACGTCCGGATGGTCTCGGCCACAAACCGTGACTTGCATGAAGAGGTCCGGAATAAACGTTTTCGTGAAGATCTTTTTTTCCGGATTGCCGCGTTCCCCATTCTGATCCCGCCTTTGCGTCAGCGAAAGTCGGACATCCTCATTCTCGTGGAGCATTTTCTGCGCCGATTTGCATCGGAACAGTCCCGAAAAGGCCTTCATTTCACCAGGGAGGCTCTGAAGTATCTTTATGAGTATCCCTGGCCGGGAAACGTCCGAGAGCTGGAGAATGTCATTCAGCGTGCCGCTGTCATGACCGAAAGCGATGCTATTTCGGAGAAGGACCTTCCGCTTTCTGTTCGAAGTTACGTGGCGACGGGAACCACGCAATCGCCCGGATCCGTATTCGATGCCTCTGACTCCGTGAAATCCATTCAACCGATGGAAGCCGTAAAAGAGGCTGCTCTGCGTACTGCCCTTGAGATCACCGATGGGAATATCCTCGAAGCGGCTTCCCGGCTGAAGATTGGGCGCGCAACGTTTTATCGAATGATGAAGAGGTACAAGATCAAACCTTGATGTTTCTTTCCCTCTGAAAACAACAAAGCCCGCCGAAACATTGGCGGGCTTTTTCTTATCAAACCGGGGATTCTCAGTTCCGGGACAACTCGGCAATTCTTGTACGGGCATCCTCCGCAAGCCGTCCCGAGGGTGCGCTAGCAAGATATTGTCCGTAAAACGTCACCGCGTCTTTCGCGGATCCTCTGAACTCGTAGAGTTGGGCTATACGGAACAGAAGAGCATTTTGGCTCGCATCGACCTCATAGGCACGCAAGTACGAAGCGATCGCATCGTCATACATCCTTTTTCGGACAAAAGCTGAAGCAAGGCTCTCGTGACTGGCCGCTGTGTCCGGCTTCAAGTTGACGTACATTTTGAATTGTTCAATCGCCCGGTCGATTTCCTGGATATTGACACAGTACGTTCCAAACCTCTGATATCCCTCCCAATGCGCCGGCCGCATGGCAATGGCTCTCATGTAGAGTGCAGTGGCCCGCGGATGGTCGCCTTCTTCCGCGTTGATGTTTGCATGGGCGAGGAGACTGAAATAAGGATCATACGCGCTCATGGCATTGGCCTCTTCCCTGGCTCGTGAATAACTTCCGCCGAGAATGGCAGGAGCCATGACATAATATTGAATCAGGCCTTCGCGGTATTCGATGGATGAGGGGTTGTAACGGACGGCGAGTTCGAGTTCGTCGCGCACGCGTCCGGCCAGAAAGGGTTTACGGAAGATGTTGGCAAACGAGAAATCACGGGCGTAGGCTTCGGCCAGGTTGAAATGATACTCGGCATTGCCGCGGTTCAACGTGGCAGCTTTTTCGAGATGCTCGACCGCTTTCTCACTGCTTTCAGGAGATTTCAGGTAGGCAAGTCCAAGCCGAAAATGCTCCTCGGCAAGGGCGGCAATTTCTGTTTCCGTTTCGATCCCTGCGCCATGGGTACGAACGGGCGATCCTTGCTGCCGCGCGATGATAGACTCTAAGGGCGTAAGAGCCAGCAGGGCAGCGAGCCCTCCCCACCAGCCAAGTGTTTTTCTGAATGTCGTCACCATAAGACCTCCTTCATGCGCATCACCAGATCACGCGCACCCGGGTTTGCTAGACGCCGACAACTGCCACTTCATGATAAGGAATTTTCAAGCGAACCTCCAGTCCCCGGTTGCTTCCGTTGAGCAGCTGGAACTCCTGCTGGTCGCCGTACAACTGTTCCAGCCGGGCACGGGTGTTCTGCAAGCCAACTCCTTCATCGATGCCCCCATTCCCCTTGTGGGAAAGCCCGGGGCCATCGTCTTTGACAGAAAGGATCAGCATGTCCTCTTCCCGCCGGGCGCTGATTTCAACCCTCCCCCCTTTCCCCCGTGTTCCGATCCCGTACCGAATGGCGTTTTCCACTAAAGGCTGTAGAATGAGATTCGGCACTTTCGCTTTCAGAGCATTTCCGGGAGCGTCGATACGGACGGAAAGGCGCTCCCCGAAACGAATCTGCTCAATCTCCAGATACCGCCGGAGAAAGTCCAGCTCTTCGGTGAGGGTAACTTCCTGTGCTCCCCCTGTTTCAAGAGAATACCTCAGAAGATCACCCAGCCGTGCCACAACACGGTCTGCATCACCGATGTTTTTGTGCATCAGGGAAGAGATGGCATTAAGCGTATTGAAAAGGAAATGCGGCTGCAGTTGCATCTTCAATGCCTGGAGGTTTGCTTTGATGAGCTGTCCCTCAAGAAGCGAGGCGCGAAGTTCCCGATCGCGCACCTGCCGGTACGAATCGAGCATGTAAGAGAAACCGAGGATGACCCAATAGGTCAGAAAATTGATGTGAAAGTTGAACGCGAAGGAGAATTCAATCGACCGGAACGTTTCGTACAAGGACTGTGGTTCGTCCCTCATCATGCTCCAGAGGGTCTCCACGCCAACAAGCTGAAACACGGCGAAGGCGATGCTCATGGGGATATGAACGGAGAGAGATCTTCCCAGGGATTTCCTCTCTACCCGAATCTTTTTTCCCATCCAGACGACGAAGGGAGTGAGAACAGCCCAAAGATAATAGAAGGCGAGATTGGTGGTGAGGGCGCGCTGCCAGGTGATCTGTTGTCGAAAGAGGAAACGGTCCCACATAGAGGCCTGGGAGGCAAAAAACAAGCCAACGGCCGTCCACATCAGGAACACTGCGGTCCAGCGGACCCAGCGCTTGGCAAAGAGACTATCGCTATTCACAGCCCTGACCTTCCTTCATTCGACCAGTCCCGTTCATTTCCTCCCAAGATAGGAAAATTGCCGGTTACTGTCCACGGACAAGGCCAACCCTTATGGTTGTTCCTGAAACACTTCGGAGAGTTTCTTCTTATACCCGCGGCTTGCGGTGAGCTTGGTACCGTTGTTCAGAATTACAATATATTCACCATTAAACCAAGGCTGAAGTTCCTTGATCCGGTCGAGGTTGACGATGACCGTGCGGTGAATGCGGACAAACTTGTCGTTCCCCAGTTTCCGCTCCATCTCGCTCATCGTCTCCCGCAGAAGATGCGACTCCGTTCCCACATGCAGCTTGACATAGTTGCCTGCAGATTCCACCCAGTCGATTTCGTCAAACTTCATGAAAAAAACCTTCCCGGACGATTTCACAAGGATGCGGTCCAGGTTCTTTTTGTGCGATTCGATGTGTTCAAGCATCGAGAGCAATTTCTGATTGACATTCGTATTGTTCCGGAGAACAACTTCGGACTTTGCGCGGATGAGGGCGCGCTCGAATCTGCTTTGGTCGAAAGGCTTCAAAAGGTAGTCCAGCGCGTGGACATCGAAGGCCTGAATTGCATACTGGTCGTAAGCCGTGACAAACACGACAATGGGCATTGTGTGGAAATCGATGCTCTCCAGAACCTCGAATCCGTCCCCCTCCGGCATCTGGACATCAAGGAACACAAGATCCGGGGACTCGGTCTTTATGGCGGCGACAGCTTCTTTTCCCGAGCTGCATTCGCCGATGATATCGATGTCCGGATCGCCTTCAAGCAGCGAAAGCAATCGCTCGCGTGCGAGTTGTTCGTCATCAACGATCAATGTCCGGATTCGTAACATGGCCTTCTCCTTCAATGGTCTCCTATACTTAAAAATAGAGATTTCCGCTTCCCGACGAAATGGCCTTTGGTCATCATAAGTAAACTTTACTGGGACAGGAACGCTAAAAGGAGGGATGAATTGCCACAATTGACAATTTCCTTTTCGTGGACGCTGTAGGGATCCTTGCCCGAACCCGCCCGAACGACCGTGTTTGCTTCGATCGCGTTCGGTCGGGCGGGCGACCGTTCAAATTTAGCTCAACGTTCGGCCGGGCAGGGAACCTACGACCTCCGCTCCCAATTCGACCTGCGAGCCCGCTTCTCAGGGCGAGCAGCTGTCGAATTGATGACCCCGACGTTTTCTGTCGGGTCTGCTTCCGTGGACGCTGTAGGGATCCCCGCCCGAACCCGCCCGAACGACCGTGTTTGCTTCGATCGCGTTCGGTCGGGCGGGCGACCGTTCAAATTTAGCTCAACGTTCGGTCGGGCAGGGAACCTACGACCTCCCAATTCGACCTGCGAGCCCGCTTCTCAGGGCGAGCAGCTGTCGAATTGAGGACCCCGACGTTTTTCTGTCGGGGTCTGCTTCCGTGGACGCTGTAGGGATCGAACCTACGACCTCCGCCTTGTAAGGGCGGCGCTCTGAACCAGCTGAGCTAAGCGTCC
>JBBEEC010000020.1:0-38434 GCA_040880975.1 Bacteroidota bacterium | reverse complement strand
TCGGAACGTAGCGCAGTCCCGTCCCCGTTCCGGTTTCAAACTTGACGGGGACGAGGATTCTCGTCCCGCCTTCGGCGGGACGGAACCCGGTCAGGTTGACTTGTTGTCTTGTTTACATTGTTTAATCAGAGGATACTCGGAACGTAGCGCAGCCCGGTAGCGCACTTGCTTGGGGTGCAAGGGGTCGCGGGTTCAAATCCCGCCGTTCCGACGAAGAGATTGCCAGCCGCGGACACATGGGCCGGCAGGTTTTGTTTCGAGACTGAGGTGTGGTTTCCCGCTCAAGAAGCGAGCGGGATCCTCAAAACGGAATCTGCTCACAAAAAAAGTTCGCAGGCCGTTTTGGGACAAATCCCGCCTGCCCCGACTTGTCCCGACGTTTTTTGTCGGGACGATTTTTTTGTCGGGGGCGTTCCGACAAAAATTCCGCAATTCTGATTCATTCCCTCCGCTTTTGCTAACTGGCATTGCTAACTATGGAGGTTAGTGATGTCCGTTTCCAACCTTTCTCTTCAAAAGAAACGGTGTATGGTATATCATCTACACCGTAGATGGCCGAAGAAAATGGAAGTCAACCGGATGCACTGAAAAAAGTGAAGCCCTGAAAAAGCTCACTGAATTCAAAGGCCTCACAAAAGACAAGCCGGTATCGAACAAACTCTCCGCCGGTCAAATTGAATCAAAAAGCCAGAATAACAAAGCCCCAGACAATGCCTGGGGCTTTTTGCACGCCGGTGAATTGATATGCGTTTTTTCACATTTGGAAGGCGCTGGAGGATTCGGTCTCAGGTCACCTATTCCCCCTGAGCACTACAGGGGCAGAAGTCAAGCCTGTTACAATAAGGCCGCCGACAGCAACAACGTTTTCGCGTGCATGGATTCTCAACCAACCAGCCGTATTGGTCGCACCAAGGGCCGCTATTTCAGGATAAAGATACCACGATGAGCCATTGAAGTGCAATAACTCACTCCCTTGTCCTGAAATGAACAAATCTGCCGGACTTGTTCCCCGAATGTGGTAAGAGAAATATTCCTTGCCCGTGTCTTTCGTGTAAACAGTCTCACTTGGCCCATGAAGTATCGCCGTTGACCCCGACCCCGTCAGGTGAATCGACCGTGGATTATCCGTCCAAACAGTATTGAATCCGAATTGCTGGGGAGGTGGTTTTGTGGTATTATCGTATATCGTTTTCCAAGTGCTACCACTATATGCGAGAACAATGCTTCGTCCATCTGCGTCACTCCTGCCTGATGCCCAAATGTGGTTTCCATCAATTCCCCAGATATCTTCAAGGCCTACCGTAGTTCCGCTTTCCATCTTTGTCCAGGTCGTTCCGTTGAAATGGGCAATAGCACCGCCTCTGCCCACGGCGAAGATATTCGAGCTTGAAGTTCCCCAGACCTTTTCTGCAGTCTGTCCTTCCGACAGGATCGGACTGGGATTCCCGCCGAATGGGTTGATCCAATAAGGCGTCATTGTGCTCCCATTCCAGTGGTATACCCCCCCACCAGCCAACCATATGTCTGTAGGAGAAAATGCAAATATCCCGCGCGGCTGAAGATTGACAGGTGCGCCTGAAGGCTCAAGGGCATCCTTCCTTCCAAGGGTCCATCCTGCCCCATCCCAAAAGGCAAAGCCGTAAAATAGGGGCGAGCCAGACGAATCCACCTGAATTTCACCCACTGCCCAAATATTGTTTGAATCGAAAATCCATACATCTCGAATAAGCCCATCCGATGCAATTGTATCTATTTGCCACGAAATGAAATGGTTTGTCGTGTCGGAAGTGGTAACAAGCATAGACGCTGGCTTATCATTTTGCTTATCCGGACGCTCTGCGCTATAGGAATAGCTTCGGTTTGGTGTGAGCGATGAATCCCGGAACAACACATTGGATGGAGCATCCGCTACCGAATAAATCGCAACCCCGTCGCGTTTGATAACCAACCCTCTCGGTTGAATGGAGTCCTGAAACCTTACACCTAACCAAACCTCCTTTGCACTCACATAATCAGCTGTAATCTCAAGGGTTTGTTCCGGCGCAATTATTGGATCAGGGCAGGCCATAAAAAGCAGCATACAGCCTGTCAAGATCGCACCTAAATGTTTTAGCTGAAAAGTGAACATGAATTCCAATCTACTTCGTGAGTATCAATTTTCCCGTGCGGAGGAACACATCCTGTTTCCCTTCCACTTGCGCTGTGAAACGATATAAATATACTCCACTTGCCTTCCCTGTTCCATCCCATGTAACTGAGTGATAGCCCGGAGGCATTTCTGAGTTGAGAAGTTCGGCTATGCGTCGTCCCGTAATATCATAAAGCTCCAGGACCACGTGTGCAACTTCAGGAAGCTGATAGGAAATCCTCGTGCTCGGATTGAACGGATTCGGGTAGTTGGAGACATCCAAGGTCTCAGGAATTCGTTCCAACTCGAAGGCCTGATCCTCCGGTCTTTCGACCAATATTCCGTGACCATCCCCATTCACTTGATACCAGTTATCGTCCGACAACGAAGCATTCGGCGCATAGTAGGCCTTCACGTCATAGAAATAGAGTTCGCCCCCTGATCCACTTGCCACCTTAAGCGATGCATCGGTCCAGTTTGTCGTTCCCCTGTTCCTGGTTCCGACCCACATTGGGGACTCCCATTTCTTATATCTCCAGATATGATATTGGGTGACGTTAGGATCCGGATGCTCCGTCCAAGTAAACTTCACATTTTGTCCCGCAGTTGCAACCATGCTGACGTTTGCCGGAGGAAGCGGTTTTAGTACAACGTAATTTGCAGTGACAGAAGCACCGGAAGCATTGAAAACAACTTCACTCTCCAAACTATTTGGTTGAGAAACGGTTGAGTTGATCGAAGTCCAATTCTGAAATACAAATGTGACCCTGTTAAAGTCGGTCTGATTATTGGTGAGAATCTTGTAAGTCTTGTTGCCCTGAGCTGAACTCTGCCCAAGAAACACGTTCAAGTTAGTCCCAGTTTGAAAGACAACATTTAGGTTCCCAGGTTGATTCCCGTTTGCATCGACAAACCAAGGATCGTTGAGAGCTACATAGCTTGAAATGCTGACTCCTCCCACTTTGACAATGGACTGCACAGGGGAGGTCGGCGCGAATAGTGCGTATCGGTCTCGAGTATTGTCCGTCAGGAGTATATCAAAGGACTGTTGAAGTCGGAATTGAGTGGCATCATTCTCCCAACGTAGATGCTTCAACCCACCCAAAGACTGTTGAAGTGCCTTTGAAGTGTGACTTCTACCTCTAAGTGCATAAACAGTTCCTCCAGAGATTACGCTATCCCGCTGGCCATAGAGTGATATCTTCCCGCCGAGATCACCTCCCCCCGTATTCTTGTTCGTTAAGACAACATTTGCTTTACCTGGATGCTTCGTTAGCAGTTTTTGATTGAACTCAGTGGATGCCGGCTGTTTAAACTGAAAATTGGGCTTCACAATTCCTCCAAAACCCGTCTCTGAATCTATGTTATCGTCCGACACGTCTTTGGCAACAAACATCCACCAGAAAAAGCCTTTTGCACCGTAGTTCGTTGCCGATTCGATTGCTTCAGCCATGAATTGCTTTTGCCTGTTATAAGAAAAGTATTTCAGGTTTTCATTTAAGCTAATTCCTGATGGAGGATCGCTAGCTTGAATTCCGGGGTAATTTGTTTCAGTGACGTAAACTTCCTTGCTCCCCATTCCAAGCCCGACCAATGCCCGACGTGTTGCCCAAACCAGTTCACCCACTGCCATACCAAGCACTGGCGTTGCAAATTTGATATTCGGGTAGGCGTTCACACCTACAATATCGATATCCGGCCCGAATCGCTCAAGACCCCTCATTAAATTCAACATATGAAAAACTGTTAAGAGTTTGGCGGAAGGATCCCGTTGCCGCACAGCATCTCGGAGGATTCCCCAGACTTTATCCTGGAAACCCCCTGGCGATTCATCAGCCCATTTGTTCCCGAATCTCCATTCCTGCGCAAGGTGGTTTAGTTTGGCAGCGTTCAATTCACCCTCAATAGTCCATATGCCGACTTTGTTAGCGTAACGCCTAACAGCAGCATTTGCAAAGAGTTTCAAATGATACAAATAGAAGTTCTCATTCACATAGAAAACACTATCCACGGAGCTTCCGGTGCGAGACGAGTCTGGAGCTATTGTCAGACCTTGAATCGCCGGAATGACATGCTCGTGCCGGTAAGTGTGCCCTTGTGCGAGCTGCAAGACGACATCCATCTTATTCATCAAGGCATGGTCAATGATTGCATCGGTGCTGGCCCACTTACTGTTGTCATTTGCCAGATTATTTATCTCTGTTTCAGTCAAGTTGTTGGGGTTTAGCGACGAATTATACGTGAGGGGTCCAACCACGTCCCGCCACGGAACGTGGAATCTGATCGAATGCGTTCCCAACTCGCGCATCTTGTTGATAACCGAAGTTTCAGATTCGGCAAGTCCCTGGAATTGGCCGTACGGGTTTCCAAAACCGATGTGATCGAGAGTGGGATTCGTTACAGCCGGAGGTTGAATCCCAATGAAGGCGGTTGGGTTGGAAGCTGTTCCTTCCATGAAATCGAGCCCGATGAAGGGGCCGTAAATTGGTGTCGCAACTTCTAACTCGCGATCGTAGTAATCATAAAAGGTTTAATGCAATGTATCGACTACAGTGCTCCCAAATGTGAATTTGATAGGGAACGATTGTACGGCCTCAACCACAGGCAATTCGCCAATGCCGGCTCTCCTAAAGGAGAGTATGTCCTGTTTTATGTTTGTTGAAAGGGATCTGAGGGTTGAAGCGAACTCGAAATACGAAACCGCTTCAAAGACACCTGCGACCGCCTCGCAATTGAAATCCAAAAACCAGCCGATCCAAGGAACCGTAGAGTGACCCGCGACTTGGACATCTCCGGCCATCACAATATTCGATGTGCTCAATTGGTATGAAGAATCTGTAAGAACAATATCGATATTTGCGGTCATTCTCATCATTAGTTCAGCCTCGATACGACAAGAACTAGCCCAATCAAAGTGCATGGTTGCTCTGCTGAATGTAACAAGCAGTTCTCCGGATCCTAAGTGTCCATTTGGAATATCAGCAAATGTCTTTTGGGTCATTTTGATAGAAATTGCCGGTGATATCCAAACGCTCACTGCGGTCCCACCCTCTGCTTCAATATACTGCTTCATCAGGGCTTCCATTACGGGTCTTTGAACCGCGAACGCCTTTTTTATTGAATCTGCAAATACGTTAGGAATCTGATAGTCATGTCCGTTGAAATAAATCTTCATCATTTCCTGGGAAGGAGATGTTGAGAGCGACAAAAGCACAGAAAAGATTAAGAGGCGAATGCGATGCTTCTTCATTTGTCTCCTCCTGGGAGTTAGTTAATTGGATAGATGCACCTGTGCGAAAACGCCAACTTCTCATTGACATTGCGATAACTTTCGATGCCAAATGGAAGCAAGCCAATTACGAATGAAATCAGGTGTTTTTGAGAGGAGAGTTCCCCGAAGCCAAACGGGAGTAGACCCTTATGTGAAGGGAAGTGGCTACTTTGCAAATGGAAACAATTAGTGAATCCCCGAAATGGTGGAGTAAGAACCCTCCCGCGATACGATACACCTGTGTCTTGAAGCAACACAACCTGCCCGATGTTAAATCATTTCAGCCTCTTTGTCAAGTGGAATTCGACGAAACGACTTGTCCTCGACTCGCACAAGGAAACAGTCTAGCAGTCGTCTAATAAAAAAGCCCGGGGAAATCCCGGGCTTTTGACTTTCTTCTACTTCTGATAAAATATCAAATTCCAACTCCGGCAGTGAAGTAGAAGATAGGTGCAAATGTCACCTCAATGTCCGCATTCCCGCCCGAGGGTTGGGAAAGGAACCCGAATTCTCCAAAAAGAAAGACACCCGGCATTGCTTTCTGGAATTCCACACTCACGTTGATGCCCAGAGCGCTGATCTCGGCGGCATCAATGTCCGATGTGGTAAACCGATAGCCGATGTTGAGCCCCGGTTTGATGGCGAAATCCGGCGCCAGCAGAAAGCGTGGCTTGATTCCCGCTCCGAACTCGAACATGGTAATGCTGACCCCTTCTTGGGAATACGGGGAGAAATTGAAGTATCCGCCAAATGCGAACCTCGGCATGAGGTAGGAATCCGCGAAGATTCGCAGCAAAAATGCCCCGTCTTTGTCAACATCGAATCCCTCAATGACGACGTTGCCTCCGAACCAGTACCCCGCACTCACTCCAAGGTCGAACGACTTTCCCTCGAGATCTGTCGAGGACATCCGAAACACCGGGGAGGGTGCGGCATCGAGAGACGCGCTTTGCATCTCCTGGGCCGATGACCCCGATGGAAGGATAGCAATTGCAAGGAATGAAGATAACAACAGCCATGGTGCGGATTTCATGACTCCTCCTGTTTGGTGGTGGATGGCGTTCCATTCAGAACCGGATACAGCAAGATAGGAAACCGCGAGAAAATGTCAACTTGGCCAAACGACTGCGGGGGAAACTCGACTGTATCCTTTGTTTGGGGGGCCAACTTGAGTTGGCTTGAAAAAAAAGCCCAGGCAAACGAATCCCGGGCTTTTCCTTTGCGAGGAGATATTCAAGGACCTATTTTACCATCATCATCATCTTTGTTTCCGTTCGTTCTCCGCTCGTCAGGCGGTACCAATAGACGCCTGTGGGAGCAGCGGCAGAATTCCACTGAAACAGGTGCGTGCCGGCCTCGCGAACATCATCTGCCAATACGGCAATTGTTCGCCCCAGCACGTCATAAACTGTCAAGACCATGTGCGAACGGCGGTCCAGTTGCACGGTGAGATTGGTGATTCCGTTGAAGGGATTCGGATAATTTTGCCGGAGGGCAAAACCTGACGGCTGTTTGGCAATAGAGGGCCCGGCCGAGGTAGCAACACTTTCTCCATACTTTACAAGATAAAAGTTTCCGCTTTGACCGCTCACCGTACTCATCCCGGCCACGTAAATGTGTCCGCCCCCATCTGTTTTTACCACCGTTGCTTCGTCGTTGGCGGATCCGGCCCCGGTGTATCGCACTCCCCAGAGCGAATCACCGGCGGCGCCGTATTTGATCGTGACGATATCATAGCCGCTTCCACTCCCGCCGCTTCGGCCTGTGATGTAGATTTCTCCGGCATCGTTCAGGGCGATCGAATAGACCTGATCCGTCTGGTTTGCGGTGCCGTTATACCAACGGGTCCAGAGACTGTCTCCGGCCGCGTTGTACTTGATCAGAACATAATTGTTCCCGCTTTCTCCTCCAACATAGACGTTGCCGTCTCCATCAACAGCAATGGCCTTCGGATCGTCAATGGCTCCTTGAAAGTCAAACCGGTGGTTCCATTGTTCCGTACCGGCGGAATTATATTTCACGGTCACGATATCCGTCGATGAAGCAGGCCCGTTGCTGCTTCCGGCAATATAGACGTTGCCGGCACCGTCGATCGTGATGGCCTCGCCCTGCTCCGAAACGTTATCCACCGGGCCGACGTAATGTTTGTGCCACGCTTTTGTTCCGTCGCGGTCATATTTCACTGTCGCGAAGTCCCAGAACTCATTGAGGTTGTCGGCATGCCCGACGGCATGTGCATCTCCGGACGGACTGACGGCGATCGCATAGGCCCAATCCGAGAAACCGAAATTGGCTGTTCCCTCGAACCGGCGCACCCATTGCTCGTCGCCGCTGGTATTGTACTTGATCATCGTGATGTCGTTGCCTGTTGCGCCGCCGTTGCTTCCTCCCGTCACATAAACGTTGCCTGAATCATCGAGACCCAGACCCGTGGCAAAATCGCCCCCGTTCCCGGGGCCGTTATAACGGCGGGTCCAGGCGGTGTCTCCGGAGGGAGAATACTTGATCGTGAGGAAATCTTCAGATCCCGAAGATGTTCCATTTCTGCTTTCGCCCGTGACGAAAACATTCCCGAGCGTGTCTACGGCGATCGATCGTCCGATGTCTGTACTGCTTCCGGTTCCGTTATACGTCTTCACCCAGAGCGAATCCCCTGCGGAATTGTATTTGATCGTTGCCATGTCGACGCCGGATGAGGCGCCGCCGTATGTGCTGCCGGTGACATAGATGTTCCCGTCCTTGTCAAGGACCATGGCGTAGATCTGGTCAAATCCATTGCCAATGCCGTTGTAGGTTGCGGACCATAATTCAGAAACCTGTGCCGAGGCCGGTGAAACGAGCATCAGGAAACAGAGTGTCAGAACCCAGGAAATGCGGTGCATCATGCAGAAAGCCTTCCGAGAAAATGTGGAGATGAACAACAATGGAAAATGAATTCGAAAGAATAGCATATTTCCTTGTGAGAATCAAGATTGATGGGCCCTTCGGTGCGGAGAATTTCAACATATTGCCTCCGAGAAGACCTTTCAGTACCTTATAAGGTATGGAAGAAATCAAACTCAGAAAGAAGATCCTGTTGGTCGGCGACAAGGTGCTCCTTACGCCTGACCGCGACCAGGATCGGACCGAGCACGGATTGTACCTTCCTCCGGGTGTGAAGGAAAGGGAGAAGGTGCAGAGCGGAGTTGTGGTGCAGGTGGGACCCGGCTACGCAGTTCCCAATCCGCAATACATCGACCAGGAATCCTGGTCCACCTCTCCTAAAGACCCTGTCAAGTACATACCGCTTCAGGCCGAAGCAGGCGATGTCGCGGTGTTTTTGCGCGACTCTGCGATTGAAATCGAGTACGAAGGCGCAAAGTATTTTATCGTTTCGCATTCGTCCATTCTTATGCTTGTGCGGAGGAGCTCGTTCGAGGGACTGGAGCCGCGGGATCAGTGACGCCGGAGGCCGATCTGAGAATATTCTCACATGAGAATATTCTCAGTCAAATCAGGACCGCTGTTTACCAAAACGGCTATTTTACGCTCGAATTTTACGCTTTGGAAAACGGGAAACCTTCAAGGGAACCCACAGGGCGGGTCGCTCGGTTCTATCTGTATCCGTCCGGAGGAACACTCAGGGACGAGAACTTCCAGCTGATCGTTTACGATTCGAGATTTGACACGTATCGCGGATTCAAGCTTCCCGAGGACCGAAAGTAAAGTGGAAAGAATTCGACATTTGAACAAAGTTTCTACCATTAACCATCAACCCTTAACCCTTAACCCTTAACCTTGAGCAACTCCCATGTATGACATTCTGATTCAGCGTATGCGCGACGAAGTGACCAAGCTTGGCGCCAAAGAACTCCGGACTCCCGAAGAAGTGGACGCGACACTTCCGGCAGCGAAGGGTACGACACTTGTCGTCGTGAATTCGACCTGCGGATGTGCCGCTGGAGCCGCAAGGCCGGGACTGGCGCTCGCCCTGCGGCATGAAACGAAGCCGGACAATCTGGTGACCGTGTTTGCGGGTCAGGATCGAGATGCGACCGCGAAGGCGAGGGAATACTTTACGAACATTCCGCCCTCATCACCGTCGTTTGCAATGATGAAGGACGGAAAATTTGTGCAGATGGTGCACCGGTACCAGATCGAAGGCCATTCGCCGCAACAGATCGCCGCTCAACTAACCACGCTGTTCGACAAATACTGTAAGGAAGAATCGAAGAAAGCTGTCTAGCGACAAGCGAACCCACGTTCACAACGCCGCCTGCCCTCACCGGCAGGGTGGACAGGATCGGTAAACATCATAAGGAGGCTTCCTATGCGTATATTGCGACACTGTTGTTTTCTTGCCCTTTTTGTGTTCATTCCCCTCGCCTCGTTCGCCCAGCTGGCGATTGTCGGTAAGATCGACGGCACTTCTGCCGGCACCGGTTCCCTTGCGACCGGGACATTCGCCGGGACGTTGAGCAGCGACCTCAAGACTCTCATGTATCAGATCACCTATGGGAAACTCGAAGGTACGTTCCAGGCGGCTCATTTTCATTCGGCTCTCACGGGCGGTATTGTTCATCCAATCACATTTACCGGAAACACTGCAACGGGAACGTGGTCGGATATTCCGGACAGTCTCTCAAAACTCTTTTTCTCCGGAAACATCTACGTCAACATTCATTCCTCGACGGAGTCGGGCGGCGAGATCCGCGGCAATTTGTCTCCGTCTCAACTGACGTTCATCATGAATCTTGACGGGACACAGGCGGGTACCGGCTCCTCCGGAAAGGGCACCGGGTTCGCAAAGTTGTCCGAGGGCGGAACCGGGGACATTGAGTACCGGATCACTTTTGCAGGAATGACAGGAACTTATTCCCAGGCGCATTTTCATGCGCTGCCCTCGACAGGAATCGTTCACGGATTCACAACACCGGATAGCGTCACCATTTCCGGAACGTGGTCGAATCCTCCCGACAGCGCATATTCGTTGTTTCTGAGAAACAAGATCTATGCGAACATTCATAGCACCACGAGCCCCGGAGGCGAGATCCGGTCCAATGCCGTTCCCACCGGGGAACTTCCCTTCATGGCGGTTGTCGACGGAGCGCAGGCCGGGACGGGATCAGCTTCCAAGGGAACCGCATGGGCGGTCCTCAATGCCAGCGACCTCAGCGTCCGTTATCACGCCACGTACGCCCAGTTGGGAGGAACATATCAGCAAGCGCATTTCCACACGAGAACGAATGCCAGCATTGTTCATGGAGTGACTTTCGGCGGAAACGCAACAACGAGCGGTCCTTGGACCTCCCTGTCAGATGTCAATTTGCAGGACCTGGTTGCGGGAAGGATCTATCTCAATATCCATAGTACAACATCTCCCGGCGGCGAGATCGCTGGCGATCTCATGTACTATGACGGCGTTATGGTTGCTTCTCTGGACGGTCCGCAGGCGGGCACAGCCTCGAACGGGAAAGGTACTGCATGGCTGTACTTCGAAGATGACACTGTCAGGTACAGAATGACCATTGCCGGCCTTTCCGGGACATTCTCCGCCGCGCACTTTCACTACGTCCCGACCACGGGGATCCTCCAGGCGATCACATTTTCCGACAGCAATGCAACCGGTTCCTGGGGAATAGCGGATACGATGGTGAATCATTTCGTACGAGGCAACGTTTACATCAACGTGCATAGCAGCACGGAACCAAACGGCGAGATCCGGGGAGATCTGAAGATCGGCCTCGGCCCCGTGACCAGCATTGTTGACGCAGACCCGACTCTGCCGCAGGATTTCCGGCTTCTCCAGAATTATCCCAACCCGTTCAACCCCGCCACCACCGTGGCCTTCTCTCTGGCGCGCGCGGAAAAAGTGACTCTTCGGGTGTACAACCTCTTAGGACAGTTGGTTGCCACCCCGTTGAATGAGGTGCGGGGGTCCGGGGCTCACACCGTCACGGTCGACGGAGCCGGGCTTACCAGTGGGGTATATTTTTACCGCCTGGAAACAAGTTCCGGATTAGTGGAGACCAAAAGGATGGTGTTGATACGGTAAGTGAGAAGGAGTAGGCAGTAAGAAGTAGGTAGTATGTAGAAAGATCAAGCCCGGTGATGAGCCGGGCTTTTTTTCTATTTCCCCTTCCATCGAGCAACCCGTTCCGGCCTTCCCGATCCCGTGTTACGGGTCGGGCCGGAAGGGCGTTCGATAGGACATTCAGCGATCAATGGTATTTCCGAGGGCAAAGCGAACGGCTCCGAGAATCTCTTCGGATGTGTACGGCTTATGAAGAAATCCGACTTCACCCGACCCCTCCAACATTGCTCGTGCGCGCCGATCGAGGACCTCGCCCCCAAGAATCACTCTTACCCCCGCGTCGATCGCCTTGATCTGATGAAGCAACTCCACCCCGTCAATATTTGGCAACATGATGTCGTAAAGAACAAGTTTGATATCAGGAGCACTCATGCGGAGCATCCTCAATGCTTCGTTTCCGTCCCTGGCAACGAGAACTTTATACCCACACTCCTCAAGGAATACCCGGAGGACTAACCGCATGGTCTCGTCACCTTCCACTACCAGGATCATTGAATTTCCCCGGAAAGGGCACATCAGATCATAAACTCCCCGCTAATGGCGTCCTTCGCTTCTTGGCACCATCAGGGGGCGAAGAGCCGCGGCTTTGCCTGATTGAGGCCGCTGCAAGAGCGTTGTTGAGGTCCAACGAAGGAAACAAATCCTGGAGCGGCCGCTTCAGACAATTCGTGATCCTGGCCGCCTCTGAAATCGTGGGTTCATACCCCTGATTGGTGATGCGCTGGAGCCGTTGGTAGTTGATCCCCGTAGATTCCGAGAGCCACTTCAACTTCCGTCCGTCTTGCTCAAGAGTCCTTTTAAGGGGGCTCTTCCCGCCTTTCTTATTTGCGGTTTTTTTCATATCATTTTTGGTCAAAAATAACCGCGCTCTAATATAATGAATTATTATACTCTTGTCAAGTCAAGGTGGCAAACTTTATAGTGAATGAGAAGGGGCAAATAGCGACGCGCCTGAGGGAGGAAATTCTGCGAAAGTTCGGGTCGATTAAGGCCTTTTCAGAGGCGATTGGCAAGACTCAACAGTATGTCAATGTCTATCTGTCCGGAATAAACTCACCGGGACCAAAGGTAAGGATCCTGCTGGAAAAGGCGGGACTTGATGTCCCGTTTGTAATGACAGGAAGGAGGGAGTCGGAGGCTGGAACCGAATTGAAAGCCCTCGGTGAGATCAAGGCGTTAATGAGCGAAAAGGGGATCAGGAATGCGGATGAACTGCGTAAGAGACTTGAGAAGGAGGAAGCCGTGATGCGCATGTTGGGCCATGACGCCTATACGATGATCGTCAAGGCGGCCGTGATGCGTGACAGGCGTGAGAACTACAAATCGCGGAAAAAAACGGGCGGGCGTCCATGATTCAATGAGCCTATTGTGCATCCAAGGAAAAAGAAAGGGCTCCCGGTTCGCGGGGGCCCTTTTCTCTTAAATTCGAAATCTCAAAGATTTAGAATTTACTCCACCCCACGTGCCCTTCTAGTTGTAAAGTGCTCCCTGCTGAATCCAAAGAGCTGTCCTTCTGATAAGAGAATCCGGTACACCAGACGCCTGCCACGGTCCCCCAAAAGGCATCCGCCCAACGATGCCCGTTCCGCGCATTTCCCTGATGATCCCGCTGTTGGTCGAATCCCCGGGAACGACCACGTTCGATCCGTAATTGATTCCGCCTGCACGCAATCCGGCGTAGGTTGATTGGTCGAAACCGCTCACGGGGCTGGGTCCAATATGACATCCGGATAATGTGCAGCCATATAAAAGAACCGGCCTGACGTCAGCGGCGTATGAAACGTTCCCTGAAATAAATCCTGTGACAGCGAGAGCGACACTGTTGCTGATTCTTGAGCCGACGTTTACCCTGACCGCGACATTTGCGGCGATGTTCGGAAGTTTAACCCGGATCTCATTGTCACTCCACGCAATGATGACGGCCGTAGAGCAATTAGCCAGCAGCACCTCGCTGGAAGCCTGCACCGGTCCGAAATTTGATCCGGTAATGCGAATCGTATCGCCGACCGCGGCAGAACTCGGGCTGACGACGGACACGACCGGCGCCTGGGACGGTATGGCCGAGGTCCCAAGATCCTTGCACCCGAACAGGAGAATGACAGTTATGCCAACAACTATCCGAAGAACATTCTTCATGTGGGATCCCAATCGACGATGATGGATAAGGTAGCGAAAAAAAGATGTTATGCCAAGAAGAACACTCGTGCGGTTCAGAAAGTTTCATGTTGAGTCTGAGCGAGGTTGGTCGTACATTCATCGGGACTAAAGAGTTCATCTTGAACGCGAAGATTCCTATGCAGCCTGTCAAATCCTCCCTTGTGCATTCCATTGCCCCGATCGGGGGCGACGCAAAAAAGCCGCATCCCACGCTTATCCTCCTTCACGGACGAGGTGCAAACGAGCAGGATCTGTTGGGACTGACATCGTATTTTGATCCCCGCCTTCTGGTCATAGCAGCTCGAGCCCCGCTGGCGTTTCCCTACGGCGGATATACCTGGTACGAAATCCTGAATGTTGGCACGCCGGAACCCGCGCAATTTGCGGAGAGTTACGCCCGCCTTGCCCAGTTTATCGATGATGTCCGCCGACACTATCCTGTTGACCCCGAACGGCTGTTTCTCCTCGGATTCAGCATGGGAGCCGTTATGTCGTTCGCATATGCGCTCACAAAGCCAGAATCCGTTCACAGCATCATTGCACACAGCGGCTACATTCCGGAAGATACACCGCTTGTTTTCCAGTGGAACAAGCTTCAAGGGAAGGGCTTCTTTGTTGCTCACGGTGAATTCGATCCGGTTATTGGGGTACAATTTTCCCGTCGAGCCAAAGAACTGCTTTCCAATACACCGGCGGACCTCCATTATAAAGAGTATCCAATTCCGCACACCATGAGCGAAGAAAGCGTGCTGGATCTCAGTTCCTGGCTCCGGACAAGGATGGGGGACCGCTGACGGTGGGACAAAAAGGGAAAAAGCGGACGGAGACTTCAGGATTCGGTACATCCGGACGGCGGAGTCACGACGCATCGCGTTTCTACGGGAGCCGGCTCTACAATGGTGTCAGAACGGAATCCGCGAAGGAACCACCTCGCCAATCAGCCGGCTTGCCCGGCATAAATCAGATCCACTGCAAAAGCAGCGAATCGATGTCTGAGCTGCCGGATGGAAGCGTTCATCTGGTTATCACATCTCCCCCGTACAACGTGAGCAAGGAGTACGACGCAGACCTGACCCTGGATGAGTATCGTGCAATGCTCCGCCGCGTTTTTGGTGAGGTGTTCCGCGTACTGGCCCCCGGAGGACGACTTTGTGTGAATCTCGCGAACGTCGGTCGCAAGCCCTATATTCCAATCCACGCCTATCTGGCCGAGGATATCATTAGCATTGGTTTTGCTATGCGCGGGGAGGTCATCTGGAACAAGAGTGGCAGCGCAGGACCCTCCACGGCGTGGGGAAGCTGGCAGTCGGCAAGCAATCCGACACTGCGTGACGTTCACGAATACATCCTGATCTTCACCAAAGGCGATTTCACCAGGCCCGGTGTTCACGGCAGGAGTACCATCACGCGCGATGAGTTCCTCGAATACACGAAATCCATTTGGACCTTTCCTGCCGAATCGGCCAAACGCGTCGGTCACCCGGCACCATTTCCGGTCGAACTTCCCAGGCGGCTCATGCAACTCTATAGTTTCGAGGGAGACATCGTCCTCGACCCGTTCGCAGGAAGCGGGACGACCTGTATTGCCGCGTTGCAGGCCGGCAGAAACTATGTCGGTTACGAGGTCCATCGCCCGTATGTCGAACTCGCCGAAAAACGGATAATTGAAACCCGGCGAGGAATGTCGCCGAACGAACAAAGAGAGGAACAATGAACGGACGATGGATTGCTCAGTTTTTCAAAGAGAGTCGGCCCAACAAAAATGTGCCGATCGCCCAACTGCTTATTCGTCTCATGGTCGGTGTCGTGTTTCTCTCAGAAGGAATTCAGAAATTCCTCTTTCCCGATATTGTGGGCGTCGGCCGCTTCATACGAATCGGGATACCGGAGCCAGAATTGGTTGCTCCGTTCATTGGTGGGTTGGAAATGCTGTGCGGGGCGATGGTACTGGCAGGGTTTTTTGCGCGCCTGGCCGTAATTCCACTCATAGGCATCATGCTCGTTGCGATTGCAACGACGAAGATCCCCATTCTCATGGAAAAAGGCTTCTGGTCGATGGCACATGATTCGCGAACGGATTGGTCCATGCTCATCGGTTCCGTTGTTCTTTTGATCATTGGAGCGGGCCGTTGGTCGTTGGATGGGGCCCGTGAAAGACATACGGCCGGCGACAACCCATGAGCGCCACCCTCAAAGAAATTGCCCTGCTGTTCCTGAAGCTTGGGACGCTCGGGTTCGGCGGTCCCGCCGCCCACATTGCGATGATGGAGGATGAGGTGGTGACGCGGCGGAGGTGGATCTCTCAAGACGAGTTCCTGGACCTGCTCGGAGTCACGAATCTCATTCCGGGACCCAACTCCACAGAAATGGCTATTCACATCGGCCTTCGCCGGGGCGGATGGAAGGGCCTTGTGGTTGCCGGAGCGTGCTTTATCCTGCCTGCTGTGTTGATCACTCTTCTTTTTGCTCATCTTTATACTGCCTATGGATCGACACCTCAAGCCGGGCCGTTGATCGCCGGGATTCACGCGGGAGTTCTTGCCGTGATAGCGGCCGCGGTTATCCGGATTGGAAAGCCGCTTCTCAAAAAGAGTTTTATGATCCTCCTCGGATCGATGGCTCTCGCTTTGAACCTCTTTGGCTTCGATGAAATTCTCATTCTTTTTGGGGCAGGGGCTGTGGGGTTTCTCTGGAAGTATACGCAACGCACCGGGGGGAATCGGCTGACTTTTCTTCTTCCGCTATCGGCATTGAATATTCCATCCCTGATTTCCTGGCTGGGCACGGGTGTTGCCGCCGGGGGAGCCACACTTTCAGGACTCGGATTCTACTTTCTGAAGATTGGTTTTGTCTTATACGGCAGCGGCTATGTGCTCTTTGCCTTTCTGGAGTCCGGACTTGTCGATGCGAGGCAATGGATCACGCAATCACAACTGCTTGATGCCATCGCAGTGGGACAGGTGACTCCAGGGCCCATCCTGAGTTCCGCGACGTTTCTCGGTTACGTTCTCATGGGGTTTCCGGGGGCCGTTGTCGCGACAACCGGTATTTTTCTGCCGTCGTTTCTCCTCGTCCTCGCGGTCAGCCCTCTTGTTCCAAAACTCAGATCATCAGCCTTGGCGGGCGGCTTTCTCGACGGTGTAACGGCGGCATCGCTTGGATTAATGCTGGCCGTCACCATCGTTCTCGCATCGACGGCACTGACCAATGTCGTTTCGTGGAGTATCTTTATTCTCGCGGGCCTTGGTATCGTTTTTCGGAATCTCAACGTTCTCTGGATTGTTGCAGGATCGGCTCTTATCGGTTGGATTACCGGTCTCGGCTAGCCCCGCATCCGGTTAGTCTCCGTTATCCCTGGCCTTTGGATTGTCCCGTACCTTGTCAATGTAGTAAGGATCGTCCGTGGTCATCGTCTTGCACAAATCCAATAGCCTCTGATTTGGGAAGGTTTACGCTGACCTAACATGAGGGTTTCTTGTCCTTTATTGTTGCTCGTTTCCTTTGAAATAGTTATACTTTGATGTTTCCAACCACATAAGGAGCTCTCTAATGGCAAAACGAGGTCGAAGTGCAATCTCAGGCAAGTTCGTTAAGAAATCCTACGCCAAGAGGCACAAGAAAATAACCGTCGTTGAGAAGGTTAAGAAACGGCGGAAGAAGAAGTAACACACCTCTTTTTCCTTATCCACGTTTTCGGGATTTTTGTTAATACACCGAATTGATCTTCTGTATCGGCTTTGAGGATTGTATTAGGACGCTATAACTGTGTACTCCCGCGTTTCCTCGATCAGATACCCCGCCTGATGAATCACTCAATCATCCCTCTTTGCCCATTCCTTTAACCTTTTGCGCAGTGTGCCATTCCTCAATAATTGTTTGAGCGTCGCACCATTCGATGCAATACAGCCGTATCTTCTTATTCATTCAAAGTAGCCCACTACACGCATCCGATTCCCGTTGAAATCAGACCAAGAATCGGGTACCTTCATCTCTCCAGAAATCAGGAAAGCCGCATGAAGCGAAAATTCGTCGTTCTCATTCTCCTCACAATCAGTCTCACACTCATTTCATGTGCTCCGACTCCCGGGGTTGTGGACGAACAGCTTGCGGAATCCCTCAAGCCCGTTCGGGAACAATTTGCACCTGACCGGCGGGTAGCGGTGTTCACGGTAACTCCTGAGCGACACGGAAATGTCATCGTTGCGAAAGGAGAAGTGGACAACCCTGAAGCCAAAAGCAAAGCTCTTGAAGTTCTTCGCGCATCCGGCGGAAATATCGTCGACAGTATCCTGGTTCTTCCGGATCCGAAGCTTGGTGATAAAACATTCGGGATCGTGACGGTGAGCGTTGGGAACATGCGGAGCAAGCCGGGACACCCCGAGGAACTTGGGACACAAGTTCTGATGGGAATGGTTGTCCGCATTCTGAAAGAGCAGCGCGGATGGTGCTACGTTCAATCGCATGACAGATACCTGGGCTGGTTGGAAGAAGGTTCGATGAAGGTCACGAACGAAAAAGGAGCTGAAGAATGGCTCCGTTCTCCCAAGGTGATCACCACCGCGTATTTCGGCATCGTTCGCCAGCGGCCGGACGTGAAATCTCTTCCTGTCACCGACGTGGTTACGGGCGTTTTGATGGGAAAGGCGGGCAGATCCGGTTCCTGGCAGGCGGTCAGCCTCCCCAACGGACAGAAAGGGTTTATCGAGTCCGCGTTGGTACAGGATTATTCGTTGTGGAAGCGGGCGAGGAAACTCACCGGCGAGAATGTCGAGGAAGCTGCCAAGCTTTTCGTCGGCGTTCCTTATCTCTGGGGCGGAACATCGGCAAAAGGTTTCGATTGTTCCGGCTACACCAAGACGGTGTTTCGCCTGAACGGCCTGGAATTGAACCGCGATGCGAACCAGCAGGCGTTGATGGGCGAGGAGGTTCCGATCGGAAGGGATTTTGGCGGACTGAAGAAAGGGGATCTGCTCTTCTTTGGGAGGAAGGCAAGCGATGAGCGTCCGGAGCGGATCTGGCATGTCGGGATTTATCTGGGCGAAAAGGAGTTCATCCATTGCGCCGGGAAAGTACGGATCAACAGTTTCGATGAAAACGCTCCGCATTATGATCCCGAGCGCTTGAACACCTTCGTTCGGGCGCGCAGGGTCATCGGCATTTCCCAAATTTCTGAAGTAGGATGACCGTGCCGCTGATAACAGATCCGACCGCGGTTGGCATTTATCTCATTGTCCTCATCGGCCTCCTTCATTGGGTCGCGCAGGCGAAGGTACTGGCACCGTTCTTTAAGTATCTTCCTCCGGCGATCTGGGTGTACTTCCTTCCGATGATCTCATCGAATACAGGGATCATTCCGCAGGCAAACGATGTGTACGACTGGATTCGCATCTACCTTCTTCCCTCGGCGCTTGTCCTGATGCTCCTCGCGGCAAATATCCCGGCTCTGATCCGCCTTGGCGGAAAAGCGCTTGCGACCATGCTGGCAGGTACCACGGGTATTGTCACAGGCGCGATCGTTGCCTTTGCTGCCCTGCACTGGTGGCTTCCGCCGGAGTCGTGGCGCGGGTTTGGCGCGCTCACCGGAAGCTGGGTGGGCGGAAGCGCAAACATGGTGGCCGTCGCAGCAAGTGTAAACACTCCGGATTCCATGCTGGGCCCCCTGATCGTGGTGGATACGGTCGTGGGGTACGGATGGATGGGCGTGGTGATCGCGCTGGCGGTTTTTCAGGAAAGGGTGGATGCGCGGAATCGTGTCGATCGGACGATCGTGGAGGATTTGAACAAACGGATGAAAGAGATCGACCTGGAGAAGCGCCGGCCGATAAAGTTTGTGGATGTGACCCTTATGATGGCTATCGCGTTTGGGGGCGGGTACGCGATGCTCCAGCTCGGCAAACTGTTGCCCGATGTCGGCGAAGTACTCAATTCATTCGGATGGGCGGTCATCCTGGCAACGGCGTGCGGCATTGGGCTTTCGTTTACCAGAGTTTCGGAGCTCGAGTTCGCCGGAGCTTCAAATCTTGGAAGCTATCTGTTCTATTTTCTCCTCGCATCGATCGGAGCCCGGGCGGATCTCAAAGGGATCCTTGATGCCCCGCTTTTTCTGCTCGCGGGCGTCATCATCATCATGATCCACGCTTCGTTTCTCGCCATCGCGGGGCGATGGTTCCGGTCACCGATGTTTCTCATGGCAACAGCCAGCCAGGCAAATATCGGAGGGCCCGTCACGGCACCAATTGTGGCCACCGTGTACCAGAGTTCGCTTGCCGTCGTCGGATTGCTCATGGCGGTTCTGGGTGGCATTGCGGGAACATTCGCAGGCCTGTTTGTTGCGCAGGTTTGCTATTGGATTTCAGGATAATAGTACCCTCGCTGTTTGTTGCGGAAACACATATTGATTTAGAACATTGCGTCTTGTATCTTCAGAATTGAATGCGGTCAAGGGCAAGGAGGCCCATGAGCGATCATAAACAAATTCTTATTGTTGACGATGAGCCGGTATGGCTCAAAGTCTTGGGGCATCTGCTTGAGACGAAGGGATACACCGTCAAAAAAGCAGCCAGCGGTGCCGATGCCCTCAATACGCTGAAAAGCTATGAACCGGATCTGATCCTCCTCGATGTCCGCATGCCCGACATGAACGGCTTTGACCTCCTTGACCATATTAAAAAGCTTCCCAAACTGGCAAGCAAGCCGGTGGTCTTTGTTTCGGCAATGGATGATTTCCATGCGAAGAAGGTGGCGCGCGAACTTGGAGCGGCGGATTACATCCTGAAACCGATAGACGAGACGGAAGTGAACAATGTCCTCGAGAAGTACCTCCCCCTGTAACCTCCCGGTTGCCCTGTTTTCGGATCCCGGTATGAACTCCTGTCACTGCCGATGAAGTTTTTTCCCAACATACGAAAATTCCGCGCCACGCTCGGTCCTGTCGAACAAGCCCAGATCGTCGCGTCCACGGCAGTCGTCGTGGCAATGGTTACCATCGTTATGGTCCGGGTCTTCAGCGATTACAAGCTGGGATGGTACGATTTCGTCAGCGTCACCACCGTCGGCATCTTCGGTTTTCTCATCGTCTATTTTACCCTGAATTACGGCCGCCTTCTGGAAGAACAGAAACAAGAGGTCATCGCCCTCAACGCAATCGCCGAGGCGGTGAACCGTGCCGTGGAGATCGGATACCTTCTGCAGAATGCCCTGCAGGAGGTGCGCAATGTTCTGCAGGTGGAATTCGGATGGATCTATCATGTGGAGGGGGGAAAGCTCATGTTGAAGGCGTCGCGCGGAGGAGAAGAGGGGGTAAAATATGTCGTCATTCCCGGCACAACGGCCGACGATCCGTCTCTTTATTGGATCCATTCGGCACGCATTGTTCGTCATCCGGGAAAGAAGAACGCCGATTGGGCGTATGGGGGAATCAAAGCGTGGGCCTCGGTTCCGATCATGATGAAGGATACATTCTCCGGGCTCATTGTGGTTGGAAGCAAGAACAAGGAGTCGTTTGGAGAAAAACAACTTGACCTCATGGCCGCGTTTGCCAATCAGATCGGTGTTGCCCTCGAGAACGCTGCCTTGTTCGAACGTCTTCGCCGCTCAGAGGAGCGGTACATGGATTTGTTTGAACATTCTCCAGACATGTATCACATTGTGAACCGTCATGGAATTATCGTGAGCTGCAATCAGACCGAAGCCGACCGCCTGGGATACCGGAAGGATGACCTCGTCGGCCAATCGATCTACAAACTTTATCCTGCCGACTATCACGAAGAGGCGAAAAAGCATATCGATCAGGTATTCTCTCGTGGGATCGAAGTGACCGGAGTGGAGGAGCAGATCGTCGACAGCAAGGGAGAATTGATCGACGTCAGCGTCAGCACATCGATCCTGTACGATGAGAATCGCCGCCCTGCGTTCATGAGAGCGGTGGCACGGGATATCACCGAGAAGAAGAAGCTGGAAGCGAAGATCATTCACGCCCAACGGATCGACAGCATCGGAAATCTGGCAGGCGGGATTTCGCATGATTTCAACAATATCCTCACCTCGATCCTGGGCTCCACGGCCATCATGAAGCGTAAGATGAAAAAAGGGGACACGTGGTACCGTTTCGTGGATATCATCGAAACGGCCGCGAAACGCGGTGCAGCACTGACACGCCAGCTTCTCACGTTTGCCCGAAAAGGGACCGTCCAGTTCAAACCGGTCGTCGTCAACGAGATCGTTGAAGAGACGCTTGATTTGTTCGAGCGAAGTATCGACAAGACGTTCTCGGTTCAGAAGGAACTGAGCGACGAGTTCCATGTGATCAACGGAGACGACGGACAGATCCAGCAGGCCATTTTGAATCTCCTGATCAACGCAAGGGACGCGATGCCGGACGGCGGGGTGATCAGCGTGAGAACGCGAAAGGAAGGATACGAGCAGAACCGGCCGAACATTATTGGGGAGCAGCGGACCGGTGAATTCGTGGGCGTCACGGTCGCAGACACGGGCACTGGTATGGACCGCCATACCCGTCAGCACATTTTCGAGCCATTCTTCACAACCAAAGATCAGGGAAAAGGGACAGGACTGGGCCTTTCTGTTGTTTATGGGGTGGTGAATTCGCATAACGGATTCATCACCGTACATAGCGAACCCGGCCGCGGGTCGGAATTCTCACTGTATTTCCCTGTCATCATAGAGGGTGGTGCGGTGGGGCGGAGGGAAAAAAACTCGCGCTTTCCGAAAGGAAAGGAAAAAGTTCTCGTCATCGATGACGAAGAGCATGTGGGCGAAGTGATCGGAGGGATGCTGAAGAATCTGGGCTACAAAGTATCGATCGCCACGAGCGGCAACGAAGCGATCACATTGCTCGAATCACGGAAGCGGTACGATGCGGTCGTCCTCGATATGAATATGCCGGAAATGGGAGGGCAGGAGACTTTCTACCGCCTGAAGGAACTTGATCCCGATCTCCGAGTGGTGATCTCGACCGGATACACGAACACCAGCATTGACGGTACGCCGCTCCGGGACGCCATCGACGCGTTTCTCCAAAAGCCTTATCAACTGGAGGAGCTTTCGAAAACGATGCGAGAGGTATTTGACCGTCAAACCTAACTCTGTCCCGATGGAATCCACTATGGGGTTCCTCTGAGTGGATTCCATCGGACAGGGACTCTTTTGTATGCCCGCAAGTTGTTTTTCATCCTCCTCCCCTTCCTTGCAACTCCTAAAAATAATCGGTACCATGATTTCAGAAAAAAGCTCAATATTCCCTGACATTTTCAACCCATGATGACTCTCGAGTCGTTTGCCGCTGAACTAAAGAAGAATCGGATCGACAAGCAGGTCTCGTTGATGGATATTTCTGCCGCCACGAGGATCAATCTGAAATTTCTCGAGGCCCTCGAGGAGGGGAATTTTGCGATGTTGCCGCAAACCTACGTTCGTGCGTTCATCCGGGAGTATGCCGACGCGGTCGGGTTGGATCCTAAGTCGATGTTAAAGAAATACGAAGCGATCCACCATCCGAAGCAGAGTAGTGAGAAAGAAAAAGATACCCATCCCGCATCTCCGGCAAAACCGTCATCGCCCGCAGCCCAACAAGACGGTTCCCTGAAGCCGGTCCTCGCGTTTGCGAAGCAGAATGCCTTGTTTGTCGGATTTGTTCTCGTCGTGGCAGTGTTCGTCGTGTATCTATTCCGCCAAACCTCGGATGTCAACACGCCTTCCACTATCGCCGAAACGCCTTTTGACAATGTCGTGCGTGAAAATGCCGCCGCTCAGCCCCCCGAAGAGACACCAGTCTCACTTCCTGCGGTGACCAGGCCGGCAGCGGTTGACAGTCTTTCACTGGTCATGACCACGACGGACTCCGTTTGGATGACCATCACGCTTGATGATGCAAGAACCCTTGAATACCTGTTTCCGCCGGGGCGCAGGGGGAGCTGGACGGCCAAGGAGTCCTTTACGCTTACCATGGGAAATGCAGGGGGTGCTGCATTTGTACTCAACGGAAAAGACCTGGGATCTCTTGGGAGGCCGGGCGCAGTGATCCGTAACGTTCGGGTTTCCGCAGCGAACCTTAACACACCCTGACGGTGTCGCGGAGCGGATATGCCGGGTGAACGCCAAAGGGAATCCGCCTCTCGGCGGGCTGAGCACCTTCGCGAAGAGATTCGCGACCATGACTACCGCTACTACGTCCTCGCCCAACCAGCCATTTCTGACGAATCCTACGATCAACTTCTTCGTGAACTGATAGAGCTTGAGAAACAACACCCCGAACTGCGTACGGATGACAGCCCCACTCAGCGTGTCGGCGGGCAGGTCACCAAAGAATTTCCCACCGTTACACATGACATCCCGATGCTCAGCCTCGCGAACACGTACAACGAGGAAGAAGTGCGGGGGTTTGACCGGCGTGTCCGTTCAGGGCTGGAGGGTTCTGCGTACCGTTACGTGAGTGAACTGAAGGTGGACGGGGTTGCCGTGAGTCTTCAGTACCGGAACGGCGCTCTGGTGCGCGGGGCCACGCGGGGTGATGGTACTCAGGGCGACGATGTGACAGGCAATATCAAAACGATCCGATCCATACCCCTCCGATTGCGGAAAACATCAAGCGCGATGAGAGAAATGGAAGTGCGGGGCGAAGTTTATATGACTCGACAGGATTTTGAGGCCATGAACAGGGAACGGGAACGCATCGGCGAGCGGGTTTTTGTCAATCCGCGGAATTCTGCCGCCGGCACCCTGAAGCTGCAGGATCCAAAGGTCGTGGCCCGCCGCCCGCTGCAGTTCATGCCCTACGCACTTCTTGCGGGCAACGCGGCGTTAAAAAGTCACCACGAAAATCTCAGAACTCTTAAGGATCTTGGTTTTCGTGTGAGCAAGCACACACGACTCTGCAATACAATTGAGGATGTTATTGAGTTCTGGAGGGAATGGGAGGGTCGACGCGAAGATCTGGAGTACGACATCGACGGAGTGGTGGTCAAGGTGGATTCTCTGGCGCAACAAACCACGCTGGGAGCGATCGCAAAGAGTCCCCGATGGGCCATCGCGTTCAAATTCGCCTCCCGTCAACGACAGACGGTCCTGAATTCGATCCTCTTGCAGGTGGGGAGGGTCGGAACGGTGACACCGGTTGCGGATCTTGAGCCTGTGTTTGTCGGCGGAACGACCGTTTCACGCGCGACGCTGCACAACGAGGACTACATCAAAAACCTGGACATCAGGCCGGGTGATGTGGTGGTCGTGGAAAAAGGGGGAGACGTGATCCCAAAGGTGAGCGGGGTCATTCGGGAAAAACGAAAGTCCGGATCAAGGCCCTTCAGGATGCCCGATGCGTGCCCTGAATGCGGTTCGAGGATATTCCGGCCTGCAGATGAAGCGAACTACTATTGCGTAAACAAGGAATGTCCCGCCCAGATACGCGCCGGAATTGAGCATTTTGCGCATCGTGGGGCCATGGATATTGAAGGATTGGGCGAAGCGGCCGTGAATCAACTGGTGGAGGGAGGATTTGTAAGAAATTATGCCGATATTTACGACCTGAGAAAGCGGAAGAAGGAATTGGTGGAATTGGAGCGCTGGGGGGAAAAAAGTACGCTCAACGTTCTGGAAGGCATTGAACGCTCAAAGGAGCGGCCGTTTTCGAAAGTTCTTTTTGCTCTCGGAATCAGACACGTTGGCTCCGGGGTCGCGCAGTTGCTAGCCGTGAATGCCGGACGCATGGATACCCTGATGAAGTCTGCGACCGGGGATTTGCTGGACATTGAGGGTATCGGGCCGCAGATAGCAGAAAGCGTCGTCCGGTTTTTTGGCGATGCTCACAACCGGGCGATGTTGGAACGGCTCCGAAAAGCAGGACTTCAGTTCGAGGAGAAGGTCAAAAGCAAGAAAGTATCCTCGGCTCTCTCAGGAAAGAGTTTGGTGCTGACAGGTACACTCGAGCAGATGACAAGAGACGAAGCTTGTGAACGGATTGAAACACTGGGCGGGCGCGTATCCTCCAGTGTCAGTAAAAAGACCGATTACGTTGTTGTCGGCAGTGACGCCGGTTCCAAATTGGATCAGGCGAAACGCCTTGGGATACGGATGTTGTCAGAACAAGAGTTTCTTACTCTCTTGAACAAATGATTAACTCACAGCCAAGGGGATTCGTATGAACACCTTCTCACGGTTTCTCGTTCTTGTCACCCTCGCAGCGTTCGTCGTTCCGGCGCACGGGCAAATGCGCTCGAACAAATTCGGCGTAGGCGTCAGCGGATCGTACTTTCTGCTGCAGTCGGATTTCGATTCCGCGTTGCCTTCGTTCGGCGGCGGTGTGGATTTCAGCTATTCCGTGATCGAATATATGAGCATTCGCTCATCGCTCGGTTTCGGATTCCTCCAGGCAGAAAACACTGCCGGCGGCCCGACGTTGAATTCCGGCTTGATCTTCGGAAACCTGTACCTGACCGCAGACCTTTCCCCGAACGGTTCATTCAACCCGTTCATCTTTGTGGGCGGAAGTGGAATGTATATCGATGCCCGGACCGGTGATGGAACATCCCTTACGGATGCAGGTTCCAAGCCGATAAAAGGCACCGTTGTCGGGGGGGTTGGATTCGATATCTTCGCGAGCGAGTTTCTCTCTTTCACGGTGGCTGGAGAAATGGGATTACCGGTGAGCGACAATATTGACGGCACCCCATTGGGAACAAAGAAAGATTCGTTTCAGCGGATCTCCATCGGCATCAAGTACTACTTCTTCGATCAGGATTTTATCACGCGCATGTTGAAAGCGCTTGAAGAGAGGTATAAGTAAGATCCATGTTCGATGGCGCACGGCTGCGCGTGGGATTACTCTATTCGCGGATTCATTTCCGGAAGGTCGGTGAGCCGGTGATTCGGTTCACCGAGTCGGTCTCTCAGGCAAAACGGGCGCTGGTCGTTCTCCCGGAGGCGACGAAGGACATCACGTCGGTGCAATGGATCGTCCGGAATCTCGCGGAGCGATTTGCCGACGGTACTGTGACCGTGATGGCACGGAACGAGCAGGCCGCCTGGCTCAAAGTTGAAAGCAGCAATGTGCAGGTCCTGCCGTACTCGCAGGAAGATATCAATGCGTGGTTCATTCCGCGGCGGGAGTTGCTTGGAAAAATGAAAAGAAGTACATTCGATGTGGCGTTCGATCTCAACGTCGGCTTCACCCTGATGAGCGCGTTTCTGTGCCGCGAATCCAAGGCCCCTTTGCGTGTGAGCTTTGCGAAATCGTTTGCCGACGAGTTCTTCAATTTTCAGATCAACACACGTTCCACGAACAGCCTGGCAGTCGCGTATCGCAACATGATCCGCTGCCTCGAAATGTTCTAACAGGCATCCGATGCAATTTGATATCAAGAAAAACGGGACTGCAACCGTGTTCAAGCTGAAGGAACGAAGGCTTGACGCGAACATTTCACCCGACCTGAAGGGGGAATTCCTCCTCCTCTGCGACGGCAAAACGCTTAACCTCGTCCTGGACATGTCCGATGTCGAGTTTTGCGACAGCAGCGGCCTGAGCGCCCTGTTGATCGCCGAGCGGAAGATGCGCGAACAGGGAGGAGTCGTGAAACTCGCAGGCCTCCAGAAGAAAGTGCTGTCCCTTATCAAGATCTCCCACCTCGACCGCGCGTTCTCCATTTACGATACGGTCGCAAAAGCCGTCAAAGCGTAGCGGTTCGATCCGCAGGTCCGGTCACCATTTCCCAACCCTCCCGGTATGGGTTTTACCACACTTGACTACATCATCGTAGCGCTGTATCTCGCCGCCGTTGCCGCGTTCGGTTATGTGCGGGGCGGAAAGCAGAGGTCCGCCCAGGACTATTTTCTCGGCAAAGAGTCCATCCCCTGGTGGGTGGTATGCTTTTCCATCGTTGCCGCGGAAACCAGCACCCTCACCTTCATCAGTATCCCCGGCCTTGCGTATCTCACGAATCTGAATTTCCTCCAGGTGACCATGGGGTACCTTCTCGGGCGGATCGTAATCAGTGCGGTGTTCCTGCCGGCATACTATCGGGGGGAATTGTCCACCGCGTATGCGTTCCTTGAACGCAGATTCGGCCTCAGGACAAGAAGGTTTGCCTCCATTGTGTTCCTCTTCACCCGCCTGGCAGCAGACGGTGTCCGCCTTTTTGCCACCGCCATTCCCCTTCAACTGATCGCGGATATCAGCTATCCGGTCGCTATTGCCGTGCTCGCGTTTGTGGCATTTTTCTATACGTTTGCAGGCGGAGTACGCGGGGTGATCTGGGTTGACGCCCTGCAAATGTTCATCTATTTGGGCGGAGCCATCGTTGCCGCTCTCCTGCTCACTTCCGGCCATGAAGGAGGATGGAGCGGTGCAACGGCATTGGCAGCATCCGCAGGAAAGTTTGAAATATTCAATTTCGAGTTTGGATCTGATTTTTTCCTGAAGCCCTACACGTTTCCGGCCGGACTCCTGGGCGGAGCATTCCTTTCAATGGCCTCCCATGGAACCGATCAGTTGATCGTTCAACGCGTTCTCACGACCAAATCGCTCGAAGGAAGCCGCAAAGCGCTGATCGGAAGCGGTGTGATCATTATTGCACAGTTCGCGGTGTTTCTCACTGTCGGACTGCTCCTCTATGGCCACTATGCGGGGGCGTCGCTCGCGGAACTCAGTCTTCAGAGAAGCGACGAGATCTTTCCGAAGTTCATTATTGAGGGATTGCCGGCGGGAGTGTCGGGACTGATCATTGCCGGATTGCTGGCGGCGGCACTTTCTACGCTGGCGGGATCAATGAGCTCGATGTCTTCATCCATCCTGCTCGATCTCTACAAACCGATGGCCGGCGTTGTCACGGACCAGGCACGAGAATTGAAGCTCTCCAGGATTTTCACAGGGATCACGGCCCTCTTGCTGGTGGGAGCCGCGGTGTTCTTTATGAACACCAATCAGACAGTTGTCGAGCTGGCGCTGAGTATTGCTTCGTTCACGTATGGCGGATTGCTCGGCACGTTTCTCCTCGGGGTACTGTTTGAACGTCCGACACAGCGGGATGCCATTGCAGGATTTGCAGCAGGGATCGGCGTCATGATCGCCGTGATCCTGCTCAAGCTTGTCGCATGGACATGGTTTACATTGGTCGGCGTCCTGGTCACGTTGGCTGTGGGCGGACTGATGAGCCGGTTTGGACGCCGTTCATCCGCCCCGGGATCATGAAACGCACAAGGGTTCAACGGCCCTTCCCTCCGGAACATCCCCGTACGATGCTTTCCCGACAGATGAAACAGTATTGCGATTTCCTGCTCACGGAAAAAGGGGTCGCGACGAACTCGTATGTTTCCTATTGCCTTGATCTCGAAAAGTATCATGCCTTTTTAGAAAAGGAAAAGATCCGGGATGCCGCGCGGGTCCGCGACGAAACCGTTGGAACGTTTCTCAGAAGCTTGCATGCAGGGTCGTTGTCTCCGCGCAGTATTGCGCGCGCGCTTTCGGCAATCCGGGGATTTCACCGATACCTCGTGGGCGAAGGACAGGCAGAGGACGATCCCACGCAGGCGATCGATCCGCCCAAGAAGCCGAGAAATCTCCCCGGGGTGCTCAGCATTGCAGAGATCGAGGCGATGCTGCAAAAACCGGACGTCTCTTTGCCCCTCGGCCTTCGCGACAAGGCGGTGTTGGAAACCCTCTATGCAACCGGAATACGCGTGTCAGAGCTGATCGGGCTGCGTCAGGGGCAGCTCCTGTTCGACGAAGAACTTGTTCGTGTGTTTGGAAAGGGCTCGAAAGAAAGGCTTGTTCCGATCGGCCGCTCAGCGGTGAAATGGATACAGCGTTACCAGAACGGCCCGCGGGCGAAGCAGGCATCGAAAGGGAAATCACGCGATACCCTTTTTCTGAATGCGCGGGGCGGGTCGATGTCGCGCATGGCTATCTGGAACATCATCAACCGGTATTCGAAGGAAGCAGGAATTAGGAAATCGGTCCATCCGCACACGTTTCGGCATTCGTTTGCCACGCATTTGCTCGAGGGGGGCGCTGATCTAAGGGCAGTGCAGGAGATGCTGGGACACGCGGATATTTCCACGACGCAGATCTACACACATGTGGATCGTGAATATTTGAAAGAAGTACATCGGACATTTCATCCCCGGGAGAAACGGTGACGGCAGGACAAGCGCGGAAAATTGCCCTGGGATTATCCGGTGCGGAGGAACGCGCTCACCGAGGGCATCCGTCATCATGGCGCAATACCCGAAAGCATTTTCGCTCAATTCCTGGTCGTCACAAGGATGGACCAACGTCCATTTGAAGCATGTGCAGGTGCCGCTTTTTCGCATCCTGATAACGGAAGCGTGGCAAAGCGTATCGGTGAAAAGGAAAGAAGAGAATAACAACCGTAAGAAACCCGGCAACGACTGCCCAGATGCTTTTCAACGAGGTCATGTGTCCCTCCAGTTCTTAAAGTTCATTCTTTTTGCGGAGCTTTCGTTTTCGTGAAGGTCTATCCGTTTGAGCGTTTCTGATAGTTGAGGCATACCACTCCAGAGGAAAATGCATGCGTCGAAAGAAGAGACAACGGGTGGGAGCGATTGATTCTTTCGAACAACGGAATTCCCTTTCCCCGTAAGATCGGATTGACGAACAGCCAGTACTCATCGATCAGATCCAGTTCCATAAGCGAATGTGCGGCGCCGGGGCTTCCGAACATGAGAATGTCTTTCCCCGGCAGGTTCTTCAGGCCGCTGATTTTGCCGGTAAGATCATTGCTGATGATGATGGTGCGGGGGAGATCCCTGCCTTGCAGGGATTTCGATAAAACAACCTTGTCAACGTTGTTGTACCATTGTGAATGCTCAATGTCGTGTTTGGTTGCATTCGGCTGATTGGCGGCCGTGGGCCAATAGGCCTGCATCATTTCGTATGTGACACGACCATACAGAGCCGTATCAGCTGCGTTCGTTCGCTTGGAGGCAAAATCGAATATCTCATCCTCCACGTGGATCCAATCCATTTCGCCTTTTGGGCCCGCGACAAAACCGTCGAGCGATGTGTGCATGAAAAGAACAAGTTTTCTCAAGGGGATATCTCCGCTCCGGAAGTTATTGTTTTAGTGTCCCGATCTTACGGTGCCGTTCCACCGCCTCACTCTGTTCGAAATCCTCCAGTTCAAAGAACTGGCGGACTTCGATCTCACATTCCTTTCCTTCGCCTGACGGATTTGGGAATCGTTTTGTCCATTCAAGGGCCTCTTGCTTCGAATTCACCTTGATGATCGTATAGCCTGCGATGAGTTCTTTCGATTCCGTGAACGGTCCGTCCGTCACTGTCCGTTTAACGCCGGAATAGCGAATCCGCCATCCTTTTGAACTTGCCTGCAGACCCGATCCATCCACAAGAACGCCGGCCTTAGCAAGTTCTTCGTGGTAGGTTGCCATTTCCGCTATGCGCTTCTCCTCGGGCATGACCCCGGCTTCACTATCTTTTGACGCTTTTACAATGATCATGAATCGCATTGGAATATCCTCCTTAAAATGTTCACTGTTGCCCCCTCACTGTTTACCGAGAATCCTATTTGCCAAGTAGTCGTTCCGGAAAGGTCCAAATCGACAACGCGCGACTTTTTTCTTTAACGAAAATCGATGAAATTTGCACAAAATACTGGAATTCACGGTTCATTAAAAGGGAATTATAGAGAATGGAAAAAAAGGCGGGAAAAGTCCTTTGGGGCAATCTAGATCCGCAGGTTCTTCATTCTTCCCTCCAAAAACACCCGCTCAGGCTCTTGCTGGGTGAGCGAGAGAGCTTTCTTGTATGAGTTGCGGGCATCCGAGGTGCGTCCAAGGCGGCGGCATAGTTCCGCGCGTGCAGAATGTGCAAAGTGGTAATCGGCGAGATCGCCGCGCGTGAGAATTGCATCGATCAGGTCAAGCCCGGCCTGCGGCCCGTTCCGCATCGCGATGGCAACGGCGCGGTTCAGCTCGATAACGGGCGACGGCTCCGCCTGCAGCAGAAGATCATACAACGCCACGATCTGTGTCCAATCCGTCTCATCGGGGGTCTTTGCCTCCGCATGGACCGCCGCGATCGCCGCCTGAATGGTGTAGGGCCCAAACCGCCGCGTTGCCAGCGCCCGTTCAACCAGACTGACGCCTTCCCGGATCCGCTCGTTGTCCCAGAGAGATCGATCCTGATCCTCCAACAGTATCAGATTCCCGTCCGCAGACGTGCGGGCTTTCCGGCGGGATTCCTGCAGCAATGTGAGGCCAAGCAAGCCAAGGACTTCGGGTTCGGGAAGCAGCTGCATCAGCAAGCGGCCTAACCGGATTGCCTCTTCGGAAATATCCGACCGCGTCAAGGATTGGCCTGCAGTTGCAGAGTATCCCTCGTTGAACACGAGATAAATCACCTGAAGCACCGCATCAAGCCTCCCGGGAAGTTCGGATTGTGTAGGTACCTGGTACGGAATGCCCGCATCGCGGATCTTTGATTTCGCACGGACGATGCGTTGGGCAAGGGTGGGAGGAGTCGTGAGAAATGCACGTGCGATTTCTTCCGTGGTCAGACCGCACACTTCACGAAGGGTCAAGGCAACGCGGGCTTCTGGCGATAAAGCTGGATGACAACAGGTGAAGATCAGACGAAGCTGGTCATCTTCGACAGGATCGTCGATCTTTTGAGCGGGATCTTCGAAATCGGCCGCCAGCTGATCGGCCGCCAGCTCCAACGAGGAATCAAACCGGGCACGTCTTCGCATTCCGTCGATGGCCTTGAACCGCCCGGTTGAAACAAGCCAGGCGCGGGGGTTTGAGGGAATGCCTTCCTTAGGCCATTGTTCGGCCGCGGCAGCGAAAGCGTCGTGCAACGCGTCCTCGGCCACATCAAAGTCGCCCAAAAGCCGAATGAGGGTGGCAAGAATGCGGCGGGAATCGGACTTGTAGAGCGAGTCGAGTGTTTGACGGATGTCGGGTGAATTCACGTGCATCGGCGATAGTGGTAGCCGCAGACTTCATGTCTGCGATGATGGCCTCGAATGATGTGTTGCATGCACGCAATCTGAAGATTGCGGCTACCGCAGGTGCAATGTTCAAGTCAGTTGTAGAATCAGGGTTTTACAGATGCCGGCGAAGGAGGGATTCGACAGCCAAAGTACGCAGTACGCCCGCGAAAGGCAAGCACGATGAGTGTACACCTACCGCTTGAGTTCATCCACGGTGAGTTGTTCCACTTCGAGGTGGGGATGGGGAATCGTCTCTTTGAAGGTCTGCAAACGCTTCTCGGAAAACCACTGCACGCCCAATCCGTTCAGTTCGGCGACCAGTTTGAGCCATTCCTCTTCCGCAGGATGCATTTCACTATCTGAATAAGCCAATACCAGACCGTCCTGCACAAACTTCATTGCCAGGTCTTTCGTGGAAAATTTCGGAGGCAGATCCCTGACATGCTCATTTTCCAGAATCCCCTTGATGGCCTGGTCACAAAATTCTTCCTCAAACCCGAGCGCTTTGCCTATGCGTTTCATCAGGTGCACTTCCGATTCTGTGACCTTGCGGTCTTTTCGAATGAGCAGTAAAAGGCCTTTGAAGTAGCTGCTTGCGTCAATAGCGGAGATGTTCATGGTTGAAGGACTCCGATCAGATGTTCATTCAGCTTCATTGCGTCACAGCCGTGGTTTGGAGCGCATTGGTACATTGGACACAAAACGATGCGGGCTTCAAATCGACTTCTTCCACGCCGCTCGATGAGTGCATCACGCATTCGAAATCCCGGCAATGGACGAGCCCGAATGCATGGCCGAGCTCATGGACAGCTTCCTTGATCATGCGTTCTTCAAATCGCCGCGGATCTACCGGGAGGCCGTAGAGTGTGTCGTCGAGCCGATACGTCGAGATGATCGCGGCCATGCCGTCAAGCTGGGCCTCCCCGAACACGTACGTCAGTACCGGAATATACAAATCCTTCTCGGTAACAGCGAGCACTTTGCCCTGATGTGATGAGAACTTCCGAACGAGACTCGACAGAAGAAGGGTCGAGTAATACTGGTTTCTCGATGGGTCAAACGCGAATGCAGGATCAATGCTGCCCGACATGTTCCTGACCACAGGCAGGAAAAACGATTCACCGATTCCTGCAGTCACAGCAAGAAGGTGCCCTGCTGAAACATCGCCGATGGGTACTACCATGATGGAAGCCATTGATCACGGTTTCTTCAAGCCAAACTTCGCGATCTTGTTGTAGAGGGTCACCCGGTCGATATCCAGCATTTCTGCGGATCGCGTGATGTTCCATCCGTTGCGCCGCAGGATGTTCTCGATGTGAACCTTCTCGATCGCTTCAAGCGTATCCCCGTTGGGTGCGGCCTGGGTTTGAGAGAGCTGAAACGGCAGATCGATGGATTTGATGGCCGGGGGCTTTGCCAGTACCATGGCGCGCTCAATGACATTCTCCAGTTCGCGCACATTGCCCGGCCACGGATACCGGACGAGCAGATCCAGCGCGGCCGCATCGATTTCCTTCACCGGCTTGTTCATGATCGTCGAGTATTTCCGGACAAAATGGTGGACCAGGGGCGGAATGTCCGAACGGCGCTCCCGCAGCGGCGGCAACGACACGGTGAACACATTCAGCCGATAGTACAGATCCTCCCGGAACGCTCCTTCTTTAACCGCCTGCTCCAGATCCCTGTTTGTGGCGCAGATAACCCTAAAATCACTCTTGATCGGCTCGCTTCCGCCTACGCGCGTAAATTGATGACTTTCGATGACGCGCAGAAGCTGAACCTGCATCTTGGGAGAGATCGTTCCGATCTCGTCAAGGAAGATCGTGCCGCCGTCCGCCAGCTCGAATTTCCCTTTTCGCTTATACTGCGCCCCGGTAAAGGCTCCTTTCTCGTGCCCAAAGAGCTCGCTCTCCAGAAGGCTCTCCGGTACGGCTCCGCAATTCACGGGAATTAGCGGAAAATACCGCCGGTTGCTGTTGATGTGGATCGTACGCGCGATCAGTTCCTTTCCCGTACCGCTTTCTCCCCGGATCATGACCGTTGTGTCGGTTTGAGCGACGCTCGTGGCCATTTCCACCACTTTTTTCATTTGGGGACTCTCACCCACCAGGTCGTCCGGAGTCAAAAGCGTCGAAAGATGTTCCCGTAATCGGAGGTTCTCGTTGGAAAGGTCCTTGTGGCGGAGGGCATTTTGAACAAGATGCGAAAGATGGTCGGGATCCACCGGCTTTGTGACATAGTCGAACGCCCCTTCCTTCAGTGCCTGAACCGCGCTTTCCACAGACGCGAACGCCGTGATCATGATGACCGTTGCGGCCTTGTCAATTTCGTGGATCCTCTTTTGCAGCTCAAGCCCGCTCATGCCGGGCATCTTGATATCGAGGAGGATCACATCCCACGGGCCCTTGTCCAGAAGCTTGAGAGCCCCGGCCGCATTTTCAGCGGCTTCCACTCGATAGCCATCCTGCCGGAACCATTTAGTTAGAGAATCCCGGACGACAAACTCGTCGTCGACGATGAGAATTCCGGATCGGTTGTTTGTCATTGTTTCCATGATTGTCATCCAGTCTGTTCAACGTGTTCAGGTACCTTGATGGTCGGCGGTGGGAGCGGATTGGGAAAGATGAGCGTAAAGGTTGTACCCGCGTTTCGTTTCGACTGCACATCGATCGTTCCGCCGGATCGTTGCACGATCCCATGGACAACCGCAAGTCCCAAACCTGTACCCTTTCCCTGGTCCTTTGTTGTGAAGAATGGTTCGAAGATCCGCGGAATGTCCTCTTCGCGTATTCCGCAGCCCGTATCCCGCACCATCAATTCGATGCCGTGTCCGGTCTTTCGAAGCCCCACGGTCAAAACGCCTCCGTCATGCATGGACTCCACTGCATTGATCATGAGCGCCAGAAGTGCCTGCTCGATTTGGGCAGCGTCGCATGTCATCAGCACGGGATCTTCGCCACCCTCAAGCTCAAGCCGGATCGAATTCATCATCAGATGATGATCGACCAGTTTTATACACCGACGGACAATGGACCGCAAGTCCTCTTCTTTCTGAACGCCTACTTGTTGCTTTGAGAACAACAGGAGGTTCGTGACAATCGCCCCACAGCGTGCCGCTTCATCCGCGATCAGGCCAAGTTCCTCATGCACTTCGGCGGCAGTTTCCTGTGAAAGCGTCTGGCCGGCCGTGAGCTTCTTCCGAAGGAGTTTCGCATAGGTAAGGACGCCTTCGAGCGGATTATTCAGCTCGTGCGCGACGGTGGCGGCGAGTTGGCCAAGGGAGGCCATTTTTTCGACATGGATCATGTTTTGCTGCGCCCGGCGCAGTTCGTCCGTTTTGGCAGCAACCCGGGACTCGAGGGTTTGGGTCCATTCGTCGATTTCCGTCCGGGCTCGTTGCAGTTCACCGGTCATTTGATTGAACGAATGTGCCAGCGCTCCCACTTCATCGGTGGAACGCACAGGGATGCGATGACCGAGATTCCCCTTTGTGATCTCAGCGGTTCCCAGGGTGAGCATCCGGACAGGGATGTTGACCATGAGCCAGATGCAAATGCCGGTGATGGAGCTGATCGCGGCGACCAGAAGGAGAGCGAGGAGGATCTGTTCCTGTGTGGTTTCGGCCATGGCCGCCTCGACATCGGTGAGCGGAAGCATCACATCGAGGACGCCCAACACAGTCTGCTCCTTGTCGTGTGCGTGGCAATCCGCGGTTGAGCAGGACGCATCGTTGTAGATGGGTGTGATCATTCCGAGCACACCGTGGCCTCGGGGGGATTGGAACACACGGGTGAGTTCCGCGGTATTCATCGCTGAAGGAGGCGTATCCGAACCGTGGCACACGTTGCAGGCCTCGGCATTCATGTCCACCACGCTGCCGACCTGTGAACTGTCCGTCGAAAACGAAATGACGCCCTGCTTGTTGTAGATCCGAATCGTCTCGATCCCCGGTTCGTTGCCGATTGTCTTGATGATCTGGTAAATGTCTTCGCGTCGGTTCAGGAGCATGCTGTAATGCGTCGAGCGTTTGATCACGTCGCTTGTGCGCGCAGCGGTCTTAACAGCGATGCTCATATGCCGGTCCGTCTGCCATCCGACGTTCAGAGTCGTAAAGAGGGTTGCCCCGGCGACCATAACGCCAAGAACAATGATGAATAGACGAAACCCGAGAAGTTTGGTGAATTTCATGGTGTTTGCAGGGTTTGTAATAAGGTGACCCTGCCACAGAGGGTCAATTCCTGTGCCATTTGAAGGGGGGAAAAACCGGCGTAAACGAGCGGGTTGGGGGGAGAAGGACTATAGAAATCTCATTTCTGGCAAATATTCCAAGTCCTGAAAATCGGAATGATTGTCAGTAACTTGACATAGCTGGCAAAGGAACAGGTCGAGGGGAATTGAGGGGTATCAACCGAGTTAACAGAGGATGAAGTCACAAAACGCGCCGCTGGCCTTTGCTCGAAATTGTCGTTTCGACGAATACTGTAGTCGTTCGTCCATTTCTTCTTGACATAACCGTTGGATTGTGCTAACGTTGAGCAGGTTGTGTTAGTCATCCTAACACAGGTGTACCATGGTGGCGGGCGATCCCCGATATTTCCGGTGTAATTTGAAATCCTCCCAATCCACATCAGCTTTCTGCCTACTCCTTACTGCATACTCCTTACTCCTGTTCTCCTGCAGTACACCCGTTGTTCCTCCTGAACGCCTACCGGTGCCCGTCCCCGACACCACGAGTCACAACTGGGTTTTCGATCCGCCGGTATTACTCGGTGGAGCGCAGAGCAGTGCGCTGTACGATGTGGCAATTGTGAACGATACGCTTGCCTATGCGGTGGGGGAGATCTATGTCGACGGAGAAACGACGCGATATAATCTTGCGCGGTGGGGTGGAGACAGTTGGACACTGGCGAGGGTACCATATGTTTCAGATATCGATACCTTCTACCACCCGATTCAAACATTGATCACATTTTCCTCGAATGACGTCTGGTTCGCTGGTAATGGCTTGATTAGGTGGAACGGTTCGCAATATCTACCAATGGAGATTCCAATGGAGGTTTGGGGAGCTTATAGCGTCAACAAGATATGGGGAACATCCTCGGCAAATCTCTACCTCGTCGGCGATGGTGGATCATTCGCCCACTTCAATGGCACTTCCTGGCAGAAGTTGGAGAGTGGGACGAATCTGCACTTTTACGATATCTGGGGCGATGCAGGAGAGGTCTACGCAGTCGCCGCGAATCAGACTGTAAACTTCGACAAGAAGATCTTTCGCATACAGGGGACTTCAATCGACACGGTTTCCACAAACGGCATCCCCTACAGCTTGCAGAGCATCTGGTTCACAGGGGCTCAACGATATTTTGTCGCAGGGGACGGCATCTTTGCGAAACAAGACATCGAAACATCTACTCCGTGGGAAGCTTTGCATGAAGGGGTGACGGTCTATCATTCCTATTCGATCCGCGGTAATGCACATAATGATGTGTTTGTCTGCGGGTCATTCGGAGAGCTCCTGCACTGGAATGGTTTGAGCTGGACATCGTTTCGCGCGATAACGGCCATCGCACAAGGCACCTATTACGCAATAGCGCTGAGGGATGATCTTATGATCACCGTGGGATATGACAATCCCAATGCAACGGTGGTTGTGGGAAGGAGAGAATAGCAGGGGTCGTTGACTACAACACACATTAGGGAGGGAATATGAACAAGCGATTGCTTTCGGGCCTGGTGTTAGGGGGCCTCTCAGGGCTTTTAACCTTTATGACCGTGTACTGACCCCTGAAAGTCAAGACACATTGTGACGGCTTTTGATTGAGTGTTCA
>JBBEEC010000019.1:0-6659 GCA_040880975.1 Bacteroidota bacterium | reverse complement strand
GGTTCGGAGTGGTCCAGCGGGCCGCGCTCAAGGAAAAGGGTATCAGTCCGGACGTACTTGTCATGACCGCGACGCCCATTCCGCGGACGCTGGCAATGACGATTCATGGCGACCTTGATGTGTCGGTGATCGATGAGATGCCTGCGGATAGAAAGCCGATCAAGACGGCGATTCGGCTGGAGCACCAAAAGGATAAGGTCTACAGTTTCCTGACGCAGGAAATCAGGAACGGCCGGCAGGCCTATATCGTATTTCCGCTTATCGAAGAATCCGAGAAAGTCGATCTAAAGGCCGCTACAAAGGAGTTTGAGAAGCTGAGCACCCATGATTTCCCGGACCTGCGGTTGGGGCTGCTCCATGGGAGGATGAAGACCGAGGCAAAGGATGCCGTCATGAAGTCGTTCAAAGACAAGGAGCTGGATATCCTGGTTGCCACAACGGTCATCGAAGTGGGTATTGACGTGCCGAATGCAACGGTGATGGTCATTGAGAACGCTGAACGGTTCGGCTTGTCGCAGCTGCATCAGTTGCGGGGGAGGGTGGGCCGCGGGGCGGATCAGTCGTATTGCATCCTCATTGCGAACTATGCCTGGTTTCATGAGGGGAAGCGGAAGAAAGACCCGATCGACGTCGAGCAGGAGGAGCGGCAGGCGGCGACCAGGTTGGAGACCATGGTTGAGACAAACGACGGATTCAGGATCGCGGAGGTCGATTTGCAGCTCAGGGGCCCCGGGGAGTTTCTGGGAACCCGGCAAAGCGGGCTGCCGGCATTCAGGATTGCCGATCTGCTCGAGGATGGGGAGATTCTGAAAGCGGCGAGGAATGAAGCGTTTGCGCTCATTGATACGGATCCGGAACTCCGGCTTCCGGCCAACGCGGCTCTTCGGGAACACCTCGAAGAGCGTTATCGAAACATTTGGGAGCTTGGTGATGTTGGATAGGGTGAGGGAGGATGGGAGGGTGAGAATATGAGAATGTCGAGGTTCGAATGGCGATGTTCGAAGTTCGAATTCGAAACCACGTTAACAACAACCTTGAACCTGCCCGCCCGACCGAACGAGATTGAATCTCCTGCGGTCGTTCGGGCGGGAAACCTGAAACCTGAAACCCGAAACCTTGAACCTGAAACCTGAAACCCAATGACCGGCGAAGATCTCTATATAGAAGAGCAATGTCCCCAGTGTGGTCAAAAGAAGCTCAAAAACGCATCCTTTTGCCCCCATTGTGGTTATGTAAAGAAGAAGAGTTGGCTGGACTCCCTCGGAGGGATCTTTAGTCGAGGGGGGGCTTCAGAGGGGTCCGGAAGCGCTCTGAAGGGTCCGACGGTGTCGATGGTTATCGGATTACTCTTTGCGGGGTATCTTGTCTACACAGCGATCGAGAAAAGCTCCGTTCAGAGTCTCATCATGGCGCTTCTGGTTCTGTTTGCTGTGCTGCAATCGTGGTTAACCGGAAAAAAGAAGCCGTCGGGTGACCATCAGGAGGGAAAAGCGGAGAACGAAGAGCCCCTTGTGCCTTCAGACAAGTTCTTCTGTGAGAACTGTAGCACCCAGGTCGATGCCAATGCCAGTCAATGTCCGAAATGCGGAATGAAATTTGGCTGACGGTTACGGTACAACGAACCAACGAATCGACGAATCAACGAACCAACGAATCAACGAATCAACGAATCAACGACCGGACGAACCAATGCATCAACGAACCAGCGGGTGATGGCTGACCTCTGACCTCTGACCTCTGATCTCCGACCTCTGACCTCCGTTCTCTTCCTCCTCTCATCATCAATGTCAAGTCCTCCTCCGCGTTTGCGCGTCAAAAGTGTCGATTTTTCTTGACAAGACGTCGTAAAAGATTATATTTGTAACAAGTTGTACGTGTTCATTGATACATTGATGTAGCTCCTCTCCATAATTGAAAGGTTCGGTTACTGCTTGCTACGACAATTGCATGTCGCTCTCGTCTATAATCTGAAGCGAGAGAATGCAGACGAAGTCGCGGGTGATGAAGTTGAGCAACTGAAGGATGACGGTACGACACTTGTCGCGCCGCCCGTGCTGAAGGAAGCGACGAAAACTGACACATACGCAGAATGGGACACGCAAGAGACCATCGACGCCGTGCGAGCGGCGCTCGAACAACGCCATCGTGTCTCCCTCATCGAAGCAAACGAAGACGCCTTTCAACGTCTCAAAGAAATTCGCCCTGATATTGTCTTCAACGTTGCGGAAGGGTTCCGCGGAGCGTCCCGGGAAGCTCAAATCCCGGCCATGTTGGAGATGTTGGGCATCCCCTACACCGGTTCAGACCCCATCACGTTAGGTATTTGTCTGGATAAGTCCCGCGCAAAGGAGATTCTCTCCTATCACGGGATCCCTACCCCATCATTTCGCGTCATCTCTTCGCTCGCGGACTTGCGCGAGGCCGATTACGCGTATCCGTCCATCGTTAAACCACTCCACGAAGGCTCCAGCAAGGGAATTTTCGACAACTCTATTGTAAGGGATTTCGCCTCGTTGCGGACAGAAGTGGAAAAAATTGTGCACGAGTACGAACAGCCCGCCCTCATTGAACAATTTCTTTCAGGCCGGGAATTCACCGTAGCCATGTTGGGCAACCATCCGGATGTTCGTACGCTTCCGGTTGTGGAGATTCGATTTGATTCCCTGCCTCCGGGCGTCAATCCCATCTACTCATATGAAGCAAAGTGGATCTGGGACCAGCTGGACCATCCGATCGATGTACATGAGTGTCCCGCCAGGATTGATTCTGTGTTGCAGAAGAAGATCGAAGCCAATTGTCGCGATGCTTTCAGAGTGCTCGGCTGCCGTGATTGGTGCCGGATCGATGTTCGCCTGGATGAACATGGCGAACCGCATGTCCTCGAATTGAACCCTTTGCCCGGAATCCTGCCGAATCCCGAGGAGCATTCATGTTTTCCGCAGGCCGCGCGCGTCGCAGGGATCGAATACAACGCAATGATCAACACTGTTCTTGACGCTGCCATTCGCCGGTACGGATTGGCGTAAAGGAAATCATAGAAGGACCCCCATGGCCAAGAAAATCCACGTAGCGATCGTTTTCAACGAACCGACGGTAATGACCGACGCCGGGAGGCAGTATATTTCGGAGACAGGGAAGATTGAGCAACTGGCGACGAAGCAGGAAGTCCTTGCCGCTGCGAGCCCGAATATGATCGACATGTCGGAAGTGGGCGTCCTCGAAGAACGGGAGCATGTTCAGGGGGCTCTGCAGCAAGTCGGATACAAAGCAACGCTGTTCAACATGAACGGCGATATCCAGCGTTTGCTCGATTTTGTCAAGCAAAAACAGCCGGATGTGATCTTTAACCTCTGTGAATCTGTCGGAAACGAATCGATCCATGAAATGCATGTGGCGGGATTGTATGAGCTTCTTGGCGTGCCGTACACCGGCGCTCCGGCGTTCGCCCTCGGGACGTGCCTGAACAAGGCCCGAACGAAGGAGATCCTGGGGCACCACGGGATCAAGACACCTCGGTTTGCGATTTACAAGAATATCGGCGAATTGACGGAAGACACCCTGGCCCTGAAATTCCCCATCATTGTGAAGCCTTCGCGCGAGGATGCCAGCGTCGGGATCGAGAATACTTCGATCGTGGACGACTTCGCCTCCCTGCGCAAGCGCATCCGATATATCTTCAATGAATTTGACCAGCCCGCGCTCGCGGAAGAGTATATCAATGGACGCGAACTGAACGTCGGGATCATCGGAAACAAGCGCCCGATCGCGCTGCCGATCTCCGAGATCGATTTTTCGGGTTTGCCGTCTGAGTTCCCCAAGATCGTTACCTATAACGCCAAGTGGATGCAGGGAACTCCGGAGTATGTGGGAACGGTTGGAGTCTGCCCGGCGAATCTCCCCGTCGAACTTGAAAAGCGGCTCAAGGAAACAGCCCTGAAATGCTACCGGCTCATGGGACTTCGTGATTACGGGAGAATTGACATCCGGCTCGACAAAAACAGTAACCCGTATGTCCTTGAAGTGAACCCCAATCCCGATCTCTCCGATGACGCAGGTTTTGCGCGCTCAGCCCGGGCTTACGGTTTGTCGTTCGAAGATACGATCGCCAAGATCGTAGAGTATGCATTGGAAAGGATGCCATAGTGTTTTATGCTCGTCAGACCTTTTGCGAAAGAGGATATCCAGCCTCTGAAGGAAATCCTCGTTGCAACGGGGGTCTTCAAGAAAGAAGAGATCGATGTTGCGGTGGAATTGATGGAGATCGTCATTGAAGAGCCGGACCAGAAGGATTATTTGATGTTCACCGGCGTGGATGAAGAAAAAAAGATCTTGGGATACTATTGCGTGGGCCCGACACCTTTGACGGAGACGACGTATGACCTGTATTGGCTCGCGGTGGATGTTCGTCATCATGGCGGCGGCGTCGGTAAAGATCTGATGGAACACTGTTTCGCGACGATCTCATCGCAGGGGGGGAAGAAGATCATCGCTGAGACTTCATCACAGGAGTCGTACGACAGAACGAAGGCGTTCTACGTGAAGCGCGGGTTTGTGGAAGAAGCAAGGATCAGGGACTACTATTCGCCCGGCGACGATCTCATTATTTATACCAAACACCTCTAGGGAGGAATGAACAGCTGATGGAACTGTGGCAGGAAATGCTCCGGCAGAGCGTCGACAGCGGAAAGGATCTCGTTGAACGATTCAACTTCGATCCTCAGCTCGCTGACAAGCTCAACAAGCTCTTTCATATCCGCGTCAATCCGTATTATCTGAGCCTCATCCGTTACCCCGGCGACCCGATCTGGCTCCAGTGCATCCCCGACAAGATCGAGCTCGAAGATCTCAATGCCCCGGAAGATCCGCTGAACGAGGAAGGGGACAGCCCCGTTCCGAGCATCACCCACCGGTATCCCGACCGGGTCTTGTTCCTGGTCACGAGTCAGTGTTCCATGTACTGCCGGTTTTGTACTCGTAAACGCAAGGTAAGCGATTCGAGCAAGATCAATTCCAAGTGGATTCAGGGCGGGCTCGATTATATTGCCTCCCATCCGGAGGTCCGCGACGTGGTGCTTTCCGGCGGGGACCCGCTCATGGTAACCGATTATGTTCTTGAGCGGATTCTGGAAGGCCTGAGGGCGATTCCGCACGTGGAGATCATCCGCCTTGGCACAAAGATGCCGTGCGTGCTTCCGCAGCGGATCACACCGAAACTCTGCAAGATGATCAGGAAGTATCACCCGATCTACGTCAACACCCACTTCAATCACCCGTGGGAATGCACTCCGGAGGCCGAAAAGGCCTGCACCATGCTGGCCGATGCCGGGTGTCCTGTGGGGAACCAGGCGGTGTTGATGAAGGGCGTGAACGACGATGCCGAGGTGATGCTGGAACTGCACCGAAAGCTGTTAAAAATGCGCGTGCGGCCGTATTACATTTATCAGGCGGACTTAACCAAGGGGACAAATCATTTCCGGACCCCGGTCCATAAGGGCTTGGAGATCATGGATAAGCTTCGTGGTCACACCTCCGGTCTCGCGGTGCCGTATTATGTTATCGATGCCCCGGGCGGCGGCGGCAAGATCCCCATCCTTCCGCAATATGTGCTCGGGCGGAACGGGAATGATATCATTCTTCGCAATTTCAAGTACGAGATCTTCACGTACCCGGATGTTGCGGAAGAGCCGGCTCAGAAGGGCATAGAGAAGAAGTATCGACGAAAAAGACGAAGTCCGGTACAGAATCCGGAACGGGAGGTTGTAGAGTACGCGGGCAAATGAGAACCAGAGAGTAGGCAGAAGGCAGTAAGAAGAATGAAGAAAGAATGAAAAAAAGCCCGGTGATGACTGCCGGGCTTTGTTGTTTATCGAGGATGAGTGCACAATGGCACTAACTGAGAATACGATTCTTGAGATTCAGTCGGCGCTCAGAGAAGAGCGAATCGATGGCTGGCTCTTGTACAATTTTCGGGGAAACAATCCGTTTGCGTCGCGGATTCTCGATCTTCCTTCCCACATCATGCAAACACGGCGGTACTATTATCTTGTCCCGGCAAAGGGAGAACCGCGAAAACTCGTACATGGAATCGAGCAATGGAACCTTGACGATGTTCCCGGCGAGAAAACGGTATATGTGAGCTGGCGCTCTCTTGAGGAAGGCCTCACGAAGGTGCTTAAGGGCTTGCGGACCGTTGCGATGGAGTACTCGCCCGATAATGCGATCCCGTATGTTGCTACCGTGGACGCCGGAACTATTGAGCTTGTCCGAAAGGCGGGGGTAGAGGTGGTTTCATCGGCGAATCTGGTTCAGCGGTTTGAAGCCTGCTGGTCAGACGAACAGGCGTCTGATAACGCAGAAACAGCAAAGCATTTGCGTGAAATTGTTGATCTGGCGTTTGCCTTCATGAAGCGGAAGGTCGTGGGGAATGAAGGGCTGACCGAGTATCACGTCCAGCAGTTTTTGCTGGATGAGTTTGCGAAGCGAGGAATCTGGACGGAGGCCGATCCGAACTGCTCGGTCAACGCCAACAGCGCCAATCCGCATTATGAGCCGACCAAAGAAGTGCACAGTCCGCTTCACAAAGGTGACTTCGTTCTGATCGACCTTTGGGCGAAGAAAAAAAAGGAGCGTTCCGTGTATGCCGATATCACATGGACCGG
>JBBEEC010000018.1:0-152180 GCA_040880975.1 Bacteroidota bacterium | reverse complement strand
CAGGAGCCGCCGCTGCATTGTACGGCCCGCTTCATGGCGGAGCAAACGAAGCCGTTCTGCGCATGCTGGATGAGATCGGATCGAAAGACAAAATTCCCGCCTTTATCAAGGAAGTCAAAGAAGGCAAGGGAAAGCTGATGGGATTCGGCCACCGGATCTACAAGAATTACGATCCGCGTGCCAAGATCATCAAGCAGATGGCCGATGCGGTGTTTGAGGAAACCGGTAAGAATCCGAAGCTGGAGATCGCGCTGGAACTCGAACGCATCGCACTGCAGGATGATTACTTTGTGAAGCGGAAGCTGTATCCGAACGTGGATTTCTATTCAGGACTGATCTACCAGGCGATGAAGTTCCCGGTGGACATGTTCCCGGTGCTGTTTGCCATTCCGAGAATGTCCGGCTGGCTGGCGCAGTGGCAGGAGATGCTGACGGATCCCGAGCAGAAGATCGCGAGGCCGCGGCAGGTGTATCTGGGCTATCAAAAAAGAAACCTGTAAAGACAGAGGTCAGAGGTCAGAAGTCACAAGTCAGAGATCGGAAGTCGAAAATACCGGCGCGGGAAACTGCGCCGGTTTTTTTTGACACCTCTCATCTACTCATATATTCATTTACTCAACTACTCATATACCTCCCACTTAACCTCACCAACACCATTCCCACCAGACAACAGCAGGACTATTTGATAAGCAATAGCTTCTTTAGCAACTGCATTCCGTTCATCTGTAACCGGGCGAAGTACATCCCGGATGCCAGTCTTGAGGCATCAAAGACCACCTGCTGATAGACTCCTGCTGTCCGCTCTTCATCGACCAACGTTGCCACCTCCCTACCCGCAAGATCATAGACCTTCAGCACCACATGTCCATCCGCCGGCAACGTGAACTCAATCGTGGTCGTCGGGTTGAACGGGTTGGGATAGTTCTGTTCGAGCGCAAATCCTGATGGAATGTCATTGGAATTAATTTCCGCTGATGTGATCATATCCAACAACGGACGTCTCCACACACCACTAGAACCAGCAAAGAGATTCGTGCCAGAGACAGCAAGGGCAAAGACATAATTGCCACGATCGACATCTGGATTGGTATCGGCCAAACCAGTATTGACCGGCGTCCAGCTAGTGCCACTATTTGTCGAAAGAAAGACGCCGCCGCCATACGTCCCGGCAATGAGATTCGTGCCAGAGAGGGCAAGACACAGGATATCAAAATCGGTTAAATCGGTATTGACTGCTTTCCAGCTTGTCCCGTCGTTTGTGGAAAGAAAGACGCCGCCGCCCGCAGTCCCGGCAAAGAGATTCGTGCCGCTGACGGCAAGAGACAAGACATAAGTGTTTGTCAGACCGGTATTGACTGCAGTCCAGCTTGTGCCGTTGTTCGTGGTGAGATAAACGCCGTCACCAAAAGCCTCACCCGCAAAGAGATTCGCGCCAGAGACCGCAAGAGATCTCTGATAACCTCCGGTCTTACCAGTAGCTGTCCAGCTTCCACCGTTGTCGGTCGAAAGAAAGACGCCCTTGGCAGAAGTGCCAGCAAAAAGATTCGTGCCAGAGACTGCAAAAGAGCTGATATAAGTGTTGGGCAACCCAGCTGCTGACCAGCTCGTACCGTTGTTCGTTGAGAGGAAGACGCCGCCGAACTGTCCCCCAGGGTTGGTACCAGAAGTTCCGGCAAAGAGATTCGTGCCAGAGAGGGCAAGAGCTTCGATCCAGGGGTTGGTCAAACCTGTACCTGCTGTCCAGTTTGTGCCGTTGTTTGTCGAAAGAAAGACGCCGCCGCCCGCAGTCCCGGCAAACAAATTTGTGCCAGACTCGGCAAAAGCTACGACACCTGTGCTGATCAAGCCAGTATTGATTGCTGTCCAGCTCGTCCCGTTGTTTGTCGACAGAAAGACGCCGCCGCCCCAAGTCCCGGCAAAGAGATTTGTTCCAGAGTCGGCAAGAGCAAAGACATAAGCGTTGGTCAAGCCAGCATTGACTGCCGCCCAGCTTGTGCCGTTATTGGTCGAAAGACACACGCCACCGGCAGAAGTGCCGGCAAAGAGGTTTGTGCCCGAGACGGCAAGGACATTGACTTGGGTGCTGGTCAAACCAGCATTGACAGCTGTCCAGCTTGTGCCGCTGTTCGTCGAAAGAAAGACTCCACCATAAGTCCCAGCAAAGAGATATGCGCCGGAGACGGCAAGAGAGTGTGCTTCATTGTTGGTCAAACCAGTATTGACAGCTGTCCAGCTTGTGCCGTTGTTCGTGGAAAGAAATACGCCGCCAAACGTTCCGGCAAAGAGATTCGTCCCAGAGACGGCAAGATCCCAGATCCATGAGTTGGTCAAGCCAGTACTAACTGGTGTCCAGCTTGTGCCATCGTTGGTGGAGAGAAACACGCCGCCTTGTTGAGTTCCGGCAAAAAGATTTGTGCCAATGACGGCGAAAGACCGGACATCAAGTTCGGTCAAACCAGTATTCACGGCTGTCCAGTTTGTCCCATTGTTGGTCGATAGGAAGATGCCGCCGTTCTCAGTCCCGGCAAAGAGATTCGTCCCAGAAACGGCAAGAGCAAGGACATAACGGTTGGTCAAACCAGTATTGACTGCTGTCCAGCTTATGCCGTTGTTCGTTGAAAGAAAGACCCCGCCGCCCCAAGTTCCGGCAAAGAGGCTCGTGCCACTAATCACAAAGGCATCTGTTGGGCCCCCCTCAGGTCCGTTGGTTTGTACCCATTGGGCAACCAATGGGCTAGTACTGGTGAATACGCAAAACATTGCAAGGAGGAATCTGCCACAGCGCACAAGTCGAAAAATGGTTTTCATGATTCCTCCTTGATCGTAAAAAATAATCGCGCATAACCAGCCGGATAATGCCCAGGAACACGGAGTCCCACTGGGGTCATCGTTGTCCAACCGCTGTGCCGTTGTAGTAGCCCATGTCTCAATCTTTGCCGGCGGTCCGCGTTGACATCCAGATGTCGAACTGTCCTGCTCCACCTGCCCTACTCGAAGCCCACACAAGTGTTCGACCGTCATGGGAAAGATCAGGCCCCTGTTCGTTACCTCCAGAACTCAACGGAGCGCCCAGGTTCACTGGAATGGACCAGGAATGGTGGACACTCGGTCGCGTGGATACCCACAGGTCACCGAAGCCCAGAGTGCCGGAACGATCAGACTGAAACAGAATTTCTCTCCCGTCCTTTCGGATGCTCGGTCCCTGGTTGGCAAAGCCGAGAGCGCTGAGCTCGACAACCAGTTCTGGGAGACCACGAATCTCCCCGTTTCGTGTGAACTTTACTCGGTAAATGTCAGTATTCCCCGGTACACCCGGCGCGGACTGGTCTCCCCGGTTGAAATACAAGTTGGCCGTCCCGTTCTCAACGAGAGCAATGTAATTCGGTCCTCCCTCATCCATGGAGGTGTTGACGACAGGTCCCAGGTTCACCGGAGCTTCCCAGCCAAAGTTGTCCCGCGGATCGGTGCGACGTGACATGTAAAGGTCGGCGCCGCCCTCTCCTCCCTGCCTGAAGCTAAAGAAGAAGAGGAGGTGTCCGTCAACGGACAACTCAGGCCCATTGTCATTGACCGTGCTGTTGACCATTGACCCAAGATTGACAGGAGCCCCCCAGGGACAATCCACACACGCCCGTTGGGATACCCAGATGTCAAGTCCGCCAGTCCCTCCGGACCGATTCGAGGCAAAATACAAGCTCAAGCCATCCGTCGAGAGGGTTGGATTCCCATCTTGGGCATTGCTATTGACGACAGGTCCAAGGTTCACCGGTTCCGACCATTCAGAGAAGTGAGTAGATGTAAGCCCTTCACCAAGGGACGACGGAAGTTGGCGGGTTTCGTCCCTGTCGACAGGCTGCAATGGCATCACCGTCGATTCTCTGCCACACGATAGCAGCAGGAGAATTGGGGAAAGGAAAAACAAAACGGTTAACTTTTTCATAGTACACCTCCTTTTCGAACTTCCATTCATCATCTATGCCAGAAAAATGTGCCGCGCAATAATGAGAATTGGAGGGCGGCGCGATCGCGTGCGCCCGATTTCGGGCAATGCGTGGCCGGTTTCGGCCAATGAGTGGAACCGGTCAGTGCTAAGCGACGATCTACAAGAAGAGAAAACTTCGGGGGTTCTTTGGGGCGGGACTGCTATCTTCGGTTTGAATCAAATGATACCAAGGCAGTCAGTCAAGTTTTTTTGCATTGTTGAAGTTATTGTTGCCGGGAATATACGTGACCGTGCGAGTCGACATCCAGATGTCATAGTTTATGGCGGTGCCTTGGTTCCCAGGACGCACTGAGTGGAAAAGTAATGTTTGGCCATCATGAGACAAGTCTGGAGCTTGATCCGGACCCACCAGGTTCAAAGGCGGGCCCAGGTTCACAGGCGCAGACCACGGATCGCGGAAACTGGCACGCGTGGAAACCCATAGGTCGTTGTCACCAAGTGTTCCGGGACGATTCGATGAGAAATAGATTTCCTTTCCATCCGCGCGCACGCTGGGAGCCAGGTTATATGTTTCTGCCATGCTGAACTCGGCAACTAATTCCGGAGGGCCGAGAGGTTCACCTTCCCGCGTTATAGCCACAAAGTAGATGTCCGTGTTGCCTGTTACTCCCGGACCTGCATTCCTTCCCCGGCTGAAATACAGGATGGCGTTGTTACCATCTACGTTCACTATGTCCGGCCCAGCATCATCATGAGACGTGTTAATGTCAGGACCGAGGTTCACCGGGGTCTGCCAGCCGAAGTCGTCATTCAGATCTGAGCGACGGGAGACGTAGATGTCGTTATTGCCATACCCACCTGCTCTCTGGCTCGCGAAAAACATCAGGAGTCCATCCGCGGACAGGTCACCCGTGTTGTCGTTCAAGGTGCTGTTGATGACCGGTCCAAGATTGATTGCCGCTTCCCACGGGCAATTAACACAGGCTCGCCTGGACACCCAGATATCGTATCTTCCGATCCCTGCTGGTCGGTTGGAGGTAAAATACAGACTGAGATTATCAGGCGAGAGGGTTGGATTTATGTCAGGGTCGGTGCTGTTGACCAATGGTCCGAGGTTCAGCGGCTCGAACCAGTCGGAGAATTTCGTAACGAGGGGTTGAGCGGAAACAGAACTGCCGGATCCAGTCTGGGGTAAGGGTCTTGATAAAGAGTCGTGAGTCCGTCCCGGGTTCGATCGCTTTGAGATCACTTCCGCTTCTTTTTCTCTGCACGACAGCAAAAAAAAAAGAGGGGGAATGAACACCAATATGTTCACAGCTCGCATCACAGAGAGGAAGTATTAATAAGACCTGCAAAAGGAGGAAGAGGATCGGACATCAGACGTAAGATGTTCAAAAACAACTGAAAAGTACAAAGCGAAAGTCAATGGCAATCTGCATACGCGTTTTGATTTTTAATGAAGAAGCCGTTTCAAAGTCCAAACTTCTCGATACGGCGTTCGAGAGCTTTTCTGTCGATTCCGAGGAGGCGAGACGCCTGGCTCACGTTTCCCTGAGCCTCCTGCATGGCAAGCTGGACGAAACTCTTTTCTGCATTCTCAAGAAGATCGGCGTTCCGGTCGTTCGATCGAACGAGCTGTCTGAAGACAATTGAAAGATCGGACGTTCCGTGTTCCTGTTCCCCAATCCCGAGCCCCTTCAGATGGAATTCCGTTACTTCCAAGGAGGGAACAAATATGGAAACGCGCTCCATGGCATTGCGAAGTTCCCGAACATTTCCCGGCCACGCGGCTTTCGTCAGGAGCTCCATGCCATCCGAAGAGAATCGTTTTGCACCTCCCGAGAAGGTGTCAAGGAAAGTTTCAGCAAGCAGAGGGATGTCCTGCCGGTGTTCACGCAACGGAAGCAGGCGCAGCGGGACGACGTTGAGTCGATGAAAAAGCTCTTGACGGAATTCTCCGAGTTGAGAGGCGTGCTCCAGATCCCTGCTGCTCGCTGCAATTACGCGGACATCGACGTTTGTCTCCATGGAAGCGCCAAGCCTCGAGACCGTCCTCTCTTGAAGAACCCGGAGGAGCTTCGGCTGCAGAGCGAGCGGCATCCAGGAAATCTCGTCGAGGAAAATCGTTCCTTCATGTGCGAGTTCAAATTTTCCCTTCCTCATTTCAGGCGCGCCGGTGAAGGCTCCCCGTTCATGTCCGAAGAGTTCGGATTCAAAGAGTGCCTCCGGTATTGCCGCGCAATTAACGGCAACGAACGGTTTGCCGGCGCGGGGGCTCATCGTATGAATTGTCTTTGCGGCCAGCTCTTTGCCTGTCCCCGTTTCACCCGTCAACAAAACAGTCGACGAAGTTTCAGCCACAAGGCGAATTTTATCACGGATTTCTTTCATTGCGGGGCTGTCGCCGAGAATGAGGTCTGGGTGTTGCTGCTCTCGCAATGCTTTCTTGAGACGCACGTTATCCTCCGCAATGGACGCGTACACCTCGGCCCGATGAATGAACTGAGCTGCGGTCGAAGCGACTATGGTCGCTGCACGCGAGTCGTCTTCTGAGAACAGTCGTCCCCCCGGGGAATTCACAATATTGATAACGCCGATGACTTTGCCCCCGATACTCAGCGGCACGGCAAGTGCAGGACCCAACTGTTGAATCTGTTTGGAAATATCTCTCATGGATAAGGCCTTCACGACATCATCGGTGACAAGCGGCTTTGCGTGGTACATGACCCATCCTGCCACAAGGTTATTCACCAAATGTTCAATTTCCTGATCGGGAACTCCAGTCCTGCGAACAATAGTCCGGACAGTGTCGACACCGTGAGAGGTCACAAGCATGATGGACGCGCGTTCGGCGTTGAACATACTCATGCAGTGCTCTGCTATGACATCAAGGGTTTCCGATATCCCGAGAGTTGTACTCAGTAAGTGTGCAAAGCGTTGAAGTTCTTCCAGCTCTTCAACGCGCCGTTTGAGAGATGTCTGATCAGTGCTCATTTGGTCAAATCATTTTGAAAATTTTTCGTTCAATTCACTGAACCAGTCCACCACGGCTTCCAAACGCCCTCCGAGAGGCTTTGGCGGCGTGACGAGAATGATGAATTGATTCCCATCAAAGGCAAGGGGTCGGATTTCTGGTTTTAAATCGAGCAATTTTCTTTGCGATGACACTTTGAAGTCCGGCTGCAAAATCAGACTCAACAGCCTGATGTCGCTGGCGGTTACGTAATAGAGCTCATGGCCGGTTTTTCCCCACATTGGCAGTGAGCCGCCGCCGCTCGAGACCTGCCATCTCGCGCCCTTTTCAGGAAATGACTCAACGTAGACCTCCCTCTTTCCAGTCACATTCGAAACGTACGCCATCCAACGGCCATCGGGTGAAAAAGCCGGGTCTTCCTCGTTGAATGTCGATTGGACATAAGGCCTCGAGGTGCGATCATCTTCCATCGAAAGGAGCCAGATGTCACGGTTCTGCAAGAAAGCAAGAACCTTTCCGTCCGGTGTAAATGATTTTGGAATCTGTCCGTTCATGCTTTCTATAATCGTTTCCTCAGGTCCGCCGCCGTCCCAACGTTTTCGAAAGACACCTTGAGATCCACCCCGTTCCCGCGTGTACACGACATACTTTCCGTCAGGTGTCCAGATTGGAGAAGAGTATTTCCCGTCACCAAATGTGAGGCGTGTGAAAGTCCGAAGGCGGACATTGTAAACCCAGATGTCACTGGTGGGAGCTGTCAGACAAATGGCAAGTCTCTGTCCGTCGGGAGATGGGCGTGCGTCGCCATAAGAACGGGGATCACGGTCGAATGGAAATACCCTGCCAAGGGAATCCATCGAGGCAGCGGTTTGATCATAGGTGATCGGTCCGCTTGGCTGATAGAGCAAAAGACCTGTGTTCGAAAAGCCAAAGTGTGCGTAGCCCTCGGTTTGGTCGAACATTCCCCCGTCTGCAAATGGTATCGGTTCACGTTTGAGCTCAAGGCTCTCAGGGTCGATGGGAACAACGAACAGCGACTTCCCTCGGGCAAAGATAAGATGACCTGTCGGAACATAGCGGGCATATGAACCTCCCGAGAGGATGACTTTCCGTTCACCCGTGTCGAGCCTTTGGGAAACAATCACGGCTTCGTCAAACGAGATCATTTTAGAGCTACTTGCTGTAAAGATGAGAGTCTTGCCGTCAGGGAGTAGCTGCGGGAACCGATGACTTACCTCGCCGCGTTGCGAGTCGAGAGAAGTGACGGCCTCCGGAATCCCACCAGTGGCCGGAATTCTTTGAATCCCCGTGCTCGTACTGCCGAAGTAGATGGAATTATCCGGTGCCCACCAGCCACCCCGGATTTGGCCTTCCACGTCGCAGATATCCAACGGCGGGCCACCATCAATTGACAACTTCTTAAGTTTGCCGGGCGCGAACGGCCAATTTGCTTCTACGAAGAATGCAATCGATTGACCGTCTGAAGAAAAGAAAAGTTCAGATCCCAAAGCAGAGAGGGATCGGGCAATCGATTCATCCAGCGAACGGACAAACAATCCGTTGCTCGATGTATAGACAAGCCTCCTGGAATCAGGTGAGATCACCCACCCAGTGTTTGAGGCTATATTCATGGAAAACCGCATCGCAGGCCGGTTGCCCGGCCCCCAGCGCTGGGTCCCAAGCCAAACCACTGCAGCAACAAGAATGACAGACGTTGTCTGCCAGACGTATCGCTTCGCAACTCTCAACGCTCGACGGGTGAGGGTTGAAATGGCGCGACGCTTTGCCGAATGATGCTTGAATCGTTTCAGGTTCCTAACAACCTCAGCAGCTGATTGATAACGATCAGCGGGATCTTTCGCGAGACATTCCTGCACGATCCCCCACAGTTCCGGGCTGATGTCAGGTTTAATTGATGAGATCGGCCTGGCATCTGCACCAACGATTTGATAGAGGATCACCTGTTCATTATCTCCCTTGAAGGGAGGTTGACCTGCAAGCATCTCGTACAGTATCACACCGAAAGAAAAAATATCCGTGCGGTGGTCCGCGTCAATCCCTTGCACCTGCTCGGGGGAAACATATCCAACGGTCCCCATGATGATACCTTGCTTTGTCAGGCGCGAACCTCCTTTGAGTCGTGCAATGCCGAAGTCCATGATCTTAGCACGACCGTCTTTCTGCAGGAGGATGTTCTCCGGTTTCAGGTCACGATGCACAATTCCTTTCTCATGAGCCGCCACCAGACCGTCGCCGATTTGAATGCCTATATCAACGACTCTCTGCGGCGTCAAGGGACGTTTGGCGTTTGATCCTGCAATCTCCTGGCGTAACGTGCGTCCCTCTACATATTCCATTACGATAAACATTTGACGGGCAAACTCGGAACTTCCATCGGATTCCTCAACCCCGAAAATGGTACAGACGTTTGGGTGGCTGAGTGCCCCCGCAGCTTTGGCCTCTTGAAGAAGGCGGGCTTTTTCGTCAGGGCCTGCAACGACTCGCAGAGGAAGGAATTTGAGGGCGACAAACCGATCCAGCGTAGTGTCTTGAGCCTTGTAGACGACACCCATACCGCCTTCGCCAATCTTCTCAAGCACCTTGTACCGGGAGATGGTTTGTCCTATCATGGATTGTTTGCTCTATCGGCGTTAGAGGCTGGGTTCTTCAACATCAAGGATCTAAGAATAGATGTGAACGGAATCCCGAGGAGAGGATTGGCTTCCCGGAGCTTTTCGAAGAGTGGTGGTACCGCCGGATTGGGCCCGAAGTTTGGCCAGTCATGAACACCTCCCCATGGAAAGGGTTGCAGTCTATCTAACTTGACGATTCAAGGTTAACAGAGAAGCTAACAACTTTAGATATGCCACACAAGTTGAACTATCCAAGCACTAACTCATTCAATTGGAATGACTTGTCAGAAATGCTGTCCATTACTTCGAAATTTTCGCCTATCGGGTTACTACAGTCAAAAGTTCGATCGGACGCTTCAGAGTGATGCGCATGTTGACTAAGGCCATTGTGCTCCGTACCATTAACGTTCGTCGACAGTTTTGACAAGCAAATATACACTTTAATAAAGCACGACGTGGTTTATGTCACTTCTGCGTTTTTTGTCTCTCGGTTTTGTCCTCCTTCTCCACCTTCCCGTTTTTTCTCAAGGAACAATGATTACGCTTGAAGGCAAAGTGTCCGATAACGAAGGGAAGCCGGTCTACCTGGTGAACGTCATCGTCAGAAATGATGAGGCTGCAATCCGGCGCGGGGCCGCGACAGACGAAAACGGAAACTTTTGGATTTTTGGTATTCCACCGGGCACATACACCGTTCAGGCCCAACACGTCGGGTATAAACCGACCGTACGCGAAAACATCCAGTTTGTAACGGGCCAACGCCCAATACTGAATTTGATTCTGACACCAGAGGTCATACAGCATCCTGTCGTGGAAGTTGTCGGGACGTCCATTCAAGAGTTTGAGCTAAGAAGGTTGGATGTTTCGACGGCGGTGCTTCGCGAGCAAATTATGAGCCTCCCGCTGAACTCGAGAAATGTTCTGGGTTTAGCTTCCCTCGCGCCCGGAATTCGTTCGTACGCACCGGCGGCGGGTCGCTCGACGACGTCCGCGGGAGTTCTTCCCAATCGATTTATCAATTTTTATGTCGATGGAGCGGAATGGAAAAGTGTGTTTACGGGGGGTATCGTCGGTTTTCCAGAAACCGGCTCACCGATACCTCAGGATGCCATTCAGGAGTTCCGGGTCATTCTCGGTGCTTACGATGCAGAGTTTTCGCGGGGTGGAGCCTGGATGATCAATGCCTTGACGCGACGTGGCACCAACGTCTTCCACTTCGAGGGATTCTCGTTTTTCAGGGATAAGGCGTTTAACGCAAAGGGACCGTTTGAAAAAACGAAGCCGGAGTATAATCGCCAGCAGGTTGGCATGACGGTTGGCGGACCCATTGTCCAAGACAAATTCTTTTTCTTTGGTTCTTACGAGTTGCACAACGCAAATGATTTTTTCGACGTCATCCCCGGAAGGCCCGGTTATGATCCGGGTCTGTGGGACCGCTATCGTGGTACTTTCAAAGCACCGAGCCGAAACCATACCGGTGTGGCCCGCCTCACGTATCAGGAATCTACGGATCACACGTTCGATTACATCTGGTCAACCCGGAATTACTCCAGCATAACAGAATTCGGCGGTACTGCCGCTGAGCCCTCGGCGATTCTCAATGACTTTCATACCAACAGCCATTTGCTGAAACATATGTGGATAATATCTTCAAGGTCGTCGAACGAGCTGGGATTCCATCACCTGCGCTGGCGGCACGCCCAATCGCAAAAGTATCCGGGACCTACACTCGTCCGCCCGAGCATCCGGCTTGGTCGTTCATTCATATATCCCCAACGGCTTGTGGAAGATCAGTATCGAGTCACCGAAAAGTTTACAACGCAAGTAGAGGATTTCTACGGCCCTCATCTCCTGAAGACTGGCTTCGATATCCTTCTCGTCAGGATGGAGGGGTGGTTCCCGAATTTTCTCTTTCCACAATTTACGTTCGCAACAGATACGAGTTCGCTCCCCAATGAAGCGAGAATCGGAGTCGGCCTGCTGCATCCACTCGACCCGAATGGAATAGACGCCGAGGTGGAGATTCAAGGAACTGTCATTGGTTTCTATGTTCAGGACGAATGGAAAGTGACTTCCCGGCTTACGCTCAACCTGGGAATGCGATACGATGCCGAGATTAATACCCTTGGTAACACGCAAGGTGTGGCCTGGGCGGACAGCGCCGATCTCGTCAATCTTCTACCTGCCGCATGGATTCAAAAAGGCGACAGAAAAAACGATCTCGACAACATCGCCCCAAGGTTTTCCTTCACCTACGATGCATTTGGCAGCGGTCAAACAATTCTTCGGGGCGGTTACGGAATTATGTATGACCGCACGGCATCCATTCTCGCCTATGTGGAACGACGGGGAGCATTATGGAGAACCTATCGGATCCCCAACCCCGGAACGCTTGACCCTGCAGTACTCCGCCAGCGTGTTGCTGCCGGGGGGGTTCCACCACCTGTGGATCTGCTGGACCAAAACATTGAGTCACCGAAAGTTCAACAGTTCTTTTTTGGCATTGGCCATCAGTTCAGCGAGGAACTGGCTGTGAACGTCGATTATATCCATCAGCGCGCCATGAATCTCTACGCCAACGTCTTCAACGTCAACTATCTGAAACCCAGTACTCAGCAGCGGGTTCTCTCACAGAAATACGGCGATATCAACATTTCGATGAGTATCGGTGATGCGTTTTTCCACGGGATTTTGACCAACCTCACTTATCGTACGCAGAACCTTCGCCTCTCGGCGTCGTACACACTCTCATGGGCGGAATCAGAATTTGACCTGTTCCAACCTTTAGAATTCTCCGATCAAGCCAGTCTCAGAATGCAGCGCAGCAACGCGGATGAACGCCATCGGCTCGTGCTTTCGGGTTCGTCCCTCTTGCCGTTTGGCATTCAGATTAGCGGACTCGCTACCATTGCCACCCCGCGTGCGTATGACGTGAGGGACGGTCGGGACCTCAACGATAACAACACCTTGGGCGATGACTGGCCCGATGGCATTCGAACGCAAGTACCATCGATCACTTTCGACAATTGTTATAAAATGGTGGATCTTCGAATATCGAAAAATGTCGAGTTTGCTCCCGTGAGATTGGAATTCATTTTTGAGGTCTTTAACCTCTTCAACTGGTTTAACGCATCGTCGTACCCCCCGGCAAAGTTCGATAGGGCGGGCAATGCTCTCCTCTCGTTCGGACAGCCCAACGCAGCTTACGAACCCCGTCAGATGCAGATAGGTTTGAGAGTATCCTTCTAATCACTTCACCAACACCATCTTCTTCAACAGCTGCATGCCGTTCATCTGCAGCCTGGCGAAGTACATCCCCGAAGCCAGCCGTGAGGCATCAAAGACCACCTGCTGATGGACTCCTGCTATCCGTTCTTCGTCGACCAAAGTTGCCACTTCCCTACCCGTAAGATCATAAATCTTCAGCACTACATGCCCGTCTGCCGGCAACGTGAACTCGATCGTGGTCGTCGGGTTGAACGGGTTGGGGTAGTTCTGCGCTAGCGTGAATTCAAGAGGCGCAAGGCCTACAAGGACCTCCAAGCTCGAGGTATAAGTAAAGGCGCCAGAATGGTCAATCTGCTTGATGCGGTAGGCATAGCGGCCGGGTTGGTCGGGTTTATCGACGAAGGAGTAATCCCGGGGGGAAGACGAAGTTCCGGAACCCTGGACGAAGCCGACGGAAACCCAAGGTGAAGAGTGAAGGGTAAAGGGTGAAGAGTGGCGTTGATTCGTTGTCTCGTCTTGTCGTTGATTCGTTTCCTCCCTACTCCCTACTGCATACTCCTTATTCACTGCTCTTCGTTCGATTTCGAAACCATGATTCTCGATTTCCGTCTCTGTCCGCCACTGAAGCTCGGCATTCAGCCGATTCGCCGATGCTGTGAAGCTGGACATCTGCACGGGCAATGGTGAGCTTGCGCTTCCGATGGTGAACTGACTGAAGGACGTGATCCCGGAGAAGGTCACAGTGGAATCGGTTGCCGAGGCGGCCTCTGCAACTTGTGTCCATGATCCATCGGCGGTCGTGCTTCTCCTGTAAAGCTTCACGTTTGCGGGAGAGGCGATATCTTCGGCACTGATATCTCCCGGTGAAAGCGTGAAAGTGAGATCCACCGAAAAAACCCCCGGTGAACCGAAGATCGCAAGAATCCAGTACCGGTTTTCGGCGATGTTGCCGGAGATGCCTTCGATCGAATTCGGGAGATTCATCACCTCGGTCACTGCCACGTCCACAAGATCCTGAAAAGGAATATCCGTCGTGAACGACATTCCGCCCAGCGTTACCGTACCCGACATAAAATCGGTCAAGACGTCGCTCATCCCCGGACCAACCGGTGCGGTCGAAGCCGTCCAGTTGGGACTGTTCATCAGCGTGCCGTGGTTTGCGGCAGCCGAATCGAAGGCGGTTGTGCCATATCCGGCATTCATCGCCCAGTAGCCGACCAGGCCGGTCGTGGCAGATGGAACTGCTCTGTGCATAAACTCGCGGATTTGCCGCGGAGTACGGGCAACATTCCAGATCCTCACTTCGTCGATCAGTCCAGCGAAATTCTGGAAGTTGACCCATTCGTGTCCGTTCCCGATCGTCGGAGCATAATTCTGATTGCTCACGGTCATCGTAATCGTATCGACCGGAATTCCGTCAACGTAGAGGACGGTACCCCCTGACACTCCGGATTGAAAAGACACTGCGACATGATGCCATTTGTTGTCCGCGAGGTTGGCTGTTGTAATATGATCTGTCCCTGAAAACCAATCGTAGACCGCGAAATAATTGTCAATGAGAAACATATTGTATTCCCCGTACCGCTCAACAATGGCGCGCTTCTCCGATCCCGCATCGTTGGTCTTGATCCACGCCTCGAGTGTGCCGGTGGTAATTTGCAGGGACGAGGAATTAGGCAGGACGACGAAATCGTCAACGCCGTCTAAAAGAAGTGCAGCCCCAGATCCCGGTGTGGTGGCGGGAGACAAAGTGAACTGAGACCCGGTTGCGGGCGTCTCTGTTCGATAGACCTGGGTTCCCGATGAGCCATGGTATTCAAACACGTCTGCGTAATAGCGTACACCGGGCGTGAGACCCGTGACACGGACCGAGTCCCCGCTTCCGTCATACACGACGAAATTCCCCGTGCCAATCTGCGAACCGCCGCCAAAGGCAGAATTCGCGGTGTATCCCTGCGTGGAGGCAGGGAGACCGTCGACGGCAGACCCCGCCTTCAAAAGGACAATTCTTTTTGCTCCATCGCCGTTAGTCCAGCGAAGCGTCATTTCAAAGAGGGTCACAGACGAGAAGTTCAGATGTGTACTGGGGATGCCGGGCTCTTCTGCCAACTGGGTCCCCGTCAAGGGAATCGCCAATGATGAACCCACAGCCTGGTGATACATCTTCAAAGTGTCGGAATATTGCCCTTCAGACGTCGGTGCAAACGTCACGACAAAGAGAGCACTGTCACTTGACGCAATGGTTGCCGAAGCCGGGGAAACCGAAAATCCGTTTGGCACGGTCTGCAAGGAGTCTATCACAAGCTGAGATGTGCCGAAGTTGACGACCCACAAGGTGTCGTGTGCGTTCTGGCCCGCGGAGAGAACTCCGAAGTTGAACGAGGTCTGCCGCGGGATGCAGGATGCTCCGGGGATTGGCGCGGTCGAGCTGATTCTCATTGCATCAATGGTCGAATTGTCGTAGCCGTCGTCAAGGGATCCATCAGCCAGGTTCCCCGAATGATCTACGGCGGTCAGGCCCGATTGCTCATCGAGTCTCCAATAGCCGGCAAGACCGGTTTCGTTTCCGGCCAAAGATGAATTCATCGCGGTCAGGATTTGATCGGCAGTCCGGGCTTCATTCCAGAATCGGATCTCGTCGAGCACACCGATAAAGGGCGCAAAGCCCCCTATGTAATTAAAGCCCATGTTGTTGGGATCGTAGCCGCCGCCGGAGGCTGCCAGTATTCCGTTCACATACAGCTTTGACCATTGGGAGGTGGCGGAGAAAGCAATGTGCGTCCAGGTGTTCAATTCGACTGCGGGTCCCAAAAAGGTTTTGACATTGCCGGACTTTCCAAGCATTACGGCAAGTTGGCCGGAGGAATTGAGAAAGATTACAACGCCGCGAGCGGGGTTATTGCCAGAATTCCTCGCCCGGAGAATATCTCGCGTGGTTCCCTGACCGCCTTCCACCTTTATCCACGTCTCAAATGTCATTTGCGATGCAAGGCTGGTCTGGATAAGGTCGTTCGGTATTTGAATGACCTGTGAAGTCCCGTTCTGGGTGAACTGTAACGCGTTCCTCGCGGCTGAATCGGCCTGAAAATCCACGCCGCTCCCCGAAAGTTGGACTGTGGATTGGGTCACAAAGGCGTCATGGTGAAAAACCATTGTTCCGACCCTCCCTCCCACTTCCGCCGGAGTGAAGGTAATGTCGAACGACTGAGAGGCGCCGGGGGAGATACTGGCGCTTGCAGGGGTGACCGAGTACTCTTCCAAGGGAAGGTCTATAGAAGAAATGTTGAGCGTTGAGAATCCGCTGTTTGATACAGACACACTTTCGGTATCCTGCGTTCCAACCGTGACCTTGCCGAGGGCGAGCGAGCTTGTCGACCCAGAGAAATACGGGCGGGGAAACCCGGCGCCAGAGGAGGTCAGGGAACCTCCCGAGAGCGCCATTGTGTGCTCGTGCCCGGTGTTGTCCAAAGCGACCGAGCCGCCGGATTCGTCAAACCGCCAGTACCCAACCAGGCCACTTTCGCCTCCGGTTAACGAGGCTGTCATGTCATAGATGATTTGGTCCTGAGAGCGAGCAACGTTCCAGACACGGAACTCGTCAACAACTCCGTGGAAGAAGTTCGAAGGATCCCCCACACCGTCTGAACCGATCCTGAATGGCTCGCCGATGTTCGGATAATATGTCGCCACGGATTGTGACCCCACGAGCGCGCCGTTCACATAAAATGAAAACACTCCGCCATCATAGGTGATGGCAAGATGTGTCCATACGCCTTGCAAAGGATTTGCTCCTCCGATCACAGCAGGTCCCACGATATCCACGTAACTGCTGGTCGACGGATTGGGAATTGTCATCCTCGCGACGACTTTCCAGTCTGTGTTTACAAGGATAGCAATGCCGCGATAGGCTTCCGAAAAGACGCGATACAAAGACTCAAAAATGTAATCGGTGAACGTCCCCTTGTCGTCGATTCGCGCCCACAATTCGTATGTAAACGTTGACGGATTGATGTCGGCACTGTAGGGAATTGACGCGTAAGCGCTTCCTCCTGTTTCAAAGGCATTTCCGGCGGTTCCTGCGGACCCCGCGATCCCGCGCCCTGTGACAGAAACGGATCCGGCTCCGCCGATGCCGTTGTGATGCATGACTATCGTTCCCGATTCCGTTGTCAATGTTTCAGGGTCGAACGTCATCACAAATGATGCACTGCCTCCCGGCGCCACCGGTGTCGGAAGAGACGTGACTGAAAAGTATGCATTTGTCGATGTGGCGGAATCGATCACCAGGGTTGTTGCACCGGTATTCGTTACCGTCAGCGTCTCCGGCTCCGACGTGTTTAATGTCACCGTGCCGAAATCAACCGAGCCGCTGCTGATGACAAAATAAGGGCTGGGAAATGGGGCCGTGGAGGGCGATTCCAACGAGGGGTCGTTGTACACAACACCGTTATGACCATTGCCTGTGAGGTCAGTCGCCACCGTATCTTCGTCTTCGTCGAATCTCCAGTAGGCCACGAGTCCTGTGGCATCGGGAGAAGTCGATGATGACATGTCGTACATGATCTCGGATTGTGTTCGTGCATGATTCCAGATCTTCACCTCGTCAATGGTCCCGGGGAAATAGTGGCTGTCGCCATAGGGGGCGTATCCAAGGCGCAACGGCGCACTGGGTGCTCCCGAAAAGAGCCATGCATAAACGTAATTTCCGTTGACGAAGAACGTCATGTGGGATCCGTTGTAAGTCACGGCAAGATGCACCCATGTCCCTGCAGAGGAACTTGGCCCTCCGCTGAAGAGGATGCTTTCGCCCATGCGGGCTTCGACTCTCCATTGTCCGTTTGAAACAATCCGAAAACCCGACGATAGATCGTCAAGGTCAAGAACAACATTTGGTCCTGAATGAGGGTTATCAAGCCGTGTCCAAAGCTCGTAGGTGAACGGACCGACACTGAACGCGGAATCGTAGGGGATTTCGACATACTGATTTGCGCCATTGAGAATGAGAGCATTGCCGGCATCAGCTGCAGGTTGAGCAAGCAAGCGACTGGAAATTGCGCCCACGGAGGCGACGGCGAGGCAGAATGAGAGAATGGTCTTCTTCATGGCGTTATTCCCGGGTTAATTGCCTTCGGATCATGGGCAGGTTATCTTTGAGAAAGTACATTTCGGCTCCAGCTTCCTTTGCTACGTCTCTGAATTCCTGATCACCGTAATTTGTCACGATGGCGACATGCGCGTTAGGAAACACGGCTTTGAGTTCACGGGTCGCCTGAATTCCGTTGATTGGCTTCATCTTTACGTCCATCAGGACCCAATCCGGCTTGAACGCTTCAAACGCCGACACCACAGATTTCCCGTCGGTGCATTCGGCGGTCTGGTCCTCCGGTTGAGCCACGATCGTCTTGATCGCCTGGCGCATGAGCGGACTGTCATCCACGATGAGGATTTTCATTAGAAAGAATGGAAAAGGGAAAATGGTAAATGGTAAATGGAAAATGGGGAGGACGGGGGGAAAGCGGTAGAAGGGGGAACTTAGGAAATGGGGAGTACTGGTACTCTATTTAAGGCACGGGGGGATGGAAAAGGGAAGATGTCCCGAAGGGACCCCACTTGAGAAATACACCTGAGGGGGGAAAATGGAAGAGGTTGAGGGCGGATGGGAAAGAGTCGAGCTTACATGCCTGCAACTTACATGTTTGTAAGGCAGAAACGGGGGAATCGTGTTGAAGTTCTGAAGTGGAATCGTTACATTCCGCGACCGTTTTCTCACCTCTTTGGGGATTCCAAATTGACTTCGATAATTTCGATCAAAGACGAGCTGGCTCGGGACGAAAGGCTGTTAGGCAAGATAAGAAATCGTCTTCCGGAGCTCTTTCAAATTGCTGAAATAGAAAGCTCAAGAGCAGGAAAGGTCGGAATGGAGGTCGGATCGCTACGCGAAAGGGTCATTGTGGCGATGCTGATTCACAAATTTGGCAATCAATTGGTTGAGTCCGAGATCCCGATTACCGAGGCAGAAGTTGATGTTAAAGTCCGCGGGGTGCCAATCTCGATCAAGACCTTGACGAGCCGAGGATTTGCGGGAGTGAAACTCATTTGGACAGTGGATCAAGAAAACGCAATAGAGTTTCTCAGAAGTTATGAGCCATCTTGCGACATGATTTTTGTGCAAATCGCATGGGAAAACAAAGGCGGATTTCATTATATTCCATTGAGCACGCAACAAGAGGTTTTTCGGGAAATCGGAAGAGATGAGTACATCAAACTTCCAAAGCAAGGGACAAATCCAAGAGGGGTCGAAATTTCCGGCGATGCCCTTAAGATGCTTTCAAGACATGAAGAAACATTGAGGATTGAGATAGAATGGAAAAAAAAGGACGTAGGGTACAATCCGATAGAAAAGTGGCTGGAACTGTGGAGAAGAGAGTAAACGGAAAACGCGGCACTTCTACGAGCAGCTTTGGAAGCACCGCTCGAATTGGCCACGATTCATCGAAATTCTACAATTCCAAACTGTACGAGGACCTTGGCCCCTCAAGGCCTATCGAAGAGGGAGAGAATGAATTCCCCAAGGATCTTCTCAACACTGTCATTCTCGGTTCTTCTGAGAACATGAAAGAGATTCCTGATCGATCGCTCCATTTGATGATCACTTCTCCTCCTTACAACGTATCCAAGGATTATGACGAGAACCTCTCTCTCAAAGAATACCTGGAATTACTTGAGAAGGTGTTTTCTGAAACATATCGGGTATTGGTGAACGGTGGCAGGGCATGCGTGAATCTCGCGAACATTGGGAGAAAGCCCTATCTTCCGCTATCGGATTTCGTCTCGCAGATGATGATCAAGATTGGCTTTAAGATGCGGGGAGAAATCATTTGGAACAAGGGCTCCAGCGCGGGAGTGTCTATGGCGTGGGGAAGCTACCTTTCAGCTTCTAATCCCGTCCTCAGAGATGTGCATGAATACATCCTTGTCTTCTCTAAAAGTGAGTATAGCAGACCCCAGAAAGAAAAGGTCAGTACAATTAAGAAAGACCAATGGATGGATTGGACGAAGTCGATTTGGAATTTCAGCACAGAATCAGCGAGGAGGGTGGGTCATCCTGCTCCCTTTCCGGAAGAACTTCCTTACAGACTGATGCAAATGTACTCATTCAAGGATGATATTATTCTGGATCCTTTTATGGGAAGCGGGACAACGGCGTTATCAGCGTTAAAGAACGGCCGGAAATATGTTGGATACGAGATCGACGGCGAGTATCACAAGAAAGCTGAAACAAGGCTAAACGCCTTTAAAAACCAAAAAGTCCTGGAGTTTTGATCGTTCCGCCAATCAGCTTGACCCAATGATTCATTGAGGTTGATTGAATCAAAACGATGTTATAGCTGAGACTTATTCTCCAACGCAAACTTCAACAAACTATACGCACCCCGCAGGCCCAATTTCTCGGAGATCTTGAACCGGTAGTTTTCCACGGTTTTGGGACTCAAAAACAGCTCATCGGCGATCTGCTTGCTGGTCTTCGATTCGGCTATGAGCTTCAGGATCTTCCGCTCTGACGGACTCAACTGCTCCAAACCCGGATGCTTTTCGTCAAATGCGGTTTGTTTCTTCTTTCTGTTGAGCAGTTTTTCCGTCAGGGTCGGACTAATATAGTGCTTCCCGGCCAGAACAGACTGCACAGCGCTCACGACGTCGATCGAAGCGCTTTCTTTCAGCAAATATGCTTTCACGCCAAGATCCATGGCCTCGTTCAATATCTCCTCGTCATCAAACATCGTCAACAGCACAAACTCGGGAACATCCTTGTCCTTCCGGGCTTCCTTGACGACGTTCAATCCGGTCATCTTCGGCATGTTGATGTCGAGCACCGCGACCGCGGGTTGATGTTCGCGTATCAACCGCAACGCCTGCTCACCGTCGCCCGCTTCCGCGAGAACTTTGAACGACGGCTCCCGCTCGAGAGATTGGCGGACACCCGAGCGGAACAAGGGGTGGTCGTCGGCGATGATGAGGGTGATGATTGAAGCCATCAGAATGGAAAAGGGTAAATGGTAAATGTATGCTATGCTCGTTTCCATTGCCTGGATAAGGGGAAAACACAGGGTCAACTGGTGGAAACGGCACTAGTGTTTGGATTGTCGGGACGAGAGTCGAATTGTGCCGAATATGTTCTTCAATTCGGCGGCCTCGTCAACAAGATGATTCAGCACATTATCTCTCTTCGAATCTGAAAGCAGAGCGTAAATCATTCGAAGCCAGTAATGTGACTCACGGGCCTCCTTCAACGAAATTCCCACCTTGTGGCTGAAATCCTGTTTGGATTCGGCAGCTTGAGCTTCTTCATAATTTGAACCGATCGATGTTGAGGCTTTTGCAAGCTGATATTTTGCAACTCTGAACATGTCATTGGGCGGCAGCGTCGCAAGAAATTTCAAGACCTCAACTCCGAAATTGAAGGTCCGGTCCAAAAGCTGTTGAGTTCTGGCATCCATTGTAGCATTCCGTTCTCCTGCGGGGTGTGTTAATGAGATGGTCTACTCAATCTCCCTTTTCCCCCCTCAGGTGTATTTCTCAAGTGGGGTCCCTTCGGGACATTTTCCCTTTTCCATTTTCCATCCCCCTTCCTTCCTTCTTCATCCGCAACTCAACTTCCTCCCTCTTGGGGGTAAGAGTGCCTTCTATTCTATCCTCTTTCCTTCTCCCTTTTCCATTTTCCATACCGGAGTTCGTCTTCCTTATCACCTTCACTTCCACGACAGTCCCTTTTCCTGCGTCAGACCGAATTTCCAACGATCCTCCAAGGATTCTCGCCCGCTCTTTCATTCCCGACAACCCAAACCCTTCTCCCAACTCCTCCCCTTCTGCCATAGTCCCCATTCCCTTCCCGTTATCCTTGATGAGCAACAACAGTCCATCGGGATTTCGCTTGAGCGAAACATACACTTCCGTCGCTTCGGAGTGCTTCACAATATTGTTCAAAGACTCCTGAATAATCCTGAACAATCCGATATCCTCATCCCCTTTCAGCGCATCATCAATGTCGTCAATGTCAGACATAAATGCGATCCGGGATGATTCCTCGACGTTCTTGATCAGGGCACGAATGGTTTTCGAAACGCCCAACTGATCAAGCTGGTGCGGACGGAGGTTGTGTGAAACGCTTCTCACTTCTTCAATGGTTTCGGATACAAGCTCGGACATACTCTGGAGTTCCTTTGGGCTGTCATTCTGCTGCTGCGCGACAAGGATCCGGTTCTTCAACACCAGTAGATTCTGCCCCAGACTGTCGTGCAATTCGTTGGCAATGCGCTGGCGCTCCGATTCCTGCTCAGCGATGAGCCGGCGCGCAAAGTCCCGCTGACGATCCTGTTCCTTCTTCAGTCCAGAGACCCGGCGCCAATAAATGAGCGGACCCACGGAAAGAAACACGATCGCCGCCATCGCGCGGAACCACCACGTTTGCCAGAACCAGGGGAGGACCGTGACCGCCACAGAAATTCCTTCATCGTTCCACACCCCCGCGTTGTTCGCGGCTTTCACTTTAAAAATGTAACTTCCCGGATCGAGATTTGTGTATTGCGCGAATCGTTCACGGCCGGCATCCCTCCAGTCCCCGTCAAATCCTTCCAACCTGTACTGGAATCGTATGCGCTCCGGGGCGGCAAAGTTAATGCCGGTATAGTGAAATTCGACCTTCGATTCCTGCGGATTCAGAACGAGCTCCCCTCTCCATTGAACCGAACGATGTTCCACCAATATCTCATCGATCATGACGCCGGGGGGAATCGGATTGGAGGCCACGGTAAGCGGATCCACCCGAACAGCACCGTGGGTGGTCGAGAACCAGAGTGCCCCGTCACGCGTTTTCCACACAAGCTCGTTGCTCCCGCCGGAACATTCCTCGACCGGCATTCCATCCGCCTTGCCGATCGTCAGGTAACTCAGCGACCTAAGCATGCCTTCTGCTCCGTCATTGAGGTCCCTCCTCCGGATTCTGTGGATTCCGTGCGTACCACCGATCCAGTAGTCTCCCTGTTCGTCCTGAATGAACTGCGCCGGGTCGTCGACAAAGCCCAGCTGAGAGGAAACGGTGGAGAGAATCCCATTCTTCCATCGCTGCATGCCTCTTTTTGATGTCAGCCAGAGTGCGCCGTCGCGGTCTTCAATCGAGACATGAAAGAAATCGTCGAGGAGGCCGTTTGCCTCGTTTATCACCGTCAAATTCCCATCGGAAATCACTGCTATGCCGCCGCCGTCCGTCCCGACCCAAACATCTCCGTCCCGTTTCAGCAGCATGGAGTTGATGTGGTTCGGAATTCCATCATTTCTGTCCCACGTTTTCTGTTCCGAGCCATCATAGTATCCTACCATTCCGTACACCGTGGCGATCCAAACGCCGCCGCGGGGATCGCTTACAATTGCACGAATCGATGTGGACTCATCCAACCCTTTTCCGAGGAATTTGCTGACCCTCCCCCGGTCGATGGTGTAAACGCCGTTTCCCCAAGTTCCAACCCAAATGGTTCCATCACGCGATTGATCCAGTGCCATGATCGTGATGCCGTTTGCCAGTCCCTGAACCGGGACAAAACGATCAGAACCTTCGGGCGCACGCCGAACGAGCCCCCCAACCCATGTGCCGATCCACACCACGCCGTCGCGGTCCTGCATTCCGCACATGACCGATTCGGTGATCAAGCCATCCTGTCTTGTGATCGTTTGAACCTGCTTCCGGCGCAGTCGGAGCAATCCTGATCCTTCCACTCCGACCCAAAGGATCCCTTCGCGGTCCTCGAAGACCGTTGCGATGTTTGAGAAGTCGATGCCGTCCACCGTTTGAAGGTGTTGAACCTCATTCCCGGTAAGGACGTACGCTCCGTGAGGGGTCAGGAGCCATTGCTGCTGAGTCCGTGTAACATAGACCTCCTTCGAGTGCACGTCCGCAAATTGCCGCATGACGTATTCCACGGATCCGACGCGCTTCACCAGTCCTTTTCCTCTCACCCCGTACCAAAGTGCCCCGGTCGAGTCAATGTCAATCCTGTATCCGCCGGTGCGAAATGGCTTTCCGAGGATGGCGAGCGAATCATTGGCGAGGCGAACCCGATAGACGGTGCCTACGAACTCCACATACATTGAGCCTTCGCGGTCTGGCACGACACGCGTGGCGAGTGCCTCCGAAAAAATCTCCGGGGGTGCAAATTGCCGGAACCTGCCGCCGGAAAGGACATAAACGCCTTGGTCCGTTCCGAACCAAATGCCGTTCTCTTTGTCTTCGGCGATCGAGTTGATCATACTTGCGCCGATGCCGTCGGCGCTGTCGAACCGGACAAGGCCGCTGTCCGTGTATTGAAACAGTCCGCCCCCGTCCGTACCGATCCACAGTCGGCGCTGACTGTCCTCAAAGAGTGCGGAAACCGAAGGATGAAAATGCGGAGTGTTCAGAGCATTGAACACGGTCATGCGCACCCCGTCAAAGCGGGCGAGGCCGTTCCATGTGCCGATCCAGAGATACCCGTCGTGTGTTTGCGTGATGCACCGGACGCTGCTTTGCGGAAGGCCGTGCTCGACGTTCCATTGGCGGACGACGTATTGGGATTGCAGGTTGAGACTGAGCCCCAATAACAAAAACGTTATGAAAGCGATTCGGTACAAGGTGTTCGATGATTTGAATAAGAAACAAAGGTAGCGGAATCAAATCGGGATTTCAAGGACGTTGCAACAGGTTCTCAAAACACCTACCTTTCACCACTTCTCACTGCGAGCCTGGTGTTGTCTTTGGAGGACTTATGAAATTTCCGTCGATCCGGCAACTTCTCGTGGATTCGTCGACCACGTTTTCGCGCTTCCCGTTTGCGCTGACAAGCGCCGTGATCGGAACGGGTGCGTGGATCATCCTCATCGATCTGTCGGCGTCAGAAACTTCCGCTTTCCTCGAGAATCTCGCTGCGGTTGGCTTGCTCGGAATCTCCGTATTCACCGCGATCACGTTGATTTGCAAAAAATTCAAGGTCGCGCAACGGCAGACTCTCCTCGCCAACCTCACGGGCGCGGCGGCCCTCGTCGTCTATTTTCTCACTTTGCCTGATGAGGTCTTCAACGCACCTTCGTCCCACCTGATACGGTACGTTCTCCTCGGAGCAGGGCTTCATTTTCTCATTGCCGTCGGTCCGTTTCTTCATCAGGGACAGGCCAATGGCTTCTGGCAATTCAACAAGTCTCTGTTTCTCAGATTTCTGACCGCATTTCTCTATTCTATGGTGTTGTATTGCGGACTCGCGGCGGCCATTCTGGCTGTGGATCAACTCTTCGATGTCCACATCGATGGGGACCTTTACGGTCAACTCTGGGTCTTTATCGCCGGCATCTTTAATTCCTGGTTCTTTCTCTCCGGCGTTCCCGAAGACCTCGACGGACTCGAAGCAGAGACCGCCTACCCGAAAGGACTCAAGATCTTCACCCAGTATGTTCTCATTCCGCTCGTCTTTCTCTACCTCATCATCCTGTACGCCTATGAGATCAAGATCATGGCGGAATGGAGCTGGCCGAAGGGCTGGGTGGGATACCTGGTTCTCATTTTCTCGATCCTCGGGATCCTCTCCGTTCTTCTTGTTCATCCGATCAAGGATCGGATCGAAAACGCCTGGATCCGCTTTACATCGAAATACCTGTATATCGCCCTCATTCCGCTCGTCGTCTTGCTCCTGCTCGCCATCTTGCGGCGGATCTCGGAATACGGTCTGACCGAACGGAGATATTTTGTCGTGGTCCTTGCTCTCTGGCTAGGCGCAATGATCGTGTATTTTCTCTTTAGCAGGACAAAGAGTATCAAGATCATCCCGGCGACTCTCTGTGGAATCGCGTTTCTCAGCGCCTTCGGACCCTGGGGCGCGATGGGACTTTCCGAGTACAATCAGATCAACCGCCTTACCGAAGTACTCGCCAGAACCGGAATTTTACAGGATGGAAAGATCCGTAGAGCGGACGGCAAAATAGCATTTGAAGATCAGCGGCGGGTAAGTTCGATCGTGCGGTATTTGGACGAGGCGCATGGCCTGTCTGCGATTCAGGACTGGTTTGAAGTAAGTCTCGACACATTGGGAACGACCATGGGTGACTATCGCACCGGCATCATGTACGGCAGGCCCGCCGCGGTTGTGAGACTGATGGGAATTCAATATATCGATGAATGGCAGACCGCCGTTTCAACGAGTGTGGCTTATCAATCAACGTCAGACAGCCTGATCAACATCCGCGGATTCAGCTACATGATCCGCGACATTCCTCTGAGTTCGTGGGACACCACACGGACAATATCAGCGCCGGGCCTGCAGGGAAGGCTCGTATTCCGCCCTTCGGCAATGACCGTCGGATTGACCATATCGAACGGAGAGAGCGCAGAGTTCTCCTTCGACCTTAAGCCAATTCTTTCTGAGCTTGAACGCGAACACGGGACGCTTGCGTATGTTCAGAATATTCCTGCGTCCAGAATGTCCCTCGAACTTTCCAGTGGTGCTTTCAGGGCCAAAATGGCCTTTCGCTCGATCACCGCCACGAAGCAAGGAGACTCCTATCGAGGAAATCACATTCAAGGCGATCTGTACATCGGATGGGAGAACAGGCGCTAGCGTTATCTGCTGAGGCACGTTCTTCCTCCCAATTCTCCCAATTTCTTCTTATTTTTTTAGAAGCGTTCGTTGCTGCTTTCTCCCTACTCCATACTACCTACTGCATACTGTCTTATGGGCCGTATCTTCGAAAAACGCAAGCACAAGATGTTCGCGCGGTTCGCGCGGATGTCCAAAGCATTTAACAGGATCGGGCGGGACATACAAATTGCCGTCAAAGCGGGCGGTCCGGACGCTAAATCCAATGCCCGACTGCGGCTGGCAATCCAGAATGCAAAGAGTGTCAACATGCCCAAGGATCGCATCGACGCGGCGATCAAGCGCGCATCCAACAAGGACACTTCGGGATATCAGGAGATCTTCTACGAGGGGTATGCGCCGCACGGTATTGCGGTCATGGTGGAGTGTGCAACGGATAACCCCACCCGGACGGTAGCCGCCATCCGCCACCACTTCACGAGGGCTGGGGGGTCACTCGGCACAACGGGAGCCATTGCGTTCATGTTTGAACACAAAGGAGTTCTCAGATTCCCGCGGACAGCGGTCGCCGATCTCGATGAATTCGAACTGGAGATGATCGATCACGGCCTGGAAGACCTCATGCATGACGAAAACGATGTTTACCTCTACACATCGTTTCACGATTTCGGCAAGATGCAGAAAGCGCTGGAAGAGAAGGGGATTGAAGTAACCAGCGCGGAGCTTCAGTTCATTCCGACCACAACGAAGGAACTAGGCGAATCCGAAGCAAAGGAAGTAAAAAACCTGTTGGAGCAGTTAGAAGAGGAGGATGACGTGCAGTCAGTGTTTCATACCCTCGCGGATGCCCACGGGTAGTTACGAGATGAAAAAGAAAACAACAAAAGACAAACTGAAATAAAACATCAAAAAGTAAAAGGGAAAACCCGGATGGTTATCGTGAATTTGCCTTTTTCTTTTTGATTTTTCATTTCTCTTTGCTTTTTGCCGTTTTCCTTTTCCGCATTGTTTTGACCACTGACTTCCGTCTTTCTTACTCCATGACCAGAATTCTTCCGTACAAAAAGTCGAACGAAAACGACTTCTTCTCGTTCCGCTGATCGAGATACTCGGCCACTTTCTTGAGACGTTCCGAAATGTGCATGATCTTCTCCTGCGCCTTTCGTCCAACATCATTGAGTCCGGTCAACACTGCGATTTGCCAGAACTCAACAAGTTCATCCACGATCTTCTTATAGTCCCAGGCGCCATAGATCCCGATCCGCCTGATAATGTCCGCCATTTCCTTGAAATGCGGAACGGTCAGTCCGGGCATTTCGATGGAGGGCAGAATGGCGACCGCCGACTCGAGAGCCCTGTTGGGATCGACGGCCAGCAATGCTTTAAAGACATTCCGATAAAAAGTATAATGACGCGCTTCGTCTGCTGCGACGCTGGCAAGGATTGCGTGGAGCGTGGGCTCATGAGCCCCTGCGACCTTTCCGGTGTTGGCGTGAGAGATCTGCGTCGCCCGTTCCTGAGCGGATGTATACACAAAAACTTTGTAGGGATCCTTGTCCCAACCCGGAGTAAACCCGGCGCACTGGTAGGCGAACTGCATCATTTCAATTTGTGTGAACTTAAACAATCGCGCGTCGCGGGCATAGTCGCGCAAAATATCCCCGTGTCTGTCCTCCTCGCCCGTCCACATGAAATTCCACTTGCTCCAAATGTTATCGTCACCCAGATGCGTCGCCAGAATACGATGGAAATGGGGCAGGCCTTCTTCGGTCAGAAGATTCAAAGCAACCGCCACACGGGCCGCATCGCTGATGCCGCGGGCGCGCTCCCTGAGAGACTGAATGTTCTTTTCCGCATCATCGCTCATTTTCTCGTCTGCGGGGAGATACTCGTTGGGGTACCACAACCGGCGTTTGCTCATGTGATCCTTCATGAGGGTTTCGACCACCGGCGCGAGCGTCCCCAATACTTCCGCTTTTTCGCGGATTTCAACTTCCGGCAGCGGAGTTTTCGGCGTTATGACATGCATAAGGTTCCTTACTTAGCCGGGAACACAGTCCCGCTGAACGACATACCGTGAGAAACGTCGGTTTTGGAGCTTTTTGGGGATTAAAGAACAAGATTAGCGGCGTTCTGTAATAAGCACTATTTCAGATTCTAAAACAAGGGGATATAGGGAGAATCACTCAAAACCTGAACGCACAAGCCTTGAACGCGGAACCCTCATTCGCTATCTTTTTGTTATGCACTCGATGCGATACTTCCTCTTTCTTAAGATTTTTTCACTTTCGGCCCTTCTGGCGTCGCCCTCGAACAACGATTTTGCCCTCCACCTCTCAAGGGGTGATGAGTATTTCCGCAATTTCGACAACTTTTCAGCGCTCGAACTCTATCAAAAGGCATACGAGCTCGCTCCGTATGAATTCGAAGCGCTGGTTCGGATGGCAAGAGTGCACAACGATATCGGGAGGTCGATGTTGTGGCGGAATGACAGCGCGGAAGTCTGGTACAAGAAAGCGGTGGAATTTGCGGAAATTCTCGTGGAAAAATTTCCTGACCGGGCGGATTCACACTTTTGGATTGCCATCACGCGGGGGAGCCTTGTGCCATTCCTCAGCGTGCAGGAGAAACTGGATGTCGGTAAGTTTGTTGTTGAGCACGCGAGAAAAGCCGTTGAGATCGACTCTACATTCGTTCCTGCCTACGTCGTTCTCGGAATTCTCTATCGGGAGGCGGCAAAGCTGAAATGGTATGAGCGGGTGATTGCAAACGTCGTTTTTGGGGGATCGCTCCCGGGGACCATCGAGGATTCCGAACAGGTTCTCACGCGCGCGCTCGAACTCAATCCGAATGACATTTTCGCGCATTTTGAACTCGCTCGCACGTACCACTTCCTTGAAGAGAACGAGAAAGCAACGAAACTCCTCGAACAAAGCCTCACCATCGAACCCCATTCGTTCCGCGAAATGGACCAGCAACGCATGGCTGAGCGCTTTTTGAGCGGCGGGCGTATTCGCTAGCTCAGTGTTCACCATTTCAGGCTAACCTTCGACTGAATCCAGCAATTCGCAGGCTTTCTTTTCGTCCCGCTCCCTGACAACAAGCGTCACACCGCTCGTCCATTGAAAGTTCGGCTGAAGGCCCCCAACATCGTCTTTCTCGACAATCGAATCGATTCCATTTGAATCAAGGAACGCCTTCGCAACCCGGGCGCCGATTTCAGAGCTGAATGTTTTGATCGCTACAAGTTTGTCTTTTTTCATCATGGTCACTTCATTTGGTATGAATCCCGCTGTTTTTAACGCTGATACTTTGTTCCCGTCCACCCGCCGACACCTTTTTTGAGCCCGACTGCACGTCCACCGTCGCGGGGGCAACCACCTTGTTGCGCCCGGTCCGCTGTGCCTCAAACAGAGCCTTCTTGGCCGTGAGAAGCATTTCCGCCGGATCGGATCCGCTCTGCGGATGCACCGCAAGCCCGATGCTGAGTGTGGTGCTAATTCCGGAAGGAGTGAATTGTGCATTGCAAATCGTTGAGCGTAGCGATTCGGCAAACTGCCTGGCTTCATCCGAATTCACATTTGATCGAAGGATAATGAACTCGTCGAATCCGAACCGCGCCGCCCCGTCCACAGGGCGAAGGGAAGAACGGACGATGCCCGACAACTCCTGCAACATTTTCTTTGAAGCAGTATATCCGTACGTATTGCTGATCGACTTGAAATTGTCCACATCTCCGATCATGAGAGCAAACGGTTCGTGGAATTCGACCGCCCGCTCCATGGTCGCCGCCAGGCGATCCTGAAATACGCTGTATTTTTCCAATCCGGTTTCACGGTCGACCCGTTCCAGCTGAAGGATTTCTTCCGCCAACCAGCATTTGTACAGAGCAACTGCGGCTGCATCGGCGCAGGCCTGGAGCACTGCAAGCTCTTCGGACGTGAAATCATGGGGAGCAGCCATCGCCATATAGAGATATCCCAACGTCCGATGGTCCGCACTTAGTTGCATGCAAACACATGACCCAAAGGGCTGTTCGAGCGCCACCTGACTGGAAAGTTCGGGTTCAGCCGAACTGTCGCGAACGATGATCGGCTTTTCATCCCAGATGAGATTCCCTATAGCGCCTGTCGAAATCCGCTTTCGGAATGACTTCTGAAACAGATGTGAAATGCCGATACCCGTCTCAATCTTCAGATATTCCGTCGATGGATCGATGAGGACGATGGCGCAGGCCTGACACTTGAACATCCTCTCAACGAGATCGATCACCAGATGATAGACTCGTTCGGGCTGGTTGACCGATTTCAGGGACTTGAGAACGTTTGTCAGTAAATGCAGGCAGGTTGCTTTTTCGGAGGACATGGTGTGCACCTCCACGGGAGATGGGAAGGGAAAGCGGAACTGAAGGTTTTTTTGCAAAGAGCGTGCCAACGGAATACGATGAAATCAGGGCAGAATGGAAGTCGGAGTCGGGGATTTCTCACTCTTGAGCATTACCCTCGCAGAAGCGGACTGTTCAGAAGCTCAACGGTTCCCTGGTGAAGGGTAAAGGGTGAAGAGTGAACAGTCGGATTTCTCTTGGGAAAATTACCTCGGTGTAATCTACACTTGAATTCCAGAAGTTTTTGGTTACATTTCCACGTCCTTCCAACCCTTCCCAAGCACATTCATTGCCGGTACCGAATCTCGTCTATTGGAGAGACAGAATGACGATCCGGTACACGAGGTATATGGCTTAACGAAAGAAGAGAGAGCAATTGTAGAAGTTGACAACATGACAAAAATGTCGTATGTTCATCGAAAAGGTGAGGTGCTTCTTATGAAGCAATTCGGGGGAGATTGGACGAAGACCAAGATCGAGATCTTGGTGGAGTACGCACAGGCGTACCTCACGATCATGCGAAAGCGAAGGAAGTACAAGACGCTTTATTTCGATGGCTTTGCAGGTTCGGGGTCAATTGTCAAGGACAATAAGGTCAATATAAGTGTTACGATTGGGGCCGCAAGAAGAATTGTTGAAATCGAACACCCAATGCCTTTTCATGAGTACTACTTCGTTGAAAAAGATCCAAAGACACTTGACCTTCTTAGGGAGAACACCAAAAGTGCATTCCCACAAAAGACAATCCACGCAGTATGTGATGACTGCAACAAGAAGCTACTTGATCTCGCAAATTTCTTAAGAAATCCGGTGAACGGGGATTATCGCACACTTGCCTATGTGGATCCTTGTGGAATGCAAGTTGAATGGCGGTCTATAGAGTGCTTGCGGGGCCTGTCGATTGATCTTTGGATCTTGGTCCCAACTGGAATGGGTGTAAATAGACTGCTTGAAACAAATGGAAACATTTCCCCATCATGGGTTGAGAGGTTGGAGAAGTTCCTCGGATTAACTGCAGATGAAATCAAGGCTTATTTCTACAGGAAGGTAGACACATTATTTCCGGAGATACAGTTGGTAGAAAAGGAAAAGAACGCAATTGAAAGATCGGCTAAACTGTATAAGAAGAGACTAGAAGACGTTTTCGAATTTGTTTCAAAACCATTTGAATTAAGGAACTCGACTGGGTCACCAATGTATCACTTGTTTTTGGCGTCCAATAACGCAACGGCCGTGAAGATCGCGAACGACATAGTCAAGAAATTCAACAGATAGGCATGGCCCAACAATCCTCCATAGAATGGACCGAGTCCACCTGGAATCCCGTCACCGGCTGTAACAAGATCAGTCCGGGCTGCAAGCATTGTTATGCAGAGCGGATGGCCGGACGGTTACAGGCCATGGGATCATTCCGCTACCGCAACGGCTTCGACGTTACTCTTCAACATGACATCGTTGATCTTCCCCTCCGGTGGAAACAGCCGAAGGTGATTTTCGTCAACTCCATGAGCGATCTCTTTCACAAGGATATCCCGGTCGACTTCATCAAAAGAGTCTTTCGCACAATGGAATTGGCCCATTGGCATACGTTTCAAATTCTCACAAAACGGTCCGAACGGCTGGCAGAAATTGCGGATCAACTTCCCTGGCCGGGAAATGTCTGGATGGGAGTGAGCGTGGAATCTTCAGAGTACACATTCCGGATTGGCGAGCTTCGGAGGGTTCCGGCTGCAGTCCGCTTCCTGTCTGTTGAGCCGCTGATAGCCCCTATTCCGGGGATACCGCTTCGCGGAATCGACTGGGTGATCGTCGGCGGAGAATCAGGCCCCGGCGCAAGACCGATGGAGGCCGGTTGGGTTCGGGATATCAAAAGACGCTGTAAACTCCAGGGAGTACCGTTCTTTTTCAAGCAATGGGGCGGAAGGAATAAGAAGGCGGCGGGAAGAATTCTGGACGGAAAAACCTGGGATGAGATGCCGGTGGCGAGAGTAAGGCAGAAGAAAAAACCAGAAATGCCAAAGGATGGATCGAAACTGGTACCAGCATTAGCCGGCTAGCGAAAGCAAAAAAAGCCCCAATCTCTCGATCCGGGCCTTCCAAGCCGCTTCTCGCGTCTAACTTCTTACTTCTCACCAACCAGTTTCGCCTCCGCCAACAATTCCTCTTCAACGGCCTGTTTCATTGCATCCTTCGGTAGCGCCCCGACAGCCATCTTGGGCTGGCCGGTCATTGGAATGAACAGAAGCGAAGGGATACTGCGGATGCCGAACGCGCCTGCGAGCTCCTGCTCCTCGTCTGTGTTGACCTTGTAGAAGTTCACTTTTCCGGCGTACTCCTTCGACAGTTCTTCGATCACGGGAGCCACGGCACGGCAGGGTCCGCACCACGGTGCCCAGAAATCGATGACGGCCGGAATCTCGCCTTCAAATTTCCAGTCCTTGTTTTTTTCGAAATCGAATACCTTCTCCAGGAAGGTCTGCTTTGTCAGATTCTCAGCCATGATGTTCCTCTTTTTTTCATTTGCATCATCCTCTGCGTTAGAATCGCAGAGCGTTAAGATTACATTTGTTCGATTACTCGCTTAACACGATCTCTCACTTCTTCAGCAATGGGCGCCATCTTCTCGTTGTCGAGCACTTTCATCATCGCCATCGGGTCAAATGCTGAAACGACGGTCGAAGATCCCTTCTCATACACGATCACATTGCACGGAAGCAGAAGCCCGATCTCCTCCTCTGCCTGAAGTGCCTTGTGCGCAAATGGCGGATTGCAAGCACCGAGGATGGTGTAACGTTTGAAATCCACATCGAGCTTCTTTTTCAGCGTTTCCTTGACGTCAATCGTCGTTAAAACGCCGAAACCCTCCTTTTTCAACTCTTCCGTCACTTTTTCAACAGTCTGATCGAACGAAAGGTTCACAGTCTTCGAAAATCCATATTGCATATTCAGTTCCCTTTCTGATTTGCCTGTCTCGGAATCAGAAAAAAACCAATTCCGGCACCATACGCTGTACTGATCCATGGGTTGCTTGTGATGGGGCATGACCCCGACACACAACCGATAAAATAATAATACGCATATCCGCCCGTGGCTCCAAGCAAAACCGGAACCACACGGTACAACCATTTTTTCATCACCGGTTTTGAAAATTCCATTCTGCAATGCCGCCTTTCAGGTTTGCCGCAGAAAAACCGTTCTTCATGAGTTTCGCCGCCGCGGAGAGACTGCGGTTTCCACTTTGGCAATAGACAACGATCTCCTTGTCCCGCATTTTTTCCAATTCATTCATGCGCCGCCCAAGTTCGTGGAGCGGAATGTGAATCGAATCCCGAATGGTCCCATTCCGCCGTTCGGAATTTGTTCGTACGTCTAAGAGGATTAGAGCTGCCTTTGAAGAAAGCTTCTCGGCGATAGTTGCCGGATTGTATTGAGGGATCTTCAGGGTCCAAAAGACTCTTCGGATACCAAAAAAAGCGACGGTTGCTATAAGTAAATAGAGAAATATTTCCGAGACGGTCAATGGGTGTTCCTCGTTGTCTACTTGATTAGATGCTGAAAGATATGAAAGGATTCAAAGCTTAGGAAACCCTGGTGAACGGTAAAGAGGGAACAATGAACGGTTGCGGGGTTGGTCAAATCGCCCAATACTACGGACACAATTGATAGGATAACCTCTGAAAATGGTTTCTTGAAGACCGGGAGATTCCTTTGTATTTTTTAGTGATGAAGACCCCCGATACGAAAGAGTCACAGGATTTGGAGTTGATCCGTAACGCCAGGAAGGGTGATGAAAGAGCGTTTCTCCGGCTTGTGAGGACGTATGAAGACATGGTCTACCGGTTTGCCTTTCATGTCTGCCGTGATGAAGACAAGGCCGCCGAGACATTGCAGGATACGTTTGTGAATGTCTACAAAAAGCTTGACCAGTTCGACGGGAGATCGCAGTTTACGACCTGGCTCTATCGGATCGTTGCCAATAACTGCCTGATGAAACGGCGTAAAACGAAGGTAGAGGCAGCCTCAATTTCCCTCGATACTCCGGAGGGTTTTCGGAATACTCCTCTGAAGGATGAGCAGGGAAATGCGATTCAGACGATCCCGCCGTGGAAGGAAACACCGCTTGATTCCATGATGAATACGGAGCTGAAGGAAACACTGGATCGGGCAATCAAACGGCTTCCCATGGACTACAGAGTGGTTTTCGCTTTGCGGGATATCGAGGGGAAATCTGCAGAAGAAACGGCGAAGATCCTCAAACTATCCGTACCGGCGGTGAAATCAAGGCTGCGCCGGGCCAGGATGTTCCTCCGCGAGCAATTGCATGGGTACATGAAAGCATGAAAAAGACCCGGCTGCACTGCAAGCAGGTTGCCTTGCACATTTGTGATAACCTTGATGAGAAACTTCATTCAGCACGATGTCGCGAAATCAGAAAACATCTTGCAAAATGCCCGAATTGCACTGCATACCTGAACAGCATGAAGAAAACCGTTTCGCTCTACAAACGAGTAAAAGACCCACGCCTGACGGGCAAGGTCCGATTGCGGCTGCATGCAGTCTTGAAACTCAAATAATTGGTAGATCAATGAAAAACATGTCGAAGTTGCCACGGACTTTAACATTCAACATTCATAATTGGATATTCGACATTGCCTTAACCCTAGCTTCTCACAGGCCTCTTCCCAACCCCCTGAACCCTTTTCCCGTTTCCTGCATCAAATGAGAAACGAATCAACGCGTCAACGCAACAACCGAATCAACGATTGAACGAAACAACACAGGAGTGTCACTTATGAAGCAGAACATGGGAAGCATCGACAAATCCATCCGGATCATCGCGGCACTCGTGATCGCCGTCCTCTATTTCGCAAACGTGATCTCCGGAACCGTGGCGATCGTCCTTGGATTTTTTGCACTGATTTTCCTACTCACGAGTTTTGTGGGATTTTGCCCCCTCTACGCCCCGTTCAAGTTCTCGACAAAACCGGCAGAAAAGGCGAACTGAGCACGCACAATCGTCACGCAAGCTCCAGATTCCGAGGGTAATTCTTATGGCCGGGAAGTCGGGGAAACGTCAGCATCAACTTCGCTGCCGGGATGCAGTTCTGTTGATGGCGGAACAATTCGGGGAGTACACCCCATCAGTCGAGGTACGTCTGCGGCATCATCTTCATCACTGCCCGAATTGCACGGCGTTTCTGCAAAGCCTCCGGACAACCATCGGATTGTATCAACAATGGTATCCCCGCCCCAGGGCTCGTCCTCCCTTAAGTGCCGATTTCATCAAAGGCATGAGATTCTTATGATCGAAGAACTGCTTGATGATTCTGCCTACCGTCGGCTGGCCCCCTCCGGGCAACAGAGCCTTATTGCCGAATACTGCGGAGGTATCGAGCAGCGGATTCTCTCTGCTCCCACGGCCGATGACGCGAGAGTCATTTCGGATGATGCCTGCCGTTTGTTTCGAGAGGAATGTGCGAGCGAGCTAATCCGGAGGGCACTAACGGATCACGTGACGGGATTGTACGAGAAGTATTGGACTGACGAAACATCCTAAAACCACACTTCGACATTCGAAATTGGATGTTCGAAATTCGACATTGCCTCTTCTTGCGTTAAAGCAATATCGAATGTCGAACGTCGTATGACGAATGACGAAGTCAGATGGTTTTCGAAAACACCCTTTCCTTCTTCATCTTCTTCAAATACGCATCGAAACACATCGCAATATTCCGCAGGAACAACCTTCCTGACTCCTGAACTTTGATCCGTTCGATCGTATGGATCACAAGTCCGTCGTTTACAAATCCTTCCAGATCGTTCAATGCCTCATCGAAGTACTCATCGAACAGAATATCAAACCTCTCCTCCACATCCCCTTTCACGATCTCCAAGTCGCACATCAACCTCATGATAACATATTTTCTGATCCGATCATCCTTCGCCATCCGGTAACCGACATGAGTCGGAAATCGCCCTGATTCAACGGCGGATGCGTACTCGGGCATGGTCTTATGATTCTGTGCGTACGTGGAGCCGAAGTGCGAGATCGCTGAGAGTCCGAATGCGTACAGGTCCGCTCCGGATCGCGTTGAGTATCCCTGAAAATTCCGGTGCAATTGCTTGTTCTCCTGGGCAACCGCCATTTCGTCTTCCGGTTTCGCAAAATGGTCCATTCCGATATACCGGTATCCCGCCCGCGTCAAAGTCTCGATCGTGTTTTTCAGGATCACGAGCTTCTGCTCGGCCGAAGGCAGATCCTCGGGATGAATGAGTTTCTGATGCGGCTTCATCCAGGGAACGTAGGCAAAATTGAAAACGGCGATACGGCCCGGCGAAATGGCAATGACTTTTTCGAGTGTGTCCTGGAATGATTCAGGGGTTTGGAGGGGCAGACCGTAAATCAGATCGATGTTGATGTTCCCGATGCCAACGGTGGTGGCCCAGTCGATCGTTTGGCGGGTCAGCGATTCGGGCTGAATGCGGTGCACGGCGCGCTGAACCCGTTCGGAGAAATCCTGTACGCCGATGCTGATCCGGTTCACTCCGGAACTGCGAAAGGCTTTCAGGTGATCGAACGTCAGACCTCTCGGGTCGATCTCGACGCTGAACTCCATGTCCTTGTCGAAACGGAACTTCTTTCCCATGTATATCGCAAGATCTTCAATCTCAGCGGGTGTCAGAGAGGAGGGTGTCCCACCGCCCCAGTGCATCTGATGGACAAGCCGCTGCTTATTGATATAGAAGGCTGTCCGGGTGATTTCTTTTTTGAGAAGGTCGAGGTAGCTGTGGATCCGGTTCTGGTCGGACGATATGAGCGTCGTGCAGCCGCAGAAGTAGCAAAGGGTGTCGCAGAACGGAATGTGCAAATACAACGAAAGGGGTGTCCGGTTTTCGTCGTTGTTCGTTATAAGGTCAACCTCAAAACGTTTATCGTCGTACTCACTCGTAAAAAGAGGTGCAGTCGGGTAACTCGTGTACCGGGGTCCCGGTTTGTCGTATTTCTGGAGGAGTTCGATTGAAACGTCGGGTTGTTCGGGCATAGGCCTTCCTTGTTTCCCCAGAGTAAAGCAAACAAAATGCCACGGCAGCGATGGCTGATTTTGCGCTGTTTCCTGATACGTAGATCAGATAAATTCCTAAAGGAGAAGAGAGCCATTCTTAACTTTAAGAATGCGCAAAAGACCCGGAGTTGAGGTATTCCGGGGCTAGCGCTCATGAGCCCCTTGGAGCAGTATTATGATCTCTTCTTCAGGGAATGCCCGGTGACAAGTCCAAAGACGAAAAGGACGAGCACAACGGCCCCGGCCGCCAGGATCGTATCGCCCAATACCCTCGTCCACTTGAGAAAGGTCATTGTGGGAGAATAGAGGAAGTCAGACGATCGGGCGTACCAATATCCATACTCGACAGAAGCCCAAGTCTGCATCAGGCCAATCGGAAGAAGGCTCACAACAACCATGAGAAAAAGACCGATGTTCAGGGCCCAGAACGAAAACTTCAGCGGTTTCTCATTCCACTCGTCCTGTACCCAGAGAATCCGCAAACAGAATAGCATCAGTCCGATACCAAGCATGCCGTACACGCCGAACAGAGCGGCGTGCGCATGCACCGCAGTGGTGTTTAGTCCCTGCATGTAATAGAGGGCAATGGGGGGATTGATCATGAATCCAAAGAGCCCTGCCCCAACCATGTTCCAGAATGCCACTGCGATAAAGAAATAGATGGGCCACTTGTATCGCGCGACCCACTCGGCCGTTTTGGAGAGCCGGATGTTCTCCCATGCCTCAAAGCCCACTAGAACAAGCGGAACAACTTCCAGGGCGCTGAAGACAGAGCCCAGCGCCAGCACCGCAGTCGGCGTACCGGAAAAATATAGGTGATGCAGCGTCCCGACGATTCCGCCTGCAAGGAAAATAGTCGACGCGACCACAACGGCCTTCCCCGCAACGTCTGCCCGAATGAGCTGCATCCGCGCAAACATGAACGCAATGACAACAGTGGCAAAGACCTCGAAGAAACCTTCCACCCACAAATGAACAACCCACCATCTCCAGTACTCTGTGATGGCGAGGTTCGTCGTTTTTCCCCAGACCAATCCGGCAGCGTACATAAATCCGATGGCTGCTGTAGCGATCAGGAAGAGGGTCAGCAACGGTTTCTGCGGTTCGTTTCTCCGAATGCCAATCACGATATGACGGCCAACCAGATACACCCACAGAAGCAGTCCTGCAAGGAGGGCGATCTGCCAGATGCGCCCCAGGTCGACGTACTCATACCCCTGATGACCCAGGTAAAACCACCAGTCCCCAAGACGGTGATTGATACTAAGCCACTGACCCGTGAGAGATCCGACAACCACCAGGAGCAACGCACCGAACAGAATATTCACGCCGAGTTTCTGACCCTTCAGTTCTATTCCACTCACAGCGGGAGCGATATAGAGCCCAGCGGCAAGCCAGGCCGTTGCAATCCAGAAAATTGCGAGTTGCGTGTGCCATGTTCTGGTGATCACATACGGAATGTACTCGCTGATCGGGATCCCGTAAAGCCCATCGCCTTCCACTCCGTAATGCGCCGTGACAACACCAAGGCCGATCTGCACGAGGATCAAACCGGAGACCGTCCAGAAATACTTCAGTACCGCCTTTTGAGAGGGAGTTGATTTATGGCTGAAAAGCGGGTCCTGGGAAGGAAGATTCGACATCGGGGTTTCACCGCCCTGGAGAGAACCGTGGTACCATACCATGCCGCCTATCCCCGCCAGAAGAAGAATAATGCTCACACCAGTCCAAATGATCGCATCTGAGGTGGGGATGTTCCGGATGAGCGGTTCATGCGGCCAATTGCTGGTATAGGTCATTTCCTCTCCGGGCCGGTTTGTGGACGCGGCCCATGAGGTCCAGAAGTAAAACGCCGTCAGCGATCTGATTTGAGAAGCATCTTTCAGCGTCTCCTTCGGAATCGCATAGCGGGCATTTCCCGTAATGAAGAGATCGGAATAGTAGTTCAAATTTGACTGGAAGGCGGCGAGACGGAGCGGGTGAACCGTGAGAATACCCGTTGTTTCGTCATAGGAGTTGTTTCGCATCATGGCCGTCAGGCGGGACTGGAGGGCTGCCTGCTGTTCATGATGGAGACCCTCATAGCCGGTTCCGAAATCCGCCTCGGCCCATTCATTCAGAATGAACATGCACTCCCGATGCAGATACTCGGCAGTCCAATCCGGCGCCACGTAACTGCCATGGCCCCAAACGGACCCAAGCTGCATTCCGCCCATAGCCTGCCAGATGTTCTGACCCGCTGAGATCTCTCCCTCGCTCAGCATTGTTTGACCATCAGCTGTTACGACGGTTGTCGGAATCGGAGGCCGCTGCTGATAGATCCTTAAACCTGCCCACCCGAGCACAGCGAATGAAGCGATGATAACAAACCAGAACACTGTCCAAACCTTCCTCATGAGGGCTCCTTACGAGTTGGGATGATCGATTCTTACGATCGGATGATTGCGGTAGAAGTATTGATGGAGAGAATTAAACCGGAAAATGGAACTCACTTACACTCACTATTGCCTGCTCACCCGGTGTTCCACTCGGCGATGATAATCGAAAAAGAGACGTACTGTGCAAATCGAATTTAGAAAAATTCCGTACAGTGTGCAATCGCTGAGCGTGACAGAGAATGTCGGTATCCCGGGCAAGGAACACCGCGCAGCTGAGGGGACGGGGAGAGCGGCTTGTTGTGCGGTTTCAGTTATCAAGACGGGCAGAGGTATTCAGAATTGTCACAAAATCTATCCCCACAGTTCGTCGGTCTTTCGCAATAACCGCAGTGGGTTTTCTTTCGACTCCTGGGCCAGCGGACTCACGAACCTCCCGTGATGAGATTCCGAATCGATTTCATAAGCGTTTTTGGCAGATAGGGCTTTTGGATAAAATGGCGAATACCCAATTGCTGGAGCCGTTCTCTGACTTTTGGATCAAAATACCCGCTGGCAACGATGATGAGAACCTTGGAGTCTCTCTTCAGAATTTGATCGATCACTTCCAGACCATTGATTTTTGGCATGCCGAGGTCCATAACGACCACGTGAATAGCCTTTTCTTGTTCCTCAAAGATTCTCAATGCCTCCTCTCCATCCGCGGCAGTGATGACACGATACCCGTGAGCGGTAAGAGTTTCCACAACTCCTCCCCTCACCGCATCTTCATCTTCGGCCAGGAAGACGGTTTCAGCACCATCATACGCGTTCTCCGGTTCATCCTCAGTTGTTGCCTCTCTCGGATTTTGAATACCCACCAAGGGGAAGAAGAGCTGAAAGCTTGTTCCTGCTCCCGGATTGCTTTCGACGTGAATCATACCGGAATGGCTTTTCACCACACCGTACACGACCGCCAGGCCGAGTCCCGTCCCTTGCCCCCGTTCTTTTGTCGTGAAGAAGGGCTCGAAAATCCGATCTTTCGTACTGCGATCCATTCCGGGTCCCGTATCGGCGACCGTAATGAGCACGTAGTGACTTGAGGGAACATTGTCCTTCAATTCCCGGATCTCGGATCGGTCGGCAACCCGGGTTTTGATGTCGATGACACCTCCTTGAGGCATAGCGTCACGGGCGTTCACACACAAATTGAGTATGGCCTGGTTGAGCTGACTGCGATCCGCGGAAATCAATGGGACGGATTCCAGGAAGTCGGTGGACAAGATGATGGTCTTGGGGAAGGTCTCTTTCAGCAGTTTGACCAGTTCGCCGATCACCTCATTGACATTGAGGGGTTCAAAGCTCACCTCGGTTTTTCGTGCGAACGTCAGTAACTGCCTGGTCAGGCCTGATCCCCTCTCCACCGCTTTGATGATCGTTTCGATGGACCTCCGATGTTCTTCCCTGTTCTGTTTTTCCCGTTCGACCCTGGAGGCCGATACCATGATGATGCTGAGAATGTTGTTGAAATCATGTGCGATACCGCCGGCCAGCGTACCGATGCTTTCCATTTTTTGTGATTGGCGAAGTTCCTCCTCAAGCCGTTTACGTTCTGTATTATCAAACAGGTACCCTTTGAGCTCCACGAGTTCGCCCTGTTCGTTGAACTTTCCGAAAACATTCTCAATCAGATGGACTGCTTTGCCATCGATTCGCCTCCCCGTCATTTCATAATTTTCAAGTTTCTTGCGATCGCGAAGGAGCTCGAGGAACCTTTGCCGGGTTTCCGAATTGGCGTGAAACGATACGGCATTTGTCTTCAGGACCTTTTCGATTGATGGATAGCCGAAAATCCGGGCAAAAGCGATGTTACAATCGAGAATCTTCCCCGAAGGCGTCGAAACAAAATCTCCCGTAAGATCATCCTCAAAGAACTCCCTGTAGCGCGCCTCGCTTTTGCGCAATTGCTCCTCGGCCCGTTTCCGTTCGGTAATATCCGTCAGGGCGCCCACCATTGCGACGGTTTTTCCATCACGCACCACGGGAGCCTCACTGACTTCCACCCAGATTCTCCGACCTTTCATCCCTTCAAGTTCCAATTGATACGGGGGCTGTTTCCGGCCGGTCTCGATCGCCTTCATGGTTCGTTCCAGGCCTTCTGCGTTCACGGGGTTGTCTGTGACAAAGTCCGTCCACTTGACAAGAGCCTCTTCAGGATCGCAATCGAGAAACTGACGGGTTTGGGGACTTGCATAGGTGAGAACATTCCCCGGAGTGTGTGAATAAAAGAGGTTTGAACTGTGTTCGACGATATCCCTGAGACGCTGTTCGTTTTCTCGCAGCGCTTTTTCGATTCTGTTCTGGTGCGTCACATCATGGAGGATTCCTCGATACGCGGCGACCCGGCCCTTCTCGTCATGAACCACGGAACCCGTCTCCAGTACGACCACGGCACTCCCATCTCTTCGCTTTAACGCGAGGTGATAGTCCTTGACAAAACCCTGCCGTTCAAGCATTTGCGCGTACCGGATCCGCGATTCCGGATCGACAAACAAGTCTTTTGTAATGTCGATTTCCAGGAACTCCTCTTTCGATGTATATCCGAACAATGCGATACAAGCTTTGTTGACATCAACGAACCGCCCTTCAGGCGTGCTGATGTACACGGCGTCTTTTGATTCTTCGAAGAGCGACCGGAACTGCTGTTCAGATTGAAGACGCGCCGCCTCGGCCTGCCTTTGTTCCGTCACGTCGCGAAAACTCCAGACACGGCCCACACTCGCTCCACCGATTTGCTGTGGTTTGGAAAACCGCTCGAAGAACCTCCCATCGTTAAACTCGATCGTGTCGAAGCTTTCGGCATCGGGGCGGCTGTACAGTTCTTTGACTTTGCTCAGAAATGCGTCAGGGTCCTTCAATTGGCTGACAACAAATTGCAAAGCGCTCTCATCGTTTCCGGACCCGAGAATCTCGGGTGGGATCCTCCACATTCCCGCGAATTGCTTGTTGAAACTCAGGATGTGCCCATCGTTATCGACGACGAGGATTCCGTCAGCCGTGGATTCCAACGTGGCAGTCAGCAAGGAGAGAGTTTTGTTCAGATCCTCCTCGGTTCTTTTTCTTTCCGTGATATCACGCACAACTCCTATCAGGGCGACAGCATTTTCTTCCTCGTCGCGAATCACGCCGGTGGACAATTGTACCGGAAAATCCGTTCCATCCTTTCTCCGGTGGATAAGTTCCCCCGACCAGTGTTCAGTCAACGTCGCCTTGTGAATCACCTGCCCCAACTCACCCTGGTTGCGCGGTGAACGGAGAATTTCATTGTTTTGGCCGAGGATCTCTTTCCGCTCGTATCCGTACGTTTTCAGCATCGCGTCATTCACAAAGAGGATGGTCTCGTCCAGATCGGTGATGACAACTGCCTCGGAGATGCTTTGAAGGGCATAGCTGAGCAGCTTCTTTTCCTTTTGGGCCTTCTCCTGCTCCGTGATGTCCCGCGAGTTTACAACGATCCCCCGTACCGCAGGATCATGCAACAAGTTTGTCCCTGTTACATCGAGCACTCGCCATGAGCCGTTCTGGTGCCGAAACCGGCATTGCAGATTGGTGGTGAATCCGGGAGTTTTCAAGACCGTGTTAAACTGCTTGAGCACACGTTGAAAATCATCGTCATGGATGAAATCAAAGACATTACGCCCCACAATATCTTTCTGGGGATACCCGAGAAGTCTCATCACTGCAGGACTTTCGAACATGATCGTGCCGTGAGCGTTCAGCACCGTAACGAAATCGCTTGCATGCTCCAGGAGAGTAAGAAGGAGGGAATCAGGGGATCCCTGTTCGCCTCGAACCAGCGAAGGGGCGGAGGTGGATTGGAATAATCCCCGGATTTTTAGAACCGCACGAAGAACAGCGACCGATATGACTTGCAGGGGGTTCATAAGGAATCATCCCCCCGACGCTGCAAAGGTAGAAAACGGCGACGCTGAAATCAAGCAATGAGGCGGATCGGCAGCATGAATAGCTTGTGTCTCAGGATGAGAAAGGCAGGGAAGCACGCGAGCTATCCCCATAGTTCGACGGCCTCGCGTAACAATCGAAGCTTGCCCCTCTCAACTCCCGGGGCCACAGAGCAGGCGGTACTCAGAATGTAACCTCCGTGTTGCTTCCCAATTTCAATCCTCTTTCTGGCATCCGCGAGGATTTCCACCGAACCTTTGGCAAGAAGGGTATTCACGGAATCAATGTTTCCCTTGATAAATCCCCGCCCGCGCAATCTCATCTTTGCTTCTTCCAGTTCGACATTTCCCAAGGGCGGCGGATCAAGGCATTCAATTCCACTCACTCCGGATGCAAACATGAGCTCCAGCCTGTCGCTTATGGATCCGCAGGTATGGAGGTAGACATGGACGTTCTTTTGCCGAACGGCTTTGGCAATTTCTGCTTCACACGGAATGACGAATGTTCTGTACATCTCGGGCGAAATAAACGAGGCCCCGGCAAACGGCGAGGATATCTTGATGGCGTCGACACCCGCATCGCACATTTCCGAAGCGAGGCGGCTCACCAGGTGACCATAGTGTGAGAGGATCTGCACTGCGCGGTCGGGAGATTCAAGAAGTCCGACAAGCCCTTGTTCGTGGCCGACGAGGTCGAGGTAATAGTCAAAGGGAGATGTAACCTCACCGTGAATCGAGAATTCCGATCCGGCCTTTTGGCGAATTGTTTTGAAAATGTCGAAGCGCGTTGTTGTGTTGATAAGGAAGCGAAGTCCTTGCGAGACCGGAATGTAATCAAGGTTTGTCGGCAGGACGGGGTCGTGAAGAGCGGCCGGATCTTTCCGGGATGGTGTCGAGGGACGGGGAAGATCGTTGGGAGGATGAATCATGCGACTTCCGTCCGCCAGGGTTACGATTTCTCCGTCGGATGTTTTTTCCCGGGATCGTATCTTCTCCCGCCAGTTCGGATCATGGCCGTGGAGGCTGACAAGAATTCCGTCGAAATGGTAGATCTCTCTCAAGCGGATCAATCCCACAGCAAAGATATCGCCGTCGTACCAGAATTCCACGGGCGACACACCCAATTGCAGAATCATGTGCCCGACACTGAGCTGGCACATCACCGGAACCCGATCGGGGATTCCAAGATCCATAGCCGTTTTCATGCGTTCGCGGGGAGTCATGACCTTACCAGTAACACAAATCATGCCTCGAGAGAACCGGCAAAAAAGGGCGACGGAGAAAGAATCAGATATCCTGTTTCTTCAAAATGCGGTTGGTAATTCCCAGTGGGAGGAGGATCCAGACGGTCAACCCAAGCACTAGCAGCAGAATGCTCATCTCCGTCCCTCCCAGAAACCTCAGCATGGCAGCCCCGGCCGCCCCAAAGATGGTTACATTATCGAGCGAGATCAGGGTGGCAACCCGGACCATGTCGACCGGATTTCCGAATAAGGAAAGGAACAGGAACGTGTTTGCGGTCTGCCCTTTTAAAAGCAGCGTTCCGCCGATGGTCATGAGATCGTAAAAGAGTACAAAGAAGAACCAAAGGAAGAGAGCGATGCCGAAGGACTTGGATTTGCGGCGATTCATGGTGGCAACGGCAACGGACAGCGACAAAAAAACAAGCGAGAGCGCAAGCGACAGGAAAACGAAGATTCCGAATTGCAGGAGGCCTTCCGTCCCGTTTCCGGCAGCAACAATAATCCCGGCAGCGGCAAATCCGATGACCGTCGCAGAGGTGATCGCCAAAAACAAACCGAACAGTTTTCCCGTAACGACTTCACTTCGGGATACCGGCTGCGAATACAACAACTCCGTCGATCCTTTGTCGCCGGTAAAGCTGAGTGTCCCCATCGTCAATGAAACCAACGGGACGATGTACAATACAAGGTTCAGCAGACTTGCCGATGTCCGCGTGAAATTTTGCATCCCTGAAAACCCTTCGGCGAGCATTCCGAAGTATGAGATGCTGACAACCAGCGCACCAAACACCAGGGCAAAGATAACAATCCACTTGTTACGGACGTTGATCGTGAACTCCTGCTTTGCGATGGTGAACATGACGGAACGATTCATATCAGCTTCCCGAACAGCATTCGGCTCCGCAACCCGTTTCGTTTTCCGATATATCAGGCGGATTGTCCTTCGCGAACGCAACACCTCTTCCCGAGTCCGCGAATGCAAGTTTTCCCGATCCCATCGGTGTACTGATACCCGTTTTCACAATGACGCTTTTTTCCAACGGCAGCCACGTTTTTGATTCGTAATCCGAAACAAAGGTCGCCCGGACCTTCACATCTGGATTCTTCTTCCGATAGTTCTCGAGACATCCGAGATCGTCGAATTTGAACACTTCGCTGTCCTCGGTGATGATCTGCGACGCGAATGCAGGATCGGAAACCGCCATGCGGCATTGTGCACAGGAATCTTCCGGATAGAGGTCCACCGGCTTCACGTCGGTGAAAGAGCATCCTGAAGCCGACAGAAGCACAGCCATCAGCGGATGGATGAGCCATCTAATGTTCTTCATGTTCGGAACTCCCGATATAATGCAAATACATGTCCTCAATGGTCCCGTTTCTCAGGAACGTTGTTTTGAGATCTTCGATCGATTCAAGGCCAACCAGTTTGCCCCCGACAATAATGCCGACGCGGTCCGCAAGCTGCTCTGCTTCCGGAAGGAGATGGGTGGAAAAGATCACCGTCTTCCCTTTCGCTTTCTGCTCAAGGACAAATTCGCGGAACCGTTTGACACCCATGGGATCCAGGCTTGCCGTCGGCTCATCCAGAAGAAGTACCGGCGCATCCGGCATCGCAACCACGGCAAGCCCGAGACGCTGGATCATTCCTCCTGAAAACGCTCCGACCTGCTTGTCGGAAAACCCATTGAACTGCGCCGATGTGAGGGCCTGGTCGGCGAATTCTCTTGCGATTCCCCGAACGTCCGCATAGAACCGTATGATTTCCCTGGCCGTGAGATTGTCCGGAAAGACCACCCGCTGCGGCAGGTACGAGATAAAGGCACGAGCCTTCCTGGGCTCCCGCTGCATGTCAAGGCCGTTCACGAGAATGCGTCCCGATGTTGGAACATTCAACCCCACGATGGATTTCATCGTGGTCGTCTTCCCGCTTCCGTTTGGGCCGAGGAATGCGAAGACTTCGCCGGTTTTGACGTGAAGAGAAACGTCATCGACAGCCGTAAAGGCGCCGTATCGTTTCGTCAGATGCTCAATCCTGATCATTTCCTTCTCCTTTGCATCACACCGACAAACGCCAGACCGATGATAGCGGCCGCGACGGCCGCGCCTGTCAAAAAAGAAGGCCGGGGTTTCTGAGCTTCGGGTTCCAGCGCCATCCTCAGAGCAGGCATCGAACCAACGTCAACAGGATACACAAGCGGAAACTCATCGACTTCACGGTTCACATCAATGATCGGAAATGCCGAAGCGGCAACCGCGAGCGCCTGAGAAGCAGGGCTGTAGAGGTACAAACGGAGGTTCGGAGTCCTGCCTTCAAGATAATTGAAGGCATTCTGAATCTTCATCGGAATGTCCCCGATCCCGTTGCCGTCGAGGTCATAGCCGGCGTAGGAACTCCAGTAATTTCCCGATTTGTCTGCGCTCCATCGTGTATCGGTTCGCTTTCCAACGATGGTCAGAGGGCTCAGGTTGTCGATGAAGTTGTTGCCTGCAAAAAGGTTGCCGGCAGAATTTTGGAATATCTGGAGCGCGACGTCATTTTGCGCGATGATATTGTGACGGAACACATTCACCGTAGACGCTTCGAAAAACATCCCTACCGCATTGTCTGCAATCACATTGGAATCAGCGACGACGTCATGGCAGTCCTGAAAAAGGATCCCGTATGAGGCAAATCCCCTGTTATGCGAAAAGACATTGTGACGAAAACGGATAGCCCGTGAATACATAATGGCCGCCCCCGCGACATTATGCGAGAACCTGTTGTACGAGAATGTGTTGGAATCTGCATACATGTAATGAAGGCCGTAGCGCGTATTGGTTACCGTGTTGTTATCGATTCTCGTCCGGTTGGCATATTGGATATAGAAGCCATCTCTCGCATCGCGGATGACGTTTCCTTCAAAGTTGTTCTCGTGGGAATTCCAGATATGGATCCCGCTCCCCCGCTGGCCATAATCGAGATGACCGCGGCCGATGATCGTATTGCGAACAATGAAATTGGAGTCTGCTTCAAGGAGATAAATCCCAAAAAGGATATTGCGAAGTTCGTTTCCCTCGATCCTGTTGCCATTGGATCGAACCAGAATTCCCGCATCCTCCCGCATCAGATTATTGCCGCTCCGCTCGATCGTGAACCCGCGGACAGTGCATCCCGACGCTGAGATGGTGATGCAACTACCGTTTCCGGATCCCTGCAATACGGGTCGATTGATTCCAATGACGGCCAGTGGCTTCGAAATGTCGATACCACCAACATACGTCCCTTCAGTCACGATAATCGTGTCACCCGGGAGGGCGCGGTCAATGAGGACTTGAATGGGCGAGACAATGGCCGGTTCCTGAGCCGTTGCGACTGCCGTCAGAACGAGGAGGATATGGATAGCGAGAGTCTTCACGATTCGACAAAAGTGAGACTGATGAGAATTGCGAACACAATTGATTGGCCCAACAGAAGAAAGCCGAGCTTCTTGAAGCGAACGCGTGGCGAGAGCCGCACCGTTCCAATGAAAGCGTGCAGGGAAACCGGAATGAACGCCACGAATGCGAGCGATGGAGTATAGTGCGCCTGCACGAGGGTGACGAGAATTGCAAGGACAGCCAGATGATAGAGGATGTTCATATGCCCGATCAGAAATCGTTCGCGCAACGTCAGCAGTTCCCTTTTCAAGCCCGTGGCCCTGATTTTCATGTGGACATAAAAGACGCTCGATCCGAAGAACAGCACGTTCAGTACCCACACGAGAAGAGCGTCCATCTGCAGTCTGCCGGTGAGCACATAGATGGCAGCCGGGGCGGTCATAGTCAGACCGATCACTGCAACAAGATCGGAGGCAATGGATTTCGGCTTGTTGCGGGTGAGAGAGAAATTCACAAGAAGTGAGGCCGCCCCAAGGGCTCCGATCAGCAGCAGAAGCCAGAAACCCTGGATAAGCAAAAACAAACCGGGAATGGCAACCCACAAGAGGAACACGGGACCCCACGTCCGCGCCGCATGCAGTTTATCATCCGAAGGAGCCTGACGAAACAGGACCAGAATAGGCTGATAGGCGAGGAAGAACCCCGTTGAAGAAAAGAACAGGAGGATCAGGTTGGCCGACAGTTGTTCTGCTATTACCGTTCCAACGATCATGGGCACGAAGAAAACCGCCCAGGCCCCGTGTTCTTTCGGAAGCATCGACAGAAACGACTTCATGCGGCGGTTATCCTTTTCGCATTGATCCATGACTTCCTTGAGAGCCACATCGCTGCAAGGAAGATGAGCGGCACGATGGCCATGAAATAGGATCCCGCCCCGGGATAACTGTACACTTCAAAATTGGCCATGGTTTCATGGCCGAACATAGGGGGTGTAAACGGTGGCACCGTGACGGCCGCGGTCGGATCGAGTTCATGGCCGTACAGATAGAGTTTGTGGTAGAAACTCCACAAGGAAAACGCACCAAAATAGGAAAACAGGACAAACAGGTCCACGAGCTTGGACATTTTTCCGAAAACAACCGCCCGTAAGGCCAGGAGTATGACGCCGCCGATCACAAAGGGGATCCATTGGAATTCGGTGAAATCTTCCTCCAAGAGAGGCCGCATGCCGATGTAGTGATTCAGCGAATTGATCTCTTTGAGGTCGTCGCGGTTTGGCGTTTTTGCTCCTTCAAGTTTGTACGAGTAGATGTTCAGGGACAGTCCGTCACGAAATTGATTGGAATAAAGCGTCAAGTTCCAGAGGGGCAGAACATACGTCGGGACCAGCATGAATGCCGCGGCAATAATTAACAACCGGCTGCGGAGGTCGATGGGAATTTCAAAGAATGAAGTCGCTTTTTCGAGATACCGTTGCATGAAAGCACCTTGTGGTTTGCCTCCTGCCCCCGCTCTCCCCTGCCAATCAGGGGAGAGTGCAGAGTGGAGGAAATGAAGAACGCCTACTTCACGAGCAAATATCCCTGCATTTCCTGGTGAAGCGCCGAACAGAAGTTCGTGCAATAGAACGGGAACACGCCCTTCTTGTTGGCAACGAATTCGATGACCTTTGTTTCACCCGGATCTGCCACAACGTTGATGTTGTATTCGTTGAGTCCAAAACCATGAAGTTCGTCTGTTGTTTGTTCGATATTGGTCAGATAGATCGTGACTTTGTCCCCCTGATTTACTTCGATCTTCCACGGATCGAAACTTGAACGGACGGCTATCATGTACACTTCAACATTCCTGCCATTCCTCACGATCTTCGCATCCTTGATATCCCAAATTGCCTTCGGATGCTTGTTCTCTTCTTTGGGGTAGACTTCGATCGGATTCAGTTTATCTGCCTTGATGATCTGGGCATAATGCGGTTCCGGTTCTGTGAACGCATCGTAGAGCAGGCTCATTTTTTCACCGCTGATATCGATCAATTGCGATGATTCCGGCTGAGAGGGCCCCACGCTGAGGTGACGGCCGTGAGAGAGCTTGTTCAGCGAGATGAGATACTTTCCATCCGGATTCTTTGTGTCGCCCTCTGCTGCGGTCAAGTGCCCAACATTGTAGGATATCGGAATCTTGTCGACAACTTCCCAGGTGCCCATCTGCCATTTTGCGATGGCGCTTTCGACAAACAACGAAGTATAGGCAAACCCCTTGTCGTCAAACTGTGTGTGCAAGGGACCCAGGCCGACATTCACTTCCGCTTCTTTCACGGAATCATAATTCAGAACGGGGATCCCGTCTTCGTTTCCCGTAAAATCTTTCTTCGAAATCGCTGTCAGCATTTTTTCAAAACTGAACACCGTGGTGATGCTGGCGAGTTTCCCGCTGGCAACAATGTATTTACCGTCGGGGCTGACATCCACTCCGTGGGGCGACTTTCCGGCAGGCAGGAGATATACCACTCCCTCCGCGTCCTTGGGATCAATGACCTTTGCGCCGTCAAGGTTCTTGAATTTACCGGCCTGGATGGCTTTCTCCGCCTCTTTCCAGTTCACGGCAACAACGTAGTCCCTGTCCTTTTGCGATGCGGTTATTTCAAGTTTACCCGTCGCACGTTCCGCATTGTAGCATGTCCAAAATCCCCAATCTGCGCTTGGCCCTTTTCCGGCATCACCGAGATCATAGTTGAACGGAGGCATCAGGACTTCCCAGCCAAGCGTCATGGCGCCGGATTTCTGGTCGACCTTGATGCCGGCGACGACACCTTTGAACTTGGTCGCATAATCTTCAATTTTTTCGTAGGTCCCGCGGGGGAGCGGAATGGAAAACCGCGATCCGGCGAGCACATATTCGGTGTTTTCCGTGACGAACGATGAGCAGTGGTTTCCGGAAACATTGGGAATGGGGCCGAAGATCTGCTTGGTCTTGAAATCACGAAGGTCGATCCGCGCCATGCGGTTGTTCGCATTGTCGGAAATAAACAGCCAGCGGCCGTCATAGTCGCCGTTCGTCTCGCTGAGCGAGGGGTGATGAGCGTCGCCCCATGTGAATTCGCCAAGCATCTCTTTTGATTCCTTATCGAATCCGTACCCCGTGGCCGGATACGGTGAGAAGACGGGCAACGTGGCAAGATGCCGCATGGACGGGATGCCGTACACAAAGACCTGACCGGAATGGCCGCCGGATTTGAAGATATAGTATTCGTCCAAGTCTCCAGGGGCGACATACGTCGCTATGGCCGCTTCCTGGACATCGCTGCGCGTGCCGCCGCGGCCTTTCGGCTCGCCGCCGCAACCGATGATAAGCATGGCCACCAGAAGCGCCGCCATCACCATCGTGATTGTTGTTTTCATGCTGGGTCTCCTTCTGAGATGTTTTGGTGTGTTGTTACAGTGTTGTTCCGATAATTCATTGATGTTGGTGACTTTCGCCATTCCCGACCGGCATTCCATGCCCGCCGCCCTGTGCCGCCAGGAATAGTCCTTCCACATAATGGATGAAGCTCACATAGTCGGCGACGAACACTCGCCCGGATTGCACATCTGCGTCAGCCTTCTTGCGGCTTTTCGCGACCCGTGCATATCGTGCATGGAGTTCCGCCTCGAGTCTCCCGTGAAGGTTCCGCATAAGACCCTTCAGATCGCCGGACTCAATCGCATGATCGGCGGCTTCAATCCCGGGCTCAACCTCCTGGTCGGCCGACTTCAATCCGGTGTAGGGCTCCCCTTCTCCTGCGCGGTGGATCCTCACCAGGGTCTCAAAGAAATAGATGTCAGCCAATTCGGCGGCCTCTTTGCCCTTTGTCCGCACAAGAAGAGTCTTCCTGAACGCATCACGAATGGCGCCTTCATCCTCTTCCCTCACCCACTTCAAAACAGGAGTGATGTCTCCCTTTTCCAGAGCCAGTTTGGCCGCCTTGACCACGGGACCATTGACGGAATCGCAATGTGCCTGCACACGATACGGCATTAAAAGAATTGCGGTGAAGAAAACAATGATCGAAATTCGTTTCATAACAGGAATGTCCTTTCTACCTTTTTACTTCTTTGCAGATTTCGCGGCTGCCAGTTCTTTCTTTTTGAGCTCGTAGGCATGCCGGAGTTTTTCGACGGCCTCCTCACGTTCTTCTTTAGTCAGGGTGATCATCGTTGACAGTACCACTTCCATGGTGCCGGTGGGCCGTTCGAGGAAATCGTCGAGGGTGCGCCCAAACCGTGATTGCACGTCTTCAACGGCCAGGGCCAGGTCGGGCCCGATCTCTGACGCTGCGTCGATGCCGAGCGTGGACACGGAATGGCACACGAAGCAGTTTTTCTTGACAAAGAATGAACCCGGGCCTTCGAGCATGCGTTGTTCCTTTTCGAGTTCAGCGGCAGTCGGTACGTCACGGAAATTATGGCCGGGAATGAACTCGATCGGTATGTCATTCTTCTTCCAGCTCATGACGAGCATGGCCATCCCCTGGGCGTCTGAACTTGAAAAATTGAAGTTCGGCATGACGCTTTCCGGAACGAGCTCCTTGGGGTTCTTAAGATGAGCCACCTGCCAGCTGAACTCCGTGATAAACCCCTTCATTCGCTCATAATTGAATTGATCGGCGGATTTCTCGCCTTCCCGGGTGAGATCAGGACCGACAGTTCCCCCGCGGCCGTTGATCACATGGCACGCGCGGCATCCTTTCTCGGTGACAAGCTGCTTTGCCCGATTGATGAATCCCATCCCCTTTGTTTCCTTGTCGTACCGATGACAGGAATTGCAATTCATTTGCATCAGGGCTTTCTTGTCGCCCATGACGTAAAAATCCGCCAGTTCCTTTCCAAGCAAAGGTTCCTCCCAATGCTCCACAAGGCCATGAGCGGCTCCCATTTCCGTGGCAAATCCCTGTCCCGCGTGACAGGTCGTGCATCCGTATTGCGCTATCGGATGTTTTTCGAGAATTCCCTTCGGATGGGTCCGATACGGCTCCGGGACGTTTTCGAGCCCTTTCCACTCGACACCTTGATGGCAGGTAATGCAACGATCAGCAATGCCGAGGTCCTGTGCATAGATCTGCTGTAATCCGGTTTGCACCGCCTGTGCACGTTCGGGTCCCAACTTCTCGGCGACGAGTTGACGGAATTCCTCCTGATACCAGACCCAATCAGGTGTGAGGTAATCATAGAAGACGAACCCCGTGATGATGAGCAGGACAATGCCTGCGAGGCTGAGCCACGTTCGGTCTCTCATGACAAACGAGAGCTTCGTATTCGGAGTTTTGTGATCCATTTTGATTCTCGCTGAATTACGCTGATTGAACGCCGATTGCGGATTGCACAGATCCGGCCGATGTACGCCGATTCTTGACGAATGAGTTCATCATTTGCTAGTGCTCGTTCCTCCTCGTGTCAGTCTGATAATACACAAGATCACTCAGTTGGAACGGCACTAGAATTTCACAGGCATTTCCGGCCAGGATTCCCACGGCCAGTAGAAGTTCCAGTACGGCCCGCGGAGGAATGTGCCGATAATGGTGAATACGATAATCAGAATGCAGATGCCGATGAAAACCATGTTCTGCTTCTTCCTCTCCGGAGCAAACCAAACTCCCACGGTGTTCAGTCCGCTCTGATCCTTGTAGGGCCACCAGACCGCAAGCGCCATCAGGAGGCCGGGGAGCAGAATTCCGCCGATAAGAGCTCCGTTGATGGTGAACGATCCGATCTTCAGGGTGCTGATGGTGACGATCTCCTGCAACCAGAGGAAATACCAGGGTGCTTTGGCCGGGTTCGGCGTTTCCGAAGGATTCGCTGCCGCCTCGAGGGGGGCGCGGAATACAATGGCCAGGATAACGACGGCGATAAAAGTGAGGATAGAAACGATGAGAATTCTCCGCAGAAGGTTCGGACTCGACGCTACTGTATCTTTTTCCTCGTTGACCATGGTATTCTGAACATGAACCGTTGAGCCGTTCGTGATGCCAAGAAGAGAGTATGTCTTTGCCTTCACAGGAGCCAGCTTCTCAGGCTTTTGATTCAATGCGTCACGGTCAGCGGCGGCAAGCCCGCCGTCCTTGCGCACGCGCCACATATGATAGGAAAACAGGAACAACACGATGACCGGCAGGAAGAAAACATGGAGAACATAGAACCGGATCAGGGCATTCTGATCGATCGTCGACCCGCCCAGCAGGAACGAACGGATGGATTCACCAACCAGAGGAGCTGAACTGGCGATGTTTGTGCCGACGGTAATGGCCCAGAAGGCAAGCTGGTCCCAGGGAAGAAGGTACCCCGTGAACGAAAGGAGAAGCGTCATGATAAGCAGTACTAATCCGATGATCCAATTGAGCGGGCGGTTGGATCCGACCGTGCCTCCGTTCTTGTACGCGGCTGTAAGAAAGACCCGGACCATGTGCAGAAACACCGACGCGACCATCAGGTGGGCCGAGATCCGGTGCATCGAACGGAGGAGCCATCCAAACGATATTACGTATTCAATATCTTTGACCGACGAGTAGGCACGTTCGACGGAAGGAATATAGAGGAACATGAGGACGAGGCCCGTTCCGCACAGAATCAGGAACAAAACAAACGAGATCGTCCCCAGCCACAGAGAGTAATTCCACGAAAGGCTTGCCTTCGTGATCTTGTTTGGGAACCAATGGAGAAGGAGGTTCTTGACAATGGCGTCGCCGGCCTCTTTGTCGCTTGGCGGGTTCCATGTCCACGTCAACTTCCTGTAGAGTTTTGCCGCTTCCTGAACGACCTGCATCATAAGCTCCTTCTGATCGTGCGCTTAGACCGTTAACCGGAAATTCTGTTCCACTTCTTCGTCCATGTTCACCACAAGCTGACCGTCATCCGGGGAGACTTCAAGTTTGTACCAATGAAGGGGACTCGGGGCCGGGCCTGCGTAATTTGTCCCGTCACCGTAGAATTTCGACCCGTGGCACGGGCAATGAAATTCGAAATCGATCTCCTTTTGTTCTCCGCCGAGCTCCACTTTCTTGGGCTTGTTGAGTTTCGCATACTTCACAGTACAACCGAGATGCGTGCAAGCGCCCGAGATGGCGTAGAACGATTTTCCTTCTTTGAAAACGTAGAGCCGTTTGTCCTCGAGAAACGTCATGCCGTCGGCGATCCGATCAGGTAGACCCACCTTGAATCTGGCAGCGGGTTCGTACAGGACGTTCGGCACAAGAGACCGGACGGACTGGTAGGCAAATCCCGCTATCCCAGCCAGCATTCCGCCAAATCCGACCTTGTGCAGAAACGAACGGCGGGATTCGTCTGCCTTATCGTCGCTTTTCCGAAAGAAATTCTTGAGAGCCTTCATTGGATTTATAGTGGGTTTACGGTTCACTGTTTACTGTTCACCACTTCTTTTTCATCATAGTAAAACACCTCCATGGTCATCGCGTCCGTCGGACATCGGACGGCACACAATCCGCACCGAATGCACGTCTCATCATCCTTGATCATCGCGGTGGCTTGTTGGAACGGGTCGACCTGATAATGCTCGATGAGTTTCGCTTTCTCTGCCTCCGCGAGTCCGAGATCCGCCAACGGGACGAGTTTCAGGCAGTATTCGGGACAAATATCAACACAACGGTTGCACATGACACATTTTTCGGGATCATAGATGGTCTGGACGTGGCATGCGAGGCAGCGTTCTGCCTGGCGCCGTGCCTGTTCTTCCGTGTATCCGGATTCCACTTCCGAGATCCCGGTCCGCCGATTCAGATTGATCGTCGGAGCAGCTTCGCGCGGATGTTGCTCGAAATCTTCGGGGCGCGTGAACACTCTGGTGGGAATCTTCTCGATGGAAAGCTCGAACACCGGAACAGAGGACTGCTTTCGGAGGTATTCGTCCATGGAAAGGGCTGCTTTTTTCCCGTTCGCGACGGCATCGATAATGTTGCGCGGCCCGAACGCCACATCGCCTCCTGCAAACACGCCGGGTGCGGTTGTCGCAAGCGACTGAGGATCAATCTTGACAAGCCGGGCCGGTGTGAGCTCGACCCCGTCTGAAGGTTTCAAGAACTCCAGGTCCGCCTGCTGGCCGATCGCAAGAATGACAGAATCTGCCTCAAACACCTCTTTGACCGTTTCATCGTAAACCGGATTGAATCTGCCGTTCTCGTCGTACGTGCGTTGTACATTTACGAATTCCACGCCCTTGAGCTTGCCTTTTTCACCGATGAATTTCCGCGGACCGCGCTGAGGGTGAAACACCACACCTTCCTTCTTCGCCTCCTCGAACTCCTCGTGACCCTGTACCGTACGAAGGACCGGCATTTCCGCGAAGGACTCCAGGCTGGCAATGTGTACTTCTTGCGCTCCCGCGCGTACTGCCGTCCTTGCTGCATCGACCGCTTCATGAAGGGAGGACTGATCCGGATCTGCTCCGCGCAAGGCCGTCCGGGCGGCATCGAAAGCAACAAATCCGCCTCCGATGACAAGAACTTTTTTCCCCAGATTGACACGATAGCCGTTGTTGACATTCAGGAGATAGTCGATGGCCTTCACCACTCCATCAAGATTCGAACCTTCGAGGGCCAGGTCCCTTCCCTTCTGCGTTCCGACAGAAATGAAAACGGCCTCAAAGCCTTGCTTCCTGATCTCACTTAATCCGAATTCCTTGCTGACGGGAGTGTTATACCGAATTTCGACGCCGCGAGAAGCGATCTTTTCGATTTCTTTGTCTATCAGTGATCGGGAAAGCCGGTATTCAGGAATTCCATGCCGCAGCATTCCTCCCGCCACACCTGTTGCTTCGAAGATCGTCACCTGATATCCCATGAGGGCGAGATCGTGTGCACAGGAAAGCCCCGAAGGGCCGGACCCGATCACTGCGACCTTTTTGTCTTTGACAATGTTCTTCCTGGCTTCGATCTGGTTCGGAAGGTGCCATGCCCATTTGTTGCCAGGTTCATCCGCCCCCTCGAACAGAGCATCCTGCGCGTCGGGGTCGAGCGACTCAATGCCGAATTTTTCCGTCACGAAGCGCTTCAACGCACGGATGCTGACAGGAGCGTCAATTTTGCCCCGTCGGCACCAGTCCTCGCAGGGCGCCGCGCACACGCGGCCGCAGACGCTGGCAAACGGATTGGGAGAACGTGCGGTGAGATACGCCTCCTTGTCCTTTCCTTCGGCGATCAGTTGAACGTACCGCCCTGCATCAGTATGGATGGGACAGCCAATCTGACAAGGGACAAGGTTCTTCCAGAATTCCTTGTCGGGGATCTTGATGTTGTATTTTTCAGGCATGGGCGAGACTTTGGTTTTCGAATGGGCGCAAGTTTCGTACCATAATTCAGATAGATTTATCTGTTTTTATGACCCCTTTTTGCCAATATCGCTTAAAAGATTGGCTGATGATTCTCACAGATAAGAATGTCTGAAATACTTCTTCCCAGCTTCAGGAATCACCCGGCCTGCCTTCCCCAGGCCAGATACCCAATTCCGCGTTGATTGATCTACATTTTCCCGAATCATTTCAGTTCTGCACATTCCCCTTGCTAGCCATTCACGGCACGAAGCGAAGACAGTAGTTCTTCTTCGAGTACAGTCGTTTTTGGAAAGAGGATGTTGTTTTCAAGATGTACGTGCCGATGAAGATCTTCCTCAAACTGCTGCAGTTCCTGAAAGCTCACGCGGTAAGTCATGCATGCATCTGCGGGCGGAACATAGTTGTTGGTCAGCGATCGGACGCTTGAGAGTTCGTCTCCCGCGGCCTTGTGTTCGGCTTCCATCATCCGAATGGGATTCTGCACGCCACCAAACGGAGGCGGCCGAAATACCCCGCCGTCTCGTTTCGCCTTCACCAGTTCCTCGATGAAGGGAAAGAGCACATGCTCTTCCTTCATCATGTGAGCCATCATATCCCGTGCGACGGTTTCGAAATGGCGTGCGATGGCGATGACTTCCGGATGGCGTTCTCCGTGAACCTTCGCGACCTTCTGCGTGTGCGCGGAAAGAACAGGAATTGCCTCGCGTACGTATCGATGGTGGACGTTCACGATATAGTCGATGAGTTCGTCCAAAGGCCATGCCGAAAAATGCGGCGTGTTGCCGTTCGGCCGCTGCACCAACTCGGCCAATTCCGCATACACAAGGGATGGATCCACCTGTTTCTGAGAACATGCCTGATCTATTCTAATGCCGCCTCCACAGCAGAAATCCAAAGAATATTTCTCGAAAATTGCCGCGGCACGATAGTCCTCTGTGACAATGGATTTGAGTGTTGAATCTTGAAATCGATGCATGGGATTTGTTTCCTTCTGATTGTTTATTGAATTCTTCTTCATCTCTCTTTTGCTCTCGCTATGATAACCAGATCTTCGGAAGTTTCAGGGTTGGAGGCCTCAAGGGAATTGCCGCCAATATTATTGATGCGCTCAGTCATGAGGTCCGTATGCCGGTACTTCTCCGCGAAAGTGCTGATACACGGGCGCATTCAATTCCTTGAAGCGACGTTCGTACTCCTGCCGCGAAATCGCGTTCTGCCAGTTTCCGGTCAGCATTGCAAGGCCCGTTGCGCCCATGAAGATTCCGGCGATCAGGGCTCCGAAGACCCATGACGGCACCGATTTTGCTTTCCGCCGGGAGGATTTCATCACAAGGGTCTCCTTCACGGGGCAGGCCTCCACACACAACATGCAACTCGTACATTCGTCACTCCAGATCCTCCCGGGCTTATGAACCTTGATGGAAGACGGGCAGGCCTTCGTACAGAGCTCGCAGTCGATGCACGTCGATTTTTCCCGTGTGATCTTGAGGGGACTGAAAAAACTGGCGATTCCCAGGAGGGCTCCGTAAGGACAAAGATACCGGCACCAGAAGTTCTTGATAACGACAGAAAGCCCCGCAAGAATCAGGATCGTCCACAACGCAAACGACGAGATCTCGTCGAAGAACAGGTACATTTTGATGTCGGCAACTTTGTTGTAGGGACTGTAAATGAAATTTCCGAGCGCCTGTGCATCCATCGAGAACACAGCGTACGCAAAGTAGAACAGAATGAGGTATTTGAGAGAACGGAGCGGATAATCAAGCCATGGGGTGACTGGCAGGTTTTTTCGAAAGATCTTTTGCCCGAGGAGCCAAAGGGATTCGCTGAGTGTGCCGACGGGACAAAGCCAGCTGCAGAATGCCTTCTTCAAAAGGACGCTGACGGCAATGATCGCCAGAAGAATGAAGATGGATGCCGGGTGGATGTTGTTGATGATGCCGGTCTGCAGCCAGTACGAAATGCTCATCAGGGCGCTGATCGGGAGAAATCCTTCTACTCCCGGCGGACGTTCCACAAATTCTTCCATACCGCCCGATTCCCCCCACTGAACGAACAGATGGAATTCAAATCCGATCCAAATGCATAGCAAAACAAATGTCAGCTGGATGGCGGAGCGCAGAAATTGCGAATCTTCCTTCAACCTCCAAACAAGCCGCTTATACCAAACGGGTTCGATGTTGAACTTGATCTTGCGCCTTCTTAATTCCGGTGGTATCTTTTTCATCGTAATTTATTCTATTACGGTATTTTCAGATGATTGAGTCTGAATCTATCTCAAAAAAAACCTACCTCAGTTGGTACTCGGGCTTATGCATGTCCGCAGCAACCTCGAGAATGTTCTTGTTCATCAACATCGAAAGGATACGTTCTCGAAGCTCCTTCCACTCCACATGCGCCGCACAAGGTTTCTCTCCGGAGCATTCGGCAAACCCCAGAACACAGTTCGTCGAAAATCCCATTCCGTCAATCGCGTCAACGATGCGAGCGAGCGTGATCTCTTTCGCCGGCATCCCGAGTTTAAATCCGCCGGTCGGTCCTTTCAGCGAAATCAAGAGTCCCTTGTAGGTAAGGTCCTGAAGGATTTTCCCGAGAAAGTGATAGGGGATATCGAGTTTCTTTGAAAGCTCCTTAATCGGCGTCATTTCACCATTCTGTTTCAGCGCGAGAAACACGACGGCCTGAAGAGCATATTCACATTGACGGCTGAAAATGACACTCATGGGTTATCCTATGTAGTCCTTCCGGGGTTGGTGTTCGAGATTCCAGGATCTCCGAGAAAAACAAACGGCCGCGAGAAAAGCCATTGGAACAAGGACGAGGAACAGGACTCCCCAATTGGGGCCGCTGGTCATTTGCACGTTGGCGATACTGATGCTCCCCAACAACGGCGGAACAAACGGCTCAATATGCACGGTTGCAAACGGAGTGATCCTCGCGCCATAATCCAGAATCATGGTCCAGAAACTCCAGAAGGCAAATCCCTCGAGGTACACCGTAAAAAAGAACAGATCGATCAGTTTCGACATCTTGCCGATAACGATCACCCTCAAAGCAAGCATAATGGTAACACCGAGAAGAAACGGGAACCAGTTGAATTGCGGAATCTCGTCCTCTTCGATGGATTGCATCCCGAGGTAGTGGTTTAATGCATTGATCTCCAAAAGGTCGCTTTCCGTTCCCCCCTCGATCGTGTGAACATAGACATCCAACGTGAGTCCATCAGGATAACGATCCGATTCAAATTTGAACTGCCATAGCGGTACTATGAACGTTGGCACCACCAGCAACGCTCCGGCCAGGATCATGAACCGGCTCTTCAGATCGACCGGTACATCGAAGAACTCCGTTGCTTTTTTCAGGATGCGTTGCATGACGATCTCCTTTTTAGGAGGTTCTAGTTCGCGCGAGCCCCCACGCGGACGGGCTATTCCCAATCCTGTCGCCGGGAGACTCGCAAACCTTGTGCCACCTAAAACCGGTGAATTTCATCTGAATTTGTGGGGGGATGGAAACGGGGTTTTGCAGGGATGGAAGCGAAATTCCTAAGATCAGGAAAATGACTTCGATATTCCGACCAGGAGTTCGTCATACTCGTCCTTGGTCAACAACTGCTTTACGGCAGGAAATACCATGGTATCCTCCCTCCGCACATGGGCCCTGAGCAATTCAACGATGGACCTCACAATGGCAACGATGTCGCGGATGGATGTCCCGTGCAATCGGCCTTCCTCGACGTCTTTTACTACACGAAGAAGGTCGTTGAACAGGTCCCAAAGATCCCGATGTTCACCGCGTACCTGTTCTGCGAGCGATCTCATGTGACGATCGATCAACGGAAACAGGAACTTCTCTTCAATCTGTGTATGTCTCCGCACTTCCGTGTTCAGCCAGCGGATCGTCTCGGCAATTTGCTCGAACGCTTCAGGCGAAAATCCGTGTAGTTTGATGGACTCCGCCGCATTTTCAAGCACTGCCAGGCGCTCAAGTCCTTCATTGTGTTCTCGAATGAGGACTTTAATGGGATCGTTTGATTTCTTATCGAAAGATTGTCCGGTTGTTTTCAATGGTTGCTCCATGCGCTCACAATTCCGCGCTCCCCTTTTCGATCCCGGCAGCATATTCCCTCCCGTATTTTCTTTCCGCTATGGAAATCAGCTGCGCAAAAGGCAAAAAACCTCTTTCCTTTGCCAACCACAACAACGAGCCGAGAGCTGCCGCTTTTGGACCAAGAACCGAACGAAAAGGCTTTTGCTCTATTCTCGGGTCGTTCATGCGGATCGTCACCGTTTCATCGACATACACCCGTGATGCCGGTCCCAGTTTTTGGAGCAATCCCTGTGCCGCAACTTCCCTCCACCCTTCTTCCGATGTTGCGATCAGGACATCGGGCTCCGTAATTCCTGTATATCCGATGGGATGCGGACTGATCCTGAATTCTGATAACGAAAAACCCGAACCCTGGGTAACAGGATTATCGTTCTTTTGAGTCGCAAAACCGCCGTTGTGAATCGCCGCTTCACAAACAAGCGCCGCAGATGACTGGACGCGCTCCCCGGCACTCCCTGCAATGACAACACTCACGGGGTGACGCAGCGAAAATGACTGCTGGCTTTCCCCCGATGATTCACCGTCCTTCTTTGTTTCCAGGTTCACGGATTTTTCGTGGCGTTCGTGGTACATCTTGCGGTCCTTGCGCTCCACGAGTCTTCCGAGTTTCCAATGATGCTGGCCCGCGATCTCCAGAAGGGTCTCGCCGTTGAGTTTGTTGTTTCGGACCGCATACTCCGTGCAAAGTTCGAGAATTTCCACTACGGCAAAACCGGGAGAAGCAATGGCATCGCTGAAAGTTGCCGCGAGGGACTTGTCCGTTGCAAGCTCACGCGCGATAAACGGAGCATTGCTGTGACGAAGGATTTCACAAAGATCCACCGGGGGGACGATGTTCCCGTGAGGTGTTGTCGAGGTGACAAAGCATTCCGGCGTCAACGCGGATCCCTGTCCACCTGTCATTCCGTAAACGAAGTTGTTGCAGATGAGCACCGTGACGTCAACATTGAGCATCGCGGCATGCACAAGATGTTGCAGGCCGATCATCGCGCCGCCGTCTCCGATGAGAACTATGACTTTGAGCTTCTTGTCGGCCAGGACGCTGTCGGCAAGAGCAATACCGGTTGCAAACGCGGTCGACCGGCCGTGCGTCGTGTGAACGGTGTGGATGTCGCGGAACATCTTGTCCGCCAGGCCGATACAGCCGATATCCGTGACGAGTACGGTATGCTCCGGGGCGAGTTGGAGGAAAACCAGCGCCTCATTGAGTTTTCGCAGGACCGACGTGTGCCCGCAGCCCTTGCAGAAGGGGAACACCGGCTGATCTACCAAATACGAGGATTGCACGGAGGCAGTGAGGGTTTCCATGAAGCTATGCCGCCTCCTTGACCGCAGAAAGAACCTCCTGGGGAGTGATCATTGATCCTATCTTATTGATCCCTTTGACGGTCCGCCCTTCCCAAAGCGAGGCAAGTACGGAGCGATAAAGCCCGGTCATGTTCTCTTCTGCGACATAAACTGTCTTGACCCCTTCAAGTGCGTGTTTGATGCGGTCTTTGGGCACTGGAAATAACGATTGAATACCAAGGAACGAAACCCGATTGCCCTGCTTTCTTGCAAATCGGACAGCTTCAGCCGCGGCACGGCTTGTTATGCCATAGCTGATGATGAGAGTCTCTGCTCCCGGTTGAAGGTCGGCATTCACCACGCCGAAATCCTTTTCCCGCCACCGGATCTTCTCTTCAAGGTGCCTAAGGACTTCGAGGGTTTCGGGAGAGTTCTTCTGCAACCTTCCGGACTTGTCATGTGCTGAGCCCGTTATCGTCACCTTATCCTCTCCGCCCACGGTGATAAACGCCGGGATTTCCTGGACGAAGTCGAATCCATACGTCAATCTCTCCCCTCCGTTTCGCTTCCCTATCCACCGGTCCTGTGCGACCATTTTCGGAAGCAGTCCATAGTCAACGCGTTCTGCAGTCATGGCAACTTCTTTGTCAGTCAGCAGGATGACAGGAGTTCGATACAGTTCCGCCCACGTAAAGGCCAGGATCGTCAGTTCATAGCAATTGGCGGCGCTGGACGGACAGAGCATCGGAATGGTGTATCCACCCGACGTTGCATACTCCGCAAGGAGAACATCTCCCTGTGCGCCTTGTGTGGCCCCACCCGTGCTGGGACCGAGTCTCTGCACAAGGGCAACAACGAGAGGGGTTTCCGTCATTAAGGCATATTGAACCGATTCGATCATCAGTGCCCACCCGGGACCCGACGTGGCGGTCATCGCCTTGACTCCGCGCATCGACGCACCGATCGCATATGCGACCGCTGAGATCTCATCAGGGGCACTGAGAGCCAATCCTCCCTTTGACGGCAACATATCGATCATACCCTTGAAGATTCCGGTGGCGGGCGTGATCGGGTATCCGGCAAAGAACCGGCATCCCGCCTGAACGGCGCCTTCGGCGATCATCTGGTTTCCACTTCGGAGTCTGAGGTTGCTCAAATGTTAGAGCCCTGTGAAAAGTGATATGTGATATGTGACATGTGATATGATGCGAAACCGGGTTTACAACTTCTTACATTTCACATCTGACTTCTGTCCTCTGACTTCTGACTTCTGACTTCTGTCCTCTGACTTCTGTCCTCTGACTTCTTGCTTCTTACTTCTTGCTTCTTACTTCTTGCTTCTTACTTCTTGCTTCTTACTTCTTGCTTCTTACTTCCTCATCAACATCCCGCAGGATCAAAACTCGCCATGACGCCATCGAGCATTTCGCCGCGAACGTGCATTTCGGAGAGTTTCTCCCCCAACACATTGACAATTTTCCGATGTTGGTTCGTAAGGTCGCCAAACAACGCCTGGATCTCCGGATAATCGCACTCTGCTCCCAGCTTCTCATAGAAACTGGCAAGATCGGCTTCCAGGTAAATCGCTTTGTTCAACATGCCACAGGTATTCCTGCATGCGTGCTCGCAGTTAATTTCATGATTGGTCATTGGTGGACCCTTTCTTCCGTCGTTGTGATCTCATTGCCTTCGATTTTCAAATCGCTTCCAGCTTCTCAGGCACCGCAAGTGACAATCCAATCTCGAGCGCCTTCTCATTCAAGGGCAACATATGATGATGACGTTCGGGCAGAACTTTTTTCAGCGCTGCCATGACATTTTCTCCACGGATCACGGGTTTTCTTCCGAGGAAGGCCCCCAGCAGAATCATGTTCGCCACTTGCTTCTTGTTCAGCTTGATCGCTTCCGCAAGGGCCGGTACAGACAGGAGTTCGATGTCTGTTCGCGCAGGCAGATTGATCAGCGTAGAGCGTTCATACAGCAGGAACCCGCCCGGTTTCACGGCTTTCTCGAACTTCTCCAGCGACGGCTGATTGAGGATGATAGCCGAATCAAACCTGGAGATAATGGGAGAGCTTATGCGTGACGGCGAGACTATGACAATGCAATTCGCCGTTCCTCCCCTCATTTCCGGGCCGTACGAGGGCATCCAGCTAACTTCTTTTCCCTCGATCATGGCCGCGTAGGCGATGATCTGACCAAGCGAGAGTACACCTTGACCGCCGAAGCCGGCGACGACGAGTTCGTGAGAGTTTGTCATAGGAGTTTTCGAATTTGTTTCAAGTTTCAGGTTTCAAGCCCTGATGTTTCTCTAGCCGCAGAATTCCTGCTGCGCCACGACACTGCGGACCTGCATCACATAGCGCCGAGGTTTCTTCGCATCTTTTCGAATCGTGATCCGGTCTCCGGCCCTTAGGCCGTCGCATCGGACAAAATAGTGACGATGGGGTTTGTCCCCTCCACGGCACGTGCAAGGGCGAGATTCCACCTCGCTTTTCCTGGACGAGGCGCCTCTTGCAAGCTCAAACGATGATCCTACAGGAAAGAAGGCAAGATGATCCTTCAGCACCATGAAATATCCTTCAGCTGCTTCTTCTTCTGATACTGTTCTGGTGTAAACGGCTGAATTCATATCACTTATTACCTATCACCTATCACTGTTTTTTTCCGAGGGAACCTTCAGATCACCCGGTGGATACATCGGAAACATGTTCTTTTCCAGCCATTGGTTTGATTCGTTGGGGGTCATCTTCCAGCCCGAAGGACAATTCGAGACAACTTCGATGAAGCAAGTTCCGCGCTTGAGCTTCTGGTATTCAAATGCGTTCCGCACGGCCTTCTTGAGTTTTCTCACAGCCGTGGCGGTGTGGGCCGACTGCCGCGTGACATAGTAAGCTCCCGGGAGCTGGGCCACGAGGTCGGTGATCTTCAGGGGGAAGCCCATCACCGCGGACTCGCGGCCGTAGGGAGACGTGGATGTGACCATGCCCAACAGAGTCGTCGGCGCCATCTGGCCGCCTGTCATTCCGTAGATCGCATTGTTAATAAAGACCATCAGGATATTCTCTCCCCGATTGACCGTGTGGATTGTTTCGGCGGTTCCAATCGCAGCAAGATCGCCATCACCCTGATAGGAAAAGACAAAGCGGTCGGGGAGCACGCGCTTGATTCCCGTTGCCACAGCCGATGCTCTTCCGTGGGCAGCTTCCTGCATGTCGATGTTCATATAATTGTAAGCAAAGACCGAACATCCGACCGGGGCCACGCCCACCGTTTGTTCCTGAATACCCATTTCCGCCACTACCTCCATCAGGACCCGATGAACCACGCCGTGGCCGCACCCCGGACAATAGTGCATCCGCGTATCGGTGAGTGTCTTGGGCCGCTCATACACAAGGTCCATGTTGGCTGTAACGTCGACGGGTGTGAGAGTTTGTTCCATAATCAGTTCCTTTCCTCCACCACCGCGCGCTCCGCGGCGAGAATTTCAATCTGTTTCAAGACATCTTCCGGACTCGGGATCATTCCGCCCATCCTCCCCGTGAAGTGAACCGGCCGTCGGCCGTTGACGGCCAAGCGGACATCTTCCACCATCTGTCCCGAATTCATTTCGACCGTGAGCAGTGACGAAACATCCGCCGCATGTTCAGCCAGTGCTTCAGAAGGAAACGGATAGAGAGTTATCGGCCGGAAGAGGCCGACCTTGATTCCCTGTGCGCGAGCGAGCTCAAGGGCCTTCTGACAAATCCGTGCCGCCAATCCGAATGCCACGAGCAGAATGTCCGCATCCTCGGTGTGGAGGGGCTCGAACCGCACTTCTTTTCTCAACCGCGCGTACTTCTCCTGAAGGCCAATGTTGACCTTTTCCATCTGCTCCGGCTGAATGAACAGCGACGTGATGATATTGCGCTCACGGCTTTCCGGCTTCCCTCTCGTTGCCCATTTCTTCTCGGGATACGGAAGAGACCCTTCCTTCGGCAATACGACCTTTTCCATCATCTGCCCCAGAGCGCCATCAGCCAGGATCATAGTGGGATTGCGGTATTCTTCTGCCAGACGGAATGCGTCGAAGACGAAGTCCGCCATTTCCTGCACCGTTGAAGGAGCAAGAACGATGAGATGATAATCACCGTGTCCTCCGCCCTTCGTCGCCTGGAAGTAATCTCCCTGAGCCGGCTGAATGGTACCGAGGCCGGGTCCGCCTCTGTTTACATTGACCACGAGACACGGCAGCTGCGCAGAGGCCATGTACGAAAGGCCCTCCTGCATGAGGCTGATTCCGGGACTGGATGAAGATGTCATGACCCGGGCACCTGCACCGGCAGCGCCGAACACCATGTTGATCGCTGCCAGTTCGCTTTCTGCCTGAAGGACCACACAGTTGCGCTTCGGAGCTTCGGCAGTGAAATACTCCAGAATCTCCGATTGCGGAGTGATGGGGTATCCAAAGTAGGCCTGAAGTCCTGCGCGCAACGCGGCTTCCGCAAGCGCTTCATTGCCTTTCATAAGGCGAGGTTCGTTCTCGTGTTTGATCATGATGATACTCCCTCCGCCAGAACCGGATTTTTCACAACTGCTTCTTTTTTCAAACGATAAACGGTGATGGCACCCTCAGGACAAACAAGGGCACAATTGACGCACCCTGTGCAATTGTCGCGCGTGAGGGCAACCACGCGATACCCGAGGGCATTGATCCGCTCTGAGAGGGCAATGCTCTCCTGGGGGCACGCCGTGATGCAGAGTTCGCAACCCTTGCAGATCTCCTGGGCCACTTCGATTGTTCCGCGTATCATCGTTTTGTTCCTTTCATCGTTCCGGCTCTCTTCAGTTTGTGTGATGAAGCTCGAGGCGTTCGTCGACTCTCACCTTTGGCTTCACAGGTTCTTTCTGTTGCTGTGCCTCAACCACCGCCATCGCGGTCATGTTGACGATGTCATTCGTCTCGACACCCGGGGTCAACAGATACACCGGCTTTCGGATGCCCATCAGAATGGGTCCGATCGCGGTTGCGCCGCCCAGTTTTGCCAATAGCTTGTAGGCAATATTTGCCGATGTGAGGTCCGGGCAGATCAGGACGTTTGCGGACTTCTTCAGCGTGCTGAACGGAAAGAACTCGGAAACAATCTCTTGCGAAACGGCGGTGTCAGCCATTACTTCTCCGTCGATCATGAGTTCCGGAGCCCGTTGTTTGACGATCGCAACCGCCTTGCGTACTTTCTCCGCGAACGGATGCCTGGTACTGCCGAAATTGCTAAAGGACAGCATCGCGATGCTTGGCTCGACATCGAGTTGTTTGACTTTTTGAGCCGTCAGCAGGGCGATTTCGGCAAGCTGCTCCGCTGTCGGATCGATATTCACCGTCGCGTCCGCAATGAAAACCGTCTGGTTTTTGAACACAAGCATGTACAGCCCTGCAATCGTACTGACATCTTCGCGCTGGCCAATGATCTGAAGGGCCGGCCGGACGGTTTCGGGATAATGCTGCGTAAGCCCGGAAATCAATCCGTCCGCATCTCCCTGTTTCACCATCATCATGCCAAAGATGTTGTGGGTCTTGATGTCCCGTTCGGCATCAAACCTCGTCAACCCCTTTCGCTGGCGGAGATCATAATACGATGTGACGTACGCATCGTGTTGAGGGGACTTGGAAGGATTGATCACCTCGACGCCGTCCATATCGAGTCCCAGGTCCTTGATCCGTTGGGCAATCAAGGTTCTGCTTCCCAAAAGCACCGGTTGGGCGATTTTTTCTTCGAGGACAATGCTCGCTGCACGAAGAATTTTCTCCTCTTCACCCTCGGGAAATACGATCCTCTTTGGATTACTCTTTGCACGATTGATGAAGAACCGCATGACTTCACGTGATTTGCCGAGACGGGCTTCCAATGCGTCGTGATATGCTTCGAAGTCCTGGATCGGCACCCTGGCAACTCCTGATTCCATTGCTGCCTTTGCTATTGCTGTGGCTTCCCAAATGAGGACACGGGGGTCGAAGGGTTTCGGGATGATATAGTTTTTCCCAAACTCCATTCTCTTGACACCGTACGCCCTGATAACGGAATCCGGCACATCCTCTTTCGTCAGGTTCGCAAGCGCCATGGTGGCCGCGACCTTCATGTCGTCGTTGATGGCGGTTGCACGGACGTCGAGAGCCCCGCGGAAAATGAACGGGAACCCGAGCACATTGTTCACCTGGTTGGGATAGTCTGACCGACCGGTTGCCATGATAACGTCATCACGTGCCGCTGTTGCCTCTTCGTAGGTGATTTCCGGGTCGGGATTTGCCATCGCAAATACGATTGGAGTGTCTGCCATGGAACGCACCATTTCACGGGTCATAATGTCTTTTGCAGAAACTCCACAGAACACATCTGCGCCTTTCAAAGCATCTGCAAGGGTCCGTGCATTTGTCGCAAGGGCGAAATACTCTTTGTATGGGTTCATCCCATCCTTGCGGCCTTTGTAGACCACACCTTTGGTATCCACGAGCATCATGTTCTCCCGCCGCACACCCAAACGCTCATAGTGCTTGGCGCAGGCAATACCCGCTGCTCCGGCACCGCTGAACACCACCTTGACATCTCCTATCTTTTTTCCCGCGACTTCCAAGGCATTGAGCAGGGCCGCACCGCTGATAATGGCTGTCCCGTGCTGATCGTCGTGAAATGCCGGAATATTCATAGTCTTCTTGAGCGTCTCTTCTATATAGAAGCACTCCGGGGCTTTGATATCTTCCAGATTGATGCCGCCAAATGTCGGCTCGAGCAGCTGGACAGCTTTGATGATTTCATCAGGGTCCTGCGTGTTGAGTTCAATATCAAAAACGTCAATGTCCGCAAATCTCTTGAAGAGGACGCCTTTCCCCTCCATCACCGGTTTTCCGGCGAGAGCGCCAATGTTTCCGAGCCCGAGAACAGCCGTCCCGTTGGAAACAACGGCCACAAGGTTCCCCTTTGCCGTGTAAAGATAAGCATCATCCGGATTTGCCTGAATATCGAGGCAAGGCTCGGCAACTCCCGGAGTGTAGGCCAGCGAAAGATCGCGCTGTGTTTGACAAGGTTTCGAGGGGACTACTTCGATCTTTCCGCGTCGGCCCTGCGAATGATAATCGAGAGCATCTTGTTTGCGTATCATGGTCGTATTCCTTGGATAGACATCCTGGGCACTTCTGTTTTTTTAGTTTGGACTTTCATGTCCATTTCGGCGGTTGGCCGGAGCATTCTTGATTCGGCTGCGGCATCCGGGACACAGTTCACTCAACGGCGCACGGCTCAATTGCCTGGCCGAAAGTCTCTTTCCGCATGATGCACAGCGGGGGAATTCTCCGTTCATGAGCAGCCGGGACCTTTCCCGGACCGATTCAAATTGAGTTCCACCGAGAATTTTCTCCGCGCATTCATACAGCGGATCCGCGACACAAGGCTTCTCCGGAACCTCGCAGTTTCTGCAAATGTATTGCTCACCGTCATCGACGTCTGATTGAATCTCGGGCTCCGAGAGGGCCCCCCGCACCATCTGCAACGCCGTTTGTTTGTTTCGCGAGTTCTTTGTCTTTTGCATGCACAAACCGATAGCAATGTTTTTTATTGTGACAACTCCGCGAAAGCTGTGTTCGATTGAATCGTCGTCTCCGGCAGAGGAACGACACGTGCCTTCCAAACAGTTCCAAGAGAATGAAGCCGCAGGCGAAACTGACGGATCGCCTCCGCGGGGTTACCCACACTCGGCTTGACCACAATATCCACAAGGCCCGCGGGGAGACCCGGGACCATGTTCGAAAGAAACATTGCGAGCCGATCTGCGAGATGGCGGATGGGGACCTCCGGATTGCTGTTCAAAAGCCTCGCAAGATCATCCATGGTCATGCGATCAGGCCCTGAAAGTTCAAATGTCCCGCACAATCCGTTTTCCACCGCCCGAAGAATAGTCTCCACAACATCCCCCAGGTACACCGGTGCCACGATCTGCCGGCCGGTTCCCAGGATCTTCACGGGTTCTCCGTCGTGCGAAAGCATCATCGAGGCGAAGGGGCCCGGATTCTGCGGATCACCAACTATATGAGAACAGCGGAAAACGACCGTGGGGATCTTTGTTTCGAGGAGCAGCCGCTCGGCACGGGCTTTTGTTCTCAGAAAATCGTTTGAGGACCTTTCTGTTGCATCAAGGTAACTCAGATAGATAATGCGTTTGACGTTGGATCCGCGAACAGCACGAGCGACAGCCGCCGTTGTTGCGACATTTGCTCCGTAGCAGGTATCTGAAGGCTTGGGATGAAGAGCCCCGGCAAGGTGAATAACAACATCAGCCTGGCGGATCAGCTTGAAGGCACGAGCGGAACCCAATGAATCCACAAGGACCTTGCCGGCCCGCAACGCCCCTGCAGTTCTCACAATGGCAAACGTCTCGGCGTTTCCGTCCCACAACCGCTCCAGCACCGCCCTGCCGACGTGACCATTGGCTCCTGTAATGACGATTCGCGTGGACATAGTTTCTTTCGATCAGTGGAATGATCGCTTATGCAGAACGGCGAGCTTTTGAAGCTTCGCGTTATCGGCCGCCTCTGCGATCACCGGGAGGAAACGCTCGAACCACTCGACATCCTCTTCGGGAATTCGCTCGGTCACCGGGATTTCACTTCGGCGGGCTTTCATATCTGTAAGGAACTGCCTGAAGTATTCCACAAGGGAAGGGCTTTTGCCTGTAAGGACGGCGTCAAGAGCTTGAGGAAGGAATTTGTTCAAAGGACACTCCTTCCATTCTCCGCATCCGCACTTTCCGATTCCCGCCGGGGAGAGGCAATCAGTGCACACGGCCGTCCGAACTGCTTCCTCCATACTTGTCATTTTTTCCATGGTTGTTCCTCGGTTCCTCGTGAGTTAGCGATCAGGCACCGGCGGTTCGCCGTTGCGTGTGAAGTTATCGTAGATCTTCCATCGGGTCATGATATCCTTTTGCGCCTCTGCCGCAAGTTCCTTGGCGCGAGCTGGATCGATTTTTTCCAGGACCTTGAACCGATCCTCCCGTGATGTGAACTCGCTCAGCGGGGTCTTGGGCGCTTTGGAATCCATCGTGAACGGGTTCTTGCCCTCGGCTTCGAGCGCCGGGTTATACCGGAAGAGAGGCCAGTATCCTGTTTCCACCGCCAGCTTCTGGTTGGTCAACCCCTTGCCCATGTCGATGCCGTGCGCAATGCAATGTGCATAGGCAATAATGATCGACGGGCCGTTGTAGCGCTCCGCCTCCATCATCGCCTTGACGGACTGGGTATCGTTTGCACCCATGGCAATGCGGGCAACATAGACATTGCCGTACGACATTGCCATCAGTGCCAGGTCCTTTTTCGCCGTTGGCTTGCCGGCTGCGGCAAACTTGGCAACAGCAGAACGAGGTGTCGATTTCGACATCTGGCCGCCCGTGTTCGAATACACTTCCGTATCGAGCACCAGAATGTTGACATTCCGCCCCGATGCAAGCACATGATCCAATCCGCCAAAACCGATGTCATACGCCCATCCGTCGCCTCCGATGATCCAGACACTCCGCTTGACGAGCGTATCCGCGATGCTGGCGAGTGTGCGTGCGTCCGGCGTGTCGATCTCCCGCAAACGCTCTTTCAACTCCGCAACCCGAAGGCGCTGTTCGTGAATGCCCGCCTCATCTGATTGATCTGCGCTCAGGATCTGATCGGAAAGCTCCGCGCCGATTTCGGTTGAGAGCTTCTTCACGAGTTCGAGCGCAAACTCATTGAGCTTATCGGTGGTAGCTCTCATGCCGAGGCCAAACTCTGCGTTGTCTTCAAACAGGGAATTCGACCACGCCGGGCCGCGGCCGTCCTTGTTGGTTGTCCAGGGCGTCGTTGGAAGGTTGCCGCCATAGATCGAAGAGCAGCCGGTGGCATTCGCAATGATCGAGCGGTCACCGAAGAGCTGGCTGACCAGCTTCACATACGGTGTTTCACCGCATCCCGAACACGCACCGGAAAATTCAAAGAGCGGCTGAAGGAACTGGGAGCCCTTGACCGTGTCGGCCTTCACTTCACGGCGATCTGCCTCGGGCAATCCGAGGAAGAAGCTGAAGTTCACACGCTCCTGTTCCCGCAACGGGGGCTGAGGCTTCATGTTCAGTGCTTTTACGTTCTTGTCTGTCTTACTTCGGGCCGGGCAGATCTCCACACACAAATCGCATCCTGTGCAGTCTTCGGGGGCGACCTGTACTGTGTATTTCATCCCTTCAAATTCTTTTCCTTTGTAGTCCATCGATTTGAAGGAAGCAGGTGCTCCCTCGAGAAGGGCGGGATCATAGGCTTTGACCCTGATGGCCGCATGCGGACAGATCAAGGCGCATTTGTTGCACTGGATGCAAAGATCTTTTTCCCACTCCGGAATCTCGAGAGCGATATTGCGTTTTTCCCACTGAGCCGATCCGCTCGGGAAGGTTCCGTCAACCGGAAACGCGCTCACCGGCAGTGCATCGCCGTGGCCCGCGATGATAGGGGCAATCACTCGCCGCACAAATTCATCGGCTTCGGCGGCAACGGTCGGAGGCAATCCCATCTCCGCAGTCACCGTATCGGGGACTGCAACTTCGAAGAGATTCTCGAGGGTTTTATCCACGGCTTCGAAATTCTGCCGGACGACATCCTCTCCCTTTCGGCCGTAGGTTTTCTCAATGGCTTTTTTGATCTCTGCAATGGCAGCTTCGCGCGGGAGGATTCCCGAGAGAGCGAAGAAGCATGTTTGCATGATCGTATTGATGCGGCCGCCCATTCCCGTCGCCCGCGCCACTTTGTAAGCGTCGATCACATAGAGCTTGACATGTTTCGCAATGATCTGCTCCTGGATGTGCTTCGGAAGTTTGCTCCAAACCTGATCGGGGCCGTACAGACTGTTCAGCAGAAATGTCGATCCCGGGGCTGCGAGCTGAAGAACATCCAGTTTTTCGAGCAGGAACCACTGGTGACAACCGACAAAATTCGCCCGATCGATGAGATAGGTGGAGTGTATCGGCCGCGGCCCGAACCGGAGATGCGATGTCGTCGTCGTTCCCGATTTCTTCGAGTCGTAGACAAAATATCCCTGGGCAAACTGCTCCGTCTCCTCGCCGATGATCTTGATCGAATTCTTGTTGGCGCTGACAGTCCCGTCCGCTCCAAGGCCATAGAACACCGCCCTGACCACGTCGGGTTGTTCAGTGGTAAACGAGGGGTCAACCGTGAGGCTGGTAAACGAAATGTCGTCTTCAATGCCGACGGTGAAATGGTTTTTGGGGAATTTCTTCTTGAGTTCGTCGAAGACGGCTTTCACCATCGCGGGGGTGAACTCTTTGGAAGAGAGCCCGTAGCGGCCGCCGATGACAGTCGGGAATGACATGATCGGTGAACCTTCGTGCCCGACCGTTTCACTCAGCGCAGTCACAATGTCGGAATACAGGGGTTCTCCGGTCGCGCCGGGTTCCTTGGTGCGATCCAGCACCGCGATCGAGCGAACCGTGGCGGGAAGAGCTTTGACAAAGCGTTCCGCGGAGAACGGCCGATACAAACGGACCTTCAACAAGCCCACTTTTTCCCCAAGCGAGTTGAGCATGGTGACTGCTTCCTGTGCTGTTTCGGCGCCGGAGCCCATGATGATCACCACGCGCTCGGCTTCCGGGTGGCCCATGTACTCAAACAATTGGTATTGGCGTCCAACAATGGCGGCAAATTTGTCCATCGCTTTCTGGACGATCGACGGGCAGGCAGCATAATACGGATTGGCGGTCTCTCTCATTTGAAAGAACACGTCGGGGTTTTGTGCGGTCCCGCGCACCACAGGGTGATCCGGCGAGAGGGCTCTGCGTCGATGCTCGCGAACGAGCTCGTCGTCAATCATCGCACTGAGGTCATCATCAGACAAGCTTTCGATCTTCATGACCTCGTGAGAGGTACGAAACCCGTCAAAGAAATGGACAAACGGAACGCGGGATTCAAGCGTCGCGGCTTGTGCAATGAGGGCCATGTCCATCACTTCCTGAACGGAATTGGACGACAACATTGCCCAGCCGGTGGAACGAACGGCCATCACATCGCTGTGATCGCCGAAAATTGAAAGAGCGTGTGTCGCCACCGTGCGTGCCGCTATGTGAAAAACGGTGGGAGTGAGTTCGCCGGCGATCTTGAACATGTTGGGAATCATGAGAAGGAGGCCTTGTGAAGCGGTAAACGTGGTCGCCAGGGCTCCCGTTTGCAGGGCACCATGAACGGCTCCCGCCGCGCCGCCCTCGCTTTGCATCTCGATAACGACCGGTACAGTCCCCCAAAGGTTGGTCCTTTGCTTCGCCGACCATTCGTCGGCCCATTCTCCCATATTCGATGACGGGGTGATCGGATAGATCGCAATCACTTCGTTCAGCTTGTGGGCAATGGTCGCCGCGGCTTCATTACCGTCCATCATGACCATTGGCCGCTTGACAGTTTCCGTCGAGGTTGTTTCTGAGGATCTCTTTGAGGACTTCATAGTACCATTTCCTTTTTCGTGCGATTCAATTTCAAGATTTGATTGCGGAGAACGTACCTGCGTGTACTTCGTCCACCACCCTGATAACAAGACCGAAGTAACGGTCGAGAGCGCATTCCAACTTATCACGTCGTGCGCAAACCCCTGAAGCATCCTGTTCCTTGCACTGTGCGCAGACGTTCGAGCGAAGAGCATTGACATACGTTTCGTAAGGCGCCCATTCGATCGCCTTCACCGTTTCAATGATGGTCGGCAGGAACTGCTGGAGAGCGCAGGATTCACCTTGCGGGAGCCTGCAGTTTCCTTTACCGTCTCCATCAATGCACTTACGGCAAATTTTGTCTTGCACCAGATTCCATGAATTTTCCATGATTGCATCCTCTTTCATGTTCACGTTCCAATATCATCTCAATTACTGTTCCATAGCCCGCCATACTTGCCACAGCAAGTCAAAAGCACGATTTTCTCCCGGAATCTGCTGATGCCTTTGACTCGAATATCGAAATCAGGAAAAGTGCTTCCTTCTTTTGCAAAATGATGAATTTGACATCACCCGATGCCCCTAAACCCCAGCCATATCAGGAATTATTCTCGATCTCGGGAAATAACCCATCTTTCTTCCCATTCCTGAGAATGGATTTGCTATATTTATAGGGAATTCAAAAGAAATGACGCTGTTCTTATTTCTGATAATGATGGCACATCGATTGCACACATGCAAAGCATTCGCGAAAGGAACCTTGTGATTACGCCGGTTTCATCGTACGGACGTGTCTTCGACCTGCTGCCCGAGATGATCTTTGTGATCGACGGCGAGACCATTGTCGATCTCAATCCCGCGGCCGCAAAAGGCATGGGGTATCGTACCATGACAGGGATTTCTGTCCGCACGCTCGTTCCCTCCTATGGCTTGACACCATTCCTCGGACTATTCTCCAAAGGCACAGGGGACGACCCGGTTGAACTGAAATTCTGCAAATCGGACGGAGTGATCTTCGACGTAGCGATCACCGTCAAGCTGCTTCCCTCGAAGGATACCACGTTCAGGATTCTTGTCGCCGAGGATATCACGGAGCAAAAGAAAAAGGAGCTGGATCTCCTTCGCTACTCCAATGTGATCCATTACACGGTCAATCCCATCCAGATCACCGACGCACGGGGGGTGATGGTGTATGTCAATCCGGCGTTCGAGCGAACGAGCGGATACAGCGGGAGTGAGCTCATAGGTCGGAATCCGAACATTTTGAACAGCGGGAGACATTCGAAGGACTTCTGGCGGGGGGTTTGGACCCAGATCCTTGAGGGCAAGATGTGGGTGGGGGAAGTTGACAACCGACGCAAGGACGGAACGTTATTTCAAACGGAGCTCGTTATTTCCCCGATCATCGATCAAAAGGGAAATGTTGCGGGATTTCTTGGAGCCCACAGAGACATCACAGAACAGAAGGCGCTTGAGCGTCAACTGGTCCGGTCCCAAAAAATGGAAAGCATCGGTACGCTCGCGGCCGGCATTGCTCATGAAGTCGGCAATCCTCTCACATCGATTTCCTCCCTCGTTCAGGTCATCCTTCGAACAACCGAGGATGAATTTGCGAAGGAAAAGCTTGAGCTGATCAAGAGTCAGATCAATCGGATCACGAGGATCATCAGAGATCTTGTGGATTTCTCGAGGCCTTCGAGTTACGTTGTAAAACCGACAGAGATCAACGAGGTATTACGGGATGCCCTGAACATCGTTCAGTACGGGAAGAAAGTGAAACACATTCACTTCGATGTCAATCTTGCACCGGCGATCCCGAAACTTGAGGTTGTACCGGATCAACTCGTGCAGGTGTTCATCAACATCCTCATGAATGCCGTCGACGCCCTTGATGACACTCCGGGGACCATCGCCCTCTCCACTGCGGCGATCGGACGGGACGTACGCGTCGTCATCAACGACACCGGGAAAGGCATCGAGCCTGCAGAAATCGAAAAAATCTTTGAGCCGTTCTACTCGACAAAAGAGGTCGGCAAAGGAACAGGATTGGGCCTGTGGGTAAGCTACGGTATCGTAAAGAATTTTGGCGGAGATATTCTCGTCGAGAGTTCTCCCGGACAAGGCAGTACTTTCATTGTGACATTTCCCCAAAGAGGTCAATAAATGGCCGTTCGAATACTTATCGCCGATGATGAACAGATAATCCGCGAATCCCTCGGTTTCGTGCTCAGGAAGGAAGGATACGAAGTGGAAGAGGCCGCGAACGGCATGGAGGCCCTTCGGAAACACGAACAGAAGCCCTTCGACATTGTCATCACGGATATCGAAATGCCGGAACTGCGCGGCATCGAGCTCCTGGAACGCATCACCCAACGGTCTCCCCGCACGTTTGTCATGATCATCACGGCCTTCGCTTCAATTGAAACCGCCATTCAGGCTCTGCGTAAAGGAGCGTACGATTATATCCTGAAGCCCGTGGAGTTCGACGACCTTCTGCATCGTTTGCGAAAACTGGTGGAACACCGCGAACTTGCCTCAGAGAACATCCTCTTACGGCAGGAACTGAACCGAACGTACGACTTTGACAGGATCATCGGTCAAAGCCAGAGCATGAAGAATGTCTTCGAAACCATCAAGCGGGTTTCGCAAAGTGAAGGCACGGTGTTGATCACGGGCAAGAGCGGAACGGGGAAAGAACTCGTTGCCCGGGCCATTCATTACAACGGACCCAGAAAACAGCGCCGATTTGTCGCCGTCAATTGCGGGGCGATCGTTGACACTCTTTTCGAAAGTGAATTGTTCGGACACAAGAAGGGCTCTTTCACCGGGGCTTCGTCGGATAAAGATGGCCTGTTCAAGGTCGCCGATGGAGGAACCATCTTTCTCGACGAAGTGGGCGAGATCCCTTCGCACCTGCAGGTCAAACTGCTCCGCGCGATCGAACAGAAGGAAGTGACGCCGGTGGGAAGAACGGATTCCATGACGATCGATGTTCGCATCATCGCGGCAACGAACAAGGACCTCCGCGCTGAGGTTGAAAAAGGAAAATTCAGGGAAGACCTGTTCTATCGGCTGAATGTCGTCGAGATTCACCTCCCTTCTCTCACGGAACGACCCGCAGATATCCCCTTGCTGGCGAATCATTTCCTGGATATCTACAGGAGACAAATGAACAAACCGGTCAAGGGCTTCAGCAATGAAGCGATGAGCACCCTGGTGAATTACCGCTGGAAAGGGGAAGTGCGGGAACTGGAAAATGTCATCGAACGCTCGATCATCTTTTGCGACAATGATTTCATCCAAATCGGACATTTGCCGGAATATTTCCGCTCACCCAATCCGGGCGGGCAAACACTGATCTCGAACAGCGGAGAATCCCTCAAAGATGCCCTTCGCCATTTCGAACGACAGTTTATTCAGCAGACACTGACCAACCATCATCACAACAAGGAAGAGACCGCCAGGGCCCTCGGCATCAGTCTCTCTTCTCTCTACCGCAAGTTCGAAGAGCTGACGATCCCCTTATCAAAGGAGTAACGCTGGTAGAAACAAACGGCAGTCTCCAATCCTTCCGACTTCTGACCCTTCGCTTCGCTCAGGGCAAGCTTCTGACTTCTGACCCTTCGCTTCGCTCAGGGCAAGCTTCCGACTTCCGACCTCCGACCTCTGTCTGTTGTATTTCTGAACACCATTGCCGGGATTCTCTTTTCCAAGTTCTGGGAATCCGGTTCTTTATTTTGCATCTCACTTTACCAATCCCCCCTCCGCAGCGTTTTTCAAAGCCTTTTGACTTCCATAAAGCGGATATAGGAATGGCACACATCTTGAGCCAATGGATGCAGAGCAACCTATGATTCCCTCTATCCCAACACAGAGACCAGAAGGTTCGACAAAGCCCGTCCAGATGCCGCCGGTCCATCCTTTGCTGGTGTTCAGTCCGGACCCAGACGTAGCAAAGAACCTCACGATGCTCCTTGAAGAGAACTATGCTGTCGAAACCGAAACGGACCTGAGCAAACTTGAAGAGCACACCAACAGGGTGAATCCGCCGATCATGTTGGTGGATCTCTATGCTTTCCCGGCTGATATTCTCAAGACCGTCGAGGTCCTCCGGCGGCGAAAGGTGAGAAATCCGGTCATTCTCTTTCATGTATATCGAACGAGCAGGCCTGAAATTGAACAGGCTATCCGAAGCGTCTCGGATATCGTTCTCTACAAACCCATCAACACCGATCTTGTGGCGGAACTGATCTCCGTGTTAATGGCTGTTCACAACGGAGAATTGAACAAGGAGGGTGTATTTTGAAAGGGGCCATCATGACGACAATCCGCAAAAATCCGAGGATCGTGAAAGCTCTCATTCGCGAGATCGATGGGACGATCCAGAAATATGGCCGACAGACGATTCGGGAGGTCGTCCAGGATCTCGTTGTACGGAATATCCTGCGGTCACCGCACCCCACAGATGATCAGGTGTTGCGCGTCATTTATCAGACAGGCGTTCTCCGCATGAGCGTCGAACCCAAGATGGCGGAAATGCACTCGCTCCTCGAGCGGTACACGAGAGGCCAGCTCGGCTTGTGCACGAGGTGCAGAGGCCGCATCGAGGCATCCCTCTTGGAACAATTACCATCAAGCACATTATGCAGAAGTTGTCGGAAATCGGAAGGTGTGAGGTAGCCCATGATCCTCGAACGTTCACGATACGGTTTTTTGAGTCGAATGAGAAAACCCGAGGGGATTGCCCCAAGGGTCGACCAGGACGATCAGAAACGGCTTGGTGCCTCCAAGAACAAAGTGTTTGAAGGTTCCCTGAGCGCATCGCTTTCAATCGTCATCCTGCTTTTCCTGTTCTTCCCTGATGTGAAACCAGCACAGGGAATCCGTGCAAGCGGGCAAGAAATCGTCACCATCGAAGAAGTGGAACATACGCGGCAAATAATAAAAGCCCCGCCACCACCGCGGCCGGCCATTCCCATCGAAGCCCCCAGTGACGAAGTACTCGAGGATGTCGAGCTCACAAGTTCAGAACTCGATGTGGCTCAGGAAGTTGCGCCACCTCCCCCGCAATCCACCGATGATGATGAGCAGTATTTTGTCGCCGTGGAAGATATGCCGCAAATCATCGGCGGCGTGGAAGCGCTGGCGCGCGTCCTTGAGTATCCCGAGATTGCTCTCCGGGCCCAGGTTCAGGGGCGCGTGTTCGTTCTTGCGTTTGTCAATGAGAAGGGAGATGTAACAAAGACGGAACTGCTCAAAGGCATTGGGGCAGGATGTGATGAAGCTGCGTTGATCGCTGTCCGGAAGATCCGATTCATACCCGGGAAGCAACGCGGGTTACCGGTGAAAGTGAAGGTCTCCGTTCCGGTCATGTTTCGAATTCGAGCGTCCTCGTAGCAGTATCGTACCCCGCCCTGACATCATGAGGAGGGTATCATGATCCCGATAAAGCGCTTACTCTTTCCGACGGACTATTCACGCTGTTCCGACGACGCTCTGCTCAGAGCTCTGTGGCTGGCAGAGCTTTACCACGCGGATCTGCATATTGTTCACGTGTTGCTCCCCCTCGACTACGATCCGTTTAATGCGGAGCACCATCTTCCCGACCTGGCTCGCATCCAGCAGCAGGTCGATGCACGGATGCCCGAGGGTGCGAAGCCTGTTCAGCCGCATCGATTTGAAGCCATCGCCATCACCACCGCCACAGTTCGGGGAATTGCTCCCGCTCCTGCAATTCTGACCTATGCCCGGGAACATGAGATCGACTTCATTGTGATGGGCACGCACGGCCGCAGAGGCCTGAACCATCTTATGATGGGCAGTGTGGCCGAGGAGGTTGTGCGAATGTCGCCTTGCCCCGTTTTGACCGTGCGGGAAACAACCGCCCCGCTGGCACCGATCAGGCAGATCCTCGTACCGCTGGATTTCTCAGATTTTTCCTGCCAGGCCCTGGCGGCCGCACGATCGATTGCTGCCGATGTTGGTGCAACCATACGCGCTCTCCACGTCATCGAAGAAGTCATCCATCCGTCATTCTACGTGACGGGTCAGACTTCCCTTTCAAGCTGGTATCCTGAGATCGAAGCGACCTCCGTCAAGGAAATGCAGAAACTGGCCGACAAGGCGGGCGGCCCCGACGTTCCTCTTGAATTTCATGTGAAAGAAGGACGCGCCACCGTTGACATTGTTTCGTTTGCCAAGCGCAACGATATCCAGCTTATCGTCATGGCGAGTCATGGACTGACCGGAATCGACCATTTTCTTCTGGGAAGCGTCACGGAAAAAGTCGTACGATTGGCTCCTTGTCCGGTTCTGGTGATCAAATCGTTCGGTGCGCGTTTCCTCGCGCAGACCTCAGCACAAACTGCAGAAGCGTGAAGATCTGGATTACAACAAGAAGTAAATAAGAGAATCGAATTGGCAAAAAGACGGCTGAACGTCCGTTTCTGTTTTCTTTTTGCTTTTTAATTTCCCCTTGTTCTTTGCTTTTTTCCTTTTTTGACGGAATCTTACAAGTTCTCTCTTTTTCATTCCGACTTTCGGGAAACACGCCGCCACTTCCTCCAGCCAAAACCGCCGAATTTCAGCCAAAATCCTGTTCCGGCGAAAAAAGAGTTCAAATTTTCAACGGCATGAAGGTTGAATGTCCGTTGGGAGAGAGTTATTTTCCAAAGCACTACCAAAGGGATCCCAGCATTTCACCAGGACAATAATGACCCGACGCCATTTCCCGCTGTTTTCCAACGTTTTCTCCATTCTGATCTTCCTCTTTACTGTCTCTTCCGCTTCAGCCCAGACAAGAGAGGATTGTCTCGCGTGCCATAGCGATCCCGATATGACCATGGAGAAGAACGGGAAAGAGCGTTCGATCCATGTCGCGGAATCCGTTCTTACAAAATCTCCCCATGCAAAGCTGTCCTGCGTTGCCTGCCACGCCGGTTTTGATGCCGAAAACATTCCGCATAAGGAGACCATTACCCCCGTCAACTGCATGACCTGCCATGCCGACGCGCCAAGGAAACACTCGTTTCATCCGCAAATGGTGCGCGCCGGCGGAAAGAACGGACAAGCAGACGTGTCCTGCAAGTCCTGTCACGGCACCCACGACGTCGTCTCAGCCAAGGTCGCCGGTTCGAAGTTCCATGTTTCAAAAGTGAACGAATCGTGTAGCACATGTCATGCTTCGGTAAGCCGGACCTTCCTTCATTCCGCGCATGCGAAAGCAATGGACGAGGGAATTCTGGGAGCGCCGAATTGCCTCACATGCCACAAGAACGATATTACGAAGAACCTTCGGGGCCAGACGCCGCAGGAAAGGAAGGTGGCGCAGGAGAAGATGTGCCTTTCCTGTCATCTGGACGACCCGCAAATCCGGGCAAACACTTCACCCTCTGCAGGGTTCATAGCGGCATACGAACATAGCGTCCACGGAGCCGCATTACTCAAAGGAAATGAAGCCGCCGCCAATTGTGTGGATTGCCACGGCAGTCATGAAGTGAATAAAGGAACAGAACCGACCTCCCGGGTTCACAGGCAGAACATCCCTCAGACTTGCGGAACCTGCCACACAGATGTCGCGCATGATTTCGCTGCAAGCGTTCACGGCCAGGCCATTGCACGGGGTGCCAGGGACGCGCCTGTGTGCACAGATTGTCACGGCGAACACAATATCCTCTCTGCTTCCAATCCGAAATCCCCCGTTGCGCCGTTGAACGTTTCCGGCCAGGTATGTTCCCCGTGCCACAGCTCGGTAACCCTCACGGAGAAGTATGGGATTGACGCGAACCGGTTCCAGACGTTTTCCGATAGTTATCACGGTCTCGCGATCCGGGCCGGCTCCGTGGCTGCGGCAAATTGTGCAAGCTGCCACGGCGCACACACAATTCTGCCTTCAAGCAACCCGGTCTCATCGGTACATAAGGACAACCTCGCCGCAACGTGCGGAGGCTGCCATCCCGGGGCAAACGAACGCTTCGGCATGGGCAAAGTCCATGTGACGTCGGACCGTGAAGAAGAACCGCTGCTCTACTGGATTGAAACCGCCTACATCATTCTGATTATCACCGTGGTGGGCGGCATGGCTGCGCATAATACTGCCGATTTCATCAAGAAGGCGCGGCGGAAAATGAAGATCCGCCGTGGGGAAATCACCGAGGAGCATACCGGCCGCGGATTGTATATACGAATGACACTCAGCGAGCGTTTCCAGCATGGAAGCCTGCTCGTGAGCTTCATTCTTCTGGTGATCACCGGATTCATGCTCCGGTATCCCGATGCCTGGTGGGTCGTCTCCATCCGCAACCTGAGCGACAGTGTTTTTGATCTGCGGGGCCTGATCCATCGCATTGCCGCCGTGGTCATGGTGGCCGCGAGCTTGTATCATGTTTGGTATCTCGGATTCACCCAACGCGGGCGCGCATTGCTGCGGGATCTCATGCCCCGCCTGCAGGACCTCGGCGATGCGAAAGCGGTGCTGAAATACAATTTCGGATTTTCGAAGATCAAGCCGAAGTTTGGAAGGTTCAGCTATATCGAGAAGAGCGAGTACTGGGCCCTGGTATGGGGAACTATGATCATGGCCGTAACAGGAGTCATCATGTGGTTTGACAATACGTTCATGGGGCTCTTCACGAAACTGGGTTGGGATATCGCGAGGACGATTCATTTTTACGAGGCCTGGCTCGCTACGCTCTCGATCATCGTCTGGCATTTCTACTACGTGATGTTCAACCCGGACACGTATCCGATGAACATGGCGTGGCTCACAGGAAACCTCACGGAATCGGAAATGGCCGAAGAGCACCCGCTTGAGTTGGAGAAAGTGAAGAAAGAAGGAACCATGGTGGAAATTTCCACGAAAGAAACCAACGACGACAAGGAGACAACATGAAAGGCAATGACAAGCTCATAGCGGTCTTGAACGAACTCTTGGCCGACGAACTCACGGCCATCAGTCAGTATATGGTCCATTCGGAAATGTGCTCGAATTGGGGCTACGAGAAACTGCATGCTTCGATCGAGAGACAAGCCATGGATGAAATGCACCATGCCGAGTGGCTCATTCAGCGGATCCTGTTTCTCGAAGGAATGCCTGAGGTGTCCAAGCTCAGGCCAATGAAGATCGGAAGCTCTGTGCTGGAGATGGTCACGAGCGATCAGGATGCCGAGCAAGAGGCTATCCGGTCCTACAACAAAGCCATCCGCCTCTGCCATGAAGTTGAAGACCAATCCACGGGAGACTTGCTGACGAAGATACTCAAGATGGAGGAGGGCCATGTCGACTGGGCCGAGGTCCAGCGCTCGCAGATTGAGCAAATGGGACTCGCGAACTACCTGGCAAATCAGACGGAAGAAAAGAAATAGGATTGAAGATTATTTCGGCCAATTGTCTGAATCTGGATTCGTCGGATTAAAGGGATTGCTTGAATTGGAGAGCCATGGCTTCCCCATCAATCCAGGTTCAGACACTAGAGCCCCATTTGAACTTCGTATTTGTTTTTTGTTTACGCCTTTCCATTTTCCTTCACTCCCCAAAATTCCCACCTATAGGAAACACCACCCCTCCCATTTCTAAGAAAACACTTCGAAATTCCGCAGTTTACGCTGATCTCGCTATCCCTGTCGCTGGTACACAAATTGCCGCCCTCTATGAAAAAACAGTCCGCTGACCAGGAGGCCGCCATGCCGCTTTTTGATTCCCAAACGGGAGCCATCAGAAAAACCTATTCCATTCCGGAACTCACGAAAGCTGCAAACACCCTGCGCGGCTATGATCTTATCTGCCTCGCGGCTGCCGGTTCAGGCCACGCCGGTGGTACTCTTTCCATCATGGATCTTACAGCGGCGCTGTACCTTCACGCCGCGCGTTTGGATCCCTCAAAACCTCGTTGGAAAAGCCGCGACCGCATCGTGTGGTCGGCCGGTCACAAAGCTCCCAGCCTCTACCTCGGACTCGGGATGGCCGGATACTACGATATCAAAGACGTGGTGACCCTGCGCAAACTCGGTAGCCCCTTTCAAGGGCATCCCCACTGGCTGAAACTTCCCGGTGTGGAAGTCTCCACGGGATCTCTTGGACAGGGCCTCAGCATCGCGGTCGGATTTGCGCTCGGCCTCCGCCTCGACAAAAATTTGGATTCGAAGGTTTTCTGCATCATGGGCGACGGAGAGCAGCAGGAAGGGCAGGTCTGGGAAGCTGTGATGGAGGCCGGTCATTACAAGCTGGATAATCTCATAGCCGTTGTCGACCGGAATCGTCTGCAGATTGACGGCTGGGTGAAAGACGTGATGAACGTCGAGCCCCTGAAAGCCAAGTATCTTTCGTTCGGCTGGCACGTGATCGAAATCGACGGACATAACATGCAGCAGATCGTCTCCGCGTTCGATGAGGCGCGATCCGTTGAAGGAAAACCGAGTGTGATTCTCGCGGACACCGTGAAGGGTAAAGGAGTTGATTTCATGGAGAATGTGGCGGGATGGCACGGGAAGACCCCTTCACTCGACGAGATGACCAAGGGACTTCGTCAGCTGGGACTGGAGAGCCTCCCCGCGGCAGAGATGCTCGACCATGCCGGAAAATTCCAGGAGAAGGCCGAACAACAACTTGCGGCGAAAATGCCGCGATTCAGCCGCGACTACTGGTGGAACGTCGACGAGATGATGCGCGTGGAAATGCAGCCGACACGCAAAGGCTTTGGGATGGCGTTGCAGGAACGCGGCGGCGACGAACGCGTCGTTTGTGTTGGATTGGATATTTCCGGATCGATCACCATCAGTGACTTCTATGCCAAGAACCCCGAGCGGAAAGACCGCTGGTTGAGTGTGGGAATTGCAGAGCAAAGCGCCGTGTGCGTCGCAGCCGGATTGTCCCGTGAGGGAAAGATCCCGGTGCTCGGCACGTACGGCACATTCGCCTCCGGCCGCTGTCTTGACCAGATCCGGACAACCGTGTGTTACGGAGAACTCAATGTGCTTATCGCGGGCGCGCACGGAGGAGTGTCGGTCGGCCCGGATGGTGCCACGCACCAGGCTCTGGAAGACCTTTTTCAAATTTGCGGCCTGCCCAACATGAATGTTGCGGTCCCTTGTGATACCGTGGAAACACGCAAGGCGACCGAGCATCTCCTGTTTGGCATTCAGGGCCCGAAATACATCCGGTTTGCCCGGGAAGCGACGCCGATCGTCACCACGACAGAAACCCCGTATGTGTTCGGCAAGGCGAACGCGATCCGTTTCATAGCCGAGCAGCCGAGATTCATCGATGCTTTTAAAACCGTTCTTGCTTCGGAGTATGAATACGATGAGGAACAGCTCGCCATTGTGGCGTGCGGGCCCATGGTTCCCGAAGCCATGAGAGCCGCGTTCCTTCTCAAGAAAGACCTCGGCATTGAATCCGTCGTGCTGAATATGCACACGCTGAAGCCGCTCGACGCTGACGCCGTTATCAAAGCCGCTGCGGCGACAGGGGTTATCGTGACAGCAGAAGAGCATCAGATTGGCGGCCTTGCGGATCGGGTTTCCAGGATCCTTACCGAATCACCATCGCTGTACCAGGTTCCGATCATCACCGGATCCATCGGGGTCAAAGACAGGTTCGGCGAGTCCGGCGCACCCTGGGAATTGGTGAAGGAGTTTGAAGTCACCGCCGAACATATTGCTCAGAAGGCCGTTGAGTTGATGAATCTTAAAAAACGATCGGTCGAACTCAGATATTAAACCCGTGAAATGTGAGAACTGAAATGTAAGGAGTTATGGATCATGGGCACGCGACATCTCACATTTCACCAGAAGTCCGAACGGAGCTCAGGATGAAAATCGCGAAGAGGCTTAGTCGATTAGGAACGGAAACCGCGTTCGAGGTTCTCGCCGAAGTCAATCAACTGAGGGCCCAGGGCAAGGACATTATCGCTCTCTCCATCGGAGAGCCGGCGTGTGCGACCTCGGATCTGATCAAGGACGCCGCAAAGAAAGCTCTCGATGAAAACCTGACGCATTACAGTCCGTCCCAGGGAATCATCGAACTCCGCCGGGCCGCCGCCGAGTATGTCTCCGCAACACGCGGAATTCCGGTCGATCCGGCGGAAGTCGTGATCGTCCCCGGCGGAAAACCGATCATCTTCTACAGCATCCTTGCCTGCATCGACGAGGGAGACGAAGTGGTGTACCCCCTCCCGGGGTACCCGATCTACGAATCGATGATCAACTTTGTCGGCGGAAAGGCGGTTCCTCTTCGGCTTCGGGAAGAAAAGAACTTCAGTTTCGACATCGACGAGTTGCGGTCAAAAATATCGGACCGAACCCGCATGGTCATCGTCAACTCGCCGCACAATCCCACCGGCGGAGTTATTCCGAAACAGGATCTGCATGAGATCGCCGAACTCGCGCTCAAGCACGACTTCTGGGTACTCTCGGACGAGATCTATTCACGCATTCTGTACGAAGGAAAAGCGGAGAGCATCAGTCAGTTTCCCGGAATGAAAGAGCGAACGATCATTCTGGACGGACATTCAAAAACGTATGCGATGACGGGATGGCGCGTGGGGTATGGTGTCATGCCGAAGGAACTGGCAGTTCATATGACCCGGCTGATGACCAATTCGAATTCCTGCACGGCGACCTTCACACAACACGCCGCACTCGCGGCCATCACCGGAAGCCAGGAATCCGTCGACCGGATGGTGGCCGAGTTTCGCACAAACCGCGAACTGGTCGTCAAAGGACTCAACGCCATCGAGGGGTTCAAGTGTCATAAGCCCGCCGGAGCGTTCTACGCATATCCCAACGTCACTTTGGCGTGCCGCACGCATGGATTTCGCGATTCAAAACAGCTGCAACAGTTTCTGCTTTACAAAGCCGGAGTGGCAGTCCTCGGCCAGCAATGCTTTGGCGCGCGGCTGGATGACGAAGATCAGGAATTCATCAGACTCTCCTATGTCTCATCCGAACGCGATCTTCGCGAGGCCCTTCGGCGAATCCAATCCGCACTCTCCAACCCTGACCTGATTCGTGAATTTCTCAAGGAAGAATCGGCTAAAACAGTCGTGAAGCTCTAAATCGAAGTTCTTTGTGGAATAAATAGATAGAAATCAGTAGGTTTCTACGCCGCGAATTATTCTCACGACACACAAGGAAGCTGATGGCGTGAAGCGAATCTTCCCTCTTTCCTTTTACAATCCCATAACCTTGCTTGGCGCCGCCATTGCGACCGTGAGTTTCGGATTGGTGCTCTTCCTCACAGTGGTGGAGTTTTTTGCCGAAGCGCAGAAGCCCTACATGGGCATCCTCACATTCATCATTCTTCCCGCGATTCTCCTGTTCGGGATAGGCCTGATCGCCTTCGGCATCATGAGAGAGCATCGGCGGGAGCGGTTGGGAAAACCGCACGGGATGCGGCTCCCGCAGATCGATCTGAACAATCCCAGCCATCGGACCGCGTTCACCTTCGCAGCCACCGGGGCAATCCTCTTGCTCCTATTTTCTGCGTTCGGCAGTTTCAAGGCATACGAATACACCGACTCGGATGAATTCTGCGGTACAATGTGTCATTCCGTCATGGAGCCGGAGTACACGGCTTATCAGTTTTCCCCGCACGCACGCGTCGGCTGCGTGAAGTGTCATATCGGCCCGGGCGCCGGATGGTTTGTGCGCTCAAAGTTGTCCGGGGCCTATCAGGTGTACGCCGTTGCATTCGACCTGTATCCGAGGCCCATTCCGACCCCCATCCAGAACCTTCGCCCTGCCCAGGAAACATGCGAACAGTGCCACTGGCCCCAACATTTTTTCAGTCAGAAACAGGAGGAGAACGCTTACTTTCTCTCAGATGAAAACAACACGCGCTGGAATCTCAATCTACTCATGAAGATCGGCGGTGGGAACATCGAAGCAGGTCCCACCTCCGGGATCCACTGGCACATGAACATCAGTAATGAAGTCACCTATGCGCACACGGATTCCACGCGCGGGGTGATCCCATGGGTCCGCTCGAAGAGTGCAGACGGAAGCGTCAAGATCTTCAAGAGTACAGAAACCGCCCTGACGGACGAGGAGATCGCTTCCCTTCCGACCCGCCGAATGGACTGCATCGATTGCCATAACCGTCCCACCCACATTTATCATCCGCCGGCTCGCTCGGTGAATCATACCATGGCCCTCGGATGGATCAATCCCGAACTCCCCTTCGTCAAGAGCGTTGCTGTCGAAGCTCTTGAACATACCTATTCCACAAAGGAGTCCGGCCTCGACAGCATCGGTATCATCATCGAGGGGTTCTACAGTGAAAAATATCCCGAGGTGTCAAAGACCCGTCAGGCCGATATTCAAAAAACAATCGAGGAAACCAGAAGGATCTTTTCCCGGAATTATTTTCCGGAAATGAGGGTGGATTGGAAGCGATTCACGGACAACATCGGACATCTCTATTACCCCGGCTGCTTCCGCTGTCACGATGAAAAGCATGTCTCCGACAGCGGCGAAACACTGACGAAAGATTGCAACGTGTGTCATACCATCATTGCCCAGGAATTCGAGAAGGGCACGCAGCGCCTGTCGCTCAAAGGCGTCGAATATCGGCACCCGGTGGACATCGGCGAAGCCTGGAAACTTATGAACTGCAGTGATTGCCACAATCCTCAATAGATCGTCACTATGAAAGACCTACTCAATTCTCCAACCGGGCAAAGCAAGCGGGATTTTTTGAAATATTTCCTCGGCGGAAGTTTTTTTGCCTGGATGACAGCGGTGTTGTATCCTGTTCTGGCCTATATGAAGCCGCCGAAACAGGGTGAGGTTCTTGTGAGTTCCGTGAACGCCGGGAAACTTGCAGACCTCGCCAAGGACACCGGGCAAATCGTCAAGTTCGGCACGAAGCCGGTTATCCTCGTCCGGACTGCCGGCGGGGAACTCCGGGCCTTTGACGCTACCTGCACGCATCTCGATTGCACGGTTCAATATCGCAGCGACATGGGTGTCATCTGGTGCGCGTGCCATAATGGCAAGTACGATCTGACCGGCAGGAACATCGCGGGGCCACCGCCGAGGCCTCTTGAACCCTATCGAGTGGTTGTCCAGAACGACGAGATCATCATTTCGAAAAACGTATGAACCGATACTTCGAATCTGCCTATCGATGGATTGACGAGCGTGTTCACCTAAACGATCTCGTGCAGTTCATGAAGAAGAAAGATGTCCCTGTGCACCGTCATTCCGTGTGGTATTATTTCGGCGGTGTTTCGCTCTTTCTCTTTCTGATCCAGGTTGTAACGGGAATCCTCCTGCTCCTCTATTACAAAGGCAGCGAGGAACTGGCATTCGAAAGCATTCAGTTTATCATGTCCAAGGTGCAATTTGGTTGGCTGATCCGCTCCATTCACAGCTGGGCGGCCAACTTGTTCATCCTTGCCGCCATGATCCACATGTTCAGCGTGATGTTCGAAAAAGCCTACCGAAAACCGCGCGAACTCACCTGGATCTCGGGAATGCTCATGTTCTTCATCGGGCTCGGGTTCGGATTCAGCGGATATCTGCTTCCCTGGAACGAACTGGCGTTCTTTGCGACAAAAGTCGGCACGGACATCGCCGGGGTGATCCCGGTGATCGGCGAACCGATCCTGGAATTTCTGCGCGGGGGGCCTGATGTGACCGGTGCAACCCTTTCACGGTTTTTCGGATTCCATGTCGCGGTCTTCCCGGGCCTCTTCACCATTTTGCTCGGACTCCATCTCGTACTGGTCCAACGTCAGGGAATGAGCGAACCCCTCGGGCTCGAAAAAAACGTCGGCACCGAAGAGCGACGCATGCCGTTCTTCCCAAATTTCTTCCTGCGCGATGTACTCCTGTGGCTCATTGTCCTGAATCTTCTTGCGATCCTTGCCGTTTTCTTTCCCTGGGAACTCGGTCAGAAGGCCGATCCGTTTGCCCCGGCTCCCGCCGGTATCATGCCCGAATGGTATTTCATGTTCATGTTCCAAACCCTGAAATACCTCCCGGCACAGATCTGGATCGTCGATGGGGAAATTGTCGGGATTCTTATGTTCTCGCTCGCCGGAATCCTCTGGTTTTTCATTCCGTTCTGGGACCGTAAAAGCGCCCGCGGGCAGCAGAATCGATTTGTCAATTATCTTGGTCTCTTTGCGGTTCTTTACATCATTCTCTTCACGATCCTCGGTTATCTCTCATGATCCGGCGAACCCTGTTGCTGTTCCTGTTCTCCCTGCCCTCGGTGCTTTCCGCACAGGATCGTGTCGATCAATGTCTCACCTGTCACCAAACCCTCGAAGATGAACCGTCCCGGCTTTTCATGCGGGACATTCACCGGGCCAAAGGAGTCTCCTGCGCCGCGTGTCATGGCGGGGATTCGAATAGTGAAGACATGGAGGCCGCTATGAATCTGAAGGCCGGATTCGTCGGCGTTCCCAAGGGAGATGCCATCTCCGCGGCCTGCGAGAAGTGCCATTCCGATAGCGACAGGATGAAGTCGTATCGCTCCAGTCTTCCTGTCACGCAAGGAACTCTCCTGAAGGAAAGCGTGCACGGCCGCCAATCCTATACCGGAAAGGAACGCCTGGTTCAATGTACGACGTGCCACAATAGCCACGGGATCGTCAGTGTACAAAACAAGACTTCTCCTGTTCACCCGCTGAACGTGACCGCCACTTGCGCCAGCTGCCACAGCAATGCGAGGTTCATGCGGAATTACAATCCGTCGCTTCCCATCGATCAGCTTGCAAAATACCGCACAAGTGTGCACGGTGAACGCAACGCACGAGGAGATGCCATGGTCGCCGAATGTGCAAGTTGTCACGGAACCCATGACGTCCGCTCTGCCCACGACGTAAAATCCAGCGTGTATCCAACGAACCTTCCCCGGACATGCGCCACCTGTCACAGCGATTCCGTTCGGATGAAACCATACGGCATCCCGTTCGACCAGTACGACGCTTATGCTTCCAGCGTACACGGAATCGCCCTGCTCCAAAAGAATGACGTCGGCGCACCGGCCTGCAATGACTGCCACGACAATCACGGAGCGGTACCGCCGGGGTTGCAATCGGTGTCCCAGGTCTGCGGAACATGCCACGCATTGAATGCGGAGCTCTTTTCCAAAAGTCCGCACAAAAATGCATTCGATACGCGAAATCTGCCCGAATGCGAAACGTGTCACGGAAATCACCGTATTGTCGCCGCCACAGACGAATTGCTCGGTATTCAACCGCCGGCCGTCTGCGCGCAATGCCATTCGACCGAGGAAAATGTTTCCGGCTATGAAGCCGCCCGGATCATGCGCTCTGCAATCGACAGTCTCGTACTTGTGGAGGCTCGCGCGCGTGAGTTGATTGAGGAGGCGGAGCAAAAAGGTATGGAGGTTTCAGAAGCCAAATTCAAACTTCGAAGTGTGAGGCAGGCAAGGCTTGAATCACGAACGACGATACACGCGTTCGATACGCAGCGTCTTCTGGAGGTAGCCAACGGCGGAAAAGGGACGGCAGAAACGATCGCGGCGGATGCCGAAGGTGCTATTGACGAGTATTATTTTCGCAGGATTGGACTTGGGGTTTCCACTCTGATCATCACAATTTTGGCGATTTCTCTGTTTCTCTATATCAAAAGAATTGAGAAGAAAACGTAGGATTCCGTAACATCGACACGCAAGAACGCACTATCACTTGACTTCAACCGAGGAACATTGTACTATCCTTAGCAATCGCTTTTGAACTTCCAACCGAGGAGCAACGACCACTATGATCATCCGTGCATCCTGTCTGTTTTTAATAGTACTTTTGTTTGGAACGACCTCCCTCATGGCGCAGAGCAAATACATCGGAACAAAAATGTGCGTCATGTGCCACAAGACGGAAAAACAGGGAAAACAACTTGATATCTGGAAAAACAGCACCCACGCAAACGCTTATACCACGCTCACCAGCGCAAAAGCGAACGAGATCGCCAAAACCAAAGGCCTCTCAAAGCCTGCCGTTGAAGCGGCAGAGTGCCTCGCTTGCCATGCCCCTGAGCATGATGCGAAGAACCTCGAGAAGACATTTGTGGTAAAAGAGGGCGTCCAGTGCGAAACTTGCCATGGTGCCGGATCTGCTTATAAAACCATTCCGATTATGAAGGACCGTGGAAAATCCATCGCGGCAGGAATGACAGACTTCAAGGACGCAGCGGCCATCGAGGCAAAATGCAAAACATGCCATAACGAGAAAAGCCCGACTTTCAAAGGGTTCAAGTTTGAGGAATACTGGGGCAAGATCAAACATCCTGTACCAAAAGCCGGCTGATTTGAAGTTCAATCCGGTTGATTATTTTTTCAACGGCGTTTCATTCGAGGAATGGAACGCCTTTTTTTGTTTAGAGGCTGTTTTCATGGAAAAAATGGGCAATTCGAGGTTTTCCCAATATTGAAAAGTTCAACGATTTGCCTCTCCTAACCTTGATAAACCCCAAAATCTGGCGTTCCGGAATGAGCATTTTCAGGGGAATTCGAAGGGGCGCGGAAATCAACTGCTGGCATGGGGTTTGAGCACGGGGATTAGCACTCAGACACCTTTTTAGGACCGATTATGAAAACGAACCTAGTGCTCCTCGCCTTCCTGGTTACAATCGTTGCAGCAGAGACGGCCACAAGCCAGTTCCTGCGGGCTCGTTTTGTGACATCGGCATATGCGTGGCAGCGCCAGGATACCGTGGGCGCCTCCTCATCCCATCTGTACGGATATCAAACCGCCCAGTTCTCCTACACTCAGGACGACATCACGTTCTCCACCTACCTTCAGGGTTGGAATGATTTTGCAGGACCATTGAAGAACGATCCAAAGCTTCGCCTGTATAACGTGTACGCGAAATGGAGAAACATAGGTGGAATCGTGGATGCGTCTCTCGGCCGTCAACCTGTGTTCGGCGGAGTCGGCAACGGGACGATAGACGGGTTGTCGGCAAAGGGAAAATTCCTCGACAACAGGATCGCGGTGCTCGGCTATGTTGGTTCCTTGCCGCCTGCAGGAATGAAGGCCCACATCATTGAGAATGCCTCAGAGAATTCGATGTTCGGCGGTCAGATTGTTGCCATGCCCGTTGATTTCGGAAACGTCTCGCTCAGCTATGTCAACAAACGAATTCAGCCGGAAGCATACACGGCCCTCCGGCGCGATTCTCTTTTCAATCCCATTATGACGGAAATCAGCCCCTCGGCGCGCATCGAGGAATTCATAAGCGCCGATCTCAGCGGAGAGTACGAAATGGTGTATGGTTATATCCGGTATGATCATGATCTCCAGTTGAAGGATATGGCCCGGTTTCAATTCTTCACCCGTGTCAAACCCATTGAGCGATGGGCTGTGACAGCGGAGTATCTTCAACGCGAACCCAGGATTTCCTATAACTCAATCTTCTCGGCCTTCACGTATAATTCTTTGAAGGAATTTGAGTTCGGCCTCGAATACGATGTTGAGTTTGTTGATGATCTGCAGACGTTTGGCCGGTACGGAGAGGTTTCCTTTGGCGATGAGATCTCCAAGCAATGGACCTTCGGCCTGAACTGGAAGTATTTCTCCGCCAGCGCGTCAAGCATCTTCGGTTATAACGGTAGGATCAACGCGGCGTCCATCCATGGCGGTTACCCCTTGTTTGAGAACGTTCTGACTCCAACGGCGTCATTCACCTACGGATACTACAAGCTCAACCAGTATCAGGCAAAGCGCGATCCTGCATTGAGCGGCTCTTTTGGTGCCGTCTACCGGCCGATGCCGGCCCTGTCCGTCGACGCACAAGTGCAGTGGATCCAAAACAAGATTTACAGCAACGATGTCCGGCTGTTCCTGCGGGCCAGTTATTTCCTCAACGAACGAATCACTTTGTTCTGAGATCCCCCATGCGAACTTCGACTCTCGTCAAGAACATCTCTGTTATCCAGATCTATCTCCTGGTCGTGGCGGTCCTTCTTCTCATCGTTGTTTCGACCTTTGTCACGCAATCCCGCGAAGCCTCCGCACATCAGGACCGTTCCAAACTCATAAAGTTCTCGCATGAGTTCCACATCAAGGACGCGGGTGTCTCATGTCAGGATTGTCATGATGCGGCGGCGACAAGCACAAAATCCGGCGACAATCTGCTGAGCAAAAAGGCCAATTGTCAGGCGTGTCATGAGGAACAGCTGCAAAATGACTGCGCCTATTGCCACACCAGCGCGGACCAGGCAACGTACGTAGCTTTTGAGAGCCCGAAGCGCGAGTTGATCTTCAATCATGAAGTCCATGTGGGCGGCCAGACGATGGCCTGTGAGACATGCCATCAAGGACTCGATGGAATGACCCTCGCCACTCCCAAGAGCCTCCCCGCAATGGCAACTTGCAATACCTGCCACAATAACCTGACCGTCTCGAACGACTGCGAAACCTGCCATACCAATTTTGTTACGCTCCGACCCAAGGAACACGACAGAACAACCTTTGCAACAGAACACAAGCAATTTGCCAGGATGCAGGATGCAACCTGCATGACCTGTCACACCGAGGAATCCTGTCAGGATTGCCATGTCAATGCTGACTTGATGCAAACAGGTACTGCAGGCATGGATCTGGTCTCACCGAGAGGTTCCCGGCTCACGGCCAATGACCGGGCTCAAGGGATGAAACTGAAACAGGTTCACGATCTGAACTTCAAATTCACCCACGGTGTCGCAGCCGCAGGGAAAAGTTCTGAATGCGCCACGTGTCATGATACCCAGGATTTCTGTTCAACATGTCACATGGCCGGGGGCAATGTGAATCAGCTTCAATTCCGGCCTTTGACGCATCAGCAGGCGGGATTTGTGACGATCGGAGTCGGCTCGGGAGGCGGACTCCATGCACGATTGGCTCGGCGCGATATCGAAAGCTGTGCTTCGTGTCATGATGCGCAGGGTGCCGACCCCACATGTACCACTTGCCATCTCGACACGGACGGAATCCGGAATACCGACCCGCGAACCCATCAACGCGGATTCATGGCCGATGTTCACGGCGACTGGCATTCCGATCCGGGCTCCAGCTGTTACGTATGCCATGCCGATCCGAATGCACGAGTCAACGGAACCAAGGGCGTCGGTTTTTGCAGTTATTGCCATCAGTGAATGAGTCTACCATGAAGAACATCATACTTCTCTTTCTGTCGGCTGGACTTCTGACCGCCCTGTTCGTCATGGGGTGCAGCGACCTCAAGGATACCTTGCCGGGGCCTGTCCAGAGTCCCGGAGTACATCCCGAGGGATGGCTGACGAAAACGTCCACGGACTTCCACGGAGGCGCGATTCGCGATCTGGGCTGGGACATGCGGTCATGCAAAACCTGTCATGGCGGTTCGTACAGCGGAGGGACCTCCGGTGTTTCATGCCGCTCCTGCCATACGGAGATCCTGGGACCTGAGCATTGCAATGTGTGTCACGGATCGGGCTCGAATTCCGCCCCACCCCGCGATCTGGACGGCAACACCGCTGGGACCTTCCGGGGAGTCGGCGAGCACCAGGTACATCTTCTGGGCACCGCACGCACCGCGGCGGTGGGATGCTCCGATTGCCATGTTCTTCCCTCGGGTAACATTTATGACACGGCCCACATTGACGCAAACCCGGGCGAAGCGGAAGTGACGCTGATAGGCGGACTCGCCTCCCGGGCAACGGGCGGTGTGACCCCCGTGCCGGTTTATCAGGTTTCATCAGGGACCTGTTCAAACACCTATTGCCATGGAGCGTTCAAGAACGGCAACGGAACCAATCCAATGTTCTGGAACGGAGGTGCGGTTCTCAGCGCTGCATGCGGATCCTGCCACGGAAATGTCAGCGCACCGAGCTTGGCAGAAAGGGCGCTCCCGAAAACTGCTGCCCAAGGCGGAACACACCCGAATAATCTGGCCTGCTCGACCTGCCACGGCGGCGTCGTGAACACAAGCCTCGGATTCGTCAATCCGAATAAACATGTCGACGGGTTCTTAAATTTGAACGGACAAGACCGTGATTTCTAATGCATCCGAACGCGGATGAGGCTCCAACAAGTGTTAGACGGTACGTCATGAAGACGGTGCCCTAACAGTAAACATTACAGACCAGGAGGTTTTGCTATGAAAAAGACATTCACGCTCTTCAGTGTCCTGATGTTGACGGGCGCACTTCTTGTCGCCGTCGAAGGATGCAAAGGGCCCGAGGGACCTGCAGGCCCGGCGGGTGATTCCACCATTCTGCAGCTCGAAGGATTTGCGGCAGGGATCAATTGCGGCGATTGCCACAATCCGGACACCGATACTGTCAATTTTGTCTGGGGCCGGAAGTACGAATGGGAAAACTCGAAGCACGCGTATGGCGGAGACTATGAACGCGCCGGTGCGAGCTGTGCAGAGTGCCATACCACAGAGGGATTCCTTCAGTGGACCAAAGGCGAGACGGTTACGGCAGCACTTCATCCGACACCGCCAGGCTGCTTTGCATGCCATTCACCCCATTCGAGGGCCGATTTCTCCATTCGGACCACAACGGCCGTAAGCATGCTGGAGACTGTCACCGGGCAGGGAGCAGCGTCGTTCGATTACGGCAAGGGCAACCTGTGCGCCAGCTGCCATCGCCCGCGGTCGATCAATCCGAAACCAGATCCGACCAAGACGGCTGTGACCGATACAATTACCATCTCGAACAACCGCTGGTACGCCCACTATGGCGTGCAGGCTCAGCTCCTCATGGGCACCGGTGGATTTCAGTTCACAGATTATACCTATGCCGGAAATTCCGCCCACACCAACGCTCCGCTTATCAAGAGCGAAGGATGCATCCAATGCCATATGGCGGACCCGCCGATCACCCAGACGTACCCCTTCGGAGTCTCGGGTGCACACACGATGAAGATTGGCTATGACAATCATGGAACGCCTGCCTCGCTGCTTGAGGGTTGCAAAAACAGTGCGTGCCATCCCAGCATCACGTCGGTTGATTACCACAGCGTCCAGACCATTGTCCATGCCTACCTGGACACGTTGGAAACCATGATGAAGGACACCAGCATCGTCAACAAATGGAACAAGGGCGCAAAGAAAGCCTGGATCGCCGGCGATGCCGTGAGCGGGTTCACCCCTAATGCGGCCAGCGGCGCGGGTGCTCTGAAGATCTCCCCCGCTTCCCGAGCTGGTGCAATGTATAACTTCTTCTTCGTGGAGCACGATCTGAGCAGCGGAGTGCACAATTCCGTGTACGCCATTGACCTCCTGAAATCATCCGTAGCAGAGCTTCGAAAACCATAGACAATTCTGTTGTATATGACCGAGGGGAGACGGATTTTCGTCTCCCCTTTTTTTTCTCATTTCTGAAAATCCCCCCGCCTTTTTCCCAATCTCTGGAATCTATCCCCTTTTTCAATAGTCTCTGCGCCGCGATTCGAGCCCATTTTCCTGCAATCCAAGCGTTTTCTTGACTCCAGGGGGCCTTTCAATGGCATAGAGGTTGCACCCTGCTCATTGAAATTCTACGTCGACCAAATGAAAGGTAGGAGGCTTATGGCTGCATCAATTTTGGTTTGGATCGCATTCGGAGCGGCGCTCGTTTCGGCGTTTGCTTACCACCAGAGTGCTTTAAAAAAACGCATGCTTGTCCCCCTGGCGCGCAGGAGCTTTCTCGTGATGTCGGCGGGTGTTGTTGCCGCTTCCATTCTTCTCATGCTCTTCATCGTCAGACATCAATTCGAATATGCCTACGTCTGGAATTACAGTTCGCGGGATCTCCCGACCCATCTTCTGATCACGACCTTCTGGGCCGGCCAGGAAGGGAGCTTTCTGTTCTGGGCGCTTTGCAGCACGATCATCGGATTCGGATTGCTGAACTACAGCCGCCGCAAGCACATTGAGTATGAAACGATGGCTGTCTATGCTCTTCTGCAGGCATTTCTTCTTATGCTCCTCCTCGCCAAGTCTCCGTTCAAGTACATTTGGGACGCTTACCCCACGCAAGCCCAGGTGGGTTTCGTGCCGGCGGACGGCAAAGGCCTGAATCCTCTGTTGCAAAATTTCTGGATGATCATCCATCCCCCAGTTCTCTTTATTGGATTTGCTGCCATGGCTGTCCCGTTCGCTATGGCGGTCGCGGCACTCTGGAAACGCAGTTACAACGATTGGATCGCCAAGGCCCTTCCCTGGGCGTTGTTTGCAGCCATTGCCCTCGGCGCCGGGCTGATGCTCGGCGGATACTGGGCGTACGGTGTGCTCGGTTGGGGCGGGTGGTGGGGCTGGGATCCGGTTGAAAACTCCTCCCTTGTCCCTTGGATCGTTGTCATCGCGCTTCTGCATACACTGGTGGTGCAGAAGAAAACGGGCAAACTCATGCGAACAAACTTCGCCCTCGCCATCCTCGGGTTTGTGCTGGTCATTTACAGCACATTCCTGACTCGTAGCGGCATCCTTGGCGATTCCTCGGTCCATTCGTTTGTCGATCCGGGAGCATTTGCCTACACGCTGCTTGTCATCTGGATGGCAACCGTGACCGGCATCGGATTTTTCATGCTTGCAAAGCGCTGGAAAGAGCTCAAAGCGCAGGCCGTCGGCGTTGGGAACGTCACGCGGGAATCCCTCATTGCCATGGGTTCCGCCGCTCTGGGTGCCAGCGCTCTGGTCATTTTCTTTGGAACCAGTCTGCCAATTGTTTCGACGACAACAGTCGAAACGAGCTTCTATGACAACATGAATCTTCCGATTGCTGTGGTCATGCTTGTTATTCTCGGGTTGAGTCTTCTGGTCCAGTGGCGTGCTGAATCTCTCTCTGGCATCATCCGGCGCATGACGTTGGGGCTGGTCGCTGCTTTTGCCGGCGCGATTCTTCTCTTTTTCGCAGGTGTGCAGAATGCCTCCCTGCTGGCTCTTGGCTCCGCCTCCCTGTTCGCGCTCGCCGTGAATCTGGAACGGCTGGTAACTCTCGCACGCGTCAATCCCGGAGGAACAGGCGGAGCCATTGCCCACGTGGGACTGGCATTGCTCTTCCTCGGAATTATCGGATCCGGAGGGTACGGCCTCAAGACGACCGTTTCGCTCCCCATCGGAGATCCTCAAGAGGTTTTTGGACATAAGGTTACCTACACGGGTTATGAGCCGTTTGAAAATGGAAAATACCGCTTTGATGTTGCGGCAGAACGAGGGGGATCAACATTTATTCTTCATCCCGTCATGTTCCAGAGCTCGTACAATAACAGTCTGATGCGGGAACCAGACTATCTGAGTTTTTGGTCGGGAGATTTTTATTTGGAACCGGTGGCTCTTGAATCACAGAATGTGCAAGCCGATCACGAGCCCCGGCACCTGGCAAAAGGCGAAACAGTGACGGTGGGAGAAAGATCGGTGACGTTCATTCGCTTCGAAATGAATCAGCATGGCGACGAGAAGGCGATGAACCCCGACGGGTTCACCATCGGGGCCGTCCTCGACGTGAAGAATGGAAAGAAGGTTGAAACCGTTATCGTTCCCTCGCTTTTCCGGCAGGGGTCCGCTCCGGAACCTACCATGGTCACGACAAAGGACAAAGCTCTGGAGTTTCGCTTCGTGGGGATGAATATCGATATGGAGACAAAGAAATCCACGGTGGAACTCAGCATTGAAGAATCGGGATCGCACGACCATGCAGAAACAAAACAAGTTCTGGTTGTTGAGGCAAGCCTGAAGCCATTCATAAGCCTCGTATGGATCGCAGCCATTCTCGTTCTCTCCGGCCTTGGACTGGCGCTTGTGCAAAGCCGAAAGCAACCCATTGTTGTGCCGCCTGTGAGCCTCAAGAAAAAATCGAACGGCCAACGACCGGCCGATCGTCTCGAACCAGAGGTGCATGAAGAGGAGTCCATCAGCGTTTAAGCACTGACATCTGACGGTCCTACTGCGCTCAACCGTCAGCCCTTAACGAAGCCGAAAGGCTGACTTCTTGCTTTAAGGAGATACTCATGAAATCGCCAAAAAACATCCTTGTACCGATCGACATGTCGGTTCTCTCGATCACCGCCCTTCAGTATGCAGAGGATATAGCTGAACATTTTGGGGCGGAAATCACGGTTCTCTTCGTTGCCGAAATTGATGACCCGCAGGCGAAGTTCCGGAAGGCCGGAAAGGAGAACGACAAAGTGATCAAATCCGCTCTGGCGCATTTGTTACTCGACCATAATGTCGTTACGCAAAGCCTGAAAATTGAGATCCGTCATGGATCGCCGGCCGCAGAAATCGTGAAAGCCTCCCGTGATCTCCACACCGATCTCATCATCATGTGTACGCATGGCCGCAGCGGGTTCAGTCACATGTTGATGGGCAGTGTTGCGGAAAAAACAGTGCGGCTGGCTGCATGTCCGGTGCTTACGATCAAACCGGATGAATTTCGCGAACTCGTGAACCTGACCGAGGAAGACGTTGCCGACGGGCTGCATCTGCCGTAGCGTTTCTCAATGGTCAGAGCGTCCTGCACCACTTGAAAGGAGATCACCGTGACTGTCGGTATCCTTAAGGAAGATGCGGTCATCGAACGCCGGGTTGCTCTCACACCCGCAGGCGTTCAGACCCTTGTCAGCGCCGGGCATCACGTGTACGTTCAGCACGAGGCCGGCCTTCAGACCCTGTTCCCGGACGACGAGTACGAAAAAGCCGGGGCCGTCATCAATTACACCTCCCAGGAAATCATCAACCGAAGCGAGATCGTTCTCAAGATCTCACCCCCGACCGACTTCGAGCTGGCGTTGATGAGCAAAGGCCAGGCCCTGCTCTCGTTTCTTCATCTTGCCGTGTCAAATCGTAAGACCATCGGAACCCTCCTCGACCGCCAGGTGACCTCCATTGCGTACGAGCTGGTGGAGGATTCCCGGAAAGACCTCGCCGTCCTGCAGGTGATGAGCGAAATAGCGGGTCAGCTTTCGATTCAACTCGCAGGACATCATCTTCAAGCGAGGCAAGGAGGGCGGGGAATCCTGCTTGGGAATATTCCCGGGGTTGCGCCGGCTTCGGTTGTCATTCTTGGCGCCGGAACGGTGGGTACTACGGCCGCCCGCGTGGCCCTCGGCCTCGGGGCACAGGTGACCGTGCTCGACAGGGACCTTTCGCGCCTCCGGGACCTGCACAATACCTTCCCGGTGATCAACTCCGCGCCGGCAACCGCATACAATGTTTCCAGGGCGGTCCAGCACGCGGACGCCGTGATCGGTGCAGTTCTGTTGAAGGGCGAACGCACGCCTCATCTGGTCACGGAAGCCATGGTAAGGGATATGAAGGTCGGATCAGTGATCGTCGATGTATCCATCGACCAGGGCGGATGCGTTGAAACCAGCCGCCCCACAAGTCTCGAGGAACCGGTGTATATACGCCACGGCGTGGTCCATTATTGCGTCCCAAACATGACCGCATCCGTGCCGCGCACATCCTCGGTCGGATTGACAAATGCGGTGCTGCCGTACCTTCAGGACCTCAGCACCAAAGGAATTCAGGACGCATTGCAGACAAGCCCCGGCCTTGCCGTTGGTGTTTGCACGTACAACGGCGTTTGTACCAACGAAGCCATTGCAAAAGTTTTCGACCTGAAACCCAGGAAGCTCGCCCTGCTTCTCGGCTCAAACCTTCAGGCATTAAGGAATTAGTCAGGTTCCGGGACTTAACCATGCTCCACCTATCACATATCCCCTATCACTTATCACCGATTGCTTCACAACTGCAATGAACTGGCTTTCAACCTACAAACAAAAAGTTGTCTCCCTTGAAGAAGCGGTCAGCGTCGTCCGCTCCGGCGACAGGATTTTCATCAGTGGAAACGCGGCAACACCACTTCTTTTGACCAACGCGCTCGCGAAGCGAAAAGACGAACTGTTCGACGTCGAAGTGAACCACGTCCTGCTGCTCGGCGAGGATCCTCTGGCCAAGCCGGGCATGGATCGCCATTTTCGGCATAACTCCCTGTTCGTAGGTCCTGCGGACCGTGAGGCAATCGCCGACGGCCGATCCGCCTATGTCCCAATTCACCTCTCCGAGATCCCGGCCCTGTTCTCCGGAGGCATCATTCCGCTCGACGTCGCATTCATCCATGTCTCCCCCCCGGACGAACACGGCTTCATGAGTTATGGAGTCGAGTGTGCCGCGTCCAAGGCCGCGGCGGAGAGTGCAAAGATCATCGTCGCCCAGGTGAATGACCGAATGCCCCGAACTCTGGGCGATGTCTTTCTCCATGTTTCCCATGTGCACAAAATCGTCGAATGCTCAGAACCTCTTCTCACCCTGGAACCAAGCGCCTCCACAGAGGTGGAGAGGAAGATCGCCACTCATATCGCGGGACTGATCCGCGATGGCGATACTCTACAATTGGGGATCGGCGGCATCCCCGATGCCGTTATTGCCCAGCTCGATTCCAAGCGGCATCTCGGTATCCATACCGAAATGGTCTCAGACGGGGTCATCCGCGCACTGGAGAGCGGAATTATCACGAACCGAAAGAAAACCCTTCATCCCGGCAAGGTGATCGCCACGTTTGTCCTGGGTTCGGAGGATCTCTATCGTTACGTGGATAATAACCCGATCTTTGAGCTCCACCCATGCGATTATACCAACAATCCGTTCATCGTGGCGCAAAACGAGAACATGGTGGCTATCAATTCTGCGATCGAGATCGACATCACCGGGCAGGTTTGCTCGGATTCCATCGGGTCCAAGATCTACAGCGGATTCGGCGGACAGGTGGACTTCATTCGCGGCGCAGGATACTCCAGGGGAGGCAAGCCCATTATTGCCATCCCGTCTTCGACAAAGAACGGGACCATATCGCGAATTGTCCCTCAGTTGAAACCCGGGGCAGGGGTTGTCACCACCAGAGCCGACGTGCATTACGTCGTAACAGAATTCGGCGTTGCTTCGCTTCACGGGAGAAATCTCGAGGAACGGGCCGAGGCGCTTATCGCCATTGCCCATCCTGCGTTCAGAGCCGAGCTCTCTGAATATGTCAAACGGAAAACACATCCCCGGGAATCCCGGGCCATCCCTGCATGACGGAGGTGTCTATGAACCTTGTATGGGAATCTGTCCGAATGAGTGTTTGCCGAAAGTGCATTGACGGGGACACCAAAGGTGAATGCCGCCTTCCGGATGATGAGGTTTGTCCCCTGAAGGTCTATTTTCAAGAAGTTTCGGAAACAATCACGGTCGCAAACAGTCACTCAATGGAGACAATTGCCCGTGCGGTAAGATCATCGGTTTGTCCCCTATGTCTCTACGGTACTTCCGAGCACTGCAGGAAGCGCGACACACTGGAATGTGCTCTTTGAACGATACATGCCCACAGTTGTTGAGAGGGTCGCTGGAATGAGGATGATGACACACTTATGAAAAAGAACACGGCAAGGAACAAAAAGAGATGAAACAGCAAGAATTAAATTGAGGGGGATGTTTCTTTTTTCTTTTTGCGGTTTTATTTCAGTTTGTTGTTTTCATTTTTCTGTTTCTTATAGCTCACCGTCTACAATTTACGTTTAATGTTCGCGCACTCACTTGCAAGCAAATGGAATCAAAAGACATCATGAAGTTGTCCGTGGAAAGACTCGAAAACGACCTGGAGCGCATCAGCTCCATTGTCCGGACAGTAGAGTCTGAATTGGGCAACGTGTGCGACGCTGCAAACCGGCAGTCTCTTGTGCTCGCCATGAAAGTTCAGTTGAGCGAGATCCATGCCCGACTCGACGGAGTAAGGGAATTCGTCATGGCATGTCGCCGCCGCGCTCTCGAGCCTCGCGTGGAAGAGGACATCGACCTTTGGCTTTGACATGACCGGCTTACAGCATGTATTCGGACCCGTCCCTTCGCGGCGCCTGGGCCGTTCCCTGGGGGTTGACGTTATTCCGCGGAAACTTTGTACGCTCGACTGCATTTATTGTGAACTGGGCAGGACGGATCAACGGGCTCTGCGACGCAAAGAATATATCCCCCCGTCAGAAATCCTTTCCGAGATTCGGACCGCTGTACACGAGGGCGGAATCGACACAATTACCTTCTCGGGTTCCGGCGAACCGACACTCAACTCGGGTCTCGGTTCCATGATTCATGACATCAAGTCGTGGACGTCCTTGCCGGTCGCGGTGATTACCAACGGCACTCTCCTTTCCCTGCAAGATGTTCGAAAGGACCTTTTGGAGGCTGATATTGTCCTCCCCTCGCTCAACGCCGCAACAACCGGGCCGTTTGAGCGGACAAACCGGCCGCATCCGCAGCTTAGACTGGAGACGATCCTCGAAGGGCTCCGGCGATTTCGTGCTGAATATCGGGGCCGATTCTGGTTGGAGGTGTTTCTCGTGGACGGAGTCAACGATTCCTGGAAAGACCTCGCGGAACTCAGGTCGGTCATCGAACAGATCCGGCCCGACCGCATTCAATTGAACACGGTGGTCCGGCCCCCTGCTGAATCGTACGCACGCCGGGTGTCCAAGGACCGGCTTGAAGAGATCAGGAAATACATCGGGGATCTATGCGAGATCATTCCCGATGGGGTCTCCACACCGGACGACTCCCGAAGCCGATGGACGCACGGAGACATCCCTGCCATGATATCGCGGCGCCCGATGACGGCTGTCGATATTGCTGCATCCGTTCACACACCGCTTGAAGCTGTCATACAAGAACTCGCGCTCCTGGAAAACGAAAAGGTTCTTCGATCGTACTTCCATGAAGGCGAATGGTACTACCGAACGTCGGACCCAACAGCCTGACAGGTGCGGTCCGTTCACCGCAGCAGAGGAGGAACCTCATGCAGCATCTGAAATCAATACTTGTCCCCACGGATCTCTCCGCTTTTTCGCTTGAGGCCCTTCGCTACGCACAAGAGATCGCCGACCCGTCATCAACGGAGATCATTCTCCTCCACGCCCTGAACAGAAACGAAGAAATCCGCATGGCGAGGTTTCAATCTGACCCGCTCGAGTTGGACGCACGCAAGAAGCTGATTCATCTCCTGACCAGACAGGGGATGATCCGCAGGGATCTCAGGATCATGCTCGCAAGCAAGTCGCCCCTCGCCTCGATTCTCGAAGCCATTGAGCGTCTGAAGATCGAACTCGTCGTTATGACCACCCATGGACGGACCGGTTTCAGCCATGCCTTAGCGGGAAGCCTGGCGGAGCAGGTCGTACGACTCTCTCCGATCCCGGTACTGGTGGTAAAAGTGCCCGGACAGGAGCCCACGCGCCTGTGTGAAACTGATATTCAAATGAATCTGCATTTAAATTAGTGAATTGAAAGAGGTGAGATGTGAAATAATGGAACAGCTGGGTTCCTCAATATTTCGCGTTTCACTTTTCGGTTTTTCACTCTTTGCACAATGAGAATTTCTTCCACGCTACGGCCGAATGGAGTGTTGCGCAGTACATCAATGACCCTCCTCGCATTCATTGGCGTATCAGCATGTTTCGGGGGCGGATTACTGATCGCGGACCCATCTGGTCGTCTTTTGGCGCTCCCGGCATCCCTGCTCGAAACGAGTCCCTTCGAGAATTATCTCATCCCCGGCATCGTCCTTTTCGTCCTCTTGGGCGGTGGGAGCTTCCTGACCCTGGCCGCGGTGATTCGCAATGTTCCGGTCGCGCCGTTCCTCATCGTCGCAAACGGAGTGTGCATAACATCGTGGATCCTCGTTCAGATCACAATGATCGAGACTATTCTACCGCAACAATTGGTCATCGGGTTCATCGGCCTTCTTCTCGTTGCTCTTGGCGTTCTTCAATGGGATCAGCATTCGGCCGCGGATAAGCGATGAAGGGCTCCCTCCCTCTGGACACATCGGGGAGGCCCCTTGGAGGAATTTTGACACTCAATGTCTATATTGAACCGAATGGTATGCGTGAGATTTGCCCGAAAGGAACTCTGCCGTGGAAGATGCTCTTCTGATCAATCGACTCCAGTTCGCTTTCACCATCATGTTCCATTACCTGTTCCCCCAGCTGACGATGGGGCTTGGATTGCTTATTGTACTCATGAAAGGGGCCCATCTCAAAACGGGAATGGAGTCCTACAATACGGCCGCAAAATTCTGGGGGAAAATTTTCGCCATCAACTTCGTCATGGGGGTTGTAACAGGAATTCCAATGGAGTTCCAGTTCGGGACCAACTGGGCGCGATTCTCCACGTTTGCCGGCGGGGTGATCGGACAGACACTTGCCATGGAAGGCATGTTCGCGTTTTTCCTGGAATCGAGTTTTCTTGGTTTGTTCCTTTTCGGCGAACGCATGCTGGGACCGAAGGGTCATTTTGCCGCCGCCTTTGCCGTATTCCTCGGTTCCTGGATCTCAGGGTATTTCATCATCGCGACCAACGCCTGGATGCAAAATCCGGTAGCCTTCACGATTGCCACCGACGGCACAGTTCATCTGGACGATTTTTGGGGACTCCTCCTCAATCCCTGGATCCTCTGGCAATACACTCACACCATGATCGGCTCGGTGGTCACAGCTTCGTTTGTTGTCTCGGCCGTGGGCGCGTACTATCTGTTAAGCAACAAGCATACTGATCAGGCTGGAGTGTTCCTGCGATTTGGAGTTATCGCAGGAGTCATTTCCTCGATCCTTGTCGCCTTCCCCACGGGTGATGCCCACGTCAGAATGGTTGCGGAAAAGCAGCCGGTCACATTCGCCGCAATGGAGGGAATCTTCGAAACGAAGGAGGGAGCAGAACTGGTGTTTATCGGTCAACCCGATATGGAAAAAATGAGGATCGACAACCCGCTTCACATTCCGAGATTGCTAAGCTTCCTGACCCACTATCGGTGGGAATCCGAGATCAAGGGCCTCGCAGCGTTCGACCGATCCCTTTGGCCGACCAATGTCCCGTTGTTATACTATAGTTATCATGTCATGGTCGGACTTGGGACATTATTCATCCTCACGATGCTGGCATCGTTTGTGCTGCTGCGAAAGAATGCACTCCATTCTGCACGGTGGCTCCTTTGGGTACTCATGCTGGCGTTCCCGTTTCCCTACATCGCCAACACCGCCGGATGGATGACCGCGGAACTGGGGCGGCAACCATGGCTTGTGTACGGACTTCTGCGCACAGCAGAAGGCTCGTCCCCGACAGTGTCTGCCGGCAACGCATTGTTCACGCTCCTCGGGTTTGGCGGAATGTATTTTGTCCTCGGGACATTGTTTCTCCTGCTGGTGATCAAGAGAATTAATGAAGGCCCAAACGCGGCCGCGGAGCACTGAGTTCCTGTTTCAGGTTCTACGATTCGCGGTTTACTATTCACCATTCACCACACAAGTTTAACCATGGAAACAATCTGGTTCATCATCGTCGCCTTCATGCTCACGATGTATGTCATCCTCGACGGCTTTGACATAGGCACGGGGATCATTTATTTTCTTGCCGGAAAGAACCAGGACGAGCGCAGAATTCTGCTCCGGGCCATAGGGCCCGTGTGGGATGGGAACGAGGTTTGGCTCATTGCAGCGGGAGGCACCCTCTATTTCGCCTTTCCGCTCCTCTATGCCTCAAGCTTCAGCGGGTTTTATCTTCCGCTCATCATGGTCCTATGGCTGCTCATGTTACGCGGATTGGGTATCGAGTTTCAGCATCAGGTTCACAATCCGCTGTGGAAGTCATTTTGGAATACGATGTTCTCCTTCGCCAGCATTCTGTTGGCCATCTTCTTTGGAGCGGCGCTCGGGAACGTCGTCCGCGGGGTTCCGTTGAATGCCGACGGATATTTCTTTGAGCCGTTGTGGACAACCTTCACGGTTGTGCCGGAATCCGGTATTCTCGACTGGTTCACCGTCCTGATGGGACTCGTCGCCTTTTTTGTGCTCACGAGCCATGGGGCCAACTATATCGCGTACAAAACAGAGGGAGACATTCAATCGCGCTCCCGCGTCATTGCCGCTGTCTCCTGGTGGGGCGTCCTGTTGTTTTCCATCGCAACCATGGGGGCCGTGACTTCCATTCGGCCCGAGCTTTGGTCCAATTACACAGAGCATACCTGGGGATATGTGTTCCCCCTTGCCGGATTGATGGGATTGGTCGGGATGTTCTACTATAATAGAACTGGGAAAGACCTCCGGGCTTTCGCCGCATCCAGCACCTTCATAGCGGGAATGCTCGCAAGCACCGCTTTTGGCCTTTACCCAAACGTACTTCCCGCTTCAACGGATCCGGCATATAGCCTGACGATTTTCAACACGAAGGCTCAGGACTACGGACTTGAAGTGGGATTGATCTGGTGGACGATAGGATTGGTCTTTGTAACGGTATACTTCGTTTATTTGTACAAAATGTTCGCCGGAAAAGTGCGGATCTCAACGGAAGATTCAGGGTACTGATCAAATCCGAAATCAAATTTCTAAATATCAAACAATCCCTAAGTTCGAAATGACAAACCCAAACGTTTTTTGTCATTGAGGATTTTGGATTTGTCCCGCTTTCCAGGTCCCGCCTCTCAGGATCCCGCTTCGATGGCGGAATCTAAGAGCGGGAGATTCCGCCTTTGAGCGGGATTCAGAAGGCGGAATTTGGTTCTTGATGCTTATCCCGACGGGACCCCTTCGGGGGAATTTCGTATTTCGACCGGCCGCCATTCGTTTTAATTCACCATTGCGATTAACAACCCACGAATATCATGGCACTGAAGACAGCTGAACTTCGTCAAGTCCGCGGAATCACCTTCATCGGTAAAGGCGCATCGAACCATTGGGTCAGCATGGACGGGGGCATTGATTTTGGCGGAAGCAATGCCGGCTCATCACCAAAAGAACTGGTCTTGATCGGATTAGCCGGTTGTACGGCCAGCGATGTCATACCGATTCTCAAGAAGAAGCGAGTTCCCCTTGCGGATTTTGAGATCAAAGTCACGGCACACGATCGAGACGAGCACCCGAAGATTTTCTCGGACATCCACGTCGAGTATGTATTCTATGGCGATGGCATTCAGCCTGCGGATGTTGAGCGTGCGATTGAGCTCTCCACTACAAAATATTGTTCCGTTACGGCGATTCTCAAAGCCAGCGTGCCGATCACGCACTCGTACAGAATCGAACCCGCCTCGAAGATTTCTGAGTAACTTGAACGAGATGGTCAAACGCCGGACCTCGAAGCCTGCCTTTACGTCCCCGCCCGTCCGTGAAGTCTTCAATAACCTCGTCTGGGATATTGTTGCCCGGATCCCGAAAGGCCGCGTCATCACGTATGGAGCCATCGGGAAAATGATCGAAAGACCAAAGGATATCCGCGCAAGGTACTATAACGCGGCCAGGGCACGCTGGGTGGGCAGCGCAATGGCTTCATGCCCCTCCGGTTTACCCTGGCACCGCGTGATCAACTCTCAAGGCAAGATCAGTATCCGCTCGGGGAATGATCATCATGTGCTGCAGAGGAAACTACTTGAAAAGGAAGGAGTGAGGTTCGATGAGAAGGGGAGGATCGATTTGGGAAAGTATTGTCAACGGACAAGGTAAGTGAGGCGCGTGCCCCCGTTTCTTGCTTCTTCCCGCATTCTCCTTTACCTTTTTGAAGTTCTTAACCTTACCGTATACCCTTCACTTTAAGGTCCCAATTCCACAATGTCCTCCAAAGATCTCGACCAACTCTGTATCAACACTCTTCGCACGCTCGCCATGGACGCCGTCCAGAAGGCAAAATCCGGACACCCCGGAATGCCCATGGGCGCTGCAGCAATGGCCTACGTGCTTTGGACCGAATTCCTCAATCATAACCCGTCCAATTCTGACTGGCACAACCGCGATCGGTTCATTCTCTCCGCCGGACACGGCTGCATGCTGCTCTACGGTCTTCTTCATCTCACGGGCTACGATCTGACGCTCGATGATATCAAGAATTTTCGCCAATGGGACAGCAAGACACCGGGACATCCCGAGTCGCATCTGACCAAGGGCGTTGAGACAACAACCGGGCCGCTTGGTCAGGGATTTGCAAACGGCGTCGGCATGGCCATCGCACAGAAATATCTCGCCGCCCGTTACAATAAACCTGGATTCCCGGTCGTCAACTACCGGATCTACGCGATCGTCAGCGATGGGGATCTCATGGAAGGCGTCGCTTCGGAAGCGGCCTCTCTCGCCGGTCATCTGCGGCTCGACAATCTCATTTATCTTTACGACGACAACCATATCAGCATCGACGGCCCGACGGATCTGGCCTATACGGAAAATCCGGGAAAACGCTTCGAGGCCTATGGATGGCATGTACAAACGGTGGAAGACGGGAACGATCTGACGTCCATCCGTGCAGCCATCGAAACGGCGCGCACAACAAAGGGAAAACCCCACCTCATCAAAGTGCGGACTCACATCGGGTTCGGGAGCCCAAACAAACAAGATACCTCCGAAGCTCACGGCTCACCGCTTGGTGAAGACGAGGTAAAAGCAACGAAAAACAATCTCGGATGGGATCCTGATGCGCAGTTTCTCGTCCCTGATGAGGCCCTGAGTTACTTTCGAAAGGCTGTCGAGGCCGGCAAGAAGGCCGAATCCGACTGGAACTCTCTGTGGAAGAGCTATCGACAACAGCACGCGGATCTTGCCATGGAGTTGGAGATGGCAAGAAGAGGAAATTTTGGGGAAGAATGGAAGAAGGCCGTTCCCGTGTTTTCAGAGGCAATGGCAACCCGGGAGGCATCCGGAAAGGTTCTGAATGCCATTGCACCGGCTTTGCCGACGCTTATTGGCGGATCGGCCGACCTCACACCGTCGAACAACACGTATCTGAAGGGCATGCCGGAGTTTCAGGCCGCTTCGCCCGAAGGAAGAAATATCCGCTTTGGGGTTCGCGAACACGGAATGGGATCCGTGATGAACGGCATCGCCCTGACCCCCGGAATGATTCCTTATGGAGGTACTTTTCTGATTTTCTCGGAGTACATGCGCCCGCCAATCCGTCTTGCCGCCGTGATGGGAATCCGGCCGATCTATATCTTTACGCACGACAGTATCGGACTGGGAGAAGACGGGCCCACCCATCAGCCCATCGAACAGCTCGCTTCCCTCCGATCGATCCCGAACATTACGGTCATCAGGCCAGCCGACGCGAATGAAACGGCGGTTGCATGGAAGACTGCCTTGGAACACACAAGCGGGCCCGTTGCCCTTGCTCTCACACGCCAAAAAGTCCCTTTGCTGGACCGTGCGAAGTATGCTTCGGCGGAGGGTCTGACACGCGGAGCGTATGTGCTGGCAGAGAGCTCGCCGACACCGGAGCTCATTCTCATCGGTACGGGCTCGGAAGTGCAGCATGCCGTCGGGGCGTATGAAGTCCTTGTCGCAGAGGGAGCCAAGGTACGCGTTGTCAGCATGCCTTCTTGGGAGCTTTTTGAGAGGCAGGATGTGAATTACAAGGAAAGCGTTTTTCCCCTAAAAACCATCAAACGCCTGGCCATCGAGGCAGGGGTGTCGCTGGGCTGGCATCGGTATGTCGGCATCGGGGGTGAGATCATCTGCATGAACCGGTTTGGCGCATCAGCCCCGGGAGATAGGTTGATGAAGGAATTTGGATTTACCACGGAGGCCGTTCTGGAAAAAGCGAAAGCCCTCTTAAAAAGGTGAAGCAAGAAACGAAGAAGTCCGACATCATCTCCGTCTTTCAAAGAGGATGTCGGACTTCAATAAGCACAACCGAATACCTGCTACCGAATACCTGCCATACCTTACCCTAATTTACCGGCGTTATCGTCGCCCAATCCGCCAAAGGCTGTTCCCACTGTGCGACCAATTGTACTGGGTTTGCACTATCCCATCCTTCCACACTTCCAAATCCCTGAAAGAGGATCCAGTCGTTGTCGATCGTGAGATAGATTCGCATACGATCAGTGTTGGTAAGCCTTGCAGAAGGCTCAAAGCCCACAAAACTCCCCTCGCCACCGCCGATGCTCCTGGGTGACGAATAGTGTCTCTTGGCCTCACCGACAATCACCCCCATCTGGACCAGAATCATGTCGCGTTCGTTGGATTGATTGAACGACGAAACGAGGTTGATACCCGTGAGGATCGCGAGTCCCACGATGAATGTTATCAGTACAATAATAAGGAGTTGTTGTGCGCCCATCTTTCTGTCTTAATTACTGTACGCGAAGTCCGGAATTTCCAATTTCTCCCAGTACGACCGAGGATCGCTTGCCGAGTACGGTGATTCTCCATTTCCCATCGGGACTCTTGTCCGCGCAGTATCGGGCAAGCTGTGTCACAATCCCGATTTTCTCATCACGGTCCTTCTTGTCCCAGGCGGCCTCGTTCACAATAACTTTTGCCTGAGCTGCATCGAAGGAGTCGACGAGCCCCTCAGCCCGCCATTGTGCAACGATCGGATCAATCGCGTCGAGCCTCTCCGGCAGGGAGACACGGTTGATGATCTGCAGGTAATCGTACACCAGATAGGAAAGCACGAGGATCCCGATCGAGAACAATGAAACTATGATAAGCCGTTGGCGGCGATCTTCGGCATCTGCTTTTTCTATCGTTCGAACAGCCATGGATTCACATTATGGGGCTAAGGTTCATGGGCTTTTTGAAAGACACGGGGAACCCGCAGCGAGAAACGTTGTTTTCGTTGGATCTCCACTGGGAGGGCGAAAGAAGACATGTGAATTTACGCCACACTTCTCACAGTTGCAACCCCGTTTGATCTGTCGGATGAAAAGAAAATATTCCCGGGGGAGTGTTCTATTCGTAGAATTTTTATTAAGATTTCTGTTATTGAAGGGTTATCCAGGACAATCCAGATTGCAGATGATTCTAAATAGTGCCAAATTCGGGCATTCTCATTGAGTTGAAAGGACCCTCCATGCCTACGTTTAGCCTCACGATCAACGGGAAAAAACATACGGTCGATGCCAGCCCTGAGATGCCTCTTCTTTGGGTCCTGAGGGATTTGCTCGGCATGACCGGAACGAAGTTCAGTTGCGGGCGCGGATTGTGCGGTTCATGCACGGTCCAACTGGATGGCGAAGCAACACGATCGTGCGTTACTGCGGTCGAGTATGCTGCAGACAAGAAGATCACAACCATCGAAGGCCTTGCAGAAAACAAACGGGAGCCACTCCTCCAGGCATGGATCGAAGAGGATGTCCCGCAATGTGGATTCTGCCAGCCGGGGCATATTATGACGGCCTCTTCCTTTCTTGCCACGAATTCCAATCCTTCCGATTCTGACATCGATTCCGCAATGGCAATGAACCTGTGCCGGTGCGGAACTTACCCGCGTATGAAGCGTGCCATCAAACTCGCCGCCCGGGGAGGTAAACAATGAAGACGCTCAACGTTACCCGGCGCGATTTCATCAAAGTCACCGCTGTTACAGGCGGGGGGTTTCTCCTTGGTTTCCGGCTCCTTTCCAACGGTGAACCGGCATCCCCGGCGGATTTCGCCCCTAATGTGTTCGTGAAGATTGCAGCGGACAACACGATCACCATCACCGTACACCGTTCCGAAATGGGCCAGGGAGTCTGGACCTCTGTTCCGATGATCGTCGCGGAGGAACTTGAGGCCGATTGGAGCAAGGTGACCATCGAACAGGCCGACGCGCATCCGACAAAATACGGGAGTCAATCAACCGGAGGGAGCTACAGCATTCGCGGCAATTGGGAAAAATTGCGAAACGCCGGCGCGACAGCAAGGGAAATGTTCATTACGGCCGCTGCCAATCAATGGAAGGCCGACCGATCCGCCTGCAAAGCTGAAAAGGGTTATATCGTGCATTCCTCCGGAAAGAGAGTGTCGTATGGTGAACTGGCCGCGGCGGCGGCTCAGCTCCCGGTGCCCCCATCGGTTCCCTTGAAGGACGAAAAAGATTTCAGGATCATCGGAACCCGCCTTAAGAAACTCGACACTCCGTCCAAGTCGTACGGAACCGCGGTCTTCGGGCTCGACGTCCGCGTTCCGGGCATGCTCTTCGCTTCGATCGAGAGGTGTCCGGTCTTCGGCGGCACAGCGGCTTCCTATGACGCAGCCAATGCGAAAGCTTTTCCGGGGGTAATTGATGTGATCGAAGTAAAAAGCGGAATCGCCGTTGTCGCCTCAAACACCTGGGCAGCATTCCGGGGGCGCGAGGAACTTTCGGTAAAATGGAATGAAGGCCAATGGGCGAATCAAAGCAGTGCGTCGATCAGAAAGTCTTTCATGGAGGGACTCGAATCGGGGGGGGACACTATTGAATCCGCCGGCGACGCAGAATCTGCGATGGCGAATGCGGCGAACGTTATCAACGCCGTATACGATGCACCCTTCATCGCCCATCAAACGATGGAACCTATGAACTGTACGGCGGATGTAAAGACTGATCGATGTGAAATCTGGGCTCCGACACAGTCGCCGCAGAGGATTCAGACGGACGCGGCAGAGATCCTTGGCCTCGACAAAGAGAAGGTCACGGTGCATGTCACTCTGATGGGAGGCGGATTTGGACGAAGGCTGTATTCCGATTACGGAAACGATGCCGTGGAGGTTTCAAAAGCGATCGGGAAACCCGTTCAGGTTGTCTGGACCCGCGAAGACGATACGAGGCACGATCTCTACCGGCCCATGACCTACAACATTCTCAAAGCGGGTATCGACAAATCCGGAAACCCCGTTTCCTGGATCCACCGCATTGCAGGGCCGAGCTCCCGGGGACTTGTTGTGGGAGGATCAAAACCTTCTTATGCTTTTCCGAATTTCAAAGTCGAGGCCAAAATCCTTGAAACAGGGGTGCCGATAGGTGCATGGCGCTCGGTGGGCCCTTCACAAAACGGATGGATCATGGAGAGTTTCATCGACGAAATTGCACATCTTGCGAAAAAGGATCCGTTCGAGTACCGAAGAAGCCTGCTCTCCAATGCACCCAGGCTCAGGAGAACGCTTGAATTCGTCGCCGAAAAAGCGAACTGGAAAAAACCTTTGCCTCGAGGCTGGGGAAAGGGAATCGCGTGTGTTGAGAGCTTCGGAAGCGCGTGCGCGATGGTTTCCGAGGTGTCCGTCGACAGCGATGGGACCCTTACGATTCAGCGCATCGTCGCCGCGATCGACTGCGGGCCGGTCGTTAATCCGGATACCGTCGAGGCACAGATGGAAGGCGGTATTGTGTACGCGCTCAGCGCCATGCTGAAGGATGAGATCACGATCGAAAAAGGCCGCGTGCGGCAGGAAAGCTATGATGACTACCGTATGATACAGTTCGATGAAATGCCGAAGATCGAAGTATACACGGTGCCGAGCACGGATCCTGTGGGCGGAATAGGAGAACCGGGACTTCCCCCTGCCGCACCATCGGTTTGCAACGCGATCTTTGCCGCCACCGGCAAACGCATCAGAAAGCTCCCGATTCGGCCTGACAATTTGAAGTCGTAAAGGCCTGCCTGAAGGTTGCCTTCATCAAGTATCCGTCCTGCGATGAAGGCAGCCTTCTTCCTTAAGCCTCTGCAACGAACCCCATGGATGATCTCTCCAATATTCTCAATGCAATAGGCACGCTGGGATCCCAACGGGCGGCCCTTGCAACCCTCGTCCACACTCAGGGCTCTTCCTATCGAAAACCCGGAGCCCGATTCCTGATCCGCGAGGACGGGTCAACTGTCGGTGCCATCAGCGGAGGATGCCTGGAACATGACGTGGCCGAGAAGGCGCAAACCGTCATAAAGGAACAGGAAGCGCTTATCACCGTTTTCGATATGACGGGAACCGGCGATGAGCTCTGGGGATATGGCCAGGGATGCAACGGTGTTCTTTCCATTCTCCTGGAACCGCTGACTTCCGGCTCCCTCCTTCAGCTTGATCTTATCAGGGAAGTTCACCAAAAGAGGGCCGAAGGAATCGTCGCGACGATTTTCCGGGTTCATGGTGAGCTGAATGTCAAGGTCGGAACCCGATTCCTCCTTTCACCCGGAGGATCCATTCGGGAAACAGTGAAGAATCCGTTTATCACTGAGGCAATAGCCGAAGAAGCGGAACGATCCCGTCTCGGCAGTTCTCACACCACGACCTTCCGCTTCACCGAGGGGTCCATCGATGTGTTCTTCGAAGTGGTCCAGCCGCCCATCGCGCTGCTTATCGCCGGGGCCGGGGCTGACGCCGTTCCGGTGTGCCGCATGGCAAAGGAACTCGGCTGGCACGTCACGGTCCTCGATCATCGCCCTGCCTTTGTAACAAGAGAGCGATTTCCGCATGCAGACTCCCTGCTAATCCTTGAGCCGCAAAAACTCAACGGTTCATTCAAAACGGACAATCGATCAGCGGCAGTGATCATGACGCATCAGATCAACGACGACCTCGCCCTTGTCCCAGCGCTGCTTCACAATGATTTTGTCTATGTCGGCCTCCTGGGACCGAAGAACCGGAAAGAAGCCATACTCTTGCGGCTTGAGCAACAAGGCATCCGTTTCACAACCGGGGAACGAGAGAAGCTTCACGGACCTATCGGACTGGACATCGGAGCGGAAACACCTGAAGAAATCGCGGTCGCGATCATCGCGGAGATCCAGGCGGTCATGCAAAACCGCCCCGCCGGCTTTATGCGCGATGGTAAGGCCTTTTCTGACGTCTGACCTCTGACGTCTGACCTCCGACCTCCGACCTCCGACCTCCGACCTCCGACCTCCGACCTCCGACCTCTGTCATCTTTCCTCTTTATTCAGTATCCTTTTCTTCCTTTCTTCGAAACTGATTCAACCATAAAACCGTATGCTCTCGGATAAACCATTCAATCTTCACTATTCCCCCGGGATTCCCCCCATGCATCCACTCGCAACCTTGACGATTTCGGTTATTGGATTCTCCATTGCCAGCCAGGGCGCTCTTGCACAGGAACGCGATCGCTCGAAGATCCCCGACCAACACAAATGGGATCTGACGCACATCTATCCGTCTGATGATGCCTGGAAAAAGGAGAAGGAACGGGTGGTCGCACGATTTGACGGAATTGAGGTATACAAAGGCAAACTTGGTTCTTCGTCAAAGCAAATGCTGGGATGTCTCGATCTGGTGACAGACCTCTCAAAGGAACTTACGCGTCTGTACAGCTATGCCAGCATGTCATCTGACCAGGACACCAGGGAATCCAACTATCTCGGCATGGTCCAGGAACTCACCCAAATCTATTCGGACTTCAGCGCCCGTGCATCATTTATTGAGCCCGAGATCCTCAAGATAGACCGCAAGACGATAGACGGTTTCCTCAAGCAAGAAAAGGGCCTTTTGATCTATCGCCACTATTTGGATGATATCCTTCGACGCAAGGATCATACCGGCACGGAGGCCGAAGAAAAGATCATCGCTGACGCCAGCCTGATGGCCGACGCACCGGGATCCATCTACAGCATCTTCTCAAATGCAGATTTTCCGGACCCCGAGGTCACTTTAAGCGACGGGAAAACAATCAAACTCGACAAAGCCGCTTTTTCCCTCCATCGCGCTTCAAAGAACCGCGAAGATCGCAAGAAGGTCTTATCAACGTTCTTTGGGAGAGTTCACGATTACCGGAGAACCTTCGGTACGCAGCTCAGTGCCGAAGTGAAGAAAAATATCTTCTATAAAAAGGCACGAAAATATGAGAGCAGTCTTCATAACGCCTTGGATGGCGGAAACATCCCGGTCGCGGTCTATCACAGTCTCGTCTCCAACGTCAATAAGAATCTTGCAACGTTCCATCGCTATTTGAACCTCCGAAAACGGATTCTTGGGCTTTCGGAACTTCATTACTATGACCTCTATGCTCCTCTCTTGGACAACGTTGACCTTGCCTATTCCGTAGAGGAGGCGGAGAAGCATATTCTGGCATCGCTGACGCCCCTTGGGAAGGAATATCTCGATGTCAGCAAAAAGGCTTTCAGTGAACGGTGGATCGATATGTATCCGAACGAGGGAAAACGTTCCGGGGCTTATTCGAACGGATCGGCCTATGACGTCCATCCCTACATGCTCATGAACTATAACGGAAAATATGACGACATGAGCACTCTGGCGCACGAACTCGGGCACACGATGCACAGCTATTTTTCGAACAAGACCCAACCCTACGCCACCGCCAATTATTCCATTTTTGTAGCCGAGGTCGCTTCCACCTTCAACGAAGCTCTTTTGATTGACTACATGCTCAAGCAAATCAAGGACGACAAGACCCGTCTCTCACTTCTTGGAAACTACCTGGAGGGCATCAAAGGGACGGTTTTTCGGCAAACACAATTTGCGGAATTTGAATTGAAGATCCATGAAACGGCGGAAAAGGGAGAACCACTGACGGGCGACGTGCTCGATGGTATCTATCAGGACATCACCAGGCGATACTATGGTCATGACAAGGGTATCTGCATCGTCGATGAGGAGATAAAATCGGAATGGGCCTACATTCCGCACTTCTATTATAACTTCTACGTTTATCAATACGCGACGTCTTTTACCGCCTCTGCGGCCCTTTCCGAGCAGGTGATGAACGGTGATGCCGCAGCCCTTCGGCGCTACGTCACATTCCTCTCCTCCGGCGGATCGGATTATCCGATCAATCTGCTAAAGACAGCCGGTGTTGACATGACCACGAGTCAACCTTTTGAGCTGACCATGAACAAAATGAACAGGGTCATGGATGAGATGGAGAAGATTTTGACAAAACTGGGGAAGTAAAGCATCTCCAATTGTCGATTTCCAATTGAACATTGGCAATTGCAAATACAAAAGCCTTACCGATGAACAACGGTGCTATCCATGCCACGATTCTTGCAGCAGGGGAATCACTGCGGCTCGGAAGCCCGAAACAGCTTCTTCTTTACAGGGGAACTTCGCTTATAAGGCACCTTGCAAAAATCGCTCTTGATTCACGGGCGAACAAGGTCAGTATCGTCATCGGGGCAAACGCACCGGAGATCCGTGCCGAAGTCGCCCGCCTGCCCCTCTCCGTTATCAACAATCCTCGTTGGCAGGAAGGCATGTCATCCTCGATCCATGCCGCCGTCTCCACCGTGGGCCCGGATGCGGCAGCGATCCTTTTCCTCCTCAGCGATCAGCCACTCGTCTCTACTCCCATACTCAATGCCCTCATCGATTCCTTCAAAGAATATCCCGACCGAATCGCGGCGTGCACCTATTCGAACACCCTCGGTGTTCCGGCATTGTTTCCCCGAAGTTTTTTCCCCGACCTCGCCGCACTTACGGGCGACGGCGGCGCAAAAACCGTGATCCTCAAGAATTCTTCTTCCGTAACCCCGATCCCCTTCCCGGAAGGCGCAATCGACATCGACTCTCTCTCCGACCTGAAAAAGTTGAAATAGAGATACCTCCCATCTTCCATTCTCACCGACTCCCTCCCCCCATTCACCGAAATCTCCCTGTCAAATTGGTTTTTCTCTCGTATCGTTTGGTAGTTATTAAAGGAGCAAAACAATGCAGTGCGCAGGCGGTTTCTATGATACGTCAAAATATCTTTGGGGCGGACTCTTGCTCATTATCGGCACGACCCTGCTTCTCGACAACCTCGACGTTATCTACATCGGTGAACTTTGGGACCACTGGCCCTTTATCGTCGTCGCGATCGGCGTGGGCAGATTTCTCGAAGCAAAGGACACGAAAGGCCGTGGTGAGGGATTGTGGTGGATGTTTATCGGCCTTTGGCTTTATGCCTCTGTATTTCATGTTTTTGGACTCAGATTCAGCACATCATGGCCTTTGCTGCTGGTCGGAGTTGGTGCTTCCATGATCTGGAAATCGGTGACGAAAGGCCGTTCTTTGGAAAAAGGAGAATCGTCATGAACTCATTCCCCCGGTATTCGGCTCAGTTCATTTTCGGACTGGGAATCATCGCCATCGGCGTTCTTTTCACATTGGACAATCTGGATGTCATTTATGCACGCGACTATCTGCGCTACTGGCCCGCGATTCTTGTCCTCGTCGGAGCCGTTCAATTGGTTCAACCCCGGGGGACGCCCGGCAAACTGATGGGCGGAATCTTATTCACCGCGGGCGGACTGATGCTTCTTGACCGCTTCGACCTCATCGATTTCAGTATTTGGGACCTCTGGCCCATTTTCATCATTATTCTCGGCATCAGTCTTCTTCGCGGTGCCCGCGGCAGGGCAATGAGCTGGGGATCACAGGCTGAAGCCGATTCAGACGCGATTGTCCGCGGGATGGCAATCCTGGGCGGATTCTCCCGGAAGAACAGCTCAAAGGAATTTCTCGGCGGCGAGCTCACGGCAATCATGGGCGGCTGCGAACTTGACTTGAGAAACGCCTCGATCAAGGCCGGGGAAGCTACAATTGAGATCTTTGCCTTTTGGGGAGGCGTGGTGATCAGGATTCCTGAAGATTGGACCGTGGTGGTAAAAGTGGTTCCCGTCATGGGAGGAGTTGAAGATACCAGCCTTCCTCCGAAGAGCGGCCCTGTGAAGCGGCTCAACATAACGGGATTTGCGGTCATGGGCGGTGCTGAAATAAAGAACTGACATGCACCCGATCCTCTCCGAACGACGGATCTTTCTCCTTTATATCACCGCATGGCTTGTCGCAGGCGGACTCCTGGCCGCGTTGCTGAACACGACAGGAATGTCGATCCTGAGCGCCGTTGTCCTCGCGATACCCATGACGCTTGTTTTATCGTTCATGTGTCTTGCCTCCTACTATCTCTGCAAGACCTTCCCCCTTCGGCGCCTGCCCGCCGCAGAAGATCCAATGAGACAATCGGGCGTGAACATTGCGAGGCTTCTTGTCATTCACAGCATCGCGGCCGCTCTCACAAGCTCCGTCTGGATTTCGCTGGGAAACACCTGGGTTTCATTTATTTCAGAAATCCCACTGATTGGCCCTCTCGCGGAGCAATATACCCTGCAAATCCCCCTCTTGTTCACTGTCGGTGGCACCTTGTTCCTTCTCTCCACAGCCATCCACTACGCGATCATCGCGTTCGGGGAATCACGCGAAGCGGAACGGAATGCGATGGAACTCAGGCTACTGGCCCAGGAGGCGGAATTGCGGGCTCTCCGTTCGCAGATCAATCCGCATTTCCTCTTCAACAGCCTGAATTCCATCAGCGCCCTGACCACTCATGATCCAGCCGGCGCTCGATCAATGACCCTGAAGCTGGCAGATTTCCTCAGAAAGACCATTTCGCTGGGGTCACGCAGTCAGGTGACTCTGCACGAAGAACTCGAGCTCACTCGCGGATTCCTTGCCATCGAGCAGATCCGCTTCGGACCGCGCCTTACGCTCGATGAGTCGATCAGTGCAGACACCCTCTCATGCATCGTACCACCCCTCATCCTTCAACCGCTTGTCGAGAATGCCATCGGTCATGGGATCGGCCAGCTTCTTGAGGGCGGAACAATCACCGTGGCTGCGGAACGGACCGGCACGCGGTTGAAGATCAGCATTCGCAATCCTGTTGATCCGGAACGCAAGCCTCACAGGGGTCACGGCATTGGCCTGCAAAATGTCCGCAATCGGCTGGAAGCTGTCTACCAGAATGATGCCTCTCTCGAATTGCAATCAGACGATTCCATGTTCGTAGTGGAAATTGTACTTCCCGTCAAGATCGGCATTCTTGAGGACCATGCTGAATCTCTGGTCCGTGAACATTGAGACTCTCGACAACTTGCGTTACATTGACCGGTGATGAATTCCGACCCATCCAGGATTCGCGTTCTTATTGTTGACGATGAATCCCTCGCACGTTCAGTGGTGCGCGAGCACCTCCTTCCGCATACTGATATCGACGTCCTTGCCGAATGTGCGAACGGCTTCGAAGCCGTCAAAGCGCTCGCCGAGCTAAAACCGGAACTGCTGTTCCTCGATATCCAGATGCCGAAACTGAACGGATTTGAGGTCCTGGAGGTCTCTGAGCATACTCCGGCTGTGATCTTTGTGACAGCTCACGATCAATTCGCTCTGAAGGCATTTGAGGTGCATGCGATCGATTACCTTCTGAAACCCTTCAGCAAGGATCGGTTCGAGGATGCTCTGACACGCGCAAGGCAACGAATCGCCGGGAAATCACCCAGCCAGGTGCCTGATCTGCTGGAGGAGGTGCGAAATCGAACCAAACCCCTTGAACGAATCCTGATCAAAGAGGGATCCTCCGTTCGTGTCATCCCATCTGATACGATCGACTATATCGAAGGGCAGGACGACTACGCTGCAGTTCGGTCGGGAGGAAAAACGCATCTGAAGCACCAGCGTCTTGCGGATCTCGAAAATCTTCTCGACCACACCACTTTCGTCCGCATTCATCGTTCGTATATTCTCAACATCAACCAGCTGGCAAAACTTGAATCGTATGCCAAAGACAGCAAGATGGCAGTTCTAAAAGACGGCACGCAGTTACCCGTGAGTAAATCGGGATATGAGAAGTTGAAGAAGCTTCTCTGAGTGACCGCTGGTGGAATATTGGAATTCTCATAAGAACCATGGTTTGGAATAATGGAACATGTCGAACATACCGTCGTCCCTTATGGCGGATGGAAACGATGCCTGCGGATCTCCAACGGCCTCTTCGAGCTCGTCATCACGCTTGATGTCGGGCCTCGAGTCATTCGTTGCGGATTCAAGGGCGATCGAAACCACTTTGTCGAATATCCGGAACAGATGGGACGGACGGGTGACGCTGAATATCATAGCTATGGAGGGCATCGGTTGTGGATCGCTCCCGAAGAGCGGCCGAGAACATATTATCCCGATAACCATCCCGTGGATTGGAATCACAGCGGTGATTGGTTTCATTTTCGACCCCCGGCAGAAACCATAGGATTTCAAAAAGAACTTCGCGTCCGGATGGAATCCGAAAGACCGGTTGCTCACCTACAGCATCGGATCACGAACCTTTCTCACGAGCCGCAGAAAATCTCGGCGTGGGCGCTCAGCGTCATGGCCGCCGGCGGAACAGCGGTCTTTCCCCATGAGCCGTTTCAGCCGCATACAGAGCAATTGCTTCCCGTTCGCCCGCTCGTCCTCTGGTCGTACACCGATATGACGGACAAGAGATGGAAATGGGGAAGGAATCTCATCTCACTCGCGCAGGACGCTGCATTCGCCACCCCGCAAAAAATCGGGGCTTTCAATACTCCCGGATGGGCAACGTATTTCAATGCGGATCAGCTGTTTCTCAAAAGGTTTCCGGCCGACCGGAACGAGGAATATCCGGATTTTGGATGTAACTGCGAATTCTTCACCAATCAAAGGATGCTCGAGCTTGAGAGCTTGAGTCCGCTCACGACTCTTTCCCGGGGAGAATCCATTGTGCATGAAGAGCACTGGTTGCTGGCCGGGGGCATCAAACCCGATACTTCCGAAGAATCGCTGCGCTCAAACCTTGAAACCCTCGCCAATTCACTATTGTAAGGAGTAAGCCATGCTTCTCAGCACAACAACCACCCTTCAGAACAAGAACGTCAAGCGGTACCTCGGCGTTGTCACCGGTGAAGCAATTCTCGGCGCTAACATTTTCAAAGATTTCTTCGCGGGGATCCGTGATATCGTCGGAGGTCGGTCGGCTGCGTATGAGAAGGAGCTTCGCCGCGCGAAGGAAATCGCCATGACCGAGATGCAGCAGGAAGCAAAGCGCCTAGGCGCCAATGCTGTTATCGGGATCGATCTCGATTATGAGACAATCGGCAACAGCATGTTGATGGTGAGCGCCAGCGGAACAGCTGTGGAAGTGGAGGAATAACAGGAATATTTCACCATCAAGGCACGAGCTTCACGCCCTTAGTGTCATTGTGGTTCCTTTTTCCAAACCTCTTTAAGAAATGAACATTTCACCATTTGAGCTCGAACGCTATTTCGCCAAACACGAGTTCACTGCCAGGTATCTCCTCAGTTCATCGGACTGTGAAAGCCTGTCGCTCCAGGAACTTCTTGCCATGGCCGACTCGACCACGAGGGAACTTTGGCAGGGATTGAGATTGGGGTACACGGAGTCCGCAGGTCATCCCCTTTTACGGCGTGAAATAGCCAATCTCTATAAGTCCGTTTGGCCGGATGATGTTCTGGTTCTTGCTCCCGAGGAAGGGATCTTTATCGCGATGAACGCTTTGCTGCAAAGGGGCGACCATGCCATCATGCTCGCGCCGGCGTATCAATCGCTCTACGAGATCCCAACGAGCCTTGGAGTGGAAGTAACAAGATGGACCCTCGAAACAGACGGAGTTCGATGGAAACTTGACCTTGCATTTCTCGAGCGCCACGTCAAGCCTTCAACGAAATTGCTGATCATCAATTTTCCCCATAACCCCACCGGGTTCCATCCCGATCATGATTCGCTGAAACGTATCATTGACTTCGCCCGGGAAAAGAAGATCGTCGTCTTTTCAGATGAAATGTATCGTTATTTGGAATACCACACCAAAGACCGTCTTCCGGGAGTCTGTGACCTTTCTGAGAAGAATGTGGCCCTGGGCGGCCTTTCGAAGTCGTTCGCTCTTCCCGGCCTCCGCATCGGCTGGCTGGCGACGAAGGACCAGGAGCTCATGAAAAAGCTCAGGACATTGAAAGACTACACAACAATTTGCAGCAGCGCACCAAGCGAGGTGTTGGCCATCATGGCACTGAGGGCGCGGGACCGGATCATCGACCGCACGTTGAAGATCATCGAGGACAACCTCGGCCATGCGGATCGGTTCTTTGCGGGTTATCACAAGTATTTTGAGTGGATAGTGCCTCTGGCAAGCGCTGTGGCTTTTCCGAGACTGAAAGGTACGGACACGATTGAGCGGTTCTGCGATAAGCTCGTCGAATCAAAAGGGGTGATGATCGTGCCCGGATCGCTATTCGATTTCCCCGGCAATCATTTTCGGATTGGATTGGGGCGAAGGAATTTTCCGGAAGGACTGAAGAAACTCGGAGAATTCGTAGAGGAAACGTATCCAAAGTAAGGTCCAAGCCTTTCCATTTTTCCCGTCCCGCCCAGAGTTAGCGAGACGACAGTCGAAGCTAACTCTGATGACGGGACGAGGATTTCCCGCTTTCTCAGGATTCCGCCACGTGGCGGGATTCTGGGAGGCGGAACCGCCCTCTTAGGTCGAGCTTGTGGGGCGGAACCATCAACCATCCCTTCGTCCGCCAAAGGCGGTCTCAGGGCAAGCTTCCATTTTCCATACTTACCCCATGACCCCCATTAATCTTTCAGACAAATTCGCTCTGTTCAAAGAGCACTGGAACCCAAAAATCGTCGGGGAGCTGAATGATTCTCACGTCAAGCTTGTGAAGGTCAAAGGCGAGTTCATCTGGCATCACCATGACCACGAAGATGAGTTGTTCCTGGTCGTTAAGGGCACCCTTCGGATGGAATTTCGAGATCGGGAGGAGTTGGTCCGCGAGGGAGAGTTCATCATTGTGCCGAAAGGGGTTGAACACAAACCTGCCGCCGACGATGAAGTCCATATCATGCTTCTGGAGCCAAAAACCACTCTGAATACTGGAAACATCAACAATGACAGGACAAAGAGCACGTTAGAGTGGATTTGAAAACGTGTTCCGGGTTCAAGGTTCGAAGCTTCCGGAGCACCCCTCTTCATTTTTTGACTCAAACCCTTTCCCACTCTCCGGCATCTAAGTGTCGGAAAGGTGGGGCATGATTGCACAACGACAAGCGGAGGCATGGTTGGATCGCCCACAGGAAGCCAGCCCGCACATTCCGGATATCGTTCGCCGTTCGCAAGCCGGTGACGTCAAGGCTTTCGAAGAACTCTACCGGGAGCATGAAGGCCGTGTGTTTGCGGTGTGCCTTCGAATGATCGCCAACACTTCGAGGGCAGAGGAACTGACCCAGGATGTGTTTGTCCGTGTTTGGGAAATGCTGGGCACCTTTCGCGGGGAAAGTGCTTTTTCGTCCTGGCTGCACCGGGTCGCGGTCAATATTGTTTTGGTCGACATTCGTTCGCAACAGCGATATCAGCAACGCATAACAACCGTTGATGACCTTGAACCCTATGACCGTGAAAATTCCCTCTCCCGCCCCGGAGAGTCGATTGATCTGGAAACAGCAATGACAAGGCTGCCCAAGCAGGCCAGGGCGATTTTTGTTCTCCATGATATCGAGGGATATCGACATGAGGAAATCGCGAAGAGCATGGGCCTCGCTGTGGGAACAACGAAGGCACAACTGCACAGAGCCCGGAAGCTTCTTCGGGAGGTACTGAACAATGAATGACCACAGAACACATCAGCTGGACGATTACCTGGATGGGTTGCTTTCTGCATCCGATATTGCCGGTGTTGAGAACCATTTGCGGATTTGCCAATCCTGCCGTGACGAGCTTGAGCGCATGAACCGCCTGAAAGAGAAAACGGCCGGGCTTCCCAGGTCCATCAGGCCTCAACGGGATCTTTGGGCCGGAATTGCTGGGCGTCTTCCAAAAAAAGAGAAGACGATACAGGCCCTCGATGATGTTCCTCGCCGGGCAAACGTCCTTCCTCAAACAGGGTTTGGGCGGTGGTTGCGGTATGGCACAGCCATTGCCGCCATGATCGGCTTCGTGACGATCGGACTGTGGTGGCTCTATCTCCAACCCCGGTCGGGTTGGAACTTCGCTGTCATGAAGGGCACGGCGGCGATAGGATCCCGGGTTATTTCAGGAGATGGACATATGGGCCTCGGGGAGAATTTACGGACCGGCGAAGAAAGCAATGCCAAGATCCAGGTTGGTATCATCGGCTATGTTGACGTGGCATCGAATACCAGCATTCGCCTTTTACAAGCCTCGATGACGGACCATCGATTGGCCCTCGACAAAGGATCCATAAGGGCGACCATCTTTGCCCCGCCGCGTTTGTTTTTTGTCGAGACCCCATCGGGACTGGCGGTTGATCTCGGATGCGCCTACACCCTCAGCGTCGATGATGAGGGAGCCAGCACACTTCATGTCACCTCGGGATGGGTGGCGCTGGAATTCGAGAACAGGGAATCTATTGTGCCCGCAGGCGCTATTTGCAAAACGCTGCCCGGATTCGGACCCGGTACACCGTACCAGCAAGATGCCTCCGCCCCGTTGGTCAACGCCCTGGCACGCTACGATTTCGAGCATGGCGGCAATGACGCGCTCGGCGTCGTTCTTGCAGAAGCCAGGAATATCGATTCGATCACGTTGTGGCATTTATACGTCCGCTCAAAGGGAGCAGACAGGGAAGCTGTCTATGATCGCCTCTCGTCGCTCGTCCCGCCGCCCCGTGGAGTAACTCGCGCTGGCATGCTCGCCGGTGACCCTGAAATGATCGCATTGTGGCGTAAATACCTTAATCTTGGGACGGATGGCTGGTGGAAGGTATTATAGCTAGGCGGTGGGATTGATTCAATGAACCGCTGATTCAATCATTTGTGACTTACCATGACAATCTCCGAGCTACGAACATCACTTTCAAAACCCATTCCGCCCCCGGAATTATCCCCTCCGCTTCAGGCCCTATGGCACGCTGCCAGGGGAAATTGGGAGAAAGCGCATGCGGTTGTTCAGGATGATCCCAGTCCCGAGGCCGCATGGGTACATGCGCACCTGCATAAGCAGGAAGGCGATAACTCCAATGCACGGTATTGGTACGCAAGATCACTCAGAAACACACTCAACCTGACTCTCCAGGAAGAGTGGGAAGAAATTGCAAAAACATTGCTGAGTGCGAAGACAGAGTTTTAAGGAATACTCTCCAGGCCGATTCCCCCCCCCGCATCTCTTCCATCCCTTCGTCCGCCTATGGCGGACTCCCCGGCGATTGCTCAGAAAAGGTCTGGCGGGGGCGGCCAGGGCAAGCTTCCATTTTCCATTTTGTCCGATCCAAACCTTCCTCCCCCCTCCGGCATCTAAGAGTTAACAAAGCCAAGGAGGCCTTTATGTATCGCCAACTCTTCCTTTTTTTCTTTCTCTTTGCTTCAACATCAATTTCATCAACACTCCTCATTGCACAATCCATGATGTTCAAAGTCCGTAAGGAGGACAGCCACGTAGGGTTTTCAATCTACAAGTGGGCGGTGATAAAGGAGGAAGGCCGTTTTCGTGATTTTGACGGAACCATCCAGTACGATCCGAAAAATCCTCATTCCACGCAGGTGCAATTCACGATCAAGGCCGCGAGTATCGACAGCCGAAACGAAAGCCGCGATGGAGCACTCAGGTCGGAAGAGTTCTTTCATGTTACAAAATACCCCACGCTTTCGTTTGTGAGCGCTGGAATTCTTTCTGCACAAGAGGGTGTCCTGAGCGTTGAAGGAGACCTTACCATTCGCGGAATAACGAAGCGAGTCACCATTCCGGTCAAAGTGCTCGGCGTGACCAACGCGGGCAAAGAGCTCGGTACGCTTGTGGGGTTTGAATCCACGTTTGTTATTAATCGGGAGGATTACAGGGTCGGTGATGGCTGGAGAGTCATCGGCAAAGAGGCAACAATTCAATTGCTCATCGGAGCAGGCTCCGGTAACGTGGCATCACGTTGATTCAATCCTGAAAGGAAAACCCATGAGAACCATATTCGTCGTCGTAAGCGTCATTGTGGCTTCAAGCGCAGGCCAAAGCCAGCAGGCAGCGCCTTTTCCCCCGGCACCCTCAACAGTTTCATCGGTCGCCACGGTCGTGGAGGCAGGAGAACCCGGTGAACCGCTGCGTATCACTGGAAGAGTGCTTCGATCCGATAAAGAAACTCCGTATGCCGGATTGGTACTCTACATCTATCAAACGGATGCGAGCGGTGTTTATAACAAAACTGACAACTATTACGGGCGACCGCGATTGTACGGGTGGGTGAAAACAGATGAACAGGGAAATTATGAAATACGAACGATCAAACCGGGATCCTATCCAAGGCGCAAAGAAGCGGCTCATATCCATGTGACAGCCAAGTTTCCTGGATCCCCGGCCCGGTGGCTCGAAAGCTACCTCTTTAGCGGTGATCCCAACCTTAGTAGCATGGAGCGCGATTCTCCCGGCAAGCTCGGCCGTTTCTCTCACGTGCTTGTTACTTCAAAAAGCAGTGACGGCACGCTTACCGCTTTCCGCGATTTTTCCCTTCCAAACTGATCATTTCGACCCTCCATATGTAAAAACCCCAAAAAAATGGACAATTTTGAACATTCTTGGGGGTTACTTTTAGTGTAAATGATACTTGAGGTATCTGTCGTCTCTTTTAAACCGGCTACAGCCTGCCGGAATCTTATTTTTATCCTGCAACTTCTTAATCTTTAAGACGATACACTGTTGAACCAGTGGTTTCCTCAACGCCGTCATTCTATCACCGCAAGCATTTTCCGCGGCCTTCTCCAGGGAGAATCCAATGAGAACGAGTATCGTTTTACTGATTATTCTATCCTTAGGCACAGCGAACACTTCGAATGCACAGGGACAAAAGGACCTTCTTGTCAATACCGACTGGCTTGCCGGTAATCTGAACAATCCTGACCTCGTGATTCTCCATGTGGCCGGCACACGCCGCGAGTATCTCAACGGCCATATCCCGGGAGCCCGGTTTCTTTGGACCGGATGGTTTGCACAATCCAATCCCGAGCTGACGTATGAGCTCGTGTCACTTCCTCAATTGAAGGAAACCATTGAGGAACTCGGTATTAATGGGAATTCAAGAATTGTCCTGTGCTTCTCGGGCAGTTCGGTCACCATGGCCACCAGGATGTTCGTTACGCTCGAATATGCGGGACTGGGGCCACATACTTCGTTCCTTGATGGCGGATTTGAACTTTGGAAGGCGGAGAACCGGCCTGTATCTAAAGAAACGCCTGCTGTCAAGCGTTCAACCTTCACGCCGGCGGTCAAGAACTCGGCGATCGTAACGGTGGAGACCGTGAAATCTGCTGTTGGCAACCCAAACACAATGATTGTTGATGCGCGGAGTGAGCGTTTCTACCAGGGAGCGCCTGGTGGATTCTCGAGGGGCGGACACATCCCCGGAGCTGTCAATATCCAGTTTTCCAGTATCGTGGACTCCACGAATAAATTCCTGAGTTATGATGCACTGAAAACCATGTTCGAACAAGCCGGGGTTGCAACGGGCAAAAAGGTCATCGCGTATTGCCACATTGGACAACAGGCGACACTCGTTTATTTCGCTTCCCGCTATCTGGGACACGAAGCGAGTCTGTACGACGGATCGTTTGAAGATTGGAGCTCCCGTGAAGAACTTCCGATAGAAAAACCCGCGGCAAAATCTCAATGATGTCTCTCTCCCGTTCACCTCAACCGTATTGGAACCCTTATCTTGCAGGCATTGGCCTGGGACTTGTTCTTCTCGGAGCCTTTGTCGTGATGGGAAGAGGACTCGGAGCCTCCGGCGCATTCACGTCAGTCGTTGCCTACGGAGTCCAGACGGTATCACCGGAGCACGCCCAAGGAAGCACATTCTATCGGGAATACCTGCCCGCGGCAACGCATCCCCTTGCAGACTGGCTGGTATTCGAAATCCTCGGGGTCATTGTCGGAGGATTTGCCTCGGGTGTTCTCGCCGGACGAGTGCGAAAATCCATCGACAGGGGCCCGCGCATTTCAATATCCGGCCGTATGTTCTTCGCATTTTTCGGTGGGATTATTATGGGATTCGGCTCCAAACTTGCCCGGGGTTGCACAAGCGGTCAGGCGCTTACCGGGGGAGCTCTCCTGAGCGTCGGCAGCTGGGCTTTCATGCTTACCGTGTTTATCAGTGCATATGCCGTCGCTTATCTCGTGAGAAAACAATGGACATGAGTGCTCCTTTTTATCAGTTCGGCCTCTTCAACGAAGACATGAGCCTGGTTGTTGCCTTCGTGACAGGAATCGGGTTTGGTTTTTTCCTCGAACGCGCCGGATTCGGGAGCGCACGCAAACTTGCCGCCCAGTTCTATCTCACCGATCTGACGGTGTTCAAAGTTATGTTCACAGCGATCGTGACCGCCATGCTCGGGATCTTCTGGCTTTCCTGGCTCGGCTTCGTCGATTACTCCCAGGTGTCGGTCCCTGCCACGTTCCTCCTTCCGCAGTTGGTGGGCGGATTGATCTTTGGGATCGGGTTTGTCGTGGGAGGCTATTGCCCGGGAACAAGCTGTGTCGCGTCCTCCACGGGCAAACTTGACGGCGGAGTACATCTTGTCGGTATGATCTTCGGAATTGTGCTCTTCGGCGAACTCTTTCCGGTACTGGAGGGTTTCTATTATTCGACATCGTTCGGCACATTTACCCTGGCGCAGGCATTTGGCCTTTCCCACGGCACCATGGTGTTTCTTGTGGTCGCCGCTGCTCTGGGAGGTTTCATACTTGCAGAACGAATTGAGGAATGGCATGTCAACAGATCCCAAACCACGATCTCCTAAGGCACTCCGATTCCTCGCTCTGGGTGCTTTAAGCCTGGGCTTTTTCGCGATTTTTGCAGAATCCCCAACTCCGTTTACCGTGACAGTCGATCTCCAGGATCTTGCCGGAAGCATTGAGAAGGAAGAAGATCACTTCTCCGCATCAGAGCTTGCCCATCTGATCATGCGCAGGAGCAACCGGCTTCGTGTTATCGACGTTCGCGATACAGCATCATTCGAGCAGTACCATATCCCCGGCGCCGCGCGATATGACCTTCGGTCTCTTCTCCGAGCCCGCTTCACACCCAAGGATACGATCGTCATCTACTCGGACGGAGGCATTCATGCCTCTCAGGCGTGGTTTCTTATGAAAATGCGCGGCTTGGAAAATACTTACACGCTTCTTGGCGGATTGGATTTCTGGAAGGATCAGGTTCTTCACCCCTCTCTTTCAACGGCAACCCCCCAAGCCATCCGGGATTCCGTGGGACGGATCGCTGCTTTCTTTGGCGGCGCGATCGAGGAATACCCGGAACTCCGGCAAAACTCCACACCGCCCGGCCATTCTCACAAGCCGCCTGTTCGCTCTGAGCGGGAGCGCGAACGTACGCGGGATGGGTGCTGATCTCATCGCAGGCAGGAACATTCCCAGCCCTCCGACTGTTTGCAGAAATGTCAACTTTTGCGCATTTTAGATGTTCCCTCCCGGCGCCAATTCCGGAGAAACTCTCTTTCCATAGGTGATTTGGACATTTCATGACAAGCAGGACACGAAACATACTTTACGGCGGAGTCGGCCTCGTCGTTCTCATCCTCATTACAAGCCCAAAGCTTTCGATCTTCGGGTCCGGGACCTCTCCCGCTGGGTCTGGGAATGTGACGGACATGCGGCTGCCGGTGTCGGTGATCGTTGTCCAACGGCAAAGCGTGGAGGACAAGATCCGGTCCACGGGGACGGTCCTCGCCGGCGAAGAAGTGGAAATCCGGGCGGAAATTGCCGGCACGATACGGCGTATTTTGTTTCAAGAGGGCAGCCGCGTCCGCAAGGGGGACCTTCTCATCAAGATCGATGATTCGGAACTCCAGGCCCAGCTCCTGAAACTTCAGTCGCAGGAAAAACTCGCCCGCGAGGTGGAACAGCGCCGGCGATCACTCCGCGACAGCAGTCTCATCAGTTCGGAAGAATACGAGCGTGCACTGAATGAGTTGAACTCCACCAAAGCCGATATCGCTCTCACAAGGGCCCGCATCGAAAAAACGGAACTCCGTGCGCCGTTTGACGGAAACGTGGGCATTCGCTACGTGAGCGAGGGAAGCTACGTGTCTCCCGCGACACGGATCGCCTCTCTACAAAATCTCATGTCCGTGAAGATCGACTTTTCAGTCCCCGAGCGCTATGTGAATGATGTCCGGAAAGGGCAGAAGATCAATTTCCGGTTGACGGGGCTCAGCGGGCTTTACACGGGGGAGATATTTGCCATCGAGCCCAAGATCGACCCGTCCACACGCACCGTTCTCCTCCGGGCCGTTTGCTCCAATGACGACGGAAAAATCATCCCAGGTGCTTTTGCAGAAATCGAACTTGTCCTGCGACAAATGGACGATGCCATCATGATCCCGACCGAAGCCCTTGTCCCCGAACTCGGCAGACAGATTGTGTATTGCGTGGAAAACGGCCAAGCCCGGCAGCGCGAAGTGAGAACCGGTATTCGGACCGAGAACATGATCCAGATTACCTTGGGCTTGGACCTGCAGGACAGCGTCATCACGACGGGAATCCTCCAACTACGCGCCGGAACACCCGTCCGTGCCGCAAACCCGCAATAGAGCGTTTCATTGGCGATAATAAACAACTCCAAGGTTGAGGTATGAGCCTTTCTGCGGTTTCCATCAGGCGCCCGGTTCTCGCCATCGTCATGTCGATCACCGTGGTCCTCTTTGGAGTCATCGGATTCACCTATCTTGGTGTTCGCGAATACCCAAGCGTTGACCCCCCGGTGGTCACTGTGAGTGCCGGTTACACCGGAGCCAACGCCGACGTGATCGAATCACAGATCACTGAGCCTCTCGAGGAAGCGATCAGCGGCATTGAGGGAATCCGCACGCTGAAGTCCACGAGCACTGAAGGGCGCAGCATCATCACCGTGGAATTCGAGCTGGGGACCAACATGGAAACTGCGGCAAACGACGTGCGGGATAAGGTCTCCCGTGCCCTCCGGCTTCTCCCCCCCGACGCCGACAATCCCGTGGTGCTGAAAGCAGACGCAGATGCCATTCCTATCGTGTTCCTCAACGTCAAAAGCGACAAGCGAGACCTTCTCCAGTTGACCGATATTGCGCAAAACGTCTTCAAGGAACGCGTGCAGACCATTCCGGGAGTCTCCGAGGTGCAAATCTGGGGGTCAAAGATTTACGCGATGCGCCTTTGGATGGACCCGGCAAAACTCACAGCCTACCGCCTGACCCCGCTGGATGTCCGCAATGCCCTCCTGCGCGAAAACGTGGAATTGCCCTCTGGCCGTCTCGAAGGCGCAACCACGGAACTGACCGTCAGAACCATGAGCCGACTTCGGACGACGGAGGAATTTAACGATCTCATCATCAGGGAAATCGACGGCCGTGTTGTCCGGTTCAGGGATATCGGACGGGCCGAGCTGGGCCCTGAGAATCTCCGCACCGTATTGAAACGAGATGGCATCCCGATGGTGGGGGTTGTGCTCGTGCCCCGGTCGGGCGCCAACTACATTTCCATAGTAAACGAATTCAATCGTAGGGTGGATGAGATCAGGCGGGAACTCCCCGAGGATATCGAACTCGGGCTCGGTTTCGATACATCACAATATATTCGCGAATCGATCACGGAAGTTGCCCAAACCGTCGGGCTGGCATTCATTCTCGTGTTCCTCGTTATCTATGTCTTCCTGCGCGAACTCAGGACCACGATCATTCCCATGATCGCCGTCCCTGTCTCGCTCATCGGCTCGTTTTTCATCATGTACCAGGCCGACTTCTCGATCAATGTCCTCACGCTCCTTGGAATCGTGCTGGCCATCGGACTTGTTGTGGACGACGCCATTGTTATGCTGGAAAATATCTTCTCGAAGATTGAAAGTGGAATGGCACCCCGCGAGGCCGGCATCCGAGGTTCGGCTGAAGTGTATTTTGCAATAATTTCGACCACAGTTGCTCTCGCCGCCGTGTTCATGCCGGTTATTTTTTTGCAAGGCCTGACCGGCCGGCTGTTCAGGGAGTTTGGTATCGTCCTTGCAGGATCCGTCGTCATTTCCTCGTTCGTCGCGTTGTCGTTGACGCCCATGATGTCAACAAGAATCCTTCGCGGCAAAGCCAAACACAGCAGGTTTTACACAGTCACAGAACCGTTTTTCAGCCGGCTGACAGGCGCCTACCGCGGGTCGCTCGAAGCATTCATGACGCGCAGACGACTCGCATACCTCGTCCTGGGACTTTCCATTGTGGCCATCCTGGGCTTTGGCTACATCCTCCCTTCAGAGCTGGCCCCCCTTGAAGACCGAAGCGGGCTACGCGTCATTGCCACAGGCCCCGAGGGAGCCACTTTTGAGTATATGGAATCCTATATGAATAGCCTGATCGAGGCCGTCAAGGAATCGATTCCTGAGAAGGAAGCTATTATTTCCGTGACCTCTCCCGGGTTCGGCGCAGGAGCCGTCAATGCGGGATTCATGTTCATTATTTTGAAAAGCCCCGACGAACGCGAGCGGTCACAAATGGAAATCGCCGGCCAGGTCTCGGGCATCGTTCGGCAATTCTCGGGCGCCAGAGCGTTTGTGACCCAGGATCAATCGATCGGGACGCGAAGCTTCGGCCTGCCCGTACAATTTGTCCTTCAAGCCCCGAATTTCGACAAGCTCCGGGAAACCCTTCCCCGCTTCGTTGCTGAAGCTCAGCAGAATCCCATGTTTCAATTCGTGGACGTCAACCTGAAGTTCAACAAACCTGAACTCAGGGTCGAGATCAACCGCGACCGCGCACGCACGTTGGGGGTGAGCGCCGCTGACATCGCCCTGACCCTCCAACTCGCGTTTAGCGGTCAGCGATTCGATTACTTCATCATGAACGGAAAGCAGTATCAGGTGATAGGACAAGTGGACAGGGAGAACAGAAACAAGCCGCTTGACCTGAAGTCCATTTCTGTCCGAAATACACGTGGCGACCTGATCCAGCTTGATAACCTTGTATCTTTGAAAGAGGAAAGCAGCCCGCCTTCCCTTTACCGCTTCAACCGATATGTTTCCGCAACGGTCTCTGCCGGCCTCGTTCCGGGATATACCCTCGGTGACGGTATCAATGCCATGCGCGCGGTTGCCGACGGCGTCCTGGACGACACGTTCAGCACAGCACTTGACGGTGCATCCAAAGACTACGAAGAGAGTTCTTCGAGCCTCGCCTTTGCCTTTCTCCTGGCCCTTGTACTGATCTATCTGGTCCTCTCTGCCCAGTTTGAGAGCTTCCGCGATCCCTTTGTCATCATGCTGACCGTGCCTATGGCTCTGGCGGGAGCCCTGTTCTCGCTCTGGTACTTCAATCAGACGGTCAATATTTTCAGCCAGATCGGGCAGATCATGTTGATCGGACTCGTGACGAAAAACGGCATTCTCATCGTTGAATTTGCCAATCAGAGAAAAGCTCAGGGCCTTTCCGTCCTTGATGCCATTCAGGATGCGGCGGTGGCACGGTTTCGACCGATTCTTATGACAAGCCTGTCCACCATCCTTGGGACGCTTCCCATCGCCCTGGCCCTGGGTGCAGGATCAGAGAGCCGCGTTTCCATGGGCATTGCTGTCATCGGCGGGCTTGTGGTAGCAAGTATTCTGACACTCTACGTCATCCCGGCAATGTACTCCTTCATTTCAAAGGAGGGGAAGTCGGTATCCAATGTCGAAGATACCCTCACGGGAGATGTGAAGAGTCCGGAACCGGAATATGAAGAGACCCTGGTGAAGTAGGCCGAACGGATCCGCCTGTCGATCTAAATTGCAACCAATCGTTATCGCATCGGCGATCGAACACCCAATGTTCCTCGCGAGGCTGGGTCGGCCAAAAGGATAATCCCGCCAGACCTTCTCCGGTTAAAGACAAATTTCAACTTAAAAACGGGGAACCTTTTTCGAAAAAAAGCATTTTAGAGTCTGGAGGGTTCTTATTTTTTCCTCAATTCATGAACACTGAATCGTCGAGAGGATTCCAATGAAGCTGATTCTTCGGTGGGGCGGAATTGCCCTTGTCGGTGTATTTGTCATTATGCAGTTGTTCCGTTCAGAACGTGTGAACCCGCCTGTGGATCCTGATAACACGATCTATGCGATGGTGCATGTCCCCGACAATGTCCGGAATATTCTCGAGCGCTCTTGCTTTGACTGTCACTCCAACGAAACCCGGTGGCCGTGGTACAGCGCAATAGCCCCCGCCATGTGGGCAGTGGCTCATGACGTGGAGGAAGGACGTGAACACCTCAATTTTTCCGAGTTCGGCACCTACAAACCCCTTCGAGCGATCGCAAAGCTTGACATGGTTTGCGAACAGATCATCAACCAGAACATGCCGCTCCCGGCCTATCTGGTTCTCCATCCGCGGGCCCAGGTCTCCAAAGAAGAGATTGATATTCTTTGTGACTGGGTAGAACTCACACGAGACAGTTTGTACTCTCGCGTAGAGTAGCTCAGCGGCGGTTTCGGCACTCTTCGAATCCCTTTCGTTGCTTCCCTCCTGATTTTTCCTGATATTTTTTTACCCTCGATTCAGTTATAACTTCGACAAACATGTCGTTGGCCCTGACCGGGGAGAGATACCTCGACCAATCAGTTTCTTTTACCCTTGCTGCAGTATTCTCATTGACCCCTTTGCAGTATTCAAACGATTGACCAAGGAGACAGTACTTTGAAACGATCCATTTATCTCACCATCATCGCGACATTCGCACTTCATGCTCAGCAATCCATTCCCACAATCCCCGACACAAGTGCCGTCCCGGGCCCATGGAAGCATAGTGTTGTCGGTGGGCTCAATATGACGCAGGTCGGCGCTAAAAGACTGGGCCCAGGGGGGAGAGAGCGCCCTCTCATACGCGGTCAGCGCATACGGTCGATCAATACGGGAAGGTTCCGTCACGCTCTGGACCAATACCTATAAATTCACGTTCGGGCAGGCACGCCTTGGTTCGCAAGGGTTGAAAAAAACCGACGACAAAATCGACATGGAATCTGTCATTTCCTACAAATTGCGCACTTTTGTTGATCCGTACGCTTCGTTGACTCTCAAATCCCAGTTCGCACTTGGATTCACCCACGATCCGGAAACCGGTGCCAAAACCGCAGTATCCAAGTTCTTCGATCCCGCCTATTTGACTCAGACTGTGGGATTCGGGTATCAGCCTTTTCCGCAGGTGAAAACCCGCCTTGGAGCAGGTCTCCGCGAAGTCATTACTTCTCAATTTAACGCTTATGCAGACGACCCGAAGACAATGCATGTGGAAACAATCAAGATCGACGGCGGATTTGAATCTGTTAGCAACATTGACCTGGATCTTGACGAAAACCTTGTCTTCACTTCAAAGCTCGAACTTTTTGCGCCTTTCAATGCTCTCGACGAAGTCATCATCCGCGCAGACAACACTATCGCAGCCAAGTTCAACAAGCTCATTTCCGTCATTCTCAATATGCAGATCATCAACGATCGCCGGGTGACCCCAAGAACCCAGATAAAAGAAACATTAAGTCTCGGAATCAGTTATACGCTTATCTGAGCAGAAGTGTTTGCTTTGATCTTCAAATGACAGTTCGCTATTTTCAAGCTGCCCCATGACCCACGGACAACAAAGAACATTGATCAGCGCTGTTTTGGGCACTGCCATCGGAGCAGCCATTGGTATCGGCGCTTACACGTTTGTGTACGCAAAAGGCGGCTCGTATCTGACAGACGACCCCTCGGCATGCGCCAATTGCCATGTGATGAATGATCACTATTCCGCATGGCTGAAGTCCAGCCACCGTTCGGTTGCCGTCTGCAATGATTGCCACACGCCTTCCGGTTTTGTCGCAAAATACAGCACGAAAGCCTCCAACGGATTCTGGCATTCTTACGCATTCACGACAGGTGATTTTGCCGATCCCCTCCGCATCAAACCCCACAATCTTGAGATCGCGAATGAAGCCTGTCGAAAATGCCATTCAGAACTGACGGCCTCCATGGGCATTCATGGAGGGAGCGTTTCCTGTGCTTCGTGCCATCAATTTGTCGGACATATGGAGTGAAGTGACTATGACCACATCGCCGTTGCCGGGCCGTTCAACGCGCTTCATTGCAACCCTTTCAATCGCAGCCACGCTTGCCGCTGTAGCAGGCGTGGCCCTCCTCGTTAATATCCTGGAGCGAAAACAGGAAGCCCAGAACCCTTTTTACCGGGTTGTGGAACTTTCCGACACGACGGAGTCTCCGGAAACATGGGGCGCGAATTTTCCCCAGCAATTTGATGACTACCGCAAGACTGTGGATCAGGTGCGGACGAGGTATGGCGGAAGCGAAGCTGTTCCCAGAACACCGACCAATGCGGACCCCCGTTCGATTGTCGCTCAGTCAAGGCTCGAGGAAGATCCCCGACTGAAGACCATCTGGGCCGGATATGCATTTGCAACGGATTTCCGCGAGGAACGAGGGCATGCATTTATGCTCGAAGATCAACTCTTCACCGAGCGGCAAACGGCTGCCCAACAGCCCGGAACCTGTCTGCATTGCCATGCCTCGGTGTACGTCCCATACATGAAAGCCGGAAACGGAGATCTGATCAAAGGCTTCGAAGCGATCAACAAACTTCCATACCAGGAGGCCAAGAATCTGGTCACCCACCCGGTGGCATGCATTGATTGTCACGATCCGAAAACCATGCAGCTGCGTATCACACGGCCAGGATTTATCGAAGGAATCCGGGCTCTCAAAGCATCTCAAGGGATCCCCAACTACGATGTCAACACCATGGCCACGCGGCAGGAATTGCGGGCCTATGTATGCGGTCAATGCCATGTGGAATACTATTTTCAGGGAAAGGAAAAACGTCTGACATATCCCTGGAGCAACGGCCTTCGTGTCGATGACATCTACCGATACTATGAAGAAAGCAAATTCAGGGATTGGACCCACGCGGAAACCGGCGCTGAAGTTCTGAAAGCACAACATCCTGAGTTTGAACTGTGGAACCAGGGAATCCACGCAAGATCCGGAGTCGCGTGTGCCGATTGCCACATGCCTTACAGACGCGTGGGAGCTCTCAAAATCAGTGACCACCACGTCCGAAGCCCGCTTCTCAATGTCAATCATGCGTGCCAAACGTGCCACCGGTGGTCGGAAGAGGAACTCAAAAGCCGGGTGGAGATCATCCAGGAACGCACCTACACCATGCGAAATATTGCCATGAATGCGCTTGTGGACCTGATCGGGGATATTCGAAAGGCAAGAAAGGCCGGACGTCACGGCGAGTCCCTCACCGCCGCCCGATCCTACCAGAGGCAGGCACAATTTTATCTGGATTTTATCGAGGCAGAAAATTCGATGGGATTTCACGCTCCCCAGGAAGCGGTAAGGATCCTTGGAGAGTCAATCAATTTTTCCCGACTCGGCCAGGTGGCTCTGCGGAAATGACTAGTGCCGCTTCCAATAATAGATATTGTGTTTGGATCACGACTCTACTCTTGGAAGCGAGTCCCCCCTCTTTGAGGCGGGATGCTCGTTTCCACACCCTGGAGAGCAGGAAAATACAAGGTCAATGAGTGGAAACGGCACTAGCTCAGAAGGTCTTCAACATATCTCGCAATGGCCGGCGAGGCAGTCAATCCGGGAGAGTCTATTCCAATCAGATTCACCAATCCCTCCAATCCCCTCTCCTTCTCGTGCCTGATGATGAAATCCCTTGGCGGCTCCCCTTTTCGCTGGAGCTTCGGGCGTATTCCGCTCATATCCGGGGTAAGATCTTCATTCCGGATTTGCGGCAGGATTCTCCTGATCGATTCCGCAAACTCGGGAAGCTTGTTTTCATCCACGCGATAATCCAGGATCCTATCGTCAAGATACTCAACATCAGGACCGAACTTCAGTCGTCCCCCCAAGTCTATCAAAGCATGAACACCCAGCCCTTCATTGTGCGGGACCGGATAAACCAGGCGTGAAACCAGTTTCGCTTTTGACGGAACGACCGCGAAGTACGACCCCTTGGCAAAGGCCAACCTGTATCGGGCCTCGTCGATGTCAATTCCGGCAAGGGCTGCAATGCGGTCCGAATAGAGTCCTGCAGCGTTAACGATTTTCTCGGAGGTAAACGATGAAGCGCCCCGCTCCTCTTGTACGGTAATCTCATACCCGGCGAGCTTATGTTCAATCGCACTCACCGAACACCGCAACTGAACAGTCCCCCCCTGATCAACCGCCTGATGATGAAAGAGATCCATCAGTTCGTGCGCAGAAACGACGCCTGTTGACGGAGAAAAAATGGAACCCACCGTGCGAATATTGGGTTCCAGCTGAAGAGTTTCCTGTTTGCTCAGCATCCTCAGCTCTGCCCCGTTCATGCGGCCATTCCGAATGATGGCCTCGAGCTTTTCAAGCTCCCCCTGTGTTGTTGCGGTGATGATCTTGGTACATCGGCTATGACTGACGCCGAATTGCCCGCACATTCCGTACAAGAGTCCTTTCCCCTCAACACACAACAATGCCTTCAACGAACCCGGCTCATAATAAATACCGGCATGAATGACTTCGCTGTTCCTGCTGGACGTCTCCATGCCATAGCGGGAATTTCTTTCAAGCACAACGACGTGGCTGCTTCTTTTGGACAATCTCGCGGCAATAGCAAGGCCCACAACCCCGGCGCCAATAATCGTATATTCGAAGTCAGGCATGGTCTCACAAGCGATTTAAAGGAAAGATACAAACTTTTCATGAACAAGGGATGTTCACACTTCATTCTTTGTCCAGAATTCCTGGCTTGCAGTAAGACCATTTCCAGTCTTCCGCCGCCACGACCAGCCCTGCCTTGACTGGGTTGTCAAGAACATAATGGATTGTCGTGAACAACCGACCATCACGAACAACATGATCATAACTCTCATGCTCCCAAAACTGCCCCGATCGCCCCAACACTTCATTGCATTTCAGAGCAGTATACCATTTGAGGTTTTCCAGAATCTTTGTTACAGCATAAGGTTCCGATGGCTTCGCTGTGTGGGACGACCAGACTGGTCGTCCTACGTGGGCAAGCAAATGTACGTGATTAGGCATAATGCAGTACGCAACCAGATCGTATACCTTTCCGTCCCGGTAATGAAGCGACTCGGCAACGATTGCTGCTACAGCATCGGTGCGAAGCCATACCGGCCCTGACAAGCATCCGTCAAGAAGGGCATCGAACTTTTTAAAGTGGGCTTCACGAATCCTCGTGAGCACCCCTTTCACCTTTATCCGATCTGTGGCACGCAATGCATTCTGTTCCTCAATCACTCTCTCCTTCCTCAATCGGTCTATGGCCGACTGGGGAAGGGATCCATCGAGCCTGAACACCAGGTGATATATCGCATTCTTCGGTTGATAATGCGGCAGGTGTCGCCGATAAAATACTTTGTCCTCCATTATCCCTTTTCCTATACATTGAATCAAACGAATTGTGGTAACAGTAACTTGACTCCGACTCCCGGGCAAATCTCCTTGCATCCCGATTTCCTCCTGCGTACGTTTCTAAGCTTCTAGACCTTCACGGAACCTTCATTCGAGGAATTTCATGTATCGGAACCGGCATTTCCTTCCTTTCTGTCTCACCTTGGTTGTATTAGCCGTTATTCCCGCATTTTCCCAATCTCCCTCGCAAAATGACACAACGAAGAAGTCGGAAACCAAGTGGGATGTTTCCTCTCCCCCGGGACCATCCTCTCCTGTCGAGTTCGAAGTGACGGAAGGCACCTGGATGGCTGTCGATGTCAGCCCCGATGGGAAACAGATTATCTTCGACCTCCTCGGCGATATCTACCTTATGCCCATCAACGGCGGGACGGCAAAGGCGCTCACTTCGGGGCATGCCTACGATGTCCAGCCTCGCTTCAGTCCGGACGGGAAAATGATTTCCTTTACGAGTGACCGCGATGGCCTGGACAATCTTTGGATGATGAACACCGACGGCTCCGGTTTGAAGCAGGTTACGAAAGAGAAAGAGCGCCAGGTGAACAACGCTGTCTGGACACCCGACGGACAGTACCTGATCGGCAGAAAGCACTATCGGAACACGCGTTCCCTCGGTGCCGGGGAAATGTGGATGTATCACCGGAACGGCGGCGCCGGTGTTCAGCTGACAAAACGTCGAAACTGGGAGCAGGATGCAGGCGAACCCGAAGTTTCTCCCGACGGACGGTATGTGTACTGGAGCGAAGATGTCACTCCTGGCGGATCCTTTGAATACAACAAAGACCCCTATGGCGTGATCTACGCCATCAGAAGACTCGACCGCGAGACGGGGAAAATCGAATCCTTTATTCGGGAAGAGGGCGGCTCGGCGCGTCCACAAATATCACCCGACGGCAAAACGATCGCTTTTGTCCGCAGAGTCCGGCTTACGACGGTTCTTGTTCTGCATGACATGGAGAGCGGAAAGGAAACCCAGCTATTCGACGGGCTTGATCACGATCAGCAGGAGGCATGGGCCGTGTTCGGCGTCTACCCCGGATTTTCCTGGACACCCGATGGCAAGGCTATCATCATTTGGGCGAAAGGAAAGGTGTGGAACGTGGATACGAGGAGGGGAATGGCGTCTCAGATTCCCTTCCGTGTTACGGTGAAGCAAACCATCACCGACGCCGTACGGTTCCCCCAAGACGTTGCTCCGACCCAGTTTGATGTGAAGATGCTACGATGGGTGAACATCTCTCCCGACCAAAAGTCCGTGGTGTATGCTGCTCTCGGTAAACTGTGGATCCGCTCTCTACCGAACGGCACTCCCGCGCGTCTTACACGGGATGAAACAAATCTTGAGATGTATCCTTCTTTTTCCCCGGACGGGCGATGGATCATCTATACAACCTGGAACGATGCGGAATTGGGAGCAGTAAGGAAAGTTCAGGTCAATGGAAAAAACCAGACAACTCTTTCCCGCACGAAAGGAATATTTGTTGAACCGTCGTTTTCACGAGACGGCAAGAAGGTGGTATTCAGAAAGACGGGGGGAGATGATGTCCGGGGACATTTGTTCGGTAGAGAACGGGGAATTTTCTGGATCAATGCCGATGGGGGATCGGAAACTCTCATTACCGAGGAGGGATCAAAACCCTCTTTTAATGCAGCCGGGGAGAGAGTATTCCTTTTTTCACGGGAAGACGACAAGAATGCCCTGATCTCCGTTGGCTTGAAAGGGGAAGAACGCCGCGCACATCTCACGTCGGAGAATGCCCAGGAAATCGTTCCCTCCCCCAACGAAGAGTGGGTGGCCCTTGTTGAACGCTATAATGGATACATCGCTGTCCTTCCAAAGACGGGCAAACCCGTAAGTATCAGCGCCTCAACAAACGACTATCCTATCAAACGCGTGACCCGTGACGCGGCCTCCAATATGCATTGGTCCACGGACAGCAAGAAATTATACTGGTCTCTCGGGCCGGAACTGTTCAGCCGTGAACTGGCCAACACCTTCACATTTGCCCCGGGGGCAAAGGACTCCGTACAGGAGAAGGCGGACACCAGCGGCTTGAATATTTCTTTCAGAGCCTTCACTGATGTGCCCCAAGGTACTCTTGCCCTTGTCGGTGCAACAGTGATTTCGATGAAGGGTGATGAGGTTATCCGGGATGCTGTAGTGGTCGTAGAGCGAAATCGCATTAAGTCGGTCGGACCAAGGACAAGCATTGACATTCCGGCAAATGCCAAACGTATCGATGTTTCGGGAGCATACATCATTCCCGGAATTGTCGACGTGCACGCTCACGCCAATTTCGGTGATTGGTCTCCGGCGACAAACTGGCGCTACTACGCAAACCTTGCCTACGGCGTCACCACCATGCACGATCCGTCTGCGAGTACAGAGTATGTATTTTCGAATTCGGAAATGATCAGGTCCGGGGCCATGGTCGGCCCCCGGATGTACTCCACGGGCACCATTCTGTATGGGGCTGAAGGCTCATTTAAGGCCGTTGTCAACAATTATGAAGAGGCGATCTCCCACCTGCGGCGGCTGAAAGCCGTTGGGGCCTTCAGCGTTAAAAGCTACAATCAACCGCGGCGCGATCAACGACAACAAATTATCGAGGCGGCCCGGAATCTCAACATGATGGTCGTGCCCGAAGGCGGATCGACGTTCTTCTGGAATATGACGATGGTGTTGGATGGCCACACGGGAGTGGAACACAATATTCCCATCGCCCCCATTTATGACGACGTTGTTCAACTCGTCGCGCGATCGAAAACCGGACTGACCCCAACCCTTATTGTGAACTATGGCGGCCTTTCCGGCGAGTATTACTGGTATCAGCATTATAATGTCTGGGAAAATACGCGCCTCCTGAAGTATGTTCCGAGGGAGATCATTGATTCCCGTTCACGGCGCCGATCGATGGCGAGTCCCGATGACTATCATTATATTGAGACCGCCCGATCCGTAAAGAAAGTCCTTGATGCAGGAGGCAGCGTCCAATTGGGAGCCCATGGTCAGCTGCAGGGATTGGGCGCCCACTGGGAGTTGTGGATGTTACAGCAGGGCGGAATGACGTCTCTCGAAGCACTTCGTTGTGCCACATTGAACGGGGCCCGTTACCTGGGCCTTGAGAAGGATTTGGGTTCTCTCGAGAGCGGAAAACTGGGTGATTTGGTTGTGCTGAGTAAGAATCCCTTTGAGGATATCCGAAATTCGGATTCTGTGCGCTTTGTGATGATCAATGGACGCCTCTATGACGCAGAGACTATGAATGAAATCGGAAATAGTCCGAAACAACGCCCGAAGTTCCATTGGGAACGTTGAGAACACTGACATTCGTCACTTATCACCTATCACATATTACCTATCATCGTTTGTACAACAGGAGCACTCAATGGGAAAAGGCGATCGACGTTCAAGAAAAAGCAAAATCTGGCGCGGCACATTTGGGAAAACCCGCCCACGTCACAGAAGAAAGAAAAAAACGCAGAAAGCAAAACCGACGTAACTCTTTTCGTACCTGAGTTTTCTCATCGTTCATTCTGGAGGGTCCCATGATCGCCAGACTTTGGCACGGGATGACCAAAGCACGCAAGGCAGACGAGTATCTCGTATACTTGCACAAAACCGGGATTCCTGATTATACGGCAACGCCAGGTAATAGGGGGGTTTCGGTTCTTCTGCGGAAGGAGAACGAGAGGGCTCATTTTCTGCTGATCTCGTACTGGGAGTCCTACGACGCCATCAGGCGGTTTGCTGGTGATGAGATCGACAAAGCGCGCTACTACCATGAGGACAAACGTTGGCTATTGGAACTCGAACCCAATGTCATCCATTATGATGTTGCTGCCGGGGTAAACGCATGATAGCATCGGCGAATCACATCAACAAAAACGACCAAAAGAACACGCTGCCTGCTCGCCAACTTCCTGAATCGGAACCCGGCATTCTCCTCACTATCTGCACCCAATGATCACCCCGATCCTCTCACTTGGCTTGTTTGTCTCTTCATTGATCGCGGCGGGAAACCCGACGGTCACCCCCCCCTGTCTAAAGATCATGACGTTCAATATCCGCTTTGGGACAGCTCAGGATGGGGATAATCGCTGGGCATTTCGCCGCGATTTACTCCTCGGTGTGATACGCGATTACTCACCCGACGTTCTGGGGTTACAGGAGGCGCTTCGTTTTCAGATTGATGAAATTCTCGAAACATTTCCCGAGTATGAAATGCTGGGAGATGGAAGAGACGATGGAAAAACAAAGGGCGAATACTCGCCGCTTCTCTTTCGCCGATCGAAGCTCTCTCCGGATTCCCACGCGACATTTTGGTTTTCCGACACACCCGATCTTCCCGGTTCGAAAACATGGGGAAACAATTTTCCCCGTATTTGCACGTGGGCGGTCTTCCGCGAACAGACATCGGACCGGTTGGTAGCCGTTTATAACGTGCACCTTGATCATGAATCGCAGCCATCCAGGGAGAGGAGTACGAATCTCCTCCTTCATACGATAAAAAGAACAGGTTCGGATATCCCTGCCGTGGCAATGGGCGATTTCAATGCCGGTGAACAAAACCCGGCTGTTTTAGTCTTGAAAGAAAGCCTGCGGGATTCCTACCGGGAGCTCCATCCCAAAAACACTGTTGTGGGAACGTTCCATGCCTTTCGTGGAACCACCACCGGTGAAAAAATTGATCATATCTTTGTAAATTGTGGCTTTGATGTTTCTGAAGCATCGATCATCCGGACCGCGGAAAATGGTCGCTATCCGTCGGATCATTTCCCTGTCGCAGCCACGATATGCTTTCGCGAGAGACCATGAATTCCTCCCGAGCCAAACTCCACTTGTTGTTGGATCTTCTTCGGGAATCCTACTCGGAGAAGGCTTGGCATGGTCCAAACCTTCGAGGGTCGATTCGGGGCATTTCCGCCCGCCAGGCCGCGCGACGGCCTGCGCGTGGTCGCCATAACATCTGGGAGATCGTGGTTCATTGTGCATATTGGAAGTATGTTGTGCGGCGAAGAACCCTGGGTGAAAAAAAAGGGTCGTTTCCTCTTAAGGGAAGTAACTGGTTCCGAAGGCCGCTGGAATTCACGGACTCTGCCTAGAAGCGTGATATTGCGTTGCTGCATCAATGTCATCAGGAAATGATGCGGGCACTCCGAACTCTGAACGACGCATCCCTCAAGAGAACACCCTCGGGGAGCAAGGTTAGCAACGCGGCCATCATCCGCGGAATCGCGTCTCATGATGTGTACCACGCGGGACAAATCCAATTGATCAAACGCCTCATTCGTTAGAATCCCATGTTTCGGTATAATCCGGAAGTGGCTGTTATTTGTGTTGCGGTGGGCTTCATTCTCGCGGCCCGGGGATGGTACGCCCTTCGTAAGCGTGTGATCACGGTGAAGAAGCCAATTGGATTCCCGTGGCAGTACAATGAAATGACCGAAGAAAAGAACCCGCGTTTGTTCCGAATTACAGCCTGGGGAATCATTGTCCTTGGCATTTGCTTCGTTCTTTTTCCGTTTCTTGTAACGTACTTTGTCTGATCACTGCACTCACGAAAGGAGATCATGATGGCCGATCACGTTTACAAGCATATCGAACTCACCGGTTCTTCGCCGAAATCCATCGAAGATGCCGTACAGAACGCCATCGCACGGGCGAACAAATCCGTCCGCAACATGCGCTGGATGCAGATTACGGAAACCCGCGGGCATATCGAGAACGGCCGCATCAGCCATTGGCAGGTCACCGTGAAAGTCGGATTTACACTTGAAGACTGATCTGCCGGCCGCTCAGAATCATGACAAATTACACTCATCCCGTAGTCCTTGAAGGCGACCGCGTAAGACTTGAACTCCTGAGCATCAACCACCTCGAAGCACTCTGTCAGGTCGGGCTCGACCCTGTCCTTTGGGAAAAAGCGCCCGCGCCCCTTCAATCAGAAAAGGACATGCGGAAGTACATCCATACGGCCCTTGAATGGCACGTGCTGGGAACCGCCCTTCCGTTTGTCATCATCGATAAACCCTCCGCTGCTGTCATCGGAAGCACCCGCTATGCAAATATTGATCAGTCGAACCGGAGATTGGAAATCGGGTGGACCTGGGTGGGCAAAGCCTGGCAACGAACGCATGTCAATACAGAAGCAAAGTTCCTCCTCCTTCGTCATGCTTTTGAACAACTCGGATGCATCAGGGTTGAATTCAAAACCGACTCTCTGAATTCGCAATCCCGATCGGCTTTGATCAGGATCGGTGCAAAAGAGGAGGGTACGCTGCGGAACCATATGATTGTCCATGACGGGAGGTATCGGCATTCGGTGTACTTCAGCATCATCGAGCCCGAATGGCCCGATGTAAAGCAGCGACTTTCCTCACTTCTCGCACGAACGCAGAGACCGCACGGGGTTTGACATTCGCGGAGAATTGGCTACATTGAAAATCATCATACGCCGAAAAATCTGATGCCCATCGTTTCAACCATTGACAAAAGAAACAGGATTACCATTCACACCGCGTCCGGCAATCTGACGTGCGAGGAACTCGTACATACCCTGGAAGCGTTCTACAGAAATGAGGATGCCCCGGAAAACGTGCTCTGGGATGGACGGAATGCTTCGCTGGTGAATCTGAGTCAGGAAGAGTTGAAGCAATTGGGAACGTACACAAAGAAGTTCAAGGAGCAGGGCCTTACCGTCAAGGGCGGCCGGAGAGCCCTCGTTGCCCCCGCCAATGTCGATTTTGGCCTTGCGCGGATGATTGGGTCGTTCAAAGACCTCCTGGCAGAGGATATCAAGTTTGAAGTTCAAACTTTCCGCTCATATGAGGATGCAATGACCTGGCTGCAAAGCGGACGGGAATCCTAGTATGAAGAACCACACGACCACGCCATTGTGCTGAACGAAACCTCGAATTAATCCTCGACAAATGCCCCTTCGTCAATCGACCATCGGCCAGATTGCCGTCAACGTTCATGACCTTCCGAAAGCGGTGGTGTTTTACCGGGATGTTCTTGGACTGAAATTCTTGTTTGAAACGCCTTCGATGGCGTTCTTTGATGTCAATGGGGTCCGCCTTATGCTCGGGAAACCCGAGAAACCGGAGTTCGACCACCCTGCTTCAATTTTGTATTACAAGGTGACTGATCTCCGGGAAACCTATAAGGTGCTTGCCGCAAACAATGTGATGTTCGAAAGTAAACCGCATCTTGTTGCGCGAATGCCAAACCATGAACTTTGGATGGCATTCTTCAGGGACATCGACGGCAACCTCCTTGCACTCATGAGCGAGCTCTGATCAACATGCCAAAAACAACCCAACGACGATCCCAGAAACCATTACCACAGCCAACACCCGAGAATGTTGTCAATGTTCAGGTGGTCCTCTTGAGTATCATCGCCATCTCGATCATTGGCTTCATCCTCCTTGAACTCAAAGCAGTTCTCCTTCCTTTTGTGATCGCCGTTCTCTTGTCGATCATCTTCAGCCCAATCGTCACGACGCTCAAGAAACGCAATATCCCGACTGCGCTTTCTCTCATCATTGTCCTGATCACCTTCGCGCTTGTGCTCTTCCTGGTCGCGTTGCTGATCTACTCCAGCACCGAGTCCTTCATCAACGAAATCCCGAAATATGAACAGCGGTTGGCCAGGATCGTTGACGGCATCGTTCAATCCGTCAACACCACCGCAGCGGAGCTCGATATTGACCTCCAGCAGGTTCATTGGAGCCAGGCCTTTCAACTTTCCTCCCTTGCGGGCGCATTGACTTCCGGCATCGGATCGTTTTTGAATTTTCTCGCCAACCTGTTTCTCATGCTGCTCTTCATGTTGTTCATTCTCGCCGGGAGTGGAGATCTGGGGAATAAGATCCGGCATGCATTCGCCGATCGTCGCGCGATCCAATTGGCCCGGATGATCGCGAATATCGAATCGAGGGTCCGACAATACCTGTTTACCAAGACCGTGGTGAGTGCCGGAACAGGTATCGCTTCGTTCCTCGTTCTCTGGATTCTCGGCGTTGACTTTCCGCTTGTTTGGGCATTCCTGACATTTCTCCTTCATTATATCCCAAACATCGGATCCATCATCGCCATCATACTCCCCTGCGCCCTCGCATTCCTGCAATTTGATTCTGCGGGACCTCCAGTGGTGACATTAATTCTGCTTTCCATTATCCATATGACCATGGGAAACGTTGTTGAACCAAAACTCATGGCCTTTCAGCTCGATCTGAGTCCCCTGATGGTCCTTGTCTCGTTGATTTTCTGGGGATGGCTGTGGGGGGCATGGGGAATGATCTTGGCTGTACCGATCATGGCCACGATCAAGATCGTCTTTGAGAATGTTGATTCG
>JBBEEC010000017.1:30878-39374 GCA_040880975.1 Bacteroidota bacterium | reverse complement strand
CCTACGACCTCCGCCTTGTAAGGGCGGCGCTCTGAACCAGCTGAGCTAAGCGTCCAAAACACATGGAAAGCATTGAGGCGAACCAGTCTCTCTCCAATCTTAAATCAACTCGCATGACGAACGCTGAATCCACCCGACTTTCCCGTCGGCCAGTGTTATTCTCACCCACTCACCGACAAGATCTCCCACTTGCACCTTCAACCCGGCATGCATCACAAACGCATCGAGACTTTGTTCATCAGGAGAGACTTTCGCAGTAACGATCGGGACCATGACTATTGCTTTGGACTGATCGTCGGCCTCGTACCGCTGCAGGACAAACAATCCGCCGACCGGAACAACTACGACCACACAGACGATCACACCGAGCCGCAACGCGCGCTCAAACGATGTACCCGGTACGAGGTTGAGGATTGAAAGCGCCGCAAACAGGGCGACCCAGGCCGCGATGAGAATTCCTTTTGTCACGTGAAGCGGAGAGATTGCCGCCAAGGCTTTCAACCACGTCACGAGGGATAATTCCGGAACAGCATCGATGCGATCAATCGTGCGGAGGTTCGCAAGCTTGAGGTTGAATTCAACATCCGCATCCCCGGGATCAAGCCGCAATGACCGCTCGTAGGCAAGAATCGCCCCGGCGTTATTCCCCAACCGGTACTGCGCGTTTCCGAGATTGAAATACAAAGGCGCACTCACGTATCCCTGCTTGATGACACCCTCATAGGCTGCAACAGCTTCCCGAAAACGGCCCTCCCGATAGTGCACATTTCCTTCGTCAAACAAGTCTTCAGGCGACTGCGCGGAAGCACAGACCGTGATCGTTCCCCACACGAACAGAAGAATTCCGAATCTCATGATTTACCGTTCAGCGAACGTTCAAGTTCATCAATGGCTGCTGTTGCGGCATCCAGGAGATCCATTCTTGCCTCGCGTGAATCAGCTCCCGGCGCGAACCTGGCAAATTCCGCACGCTCAAGGCATGAATGCAACCTGCCGATTATTTCCTCTGTGACGTTTTTTGTCCGAAGCACATTGCCGACCGTGTCAAGGGTCAGCTGAGAAGGCGGAATGCGAAGCTTGTCACTGAGATATCCGAACAGCGCACGAGATACCTCTGCATGGTAGGTCTCCGTGTTCCCTGCGGCCAGAATCTTCCCGGCAGATTTCAATCTGCGTGTCGCTTCGCGTCCGGCTTTCCTTGAACGATCCAGCGATACATTCCCCATCGTCTGTTCGCGTCGCATTCTGTACAAATACGTCCCGCCAAAAAAGAGAACCGGGACCATCAGGACGACGATCGTCCACGTGTCGCCCGAAGCTGCACCGTCCGCCCGAATCAGAGAACTGGCACCAAGCTTCAAAAACCGAATGTCCTCTCCCAGGAGCCGGATATCCTCCTTCGACGCCAGCGTACTCCCGGCGGCGGATTCCCGCCCGGGGGAAACCGAAAAGACAAACCGCTGAGAGCGTTGAGAGACATAAGCATTTTTCGTGAGATCGAAGTAGGTGAAGATCACCGGCTCGACAACTCGTTCTCCGGCATTACGCGGAATGAGCAGGTATTCCGCTGTTTTCGTCCCACGGATCAATGTTCCATCACGGGAGAGGTTCTCCGCGATCTTTGGTTCATACGCTTCAAAATCCGCGGGGATCGCAGGCGACGGAACAGAAACCAGTTTGATGTTCCCGGATCCGGAAACTGTCAGCTTGAGCGTGATCGGTTCCCCGGTCTTGACCTCTCTTCGATCGACGGTTGCGGAGAAGTCGAAAGATCCTGTGGCTCCCGAAAATCCGGCAGGAGGCGTTCCCGCCAGCGGATCGACAGTGATCGACAGCGCATTCGAGGCAAAATCCACTTCTTCTGTCCGGAGACGGCTGAAGAAAGGATCATTGAAAATGTCAAACGGTTCGGAGGACCGGCGCCTCACCTGAACCGCACACCGCACTTCCAAAGGAGTGATTTTCAACTTTCCGGACTGGGTCGCAAACAAGGCAGTGCGTTTCAGCACAACAACCCGGTACTGCTTTCCTTCAAGGACTTCATTTGCAATCTCGGGCGACTTGGGCTGATCGAAATCCTCGGCCCAGAACCCCTCGTACGTTGGCGCCTTCGAGATCACGTAGTTTTCGATGTTCACCCGGGTGTAGAGCTTGTATGTTATGATAAACTGCTCGCCCTGCCTGACCTTCTGCTTGTTTGTCGTTGCCCGGATGAAAAGATTCTCCCGCATTTCGTCGGAGACAGCGCTTTGGGGGGATGGCCGGCTCCCCGCAGCTGCCTGGGTTGCCTCGATCTCGACCGGCTTTGTGGTATAGGTTGTCCCGGAATGCTCAACCGATGCGGCGCCAATCGTGTACTTGCCTGGCTTCTGGATTGCGACCACATAAACATACGACAGTGAAGACGACGCCCTTCCGTTGATCCACTGGTATTGCGATGACTCTATCGGCCCACTCAAGACGACAAATCCGGCGAAATCGGGCGGGCGAAAATTTCGCAGCCCTGACGATTGTGTGCTTGTCGCAACAAAGCTGACCTGGAACTGCTGTCCCGCGGCCACGGATCGTTGTTCAACGGACGTTTCAAATCGGACATCCTGAGCGGATGCCGTCCAACAGACGATCAGAACGACACTCGTGTGAAACCAACGTTTCATTACCAATCCTTCTCCGCCTTAGTGCGAACGCCTTCACGTTTCCGTATCTGTTTTTGTATCTCTTTTTCGCTGTTTCTCAAGGCTTCAAGAATTCTCTCTGCCTGATCCTTCGGCATCTGATTCTGCTGAGCCGTTTGAGGTTGGGGTTGTTGTTGCTGCTGTTGCTGATCCTGCTGTTGTTGCTGCTGATCCTTTTTTTGCTGATCCTGCTTTTGCTGTTCGTCCTGTTTGTCTTTCTTTTGATCCTTTTTCTGTTGATCCTTGTTCTCCTGTTTTTGCTCTTCTTCTTTTTCCTTCTTCTTCTTTCGGGCCAATTCCAAATTATACCGTGCTTCTTCATCCGTTGGATTCAGTCGAAGGGTCTGTTTATATGCTTCTATGCTCTCTTCGAGTTTTCCGGCCTGATAGAGCGTATTGCCCAGATTGTAGAAAGCTTTTGAGGCATCAATCGCATTCTCCCCGGTCGAGGCGAATGTCGCAAACGCCTGCTGAGCCTCATCATAGCGCTGTTGCTTGTAATAGGCATCACCCAGATTGAACTGACCCACCTTTGAATCGGGATATTCCTGCAAGGCTTTCTTATACTCTGCCTCCGCATCTGGGAATTTGCCGCCGTCAAATGCCTCGTTCCCCTCACCGATCAATGAACGGTGCGTCTGCGCATACGCGGGCAGATTCATCCCCAAAGCAAGGCAGAGAATTGCAGGAAGCGGAACAAGCCTCCGCAGCCAGCTCAGAATGGAACCTCTTCGTTCAGAAAGCAGCAACTCGAAGAGAAACATCAGGATGGATGCTGCCAGCGGGTATTGGTACATGGATTCAAATCCCGTCACTTGCTTCACGCCAAATTCGACTCGCTCCAAATTTGAAAGCTCCTTAAAAACCTCATCAATTTCATTGCCTCCGCTTGTTGCCCGCCGGTACGATCCCTTCGTCGCCGAAGAGATCTGCTGGAGTGTCGACTCCTCCAGCTTCGTCAGGACGATACTGCCGCCCCGGTCACGTTTGTAATCCACGCGGCTCCCGGCCGCATTGTAGATCGGAATTGGCCCGCCTTCCGGCGTGCCCATGCCCACGGTAAATATGGTCACACCGGCCGACGTAGCTTTTTCCACCGCGCTCACGATGTTTCCTTCGGTGTTTTCCCCATCGCTCACGATGATGATCGCTTTTTGGGTCGGCAGGTCGGCAGAAAACGACTTGAGCGCAAGTTCAATGGCGGTCGGGATCATCGTCCCCGGCGTGGGAACAGCGTCGACATCAACTGCCGATATGAAAAGATCCGCAGCAGAGTAATCCGATGTGAGGGGAAACTGGACAAACGCATCCCCGGCAAACACAATGAGTCCTACACGATCACCCCGGAGCTTGTTCAAGAGGGCAGAAACGTCTCGCTTCGCTTTCTCCAATCTGCTCGGACGGATGTCCTCCGCCTTCATGCTGAGAGAAACATCGAGTGCCACGAAAAGGTCTATTCCCTCCCGCCTCACTTCTTCCAGCCGCGTTCCGAGCTGCGGATTGGCAAATGCGAGAACAAGGAACCCTAATCCGAATAACACTAAAACCTGTTTTCCCGTTCGCTTGGCCGTACTCATATGCGGGGAGAGTTCCTGCAACATGGCTTGAGCAGCAAAGGCCGACAAGGACCGCTTTCGCCATCGGTGCACGCCGTAGAAAAAAACAGCAAGTGCCGGCAACGCGGCCAGCAGCCACAAAAAATCCGGATGTTCAAACCTGAGCATTTTCTAGGGGACCTTCCGGAGAACAAGATTTGCAAGGCCAAGTTCAGCCCCAAGAAGCATGAACCCGAACAGGAGCCAGCCGGGAAACAGATCTGTAAATTTCTTGTACGCCGTGACCTCGATCTTTGTACGCTCGAGCTGGTCGATTTCCTGGTAAATGGCTTTCAGTTTTTCGTTGTCCGTTGCCCGGTAATATTTTCCGCCCGTCATTTCAGCGACAGCCGTGAGTGTTTTCTCATCCAGGTCCACCTGCATCATTTGGCGGCGAATCCCAAAGGGAGTTTGGACGGGATACGGCGCCATTCCCTGCGCGCCCACGCCGACGGTATAGGCCCGAATGGTGAACGTTGCGGCGATCTTGGCTGCAGTGATCGGATCGATTTCCCCCCGATTATTCACACCGTCTGTGAGCAGGATAATCACTTTGCTCTTCGCCTTGCTGTCCTTTAACCGGTTGACACCATTGGCGAGCGCAAGTCCGATCGCCGTGCCATCAGCGATCATTCCGTTCTTCACTTCCCGCAGGAGGTTCTTCAGAACGGGATAATCGGTCGTCAGAGGACACTGGGTAAAACTCTCCGCGGAGAAGATGACAAGCCCGATGCGGTCATTGGTTCGGCCCCCGACAAAGTCTTCCGCAACCTGCTTTGCAGCGACGAGACGGTTGGGAGTAAAATCCTCGGCCAGCATGCTGCCCGAAATGTCAAGCACCAGAACAATGTCGATTCCTTCCGTGGATACATTTTCTGTACTGGAAACCGATTGCGGACGAGCCAGCGCGATGACCAATGCCGCAAGAAACAATAATCGAAGCGCCGTGGGAATATATTTGAGAGAGACGCGCACGGTGCGAGGAGCGCGCTGAAACGACTGTAAAGAAGAATAGCGAATGGTTGTGACCATCGCTTTTCGCCGCCACCACCAGTACACTGTGGCGATCGGAACAAGCACCAGAAGCCAGAGAAAATCCGGATTGGCAAAAGAATCACCGAACATCGGCAGATGCCTCCACGGGTGCTGTTACGGATACGGGTTTCGGGATCATTGCCCGCACAATGGCGTAGGCCATTTGCAGTTCCTCTTCATTTTCTGCAATGGCCGGCTCGTATTTTGCAAATTTGACGAGATCAGCGGCCAGCAGGAACGTGTTCACCGGTTTGAGGATCGGCTGTGCGGCCGGAGACCGTTTGAGTTCGGCAAGGATCTCATCTGTCGTCAATTCCAAAGCGATGATGTGAAATCTGCTTTCAAAGAAACGCCGGATGATCTCCGATACTTCCGAGTAGAATTCCTTCACCTTCCCCTGCTGCCAGAGACGCTTTTCCTCGAGTTCCCTGAGCGCAAGAAGCGCCTGCTCGTGAGCCGGCAACGCGGGCCTGGCCGGTTCCGACACGGCTTTGAGTCCCTGTTTGTATTTTCGATAGTACCAATAGGCCGCGCCAAGAATGGACGCGATGGCAAGAAGGATCAGCCAGGGGAGCACATCTTCAAAAGCCCAGGGGGCCTCCAAAGGAGGCTTGATATCCTTCAATTCAGCGTCTGGCTCGACTTCAACCGTTGTGATGGTCACTGGAACGGCATTCGCTAAAACCCGGCGTGTCGAACTGTCGGTACCGGAAACGACCTGAAACCCGATTGATGGAATGGCGGTTTCACCGGGCTCGAAGCTCGTCACTCGAACAACAAATGCCTGCCGCAAACGGCCACCCTGAATCTCCGGTTCGAAGGCCTTGACCGCGAGGATCTCAAATGTTCCAAGGCTATCACCTTCGGCGGGGCCCAGGATTTGACTGCCGGCCGGCATTTCGGCTTCGATGTTCACAGGGATCCACTCGCCGATCCGGTATTCGGCTGAATCCACGGAGGCGCGCACCAACGGTTCCTGCGCCTGCAGGGAAACCGTCATCAGCACAAAAAGAAATGCTCCCGGCACTCTCACCATCGCCGCTCCCTTCGCTGAAAAAAGTCCGTCAGGGGTTTCATGTAGGACTGGTCGATAGGGATCTCAACCGCGTCCAGTTTAGACTTCAGGAACTGCGACCGTCTTGCCTGCTGCAGGGCTGTCCAATGTGCCTTATGAGACGCCCTCACGCCGGAATTCAATGTATCGATCCACCGATCCTCGCCTGTTTCGGCGTCATGAAACGCTGCAAGGCCAAACGCAGGCAGCTCGCGCTCTCTCGGATCCACGAGAACGATTCCGACGAGATCATGACGCTTCCCTGCAATGCGGAGTGCCTGCTCATATCCACTGTCCATGAAATCCGAGATCAGAAACACGATGGCACGTTTCTTTTGAACTTTGTTCAGATACTCCAGTCCCGCCTTGAGTTGCGTGGTACGGCTGGCCGGATCAAAGGAAAGCAATTCGCGCACGATGCGCAGAGCATGGGTCTTGCCTTTTCGGGGCGGGATGAAGGCTTCGATCCGGTCGGTGAACAGCATTGCACCGACTTTGTCGTTGTTCTTCATCGCAGAAAACGCAAGGATGGCGCTCAATTCCACTGCGATGTCGCGTTTGAGCGACGTGCCTGATCCGAAAAACTGCGATCCGCTCATATCGACGAGCAGCATGACCGTCAGCTCTCGCTCTTCTTCGAAGACCTTCACGAACGGGTGGTTCAGACGCGCAGTCACGTTCCAGTCGATCGTCCGGATCTCATCACCCGGCTGGTATTCGCGTACTTCGGAGAATTCCATTCCGCGTCCCTTGAACACAGAGTGATATTCGCCCGAGAACACCTGGTTGACAACCCCACGCGTACGGATTTCCAGTTGCCGGACTTTTTTCAGGAGCTCTTTGGTTTCCATGGCCTCAGCACAATTCAGCGCTATTCATCATTGTCGGTTGACAATTGAAAATTGACAATGATCATGAGTTCTCCCGACGACTCAGGGTACTTCAATGTGGTTGAGAATTTCCTGGACGACAGTTTCCGATGTGATCTCTTCCGCTTCCGCTTCATACGTTACGGCAACGCGGTGGCGAAGAACGTCCATCGCGACGGCGCGGATGTCCTCCGGGATCACGTATCCGCGTCGCTTAATGAACGAATGGGCTTTGGCGGCGAGAGCGAGGTTGATCGTTGCGCGGGGAGATGCGCCGTAACTGATCAGAGGGGTGAGTTTGTCAAGCTTGAAGTTCTTTGGTTCACGGGTCGCGAACACAATGTCGAGGATGTAGCGTTCGATCTTCTCGTCCATGTACACCTGCCTCACGACATCCCGTGCGGCGAGAATCTCTTTGGGCGAGACCACGGGCTTCATGGCCTTGACCTCTCCGTCAATATTCTGACGCATGATCTGAAGTTCCTCTTCGCGCGAAGGATACCCGATTTTCACTTTGAGCATGAACCGGTCCACCTGGGCTTCAGGAAGCGGATAGGTCCCTTCCTGCTCGATGGGATTCTGAGTCGCGAGAACAAGAAACGGCTCATCGAGTTTATAGGTTTCTTCACTGATCGTGACCTGGCGCTCTTGCATGGCCTCGAGCAATGCGCTTTGCACTTTTGCGGGAGCGCGGTTGATCTCATCAGCGAGGATAAAATTTGCAAAAATCGGCCCGCGCCGCGTGATGAATTTCCCGTCCTTCTGATTGTAGATCATCGTGCCGATAAGATCTGCGGGAAGAAGGTCGGGGGTGAACTGGATCCGCTGAAACTTCGCGCTGATCGCACCCGCCAGAGTCTTGATCGTGAGAGTCTTGGCGAGGCCGGGGACTCCTTCCAGAAGAATGTGTCCGTTACTCAGGAGTCCGATCAACAATCGATCGACCATTTGCTTCTGGCCGACAATGATTTTGCCCATCTCGGCAGTCAGCTTGTCAACAAATGCGCTTTCTTTGTTGATCATTTCATTGATTGACTTGATATCCACACTGACTCCTTGTAAATGATAGAAATATAATACCTTAGACGGATTTGAGGCGAGAGAGTTCCAATTAGGGATTGCGGGTTGCGGAATTCACAGTCCGCATTCATAAATCCCGCAATGACGTTGAGCGGGTGACGAGTCTCGAACTCGCGACCTTCAGCTTGGGAAGCTGACGCTCTACCAACTGAGCTACACCCGCAAATTCCCTTAGGGGGAAGTGCCGC
>JBBEEC010000017.1:0-30778 GCA_040880975.1 Bacteroidota bacterium | reverse complement strand
GACGCTCTACCAACTGAGCTACACCCGCAAATTCCCTTAGGGGGAAGTGCCGCCTCCAAGTGCAAATCCTTGGGCCGCATCCTCCCCCGAAGGGGTCCCTTCGGGAGAAATGTCAAAACAACTCATCCGGAAAAGCGGACTCGTTGGACATTTCGGGACTGACGCTCTACCAACTGAGCTACACCCGCAAATTCCCTTAGGGGGAAGTGCCGCCTATACCTCAATCCGCAATCAATCCGGTATTGAATATAGAAAAATCTCCGCCGTGGTTCAATACGGCTTCGAAGCGTAACCACCTGCTTCTTGCGCCTGCGGCTTACTCGAACCCTTTCTTGCGATGATACATTCCATCAAAAACCACCGCCCACGTCTTCCCTTCATCGGATGATTGCTCCCAGAGCTGCCTCACCCGTTCACGATTGATATGAAAGAAGGTCAGCTTATGGAGAACTCTTCCGTATTGACCCTTCGATTCTCCAGTGTACCTTAGCTCATTCCCCTCCAGCGTCCCGGCAAATTCAAGCACATCTCCCTGATTATCCACCCAGAATTGCTGCCATTGCTGTCTTGCACTATTATATGCGTTGATGCTTTTTCCCGAATAACCCCTCATGGTTGCATAATTCTCAAGGACCCCACAACCGCCCTCCACTGGCTCAATCCTACTCGCGCCCACCGTATCACCTTTCGGATTCACTACATCCCATTCCCCTATCCAGAAATCAAATTGCCGGTACTCGGGGCCGGAACAGGGCTGTTGTTGTTGCGCAATTCCGGGAATTGTAACGAACACCATAAAGGCAACAATCGTTATCCGCATACGCACTCCTTTTCACAAATCGCGAATGTTTCAGTGCCCCACTTGCCAAAGGGCTCATTAGGTTTATCAAATCTACTCGTTGAAACCCGACGGGTCAAGGAGATTTCCCCGACCCTTGAATCCCCAAAGAGATTTCCTTACTGTTCAAGGCCTCTTGAAATTTCCTTAAAGGGATGAACTATGCGATTTCGATTTTCATTGAAGCTTTTTGGCGCCATTGCCATCCTCATCCTTTTCTCGGGGGGAGCGGCAAAGGATCCCGTTCGGGCTAAATCCGGGATGGTCGTCTCATCCCACGTGTTGGCGTCCGAGGTGGGCGTGCGCATCTTGAAAAACGGAGGGAATGCCGTTGATGCTGCTGTCGCCACAGGCCTTGCCCTTGCCGTCGTACATCCGGCAGCGGGGAATATCGGCGGCGGCGGATTTATGATCGTCTACAAGAATGACGGTACGGTCACCGCATTGGATTTCAGGGAAAAGGCCCCCGCGGCCGCTCATGAACGCCTGTACGTCGATTCGAGTGGAAACTACATCGACAATCTCAATCACGAGGGATACCTGTCGATCGGTGTTCCCGGAACGGTTGCCGGTTTCGATCTGGCTCTCAAGCGTTTTGGCTCACGTTCGTGGAAAGAATTGACGGCTCCCGCGGTTGAGCTCGCCGAAAAGGGTTTTCCGCTAAGCTGGGCCATGATCGATGATTTCAAAGCCCTTTCCGAAGATTGGAAGCGTTATCCTTCGTCCGCCAGGACGTTCTTTAAGAAAGACACCGTGCACTACGAACCAGGTGAAATCTGGAAGCAGCCGGATCTTGCCCGAACGCTGAAACGAATTCAGCGAAATGGCCGTGACGGCTTCTACAAGGGTGAAACGCCAAGATTGATTGCGGCAGACATGAAGAGGAACGGCGGATTAATAACCGAGAAAGACCTTGCGGCTTATGAGGCGAAGGAACGACAACCCGTCCACGGCACGTACCGAGGGCATGATATTTATTCCATGAGCCCGCCGAGTTCGGGCGGAACGGCCGTGATTGAAATGCTCAACATTCTAGAGGGATTCGATTTAAGGCAATACGGGCACAATTCGGCTCAGTACGTCCATTTGCTGACAGAGGCAATGAGAAGAGCCTACGCCGATAGAGCCCGATATCTTGGTGATCCGGATTTTAACCCCGGGATGCCGATCGCAAAACTGCTCTCAAAGGAATATGCTGCGGAACTCCGAAAAACAATAAGCCTGAACAGGAAATCCAAGAGTGATCCGGTCGCCTTCAATGATCCCGGCGAAAGCGCCGAAACAACCCATTATTCGGTCGTCGACGCGCAAGGAAACGCTGTGGTGGTGACGTACACTCTTGAGTACGGATACGGATCGCGCATTATCGCCGACGGCCTCGGATTTCTCTACAATAATGAGATGGGAGATTTTAATCCGCAACCCGGCCGTACGGATTCCACGGGCATGATCGGAACGGAACCGAACCGCGTCGCTCCGGGAAAAAGAATGCTTTCGAGCATGACACCGACCATTGTCGCAAAAGATGGAAAACCATTCGTGTTGATCGGGTCACCCGGCGGCAAAACCATCATCAACACCGTTCTACAGGTCGTTCTCAACGTAGTGGATTTCGAAATGGACATTTCCGAAGCTGTGACCACTAGCAGGATGCATCACCAGTGGTTCCCTGATGTCCTGCGCATCGAGAAACATGGAGTGAATATGGACTCCCGGAGGCTGTTGGAGATGATGGGCCATCGAATCCGAGTGGTTGATCAGCAGGGAAGCGCTATGGGGATCATGATCGACCCGAAAACCGGACTGCGTCTCGGGGCGGCGGACCCTCGTGCCCCGGACGGAGGAGCTGTGGGATATTAGCCGGCGCCCTGACTAACCTCGATGCTTGAACAAATATCATACGAGTCTGTATTTGGCGCGGCCAGCATGGCCATTCTCGCGATGACGTCGCTGATCGTCGGATCTGCTATCGGGGTGTATGTGAAGCCGTCGCAACGAACGAACGCGGTGATCATGGCATTCGGTACCGGCGCCCTCATTCAGGCCCTTGCTCTTGAACTCGCCTATGAAGGCGCCGAGCGATTGATCCACCATGCACATCTCGATGGTATCACCAGTTGGCTGTGGGTTGCGGGGGGATTCATCGCGGGCGGAATGATGTACTTTGTCGCCAATCTTATCCTGGAGCAGCGCGGTGCCGCACTTCGGCACCCGGCGATGGCCAAGCTGTACATGCTGAACAAGAAGAGGGAGGAATCGGCTTCCATCCTCTCGAGCCTGTCCAAGATCGACCTTGTGCGGTCTCTTCCTCCCGAAGAAATGGAAGACGTTTTGGTGTGCGTCCAGCCCGTTCAATTTCCTTCCGGCAGAGAGATCTTCAGAATAGGTGATAAGGGCGACGCTCTCTACCTTATCGAAAAAGGTCAGGTGAGCATTGTGGCCGGAGGCACAATGGACAAAGCGTCAACGATTGCAGAGCTCGGGCCGGGAAATTCATTCGGCGAGATGGCGCTCCTGACCGGCGAACCCCGATCGGCAACAGCCTTTACCGTCACGGACACTTCGTTGCTGCGGATCGACAAGGAACATTTTGACGAGCTGCTCGAGCGCTCACCCAATCTGCGACGCGCCGTGGAAAGACTCAACTCCCAGCGTCTGATCACAAATGTTGAAGCCACGAAAGGAAGCGGGGATTCCGACCACTGGCAGCAGGTCGCGCTTGCAAACATTCAGCGATTGACGCGGTCCGAAGAGGCTACCATGATGAAGAGCCATGTTGCTTCGGGCGCGGCGATCGCCATTTTTCTCGGCGCCATGCTCGACGGCATTCCTGAGTCCATTGTTATTGGATCCAGTTTCGTTTCGGTCGATTCGTTCCGGTTCACGTTTCTCGCTGCCGTGTTTCTGTCGAATCTCCCGGAAGCGATCGCGAGCGCGACGGGAATGCATGCCGCCGGGTTCAGCAAGCTGAAAATTTTTGGGCTCTGGGGGACCCTTGTTGTGGCGGGTGCTGTTGCTGCTGCTCTCGGCAATATCTTTCTCTCCGACGCACCGGCAACCGCTCTGACCCTGGTCGGCGCCGTGGCTGGGGGCGGAATTCTCGCGATGGTCTCATCGGTGATGATGCCGGAAGCCTACGAGGACGGCGGCCCGATGGTGGGACTTGCGACGATTGCCGGATTCCTTTGCGCGTTCTTGTTTAGCTTTCTCTAATCCTTTTCCATCTTCCATCTTCCATCTTCTACCACCTTCCTTCCCTTGCCCACTGTGTTCCGCACATCACCTGGTACGGACACCTCGGGCATTGCTTCTTTTGGTCCCTTGTAGGTTCGAACGGCCTTTTCGGGTCCTTGATCTCTTGCGCAAGGCCCGTGATCACGGTTTCGAGTTCCGTGTAGCGTTCGACTTTCATTTCCTCATCTGAGATCCCCGTTTCGATCTCTTTATTGAGTTGGTTTCTGCCCAGAAAAATGTACGCCGCGGCGATCGTGTCGGCAGGGGTCTTGCTCAGTTCCGAATACAATAGCGCGTAGAGCGGAAGCTGAACCGAACCGACGGACTCGGACCATGTTTCAGGTTGCCCGGCCACGAACTTCTTCCATTTGATCCTGTACGGCGTGTCGTCCTGGCGTACCTTGTAATCCAGAATAAACGTCTTCTCGCCTCTTCGCTCGATCCTGTCGACTCTTCCGCTGAAGCGATGACCGTCCTTGATGATTGACAATGTTTGCTCGACGCCGAGAATCTCAATTTCTCCCTCCTTGATCATCTGTTCCTGGTAGTCGTGGAGGAATTCCCTTAACCGCCCTGCCGTTTGCTCCATCAAGAGAAGCGATGCACCTTTCAAATTGCTCCCCAGTGCTTTCCCAAAAGCCTTTTCCGTAAGCGAGTCCATCCTGGCCGAGTCAAGATCCGCCATTGTCAGCACACGATCGATCGCAGGCTGAAAGAAGTCATTCAGGATCTCGTGAACAATCGTACCAACCGCGTATTGTTCAACTTCCTCGCCAACTTCCTCCCTTTCTCTGAGACCCAACACATAATGATAGTAGAATTGGAGCGGACACTTTAAATACATGTCGAGCGCTTTTGCACTGAATTCAAAATCCTTAAGGTATAAAGCTTGATCCGTCGTTTTTTCGACGGCCCCAGGGACCGGATTGGCGAGAAGAATGCTGTAGCGGACCTGACGGAGTGATTCCTTTGTTTGACCGCCTGTTTCCTGCTCCCGGCGCCACAGAAGCTTTTGTATGAACCGACTTTGTTCCTCATTCCGTTCTTCACGAAAGAACAGATGCACCTCCTTCGCACTGTTCAGTAAAACGTCGAAATAATATTCGATCAGGTGTTCCCGGTCCTGCGACGTTTCCAATCCCAGTGTTTGTCGGATACCCTGCGGTAGAAGCCTCTCCACGCCACCAGTCCCCGGAATATTGCTGTCGGTCGCATCGAGAACGATCACCCGGTCGAACGACAGATTTCGTGTTTCCAGCAGCCCTAAAACCTGCAATCCGCCCAGCGGCGTTCCGGGAAACGGGACCGTTTGCGGACCGACATATGTTCGAAGAAACATCCCGACCCCTTCAGGCGAAGAAAAGGTCTGATCTGCTGCCAACGAGCTCCTTATGCCCACGGCTATTTCGATAAGCCTTTCGGCGGACCGGCGGAACAACGGATGCAACTGCGCAGAACTTCTATCTCCGATCACTTGAATCAGGGCAATGACACGCTCAGCGACATTCCGCATCGTTCCGGGATTCAGAAACGGTCGTACGATCAGGTCATGCACCGTCTTCAGGTGTTCTCTGAGATTCTCTCTTGATATTGCAACGTGCTCGTGGGAAAAAGCTCTCACGACCCGATCAAGGATCGCTTCATCCGATTCAAGATCTTCAAGACGAACCGTGGTCGATAAACGCCGTGAAAGGATTTCTTCGACCGCGTGGAAGAGAACACGGGTGACGTCTGAGCGCTGCCCATACCGGATGTTCTTGACATAGGGATGCAGCACCAACTGCTGATAAGCCGACGCTTGCAGCGATCCGTCCCGCGCCGTCGCTGTCAGGTCCAAAACACTGCTCAGAAAAGCATAGAGCGGTGTCCGCGAAAGCGGATAACCGAGTGATATATTGTAGCCGTCGGGAGCGAGCAAGGAAAGTGTTTGCTGTACCACGGGGAAGAGTCCCTCGGACGACGGGAGAACGATCACTGTCCGTTCATCCGGCGGTCCCCCTTGCTTAAGTAACGAATCCACCAGAGAGGAGAGCGCGAATACCTGGCCGTGCAGATCCGGTGCTTTGTACAGATGAATCCGGGGAGTTTGCGTCCGCGCAACGTTTTCCAGGGAAGGATCGGGCGGTCCGCCTGTGAACAGAGTCATCTGGGGATCGTCATCAGAGCCGGGGGCGGGGATACCCTGCGATGATTTCACTTCAATGTCGATGCGCTTCAATTGGTGCACCAAGCCCGGGCCCGGCTGAAAGAACATGGTGACATGCTCAAGGCCGAGAAAACGGCGGAACAACTGCTGGTCAACCGGAGTCAATGCATAGAAGCCGGCGAACACCATGGTCCGGTACTCCGACCAATCGATCTCATCAAATTGTCCGGCTACAAGCCGGATTTTCATCGACCGCGTCAGGAGGTTTTTCTCTTTGATGACACGAACGAACTGTTTGTAATACTCAGCGAGCGCATGCCGTTTTCCGAAACTGATCCCGCCGATAGTCTCGTTGATCTGCTTCTCGCTCACATTCGCGAGCGAAAGCTCTTCGAATTCTTCGAACAGACGGAACCCGAGCGGGAGGAATTCCTCGAATGTGGCAAAATGGCTTCCGAGAGTCTCGTGTTGGGAACGGTGGATCTCGAATAACAGTGCGGAAGCGTCGAGGGGATCGAGACTTGACGCATGGTAACCCAGCTTCCGCGCCAGGTCCTCGATGAGGTCGTCGTAGGCCAGCATGGCAGGAGACAGGAAGCCGGCATTCCTGGACTCTGCGAGGCGTTTTCTCACGAAGTGCAGCGGCCGTTTGCCGGCAAACACAACGAGCGAGCGATCCACATCGGCACCCCGGGGACGCAGGGCCTCAACAACCCTCTCAATGATATTTTCTCCCGGTTGAAGAATCCTTACTGTGCTCACGACCTCTGCCCTCCCGGCGCTACGGTCCGGACGGCCGCAGTGTCCACGTAAGCAAGGATCCCGTGAACGGTTCGGCCGGGAAATACGTCGGCAACGATGGTCATATAGTTCTGGACCTGCCCGGCGTACTCATCCCGTTCGGTACCTGTCTTGTAATCCACGACGGTGATGGCTGAGGAGTCAACGATCACGCGGTCGATACGGAACAAGCGCCCGTCAGAGCGGACAAATTCCCGCTCGTTGAGAATTCTCCTTTCCGGGAGCTTCTCAAAGAGGGGGTTCACACCGGGGGAAGCGAGAAACTGCATCAGGACGTTCTTCAATTCCCCGCCGTTGATCTCTCCCCGCGTCGCCTGTTGTTCTTCCTCGATACACCGTGCAAGGTCGCTCTCGAGAAATCCTTTACGTGCGAACTCCAGACGTGCAAGAATGTTGTGTATAGCTTCGCCGCGGCGTATTTCCTCCGGATAAATTCCGTCGGCGCTCTGGGTCTGGTCAGTTTGCAGAGCAGTGTTGTACACAAGCGGTAGCCGCAAATCCTCCGCATGTGCTTCGTCGCGTGAGGGTGGTTTGGCCTGCTTCCCGAATTTCTCTGTGGGGAGAAACGCTGAAGGCTCATCTCCCTTTCCGTAATTCACGCCGATCACATACATTTCGTCCGCCGCGCGGGTGAACGCCACATAGAGTTTGTTGAGATAATCTACTTTTGCCCTTTGTTCTTTGTCGGCGAACAGGGGACTGAGCTGATTTTCTTCCCCCGATTTGCTCTTTTGAACCAACCGAACAAGACGGACACTGTCTTTGGTTTCCTCAAGGTAGATCCCGTCGCCGCGGGCAGGCGTGTCATACAAGAGCACGATGACCACCGGGAAGCCGAGTCCTTTCGCTTTGTGGATGGTCATGACGCGGATGGCATCAACGTCGGGCGGAACATTGATGTTCCAGTCTGAATCCTCCGAGATCTCTTCTGCAAACCCGACGAACTCCTTCAGGCTGTTTCTCCCCTGCTCTTCAAACCGTGCCACCACCTCCAGAAGTTTGACCAAGGCGGCTTCCTCCGACGGCACAAGACGAAACACGTCAAGCAATTTGGTGACATGAGTGACGAGATCGTAAAGGGGAAGATATCCCGTCAAGCCAAAGAGGCGCTCGAAGTACTGTGCCCAAAGATCTGGGAACCGCTCTTTAAAGAGCGCGTACAACGGCCGTCGAACACCGCTTTTACGGCATTCAAAAAGCCAGATCCGGATCTCTGCTTCTTTTTGCGGCCGTCCGTCGCGGTCCAACCGTGATCGAAAGAGCCCTCCGAGCAGAAATGTTGAAAACGCCAGGCTATCAACGGGAGAATCCAGAAACCGCAGAAGGGAGAGGATTTCACCGACCACTTTACGCGTCCGGATATCCAGGGTGCTGAAGGGAATGAACTCGTGACCGGCCTCGTTCAACCATCCGCTGACCTTCACGACGTCATCGTTTTCGGGGGTCAGGATCGCGATATCACGCTGTGTGTATCCTCTTCCGAGGCATTGTTCCACGAAGGCGAGGATCTCATCCCGTTCCGGCCGCTCATCCGTGGATCCCGCGATGATCTTCGTTTCGACATAACCTTTGTTCTTTAGATCTTTCCGCGGCTCCTGATGGAACGTTGCAAGACCGCTCACACGCTCGGCCCCATCCATGACCCGTTGCGGAATGTTCTCGTGGAACGTTGTTCGGACAAAATCCAGTATCTTTCCCCCGCTCCGGTGACTGGTGGGCAGAGGGATCACCTCCGTCGGGGCAGACAAAAAGACCTTCCCTTCCTTCAGATTTCTCATGATACGCCAATCCGCCCCGCGGAATCCGTAAATGGATTGCTTCGTATCTCCCACAACGCAGAGGCTCCCGCCCACAGAAAGAGAATTGTCAATGAGAGGTTCGAGAGTCCGCCACTGAATGGGAGCGGTGTCCTGGAATTCGTCGATGAGATAGTGATAGATCCGCTCACCCATCGAGATGTACACTTCAGGTACGTTGCCTGCCTCGATGAACTGCGCCAGCTTCAGGATCAGGTCGCCGAGGTCCACCTGGCCGCGGCGCCTGCGAACGACATCGAGTGAGGCCTGGAGCATGCGGTGGGTCTGTACATACGGTTGGAAATATTCCCGTGCATGAAGCACCACAAGCTCATTCCGAAGCCCGGCGATTTCTTCACGCAGAGACTGCGTGGCATTGTTGAATTTCCCGTATTCGATCTGAGGAGATTTCCCTTTGGCAGCGGGCGGGTCGGGGAATTGCAGTTCGATCAGACGATCGACATGGCCTCCTCGGGCTTCCTGCCTGTATTTTTCGAATGCGGCCTTGGGCTGAAGAGGGGAGCGGTCGACCAATGCGCCGAGTTCCTCGACCCGTCCACACAGGACCTTTCCGGCCTTGCGGTATTCCTCGAAATGATCCTCATCGGAGAGCGGAAGAGCCGTCGAGACGATCCGGCCGTACAGCCGCTTGACCTCCGTAGCGAGGTTGCGGTACGGGTTCCACTGGAATTTCCCCTTCTTCGATTTGAGTTCCCGCAGACGGTTGGCCAATTCGTTGAGCGCCCTGGCCTGACTCGATCCCGGCGACACTTGCGCCGCCATGAGACCGAACGCCTCGTCAAGGAGAGGGCGGCTGTCGAGGACAACCTCGAACCCCGGTGCAAACCCGAACTCCAGCGCGGAGGCTCTGAACACTCTTGCCAGAAAACTGTCGATGGTCTGAATCTGAAATTCAGAGTACCGGTCGAGAATGTTCTCCAGGACCTGCCCTGCCCGGGCCTTGATCTCGTCGGGTCCCAATGTCAGTACCGTCGAGAGTTTTTTCATCGTTTCCGGTTCGCCCCGTGCAGCATCTTTGAGCAGGGAAAGGACCCGCCCTTTCATTTCCACAGCGGCATTATTCGTAAACGTAACGGCGAGAATACCCTGGAGGGAGTTGTGCGGAACGCGAGGCGAGAGGAGGAACTGCACCAGTCGTTGCGTGAGCGTCGTGGTTTTCCCCGATCCTGCGGACGCGTCAATGACCATGACGCGGGGAAATTGAAGCTGCGAATCGTTTGGAAGAATTGAGGGCATCGAGAATTGGAAAGGTTGGCAGAAAAGATTGGAGTCGCTGTATCAATGAGTCGAGAACCGGGTGCTGCAGCGTTCCATCTCCTCACATACTCAAAACTCCCCTACTTTTCTTCCACCTTCAATCCAAACGAATATTTGTCGAAGTAGATATTCGTCACCCCATATTCCACTTCTCCCCTCTGAAAATCGACGTTATCGGATCGCATGGATTGTTTGGGCGGATTGAGTTGCTGGTTGTGATCGGAATTGGCAGCAACGCGGTACTGGTCGAGTCCTCCGAAGTAGAAATCTCTTATTTCCTGCCGCTGTTCGATCGGTCCATTGAAGTACTGCATGGCAAAAACCCCCATGTACGGATCGACCGGAACCCAGCCATACGGATTGATGTAGATTTCCGTCCAGTCGTGAATTGTTTTTCCCCCGGGGATCGTGAGCCATCCAGATTGCCATCGGGCAGGAATTCCGTTGGCGCGGCAAAGTGTTATAAAGAGCAATGCGGCCTGCCCGCAATCACCATAATTCTTCTTCAGACAGTAGTCGCTGATATTCCGGATGGTGGAATATTCCAGCGCATAACTGTACTGAATCGTCTCGCTCACCCAGTTGTAAAAGGCCTTTGCTTTTGTGAGTGGATTCGGTTCCAGCCCCGCAAGTTGAGTCGAAAGGGATCTGATCTTTTCGGTAAAAACAACGTGCGGACCTTCGCGCGTAAATTCCCTGTAGGTTGCGTCGGCAGTATCGTACGGCTGAATGGCGAGCGGTTGCAGGTTGAACCAGATACCGAACGCTGTGTATTCGTATTCAACGCTGAAGAGGGTCGGCTTCCCCCTCTCGGCTTTCTGTTCCATATAAGCACTGCGAATCGGGGAATTCATGTCATCCAGGTTCTTGACGGGACTGGATGAGGAAATGATTGAAATGTTCAACTGGTGCGGATACGCCTTGGGCACCGGGAGCCATGCACGGATGGTCTCACCGGCGGGGACGGTGTTCGGCTTCACCGTGACGGTCATGGTGTTGCGAAAATTCCTGGGGAGAACAAACGGCGCGTTCCGTTCCAATGCCGCCTGTTTGATGCTCTTCACAGCTGCGAGCGTTGATTGCTCAAATTCCGAATCATCAGGGGCATTCAACCGCCGGGCGCGCAATTCCGGATATCGAAAGAAGAGATTACTTCTGCTCGAACCCATGAAAGAGGTAACGCTGTCGATCATGCGCATATCAAACCGGCCTTCGGCAATCCACGCTTCATACTCTTCAACCGTCAAATCTTTCACCGACCTGATCAAGCTTTCGTAGAGGGAGTTTTTTGTATGGGAATAATCGCGGCGAATACGGTCAAGCCGGTCGAGCTCGAACTCCAGTTGTTTACGAATTTCGGGATACGGTGACCTGATCTGGTTTGCTAGCGCTTGTCCGAGCAGGGCTGTGGCCTCGATAAACCGCCCTTGTTCTTCAAGCTCTGCCGCCTGCTTGACAGCGGGAGATTCCGGGGGAGGAAGCTGGGCCTGAGCGACTGCAAAGAAGATGAGGATGATGAAACATCGAGCGGGAACTTTCATGGAAGGCTCTCGTAATTTCCAATTTTCAATTGTTGATTCAGATTCTATCGCAGGGAGAAAAATAGGCAATGAGGGAACGAGGTGCAAGGTTCGCAACAAACGACCTTTGTACTGCTACCTGGGGCTTGGAATCGAAATGATTCGGTCATTGCTAAACGACTGAACATTCCCGCACATGTTCGACGAAACGCGCGGAATTCGATTCATACGGTGAAGGGAGGCGGGAGGAGAACCTACTTGAAGCTCGCGACCGCGCGGTCAACGGTCTCGTACGTCCTGAACACCTTGATAAGCTGGGTGATCATGAACACGCTTTCGACTTTTTCGGTGACGTTCGCAAGCCGCAAATCACCGCCTTTGTTCTTCACGGAGGTCATGGCTGCGATCAGGGCCCCCAACCCCGAGCTGTTGATCCACTTCACTTTTCCAAGGTCGAGAACCACTTTTTTCACGTCATCCTGCAAGAGGCCGTAAATCTTCTCCCGCACATCGGTGGTGTCGGGCTCCCCCATAAGGTTCCCTTTCAGTGCAACAACCGCTACGTCACCGTGCATCTTCTCTTTGATATTCATGACAGACTCCTTGAAAATGCAGAATTTGGGCTTCGAATGATACTGCGTTTTCCGTCCAATGTCAACGCGTTCAGAACCGGCTGATATCTCGCCCAAAGAAGAACGTTTTCATCCAATCAACAATGACAAGAATCTTGTTCTTAAGGCTCACGAGCCTCGTGATATACACCGATCGCCAGAACAACCAGGCGATAAAACCCCGCCCTTTGACCGAATCCAGATCCGCCAGGGCCTTCCCTTTTCCGATGTACGCCAGCATCCCGTACGAACGATAGCGAAAGGGTTTCACCGTTTGTCCCCGTGCATGGCCGCCGAGCGCTTGGGCAAGATACTTGCCTTGTTGTTGTGCAACCTGGGCCGTACCCGGGAACAGATGTCCTTCCACTGAACTACAATCCCCAAGTGCAAAATGGCGCGAAGTTTCATCGAGCCGCAGATAATCGTCGACCACAAGTCTTGATGCGGCGTCTTTTTTAAACGGCAACGCGCGGGTGAGATCAGCGGGTTTCACCCCCGTTGACCAAACCACAAGGCCATAGGGAATGGCCGATCCGTTCTGCAAAAGAATGCTCCTCTTCCTGATTTTTTTCACGATTGACCGCGTTTTCACTTCAATGCCCTGACGCATGAAGGCTCTCATCGTGTACGCGCGCAAAACGGCATCGAACGAGGTCAGAATTTCCTCCTGTGCTTCCAACAGGATCAGACGTACGTCGTTTACCACTTGAGGAAATGTCTTATGCAGATCCTCCTGCACAAGGTCGTGCATTTCTGCAAGGAACTCCACACCCGTGGGCCCGCCTCCCACCACAACAAAATGTACAAGCCGTTTTCTCTCCTCCGGGTCAATCGAAGGCTCCGACGCCTGTTCCAGGCATTCGATCACCCTCTGGCGGATCGCCCTGGCATCACCTAAATCTTTGAGAAGCAACGCGTGTTCACGCACGCCCGGCACGCCATACGTGGCACTTTGCGACCCGACCGCGACGACAAGATAGTCGTACGGAATGGAAAACCTCCGGTTATCCATGACGCCACGACACCGGACCAGATGCTTTTTCCGATCGATCCCGACACACGAGGCATGATAGTACGTCACATCCGGGCGGGCGGATCGAATGGGTTCGATGATGCTGCGAAACTCGATCGTTCCCACCGTTGTGCTGGGAAGCAATGGAGTGAACAGGAAGTGGTTTCGCGGGCTCACAATGGCGATGTCAAAAAGCCGCTGATCGATCCTTTTGGCAATGCTGAATCCGCCAAAACCCGTACCGAGAATGACAAGCCGCGGTTTCTGCTGAGTTTCCATGCCCCTCAATCTAAGAAAATGGCCGGCGTGGTGCAAAGCCGCAATTGATTCACCGGGAATGAGTACGTATGTTTCTTTGGAGACGGAACATGATCATTCAACGCATCGCTACGCTGGAACTTGCGGGACTTGAACCGTACCGGACTCTCCGGCGGCCGGTCGAGCATCACCGGCAAGGCGTGTTCGTCGCCGAAGGCGAGAAGGTCGTCCGACGATTGCTGGAAAGTACGCTGGAAGTGAGCTCATTGCTCATGACGCCGGAGTGGTTCGAATCACTCAGGCCGGTTCTGGAATCACGGTCTGTTGAGGTTTTTGTTGCTCCCAAGGCAGAAGTGGAGACCATCGTCGGATTCCCTTTGCACCAGGGGATCATGGCTCTTGGAAAAGTCCCGGCCGAACGCTCGTTGACCGAAACCCTCGCGGGAGTCCCCCACCCTTTGCTCTTGGTAGCGATGGACGGCCTGACAAATTCGGAGAACATCGGTATTCTCGTACGGAATTCCGTTGCCTTTGGCGTGCATGCCATCATTGTGGGAGAAACTTCGAGTAGTCCCTATTTGCGCCGCGCGGTACGGAATTCGATGGGCGCTGTGTTTCAGATCCCTGTGATCCATTCCCATCACTTGGGGGACACGCTGACCGTCCTTCGGTCGAAATTCGGCACCCGCGTGCTGGCCGCCCATCCGGCAGGAGGCCAGGATCTCACGTCCGCCGATTTTCGCGGTCATTGCTGTCTGGTGCTTGGAAGCGAAGGGGAAGGGATCTCGAATTCCGTTCTACAATCCTGCGATGCGGCCATCTCTCTCAGAATGGAGAATGGCGTCGATTCCTTGAATGTCGGAAGCACAAGTGCTGTGTTTTTGTATGAGGCGGTGAGGCAGAGGGAAGGAAAAGATCCGAAAGCTGGAATAGGGGAATGATGGAATGTCGAAATCTCCCGGATCATTCCTCCAATTTCATGACCCTTTTACTTGCTGATCTACTTCTTCTCTACGGGTGGGGGTAACGTCCGGGCTTTGACTTCAGATTGAAATCCCTCAGTTCTATGACTGCTGTCGCAGAAGGGCTTGTCCTTGCTTAGTCCGCACCGGCACAGGGAGATGGATGTCCGGCCCGAAAGATCGAATTTGTTTCCATCCTCATCAAACAACTCGAAATCCCCCTCAACCCGTATACTCCTGTTGCTTCGAACCGTAATTTTCGTCGGCATTTTACATTCTCGTTTTTGAGTTGTTGGAATTGGTATTCAAGACCGTGAAGGCAACGCTGAGCACGGTTTGCTCCCATTCCATAACCAAGACGCCGCCGTTCGCTCCGTTTCTGCGAAATGAAATCGTAAAGGTCTCAACCGGGTTTTTTAAATCCTGCCGCTTCAAAGGTACGCGTGCAAAGTCCAGGGTGGCATTATACACCGTGCCCCATTGCCCCGTCTGCTTGTTAATAATGAGTTTCCATCCCTGTTCCGATGGCAACGTGTAGAGCGTGTAGGATCCGCGGGGAAGCGTGACGCCGCCGATTTCGAGATCGGCCTCCGTCAGAAGAGCCGTTGCCTCATTGGCGCCGGTTCTCCACACTTTGTTGTAGGGGACCAGTTCTCCCATGATCGGCCGGCCCCGCATCGATGGACGGCCGTAATTGACGCTGACCTTCTTACCGTTGATCATCGTCGATGAGGAATCCCGAGGGCTGAGGATCGGCTGCTGGGCGTACAAGGTGACGCCGGCGGCTATGAGCAGGAAACCGCTTAGCAATGTTCGTGTAGGCATAAAAAAGGATAGTAAATTTTTAGAGTGGACGCAATGAGTTCTGAAAGCACGGTTGATTATCTCTTTGGCTCAGCCGGCCTAACGATCATTAATCCGGTGTGGCGTTTGTTTTGCGCCAGATAATCGGAGAGAGTCGATTCCGAGACCTGCACCTTCTTCCCCACCGCCGGCGCATGCAGAAGGTGCAGGGTTCCATTCTGACGAACTGCAATCCCCGTGTGGGAAACATCCAACCCCGCAATATCTGTCGTAATACCAAGAATATCGCCGCTTAGGATCTTATCGACGCTCTGGCTGATCTTCTCCTTCGGTAGGAAGTATTTCTCCCTTCTCGAGATCTCTGCTTCTTTTTGTCGGATCTGATCCAGAAATTTCGGGTTCTCCCGAAGCTGACGGTACTGTTCCGGATGTGTGGACATGAAATTGATGGTCTTGACAAACCGGACGCCGCCTGATTCTTTCGTGACGTCCTTCCAGACTCCCTTTCTTTCGTTGTCAAAGAAATAGTCCGAAGTATAGTGGAGGCGACTCGGATATCCGTCAATGACACCGCCGCGATATCGAATAAACGTGAGTTCCTTCCGATATTGATCAAACGTCATCGCATCTTTCTTGACACAGCGGGCAAGAACGAGAGCATTTTCGTAGAACGAAACGCAATCCAGTCCGCGCATATTCACGACGAGCCGTTCGGGACCGGGCAATTCGAGGGCAAACGCCGCGTAATCGGTCTCCAGGAATGAAATGCCCATCTGAATGATGACCTCGTTGATCGGGCGACTCTGAAGTGAAAGTGAAACTGCCAAAGAGAACTTGTGCCTGCAGATCTCCACGTCCTCGCTGTTCTGCCAGGCAGCCGCAAGCATTGCCTGCAACGGGTCCATGGCAAGCCCGGAAACAACCAGGTGATGAACAAAGTCGCGCCGTTTCATTGTCGTCAGGAGAGTTCTATGCCGATCGATGCCAGGATCAGGAAACCGGAAAAATTGAATTCAATGGTTGTAGTTTGATCCATTGTCTGGCCGAACTTGGTGATCGAGCCATCGATCTTGCCGAGCTGGCCGACCCGATAAAGCAGCTTTCCCCGAAGGAACATCGGGCCGAACAGCCGGACCGATCCACCCGCCCCGACGGAAGCGATCATCTTGGATCTCTCGAACACCCCCCGGGTGTCTCCCAGAACCTCCGTGGAGGTAGAATCGAAGAGCTTTTCTGTGTGTGTCCAATAAGCATAGGAGGTCGCACGGGCAAACAGTATTCCGACTTCCACTTCAACAAAGATATCCGTATCGAGGGTTCCGGGAAAATGGTGCACTACTCCTGCAGAAACCACCGTGGCTTTAATTCTGCGTTTAAGGGAAATGTCGTCTTCTTGATTGGACCATGAAGTTTCGACTGTCCGGGTGTCATGATGGGCGTTGATCGAGAAGGAGTAATCACGATCGAACCGATACGAGGCAGCGGCCGTGAGTGCGATCCCCGGGCTCGGGGAAGGGAACGGAGGTAATCCGAATCCAGCTTCGTTATAGGTGCCGACATCCCGCTCCATATCCGCTTTCACCGCACCCAGGCTGATGATTGCGTATCCTGCGCCTGCGCTCAAGGTCCATGTTCCCTCCTGGGCCAGCCCCGCGACAGGAATAATAATGCAGGAGGTCAGCAGGTTAAAAAGGCGCTTCATCGGGAGTCCCCGGGGGCAGCAGTGCGTTCTCACGGAAACGCGTAAGGTTTTCGAACCGGGCGTACTGCTTCACAAATGCGAGACGCACCGAACCGGTTGGTCCATTACGCTGTTTTCCCACGATGATCTCCGAAGTGCCTTCGGTCGAGTTGCCGTCATCATCCTTGTCGATGCCGTACATTTCCGGCCGGTGAACGAACAGGACAACGTCCGCATCCTGTTCAATGGCACCCGATTCCCTCAGGTCGGCCAGCATGGGGCGCTTGTCTCCGCGCGCCTCCACGGCGCGATTCAGCTGGGAAAGAGCAAGCACGGGAATGCTCAGCTCTTTCGCCAGGGCCTTGAGCGAGCGCGAGATCGTCGAAATTTCCTGTTCACGACTCTGCACATTCCGCGGTCCCTGCATGAGCTGGAGGTAGTCCACGACCACCAAGCCGATGTTGTGCTCGGCTTTGAGTCTTCGTGCTTTTGCCCGCAGTTCAAGTATGCCAAGGGCCGGCGTGTCATCAATGAAGATCTTTGCCTTGTACAACCGTCCCACGCTCGTGCTGAGTTTACGCCATTCGTCCTCCGGGAGCCGTCCCGTGCGAACACTGTGGGCGTCAACTCGTGCTTCCGCACAGATCAGGCGCATGACCAATTGCTGCGTGGACATTTCGAGGCTGAAGAAGCCGATGGGAACATTGTGGAGAACGGAAGCATTGCGGGCAATGGACAGGACCAGCGCTGTTTTTCCCTGGCTCGGCCTTCCCGCCACGATGACCATGTCGGACTTTTGAAATCCGCCGGTCACATTATCGAGTTCGGCAAACCCGGACGGTACCCCTGTGATCCCGCTGTGCTTCCCATGAATGCTTTCCAGCAGTTCCATGGTGCTGTGAACCGCCGTATTCATCGAAACAAATGATTTTTTCATCCGTTGTTCGGAAATCTGGAAAATCCGTTGCTCCGCCTGATCGAGCAGCTCCAAAGCGTCTTCCGTTTCGTGAAATGCGCGGTTGATCACTTCCGAGGATGATGAGATCAATTGCCTCATCAACGCCTTTTCGAGAACGATGTGAGCGTGAAACTCTATGTTCGCCGAAGAGGTGATCTTTGTCGTCAGTTCCGTGAGATAGACCTCTCCCCCGATTTTTTCCAACTGGCCACGGCGGCGCAATTCGTCCATAAGCGTGATAAGATCGACCGGTTCGCTCCGTTCAAACAATCCGATCATCGCCGCGAAGATCTGCTGGTGTGCGGGCTTGTAGAAAGCGGTTTCGTCGAGCACTTCGACGGCTTTGGCAATAGCTTCTTTTTCCAGGAGCATGGCCCCGAGAACCGCCATTTCCACATCGACGGCCTGAGGCGGAACACGCCCGCCCGAGGAAGGCGTTTCGCCCGTATTCAGATCAAAAATATTTCTTGGTTCCGCCATACACGCTCCTCGCGTCGGCTGCCTTTGAAATCAGGCTGATGCCGTTAATTCGTTATACAACTTCCGCATCTGTTGAACATCTTCCCATGCAGGCCTTTTCCAATTAGGATTTCGCAGAAGAGCCGCGGGATGATACGTTACCATCAGAGGGATGCCGCGATAATCATGCACCTTCCCGCGCATGGATGAAAGCGAATCGTTGGTCTTCAAGAGAACCTGTGCCGCGATGCGCCCCAGGCAGAGGATCAATTTTGGGCGTATCAACTCCAGTTGCTTCCAAAGATACGGTTCACAGGAGGCAACCTCTTCCGGCATCGGATCGCGGTTGTTCGGAGGACGGCATTTTAAAATATTGCAGATGAAGACTTCTTCACGCTTAAAATTGATCGCCTCCAGGATCTTGTTCAACAACTGACCTGCCCGGCCGACGAACGGTTCCCCCTGTGCATCTTCGTCGGCTCCGGGAGCTTCGCCGACAAGCACGAGATCCGCGTTCGAATTGCCCACGCCAAACACAAACTTTGTCCTTGTGGATCCCAGAGGGCACTTCTGACATGTGCAGATGGCCTTGTTGAAATGATCGAGGTTCTTCAGTCCGACCCACGGCTCGTTGGGATACCCTCCCGCCACGGGGACCTGCGGGGTTGGGAAAAATGAATTATTTTCCGCCGGAGGAGGTTTCGGCACCGGCTTCACCGATCCACCGGCAATCCCGGCAGAGGGGGTCGGAGTTTTGGGTGCATCAAGAAAGAGTTCTCCATGCAATTCCTCCTGTTGTTTGAGAAACGTGCGAACGTTCGAAAGCAGCAGTTCGAATTGCTCCCGGTCGGATGACATGATGGTCGAAGAATTGCGACGCGCAGATCGGCGTCAGTGTTGGCGTATTGTGCGCACGCGGTCGAGGATCGCGTGAGCAACATCGAATTTCGATTGCAGGGGAAGTTCCTCGGTTTCCCCTGTCAGGTGTAGAATCGTCACTTTGTTCGTATCCACGCCGAATCCGGCTCCCGCATCACGCAGGCTATTGAGGACGATCATATCGGCGTTCTTCGACTTCAGTTTCTCCTTGGCATATTCCAGGACGTCATTGGTTTCCAGCGCGAACCCAACGACGGTTTTCTTCCCCTTTTTCCCGGCAACGGATTTCAGAATATCCACGGTTGTCGTCAACTCGAGAGGGGCGGGTTGATGACCATCCTTCTTCATCTTGGTTTCTTTTGGGCTTGCCGGCGTATAGTCCGCCACCGCGGCCGCCATGAGGATCACGTCGGCAGCTCCGGCCTCTTTTTCGACGGCACGGTGCATCTGTTCGGCCGTTTCCACGTCAACGCGCTTCACATGCCGCGGGGTTTCCAGGTGAACGGGTCCCGCAACAAGCGTGACGGAAGCTCCCCGCATCGCCGCTGCCCGTGCAAGCGAGAAACCCATTTTTCCTGACGAGCGGTTACCAATGAAACGCACAGGGTCGATCGGCTCATGCGTCGGACCAGCCGTTACCAGGACCGAAACAGACCGATAATCTTCATACGAACGATCCAGAACCCCATCCACAAACTGAACGATCGCATCGATTTCCGGCAATCTCCCCGGGCCGACAAGTCCGCTCGCATGCTCTCCTTCTCCCGGCGGAATCACAAACACGCCGCGCTCCCGGAGAACGGCAAGATTCCTCTGCGTTGTTTCGTTGAGGTACATGTCGGCGTCCATCGTGGGCGCCAGAACAAGGGGGCTGCGCGTTGCGAGTGCGAGAACGGTGAGCAGGTTATCCGCGAGCCCGACGGTCAGTTTCGCGACGGTATTGGCCGAGGCAGGCGCTATCAGCAGAAGGTTCGCCTTGTTGGCGAGGTCGATGTGCCGCGTACCGATCTCGGAACGCGTAGCCTGATTCGTGTCCCAGAGATCAAAGGCCACTTCGCGCTCTGACAGCGTGGAAAACGTCAGCGGAGTGACGAATCGTGTCGCCGCCTCTGTCATTACCACTTGGACTTCCGCTCCCGCCTTCTTCAGCTCCCGGACCAAGAGGCAGGATTTATAAGCCGCAATACCGCCCGTGACTCCAAGGACGATATGTTTGCCGTTCAGCATCCAGAATCACTCTGATTCTTCTTCTGCAGCTTTTTCCTCTTCCACGACCGGTTTTTCCACTTCGCGCCGCCGCCATTCGATTTTGTTCTGCATTAATTCATCGAGTGCTGCTTCGGTCGGCTTTGGCCTTCGCTCGTACTCAAGGCTGATCTTCAGTTGATCCGGATTCGCGCTGACATCGGTCTCGTCTTCGGTATCGACCGTCGTTGTCAATTGTGCGAGCGTCTCGAGCTGCTGATTCAGTTCAATCCGAACGTCATTATGGATCTGCCGTGCCCGCTTCGCCGTTGCGACGATGGCCTCATAGATCCCATTGATATTCGGGTTTCCGTATTCGATATCCACCGGCTTGATTGCCACTCGTAATACCTCCTATGATGAATGAATTGGTTCCAGTTCTGCATGTTTTGACACGATCTCTTCCACTTTTGCGATGGCCCGTGGGAGGTCGTCGTTGACCACTTGATGGTCAAACTTTGTCCCGAGTTCCAGTTCCATCGGAACCCGTTCCAGGCGTCGGCTGAGCGCTGATGCGTTCTCGGTTTTTCTTCCCGTCAACCGTTTCTTCAAAGAATCGACACTCGGTGGTTTGATGAAGATCAGGAGCGCCTCGGGGTAATGTTGTTTGATGGAGAGAGCTCCTTTGACATCGACGTCAAACAACATCACACGGCCTGCGTCGAGCGCACCGTCAATTTCCGATTTCAACGTGCCGTACAGGTCTCCGTAGATCTCCTCCCATTCCACCAATTCCCCTGCTTTGACACGCCGTTCAAACTCCTCCCTGGTCAGGAAGTAGTAGTCTTTCGCATGTTGTTCGCCGTTTCGCCGGGACCGCGTCGTGGCCGACACGGAAAATACGATCGCAGGCCATTTCTGCATGATCGCCTTTGCGATCGTGGTTTTCCCCGACCCGCTGGGAGCAGAAAGCACGATAAGGCAGCCTTGTTTCTTCATCGCTCAACGGTATTGAGACATCAAGTCGTTGGCTCAAAGAGCCAATGCGATCCTTACTCTATATTCTGCAGTTGTTCCCGAATCTTTTCCAATTCTTCCTTGAGCCGCACAATGGTATGAGCCATCGCTGCGTCATTGGATTTTGAACCGATGGTATTCGCCTCGCGGTTCATTTCCTGAATCAGAAACGACAGTTTTCGCCCGGCGGACTCACCGCTATTCATCGCTTCCAGAAAGAACTTGTTATGACTCCGAAATCGTACGCACTCTTCCGTCACATCGAGACGGTCGGCAAGCAGAATGATCTCCAGCTCGAGCCGATTCTGGTCGATCAGCACTTTGTCTGCAGCCAGTTGTGTCACTCGCTCCAGAAGGCGCTTCCGCTCTTCCGGAATTCTTTCCTTTGCCAGCATTTCAATCTCATCGATCGCTTTGGCCATCCAACCGATCCGGTTCTCCAGGTCCCTCGCCAGCTCCCGCCCCTCATTCACCCGCATGGTGTTCATGGCTTCCAGGGATTCCCGGACCGCGTCGCGGACAACTCCCCATTCTTCTTCGTCGGATTCGGAAACATCGGCGGACTCGAGGACTTCAGAGAATTTCAGCAAATGTTCGAGCTTGATCGGCTCCTTGATCTTGACAGTTTTCCGCAACTGCGTAAGAAGTTTGTAATACGAGCGGGCAGCACCCGCGTTGATCGAAAGCGGCAGTTCGCCGTTCTGTTCCCGATCCACCGAAATCGAGAGGGACACCTTACCGCGGCTGACGAGAGAACGCACCAGTTCTTTCAGGTCGTTTTCCCGTTGAGAGAGGGTCCTCGGAAGGCGTGACACGACCTCGAGGTAACGGCTGTTGATGCTCCGCGCTTCCACCGCGCAGGAGATGCCCCCGCGGTTCACCTCTGCGCGTCCATAACCTGTCATACTCAGCATCACGGGCTGTTTTCCTTATCGTGAACGGACCGAATCACGGTAATCTACGAAGAATTGCCGGGGGAGGCAATGCATACTTTTGAACATCTTCTGCACCATTTTGTCCACACGGCGTGTTCTTTGTAATTGCTGGTATTTTTCCGCAACTTTCCGGCATGCTCAGCAATTATTTCACGCTTTATCACATTGCAGGCGATCTGAATGCCGCTTGCGCCGGAGTCGTCCTCACGGACATCTATTCACAATCCAAGAACGAACTGATCTTTTCCTTCAACAATCATCAATCGTTGATCGTTTCCTGTGAACCCGCACTGAACGCACTCTACACGCGCACAGCCGTCTCGCGTGCAAAAAAGAATTCCCTGGATTTTTTTCTTCCTCTCCATGGAACTTCCGTTCGTTCGGTCGCCGTACAGGATGGAGACCGCGAGCTTGTGATCGACACCGGCGAAAGCCGCCTGGTGATACAGATGTTCGGGCCGAAAGCCAACGTGTTTCTGACAGACAGAAAGCGGCGCGTTATCGACGCATTTCTCCACCCCCGGGAAATGACCGGCCGGATTCTGCCGCAACCGACCACCGCTGTCCAACCGTCCTCGCTTGATGAATTCACCATGCGCTTCATGGCGATCGGCCACCTTCCGGCCCTCGCAGTCCTGAAAGGCATATATCCACTTCTCGGTACGTTGCTGGCGCGCGAGGTCTTTGTGCGGGCCGGTGTCGCCGATCAGCAAACGGTGGCAGAAGTCTTACGACGCGATATTGGGAAATTGTACGAATCTGCCAACCGACTCATCGGGGACCTCCTCAAAAACCCCTCTCCGAGGGTCTACTTCGACGGGGATAAACCCGACATATTCTCCCTGCTCGAACTGCAGTCCCGCTCAGACAGACGTTTCGAATTGTTCGATTCCCTTCATTCGGCTGTCCGGGTGTTCCTCTCACTCAACAGAAAGTCGAAAGGATTTCTGAGCGAAAAATCAGGGCTTGAAACCAATGTACGGCGCGAGCTTGATCGCACCGGCCGAACACTTGCGGCCATGACCGCGGAGAATGCCGGAGTTGAGCGAGCGAAGCATTACGAGTTGTTTGGCAAGCTCCTCCTTGCCCATCCCCAGGCTGCGGCAAAAGGGATGGCCGCGGTGGAGGTGGAAAACATCTTTTCCCCCCGGCGGGAGCCGGTGACCATTCCTTTGGATGCGCACCTGAGCGGCGCAAGAAACGCCGAGCGCTATTTTGCAAAATCCAAAAAGATCCGCCGTTCTTTCGAAGAGAATTCCCAGCGCGCGGGGGAGATGCAGGACCGTTACGAGATTCTCAAGAGACTTGCTGAAGCATTGGACCAGGTGCAGACATCGATGCAATGGAACGAGTTTAACGATCAGCAAACCGATCTTTTGACGGCGGCCGGATTTAGCCCGCCTGCCGCCAAAAAGAAAAAAGAGGAACTTCCGCCCTTCCGCTTGTTCACCGTGGAAGGAGGGTTCCAGGTGTGGGCCGGTAAGAACAGCGAGAACAACGATTTGCTCACGCTCAAACATGCGAAACCCAACGACCTTTGGTTTCATGCGCGGGGATCGGGAGGTTCGCATGTCGTACTCCGGGCGGGAACAGGCAAAGGGGAAATCAGCAGGAGGGCGATCGAACAAGCGGCGGCGGTCGCGGCCTATTACAGCAAGATGAAATCCTCGGGAATTGTTCCCGTTGCGATGACATTACGAAAGTATGTTCGCAAACCCCGCGGAGCGCCGGCCGGGACAGTCGTGATTGAAAGAGAAAAAGTCCTGATGGTTGCCCCAGCACTTCCGGGAGAAACAAAGGAACGGCCAACGCCCTGAAACCAGATCGCATTCCATGAATCTTCTTTGTGTCGTCTTCTGCTCGATCCTTGTATGCGCAGGGAGTGCAGGCTCTCAACCGCTTGAACCGATCGAGGCGTTTCCGAATCTCTCGTTCACGAAACCCGTGGATCTGCAGAACGCCGGCGACGGATCCGATCGACTGTTCATTGTTGAGCAGGAGGGAATTATCCGGGTCTTTGAGAATTCCCCCTCAACGAGCTTGTCAAGATTGTTCCTCGATGTCACTGACAGTGTGAGCACCATCGGGTCTGAGATGGGCCTCCTGGGTCTGGCGTTCCATCCTGACTACGAAACGAACGGGTTGTTTTTTATCTATTATACCGCCGACGAGCCGTTGCGGTCCGTTCTTTCGCAATTTACGGTAAGCGCTGATCCCGATTCCGCGCTTCGGTCGAGCGAAGTCGTCCTCCTGGAAGTCCCTCAGAAGTACACCAACCACAACGGCGGGCAGATCGCGTTCGGCAATGACGGATTTCTTTATGTCGCCGTCGGTGACGGCGGATCGGGCGGAGATCCGGACACCAACGCACAAAACCTCTCCAGGCTTCTGGGGAAGATCCTGCGGATCGATGTCGATTCGCCTGAAAATGGACTCCCGTATGGAATCCCCGCTGACAATCCTTTTGTCCAAAACGGATTGGGGTACCGGGAAGAGATCTTTGCGTACGGACTTCGTAACCCGTGGAGATTCAGTTTTGACCCCGCCGACGGGAAATTATGGTGCGGAGATGTGGGCCAGTCGCTTTTGGAAGAGGTCAATATTATTCAAAAGGGAGGAAACTACGGTTGGAACACTCTGGAGGGCACAGCGTGTTACCCAACCTCTGCGGAATGTTCCTCAACGGGATTCATGCTTCCCCTCTGGGATTATCTCCACGGGAGTTCTGGCGGATCGATTACCGGCGGACATGTCTATCGGGGCTCCTCGGTAGCGTCCTTGTCAGGCCGATATGTGTTTGGGGATTTCGTCAGCGGAATCCTCGCGGCCCTGACCTACGATGGGTTTAGCCCCCCTTCGGTTGAGGTCCTTGACACGCTTCCAGAGTATTCTCTCACCTCCTTCGGCGTCGATGAGTCCGGCGAACTCTATCTCTGTCTGTTTTCAGGATCAATCCTCCGATTCCCATCAACTCCTGTCACCTCCGTTCAAACAGAATCGCGTCCTCCGTCAACAATGCTGGATCAGAATTACCCCAACCCCTTTAACGCCTCGACACGACTTGGGTTCACGATCCCGATCCACGGAGAGGCAACTCTTACTGTGTTCGATGCTCTTGGCAAGAGAGTTCTTATCCCATTCCAGGGCCCGGTCTCGCCCGGCTTTCACGATCTTGTCCTGGACGCAGGGAATCTCCCATCCGGGGTGTATTTCCTTGAACTTCAGGTGACGGGTGGATCCCTCTGGCACCGGGTCGTCAAAAGGATGCTCCTCCTGAAGTAGTCGCTAAAATCCTCCCTTGCGTTCTAACGCGCAAAATCGTATCATTGGCGCATCATTCACTGCTTGTCCCACAATCAGGGAGGATTGCATGACGTACGCAGGATTCTGGAAACGTGTCGCCGCTTACCTCATTGACGGTTGCGTGGTCACCGTCGTAAGCTGGCTGATTATCATGCCCGTACTCGGTCTCGTCGGTATCGGAGCAAGTTCGATGGAATATTCTGAGGACATGGTGATGGACGAAGAAGCCTCCGCCGGATTGGCAGCTTTGGTAGCCGGAGGAATGATGATGCTGTTTGTGGTGATTGCGGCCGCAGGCTGGCTATATTTTGCACTCATGGAATCCTCATCCAAACAGGGCACATTGGGCAAAATGGCGTTGAGCATTGTGGTGACGGATCTCAGCGGAAACCGCCTCACGTTCGGACGAGCGACCGGACGCTATTTCGGAAAGATCCTTTCCGGCATGATCCTGTACATCGGATTTATCATGGTAGCATTCACAGAGAAGAAGCAGGGCCTGCATGATATGATCGCAGGGACACTCGTCGTGAACAAGTAGTTCACTCACCGGCGCCTGCCACTTCGGCAGGCGCTTTTGTTTTTAGGAGACTTGTATGAAACGCCTGCCCTTGTTCCTTGTCCTAATGGCGTCACTTGCCGCTTGTTCCCGCGATTCCGGTTACAAAGAAGTACGGCAGTACACCATCGAACAGTTCATGAACACAACCGGTATCGCCGGCGGATCGATTTCTCATGACGATCAGACCATCCTGCTTTCCAGCAACAAGACCGGCATCTACAATGCGTACACCGTTCCCGTGTCGGGAGGGGATCCCGTACAGATCACGGATTCCAAGGACAATTCTGTTTTCGTGATTTCATGGTTCCCCAATGACAAGCGGTTCCTGTACCGCAGCGATCAGGGTGGAAATGAAATCCACCACATCTATGTCCGGAACGAGAACGGAACCAGCCGGGATCTGACGCCGGATGCGAAAGCACGGGCAATATTTTACGGATGGAGCGACGACGAGAAGAGTTTCTTTTACGGCTCCAACAAACGGGATCCAAAGTATACGGATGTTTATGAAATGGAATTATCCTCGTTCAAGGCCACCCTCATCTATCAGAATGATGAAGGACTTGACGTAACCGCGATCTCCCCCGATAAGCGGTATTTTGCCCTCATCAAATCGATCACCACGAACAACAATGAAATGTATCTGTTCGATCGACAGGCGAAAGAACAGAAGCACCTGAGCAAGCATGAAGGAGATGCCACCTTTTCCCCCCAAACATTCAGTGTTGACTCCAAATCACTCTACTATCTTACGAACGGGGGAAGCGAGTTCGATTATCTTCGCAAGTATGATATCGGCACGGGCATAGCAGAGAAGGTCGATGAAGCGCCGTGGGATATCATGTTCATGGATGTCTCCAGGACGGGCAAATACCTCGTCACCGGGATCAACAATGACGGGCGTACGGAGATCAAGGTTGTGGAAACAGCAACAGGCAAGCCTGTGACCCTCCCGAACCTCCCGAACGCGGACATAACATCCGTCGCCATTTCGCGCAGTGAAAAGCTCATGACGATGTATGTGAACGGCTCAACCGCCCCGAGCAATCTCTTTGTCTACAACCTGGAAACAGGAGCGAACAACCGCATCACGAACACCATGAACCCCGAGGTCGACCAGTCTGATCTCGTTGAGGCATCGGTGGTTCGTTATAAATCGTTTGACGGCGTGGAGATCCCGTCCATTTATTACAAACCCCATCATATCAAGCCCGGTGAAAAAGCACCTGCGCTTGTGTGGGTTCATGGCGGACCCGGCGGGCAATCCCGCGTCGGGTATTCCCCCCTCCTTCAGTACCTGGTCAATCACGGCTATGTGGTCATTGCCGTCAATAACCGGGGAAGTTCGGGATACGGAAAGACCTTCTTTGCAATGGATGATCTGAAACACGGGCAGGAAGACCTGGACGACTGTGTTTGGGCCAAACGATATCTTGCTTCGACGGGTTATGTTGACACAACCCGAATCGGCATCATCGGCGGAAGTTATGGCGGTTACATGGTCTGCGCGGCCCTGGCTTTTCGCCCCACCGAATTTGCCGTCGGCGTGAATATTTTTGGAGTCACAAACTGGGTGCGAACACTGAAGAGCATTCCCCCGTGGTGGGAATCCTTCCGGGAAGCTCTTTATAAAGAGCTCGGGGATCCGTTCCAACAGGAGGATTTTCTGCGGGCGAAGTCCCCGCTCTTCCATGCGGATAAAATTCAGCGGCCGATGACCGTGCTTCAAGGCGCCAACGATCCGAGAGTACTGAAAGTGGAGTCAGACGAAATCGTGGAGGCCATTCGGAAGAATAACGTGCCGGTGGAATACGTTGTGTTCCCTGACGAGGGACATGGATTTGTAAAAAAAGAGAATCAGATCAAGGGATATAAAGCCATCCTCGATTTTGTTGACACGCATTTGAAACGTCCATCAACACCTTAATTCGGAGAGTCATCCTATGCCTGAAGAATCTTCCACGGCACGCGGCCTCCAATGGAAATGGGTTTGGATAACGTTGGGGATGTTCGTCGTGCTGTACCTTCTCCCGATCATTGCTGCGTCTGCGATCCGGGGGGAGATGGGAACGAAACTCGTGGGGGGATGGTCGTTTGGAGGTATCCTCATTATTACGGCAATCACGGGTTATCTTTCCCGCGGGATCACGATCTGGGAGCCCGCGGTTGCGGGCGGGATGCTCACCCTTTTATGGTATTTTGGATTCCAAGTAGCGATGACGATGAAGGGAATACCGTTGCGCTTTGATCCGGGACAATTGTTGCTGATCATGATCGCCGTCTTTGGGCTCTCTCTGGTGGGAGCCGGATTGGGTGAAGGCATCCAAAACGCCGCCAAGAAATTCAAGGGGTCAAACGCACCGAGTCCAACTCCCGACTAAAGCAGGCGGATATTTCGAAAACGGTCGATCCAAATAAGGGAAGTGACGGACATCATATGGACTTTTTGGTTTTCAACGAGGGTTTTCGTACGTTTTATCATCACAAACGGAGCAAGCCATGAAAACATTTTCTGTTGGTCTTCTTGTGTTCCTCATGGTCGCCCCCACGGCGACCGCACAAGTGAGTTTTCAGATCGGCGGCGGAGCGGGATACTTCATGCCTGCCGGAGTTTACAAAGGGACCGTGGCGGAGTATTATGCCGGCACCAATTACGGCCTTACGGGGGGATTTGCTCTTCACGCGAAAACCCGGGTCGGCCTTATGGGATTCAATCTCACCGGTGAAGTGAACTATGCTTTCCTGAGCAACGATGGGTCCCCGGAAGGCGGCAACACCAGCGCTGAAGTTGATCACAAGATCCTCTCGATCAAGGTGGGCCCCGAGTTCCGTCTCGGCCTCCCTGCGGTCCCGGTCACCCCGTATTTGGGCTTTAATGTTTCGTACAATGCATTCAGCGGCAGCACCAAATTCCAGGGAACCTCGAGTGTTCCGAGTTCCACGGTCGATATGGCGTCGGCGAGCAGAATTGGAATCGGAGGCACCATCGGCGTGATGCTGAGCTCGATTGACATTGCTGTCCATTATAATCTCCATAATCTGACGGGGAAAGCGTGGGCAGGAGGAAACAATCGGGTCGATACATATTCATCACTCAATGATGACAAAGACCCGCTCTACGCAGCCAGCGACGCCAATCACGTTGTCAAAGATCCGCGGTCGATTCAATCCGTTGTTATCACCGTTTCGATGATGTTTGGCATCTAAGAAGAAAGCAGTTGTGATTCGTTCGATCATCCCCGGGCTCTTCCCGGGGTTTTTTTTGAAACATTTCAGCCCTCGCCTTTGTTGTCTGGAAAGCGCTTGAACAGCCGTGAATATCCCTTCCATCATCGTTCTGGTTTTCGGAACAATCTCTCAGTGGCTTCCTTTCACGGGCACCCAGCCACCGCGAATTCCTGAGCTTGACCGCATCAGAATCGCGGAGGCGTTCCGCATGGCAGATCAATTCCGTGGGAGACTCTGGAAGGACTGGGACGCGATTCCATTCGCCCTCTTGCTGGTAACTTCCGAACAGGAGTTCCTCATCAGGCACCCGCGGCCTTCGGGGGATTTCCGCCTTCTTGAATATGATTCGTTGCTCCGGAGCGACATTTACTACCGCAACCGTGTTCATCAAACGAATCTTTTGGCCACCTTCCCGGCAGTCGGTGGACTCGCGACAATCGTTGTCGGCCAGGCCGAGAACACGCAGGCCAGGCGATCCACACGATGGGTGATCACTCTTCTCCACGAACACTTTCATCAGTTTCAGCAGAGTCAGTCGGATTACTATCCGAGCGTCCGGGAACTCGATCTCAGCAGAGGGGATCAATCGGGGATGTGGATGCTGAATTATCCGTTTCCGTACGATTCCACGGAGATATCTCTCCAATTTCAGCTGCTTTCCCGAAGACTCCGCGAAACACTTCTTTCCCCCAATCCGGAGTTCATCGTATATTTGCATCGCTACAGGGAATTGCGGGATGAGTTCAATCGGTTGCTTCAACAGTCCGACTACCGCTACTTTTCATTTCAACTCTGGCAGGAAGGAATTGCGCGGTACACGGAGTTAAGGGCCGTGGAGATGATCGCGGCCGAGTATGAACCAACCGAGACTTTTCGTGAACTCAAAGATTTTCTTCCTTTCCGCGAGGAATCCCGCGGCATCCGGTTCGAGGTTCTTTCGCAGTTGAGAAGTATGCGCCTTAAGGAGAGCCGCCGATCCGCTTTCTATGCTTTCGGCGCTGCGGAGGCGCTTTTGTTGGACCGCGCGGCCCCGGGATGGCAGGAACACTACTTCACGCGCAGATTTTATCTCGAATCCCTTTTTAAGAAACAGTGAGTTGAGGTGGAAACAAGAAGAAGTCAAACGTCAGAGGCCAGAAATCAGACCATGCCTGTTTCCCCAAAGTCCTCACGACCCCGTTGCCCCTGGTGCCTTTCCGATCCGCTTTACATCGCATATCATGACCGCGAGTGGGGTCGGCCTGTGCATAACGATCGCAAGCTGTTTGAAATGTTGATCCTTGAGGGCGCTCAGGCCGGATTGAGCTGGAT
>JBBEEC010000016.1:0-6820 GCA_040880975.1 Bacteroidota bacterium | reverse complement strand
CGGCCTCCGTTTGGCAAGAAACAACCCACGTAATGCAATTTCGAGATTCGAAATCTCGAATTTTCCCTTATGCCTGACAATATTCTTCTCATCGTCTTCGGAACCCTCTCCGCTCTCAGCCTCATCGCCGGGGGATTTGCTTTCTCCATGGCTGTCAAGTACGCAAAGAAACCCGACGGTGAATTGAAAATGGCGATCTGGGCCATTCTTGGCATGGCGGGTTTGGTTTTTGCCGGAGTGAGCTGGGCTTACTTTCTTATCCCCATCTTCATTAATCGGATTTTCTAGGGTTCCGGGGTTTCGGACAGATTCCTCTGTGAGCAAAGAAAGCCTGTCATAGATATTGACCGGATTGTTACGTACTCTCATCAGAACATTGTCTGGCTCCCCTCTTGCCTCTGCGAGGCGGGAAGTATGAAAATCGGGTTTCGTCCGAGACAGAAGTTCAAATTGTACCGAGTAGCCTCTCCGGTTTTTCCCCGAAGGAAAATACCATGACCCGCCCTTTACAGACGTATACGGTTGCCCCATCCATTCCCGAACCGCTTTCTCCCCTGCTTGAGCTTGCACACAACCTCCTCTGGGTGTGGGATCACGACCTGATGGAGCTTTTCATCCGTCTCGATCCGGACCTCTGGGAAGAAACGCGGCACAATCCGGTGGCCCTTCTGGGGCGCATCAAGCAGGAACGACTCGGTTCTGCATCACGAGATGAGGCTTTTCTTGCCCAGGTACGGAGAGCGAGCGAAAAATTCCGCTCTTATATTACACCGGATTCGTCCTGGTTCAAGAAAACGTACGGCGAGATCGTCGACCGGAAGATCGCTTATTTTTCAGCAGAATTCGGCCTTACAGAGTGTCTTCCGAATTATTCGGGCGGGCTGGGAATACTCTCGGGCGATCACCTCAAGGCCGCCAGCGATCTGGGAATTCCCCTCGTGGGATTTGGACTTCTCTATCAGCAGGGATATTTCCGGCAATACCTGAACGCCGATGGATGGCAGCAGGAACGTTACCCGGAAAATGATTTCTATACTCAGCCGCTCGCCAGAGTGCTCTTAGAGAACGGCGATCCGCTCATGATCTCCGTTGAATTTCCCGGGAGGAGCGTAACCGCCCAGGTTTGGAAGGTTCAGGTGGGACGCCTTCCCTTGTATCTGCTCGACACAAACATTCCGCAAAACTCCGCACAGGATCAGAACATTACCGACCAGCTTTACGGGGGCGACCGCGAGATACGGATACAACAGGAAATTCTCCTTGGGATCGGCGGATATCGAGCCCTGAAAGCTCTCAACATCGATGCCGGAGTTTTTCATCTTAACGAGGGACATTCCGCCTTCCTTGCGCTCGAGCGGTGCAAGGATATCATGAACTCCCACAAACTCCCCTTTGCCGCGGCGCGGGAGGTCGCGACATCGGGAATTGTCTTTACGACGCATACCCCGGTTCCTGCGGGCAATGATTTTTTCACTCCGGAACTCGTGACACGGTATCTCTCCTCGTACCGGGATGTCCTGGGCCTGGGTGAAAAGGAATTCCTTGGCCTTGGCCGCCAGGATCCCGACGATGCACGCGAATCATTTTGCATGACCGTCCTGGCGCTCAAGATGGCAGGAAAGACAAACGGCGTCAGTGAGCTTCATGGTGTTGTGTCACGGTCCCTTTGGCAAAAAGTCTGGCCGCAGGTGCCCAGGCATGACATTCCGATCATCTCGATCACCAATGGCGTTCATGGGCCGTCATGGATAAGCCGCGAAGTGGCGGGATTGTATGACCGGTATCTCGGCCCGCGCTGGCGTGATGACGGCGGAGACTTTGCCCTCTGGAGCCGCGTGTATCATATTCCCGACGAAGAACTCTGGAGAACGCACGAACGCAGACGTGAACGGCTTGTTGCCTATGCACGCGTCCTCCTGCGCAAGCAACTCGAGGCGCGCGGCGCACCGCCCCTGGAGGTCGCTCAGGCACAGGAAGTCTTGAACTCAGAGGCAATTACCATTGGATTCGGCCGCCGGTTCGCCACCTACAAGCGCGCGAACCTCATTCTGAAGGATCCCGAACGCCTTATGAAGCTTCTCACCAATAAGGAACGACCCGTTCAGTTTATTTTTGCCGGAAAAGCTCATCCGCAGGATACCCCGGGCAAAGAATTGATACGACAGATCATTCATGCAGAGCGCAAACCGGAAATTCGGAGGCGGATGGTTTTCCTCGAAGACTATGACATGGTCGTTGCGCGCTATATGGTGCAAGGGGTCGACGTGTGGCTGAACACTCCCCGCAGGCCGCTCGAGGCAAGCGGAACGAGCGGAATGAAAGCGGCACTCAACGGTGCCGTCAATCTCAGTGTTTTGGATGGATGGTGGAACGAAGCCTACAATGCATCCACGGGATGGGCGATCGGCAAGGGGGAGGAATACACGGATGAAGAATTGCAGGACGAAGTGGAATCGAATGCCTTGTTTGACCTCCTGGAAAAGGAAGTGGTCCCATTGTATTACACGCGGGGAGATGATGATCTTCCCCGCCAATGGATCGCGAAGATGAAGGGATCCATGCGGGCCATCGGACCGCAGTTCAATACGAACAGGATGGTCAGGGAATATATGGACAAGATGTATCTGACATCATTGGTGCAGTCTCGCGCACTGGAAGAGAACGATTACAAGCGTGCGCGATCGTTTGCGGATTGGAAGAGCCACGTCCATAAATGCTGGCCCAAATTGTCCGTGGCCAAAGTCGAAATTGAAAATCATTTGAATCTGAAAGTTGGCGATTCCATTACGGTCAAGGCATGGATCAATCTCGGCGGGCTGTCACCGACAGACGTTTTTGTGGATTTGTGGTACGGGGCGTTGAACGCCGTGGGAGAGATCGAGCACCCCAGCCTTGCGCTTATGAAAGCAACCGGAAAGAAGGAAGGAGCGGCTGTGGAGTATGCGGGAACGATAACAATGGAAACCAGCGGCCGCCTGGGACACACGGTTCGGGTCCTTCCGCGGAATGAAGATCTGGACAATCCGCATAGACTGGGCCTGATTCTTTGGGGATAGGCCGGGGGGGGGATTGAGGAAGCAGGTCACTTCTCGTGCTCTCAGTCACAAAACCGCCGATTTGAGCCAAAATCTACAATTAGGCTTGATTTTGAGCTACCACATTGTGACTTTACACGCCGTTGAGTTCCTGCTGAGGATGCAGCGGCTTCACAAAATGTGTGCGGGGGCGCCACCGTAAGTTTCTCATTCCTCAGCAAACGCAGCGTCATGTAAAAATGATGAACCTCCCGGTACATATTTTCAAATGCAACAAAAGGACCCTCACTTTTCTTGGATCACTCGCGGCTTTAATTGCGATTCCAGTGTTGAGTCAGGCGCAATCAAATTGGTTGGGGAAATCGCAGTTTTGGCGCGCGGACTCGAATTGGAATGGCGGAATCCCCACGGCAACGAAAAATGCCATCGTCAGCAAAGGTGACCCCACTGTCAGCGACGCATATGTTCCCGCGTCGCTTGGGGCGGACACCGCACAGACCCAGGATCTCACGATTCAAAATGGTGGAGTACTTCGGTTTGATTGGGGCGGCATCCTTTTGCCGCCGAAGCCGAGGTCGGCATCGCTCCCAACGAACTTATACTCGGATCCAACTATCCGAATCCCTTCAATCCGACAACCAACATCGAGTTCACGCTTCCTGAACCCGGGCGGGCAGTATTGCAGGTCTTCAACATGATCGGCCAGCATGTGGCGACACTGTTTGACGGACCGGCTGACGGCGGGCGGATCTATCAGGTAACCTTCTCCGCATCTTCCCCGCCCACGGGCCTGTATTTCTACCGGCTGAAATACGGGAACCAGAGCGTTGTAAAGAGGATGATGTTGGTTAAGTAGGAATTAGGAATCAGTTATTAGGTTTTGGATTATTGGTTATTGCCTACTCATCTACTCAAATACTCATCTACTCATATACTCTTCCCATGAACCGCTACCTTGTTATCGCTCCGCACACCGTTGAAGACTGCGTCAAGAGCATTCAACAGGTCGAGGCCGCTGGCTACATCACGCATTTCGACTGGGGATGCAAGGATGGTGAACACACCGGATGGGTGATCATCGAGGCCGATAATCCGAAGGAGGCCCTCTTGGTTGTTCCTTCGTTCGACCGGCCCAAAGCCCGCGCCATCAAGTTGACGAAATTCGGCCCCAAGGACATTCCCGGCACCCACAAGTAGTTGATTCCACAGCCGGCTCTGCCGCCTTCACACCTCCCCTCTTCCATCACCCATTTTCCATTTACCATTCTTCACCCCTCCTCTTGACTCTTCGCGTCCCAATCCCTACTTTTGTCCGACCATTCGGGGCATCGGGCCAATCCATCATTCTCCCTCTATCCTCCCATGACCAACATCTCGAAGATCATCCTGGGGCTCGGGGCAGCCGGCCTCATCGTCTGGGTTGTGCTTTTTCTGACCCTCAACAGCAGGCTCAATGACGCCATCGATAAACTCGAATCCGCTCAAAACCGGATCGACTCCAGTCTGACAACTCTGTCCGTTGCCCGTTCTGTCATCGATTCCGTCCGCACGGATCTGGCTCGTTTCAGCTCCTATATTCGGGATATTCAGGGACGAGTAGAGATCCTCGACCTGAATGAGCGGGCCGCCAACACGCAGTTCCGCACCCAAAAAGAATCCATCGTCCGGCGGTTAAAAGAACTCTACAAAGACGTTGAAGCCACCGGCTCCGAACTGCCGGAGATTCCGGTTGTGGGAAAAGAGGGTTAATATGGAAAAGGGGAGATGGAAAATGGAAAAGGGAAAAGACAGGCTCAAACAAATATCGGCTGCGGTCATTGCCGCATCAGCTTTGTGTTCGGTACCGGCCCTGGCGCAGGCACCGGCGGTATTCGACAAATGCTCGGAGGTGCGGAGCGTGATCTTCGTGCGAGGCGACGTGCTCCAGGTTGCCTGCGACACGGTGTATGTGCTCAACGCTCTCACCTTCCGCAGATATGACTCTGCATACAAGGACCTTCGCAAAAGAAGTCCGTCGATCACCAATCTCATGGCTTCGTACGACGAGATCATTGCGTTGCAGGACAGGCGGCTCATGGCACAACAGACAAGCTATGATGAACTCAGATTGAACTTTGACAATCTCGCCGGCACCACATCGAAAACCATCGAAGGATCGGCAACCCGGCTCACCTTCGCCATGAGTTCGATGGATTCCCTCAAGAGCGAAATGACGGAGACCCGACGTTTGTTGTCAGAGACACAAAGCATCCTCGAAGCCGAAAAACGGGGCATCGATCTGGGAAAGGTCCTCTGGGGGGCCGGAGGACTTGCAACCGGCCTCATTGTTGGAATCATCCTTTCGAAATAGCCAAGGGAATCAGGGATGGGATTGAAAGACAAGCGTGTTGACGCTTATATTGGACGGTCGGCGGAATTCGCGCGGCCGATTCTGATTCACCTCCGGTCCCTCGTTCACAAAACCTGCCCGGCGGCCGGAGAGACTATCAAGTGGGGGGTGCCGCATTTCGATCACAAAGGAATGATGTGCAGCATGGCCGCGTTCAAAGAGCACTGCGCCTTTGGATTCTGGAAGGCCTCCCTGATGAAAGAGCATAAATCCCTGTTTTCGCGGATGGGAAAACTTGGGATGGGCCATCTGGGTCAGATTCGCTCGCTCGCTGATCTGCCGCCGGGTTCCGTGATGAGCCGAATGATACGCGAAGCGGCCCGCCTGAACGATGAAGGAACCGCGTTGGCCCCGCGTCGGAAGACAACCACCGCGGTGGTAAAGACTCCCCCCGTGCTTGCAAGGGCTCTCGCCGGCAGCAAGAAAGCAAAACAAACATTTGATGCCTTCAGCCCTTCACATAAACGGGATTATGTGGAATGGATCACGGAAGCGAAAACAGAGGAGACACGAACGCGACGACTTGAAACCGCCATCAAGTGGATGGCCGCGGGAAAGCCGCGAAATTGGAAGTATATGAAATGAAGGTTTCGGTTTCCCGCCCGAACCTGCCCGCCTCATCAGACGCAATCAGGTCAGGCGGCCAGCCCGCATGCGGTCTGGCGGGGCGACCGCTCAATTGTCCCGGAAGTTCGGTCGGGCGGGCAGGTTTGAGGTTGACTCTTTGTGATACGATGAACTTCGTTTTCAACAGGAGGAGTCATGGAATCCGAGCGATTGTATCGATACGTTTTCTATTCAGGGGGCATTTGGAATTTTATTGCCTCTGTTCCTACGATGTTTCTTGTCAATGCCCTCCCCGGATTCATCGGTATTGACCCCCCGAATCATGTCATCTTCATCTACTTCAACCTGATGACGATGTTCCTGTTCGGATGCATTCAGTTCATCGTTGCGCGCCATCTCGCCGAATCCCGTCCCTTCATCAAGATTCTGGTCTGGTCAAAATTCCTGACCGTGGCTGTCTTCCTGGGAGCTCTTGCCTTTTTGCCCATGGCGCCGGGGCTTACGGAATTCCTCATTCCCGGAATGATCCTCGACCTCGTCTTCGGGCTCCTCTTCCTGCGATATCTTTTCTTCTCGGCCAAAAGTCTTGAGTTCGGGCCGCCGGCAAGTGCGTAACCGTTTTCCTGCTGTTTCATTCCAATCTTTCTCTTACCTTCTGAAAAAGCCGGTACTTGCCGGCTCGCGTTTCCCATTCGAGATACCACCGTGAAACCCAACAATCAGAGCAAGCTGGAAAAGGATTCCCTGAAGATCTTTCGCGAAGCTCTTGAAGTCCTGGAACGTGGATTCGCGAAGCTTCCCGACTTCAACGCCGATGAACCTCACCTCG
>JBBEEC010000015.1:26827-40715 GCA_040880975.1 Bacteroidota bacterium | reverse complement strand
GGGCGTTGTGCTGTTTCCCAGCGTGGAACCGGCCGCTCTGACCGTGAATATCGAAGCTCCCCCCGGCACATCCCTCGAAGTGACGAATGCCATTACGCGGGAAGTTGAAGAACGCCTCTCGACTGTCGAAGGGCGTTCCGATATTGAATTCGTCGTTGCGAACGTGGGTACGTCGGACGACCCGTTTGACTTCGGAGGACAGGGAACGTCCAACAAAGCACAGGTTGCACTCAATTTTTACGAAAAAGCTCTTCGGTCTCAGAGTTCGTTCATCACGCTTGAACGGATCCGCGAAGCAACAGAAACGGTTTCCGGAGCGGCCATTCGCGTTTCAAAACAGGAAATGGGCCCTCCCGTGGGCGCACCGGTCAGTATCGAGATCGTCGGCGACGATTATGCACAATTGGCCTCTCTGAGCGCCCAGGCGCGCAATCTGATCAAGGACGTTCAGGGATTATTCGATCTCAAGGATGACTATAACATTGGGAAACCGGAGATTGAGGTGATCGTAGACCGTGAAAAGGCAGGGCTTCTTTGGACAAACACGGGACAGATCGCTTCGACCATTCGCGCCGCCGTTAATGGAGTCGAAGCGTCCGAGTACAGGGTCGGCGAGGACGAGTACAAGATCCGGGTTCGCCTTAAAGAAGAGCAACGGCGGTCCATGGAAGATCTGCAGGATGTACGGGTCACATTCATGAATCGTCGAGGCCAACTCCTGTCGATTCCGATCTCATCCATCGCCGACATCCGTCGCGTCTCGAGTCTTGTGGATATTCGGAGGAAGGATATGAAGCGTGTTCTTACGGTCACCGGAAATGTCGAGGGAAGGGTGGATTCCGATGTTCTGAACGACGTCAAACTGCGCCTGGCTTCGCTTCAACTTCCCCCGGGGTACTCCCTCAAGTTCACCGGACGCGACGAAGAACAGGGAAAGTCCATGGCGTTTCTCGGACGGGCATTTGTCATCACCCTGTTGCTCGTATTTCTGATCCTTGTCTCTGAGTTTAACTCCGTCAAGGTGCCGTTTGTCATCATGCTGTCAGTACTTCTCTCGCTCATCGGAGTGTTCTGGGGAATGATCATCACGGGAACACCGTTCGTCGTGATCATGACCGGTGTGGGCGTGATCGCCCTTGCAGGGATCGTCGTCAAGAATGCGATCGTACTGCTGGACTTTGTCAAGCACAAGCGCGGTGAAGGAATGAGCATGGACGAAGCCCTTATCGAGGCGGGGCGGACTCGTCTGCGGCCCGTCATGCTGACCGCGACCACAACCGTTCTCGGCATTCTTCCCCTCGCCACCGGATTCGACTTCGACTGGCTTGAGTTTCACTTTGTCGTGGGGGCGGAAAGCGCGGCCTTCTGGGGACCCCTGGGTGTTGCCATTATTTTCGGGCTCACCGTCTCGACGTTCCTGACGCTTGTGATCGTCCCGACATTCTATTCGCTTCTTGAGTCATGGACGCAACAGATCAGCGCGTTTGCAGGGCGGCTCGTTCATCGGATAAAGCCCGCCGATGAGGCGCTCGGCAAGTAAAGCGCTGTTTAACTCGTTGTGCTGACCGGACTTTGACAATGGTGCTTCCGGTGCCTATTCGGTCAGCCCGACTTTCAGCATTCACCCAGGAGGAACCGTATGAAACATCAACGATTGTTGACCTTTGCTCTCTTTTTCCTCTCCACCGCCTCTCTGTGGTCCCAACCCATGATGCGCACGCCGGCTGAACGAGCAAAGCAATTGAAGGAACGGCTTTCTCTGACAGAAGAGCAGACGATCGCCGTGGAGATCATCTTTGAAGAACGTCAGAAAGAGGCAACGACAAAGAGGGATTCGCTGACGGGTAACCGGGAGGCGATGCGGACGTTCATGAGAGAACAAGCCGCGAAAACCGACAAAGAGATCGAGTCATTACTGACAGAGGAACAGATGAAGAAATACGAGGAACTCAAGAAGGAACGCAGGGAACGCCGTGGCGGTCAGCGAAGAAGGAATTGAATATCCCACTCTTTACTGTTTACCCTTCACCCTTTACCTTTTGTTCAACACCTGCGCCAGCACCTCGAGCAGATGTTCTTTTTCAAAATCCCCTTTTATAAGATACGCCGCCGCTCCCCATTCCAACGCTTTTGCCCTCGCTTCGTCGTTTGCTTTTCCGGAGATCACCACGAAGGGAATTGACTGAAGCGCCGCGTCAGACCGGCTGAGGCGCAGGAGTTCCGTACCGTCCATTTCCGGCATTTGATCGTCAGTAATCACGATATCGTATGATGTCCGCCGAAGTTGGGCCAACGCTTCGTTCCCGTCCCCCGCCGTTTCCACTTCGTATCCGCGATTGACGAGAAAAACCTTGTACAGATCCCGGGCGATCCGGGAGTCGTCAACAAACAGAATCTTCCGTTTCACTTTTTGAGAATTCTCACCAGCAAATGCCGCAGACCGCGGCATTGAGTGCCCGTTGCCGACCTTTGCCTTTTTGGCTGCTTCCCTGGCACCCGGGAATTCCGATTCCATCCGTGTGATGATTCCGCTCGCGTCATCGATGGGCTTTCCGTCAATGAACTCTCCTACTTGCCTTTTCATAAATTCAAACGACTCCAGGAGAATGGCTGCCCGGGCCTTGGACCACAGCGAAGGATGATCATTGATCAAAAGGATGGACTCCTCGGCGGTCCTTGCAACTTCCGAAACCGGCTTTGCCCCCACGATGGGAGCAGATCCTTTGATGGCATGCAAATGCCGTGCGATCCGGTCAAGGACGTCCTTGTCCGAGGGATCAAGATTTTCAACGGCGCGGGAGGCGTCGTTAAGATGCTGATCGACCTCCGTTTTGAACCGTTCTCGGATATGATGGAACTCCTGTGGAACTGCCATGGGATTCCTCTGAGGGACCTGTTGATGAGAATCGGAAGAAGGGCGTCGTCCTGCGGCTCGGGATCTGCTCCTTCCGGCTGGGAGGTTGATTTAACGAAATTGTACCGTTTGCCCTTCGCGGGCAGCGTAACACAAAGTTTTTCCGCGGTAATTTCGAACGAGGTTCTTTGCATGTTTGACCATTGAATCGATGAACTTGTCGCCATGCTGAGGATCATGGTGGAAGAGCGCCAGCTGTTTCGTGTTCGCTTCCACTGCAAACCGGACCGTGGCCTCCAGAGGCGAATGCCCCCATCCTTTTTTTTCCTCGTATTCTTCCAACGTGTACTGGGCCTCTCCGATAAACAGATCGGCTCCCCGCAGAAAATCCACGAACCGTTCGTCCAGAAGGATCGGCAGATCGATATGCTTGTCGATCACCTTGCCCGAGGCATGAATCGATCCCTCGTACGGCTCGTTATCCGTTGCATAAACCACGCTCCGTTTTCCATCGCTTACGCGGTAGCCCATGGTCAGCGCGGGATGGTTGAGGTAGAAATGGTCGATGGTGAGCTTGCCGATCGTGATACTCTTTCGGACCTCATGGACCTCGATATTCGGACTCATATCCCCCAGATCCACCGGAAAGTAATCCGAATCCATCTGGGCTCTGAAGACCGAATCAAACGATTTATCCCTTCCGGGCGGCCCATAAACGTGGATACGGTTTTGGTCCTCATAGGCGGGGAGAAAGAACGGAAATCCCTGGATGTGGTCCCAATGAGTGTGGCTGATAAACAGATGAATGGTGAGAGGGCGTGAACCGAACTCTTTGAGGATTTTTAATCCGAGGTCCCGGATTCCGGTACCGGCGTCAAAGATAATGATCTCTTTGCCGGCGCGTAATTCTACGCAGGATGTGTTTCCCCCATATTTCATCGTCCCCTTACCAGGGGTAGGAATGGAGCCGCGGGTACCCCAGAAGGTCACCCGCATCATAGAGAAATTCCCGCCCGGAGTTTCAGATGGGTGCCCACCATAACCACCAGCTCGTCAAAATCGGCCGGTTTGATGCAATAATCATCTGCGCCGAGCTTCTTTGCTGCCTCGATGTCGGGTTTGTAGGATTTTGCTGAAGTCATAATGACCACCGTCCGGTCCAGGGCCGGGTTCTGGCGTATCCTCTGGACTACCTCGAATCCATGGAGTCCGGGCATGATGATATCAAGGAGCACCACATGAGGTATCTCCTTCTCGGCAAGCATCAATCCGTCATCTCCATTGCCGGCCGAAAGAACCCGAAAACCTTCCTGCTCAAATCGCATGACCATCAGTTTGCGAAGGGAGTCTTCGTCATCGACAATGAGCGCCGTGAGTTTCTGGTGCATGTGAGAGGATTCTGCCAATTTTTCAGATGACCAAACTTAGGAAGAACTTTGGCGAAAGGCAATAACACCGGATTTCGAAGAGAGGGCTCGAAAATACGATGATGGAATGTTGAAACAATGGATACGAACCGTCAACGTCATTCCATTATTCCAATCACAGTTCCATGAAAGCTTCCATCATTTCAACATGAGGTTCACACGTAGAGCGCGCTGCTAAACTCTCTTCGATATTTCTGCGACAGCTCGTGTTCTTCTCCCAAATACTTGAAGATCGCAATGCACGCCTTGCGCGGGCCGTCGTCGTCGTAATACCTGTCCTCTTTGAGCACATCGATGAACGCACGGAGCGCCGCATCAAAATCCTGCTTTGCGAGAGCCTCGATGCCGTTGATATAGTACGGCCTTCCCGGGGAATCGGGCAATGCCGAAGGATCGGTCTTTAAGACCAGAAGACGGCTCATTGCCCGGATTGATTCTATCTGCTCTCCATAAAGCGGTTCTTCCGTTTTTTCCAGAAGGTCGCCAGCACGTTTTGGATCGTTAAACAGGGCCAATCGCGCCAGCATGACTCTGGCTTCGATATTCTCTGGTTCATTTTGAAGCACGATCTCAAGAACCGGCATGGCTTCATCTGGCTTCCCCTCCGCTGCAAGATACTCTGCAGCCAGGATATCCTTGCGATATCTGCTTGGCAACGCCTTTTGGAGCCAGTACTCCACCTGATATTTCGGCAGAGCTCCGACGAATTCATCCACGGATTTACCTTCCACGAACATTTTAACGGCCGGTATCCCGCGAATACCGAACTCCTTTGCCAGATCAGGAAACTCCTCAGTGTTCAACTTGGCAAGTTTCCACGCCCCGTTGGCGTTCTGCGCCAATTCCTCCAGAAGCGGCCCCAGCACCTTGCACGGTCCGCACCACTCGGCCCAGAAATCCACAACAACAGGAACCTGAAAACTCGCCTCAATGACCTCGAGGTTGAAATCCTTGATGTCGTATGAAGAATTCATGGCAGAAAGAAAGATAGAGGTTTTTTTGGATTGGATGTTCTTTGAATGTTGGCCGATCATCCTTGAACCCTCCATCTGCGATAAATTCGCCTGAATCGGTGCGAATCAGCTATTTTTCGGTTACATTTCCTTATTCATCAACCGGAGATTCCCATGAAACGAACTTTCGTTTTCCTTTCGATCGTTTTGATTGCCGCCTCTTTCTCGTTGGGCCAAGAGCAACGAACTCTCACACTCGAGACCATGAGAGACCCCTCTCTCTTCAAGGCATTTTTCATCCCGCGAACATGGTGGCTGTCTGATCAATCGGCTTACCTTTTCGATCCCCGCGTACCCGCGGATCAGCGCACGCTGGAGCGCTTTGATCCCCGTTCAGGCAAAAGAAGTCCTGCGCTCGACCAGAAAATCCTCACCAACGAAATCTCCCGGCTGTATCCGGACAATCCTCCTCAACTGCCGCCAGTGCCTCCAATAATCTCGGAATCCGGTAGCAGGGGCCTTTACCTCATCAACGGGGATATCCTTGTCGTTGAAATTCCCACTTCAACAATTCGCCGAATCACCTCCACGCTCGCGGCCGAATCGGGCCCGCAGTTTTCCCCGAACGGGAACCTGATCGCTTACGTACGGGAAAAGAACATTTATGTGTACGACCTCGCATCGGGAAACGAGCGGCCGTTGACGAGGGATGGGGGCGGAACGGTCCTCAACGGAACTTTGTCGTGGGTGTATTGGGAGGAGGTGTTCGGCCGTCAGGATATCGGATACTGGTGGTCTCCGGATTCACGCGCTCTCGCCTTCCTGCGTACGGATGAGTCGAACGTCAGCGTCCAGCATTACACGGATTTCACCCCCTGGACACCCACAGTGACCACTCAGCGATACCCGAAGGTCGGCGAGCCGAACCCAACTGTACGCGTGGGACTCACAGATCTGAGTACCGGAACAACGCAATGGGCGGCGCTTGACGAAGCGAAGTTCGAGTACATCATGCGGATCGACTGGCGACCTGATGGCAAGTCCCTGTTCGTCCGCACACTCAACCGGACCCAGACCGACCTCGATTTTTATTCAGTTGAGAGAGCAACTGGAAAAGCATCCTTTGTGATGAGGGATTCCAATCGAGGTTGGATCAATGTCTCAGACGACCTCTATTTCACGCACGACGGGAAGTATTTTATCATTTCGTCCGAACGGGACGGTTACGCTCATCTCTACCGGTTCCGGATCGACGGCACACTTGTGAATCAGATCACCAAAGGTCCGTGGGCTTTGAGTTCGTCGGGGCCCGTATTCTGGGTGCGAAAAGCAATCACCGGTGTCGATGAAAAGAACGGCTGGATTTATTTCTCGGCGCAGGAGAAAACGTCCCTCGAGAAGCATCTTTATAGAATCCGTGCGGACGGCAGTGCGATGAAACGGTTGACGGAAGGAGATGGAACTCACGGAATTTTCATGAGTCCGGACGCGCAGTATTATTTCGACCGGTTCTCCTCTTTGAATACGGCCCCTTCCCTGAGCGCGGTTGAAGTCGCCACCGGGAAACAGAGAGTGCTTGCGGCCGCCGATCCGGCCGGGTTCAAAGACTTCAATGTGCAGTATCCGAGCCTCATGACCATTCCCGCCCGCGACGGGTTCAAACTCCCTTCTTCCATCACGAAACCGGCAGATTTCAATCTGCAGAAACGGTACCCGGTCATCGTGTATGTATACGGCGGGCCTTCGGCGCCGACCGTCAGCAATGAGTTTTCGTCCGGGTCGATCTGGGACAATGTTCTTCTGAACAATGGATATCTCGTTCTGCGCGTTGATAATCGGGCGGCTACCGGGATCAGCAAATCCCTCGAAAACCTGCTTTTGAATCGAACGCCGGGAGAGGTGGAACTGAACGACCTTGTGGATGCCGTGCGCTGGATGAAACAACAATCCTACGTTGATTCCACCAGAATCGGCATTTGGGGCTGGAGCGGAGGGGGGACGAACACGATCCTCGCCATGACGCGCTCAGTCGAATTCAAAGCCGGCATTGCGGGTGCCGGCGTGACCGATTTTCGTTTTTATGATTCGAAATGGGCTGAAGCGATGATGAAAACCGAGGCAGAGAACAAAAAGGGGTACGAGGAAGCATCTCTCCTGCAGTATGCAGGACAACTACACGGCAAGCTCATGCTCATTCACGGCACACATGACGACAATGTGCACATTCAGAATACCTGGCGCTTTGTCGACGAGCTGATCAAGGCCAACAAGTTGTTCGAGCTCATGGTGTACCCGTTACGGAAGCATGGCGTGAGCGATCCGGCCGGTGCACGCCACCTGAACAACGTCATGTTGGATTTTTGGAAGAGGAACCTGTAGAAAGGACCGGAACAGTAAGATCTGTGAAATCTGCAATCTGCGAGCATCTGCGTCAATCCGTGAACATCAATTGGCGCGGATGGACCTCAACTCGGTATAGCGGCGCAGTTTGCCCCGAATGATGCTGATGAGGGTCTCTCCGACAAACGGCTTGGTGATATAATCATCGGCACCGAGGGACTTACCGGTTCGCACGACCACTTCGTCGGTAAGGCCGCTTACGAAGATGAACGGAAGACAGGCAAGGCGGGGAATCTCCTGGAGCTTTTGGAAGAATACAAATCCGCCCATAGTCGAGGACTCGAGATTGATATCGGCGAGAATGAGGTCCGGTGTCGATTGCATGAGGAATCGAAACGCTTCGTCTGAGGTCGTAAAGGGACGAACATCGAATCCCTGATCCCGCAAGAACGCTGCCATTGATTCGAGCATGAGGGCATCATCATCAATGACGACCAGCTGGGGCCTTGTTTTTGGTATTCGGATTTCCTGAAGAAGGGTCAGATCCAGGCCATCGAACTTCCCAGGTGTGATGTCGAACCTTCGGTGAAGAGCGGTGATCGTCGAGGCCCCCTCCGCAGTGTTCGTCGAAGTCCAGAGGTTCTTGAAGGCACGAATGTAGGATTCCCGCTGTACTGACGTCTCCAATTCCTCGTGTTCCACTTGGGTGATATGCAAGGAGGAGCGCCGCTCGCTCAATTGCTTGGAAGCATCGGGGGTTGGAACACCATTTTTCCATGCAGCAAATAACAATTTGCTATATTCCGCCAGCTCTGCAGGATGAAGACTTGAAGCGACCGGTTTCTCGGCGGGCTTCCTTTCTTCCGTTTTCTGAGCGGATCTTGCGGCCTCAGCCTCAAGTTTTCTCTTTACCTCTTCTTCAAAACGTTTCTTCCGCTCTGCAGCAGCCCTCTCTGCTTCTTCCTTTGCTTCCGAACTGATTCCTGGCTCTATCGTTTCACCACCCCCAATTTGCGCATTTCCTTTCTCTTCTTCTCTTTTCCTGTGAGCCACATCTGCGTCCTTCCTGCCCTTCCGGTCTGCCATGAGAAGCTGGACGCGCTCGTGGTAGGCGTGAACATACATGTTCTTCGGATCAACCTCTTTCGCTCGTTTGACCTCGGCCTGGGCGCCGTCAATGTCTTCTTTACTTAAGGAGCACATCGATTCGCTTGAGAATTTCGGCAGTCTGTGGGGTAAAGAAGTTTATGGGTGAACTTCGAAGAGCCATACCCCTGAGACCGCAAACGAAGTGCCAAAGCAATGAGGGGTCAACCGGCCATTAAATCGGCTGGTCTTTACATAGAGTTTTGTAGAATTTTCACATAATGCAAAGAAGCTAATGTGCGAAAATCCGTAAAAACATGGTCTTTGCCCGCAAATCTCGATCGTCAGTTCCTTGCAAACCGTTGTAAGTGATGCTTTGAGAGCCTTCATTTAAGGGAAAAGTTGATTCATGTCTTCCTAATTGTAATTTTGAAGTCGTTATTATGAGCTGGACAAACCAAAAACCCACAAGGCAAGGCTGGTATTGGTTCAAAGAAGCCAACGACTGCTCCCCCGTTGCAGTCGAGGTACGGAGTTGGCGTCTTCATTCCAATCAACGGGAATCTCTTTTCATGTTCTACCGCCCCAATGACCCGGAGGAAACAGGGATTTACCTTCTGGATGACTTTCAAGCGGCGAATGGCTTGGACCGGCTGGGCCCGTCATTATTGAGAAGATCGTTGAAAAACCAGTTCCTGCTGAACCCGCAAAGTCCTCAATAATTTCAGAACTCCCTCAAAACGGAGAACCGGCCGATGCAAGAGCGATCATCGATTGGTTCATTTCTATCGGGACTGACCATTTTCCAACCGAGGTGCAAGCGGAATATGTTGTGAGGCTGGCTAACATGCTTTCGTATTCCCTCAAACTTGGCAGAAAATTCGAGGCCGTTACCGATGTTGTGAAGTTCCTTGTGGAGAATGGTGACAAGGAATAACCCGATTCATTCCGCTCGATTTTTGCCATGTGGATTTGCGGCAATTGATGTTCCGGCGTGTGGCTGGAGCGCATGCTTTGGGAAAACGTAAAAAACCCAGCTTAGACTGCGCGCTTCTCTGCGCGCTTGTGAATGACGTACTTTTTTTGGTTGGATTGAGGAGAAGCTACTTCACCAAAGTCATAACCTTCTTCTCCATAATCTCCTTCCCGAAAGCATCTGATGCAATGAGCCGATAGACGTACGTTCCGCTTGCAACAGAGGACGCATTCCACGCTTCCTGATGGAATCCAGCCGGTCTATCTCCGTCGAACAAAGTTACGACTTCCTGCCCAAGCAGATTGTAAATTTTCAATCGAACACGGCTGTCCGTGGTGAGCTGATATGCTATGGTCGTACTCGGGTTAAAGGGATTGGGGAAGTTCTGAAAGAGTTCGAATGTTTCCGGAGGTCCTACAGAAACAACGATTTCCTTTGACCATGTTCGTCCATTTGACGAAGAAACGATAAACACCAGTTTTTCCTTCTGTCCGATAGGCGCTGTCCTATCCACAGAAAATGAGAACATCGCTTTGGATTCCGTTTGTCCAGATAATTCCGCTATTACTTCTTTCTCCCTGTTAAAGATTGCCCACGAGGGTCGGCTTTTTAGTTCCACCGAGATGTTTGAGCTTGCTATCGCAGCCGTATTTTCAACAGCAAGTTCGATCGTATTCCCCTTTGAGGCAAAGGGGATGACGTATCCTTCGGATTCCTGCCCTGAACAAACGGACATGACACCCATGAATGTAAGACAAAGGGCGAGTTTCATGCAGCCTCCGTTCCTTACAACTTGGACATCAGATATTGAGCATTAAACTTCAGCAAAGCATACGCCTCGCTCGTGATCTGATCACCTTGGGAATTCAGTGCATCCAATTCGTTTATGAACGACTGAAGAATGTTCTTTGCCGAAGGCCGGTCAGCGATTATCTGCGGTCGTACCGCTTCGAGTTTGGCGTCGAGGCTTGTGACGATGCCTTCTTCTCTAATCCAGCCAAGAGCAAAAGCTTGGTGTTTGTAGGAGATGAGTGTGTCGAGAAAGGCTAAAGGGATGAACTGTGCTGGTGGGCTTACAGGGCCCAATGTTCTTCTTATGACTGTGTTATTCGGGAATTTCCTTAATGGTTTCAGAAGTCTGGCAATTTCCCCCGGGGGCTCGTCAGGGAACGACAGAATACTGGAGGGCTTGCCACGCAAATATGAATTGACAAATCCGGGCAAACCATCGCTCGAAAAAGAAAACCCTTCTTCGGTCGAGCCGGGCGCAATTCCATCGAGCGAATCTGAGAGACCTGCCTCACCCTTGGAGGAATACCAGCCAAATATCGGAGCGAATGAAAACGAACTGAACCTCCAGGAATCAGAAGGCCCGGTAACTTGGCCCGGATTCGATACCACTTTGACGTCAAACTCGATTATCCGCTGCATGCTTGCGATGTCGTTCGTGATTCCATATGTATACCTAAATTGCAAAGAGTCCTTGGATACACGGGCATTCACGTGGGGATTGATTTTCGTCGAAGGCTCAAAAATCCTTTCAACAATAGCCGGATTCTGATCCTCCCCTTCGTGACCCTGATATCGGATAATGTAATTTCGGGTTGTAGGATCTAAAGTCACTGTTGGATCGACTTGGGCCAAGGCCGAGGCCGAAAAGACAAGGATCAACAAAAGAAGAAGGTTTTTCATCTTGGGCTCTCAATCAAAGTTAATGTGGTAATGTTCAAGACGGGTGTTTGCAAGATGGATTTCTGCCTCTCCTCCATTTGCTCTACACATTCTCTCAAACGCGGTGTTACGCACCAACCTACTTCGAGGATTGAGTGCGCCACTTGGCGTGTTGAAAGGCTCATTCCTTGGCAAACGCACGGGGATGCCAATCCGGTGATCCAGAGCGTTGTTAAGAAAATAGAAAAGGTCGGATCGAATGTCACTGTCAGTTCCTGTTCTGTGTGTTTCGTGCGCCCCAGCCCATAGACCGTTAATGTCAAATCCTCCACCAAAGGGGAGGCTTAGATCATTCACCAAAAGAATCGCCTCACTCGGGAAGTCGCGGTGCCAAGACTCGGCTGCTCCCTCAAGGCCAACGATAGTCGTTGAATTGGCCCAATGGTTGTTGTTTGGTGCCCTGCAACTGTCGGGGACTCCTGGATTATCACTGGATCCATGATGGTTGCATGTGCCACCAATTGGCACATAGTTTGCATTCACAGGAAGTTCCTCAAGGTTACTCACTTTTTCAACAACACTTGTTGAGTCCTTTAACAAATTGTTGATTCTGGACTCCAGAAGTATCTTCATCGTATCTCCCCAAGCCGAGCTGTAGTACACCGCTCTAAATTGACCGTCAATTCCTGTTACATCATCCAGCGGACGTCTCCGGATATCCGATCCGCTGGCAGTAAAGAAACCATAGTTGTCATTATTGTCGGCACGTATTATGCTCGGTGTATCGCCGTGGTCATGCCCCCCCGACTTTCTGACATAATTGGTCCGCAACCGAAACATGTGATTTGATACTGCTTTGCCCCCCTTGGTCATTTTCACGGCGAACTCTTTTTGACGATCTCCTACTAGTGTCTGTTCATTATTCTCTGTTGAAATAGTTGGGCGGACTTCACGCGGCGCTGTCATCACAATCTTCAACGTCTGCTCCAACAACACGAGCGTCGTATCACCGGTCCGCGTTGTATCTTCCTGCAATTTGGCGATGACTCTGAAATTTACCAAAGAATCAGGATTCTTGTTTACGGCGGCAAACCTGATATTCCCTGCTTTCGCATCGCTATAAAGCACATTTGAGAGAGGAGACGGAACAGTGTCTCCATTTGCGGCAATAAAACTCCCATACAATGTGCTGTCAATCGAAAGTCTTAACAGAACACTGCCATCAAGCCCGATGTCATTGTTCGATGGATCCTTCGCTTGCACGAAGATCTTTGATGTCTCTGTAAAGGCAATGGTATCCTCTTCCAAACCCACTGCAAAATGGTCAAAAGCCGGAGGACCCTGGACGAAGAATGTGTCTGCCTCAAACACTCCGTTCCATTCGGCCTGTGCAACGACTCTTGCAACACCGGGCGGAGGAGTTGCCCCGTCAGCGATATAGTCAATTTCCTGAAGTTGGGACGAGAATGCTGTGATTTCTGTTCCGAGGGGAATAAATCGAATTTCGAATTCCGGGAAAAAAACAAATTCAACCCTATAAAACTGACCGAATTCAGCGCCTTCGATGATCCGCAATGTTAAAGGTCCACCCGTGTTGAACCTTGTCGCAATACATTCTCTCACCGGCTCCGCAAAAAATCTGTTGCTTTGATTTGGTTCAATGAGATCCTTCGTTGCCGAAAGCGAATAACCGGTGAAATACAAATGTAATTGCTGAAAGGCGCCAGGAACCGATAAACCTCGTGACGCCACAAATCCATTTTCATTCTCAATAACAACAGTGATTGCCGAAATAGGTTGATTGGGCGGCACCGCGCTGACCGTAACCGTGTAAGCTCCAGGCGGAGCAGGATCAATCAGGACAACCGTAGAACTGAAATTGGATACTGGATTCCCCGGACTTTCAGCGGACGTATCGATTCCGCATGGACCTTGGATCTCGATTCTTCCAGTGGCTTCCGACCTTCGCAGATACGTGAATCGCAGAAAGGATTGATTTGTTGGTGTTTCGAACTGGACGGCTTGAGGTTTTCCAGGACTAATGGAAATCTTCTCACGAATGGTGATTTGTGAGACAGAATCAGGAAGGTAGAAAAGAAACAAAACAAAAAAGGCTGTAACGGTGCGTGCTGCACCGCAACGGAATGTGAGCATTGTGTCCCTCCCAGGAATGAATACGGCACACCGTGACCTGACGAATTGTAGTCTATTTCTTCTTTAGTGTCAAGTCGAAGTGCTTTCCATCTGACGAGATTCACACCCAATCATCATGCTGCCCAAATCTCATCGGTCGTCTTCGGCAGCTTACAGACCTCATTCGATAGCTTCCTAATCGACCATTGATCTGACACGAATCCATCTCGGTTGCCGGCGAATTGGAAGGTGCCTCTGATGGTGGTTCATGTTTGATTTCCTTTGGAATGAAACAGGCCGCCTTGTTTCTACAACCCATCTTTCTTACCTTGTAGTTCTGTCCCGCCAGAAGATAGCGGGGCCTCGCTACGACGGGAGGGACAATCGATTACCCGGGGTGTAGCTCAGTCCCGATTCGGCCCACGACACTGAGCGAAGCGAAGTGGAG
>JBBEEC010000015.1:0-26727 GCA_040880975.1 Bacteroidota bacterium | reverse complement strand
CTCGGGACTTCGCTGCAACGTGTAGAATAATCGTCAAACGCGGGGTGTAGCTCAGTCCCGATTCGGCCCACGACACTGAGCGAAGCGAAGTGGAGTGGATGCCGAATCGAGGATCCCGCCTTTGAGAACTTACTATGGAGGCGGGACCTGGTGTTGGTCTCGGGACTTCGCTGCAACGTGTAGAATAATCGTCAAACGCGGGGTGTAGCTCAGCCTGGCTAGAGCGCTTGCTTTGGGAGCAAGAAGTCGTCGGTTCGAATCCGGCCACCCCGACGAAACATTTGGTAATTGGGAAATTGATGAATTGAGGGGATTTGCGAGTCTCAGGGTCGGCGAAAGTCGGCCCTTTCTTGTGTCCTGCCCGTGTTCTTTGGCGGATCAGGCCGACTGCAACTGAGAGAAGTCGCAGGTTCTCCCTTTCTGAGTTCGATCATTGAAGGGACCCCTTTTGAGGTTCATCCATGAAAGGGGGAATCCTGCCTGCCCGCCACGCTTTCTGGCGGGTCACCCCGACAAAACATTTACAATTTTAAATTGGAAATTGGAAATTGAAAAGCCGGCATGAAAAGGCTGGCTTTTTTTACGGTAGATTCCAGCTTGTCCGACGGACGTAGGCGGGTCACCCCGACGAAACATTTAAAATTTTAAATTGGAAATTGAAAAGCCGGCATGAAAAGGCTGGCTTTTTTTTACGGTAGATTCCAGCTTGTCCGACGGACGTAGGCGAGTCACCCCCACAAATCGATTGCGGAATGCGGATTGATGATCGCGGATTGAAGGTCAACCTTAGGGTTGACTTTTTTTGCTTTTGTGGGAGTTCTTTTGGTCAAAGGGACCTGGTGCAAACGGCGGGGAAAACGATTGATCGACTGAAGGGGCAACTATCTTTTTCTCGCCAGCCACAATTCCGGATTCATCTTCTCCCGCTCCTGCCAGACCTCAAAATGCAGAATCGACCCTGCGAGAGAGTCACCACTCTTGCCGACTGGATCGCCTTCACGGATCTTCTGTGCCTCAACCACTTGAATGTCTGAAAGGTGCGCATAGACCGTTCTGTACCCGTTGTAGTGATTCAGAATCACGACGTTCCCGTACCCCGGAATGAACGAGATAAGCGAGACCTCTCCTTCCGCCACTGCCACAACGTCCGTACCGACTTTCACGGAAATATCCACGCCGCTATTCTGGGTCACCGTCTTGAGAACCGGATGCGTCTGGTTGCCGAACTTCGAGGCGATCACTCCTGATGCCACCGGCCATCGCAGGCGCCCCCGCAACTGGGCAAAAGCTCCCGTGGGCTCGATTTCAACAACCGGGACCGGCGCTTTGTTTGCGGCAGCAAGCCGCTCGCGCTCTCGTGCCGCCGATGCTTCGCGTTGCTTGCGCAATTCTTCCCTCTTGACGCGTTCCTTCTCGATCAGATCTGCGATCATTTGCTCGATCCGCTTCACAGCCGCTGTCTTCCGCGACAACTCCTGACGGAGGGTCTTCTTGTCATTCCGGATCCGGTTCAATACCCTTTGCCGTTGCGCTGCTTTTGTCTTCAGACTTTGCTCTTCCTTCGTCTTTTCCGCGAGCAACGCCCGTTCATTCTTTAATGTCTGCTGAAGCTGATCGTTCTCCTCCTCCAGCTCTGTCTTCTTTTGCACGATCTTCTTGAGGTCATTGACCCGCTGACCGGAAAACCGCTTCAAATACTCGATTCGGATCAGCAACTGGTTGATGGAATTGGATGAAAATAACAATTCAAGATCATACACCCTTCCGTTCTTGTACACCGACCGGACGTACCCGGCGTAGTGTGTACGGAGCGCATGGAGCTGCTTCTCAAGTCCGTCAATGGACACTTTGGCCTGATCAATATCTCCCGTGATCGTTTTTTCCTCTTCCCGGAGCTTTCGGATCAACTGCCGTATAAGCGCCGATTGCTGCTCCAGATCGTCCAGATGTTCAAGGGTTGATTGTTCCCGCTTCTCGCTTTCACGCAGCCGCTTTTCAAAGGCAGCGATCTCGCTGCGGAGTTTTCCTAATTCCCGTTCCTGCCTGGTGATCTCTCGTGTTTTCTGCGGGAAACCGGGAGTGAGAACGAACAGGGTCAGGAGACTCAGGAAAGCACATCGTGCGGCGATCATGGGAGGCGCACCCTTTCGGCGTCTGTCGGAACATCAAAATGGAATTCCAACTGCTGGGGGTTTATCACCAGGTCTGAGTATGCAATGGAGAGCCTTCTGCGTTCAAGGCGCATCAACGCACGCACCAATTGTGGGACAATTGTACCATCTTCCGTGAGAAACTTCCCGAAGGTCTGCTCGACCACAACACCGCCGGTTTGATCCAGATGCTCAATCTTGACGATCTGAAAAGAACGGGGATCGACCTGGTAGCGCCGCGAGCCGCGTTCATGTTCGTAGGTGAGTACGTACTCATCCTCAACAACATCGAACTTCGAAGGCCGTCCCCGGTCGGCAGCGAGAAAAGTGCCGCCGGAAAATAGATTCAGGAGGTCGTCAAATTCCATTCGAATACGCAATACGCGCGCCAGATTGGTGGGATTGGTCGGCCCGCTCAGGAGCTGGTTGTTCATGCTGTTGTAAAAGGAGAATTCCCGGCGTGTCAGCAACGCCAATCCGAGATCGATACCGAAGGGGCCTTCGATGCGGACCATGACAGAATCCGGCTTGCGCAGAGTCAACTCGAAAGAAACATTTTGTGCGATCTCGGGCGTCTCAACGGAAATTGTTCCGCTGCCCAGAAGAGTTTGTACGCGGTTGTGATTCGAAAGGACGGTATCTTCGATGAATGCCGGGGAAATGGACCTATCTGCGTAACCGATCCCCGCAGAACATCCCGCTGCAAGGAGAAGGGCAAGACTAAAAAGAAACACTTTCATAGTGATCCGCGCCGGACCTTCGCCTTGAGGTCGGTATTGGCCGGATCGATGTCGAGGGCTTTTTGCCAGAGTTCCAGCGCTTTCGCCGTTTCATTCAATCTAAAGTACACATCCCCCAGGTGTTCATGGACCACAGCGCTTGCGTCCCCGGCGGCTATGGCTTTCTCGATGTAACGGGCGGCCTCGGGATAATTTCCGAGCTTGTAATAAATCCAACCGAGCGTATCGAGATAGGAAGAGTTGGCAGAATCCGCTTTGACGGCTTCGAGTGACATCTCGAGGGAGCGCGCGAGCTGGAGATCGCGCTCGGCGAGACTGTATCCGTAGTTGTTCAGGACGATATGGGAGTTCGGATCGATCCGGAGGGCCCGTTCATAAAGGCTGTCGGATTCCTCAAATCGCTTCATACCATCCAGGGTGAGGGCCAGCGAGCTCAGCGTATTGACATCGTCCGGATTTAGTTCCAGGGATTTTTGAAGATTTTCCACCGCTGCTTCATTCTGGTTAAGCCGCGAGGAAGAAAGTCCGAGCAGCAGGTAAACACGGAAGTCGTTTGGGAACAGGCGTTTCGCTCTTTGCATCAGTTCCAACACCTTTTCATGCTGGTTTGTGTCGAACGCGCGGGTAGCGACCACCCACCAGGCATCGAAGGTCTCGCCCTCGAGACTGGTCACGCGTTCGAAATACGTGGTTGCCAGGGAGTCGTTCCCCTGCATTTCCGCAATGGCGCCGAGATACCAGAAAGGCCGCCAGTTTTCCGGCATGCCCGCAGCCGCTTCCTCAAAAAGCTTTTTGGCTTTCAGAAGCATCGCAGAATCTCTTTCCGCCTGCCCAAAGTACGCGGCCCCTACCCGGAGCATGATCTCCGGATTGTCTTTCTGAATCGCGAGCAGTCGCTCAAACAACCGCGTTGCTTTCGCGAAATCCCTTTGTTCCATGCTGATGTCCGCAAGGGTTGCGAGTGCTTCCACATCACTGTCGTCCACCTCGATCATGGACTCGAGGATCTTCACGGCCTTTTCTGTTTTCCCCGCCCTGTGTTGCATTTCGGCCACCTGAAGCTGGATCATCCGGTTTCCCGGTTCCAGGCGCAGGACCCGCTCGAGGCAGTCCGCCGACTTTTCAAACTTTCCCATGGAAGCGTAGATCTGGCCAAGCTGAAGCAACAGTTCAATTGATTCGCCTTCGCGATCGAGCAATCGTTCGAATATCTCAAGTGCTTTAAGCGGACGCCTCGCAAGATGGAGCCGTCCAAGAGCATACCACGCCGGCGCGTAATTGGAATCCAGAGCAAGGATGTTCTCGTACTCCCGGATCGCCTCGTCTCGCTGCGATGCGTTCAGATAAATTGTCGCGAGGTTTTCGCGGTAACTGATCTTGGTCGAATCGAGCCTGATGGCTTCCCGGGCGGCCTGCGCGGCCAGGGCGTGCTTTCCAATGATCGAATAATCCTTGGAAAGTGCATAATAAATGGCAGGGTCACGGTCGTACCGAAGGGCATCCTGATACTCCAGGATGGCTTTCGGATAGTCTCCCTTGGAATCATGGAGCGCTCCGTCGATAAAATGCTTCAGCGCTCTTTCCCTGTTTGCCTCTTTTACCTGATCCGGAATCGCCAGCGCGCTTTCCCCACGGGATTCTTCCTCACCTTTACGCACAGAATCCCCCGTGGACGAGCATCCCGGCACGGTCACCAGCATTGCGGTAATAATTCCTGCACCAATCAGCGTTCTCATTGTTGGCAATATAAAGATTAAACCACGAAGACACAAAATTCGATCCCTTGTATCCTTTAAGTCTTCGTGGTTGAAAACACCAACTTGACTTTAAAAACGGGGTTTGATACATTAGCGGTGTTGGTGCTAATTCCAAAAACAAACTTGTGTGTACTAACCCGAGCCTTCAAAAAAAGGCATTATGCTTGCTTCCATTTGAACGCTCACGCCCGCAAACACAAAATTCTGGAATGGAAGCGGCGCTCGTTCACCCTTGAGTGAAAATCCCTGGAGGACGTATGGTTCCGAACAGTTCATTGGTTCCGTGGAGAGTGATTCGGCGAATAGGTTTTAGTGCTGTCCTTTTTTCCGCCTTTTCGCTGATGAGTTGCGGAAGCAGTGAGGAAGCGATGATGGAAGAAGAAGGGTTCGATGAAGAACCTCTGGCCGAACAAACCGAACCGGCCGTGGAGGAAGCTGCGGATCAGCAGGCCCTGACGAGTTTCATCGGCACGGCACCGAAAAAGGAGGAACCAAAGAAAGAAGAGCCTCCGGTTCAAGAGCCGGTTGTCCGCGAGACGGCTCCTCCCCCGACCAATCTTGAAGGTCTGAAAACAGAGAATACCGGCCTCAAACAGCAAATCGTAAAACTCGAACAGGACAGTCGGAACCTCAGCGCCCGGCTTTCAGACGCCGAAATGAAATATATGTCTGAGAAAGAGCGTGCCAACAAAGCCGAGGAAGCAGCCCGGGTCGCGGCCCAATCCGCCGCCATCTCAGCCCGTACTTCGTCTGAACCGGTGAGCAGCAGTATGGCAGAGGCATACAAAGACGCCCTCGCCACCTTCAGGAGCAAGGCCTACGATGCTGCCATTATGAAGTTTGAAAGCATTTTGAATTCCGACGTCAGCGCCAAGCTTGCCGACAATTGCCATTACTGGATCGGCGAAAGCAACTACGGAAAGAAGAACTACGCAGGAGCAATGAGGCATTTTGAAATGGTCCTGCAGGATGATAAATCCGAGAAACTTGCCGATGCGCATTTCATGCTCGCACAGTGCTACGAACACCTGGGTGAGAAAATCAAAGCAAAGGAACACTACGAATCTGTCGCAAGAGATTTTCCGATGAGCGGAAACGTCACGCGGGCCAAACAACGGTCAGCGCGTTTGTAGCACCGGTTGTTGTGTCAGAACAAACCCCCGGAACCCACGGGGGTTTTTTGTTTGTTGAATCTCTCTCGTGCCGTTGCTATATTGCTGCACCCATCTTCGCGGCGGGGGCCCTTCAGAATCCATGGCAAAAATCATCACGAAATACGTGTGTCAATCGTGCGGGTACGTTTCACCCCGCTGGGTGGGCAAATGCCCAAATTGCACCGAATGGAACACGTTTGTCGAAGAAGCCCCGTCCCCTCTCAAAACCTCCCGAAAGCCTTCCGGGGTTGCTTCGAAGATCGAACCTGTTTCCCTCGATGACATTGAGCGCGAAGAATCACCCAGGATAAGTACCCGAATCGGCGAATTCGATCGCGTTCTCGGCGGCGGCATCGTCCCCGGATCTCTGATCCTCCTGGGCGGCGATCCCGGGATCGGTAAATCCACGCTGATGATGCAGCTGGCTCTGCAATTACAGGATTCGGTTGTTCTCTATATTACGGGAGAGGAATCTACAAGGCAGATCAAGCTCCGCGCCGAACGCCTTCAGTCTGCCTCTGCGAAGAACATTTTGCTGCTTGCGGAAACCAACCTCGACCTCATTCTCGATGTCATCGAACGGGGAACACCGGATTTGATCGTCATCGATTCCATTCAGACAATGTACCGTCCCGGTCTGGAAAGCGCTCCGGGAAGTGTCAGCCAGGTTCGCGAGTCCACGGCGTTGCTCCTTCGTCTCGCCAAAACACGGGGAATTCCCATCGTCGTCATTGGCCATGTCACAAAAGAAGGCGTGATTGCGGGCCCGAGGGTTATCGAACATATGGTCGACACGGTCCTTCAGTTCGAAGGAGAAGCGCATTATTCCTACCGTGTGTTGCGCGCCCTGAAGAACCGGTTTGGATCGACAAATGAAATCGGCATCTTTGAGATGCACGACAGCGGATTGCGGGAAGTTCGGAATCCTTCGGAGGTGTTTCTTGCAGAACGGAGTTTCGGTACGTCGGGATCAACGGTGGTCGCCAGCATGGAAGGCTCCCGCCCGATCCTCATCGAAGTCCAGGCCCTCGTAACGTCAACCAATTACGGCATGCCCCAACGAACCACGACCGGTGTGGATACTCGCCGTCTGTCGCTGCTTCTGGCGGTCCTGGAGAAGCGTGTGGGGCTTGGCATGGGAACTCATGATGTGTTCGTCAACATCGCCGGCGGTATCAAGATCGATGAGCCGGCTGTTGACCTGGGAATTGCGACTTCGATAACCTCAAGCCTCCGCGACAGGCCAGTGGATTCGGGTTCCGTTGCCGTCGGAGAAATAGGCCTGGGTGGGGAGATCCGCACCATCGGCCAGATCGAAAAACGCGTCCAGGAAGCGGCGAAACTCGGATTCAAACGGATCATCATCCCGCAAAACAACCTCAAGGGGCTGAAGAACAACAACGGGATCGAGGTGATCGGTGTGGATCGGGTTGAAAAAGCGATGGAGGCGCTGTTGGCCTGAATGAATTTCCCCATACAGATTTGAATCAACGATCGTGCAGCCGCAATCAACTTCAAAGGCTTTTCTCCTGGAGGCGATCGAACTTTCCCGCCGCAATATCCGCGATGGAAAGGGCGGCCCCTTCGGTGCTGTGATTGTCCGTGGAAACAGCGTTGTCGCCCAAGGGACCAATCTTGTCACATCGACCCACGATCCGACCGCCCATGCGGAAATTGTGGCAATCCGGGAAGCCTGTCGTTCCCTTGGAACCTTCCAACTCGACGATTGCGAGATCTATACGTCTTGTGAACCCTGTCCCATGTGCCTCGGAGCCATTTACTGGGCCAGGCTCCGTCGCTTAATATTCGCAAACACACGCAAAGATGCTATGCGAATCGGATTTGACGACGAGTTTCTTTATCGCGAAATCACGTTGCCGCATATTGATCGAAGAATTCCCACCGTCCACATAGAGAGCACAGAAGCCCTCAGTGTTTTCACGGAATGGGAACAGATGGAGGATAAGATCAGATATTAATTCGTCGCTAAAACACAAAATCCGAAGAACGAGGTTCAAAACAAATTCTAAGCCCTAAATTTCGAAACAGCGCTGCTCGTGCTCAGAAATTGACTTTTCGAATTTAACCCATCACCCTTCACTATGAATTTCCAATGGATAGGCTACCTCGGCCTTGCAGCGATCGTTCTTTGCTGGATTCCCCAATCGATTGAAACCATCAAGCTCGGGCGATGTCCCGTCAATCTTACGTTCCTCGTTCTCTCCGCGGTCGGCAGTGTGAGTCTCGCCGTTTACGCATTAATCGTGGGAGATCCCGTCTTCTCCGTGCTGAACATCGTCACGACGGGCGGAGCTGCTCTCAACATCTATTATAAACTCTTTCCAAGGAAACAGAGCGCATGAAGCAACTTGTTGTCGCGACCAATAACCGCCACAAACTTCGGGAAATAAAGACGATTCTTGGCGATATGGGTGTTGACCTGCTCACGCTCGATGATTTCCCCGGAATTCCGCCGCTGGTGGAAGACGGAGAGACTTTTCAGGAAAATGCACTCAAGAAAGCGCGTACGGTCCACCGGCACACAAAACTGCCCGCCCTCGCCGACGATTCCGGCCTCGAGGTGTTTTATCTGAACATGCGCCCGGGAGTACGATCGGCCCGGTACGCCGGCGACAGCGCCTCGGACACGGACAACAATGATAAACTCCTGATCGAAATGCGCGGCGTTGCTCCGCGAAGGCGGCGGGTGCAATTTCGTTCCGTGCTTGCCCTTGTTGGTGAAGGGTACGAGGAATTGACGGAAGGCATTTGCACGGGGGTTCTCGCAGAAACGCCGCGCGGAACGAACGGCTTCGGATACGATCCACTTTTTCTTCCGGACGGCATGAAGGTCACCTACGCGGAATTATCTGATTCAGAGAAGAACACGATCAGCCATAGGGCAAAATCCCTCGCAACCATGAAGCCCTTGTTAACGAAACACCGCCCTGAGTTTTGAACTTCGAACTGTGAACCTTGAACTTTGAAGGACTCGTGATGATCGTCTCCCGCATTCTTGTTTTTGCCATACTTCTCTTTCTTCCATCGTCAATCCTCTTCTCGCAGAAGCCGCTGGAATACTTCCTCCCTTCAGGAATGGCCTATGATCCTGCAATTCCGACTCCGCAATCGTATTTCGGTTTTCAGGTGGGAGAATGGCATCTGACGCCGGAACAGATCCACTCGTATATAAAGACCCTTGACGCCGTTTCCGATCGGATCACGCTGATGGAATTCGGAAGGACGTACGAAGAGAGGCCCATGCTGTTGCTGACCATTACTTCTCCGGAGAATCATGCAGACATCGAACGAATCCGCGAAGAACACCTTCGTTTAAGCAACCCATCGGGTTCTGCTTCTGTTGCCGTCGATCGCATGCCGGTCGTGATCTGGATGGGTTACAGCGTCCATGGAAACGAATCCAGCGGAAGCAATGCCTCCGTCCTCGTCGCCTACTACCTCGCAGCGGCACAAGGGGCTGCGATCGAAAAGACCTTGCGGGAAGCAGTTATTCTTCTCAACCCTTCCATCAATCCCGACGGGCTGAACAGGTTTGCAACCTGGGCCAATATGCACAAAGGCCGGCAGCTTGTTGCGGATCCAGCCAACCGCGAACATAACGAAGTGTGGCCGGGTGGACGCGGAAACCACTATTGGTTCGATCTTAACCGCGATTGGATGCCTGTTCAACATCCGGAGTCGCAGGGGCGGATCGATCAATACTATCGCTGGCGGCCCAATGTGCTGACGGACCACCATGAGATGGGAACCGGGAGCACATTCTTCTTTCAGCCCGGCGTCGCCTCAAGGGAAAATCCCTTGACCCCGCCGGAAGCGCGGGCCCTCACGGCCAGAATTGCGCAGTTTCATGAGAAGGCGCTCAACCAAGCCGGATCGCTTTATTATTCTGAAGAGGGATTCGACGATTTTTACGTCGGAAAAGGGTCTTCCTACCCTGATATCACCGGCGGTATCGGCATTCTCTTTGAGCAGGCAAGTTCCCGCGGCCATGTGCAGGAAAGCTCCAACGGTCTTGTAGATTTTCCGTTCACGATTCGGAATCAGGTCATCACGTCGCTTTCCAGTCTTGCTGCCGCGCAGGCCCTCCGCATCGATCTTCTCAATCATCAGCGGGCGTTCTTCTCGAATGCTTTGCGTGACGCTGAAAGAACACCGGTGAAAGCCTATGTGTTCGGCTCTCCATCGGACAGGGCACGCACGCTGCATCTTGTCGATCTGCTTCGCCGCCATCAGATCACCGTCCATCCGCTGGCAAAATCTGTTCGCGCCAACGGCAATGAGTTTCGACCTGAATTTGCCTTTGTCGTTCCGACGGGCCAGACTCAGTTCCGGCTCCTGAGTTCTCTGTTCGATAAACGGACGAGCTTTTCGGACAGTCTCTTCTATGATATTTCCACCTGGACACTGCCGCTCGCGTTCGGGATTCCGTGGTCGGAACTCCGTTCCGTTGACCGAACGTTTCTCGGCACTATCGGTTCTGATGGAATTGCATCGTCAGGAGTATTTAAGGGTCAAAAGAACTCCTACGCCTATGTCTTTGAATGGAGTGATTATTATGCTCCGAGAGCCCTCAATCGCCTGCTCCGTGCCGGCGTGATCGCAAAGGTCGCTACAAAAGCCTTTCAGGCCGCAACAGCGGATGGATTGCGAAGTTTTGACCACGGCACCATTCTGCTCCCCCTGAGTATTCAAACGGCAAAGCGCGATACCATCAATGCATTGATTGACCGGGCTGTCCTCGAGGACAATCTGAGAGTCTACGCACTTCAGACCGGATCAACACCCTCGGGGATCGATCTTGGAAGTTCTGATTTTGTAACCGTCAAACCTCCGTCGATTGCTCTCGTTGCGGGCACCGGCGTACCTGCCACAGATATCGGAGAGGCGTGGCATCTTCTGGACCAGAGGATTCAGATGGACATCACGCTCCTAGAGCCGCAATCGATTGCCCGAACGCGGCTTGATCGGTACACCGCGATTGTCATTGCCGGAGGATCGGCTATTGATTCCGCAGGCAAGTCTACTCTGCGACAATGGGTGCAGAATGGCGGAACTCTGCTTGCCTTTGAGCAGGGCGCTGAATGGGCAATAGCCAACAAGCTCTCGTCGGCTAAAGTCCGGCCTGATGCCGCGAAAAAGGATTCCGTTACTGCCATGCGGCCTTACGAGAGTTATGAAAAATATACGCGTGCTCTTGCCGTTCCCGGCACTATCTTCGAAACACAGTATGACAACACGCATCCGTTGTTGTATGGCTATGCCGGATCTCCGATGCACGTCCTGCGGACCGGAATGCTGTTCCTTGAACCGTCTTCAAACCCGTTCGCAACGCCCGTGCGTTACACGCAAAACCCGCTGGTGTCCGGCTATCTGAATCCTCAACATGCAAAGCGGGTCGCAGGATCGGCGGCGGTCGTGGTATCCGCCCTCCAATCAGGGCGCGTGATCGTCATGAGCGATAATCCGAATTTTCGGGCGTTCTGGTTTGGGACCAACAGGTTGTTTCTCAATGGCCTCTTCTTCGGATCGGTCATCTCAGCCCCTTCCGCGAGGACAGAAGAACAGAACCAGTAAAACGCGGTGAATGCAAAACGGATCGGATTTTTGCTTGGCCTGAGTGCCTCTGCCATCATTGCAGTCGCACCGGTGTTCTCTGTCTTCCTGCGCGCGGCACAAGAAGTTCTCTCCTCTGCCGGACCCCCAGTTTTGACCGCCGAAGAGCTGGCCGTTTCCATGCAAACGGTACTTGCTCTGCTGGTACTAATGGTCGTTTGGTGGCTTACGGAGGCAATCCCCCTTCCGGCCACCGCGCTCCTGCCTCTCTTTTTCCTTCCATGGTTCCGAACAGTCGGCTTTCACGATGGCCGCGAGGTGTATTTCTCACTTCACAACGTCCTCGCAAACTATGCGAATCCCGTGATTTTCCTTTTCCTTGGCGGATTCCTCCTCGCCGGAGCCATGCAAAAATGGAAACTCGACAGGAGGTTTACGCTTTGGTTCCTGACACGCGGATCAATTGCCAATGACACACGGAGTATTCTCCTTGGTGTCATGGCCGTGACCGCGTTTCTTTCCCTGTGGATATCCAACACTGCCACCGCGGCAATGATGCTGCCGCTCGGCCTGGGAATTCTGACTTTGCTGAACATGAGTCCCGGCTCCTCCAGATTCGGCACAGCGCTCATGCTCGGGATCGCGTGGTCGGCATCGATTGGCGGAGTCGGAACCATTATTGGAAGTCCTCCCAATGGGATCGCTATTGGTATTTTGAATTCTACGTTCGGCGCGAACCCTGCGTACGAACCGATCTCTTTCTTACAGTGGATGGCATTCGGTGTTCCGCATGTGCTCACGCTTATTCCACTCGCCTGGTGGATCCTGCTGAAAATGAATCCGCCCGAAGTACTCCAACTGAACGCAGCGAGAGAGAGTTTACTAGACCAGCGAAGGATCCTCGGGCCGGTTTCACGGGGTGAGACCATGACGGTGATGATTTTTTTGTTGGCCGTGATCCTTTGGCTCACCAATCCATTCTGGGATGCAATTTTGCCTGTATCCATTGCCAACCGTTTCGCGTGGGTCGACGAATATGCCATCGGCATCTCCATGGGGCTACTGCTCTTTGTTGTTCCCGTGAATTTGCGCGAGGGAGTCTTTGTCCTGGATTGGCGTGATTCGAAATTTGTCGATTGGGGGACGCTTCTTCTTTTTGGAGGCGGAATAGCATTGTCGGAAGCAATGTTCAAGACAGGCCTGGCTTCACTGTTTGCGTTGTCGTTCGTCGAAATCATTGGAACTCCTTCGACGCTGGTCATGCTTATTCTCGTGGTGCTTTTGGTCAACTTTCTCACCGAGATCACTTCCAACACGGCGGTGACCTCCATGATGGTACCTATCGTGATCTCGATAGCAATCCGTTCGGGCGAGAACCCCGTTACCCTTGCTGTTGGGGCTGCGCTTGCCGCTTCCATGGCATTCATGCTCCCCGTCGCCACTCCACCGAATGCGATCGTCTATTCATCCGGCTATGTCAGCCTTCGAGCCATGATTCGATCCGGCTTCATCCTTGACATCGCCGGATGGTTCCTGACGATCCTCGTTCTTTATCTCTTTGCAGGAAAAATCCTTGGTGTCTTGTCATTCTGAACATTGGCTGGACTGAGGTGTGGCGATCCTCCTTGACTCTGGCCCGCCATTTTCGTAGGATGGACCGATTCGCCGTTCATTGTTCCTTCACAATTTTCGGGAGGAAGTATGAATAAAGTATGGGTTGGGGCGGGCGTCGTGTTCGTCCTTCTGGTGATACTTGGCATGGTTATCCACGGCGTTCTGCTGAGCTCGACCTATTCAACCATGGAGGGGATGGTTAGGCCGGAAGCCGAGATGAAAATGTGGATCATCTTCGTGGTGGATGCCGTCGTAGCGTTTTTCTTCACTTTGATTTTTTCGAAGGGCTATGAGAACAAAGGGATTGCGGAGGGCGTGAGGTACGGTGCGTATATCGGAGTAATGTTCGGCATCTCGATGGGATACGGCTCGTACGCGTCCATGCCCATCCCCTACTATCTCGCACTGCAGTGGTTCTTGTACTCCATTGTCGAATACATAATCTGTGGCGTGGCATTGGCAATGGTATTCAAGACGAAGCCGGCAGCGTAGTTGTCAGAAGTAGTTGTCCGAACTTGAAGTCCGACTCTTCCTCGGGATTTCAGAGTGAAAGGTCGGACTTCCTTTTTGATTTCGTTGATTCGTTGTTTCGTTGTTTCGTTGATTCGTTGATTCGTTGATTCGCCCTTCGTTGATTCGTTGATTCGCCCTTCGTTGATTCGTTGATTCGCCCTTCGTTGTTTCGCTGACTCGTCCCTTCGTTGTTTCGTTGACTCGTCCCCTCGTTGTTTCGTTGACTCGTTCTCTCGTTGTTTCGTTGACTCGTCCCCTCGTTGTTTCGTTATTGCATCCCCACCATCTTCTCCCTACCTTAATTTCACTGCAGTAAAAGTCCCAAACGACAAAACCTCGAGGTTATCCTATGCGCACTTCCACTGTTTCCATTCTGGCAGTTCTCCTGGCACTGCTGTTCGCCGCCGGGTGCTCCACGGCGCCGGTCGTCAAGCAACAGGCCGCATCGTCTCTCTTCAACGTCGATACCGTACGTGCCGGCGAATTTGACACGGGGAAAATGTGGACGTTCGACTTTCCGCCCGTCGACTACTTCAAGCGGGCCTATAATTTTGCTCCCGGCACCGATTGGTTCGAAAAGGCCCGGCTCGGCTCACTCAGACTTCCCAATTGCACGGCCTCGTTTGTCTCTGAGGACGGCCTGGTGTTCACGAATCACCACTGCGCCCGGGGCGCTCTCGACGCAGTCAACAAGGAAGGCGAAAACCTCCCCGAGGACGGATTCTATGCCCCCACCCTGGCCGACGAACGCAGGGTTCCGCGTCTCTATGTCGACCAGCTCGTCCTGATGGAGGACGTGACCGGGGAGGTGGTCGGCGCGTTTGAAACCGGAAAGACCGATGAACAGCGCATCACCAACCGGACGGCAAAGATCGCCGAGGTGGAGAAACGCTACGCGGAGAAGACCGGATTGCAGTGCAACGTCATCACATTCTACAACGGCGGAAAATATTCCGTGTACGGCTACAAGCGTTACAATGACGTCCGCATGGTGTTTGCCCCAGAAGAGGGAGTGGCGTTCTTCGGCGGCGACCCCGACAACTTCACCTACCCACGCTATGATCTGGACATCTCGTACTTCCGGGTGTATGACGATGAGGGCAACCCCCTCAAAACAAAGAATTACTTTCGCTGGAGCACAACAGGAGCCCAGGAGGGCGAACCGGTTTTTGTGGTCGGCAATCCCGGCAGAACGAGCAGGCTTTTTACCGTTGCCCAGCTCGAATTCAATCGGGATCACACCTATCCGTTCATTCTCGACCGGCTGAATGACATGGTCGGTGTCTATAACGCATATCTTCAACGGCATCCCGATCAAAAACTCCAATATCAAACATCACTTTTCGGATTCTCCAACAGCCAGAAGGTTTACGTGGGCAGAGTCCAGGGATTGCATGACCCGATCATCATGGCGAAGAAACGCGACTTTGAACGCACCTTCCGTGCGGGCGTCACGGCCAAGCCGGCCCTGATGTCCCAATACGGGCGCGTGTGGCCCGATATCGAGACCATTCAACGCGAAAAGGCCTTGCTGTTCCTCCAGGTTCAGGCCCTGACCTTCACCGGCATCGGCCGCCCAAGTGTTCTCAGCCTTGCGAATTCGATCGTTGATTATGCCATGATCGCAGGATTACCGGAAGCGGAACGCGCAGAACGGCTTCGCGGACAGACCCTCGAATCAGTGAAAGGGCGCATCACTTCCACGACGGTCAACACCGAGCTGGATGAAGCGATCCTGGCGTCCTATCTCGAGTGGGCTTCCGCTGCGATTGGAACCCATGATGCATTCAGCGCGTTCAAAGGCCGCATGAACTCCCGTGATGCCGCGGCATCCCTCATGAAGCGAACGACGCTCACGAGCAAAGAGCAGGTTGCAGAACTTCTCTCGAAATCGCCCGCGGAGATCCTCTCTTCAGCGGACCCGTTCATCGCCTATGTTTCGAAGTCTGCGGATCATGCACGGACCCTCCGCTCCAAATACTCTGATGCGGTCTCCCGCGAACAGGCCCGCGTCCAGGTTCTGGGTAAAGCTGTGTTCGACATCTATGGAACTTCTATTCCGCCCGATGCCACCTTTACGCTGCGGATCGCCGACGGTGTTGTCAAGAGCTATGAATACAACGGTACCATAGCGCCTGTCTACACGACATACTATGGCATGTACGACCGTTATCATTCCTATCAGCAAAAGGCCCCCTGGTCCGTTCCCGAACGGTGGAAAAATCCGCCGCCTTCATTCAACATGAGTGCGCGGTTCAATTTCATTTCCACCAACGACATCATTGGTGGAAATTCCGGAAGTCCGGTGTTGAATCGCAATCTTGAAGTTGTCGGGATTGCTTTCGATGGCAACATCGAGAGCCTTCCGGGCGATTTTATTTTTGACGATACGAAAAACCGATGCGTTTCTGTCCACTCCGCCGGAATTCTTGAGGCCATCGAGGATATCTATAAAGCGGACAGGATCGCCCGGGAACTTCGATCAGGAAAGATCCAATAGCCTTCCGAATACGGCAGGGCTTCCTTTCCCAGGTCTGAGAATCCCTGCCGGTGTTCTCGTTGCATCTCAGTGGTTGCATGGTTACCTTGGGGCTCAAGTTTCTTTTCCTTCACAGCCCGACAACCACTGGGAGGCAGTTGCATGGGCAGCGAGACCACCGCGCCGTCCTCACTCGAAGTCCTTCAGCAGGAAAACTCCCGTCTTAAGCGGGCCGTCGAGGAACTTTCCGTCCTCAACGACCTTGCCCGCGCCATAGGGTCCTCGTTCAATTCCCAGGAAATCATGCAGACGATTATCCGACGCTCCCTTCGGGCGATGAGCGCGGAGCAGGGAGTGATCACCCTCGTGGACCGGAGAGAAGATCAACCGATGGTGACGCTCGTTCGCACCATGGTCAGTTCCAACGATCGCCAACAATTCCATTTCAACCAGACCCTGCTCGGCTGGATGCAACTGAACAAGAAGCCCCTCCTGATCAACGACCCTTCAGCTGATGAGCGTTTTCGCGGTGTCCGCTGGGAGGAACAAATCCAATCCCTCTTGTGCGTTCCCATGATTGTCAAGTCCGAACTGACGGGAGTGTTGACTGTTTACAACAAGAAGGCCGGACAGACATTTAGCGACGACGATCAAAGGCTTCTGGCGATCATCGCCGCTCAGTCGGCCCAGATTGTCGAAAACGCCCGCCTGCACGAAGAACAACAAGAGTACATCAAGATGCAGGAACAGGTGGCGTTGGCGGCAAAGATTCAAGCGGAACTCCTTCCCCGGGAATTCCCAAAACTCCCCGGGTATGAAATCGTCGGGAAAAATATTCCGGCGCAGGTCGTCGGCGGTGATTACTTTGATTTCGTCGCAATGGATGACGGCCGATGGTCGATTTGCCTTGGCGATGTTTCCGGCAAAGGGCTCCCGGCATCCCTTCTTATGGCCAACACCCAGGCAACCCTCCGCAGTCAAACCCTTCTCTCGTCCCCTCCAAAACAGAGCATTGAAAGGGCCAACACGCTTCTTCATCGGAGCACCGGTCCCGACAAGTTTGTCACGCTTTTCTACGGAATCCTCGATCTCACGAACCATCATCTTTCCTACTGCAACGCAGGCCACGACAATCCGTTTCTTGTCCGAAGCAACGGAGAGTTCAAGCGTCTCGGCACGGGAGGCCTGGTCCTGAGCATTATGGAGTCTTCCGTGTACGAAGAAGAGACACTTCCTCTGAATACGAACGATGTTGTCATTCTCTATTCCGACGGAATTACCGAGGCCATGAATCCGGAAGAGGAACAGTTCGGTGAAGACCGTCTCCTCGCCGTCATTCAGGAGCACCGTTCCCGATCCGCCTCCGAACTCCTCGACGAGATTATCAAAGCGGCAAAACATCACGCAGGAAAAGCGCCACAAGCTGACGATATGACCGTGGTGGTCGTAAAGAGGATACAGTAGCGGTAAAGGCGCTCGAATGACATGACTCATTGAGCCATTATGTTTTTCCCTGTCGATCAGGAGGAGGAAAAGATGCCCGGTCAACTCAGAAATTTCGCGGCGCTTGATTCTATTATTCAATCGGTCGGGCACATCTCGGGATTGGAGAAGACTTATCTTCACCGGGGCGATTTTCTCTTTGTCAGGACCCGGAATTCGACTTATCGCATTTACGCGTTAGGCAACAACACGTATGAGGTCGCAGGAGGATGGTTCGACAAGAAAGGACTTTCCCCAATGAAGACAACAATCGCGGGTTGCACCTGGGGGGGAAGCGCCATCATGACGGGTTTTGCCGCGGCGTGCGGATTGTGCCTCGAATTCGGCAATCGACTTGTCACAACGCCTGTCTCGCGGATACACCTTGTCCGCAGAGAGCAGCAGAATTGAAATCCGACAGCCCATCCACTTGGTCCTCAAAAAAACTGGAGTAGTGTTATGAGAACTCGATTCGTTCTGATCTCTTCCTTTCTGCTGTCTATCATTATTTTCACCGCCGGGGCCCAGATGAAGCATGGATCTGATTTCGAAGCCGGCCCAACGAAAGCCATCGCCGTTCTGCATCCGACGAAAGGCTCTTCCGTCTCCGGCATTGTCACCTTTGAAAAGACGGACAAAGGTGTTCATGTCATGGCCAGGATCACAGGCCTGACTCCGGGAAAGCACGGCTTTCACATTCACGAGTACGGAGATTGCAGCGCCGATAACGGCATTTCGGCCGGCGGACATTTTAATCCCGCAGGGATGCCGCACAGTGGACCCATGATGGAAAAACGGCATGTGGGCGATATGGGGAACCTCGAAGCGGACAAAGACGGAAACGCCAAGCTCGACTACGTGGATCCCCTTATTACTCTGACAGGTCCGCATGCGGTCATCGGGTACGGAGTGATCGTGCATGAAAAAGAGGACGATCTGAAATCCCAACCGACGGGCGATGCCGGCGGGCGGCTCGCGTGCGGAGTGATCGGGGTAATGAAGAAATAAGAATGTTAGAAAGAGAAAACAGAAAATGGCAAACTGAAATCAAACGTCAAAAAGAAAAAGGAAACACGGTTTCTTCTTGTTTTTGCTGTTTTATTGCTGTTTGATTCTTTCATTTTTCTTCTTCCCTGAAGGCAATATATGATCGGCTCAACCATAAGCCATTACAAAATCTTGGAGAAGCTTGGAGAGGGCGGACCTGTCCCCCGAAGCCCAATTATTTTAGTCTGGAAATTACCATGATAGGTACCACAGTTTCACATTATAGGATACTAGAGAAATTGGGCGAAGGGGGAATGGGCGTTGTTTACAAAGCCCAGGATACCAACCTCGACCGCTCTGTGGCCCTCAAGTTTCTTCCGGCACACGTGTCCATCAATGAGGACACCAAGGCGCGCTTCATGCAGGAGGCCAAGGCGGCTGCTGCACTAAATCATGCACACATCTGTACGATTCACGGCGTCGAGGAAAGCCAGGGACAAATGTTCATCGTCATGGAGCATATTGACGGCGGAACCCTGCGCGGAAGAATTCCCTTCGCCAGGGTCGAGGATGCGACCGCCGTCGCTCTTCAGATTGCCGAAGCTCTCCAGGAAGCTCACGTCAAGGGCATTGTTCATCGGGATATCAAGGCCGACAATGTCATGCTGACCGCCAAAGGTCAGGCAAAGGTGATGGACTTTGGCCTTGCGAAGCTCAAGGGCTCGCTCAAGCTCACGAAAACATCAAGCACCGTCGGTACTCTCGGATACATGGCCCCCGAGCAGATTCAAGGCGGAGAGGTCGATCTCCGGAGTGATGTCTTTTCTTTTGGCGTGCTTTTGTTTGAAATGCTCACCGGCAAACTTCCGTTCAGAGGTGAGCATGAAGCCGCGATGGTTTATTCGATTGTCAACGAGGAGCCGCAACCGCTCGAGTCTTTGCGGCCGGAAGTCTCTCCCCTCCTTTCAAATCTCATTGCAAAATGCCTGGAAAAAGATCCCGCCGACCGATATCAGCACATGGACGATATCGTCAGCGAACTCCGACGGGCGCAGAAGAAGACCAGCCGCGTCATGAGGGCTCCGGCCTTCCCCGCCGGACCCGCGACCCCACCCAACGCCGCTTCGGGTCAGGATCCTCAATCCGAAATCCCGGCAGTCGGCCGAAGACAACCATGGGTCCGTTACGGAATTGCAGGAGCGGCGATCTTTGTTCTTGCCGCCGCAGGGTTGCTGATTTTCACACCTGGGGGAATTTCCGTCAATCCCGACATGACCACGCGTGTCCTCCAGGTCCCCTTCACCCAGTATTCCTATCCAAGTCTCTCACCTGACGGAAAGTGGATCGCTTTCCCGGCCGGAAACGCGAATGGAGAATGGGACATCTATTATATGCATGTCGGGGGCGGGGAGCCTCGCAAGATCACCTCCGACGCAACGGTGTTCATTCAGCAAAGCGCTGACATCTCTCCGGATGGAAGCCAGGTCGTCTATGATAAGCCCAGCGCCGATGGTTCCACCTATGACATCTTCGCGATTTCCGCGTTGGGCGGAACAAGCAGAAAGCTGGTGCCGCGTGGCAGCTCGCCTCAGTGGCGTCCGGATGGGGCGCGCGTGGGCTTTATTCGCCAACCCACAAATTCCCGTATACGGTCAGAATCTCCGTTCGTTGAGTTCTGGAGCGTTGGAGCGGATGGATCCGATCTCAAAAGGGAATTTCAAGATTCGTTATTCGTTGCGCGAGGAAACTACCGGTACAATTTCTGTTGGTCGTATGACGGAAAATCGATTGCATGGATCAGGTCCTTTTCACCCGAATCACAGGTGCTCGTTACCCGTAACATTGAAACTGGAAGCGAAAAACAACTGACGGACGGAAAGGAAAACATTGATGCCATGGAATGGACGAAAGACGATCGAATTATCTTTTCGTCGAACAGAGGGGGGAATACGAACTTGTGGGCAATCCCTGCTTCGGGAGGCGAGGTTGTTCAAGTAACGAAAGGAGCCGGACCCGATATTGCCGTGAGTTTCGCGGGTTCCGGCAACGATCTCGTGTATTTGCAGCAGCAACCGGTCGGTTTTCTGTGGACCGCCAATATCGATGGATCGTCAATGCGGCAAATCAGTTTTGACGAACGCGAGATTTGGGAACCAAGTTTTTCACCTGACAATAACAGAATCGCCTTCGTGATGAGCGATCCGGACCCCTTACGAGAGCAGTGTGACGTGTATGTTGTTGACCGGGACGGGAACAACCGGCGTAAACTCACCAACGGGCTCCCCAATGCCCGGATTCCGCGATGGTCTCCCGACGGTCGTCTGGTGAGTTATGTGATATTCCCTCATGGTCCCGGCATTGATACGCTAAAACCCAGAACGTTTGTTGTCGATACCGAAAACCCGGGGGCGCCGAGGCTGGCGGGAGATTTCCCCGGGGTTCTTTGGGCCGACAACGATCACATTCTTGCCCTTGATCCCCGGAGTTCATATCTCCTTACCGTTTCCAAAAGCACGTCGCGACGGTTTATGGATGACTCTCTTGCGGTTTGGTACTTCGGTCAGAAGTCCATTGGCTATTACGACTGGCGGTTGGCCACGATGGGTTGGTGGATTGTGGACGTTCAGTCCACGAGTGTTGCCGACCTCCTCAAACAAACAGGTGATGTGATCATGCCGGCTTTTCGCGGAATGCCAAGAAAGTTCAGTTCTGCCCCGCCGTTCTTGGGAAGATGGACATCTCGTTCCACCCAGTCGGGAACGTTTCTTCAGTTCGAATCTCCTGACAAGGTGCGTTCAATTTCCTTTACGGGAGGCAAGGAGATTGTTCTTCCCGCACGATTTGTCGGACTGAGGAACCGGTCCATTGAACCAAGCTATGATGGGAAAGAAGTTGTCTTTGTGACTCCGCGACTCAGTTCACGATTGGTAATGCTGGAGAATGTGTTTCAATGACGACATTTGTGTAAGGAGTACAGCGTTTCCAACGAAGCAGTTAAACCAAGATTCCAACTCATCCCCCCTTCCCCCTTCTCTTCCCACCTGTCCGCCTTTGGCGGAAGAGAAGGGGGAGTTAGGCCTGCCCGCCGTCTTTGTGGCGGGGGGTTGAGTTCGAAAGGAGGCTGGCACCATGTTCATGCGTACCGTCAAAATGCACGTAAAACCGGACGAACTCCATCAGTTCAAGTCCACCTATGAGAATTCCATCCTCCCGGCATTTGCCGTGACAAAAGGATGCCGCTATGGCGCGTTGCTTCAAAGCACACACAATCCCGAGGATTGCATTTCCCTGACGTTTTGGACGGGCGAACGTGAAGCGCACGACTTTGAACAGAGCGGAGAATATGACAGACTCGTAAAGATTCTCAGTCCGCATTTTTCTGAATCCTCAGAACCACAGATCCGGCTTACCAAAGACCTGAAGCTCGAATACACCTCTTCCACCGATGAACCCGAGGTACGGAAATTCGAGGTCGCATCCCCCCACGAGAATCCCCGGGGAGAGATTTTTCTTCGCATGGTTTCTCTTAAGTTCAGGACAGAAAAAGTGAACGAATTCAAAAAACACTATACGGAAAAGGTGATTCCGGTGCTGCGGAAAGTACAGGGATGCCGAAGAGCGTTCATAGCCGCCCCGGCCGACAATCCGAACGAGCTGATTTCCGTAACCGAATGGGAAAGCGAACGTGCGGCGCAGGCATACGAGCATGGCGGCCAGTTCGATGCGCTGCTCGAGTCCCAACGGCATTTCCTTTCCGGGTTGTCGGATTGGGGAATGGGCCGACAAAAGGAGTCAAAGAGCAAAGTGGCGACAAGCGACGACGTGACCGTTGATCATTATGTGATGCTTGTGGGGAGGAGTTATACTCAAAGTAAAGAGTAACTCATTCGGTCTGTTCAAAACTCGTATTGATTCAATGAGACAATTCCCATGATCGGCCAAACCATATCACATTATAAGATTCTCGAAAAGTTAGGCGAAGGCGGCATGGGCATCGTCTACAAGGCCCAGGACACGAAGCTCGACCGCACCGTCGCGCTGAAGTTTCTCCCTGAGAGGGTCAATCAGGATCCCACGTCAAAAGAACGATTTCTGCAGGAGGCGCAGGCCGCGGCCGCTTTAAGGCGGGCTTGGGTGCGAATGTGGCATTCTGATATTTTCCCCGAAGGGGAAAGATAATCCATCCGAGGGCCAAGCCTCGGACGGACCAATCAACATCAATCATACTCACCCCAACGGCCTGCCCGCCTTCGGAGATCAAAAATGGCAGGCGGGGGTGAGATAACACAAATTAATGGGGGGGTGCCATGCCGCAATCATTGGCAAAGCTCTACGTTCACATCGTTTTTTCGACAAAAGAGCGATTTCCATTCCTTCAGGACAAAGACATCCAGGAAGAAATGCATGCATATCTGGGTGGGATATGCAGAAATCAGAACTCTCCGGCTTTGGTTGTCGGGGGAGTCACTGATCACGTGCATATCTTAAGTAGACTGGCGCGTGTGATTTCGGTAGCCGATTTGTTGAAGGAACTCAAAATACAATCGTCGAAGTGGATCAAGACAAAGGGAGGTTTTCTAACCAAGTTTCGATGGCAAAATGGGTACGGAGCTTTCTCTGTGGGACAACGGGAACTTGAAACGGTTATTTCCTACATTCGCAGCCAACAAGAGCATCACAGAAAGAAGACGTTTCAGGAGGAGTATCGCCAGTTCCTGAAGGAATATGAGATTGAATATGATGAACAATATGTTTGGGATTGAAGACATCTTACCCCTTCAGGGTAAGTTGATTCGTCGGTGTTATTTTGGTTGGGGCGTTGCCCCAACCTTTGGTATCCGACCCCTGCGGGGTCCATGGCATCACGGTTCAACCAGTCCACGAAGCAGATGGCAAAGTTCAGACAGAAATTGACAATCTTGGATCCCCCGAAGGGGGATGATAACACAGCCGAGGGCCAAGCCTCGGACAAACTGGCAATCTTGGATCCCCCGAAGGGGGATGATAACACAGCCGAGGGCCAAGCCTCGGACAAACTGGCAATCTTGGATCCCCCGAAGGGGGATGATAACACAGCCGAGGGCCAAGCCTCGGACAAACTGGCAATCTTGGATCCCCCGAAGGGGGATGATAACACAGCCGAGGGCGAAGCCCTCGGAGACTAAAACACCACATCACAAATCACAATCACCCCAAGGGGGTGAGATGAAATATGTGAGGCGCATCATTCGAGTAGGATGACAAACCCATGATCGGTTCATCGATCAGCCATTACAAAGTTTTGGAAAAGCTCGGCGAGGGCGGACCTGTCCCCCGAAGCCCAATTATTTCAGTCTGGAAATTATCATGATAGGTACCACAGTTTCACATTATAGGATACTAGAGAAACTGGGTGAAGGGGGAATGGGTGTAGTCTACAAAGCACTTGATACGAAATTGGACCGCACCGTCGCTCTCAAGTTCCTCCCCGAGCATGTCTCAGCCAGCTCGAGCGACCTCGAACGATTCACCCAGGAAGCTAAATCGGCTGCAGGACTGAATCATCCCAATATCTGCACCATTCATGGGATTGAGGAATACGATGGGAAGAATTTCATTGTCATGGAATTTGTGGATGGACAAATGCTTCAGGAGAAGAAGTCCTCTCTATCGATGAAGCAAGCACTCGATATCGGAATCCAGATTGCGGAAGGACTTTCTGCAGCGCACGAGAAGGGCATCGTCCACAGGGATATCAAGCCCGAGAACATCATGATCCGCAAGGATGGACGGGTGCAGATCATGGACTTCGGATTGGCCAAACTCCGTGGAGCTTCACGTCTGACTAAAGAAGGCAGCACAGTTGGTACGGCAGGATATATGTCTCCTGAGCAAGTGCAGGGCCTGGACACTGATCACCGTTCGGACATATTTTCTCTTGGTGTTCTTCTGTATGAATTGCTCGCGGGTCAGCTTCCGTTCAAGGGTGTGCATGAGACTGCGATGGCGTATGAAATCGTGAACGTCGATGTGCAGCCCATGGTCTCCATCAAGCCGGACATGGCTCCGGAAATCGACGCGATCGTCCTAGAGTGCCTCGAAAAAGACCCAAAGGAACGGACACAATCGGCCGGCCAGGTTGCCGTCGATCTCAGGCGATTCAAGAGATCGTCGAGCAGGACACGGATGAGCAGAACGATGCCTGCGAGGACAATGAGCGGGGTGCAAGCGCCGGCGCCCCGGTTGGATCTACCAGGCGGGATGAAATCGAGGCTGCAGTATCTTCCATGGGGTGTTACAGCGATGGTTGTGCTTTTCGCCTTGGCATGGATTCTCATTTTTCAAAAGACTGAACGCGCCCCTGTCAACCATCTGAATATCACGGCAGCCACCTCCCCGGATCAGTTGATCTATCACTCGGACGTGCCGTCCATTGCCATTTCCCCCAACGGCCGCCTCCTTGTTTACACGATCTCCGAAGGGGGAATTACGCAACTCTATGGACGCTCACTCGATAGCTATGAGGCGCACCCTCTTCGGGGCACAGCTAATGGATCGGCTCCGTTCTTCTCCCCGGACGGCCAATGGATTGGATTCGTTGCGGACGGAAAAATCAAAAAGATTCCTGCCAACGGCGGAACGGTGGAAACGCTTTGTGACGCGACGGGATTTCGGGGAGCTTCATGGGGCCCGGATAATACGATCTATTTCGCACCGTTGTTTTCATCCGGCCTGATGGCAATTCCCTCAACGGGGGGCGAGCCAAAGCCGATATCGATCCTCGATTCAACGAAAGGAGAACGGACGCATCGATGGCCGCAGGTACTCCCGGGTGGGAAGTGGATTCTCTACACAATCGGAGGTCAGGCGAATCCGAATTCCTATGTCGACGCGGTGCTCGTAATCCAATCCATCGAGACCGGCGAACGACACGAATTGAATGTACGCGGAGAAATGGCGTGCTATGTCGAACCCGGGTATCTCGTTGTCGGCCGGAATGCTTCCCTGCTCGCAGCTCCATTTTCCCTCGACGATCTCAAAACGAAGAAACCTTTGTCAACCATTGTCGATGGGGTCAATGGGGACCAGGGGAGCGGCGTCTATCATTTCTCCGTTTCATCCGACGGGAATCTTGTCTACGTCTCGGGAACGCTGAACAAAGATTTCCAGCTTGTTTGGGTCACCCGCGACGGCAAGGTCACCCCCCTTCCTTTGCAAGCGCAGCCGTTCAATACGCCGCGCCTTTCTCCGGATAACAGCAGGCTGGCGTACAGCGTGGGAGTTACGACTGGCGACAATGATATTTGGATCTACGACTTTAAGAAAGAAGTGTCAAACCGCCTCACGTTTACAAAGACTGTCAACTCTCCCCTCTGGAGCCTCGACGGGAAAAATCTGTACTTCGCTTCTGCAATCCCGCTGGGAATCATGGTGCAGCCGGCTGACGGGAGTTCTCAGGGAACTTTCGTGCTCAAGCACTCCCTTCCTGTCTTTCCCGCCGCGCTGGCAGACAAGGGCAAGAAGTTGATCACCAGTAGTCTTGGAGCGAATGATATCATGATCGCAGACCTTGAGAAGGGAACAGGACAGATGCCCCTCATTAAAGGCCAGCCCTATGCCTACGGGGGAAGTGTATCGCCCGATGGCAGGTTTATCAGCTATGGCTCCAACGAAGCGAGCGGCCTCGATATTTTCGTTCGTTCACTTCCCGACCTGAAAGGAAAGTGGCAAATCTCCGTCGGAGGAGGACTCAGCCCTGTGTGGTCTCCGCGAGGGGATGAGATTTTTTACATCAGTACGGTCGGCAAAATGATGGCCGTTTCCATCAAATATTCGCCGACCTTTTCTTATGGTCCGCCCAGGGAGCTGTTCGACGTCTCACAAATGTCGTTTCCGAATAATCCTGTAACAAACTACGATGTCAGTAAGGATGGCAAACGTTTTGTCATGGTCCAGAACACCACGAGTGGCACAAGGACTTCATCGTTCAACTACGTTCAGAACTGGATTCAGGAGCTGGAAAAGAAGGGGAAGTAGGGGTGAGGATGCAATTATATGTCATGGTATCCTGTGGTCATATGCCTCATGAGGAACTTGATTAAATGACTGCGTCATCACGCGACCACATTAATCGATGAACCAATGAAAGACTCTTAATGATCGGTTCAACAATCAGTCACTATAAGATTCTCGAAAAGCTCGGCGAAGGCGGAATGGGCGTCGTTTATAAAGCCCAGGACACCAAGCTCGATCGCTTCGTTGCCTTGAAGTTCTTACCGGATAACCTCACGACAAGCG
>JBBEEC010000014.1:3034-7019 GCA_040880975.1 Bacteroidota bacterium | reverse complement strand
AAGGAATCCACACGACGATTCCGTTTCACAAAAAGCTGATGCGAAACGAGAAGTTCCGGAGCGGGAATTTCGATACGAAATTTATCGATACGTTTAACTTTGAAGAGCTGTAGGTTTCAGGTTTAAGGCTCCAAGTGCGAAGTTTATGGTTGTGGAGGGAAGGGTCTGAGACTTTGAACCTGAGATATTCAACCTGGAACTTCTTATCATTGACAACCACAATCGGGTAACGACAATGAATTTCCCCAGCGAACTTCGATATACAAAAGACCATGAGTGGATCCGTGTGGATGGAACGACGGGGACGATTGGGATCACGGAATACGCTCAGGGCGAGCTTGGCGACATCGTCTTTGTTGAGCTTTCGGGCAAGGGAACGAAACTGGTGCAGGGGAAGCCGTTTGGGACGATCGAAGCGGTGAAGGCCGTTTCGGAACTTTTTGCTCCTGTAAGCGGTGAAGTGCTCGAGGCGAACAAGGCCGTTCAGGAGACTCCTGAGGTTGTCAACAAGGAGCCGTACGGCAGCGGTTGGATGATCAAGGTGAAGCTTGAGAATCCGAAAGAAGCGGACGCACTGCTCAGCGTCGACGCGTATAAGAAACTGATCGGGCAATAGCCCATCCCATCCTCCCTGAGCGGAATCGCTCTGCATTCCCGCGGAGCGTGCTTTTTGCGCGCTCCGATGATATCACTCCGCCGTTGCGTACAACGACTTTTCGACGGTTCCTCGTGAAATGAACACTGAAGCTCTCGTCACTCTCGCTGCCACAATCATCATGGTCTCGCTCGGGATCATGGTCTTTCTTAGGAACCCGCGGGATCCGGTGAACCGAGTGTGGCTTGTGTTCGTCGCGTTTCTGGGTCTCTGGGGATTTGGGGATTTTGGCATTCATTTGCATAAAGACAAAGAGGCCGCAGAGGCGTTCTTTGATCTGGCCGCGATCGGAATCACTTTTTTCCCGGGGGCGTTCCTGCATTTTACTCTTGTGTTCACCGGCCGCTGGGCAGGCAAACTCCGACTCCCGACGCTTATCGGCATCTACGCAGTTTCCGCTGCGCTGTGCATCTTGGCCTTTCATGGCTCGATCATCCAGATTGTTTCTCACAACGGCGTTCTCACAACAGGTCACGGGACTTCCTATCATCTCATCTTCTTCTGGATAGTCCTGTGTCTCTGCACCGGTCTCTTTTTCTGTTTCCTGAGATTTCTTACCACCAATTCGAAATCAGAACGGGCCGAATCCTTTCTATTGTTCCTTGGCCTGGCCATCCCCATCGTTGCCGGTATCGTTGCGGACAGCATTGAGCTTCCGCAGTTTGTCCGGCCGCTCTATGTCACGACAACTTCGTCCGTCGTTGGTGTTGCCATTGCATCCTTTGTCCTCGTCCGATTGCAGACCCTGACACCGAGGCAGGAAGTCGTTGCGGAGAAGGTCCTGGAAGCGGCGGGCGATCTCGTTTGTGTCATCAATGTGCAGGGATATCTGACCTTTGCCACCGGGCTCTTCAGACAGGTCCTGGGCATTGCGCCCGAGCGCCCGCTGGGAGCGGTCCACGTAAAGGATTTTGTTGTCGAGTATGAGCAGGTGTATGCAATGCTGTCAGAAAAACAGCATAAACGAGAACCGAATGTGGTCGAATTTCAGTATCGGTCCGGTACGGGGAAACAGTTTCCGGTTTCTGTTTCCGTGACACGGATGCTCGAGAAGGGGCGTTCCACCGGGTTCGTCTTTATTGCCAGGGACATCAGTGAACGCCGGGAACTTGCAAGGCTTGTCGAGGAATCAAAGGAAAAATACCAGGAAATCGTTGAGGGCTCTCTCGATGGTATGGTCGTGATTCAGGAAGGACGCCTGGTTTTTGTCAATGAGGCCGCCGTTCGTATCTTCGGCTATTCTTCGGCAGGAGAAATGCAGTCCATCCGATTTGAGGAAACCGTGGCGCCCGGGAGCAGGTCGTTCTTTCCGAAGGACCTCGAGCGCGCAGCTGTGGGTGAGAATATCTTCCGCAATTACGAGATGAAGGGATTGACGCGCGCAGGGAAGATCATCGATCTGGAAATCAATGCACGATTGATCTCCTGGAACGGGAAACCCGCTGTGCAATCATCCTTGCGGGATATTACGGAGCGCAAAGCTCTCGAGCGAGAACAAGCCATGTGGTTCTGGGAGCAGGAGTCTCTCATGACGATCGATCGCCAGCTTGTGGCGATGGTGGATCTGACAAAGCTTCTGAATGCCGTAACGAATCATGCGCGGGCGTTTACAAGGGCGGATTATTCCGGGGTCATCCTCATCAACGAGGATCGGCAGAGCTATGCGTGGCGCGGTATCCGCGGGAATATCCATCCGGTTCCCACAGACTTCATGCCCCTGAAGGAGCTTCCACAATCCCTGATGGAGCAAAAGGGCCCTATACAGTTTTATGACGTCGATCCTGAGACGGGGATGTCGGTCCGAAATTTTCCCGCTCTGGAAAATGAAAACCTTGTCATCATCGCGGGATTTCCCTTTCACATCAAGGAAGACCTCGAGGGTGTGCTCCTTGTTGGATTCAGAAAGGAGCATGACTTCTCGGACCGCGAGATCCGGCTCTTGAATTCGCTGGCGGAGAAATCAGCTATTGCCATTACGAACGCCGAGCTCTATGAGAATTTACGGCAGCGGGAACAGGAATTGGGGCAATTGAGCAGCGCGCGGGCGGCCGCGCAGGAAGACGAGCGTAGGAGGATCGCCCGGGAGATCCATGACGGATTGGGGCAGATGTTGACCGCGGTGAAGTTCAACGTGGAGATCCTCGAAGACTTCCCGGGACTGGGAGAAGCGGAGAAAAAACGGTTTGAAGAGATCAAGGGGCTCCTCGACAACGTCATGACGGAGGCGAGGGACATTTCGTATAATCTGATGCCAAGCGTGCTGGAGGATTTCGGGCTTTCGCCGGCGCTCCAGCTGTTTTGCGAAACCTTTGCGAATCGGCTCAAGGTGAAGGTCTCCTATCAGGCCCACGGCATCAATGGACGATTCGACGATGCTCTCGAGGTGAATTTATACCGGATCGCGCAAGAAGCCCTGACAAACATCGTCAAGCATGCTGAGGCATCGACCATTGAAGTTCAACTTCTGGGGAACGATCAGGGAGTTCGGATGTCGATTGAAGACGACGGAAAAGGATTTTTCCCTTTGATGCCGCGGACACCGAGTTCGGAGGGCGGAATGGGAATATTGAGCATGCGCGAGCGGGCGGCCGCGTTTGGCGGCACCTTGACCATTGAGAGTGCTCCGGGGAAGGGCACAACGATCCTAGTTGATATTCCGAAGAAAGGAATTGTCGATGCCGGCCATTAGGATACTTCTTGCCGATGACCATGAATTGATCAGAACGGGTATCCGGAATTTGCTGGGGGCAAACAAGGATTTCGCGATCGTCGGCGAGTCGGGGGACGGCGAAGAAACGATCACAAAAGTTCGTGAAGTGAAACCCGATGTGGTTGTGATCGATATTTCGATGCCGAAGATGTCCGGCATTGAGGTGACGAAACACCTTCGGGAAAAATTTCCGTCGGTCAAGGTGCTCGTCCTGACCATGCACGAAAATGTCGAGTATGTGTATCAGATCTACAAGGCCGGTGCGGGAGGGTATCTTCTGAAGAACGCCGGGAGGGAGGAGATCACTTCTGCGATCTATGCCGTGGCGCGGGGTGAGAAGTTCTTTAGCCCGCGGGTTTCAGAGTTGATGATCTCTGATTATATGCAGCAGGCCGAGCGACGCGATAGTCAAGCAGCGGACACGTCGTTGACAAAACGGGAAGAGGAAATCCTTCGGCTCATCGCAAAAGGATTGAACAATCAGCAGATCTCCGATCAACTCTTTATCAGCCCCCGCACCGTTGATACACACCGTACGAATATCATGCAGAAGCTGGATATTCACGATGCCGGAAATCTCGTGCGCTATGCACTGGAGCATGGATATGGGGGGAAGTGAA
>JBBEEC010000014.1:0-2934 GCA_040880975.1 Bacteroidota bacterium | reverse complement strand
GATGCCGGAAATCTCGTGCGCTATGCACTGGAGCATGGATATGGGGGGAAGTGAAGAATGGAAGATGGAAAATGGAAAATGGAATTGCCCAAATTTTTGAGATTTCGTAAGTAGAATTTCGAGTTTTGGGATTTCCGCTTTGTGATCCGCTTCACACAACCTCCGCAAACCTCTTTGTCTCAAATCGATATCCCGTAATGCTCTCTTCAAATTCTCCATATTTGGGCCTTATCCCTACCTGAATCACCCCAATCTGTTCGATTTTGTCTACGTTATTCACCGTAGAATTTCCTACGGTAAAGGTCTCAGCGTGAAATACGGTCATTGGCCGATGTAGAACGCGCCATTATCCTCAATATTCATCCATGTTTTTCCACGTTTTCCTCCTCCCAGTTTAACCATCCCATGAGGTTTTTATGGATAAGATTCGCGTCCTGTTGGCGGATGACCATGCCGAATTCCGGCGTCTCGTTTGCGAATTCCTGAATAAAATGCCGAACGTGAGCGTTGTTGGCGAAGCTGCAGACGGAAAGAAAGCCGTCGAGCAGGTCGCGAGACTCAATCCGGATCTTGTCCTGATGGACATCAGCATGCCGGAGCAGAACGGCATTGAGGCCACCCGGATCATCAAACAGCGATGGCCGCACACCCTCGTGGTGATCGCAACAACACATGACAATCAAATCTACCGGCTCCAGGCCGAAGAGGCAAAAGCCGACGGATACGTCATGAAATCCGATCTGAAACCCGTGCTCGAATCGATTTTTGGCCTCGTCCCCGACGGATTTCACAAGGCGTTTTCCTCGGTGAATCTTCAGGTGGTCAAGCGATGAAATTTGCATCGAATCCATTCACAAACACTACAAGGAGTACAATTATGAAAATCCTCGTGGTTGACGATCACGCGGCATTCCGCCGATCTTTGGCGGAATTCCTCCGCTCCCAGGCGGGGATCGAACTCGTTGGCGAAGCCGCCAACGGAAAGGAAGCCGTGGAGCAAACAGCTGAGTTGCACCCGGACCTCGTGCTGATGGACGTAAGCATGCCGACGATGGGCGGGTATGACGCAACTCGCATTATCAAGAATCAGCACCCTGCGACGCGGGTCATCATGCTCTCATCGCATGTCGGCGAAGTGTATCGGACTGCGGCGCGGGAATCAGAGGCCGATGGGTACATCGAAAAAACCTCCATGAAAACCGAGTTGCGTCAACTTCTCGACGATGGGGCACGCTACCAGATGGCCATCTAGCTTTTGGATCCGTTGTTGATCCGGCACTCATGAATCATTGCCCGAACATACCATTGCAGAGAAATGCGCAGGCGCGGAAGGAGACGTCGGCCTTTCTCCTGAATCGCCTCAGAGCGATGCTTATTGCATTGAGCGTCGTCCTCTGTACTTCGGGGGCGGTGGCGCAGGGCAATTACCAGTCCAACGCATCAGGCAACTGGAACAGTGCTGCGACCTGGACCCTCATTTCCGGTTCGGACGCCGATGGTATTCCCGACGCCGATGACAATATCGACATTGTGAGCGGGCATTCTGTCATTGTAAACGCCAATTCAGCCGTGAACAATGTCACAGTCACATCAGGAACCCTTGATATCCGCGGTTTCAACCTCACCGTCAATGGGGCGACTTCCGTAAGCGGATCAGTGATCTTTTCGACGAGCACCGCGGGGACCAAGATCTTCATCGGAACAGTTACGATCAACAACGGCGGGTCGTGGAGCCATTCGGTCAATGAAACCGTTGTTCTTCGCGGGGGCATTGTCAACAACGGATCGTTCAGCACGGGAACGGGGGCGTATACGCTGAATACCAATAGTCAGGCATTGACCGGGTCGAATCCGATTTCCTTCGGCGGCAATCTTGCCATTACGGGGGCCATCACCATCACCAACAACACGACGGTCGCCGTTGCGGCGAGTCTTACCGGAAGTGTGGCCGGTTCCACATTCCTCAATGCCTCGGGGGCGACATTGAATGTCGGCGCGGCCCTCCTTGCGACGGGGACATTGGATGCAACAGCCAGCCCCAATACGGTCAATTACAATGGCGGGGGAAATCAAACGATGAAAGGGACCACCTACCACGATCTTACCGTGACGAAATCCGGCGGAACCGCGACACTGGGAGGAACCACTACGGTGAACAACAGCTTTACGGTTGCAAGCGGGACAGCTGCCACCGGGGCCAACACGCTCACGGTAAGCGGAGCTACCGATATAACGGGAACGTTCAATATCACAAGCGCGACCGGCACAAAGACATTCGTCGGGCCTGTGACATTGAATACCGGCGCAGTATGGAATAACTCTTCTAACGAGGCCATCGACATGCGGGGCGGGTTGACACACAACGGCACGACGTTCACTGCCGGAACCGGTGTGTACACGTTCAATACGAACTCCCAGGTCATTGGCGGTACGACCGCCATCACGATTCCGAGCATCAGCGTGACGGGTGTTACGCTCACCAACAACACGACCCTCACCGTATCGACGGCTTTGGCGGGAACCGGCGGGATCGCAAATGCCGCGTCGGGGAGGTTGAACATCAACTTCACAGGTACGCCGGCGATTACCACTCTCACTGCATCAGAGGTGGGGAATATCGTTCAATACGGCGCCGGTGGTGCACAAACAATCAAAGTGCCCACCAGTTCCGTCTATCACCATCTCATTCTTGCCACGAGTGGGGCAAAGACCGCCGGCGGGCCGTTGACGGTTGACGGAGACTTGACCCTCAGCGGAACGGCTACATTCGACGCCGGCACATCGCTGACGCATGCCTTTGCCGGAAGCTGGATTCTGAATACGACCGCCGCGACACCGTTCGCATTCACGACGGCGAGCACCATCAACTTCAATACACCCGGCACACCGGCGGCAACGTCCATAGACGGAACCACGACTGCGACGATTGCCTTC
>JBBEEC010000013.1:3951-7062 GCA_040880975.1 Bacteroidota bacterium | reverse complement strand
CGGCCGCGCAACATGACGCCGGCCGCGCTGCGGAGAGCGGCCAATGAGACCAGCGGATTCGAATCGAGAAGCAGGAGGTCGGCCCGCAGGCCAACGGCCACCCGTCCGAACTCCGATTCCGCGCCCAGAGCGCGTGCCGGGTACCAGGTGGCGGCACGAATAGTCTCCAGCAGGGGAAGTCCCGCGTCGTGCAGTAGACGCAGTTCCTCGTACAGCGCGAAGCCGGAGACCATGAACGGATATCCGCCTCCAGCATCAGTGCCCGCCAGAAAGCGGGTGCTGACCGGCAGCAACCGTCGCATGACCTCTCGCTGCTTGCCCAGCAGTTCCACGGCGATCGTCGGGGGAGCCCCGACTTCCCCCAGCCAGCGCTCGCGCACTAACCGGGGAACGAAGCGCGCCTCATCAGTGCTCGCCCACTCGCGCGCCGCTGGCGGCGTGAGGAAGAGGCGGTGGGTATAGAGCGTCGGGGTGTTCCATACGTGGCTGTCGCGAGTCGGCGAGATCCAGTCGTCCGCGGCGATCTGGAGCGTCCGGTCGTCGATGTACCCCTTGAGGTGCTCGAGCGTCAGGAGCCCAGCGCCGACGGCTTCCGCAACGGTGACGCGGTGCGGGACGTGCCCGACGACCGGGATACCGAGCCGCCGGGCCTCGTCCGTGACGGCGCGAAACAGCGGCTTGGGCAACACGTTGTGGACCTTGATGAAATCGTAGCCAAGTCGATCATGCTCGCGCACCGCCTCTCGGGCGTCCTGTCCATTGCTGATGACGTGCGCGTACATGCCCATGCGAACCGTCGAGAGAATCGGGCCAGCGACGTACATACTCGGCGCGAGCCACGCATCACGCCTGCTCAGGTCGCGCCACTCCAGCAGCCAGGGGAACCCCACCATGTCGCGTACCGTAGTCACGCCGGACGCGACATGCAGGAGGTGCTGGCTGGCCGAAGTGAGCTGGTGCACGTGCATGTCCACCAGTCCATGCATAAGGTACTTGCCATGGCCGTCGATCTCGCGAAATCCACGTGGTACCGGCGTGCCGCGATCGGGAGCAACATCCACGATGCGTCCCCCGGCTACACGCACCCGCATGTCCGGCCTTATCACCCCCGCCGCTACGTCGACCACGTTCACATGCCGAAAAACGTAGTTGGCCGCCTGAAACCGAGCGCTCGCATCCAGGAGCTGCTCGATGACAGTCAGTTCCTGCTCGAACAGTGCCAGCGTTCGCCGGGCGCCGGCGATATGCTCGGAATCCGTTGTTTGCGCGCACACGCCGTGCGCCGCACAGAGCACGACTGCGAGGGTCAACGTCGAGCGTCGTATGCTCATCGCCGGCGAGCCGCGCGAAGAAGCCGGCGACCGATGTTGAGGTCCAGAGCGGCAACGCCGCCCGTGATGGTCTTGCGGTATTGCGGACTGATCATGTCGATTGCGGGTACGATGCGGTCGAGAAGTTCCACGTCTTCTTCGAGCAACCGGATGCGTCGCCCCTTGGGCAGGCCTTCATGCGCCAATCCGGTCTCGCCGCCGTACACAATGAGGATCCGGTCGCCGGCGTTGAGCAGGCCGTTCATCATTTGCGTGCCGAGGCCGTCTCCGAACGAGAGCAGAAGCACCACCGCCACCGTGCCCCACGTGATGGCCGCGAGCGTCAGCGCCGCACGAACACGGTTGGCGTTGAGGTCGAAAAAGAAGTCTTTGAGAAGTTCAAACCACATAACTAATGGGATCTCCGGAGTCTCCAAGAGGTATCACGGGACCTCCGGAGATCTTCAAGTGCTGGCACATCACGTTCTCAAACATTCCACCACATCCAGATTCGCCGCTTTCCTCGCAGGCATCAGCCCCGCGATCAGTCCGATGATCGTCAGAATCGTCACTGTTACGAACACAACGTCCATCGACAGCACGGGAGCACCGACAAATTCCCGGATCGGAACATATTGCAGGACCTCGATGATCCCGTAGGCGATCGTGAATCCGATCGACGAGCCGAGGAAGATGATGAAAAACGTTTCCATGAAGAACTGAAACAGAATGTCGGATTTCTTCGCACCCACGGCACGTTTGACGCCGATCTCTTTGATGCGCTCCTGCACCACGATATACATGATGTTCGCAACGCCCAGCCCCGCAACACCGAGCGTAAAACTTCCGATGAGTCCCATGAAAATGTTGAAACCGAGGAAGAAGTAGAAAATGAACTTATCGAACCGCGACGTGTCCCAGATCCACACGGCATCCTTGTCCGTCGGATCGAATTTGTAGCGGTTGCCCAGTACGGCCCGGACTCTGTCGTTCACTTCTTCGGCAATGGTGACATCCCGCACTTTGAAAATAATGTTGTTGAGTCTCGTCGCACCGAACACGCTGGCGTAGGTGGTGGCCGGAATGAAAATCCGGTCCTGATCGCGCGAATTGTAGGAGGAGTTCTGCGTTTTCTTCTGCATCACGCCGATGACTGTAAAAGGCACTTCGCCGACGTAAATCAGCTTGCCGATCGGGTCGCTTTGGCCGAAGAGAAAATCTTTCACCTTGTTGCCGATCATCGCCACGCGGCGGCGGTTTTCCACATCAGGATCGTTGAGAAAGCGGCCGCCTTGTTCCGGAATGATATTGCGCATGTCCGCGTAAATGGGAATAACGCCGGCGACGAGCGGATTCAGAATGTTTTCGCCCAGGCGGGTGGGCACGCGCTGGGAATACTCGGGGCTCACAGCTTCAAGCTCGGGAATTTGCCGCGCCAGCAGACGAACGTCGTCTTCCATGAAGAAGATCGGCCGTCCGGTCCCGAACCCTTCCCATGGCTTGGTCGTCCGCCCGGGGAACATGATGGCAATGCTCTCCCCGATACCATGCATGTTGATGGACATCTGCTGCTTGAATCCCACCCCGAACGCGATCAGCACCACGATCGCCACCGTGCCCCAGATGATGCCAAACATAGTCAAAAACGCACGAAGCTTCTGCGCTTTGAGGTCAAGGTAAAACTCGGTGATTATGGTGCGAAGGTGATCCATTGGGGAAAATTCTAAATCCTAACCTCAAAAATCCAAAACTTCATTCTCCTAGTGCTTTGAAATTAGAATTTGTTTCGTATTTAGTATTT
>JBBEEC010000013.1:1610-3851 GCA_040880975.1 Bacteroidota bacterium | reverse complement strand
AAAACTTCATTCTCCTAGTGCTTTGAAATTAGAATTTGTTTCGTATTTAGTATTTCGTATTTAGGGTTTGTCTTTTGCCGAATTTGTTTCGTATTTAGTATTTCGTGTTTGGGATTTTAGCAGCTATTCAATCTTAGCCGGTGTCACGCCTGTCCCGCCCCGCGGGAGTCCTACCGTGACACACCCGGCTTGCGCGCGAATTCCGAAATCTACTCGATCTTTTTCACTGGTTTCTCCACCACTTCATCGCCTTCTTTCAATCCATCTTTCACTTCCACGTTGATCGCATCGCTCAAGCCGGTCTTGATAAGCCGCTCTTCTTCTTTGGGATTTGTCTTTTACTGTCCTGTAGCCGGTGTCACGGTCCTAAACAAGCTCTAAATCCCAATCGTCAAAACCCGAACTATATTCTTTAGTGCTTTGACATTAGAATTTGTTTCGTATTTAGTATTTTGGATTTTAATAGTTATTCAATCTTCTTCACTGGTTTCTCCACCACCTCATCCCCCTCCTTCAATCCATCCTTCACTTCGATGTTGTCCTGTAGCCGGTGTCACGCCTGTCCCGCCCCGCGGGAGTCCTACCGTGACACACCCGGCTTGCGCGCGAAATCCGAAATCTACTCGATCTTTTTCACTGGTTTCTCCACCACCTCATCCCCCTCCTTCAATCCATCCTTCACTTCGATGTTGTCCTGTAGCCGGTGTCACGCCTGTCCCGCCCCGCGGGAGTCCTACCGTGACACACCCGGCTTGCGCGCGAAATCCGAAATCTACTCGATCTTTTTCACTGGTTTCTCCACCACCTCATCCCCCTCCTTCAATCCATCCTTCACTTCGATGTTAATGGCGTCGCTCAACCCGGTCTTGATAAGCCGCTCTTCTTCCTGTTGAGGGCCGAGTGAGACCTTGACGAACGAAGAATCGTTTCGGAACGTCACGACCCGCTCCGGGATCATCATCACATCCACTTTCTTATTGATGATGATGTTGGCGTTCGCGGAGTAGCCGGCGCGTAACACCGTGTTCTTGGAGACAGGGATCAGAATTTCGATCGGAAAGACTGTGGCGTTATCCTTCTTTTCGGCTTTCAGCCAGATCTTTCTGAGTGTTCCCCTGACCGTATCGTTGGGGAGCGCTCCGACCTTCAGATCGGCTTCCATTCCTTCCGTCAGCCGTCCGACATCGATCTCATCCACATTTCCCTTGAAGAGGAGCCGCTCCATGTTCGCCATCTTCATCAAAACCGTACCTTCCTGGAACGTCGTGAGGGGAGTGACGGGGTCGCCGACTTCCACTGTGCGGCTCAGTACGTAGCCGTCGATGGGGGCTTTAATAATGGACTCAATCTCCGTGTCGCCGATGGTGACTTTGCCGCTTTCCATCAGAGCGAGTTTCTCGCGGCTGATCTTCAGCTGCAGCGAGGCTTCGTCATACTTCTGTGTGAAATCCTCAAATTCTTTTTGAGAGATCAGTTGGGCTTTGTTCATCGCTTCCTGACGCGTCTTTTCACGGGTCAGATTGGCGAAATCCACTTCGCGCAATTCCACCTGGCGCTTGGCATCGGCGAGTTCCAGCGGCGTCGGGTCGGGCTTGACCTCGAGCAACGGTTGGCCGGCTTTCACAAACGTTCCGACGTCGGCAAAGATCTTGCGTACCACGCCGCTGACCTTGGATTTCACCGAGATCTCGTTCTCGGGTTCAATCGTCCCCACGGCAAGCGCTTTGTCCACAATGGTGCCTTTGGTGACTTTGATGCGCGGGAGTACGTTGCCCGCAGCATCGTCCGATCCGCCAAAGACGAATAATCCGACGATCACGAGCGTGATCACGACAACGGTCGGAATGATGTATTTCTTTTTCATGAGAGCACTCAGCTTTGATAGGTTCATGGACATGCCTGTGTGGTGGGCCAGACGCGCGGTGCAAGGATTCGAATCTGAGACACGATGCGACTGATGGTAGGTGTCAGTGTGAAAGAGAAGATGGGACTACTTTTTTCTCAGTGGAACTCTCTTCCCGTTCTCTGTGGAACTCTGTGCAATTCCTCAGAGAGCTTTTGATACTTGTTACGTCTTCTTGAGAAACAAGTTACGGGAACCGGCGTAGGGGAACTCTACTCAAGGTTAGACTGATGAGGAGGCCAAATAGTTGCAGGAGACGGAATTATTTTTGTCGGATTTGAAGGGCGAACCGCCGAACCAGAGCCGTATAGTGCTCCCCGCCGACGAGGAATACGTCA
>JBBEEC010000013.1:0-1510 GCA_040880975.1 Bacteroidota bacterium | reverse complement strand
GGCGAACCGCCGAACCAGAGCCGTATAGTGCTCCCCGCCGACGAGGAATACGTCATTATGGTCGGCTCCCTGGATGAGGTGGAATTCCTTGGGTTCGCGCGCAGCCTCAAAAAGCTTCCGGCCCAGGCGGATGGGGATGATGGAATCGTCCGAACCATGAATAAAAAGAAGGGGGATTTGAATGGATGGCAGTTTCGATTCTGAATCGAGCCGTGTTCTCATGACGAAACGGGCGGGAAGGAAGGGATAAGCGACCGACGCGACGTCGGCGGCAGAGGAGAAGGTGGATTCAAGGATCATTGCCTTCACGGGCCGGTTGACGGCAAGATCCACGGCGACGGCCCCGCCCAGGCTGGTTCCGTGCACTATAATAGACGAGGAGTCGATGCCGGGAAGGGAAAGAAGATAATCGTACGCCGCGCGGGCGTCCTGGTACACGCCGCTTTCTGTTGCGCCCCCTTCGCTGCGCCCGTACCCGCGGTAATCCACGATAAACGTCGAAAGCCCGGCATTCCTGAGCCGCCGGATCTTCTCCGCCCGATGCGCGAGATTGCCCCCATTGCCGTGGAAATTCAGCAAAATACCGATCGGGTCCTTCGCCTGCACGAACCAGGCGTGGAGTTTTGTCCCGTCTTCGGCCTGGAACCAATGGTCTGTCGGATTCAATCCGATGGCCGCGGAACGGTAAAAGTCTTCAGAATAGCCGGAAGGGAAAAAGACGAATTTTTCTTCGAAGATCATGATGATGAGGGACCAGAAAATGAGTGCAACAATTCCCGCGATAAGTACTGAGCGGACGAATCGGAATATGGATTTTGGGGAAGTTTGCAAGAGTGACGGATCGTTCGGAATTATTGGCCAAAAATGATAGATTATTATGACTGAAGTTCCAATATACAAGTGAAAAGTGAGATGTGAAATGTGAAATGTGAAATGATGAAATGCCGGCGATACATGCAATGCCCAAGAATATGAAATCCTTGCTTAACAACATATCACATATCACCTTTCTCCTATCACTCCCGGCAATTCTCGCATTATCTTCTGCACCTGGGCAAAGCTACTACAACTTCCGCGATGCGTTTCTGGATCGAAAAGGAGACATCGATTCCCTCCATTTGATGTTTGTGGATGAAAGTGCCGCGACCCAAACCTTCGAATTTTCGCTCTACTCGTCGTCCGGCGATTCTCTCCACGGCCGCATCCGCATTCCGAGAGGCGACGGCCCGTTTCCCGCTGCGTTGCTTTGCGTAGGGATCGAAACGGGAAAGGAAGTGATCGAAATGATCGAGGGCCGCGACAGCGTTATTCTGATGGCGGCGGATTATCCATTTGAGGGTGAGTGGGATTTTCGCGGCTGGGCAGCGGTGGGAACGACGTTCGAGCTCCGTTCCATGGCATTTCGCGCGGTACCGCTTCTGCTGAATTGTCTCGACTGGCTTTTTGAACATAATGTCGTCGATCCGAATGATGTGACGGTTGTGTCTGTGAGTTTCGGGGCGTTTACGGG
>JBBEEC010000012.1:0-1262 GCA_040880975.1 Bacteroidota bacterium | reverse complement strand
CCTCCAAAATATCCTCGGACCATATGACGGATCAGTTTATTTCGAGTTCTCAATTCCCCGAATGGGACGCCGTATCGATGTTGTCTTAATTATTAGGTCGGTTGTTTTTGTTCTCGAATTCAAAGTGGGGGAGAAGCACTTTACAGGCAATGCAATCGACCAAGTGTTTGATTATGCCCTCGATCTTAAGAATTTCCATGAAACAAGCCATCACCTGGTTATTGCTCCGATTCTAGTCGCCACAGAAGCCACCACGCAGGTTCTCACCCCACAGTTCACGCCGCACAACGACAAAGTAATTTTCCCGCTCAAGTGTGGGGCGGATTCCCTGGCTCGTGCCATCCAAAACGTCCTTGAATTCGCTGAAGGTGGTCCAAATGTTCCCGAAAATTGGGAATCCGGTCGTTATCGGCCTACACCCACCATCATAGAAGCGGCTACGGCGCTCTACAATAATCATTCTGTTGCTGATATCGCGAGAAAAGATGCTTCTGCAAAGAATCTCAGCGAGACTTCCGATGCTATTTCCAAGATAATAGAGGAATCCAGGCAAAGGGGTCAGAAATCAATCTGCTTTGTCACCGGTGTTCCGGGCGCAGGGAAGACTTTGGTAGGCCTGAATATCGCCACTCAGCATATCGACAAATCGAGTGATCTTTACAGTGTGTTCCTATCAGGCAATGGACCGTTGGTCGCAATTCTACGGGAAGCATTGGCAAGGGACAAGGTAACTTCGGAGAAAGAACGAGGTCGACGCCAGCGAAAGGGCGAGGCCTTGAGCCAAGTAAAGGCCTTCATTCAAAACGTTCACAATTTTAGGGATGAATCCATCCGTAATGAATTGCCGCCCATTGAGCACGTAGCGCTCTTTGACGAAGCTCAACGGGCTTGGAATCTTGCGAAGACAGCAGACTTTATGAAGAGGCGAAAGAAAATATTGGGTTTCAATAGGTCGGAACCAGAGTTTCTCATTTCCTGCCTCGATCGACACGAAGATTGGGCGGTGGTTGTATGTCTCGTTGGAGGTGGGCAGGAGATCAACACAGGCGAGGCAGGTATAGGAGAGTGGATTGAATCACTTATCAGATCGTATCCTCAATGGCAAATTCACATTTCCTCCAAGCTTACTGATTCTGAGTATCAAGCAAAAGATGTTTTAGACAAAGTGAGCCCAAAGACTCGGTTGCAATATAACGACAACCTCCACCTCGGCGTGTCAATGCGATCGTTTCGGGCAGAGAATGTTTCTTTGCTTGTCAAAC
>JBBEEC010000011.1:0-1287 GCA_040880975.1 Bacteroidota bacterium | reverse complement strand
GCAGAATACGTTTCGGTAAATTTCGTCACCGCAGCTTAACTCCCAACCATTAGGCTGCGCATGGAATCGACAACTTCATTAGGTGTCTAATGCCGCGACTCACTGCCATTGAATCGGACGATCCTGAGTTCCACCGCAAACGTCTCAAGAAGTTTATCGCCTACTTGAAGAGGTGGGACCGCAAATATGGCGCTAACTATGAGGTCTTCGTTCGCGAGCTCCTCAAGATCTTTGGCGATAATCCACCAATAACGTGGCGTTTTCTCGTAACAACATACGAGTATCCTGCTTTTCGAGTCGTAAATAGACAATCCGGGCGATCAACCTACTTTCTGCGATTGCCCGAAGATCGTATTATCATTCCACACCATTTCTTCTTACAACAATTCAGGCGACTATTCCCTATCGACAACGGTTTCTACAATAGCGCTGATGAAGTCATCGTTGATTTTGCTAAATTCGGCCCCCGTAAACAGCGAGAGTACCTGGATGCGATCAAGGAAATGCTTGATAGACCAGAAATGATCTCTCTTAACTTCGGTGCCTACTAACCATGCGCAGCCTAACCGGTCGCTAAGCTGACGGAACCTCCGGACGATGAATTTTCACCAATTTTGCTTTTCTAAAACTCAGTAGCTTAAAGCAGTGTACGTTAGTTAAGTTTTCGTCGCCGCAGCTTAGCTCCCAACCGTTAGGCGGTTGCGCGAACTGAGTTATAGAGGAATTCAGGCGAGAGATCTGCTCCGTTTTCCCAAACTACAGTGTGCAATTCGGGATGAACGGAGAATTTGCGGAAGCGGGATACATCTTTGAGAGGTTCAAACACCGGGCCCCAAAGCTCGTCTTTCAGATCAACTTCACCTTCCGTACCATCAGTGAACTTGATCCAAATGACATACTTCTCTACATATCGGGCATCACTAATTCTGGGGTGCATTTCCTATTCCAACGGTTTTACTTTCTTTAACGGTTTTCGCTCTTTGGCAAGTTCCCAATCTTCGAGCAATTCGGACTTGTTTAATTCGAGCCATTCAAGAACGTGTGTGAGAGCTCGTTTCGGAAACTCTCCGGAAACAATGCCAGTTTCGATGGTCACAGTTACTTCGAATTCGCCGTATTTTGCATGAAAATGAGGCGGAGCGTGGTCCCTGTAAAACATTACAATTACAATCCCCAGGAACCGGCTTATTTCTGGCATGGGTAAGTTTACGTCAAAATATTTTCATGCGCAACCGCCTAACCGGTCGCTAAGCTGACGGAACCTCGGGACGATGAAAATTCACCAAT
>JBBEEC010000010.1:0-1347 GCA_040880975.1 Bacteroidota bacterium | reverse complement strand
ATCAGTGCTGTCCGGTAAACGAACCGGGCGAGGTTTCTAAGTTCTTTGACATGAAGCGATTATCTGCGTTTTGATCTGTGATCGATTTCAACTCCATCGTACCTTCTGGGGCAGCTTTTTCTTGACTCAGCCTCATTTTGAAGGGACGATGGTATGCATCTTGGTAGAACGGTCTTTTCGCAATTGATGGACTTCATACCGCGTCACGAGTTCCGAGCAATCGTTCGCCGACATCGTGGTGAACGCTACGTGAAGCGATTCTCGTGCTGGGATCAGTTTCTGAGCATGGTGTTTGCACAACTGACCTCGCGTGAAGGTCTCCGTGATATTGAGACATGCTTGCGGGCATTTGATTCCGATCTGTATCATTGTGGATTTCGATCCGCAGTATCGCGTTCAACACTCGCTGATGCAAATGAACGGCGACCGTGGCAAATGTTCGAAGAGTTTGCGCGAATACTCATTGCACGAGCTCGTGTTCTCTATCGTGATGAGCGCTTTATCGCTGAGGTTGACAGCGCAGTCTACGCGTTCGACTCCACGATCATCGAACTGTGTTTACAGCTCTACCCATGGGCGCGTGCAGCCAATCATCTGGAAACGGCAGCAGGCATCAAACTACATACGCTGTTGAACGTGCATGCACATCTGCCCGTCTTTTCAAGGGTTTCTGTTGCCAATCTGAATGACGTGCGTATGCTCGATGAACTGGTCTTTGACCCTGGCGCCTTTTATGTTCTGGATCGTGGCTATACCGATTTCCGACGACTGAAACGCATTGATCTGGCCGGAGCGTTCTTTGTGATCCGGGCGAAACGACGACTCCGCTTTCGTCGCCTTGAGTCACATGTAGTCGACAAAACCTGTGGCCTTCGAGTTGACCAAGAGATTGTCTTGGAAGTTCAAAAATCATTCGATGGATATCCCGATCGTTTACGGCGCATCAAGTACTTTGATCTTGAGAAACACCGATCCTTCGTCTACTTGACAAACAACTTTCTCCTTGATGCACGACTCATCACAGAACTGTATCGATCACGTTGGCAGATTGAACTATTCTTCAAATGGGTCAAACAGCATCTGCGCATCAAGGCATTCTATGGACGATCTCCCAACGCCGTGAAGACTCAAATCTGGATCGCCATCACTGTTTTTGTTCTCGTGGCCATTATTAAGAAGGAACTTAAAATCAATCAGTCGCTCTACACAATTCTGCAAATTTTGAGTGTCTCGCTCTTCCAGAAAGAGCCTATTTCTCAACTACTTACAACTCCTCAGTGCACGATCCAAGACGATAGCATCACATACCAACTGTATTTATTCAACTCTTAACCGGACAGCACTGAT
>JBBEEC010000009.1:0-1365 GCA_040880975.1 Bacteroidota bacterium | reverse complement strand
ATAAGATATCCTAAAGCTATCCATCGCAGTGTCCATTTTCAACTGAAGCATTACATGAGCACGCTTGGTGTCAAAGTTGAATCCATACGTAGTTCGATTTCAGTTCCACCAATCGACACGATCTGATTCGAGTTCATAAGGTTCGGGCTCACGCCAACTTGCTGCAAAACCTATTTGCGAATAAATGCCACTGTATAACGGTTGGGAGCCCCGCCCGAACGACCGATTATCGTTCTGAAGAGGTTCGGTCGGGCGGGTAAGTTCCGATTCGGCCGGCGAGGCCGTTGTTCCGGACGAGTTGTCTTGCCGAATCGAGAACCCCGTACATCGGGGCTGCGGCGACGAAATGGTCGATTAACGTACAATGCTTAAGCTCCTGAGTTTCAAAATTGTACAATTGGTGACGATTTCACTAGCCCGCCGAAGCCGTTTTTTGGCGTAGGCGGGCGTCCCGAGGTTCCGTCAGCTTGGCGACCGGTTATACAGGAGCGCTCAACCGATTGGTGCGTTTTGTTGCGCTGAAGTTGCCTGAAAAATAAAAAAACCCGCAGCGCAAAGTTGAAGTTCTTTGCAGTGCGGGAAAAAAATATGATTCCGACTGATGTTCATTAAGCCCCCGATGCCTCTTATTTCACGATTCGAATTCCTTCGATGGAAGCTGTGATTGGCGAATGATGGATTTCAAAGTACCGAGCCTGACTTCTTTGTGATTCGGGACCGGGACAGTAATTGTGGAATCTCCGCTCTTCTTCTGCATCACAATGTGGCTACCGCGTTGTCGAACGTTCTGAAAACCATGCTTGGAGAGTATCTGACAAAGTTCCTTTCCAGACAGGATCCGTAGCCTAGCCAACGGCAACCTCTAATCGGGTAACAAACACCTCATCATGGAGGCGATCCCGGATTTCCTTCGGGGAAGCAGTTTCAAAGAAGAGTTCGATGGCTTCCTTAAGGTTGACCCGCGCTGTTTCGACGGTGTCTCCCTGGCTGGCAATATCGAGCTCGGGACAGAGAGCCACATATTGATCATCTTCCCGCTCAATAACAGCTGTAAACTGATGTTTCGTCTGCATCAAAACCTCCTCAAGTAAGAACTCCCACATTGTAGCAAATTTCGGGGCCAGAAACAATCTGGAAGCCTTCGAGAGCACGCAACAAAACGCTCTTTACAAACAAGCAGCGACTGTATAATGGTTGGGAGCTAAGCCGCCGCAAACTACTTTTTCGAAACGTACTCTGCTGAGGTCAAGTCCGCAATCCATCAGTTTCGCATCAGTTTTAATTCGCCGAATTGGTGAATGTTTATCGTACCGAGGTTCCGTCACTTTTAGCGACCGGTTAGGTTGCGCCTGTAAGTGTTAAGTG
>JBBEEC010000008.1:0-45154 GCA_040880975.1 Bacteroidota bacterium | reverse complement strand
GAACAATGGTTCCGGGATGTGGTGAGTTTTGCCGTCCTGACGGGAATGAGGCGCGGAGAGATAATTAATCTCAAATGGAAGGATGTTGACCTTGAGAGGCGATTGATTCGAGTCTCAAACAGCGAAACGTTTACAACCAAAACCGGCAAGACGAGAACGGTTCCAATGAACGAAAGGGTCTATGTTCTCCTGAAAGATCGCAATACGCACATGCATGAAGAACATGTGTTCACATTCGAGGGAAAGCCAATCCGACCGGATTTCCTTTCCCGAAAATTCAGATTCTGCATTCGGAAGTCGGGATTGCCAAGGGCCCTTCATTTTCACAGTCTGAGACACACATTCGCCACCTGGCTCGTCCAAGGCAGTGTGAGTATCTACGAAGTCCAGAAGCTCCTCGGACATAGCAGCCTCGCCGTCACCCAGATCTACAGCCACTTGGCAGCAAGCGAACTGCACAATGCTGTGAATAAACTAGACTCGATCAGTACATAACACGGTGATCTTGGCGGCTTGAGGATGGCTTATCGGGTTAGCGCCCCGTCGCGGGTTTGATTCTGATACCTGTAGGTGACGGAATGTGCCAAAACCTTGAGAAGCTGCAATCATCTTGTGTGGATCCCGCAAGCTCCCGCTCTTCGGGGCGTGCGAGTTCGAATCTCGCCATCGGCACTTGGGCCTGTAGCTCAGAGGGAGAGCAGTTGTCTGAAAAACACGAGGTCGCTGGTTCGAATCCCGTCAGGTATTAGCCTGACAAGTCAATCGGCTGGGTTTTTTTTGTTTTACGCCTTCAGGGGTACTATTTCTTCCACCTGTTTTAATGAGATTTGTTTGGCGGATTTAGAGAGATGCCGAGTTCACTGACTTTGGTGTAGACGGCATCCTTCGTTCGGCTCACCCCTCGATGTGAGCCAGTCACTCAGGTGGTTTTGTGAGCCGATTTTCCCAATGCTTCAGCTATCGTCTGTAGCAGCACGTCGGATGAATACGGTTTCCGAAGCATTGCGATGACATCGGATTCCGCAACTACACCCGCTCCCGCCTCAAACACCGTGCCTGTCGCGGCTATTATCTTGATTTCCGGATTAACCCGTTTGAGAGACCTGATGGTCTCCGGCCCGTTCAGGATAGGCATCACCAAATCCGTCACGACCAATTTGATGTCATCCTTTTCCCGCATATAAACTGCGAGGGCCTCGGCCCCATTGCCTGCCACAATCACTTTGTATCCGTGTGTCTCGAGGAGCTCTTTCGATACTTCACGAATTGATTCCTCATCATCCACGACCAGGATTGCTTCTCCATTTCCGTCTGGTATCGGTTGTTTTGATTCTGTCTCTTCCTGTCCCTCCGATTCGGAGGCCGGCAGGTAAACACTGAAAGTAGTCCCTTTCCCCTCCTGGCTCTCTAAAGTGAAGAACCCTTGGTGGTTTTCCACAATCGAGCTCACGCTTGACAAACCGAGGCCCGTGCCCTTGCCTGATTCCTTCGTCGTGAAGAAAGGCTCGAAAATCCGGTCTTTGATGTCCTGGGGGATCCCGACACCTGTATCGCTCACCGAGATAACTACATAAATTCCCTGCTGCGCTTTGACATGAAGCCTCACAAAGGAATCGCCAATCTCCTTTTTCTCGACTTGGATTCTCAACTCTCCGTCTTCCGGCATTGCATCCCTCGCATTGACACAGAGGTTCAGCAATGCTTGGTGGAGCTGGGTGGGATCAGCCATCACAGCAGGAATGTCCTGCCCCATTTCGCTCACGATCTTGATGGAACTCGGGAACGTCTCTTTGATCAGCCCCAAGACCTCTTCGACAACGTGCCTTGGTTGGAGAAGCTTCTTAACGTCCGTGTCGCCGCTTGCAATCCTCAAAACTTGATTCAAGACGGCAGCCCCTCTCTTTGCGCACAAGGACATTGTGTCGAGTATTTTCAAGCATCTCGGGTCCTGGATATGCCGACGTATGACTTCGGTCCCCAATACAATGGGCCCCAAGACGTTATTCAAATCATGGGCTATCCCACTGGCGAGGGCACCGATACTCTCCATCCTTTGCGCACGAAGCAACTGTTTCTCGACCTTCTTTCTCGCGCTTATTTCCTCAACCTCGCGAAGAGCACGGCGGACAGCCGGAACGAGCCTCTCCATCCGTTGTTTGAGTACGTAATCCGTAGCGCCGTCTTTCAACGCTTCAATCGCCCGATCTTCCCCGATAGTGCCCGACACAAAAATGAATGGTGTATCGGGATGCCGCTTCCGGGCAAGTTTCAGTGCAGCACCTCCGTCAAACGAGGGAAGGTTGTAGTCGCACAGGATAAGGTCAAACTGGTGTTTCTCTAACGCTTCCATGAAACTCTGGCTGCTGTCGGCTCGCGTCACCTCAAAACGAAACTCCGCCCCCGAGAGGAGAGCGACAATCAACTCGGCATCTCTTACATTATCCTCCAAATGAAGCAAGCGCAATGGCATCATCCCTCCGGTTGTTGTAGACTCTACTTTCTTGCCGTGGCACTTCCGGGCGGAGGCTCGTTCACGATCGCCCAGAATACGCCGAGTTCCTTTACTGCTGCAACAAATTCCTGGAAGCCAACAGGTTTCACGACATAGGCATTCACACCAAGGTCATAGCTTTTAACAAGGTCTGTTTCCTCCCGCGAAGAAGTCAGCATCACGACGGGAATCGTTTTGAGATTGCTGTCGGCCTTGACGGTGCGAAGAACCTGCAAGCCGTCGACCTTGGGCATTTTGAGATCAAGCAACACCACGGCCGGATTCCCGTCAGGGCGATGCGTATAAGCTCCTCTCCTGAACAGATAATCCAGCGCTTCCTCTCCGTCACCAACGACAACCACTTCGTTTGCCAGGTTATGCTCTCCGAGTGCCTCCAAGGTCAACTCGACATCTTTCTCATTATCTTCGGCCAATAGAATTCTCTTTAATTCAGCCATGGTGACCTCCGGCTTTTGGCAAGGTGAAATAAAAGACAGCCCCTTGATCGACGATACCCTCCCCCCATACTGATCCGTCGTGTCTTTGGACAATCCGTTTAACATTGGCGAGCCCAATCCCCGTTCCGTCAAAATCCGCCGACCGGTGAAGGCGCTGGAAGACCCCAAAGAGCTTGTCTGAGTATTTCATGTCGAACCCCGCACCGTTGTCCCGAATGAAAAATACGAAGCGTTCACCTTCATCCCTGTAGCCTAAATGAACGACTGTCTCCTCCTTCTTCCGTGTGTATTTGATTGCATTGGAGAGAAGGTTGGTCAGCACAAGACGCAACATGGAAGGATCGCCTGTCACGTTCGGAAGAAAATCGACATTGAGAATGTGCTTTCTCCCGCTTAGGTCCCCCACCATCTCGCCAAGAATCTCCCGCACCAGGCCGTTCATATCCACATCCGCGCGCTTCATGTCGGCTCTTCCCATCCGGGAGAACACCAAGAGCTCATCAATGAGTTGCCCCATTCTTGTTGCTGAATCGGAAATCGTATGGAGGAATCTCAGGCCTTTTTCATCGAGAGATGCCGCGCTGTGTTTTTGCAGCATTTGGGCAAATCCGTCAATGTGGCGCAAGGGCGCGCGAAGATCATGGGATACGGAGTATGAAAAAGCCTCCAGTTCCTGGTTTGCCCTTTCAAGCTGCACCGTGCGCTTCTGGACGCGTCCCTCCAGTTCTTCATTAAGGTTTCTGATTTCTTCATTAGCCTTCCTGACATTGGCCTCCCGTTCGGAAATCTGGTCCAGCATAGCGTTGATGGCGCCGGCCAGCAGCCCAATTTCATCGTTCGTGGTCCGCGTAGCACGGATGGAGAAGTCCTGCCGGTCAGAAACCTCCTTCGCCGTCTGAACGAGACTCATCACCGGTCTCGAAATTGCCCGTTCAAGCAGCGTTGCCACGAAGTAGGCGAGCACCAGCGATCCGATCAGGATAAAAAGAGCAATTTCACCATATAACCGGAAGCGTTCCCTCATCCCCACGAGATCCATGCTGAGATAAATAGTCCCGATTCTGCTTCCGCTCAGGAGTACCGGTTTAACCAAGATCAGGCCGTCCTCTTCGAAGCGCGATCCGTCAGGCGGAACCCCGTCCGGAAACGGGCGAGTGAAGCCGGTGCGAGCATACACCGCAAGCCTTCCATCTGTAAGATCATAGATTGCTGCCGAGGTGATCCTCGGCTGCGACGAGAGTGACGCTAGAACACTCCCCGCATCTGCCGAATCTCTGAATGCCAGAGCGGCATTGCTGTTTTCCGCAAGGATATCTGCTTTTGTTCCAAGATCTTCGATAATACTTTCCCTCAGGGTAAAATATTCGTACGCGAAGAAGCCTCCTGCGACAAGAACAACCGAGAATCCGCTGGTGAGAAGAATTACGATCTTAAGCTTTGTCCGTATGGACGCATTTTTCAAGAACGGCATATCGCTTCAACTGTCCGAAGGATTGACGATGCGCGCAAGCCTGAGGAGCTTTGAGCTCGCATGGAGATCGGCCCGTTTCAGCGCATCAACGTTGATCTCAAACCTGATCCTGTTTTTCTCGACATAAAAGTTGATCCCTCCTCCTTGCCCGGCAAAGCCCTCTGTTTCGCTCACGGTCAGTGTTTGCCACTGCCGGATCTGCTGGAGAATCGCCGGAATCCGGCTCCCCTCTGAGGTGCTAATAAACAGCAGGTGACAATTCTGAACCTCCTCGGAATCTCGGTAGCGCCTGATGACAACGGGGCGCACGCTGATCCGTTCTTTTTTCAGCACGTCATCCAATAGCTTTCCGAACGGATCTTTTCCCAGAATGCCGACGACCAGAGGAGATTCTTCGGAGGCAAAGGCCGTCTGCGGCCACTCGATTAACTGGAGAAAGTTAAACAAATAGACGGCTTTGAATCGGTATTCGATTTCATGCACCGACTGGGAAAAGACGGTTGAATCGAGTGAAATCATCAAGAGGAACCCAGCAATTATGCGAATCGCCTTCATTCCAAATCCTGGGCCCTTATCCATTTTGGGAATATTCACGAGTTCCTCTAGAGGGAAAGTGCAATCTTTCCGTAGAATTCTCTTCCGAGTTCCTTCCGGGTGGATGGAGCCCCGAATTCGCTGTGCTTTGAATCAAGGAGATTCTGAGCAAGAATCGACAGTGAAATCCATGAACCCGGATTCCATCCAAGGCGACCATCCACAGCAGTGTATGAAGTTACCGTGGCATTTGCGTTCGGAAGTCTGTCCACGAATCGAACCAAGACATCCAATTCCCAATCGTCGGCGAGATCTACTAACGAGTAGATGCTCAGGCGATGCTTCGAGTCATTTCCCTCTCCAGTTCCATTGTTGACATCCCTGCTCCAGGATTTGAGCGAGATCTTCTTCTGCAGGTGGGTGTATCCCACTCTGACCCTCCACCAAGGGGCCATTTCAGCGTTGGCAACCAGTTCGGCGCCATACGTGATTCCCTCGAGCCCGTTTTTCAACACGGGCGGTGGACCCGGCTCAAAACTTCGCAGATCATCATATCGGTTATAAAACAGCCCCAGGTCGAAAAAAAGGTCTGGCCGAGCCTGAACACGGCACCCCCCTTCGTACGCGATGAGATCTTCAGACTTGAACCCCGGGCCCCCTTGGAGAAAGGCATGAGGCGGATTCCCCGGCGCGAACAAATCACGGTCGATACGAGAAGGAGTTCTGACAGCTCGCGATATCGAGAGCCAAAGATATTGGGTTTCGTTTCTCTTCCATCCAAGCCGGATTTGGGGCTCGTATTCGAAACCGGAGAAATCATTGTGACCGAATTTGCTTCCGACGGTAAGGCGAACTCCTTCGGTGAGTGGGATGATATCCTGGACAAATGCCGAGTAAAGTCGAGTTTGAAGGCGGGGAGGGAGAAACGCCAGGGCCGCCGAATTGATGACACGGTCGCTAGAATGCCTGAAACCAATGCCAACGACAATGTCGTGCATTGCATTAAGCTCGGTGCGGTATTGGAGGTCGAGGTCCAGTGTACCCAGGTCTTCTCCGAACGTTCCTGGAATCCGTCGATGACTATAGTCAAAATACGAGCGAAGGATCAGCTCCGAGTTCGCGAGCGATGAATGTCGCCACTGCCCGAGAACATTGCCCCCTTTCATCCTGAGATCGTCGTTGACACTCTGATCCGCGTCGTCTGAATAAGCATCCCCTTGGATCAGGAGTTCGTCCGACGGTTGACCGAAATCAAAACGGAAGCCTGCCTGCTTGCCGGACCATGAATCGCTCCCACTTCCGCCTTTCTCGAGGCTGGTTGATCCACGTCGAAAATATTTTGCGTATGCGCGATATGCTCCTTCTTCTCCGAGCAAACCTCCATAGCGGATTGCAGCATTATCCCATTCTCCGCTCCCCGTCCCAGCTTGAACGAGCAGGGGATTCCGTGCAGTCTGCTGGGCACTCTTCGTAACTACGTTGATGATACCGTTGACAGCATTCGCTCCCCACAACGTTCCACCAGGACCGCTGATAACCTCAATTCTGTCAATATCCTCAAGGAGAACATCCTGGGCATCCCAAAAGACACCGGAATACAGCGGAGTATAGACGCTGCGTCCGTCGATCAGGACAAGAAGCTTATTAGCCGTTGTTGAGCTAAACCCACGCGCACTGATCGCCCATTGACGGGCATCTACTTGCGCAACATGAAGATTAGGGGCCAATCGAAGCGCTTCGGGGAGGCTCCGGGCGCCAGCCCTGCGGATTTCATCGCTTGAGATCACAAAGGCCGCTGCGGGAGACTCAAACCAGGGTTGCGTCCGTCTGGAGACGATGGTAATATCGATCTCCATGAGTTCTTCCAACGATTTGAATTTGAGGGATTCGAGGGAAAGTGAGTCTCTGGGCTCGGTTTGCGCCCCGGCCGGAGGGGCACAGACGAGCGAGACTATCATAATCAGGACAAGAGTTCGCCAAATCAGGCTGAAGAACATTAGTGGTCCCCACTTTGATTAGGAAAAAGCTGCTGGCTGTATCACGACTCGCGGAATCTCCTTCACAAATTCCTCCTTCTGCAAAGCGAACAATGCTGAGAATTATTCCTAAGTTAGATTGCGGAATTGCTAAAATCAAGCAAATAGATCACGAGCAGACGGGTCAACGTGACACGGGCCACATTTTGGAGGACCACATTGATGGTTAGACCGGAGAGCCGAAACATTGGGGTGAATGAAAAGGAAGCCGACCTCAAATCGCCAATTTTCGTTGAACTTAGAGAGCATTTTCCGACGAGCCGAGTACGAAATTGACGCTACCGCCAAATTTTTTCCTCAACGACAGGCGGGAAGATATTTATGCTTTAAGGTACATCTCTGCGATGGTAAAATGGTTTTTCCGATGAATTTTTACCGGAATTACTGTACGATTTTCGTTACAACTCTTTCACGTTTTTCGTGATTGACAAGACCTTCGTAGAATGGGAGCCGCAATCCGACAATGGGTAAACCCAATACCCACAAATCTTGACATTAAGAGGGATAATGACTTTCTTAAGACGCTATCGACGAAACATAGCCGCATTCACGTAGAGGGATGCACCAATAATCATCCTAGTCTTTTCACCGCTTGAGCCCTCCCACCCGAGCGGGGTCGGCTGGGATTTTTTTTTCCCCCGGGGCCGCTGTTATCCTTTCGATGTACGACTCAGGGAGTGAAGCACAAACTGATGACAATTCTCATTGTTGATGACCACGAGCTTCACAGGAAGACTGTTGGGGCAAGGTTGAAAAGAAACGGATTCGCGGTCACTGAAGCAGTTGATGGTATCGAGGCAATGGGGATTCTTAATAACGCTCACATTGATTTCGTCATTTCGGATGTCTTGATGCCACGAATGGATGGATATGAATTGTGCCAAGAGATACGAAAATCAAAGACTCTTTCAACAATTCCAGTCGTTCTTTTTTCAGCTATTTACACAGCGAAAGATGATGAGAAGGCAGCGCTTGATTCAGGGGCCGATATGTTCTTTGTCAAACCGGTCCCTGAGGCCGACCTTTTAGATGCCATCCAAAAACTTGGATCGGCAAAGAAACGCCCTAAGAAATCCGCCGTTAGGAAGGAACAGCCTGAACTCAGGGAGTACAGCGCCCGCCTGGTCCAAAAACTCGAAGAAACTGCTGAACAGCTTGAAGAGCGGCATGCGCAGCTCGAAAAAAGCGAGCGCCGGTTTCGCACACTCGCCAAAACGGTTGCAACTGGAATCCTTATCTATAGCGGTGGGGAAATTCTCTATGCCAATTTGGCAGCTGAAGAACTCACCGGATACTCATCTGATGAACTCTCTCAAATGAATCCCCTCAAACTGATCTATGAAGAAGATCGTGAAACTGCCTCACGAAGGCTCTTTATGGGCGAGGGAATGATTACATCCTCCTCACGACTTCATCTACGAATAATTACAAAGACGGGGGCCGTCCGGTGGACTGATTTCTCTTCCTCTTTGATTGATTATGATGGTCGGAATGCCGCCGTCGGAACTATGCTTGACATTACCGAGCAAAAGCGCGCAGAACTTGATCTACGTGAAAGCGAGGGGCGATACAGACAACTTGTGGAGAACAGCCTTGGATTGATCTGCATCCATGATTTAGAGGGTTTTTTGCTCGTTGTGAACCCTGCTGCGGCAGAAAAACTTGGATATACGATCGAAGAAATGGTCGGCAAAAACCTTCGAGACTTTCTTTCTCCTTCGGTAAGGCACACCTTCAGTGTTTACCTGAAGAGGATCGCCGAGCACGGGGCTGACAACGGCCTCATGCGCATTCAAACGAGCCAGGGCAAGGAGCTTATATGGCATTATCACAACGTTTTGAATCCATCCCCAGGCAAACCGCTGCGCGTTTTGGGCCATGCGCTGGATGTGACGGAACAGCAGGAAATGCAGGAACAACTCCGCGAGAGTCAAGAGCAGCTTCAGGCAATAGTTGACAACGAGCCTGAGTGTGTGAAAGTCCTTGATAATGAGGGAAGAATCCTTCAAATGAATCCTGCAGGACTTGCGATGATCGAGGCTGATGATTCCTCTCAAGTCATTGGTAAATCCTCATATTCCATAATCGCACCCGAATACCATGACGCGTTCAAGGAATTGGTAAATGATGTTTTCAGGGGGAAAAAGAAAAGACTTGAATTCGAAATCGTAGGCTTAAAAGGCGGAAGGCGCTGGCTTGAAACCCATGCGACTCCATTGCGGAACAAGAAGGAACACATCACTGCAATGCTGAGTGTCACCAGAGATACGACGGAGCGCCGGCTTGCACAGGAAAGACTCCAGCAGCAGGCAGCGCTCCTCGACGTGGACCCTGCTGGAATTTACGTCCTCGATCGGGAAGGAAGGGTTTCTTTTTGGAACAGGTCTGCTGAGCGAATGTACGGCCTGAAACGTGACGAGATTCTTGGAAAGCTCCTATTGGAACACTTGCAGGAACAATTTTCCTCTCAATTCAAGGAGGCATGGGAAGTAATATTTCTGAAAAAGAAGTGGCTCGGAACCCGTACCCAACACAAACCAGACAAAGGAGAAATCATTGTTGAAACTGAATGGACTCTCATTCAGGGAAAGGAAGGTAAACCAGAGTCGGTGTATATCGTTGATTCCGATGTTACGGAACGAAAGAATCTCGAAAGTCAGTTCTTGAGGGCCCAGCGAATGGAGAATCTCGGGATGGTAGCAGGTGGCATAGCGCACGACCTGAACAATATTCTCAGCCCGATCATGCTTTCCACTCAGATTGCCAGGAAGCACGCCGCCGAACAGGGCATCATTCGGTTGCTTGATGTGATTGAAACAAGCGCGAAGCGGGGATCGGATATTGTGAAGCAAATATTAGGGTTTGCCAGAGGAAAAGAGGGAACTCGAAGCATCCTACGTCTGGATAAGCTCATCGGCGAGGTGGCGAATTTCTTGAAGGAAACATTCCCGAAGACAATTCACATTAAGCAAAGTGTTTCGGGAGACCTATGGCCCGTTTTGGCTAACTCGACTCACCTGCATCAGGTGATATTGAATCTTTGTATTAATGCCCGCGACGCCATGCTCAAAGGCGGTACGCTTACCCTGGGTGCAGAAAATCAGCTGCTTGATTCTCATTATGCGTATCTCAGTCCCGGCCTTGTGCCAGGCCCTTATGTTATTGTTACCGTCATCGATACCGGTGTCGGCATTCCTAAGGAAATCAAAGACAGGATATTCGAGCCGTTCTTTACAACCAAATCGCCTGAAGAAGGTACGGGGCTGGGGCTTTCGACTGTTACAGGGATAGTTCAAAATCACGGGGGGTTCGTTAACGTCTACAGTGAACCAGGAAAGGGAACGACATTCAGAGTTTTTCTGCCAGCGGTTCGCACTCAAGCAACGGAAAGGGCGGAAAAGGAGATAACCCTGCTTCCAAACGGAAATGGAGAAACGATTCTTGTGGTTGAGGATGAGGCAACATTGAGAGAAATGACAAAAGAAATCCTTGAATCGTACGGTTACAAGGCTTTGGTCGCTAATGATGGCACAGAAGCTATCGGCCTGTTCGCCCAGAACAGAGATGCAATATCCCTCGTGCTGTGTGACATATCCATGCCTTTCATGGACGGACCGTCCACAATAAAGGCCATGATCAAAACTGACCCTTCAGTCAAAGTGGTCGTTGTAAGTGGTTTTGGTGAGGGTGCAAAGTTGGTCGAAAACATGCGACCCAACGTTCGCGAGTTCATTGCAAAGCCCTACCCAGCGGAAAAATTGCTTAAGACAATAGACAAAGTCCTTCGTAGCAAGTGACCACGACGTAAGCAAATCACACGCAAGACAGATAACTTATGGTGCAGGTAAGAAGGGTCGAAGAAGCGGATTCCGAAGACAGAAGGCAGAAAATTGCTGTCATCACTCTCTTTTCAGTAGGGATTCTTGTTCTCTCCTATTTAGTTTATGATTACGTACAAATAATGAATTATGCAGCTATGCCTGAGAATCTTGCCGAGGTCGACCCGGTGATCAGTAGTTTGAGGGCAGACGGGTTGGTCCATTCCCTTGACATCTCAGCGTCAAAATTGACTGTTGACCCATTGGCCTGGGGGGGCAGAAGCAAAGCTGAAAAAACCGGCATCATAACTCAGCTTGCCCGTTATTGTGCGGAAAAGAACAACCAGCGAACATGGTCATTAACAGTCGTAGCCGATCCATCCGGAGTTGAACTTGGAGGAATTGGCCCATCTGGATTAAGTGTAAATTGATCTCTTCTCTGCATGACGCATGAACACGAACGATAAGGCGATCGTTATTCTTCTTAGCAAACCCGCGCTGGACTTTGTCAGAGAAGTTAGGCGTAAGGTCGACACCGATTCTACTTATTTGGATTCACACATGCAGGAATTGCGGGAGAAAGTTAAGACTTATTTGATGGATGCAGGGCTCCTCTGGGACAACGACATTCTAACACGCGAGGCAATCCCAATGCTCACGGAAGCAATAATGCAGTTAAGGTTGATAGAGAAGTAAACATCTTCAATAACCCTTGGGACACGCTATTTAGTCACCTCGAAACAACCGCGGCAAATCAAAAAAAAACCCTGCTCTCCAAGCAGGAGGTTCTGAGTTATTCCCGTTTCAAAACGCTGCCAAAACGGGTCCTGTCGCCCATTCTGCTAACTGCCTTGGAGCTTCCGATGCGATCCACCTATCATGCGCCATTTGGTAACTCCTCAGGTGCCGCCGGATGAGCCAACGGGAGCATCTTGACTGCCGTCCAGAAACCCATCGGATGGCATTTTGTAATCATCAGGTCCCGCCGATAGTTTATTCGGAAGCAAAGATCCACCTAGGGCCAAGAGATCTCTCATCACCCAAAGAGATGCATTACCCAGCGTATTTAAGAACCCTCGGTCTTGTTTCAAGCATCTCTTTCCTGATTCTTGAGAACTGAACCCTTGCATGCGAGACAATCTTTCCTCATCAGGGCGAGGAGGCAGTACGGGTGCCGGGATTGAGTACTTTTTTAGAACTCCCTTAACCTCGTTGGATTGCATCCGGCGTTCCGCACCGACACTTGAACAACAAAAATCGAAACAAACTTGTCATCAATGTATCGACACGTTGAAGCCGAAGCGGTCCCACGACCTTATCACGAACCCACGAACCGCACGATCCGTTGAACGGGCCACACGGTGGAACGGAACCCCATTCCGTCTTCCACTGGATTAATTCCCTCCACACCTTGATGCGTTCAATCTCTTCCACGCCCGTCCAGAAGGGCTCCGGCTCATTGTCAGCCGCTATTGCTCTCCCCGGTCGCGCAGCTTCGCCTCAGCCTCCTTCAAGAGATGTACGTCATCGAAGTCTTTAAGTCTGTTTGCAAGGGCCCATCCAACCTGCACGGCGCGCAGGCCATCACGCAAGTGCTTAGGTTCGCATTCCAAGTCAAAGAGATCCCCGAATGCCATCGCAAGGTAGGCCTGGCAGCTTACAGCCCAGTTCGGGTACGCCGCGGTCAGGACTGGCAGACCCGCAAGGAGGTATTGTACACCATTGCGGGGATCACCACGCTCACTGAGTACGGACCCGAGGTTGCACATGTGAAGTCCCCAAACGTAGTCTCCAACCCGCTCCCGCCCTCCTTCAACCGCCCCTCGTAACCAGCGCTCAGCTTCGGCCAAGTGCGACTCGGCCGCGCCAGATACGGCGTCCTCTGCCAGCCCCATATAACATACTCCGACTCCACCGCTCGTACTAGCGACTAGTGCCGGATCGCCAAGGGCACTCGCGAACCTCAACGCACGCCTGTCCATTTCGAGAGCATCATCGAAATCCCTTGCTTCGTGCAAGAGACGGGCCGATTCGGTAAGGAACCCAATGTAAAGCCTGACTGCATCGAGACTTGTCACGCCGGACGCAGTCGCGAATGGCCGCGGAAGCTCCCGCACTCTCCGCGCGGCTTTATCGCGGGCGAGGCCACCGAGGTCGGAACGTCTACTCCAAACGAAAGCATCGAAATGGCGAGCCATATCAGCTTGCAATTGGTCAGGTAACACCTGATCGAATAGATCGACTTGTCCCGCACTGAGGGTGAACGCTCGAGCGGCCGCAAGGGCTCTAGTGGTCTCACCGTGCCAGCCTCCCTCGACGATCCTGCGGTATGCCGCAGCTGCACTTGCTCGTTCTCCTTTTTGGTCCTGTAAGAGTGCCTCAATGCGCGAGGCTTCTTCCCCTGCAAGTTCTGTGGCTATTTCCGCCGTCCAGTCTAGCCGATCGGAGAGGAGGCAAGCTTCCGCCAGAATCGCACCCACACTTAACTCATCGAGTGGCGCCAGCTCGCGCCAATCATATTCAAATGCAGTGTGAGCTTTCGCGTCCGCCGCTGCGCCGAAACCGAGCCACGTGCTTATCTCACTCTCAACACGATGGCATACCACGCCATGCGCTTCAAAGTCGGTGAGCAATTCGGTTCGACCACCCGTCCGCGGAAAGCTCCTGTCAACCCAGACTACGGCCCGAGGGAGACAACGCTTAGCGACGGCTTCATCGAGGGTGACCCTTAGGTCCACATCCCAACCACCGTACCCCAATACCAAGAGCACTCGCTTCGACCAATCGTCCATCATACGATGGCGTATCGAGTCAGAGAACCCCTGAACGTATTCACCAATGGACACGACCCCTCTGTGCGTCGCACTACCGTGAAGCTTCGTTAGGCGCCACTCCTTGGACAAGGACTCCAGAACAATTGACCTCCCAACAAGCTGGGTCTCAAACGGATCGCCTAGTGACTGTTCGTGAAGGGTATCAAAGTTGAAAGTGTAAATAGAGCGGCACCGACCACTGCGCTGCTGTTCAGCAATCCATACGTGGGTGACTGTCGGTGTCGAAGCATCAAGAACTCTTGTAACGGCTGTGGCCGCCTCTTCGCCAGCATGGTCCGCTATAACTTGGAATAGCACCTCGAGGGGCAGCACGCGGGACACCGCTGAGGCAATACCTTTGCGCAAGCTCAGCCTCTCCGACAGGCATGCGAGAGCCGATTCGACAAGTTCTGGGCCGGAGGGTAAACCCGCTGCCATCGACACGCCAGCACCCGTCAGGACCACCATCGGGCTGGCATCCTCGCCCCGAAGCGACCGCAGGAACTCGTCGCTCTTGCTCAGGTGCTCTCTGGCTTTCGCAGTTGGCTTCAATGGTCCACCCCATCTAACGGTTGCCGGATATTCTGTTGCACGGCCGAGGAGGCTACGTCCAAAGGTGATCTCCTCGTCGGCGGATTCATCCGCTTATTGGGCGGCGTACTGGGCACGGCTGCCTGGAGTGTCCTATGGTTTGGAATTCCAATATTCCCTGATGAAACGCTTTTCAGAAGGGCTCTAGATTACAATTATTTAGAGCGGCTCGATGGTGGCGGTCGATTATGCTGTTGGCCTGATGGGAATATTCACATGCGCAAACTCAAGTACACGTTGGGCGTTCGCTTCGACAATCTGTCTCATCTCTTCGACATCTAAGTTCCTTACCTGAGCGAGCCGCGAGATAATCGCTGTCACATCCCGAGGTTCGCTTTTTCGGTTTTCAATTTCAGTGAAAGGGGCGTCAGTTTCCGTCAAAAGACGGTCAGCGGGAAGGCCCTTAATCAGCACTATGCCCTTTTCGGCAATGAGCATACGGTGGTTGATCGAGAAATAGCAACCGAATCTTGCGGCTTCGAGTGCTGTGGCGACGCCGTCGGAAAACCAATGCAGTATGGGCAGGACACGCTCGAGCGTGGTGTGCTCCGCGAGAGAGGCGAGGACTTCACGACCGGCGCGCCGGCTGTGAATGGTTAGCACCCGCCCGCCCAGCCTTTGCGCAGACTGGAGCGCACGGGAAAACACTTCCTTCTGAATCGGAAGAGTTTTCCGGTGCAGAGGGCTGCCGTCCAGTCCGATCTCACCAACAAAGGGCGTCTCGGCCATGAGTTGCTCTAATAGCGCGATCTCCCCGTGCCGCTGCCCAGCAAGTTCAGGGTGTAGTCCGATGGCGGGAATCACGAAGGTACTTCGTTCGGTCCAATGTCGGTTCTGGACCCACGCCTTAGGAGTCGTTGTGACCGCGACCGTGAGAATGCGGCTGCGATCACACTCTGCAATCAGGGCCACCGGATCGGGGAACAGGTCGACGTGGCAGTGGAAGTCAAATCCGTTTGCCACAGTTGTCATTCGGGACGCACCACGACACGGCCGGTAACATTGTCAACTTCGTGGATCCCGCGTTTGAACACATCTGCATACTCAGCAACCTCGGCGCGGCTATAATCGGACAATGGTCCAGACTTGTGGACTAGGATCTTCTCTAAACCTGGATTGCGCTTCAGTCGACGCGCCATCATCTGGAAGGACCGAACGTGCTCACCCTCGGCGGCCATTGAATCTAGTTTCTGAGCGTGAAGGTTGGCAATCGTGTATGTCGTGGGATCCTTGCCGAACGCGGATGTTAGGGCCGAGCGCCTGATCAGGCACGGCACGCAGAAACCGCACTGGCCAAGCGTCGTCCCGAGGAATCGCGCCTTCGTGACGGAAGAACACGAGATCGTGTCGGCGGAATGCTCGCGCACGATCACTTGATTACTGCACTCGGTGAGCATTTCGCCCTTCGTTTTGAATCGGTAGGGGTTTTCAAGTCTGGCAACAATTCCCAACCCATCCAGAAGCTCCTGCCATCGCGCCATGAAGAACGGATGCGTCGTGCGAGTGCTCCATGCGCCAACGCGCAGGCGGTCGAGTGGCACGTTGAGCGAAATCAGACCGTTCTCAGGCACATAGATAATTGAATTTTTCTCCAAGCCGCTAACAGCTAGGGTTGCAAGAGCGAAGAAAAGGAATGACCGGCCACGCGCAGTGTATTCCGACGCCATTTCGTGCAAGAAGTCGTTTTTGTCGAATCGAACATTTGCACGAACATGCATGGGACGGACGTCGCCATGCACCTTCGCGATATGGTCCGCGCATAGTTCTTGCGAACTCGTGCTGTTATCGCCATAATGGCTGGCGAGAATCGGTCTCTTCCCCGCAGCAAAGAGATCGATTGCACCGATGAAGCTGTCTAGTCCGCCTGAAAATAGACACACCGATGAGAAAGGCGGGTCGATGCCACCGCGGGGTTTCCGGATGAGGGTCTTGTACTTCGGATCCCTCTCACGGAAAAAAAGTCGCCAATGGTCGCCAGTGAGGAATTTCATTGTGCGCACGAGCAGGGACGCAACCGCCTCCCAGCGTGAAGTGTCCTCTACTGGTAAATAGAGATCAATTTCACGCGTCCAACTATCCTGCGCGTCTGCCGCGCGCGAGATGCGCGTGTCTGCCGCGGCAATTGTTGCCGCCAGGATCCCTAGATCGACCGCTGTTTCAGAAGGGACAACATCTCGCACGATTAACTCCTTTATCATCTGGCCGAGACCGAACCCAAGCTGATAGAAGCCGTCGACAAAATTGATCTCCGTCGAGAGTGAGTCCTCCTGCAGGACTTTCACGGGCATTCTCTCGGTTGGGCCGAGGCGCGCGATGATGCTGTGGCGTCTCATCCCGCGGCGTCTCCCCACATAGCGAGCAAATCCCACGCGTCCTGATAGGTGCGGTCGATGATGGCTTGTATGTGGCTATCGCTAAGCACAGCTGGATTTCTGATATCACTTGAGAATGAGTCGCGGACCGAACGCCTGATGTAATCCCGAAGCTGATTCTCGAATGCATCAATAGCCCCAAGATCTGCGGCGATCTTCAGGCCGTTGGCGCCGATATCCTGCAACAACCGCCCCTCGATCGTATGCGCAATGAAGATTAGAAAAATCTCGCGCATCCGCTCCGGCGTGAGTGCTGGCAGATTAGTGACATTGAGGTCTTCTAGATCCGCCACGGTCTCCAGCCATGCATCGAGCGCTATTCCCTCATCAATCGATCCACCGTCCGGGCAGACAACGTCGGTGAGCCCGGCGAAGACTTCCTCAAGGGGGCGACCGACGAGGTCGCCGAGATTGAGGCGGTGCAGAATAGCGTTAACGCCCTCGCGCTGGAAATCTCGGAGGACCCTAAGCACTCCGCGTGCAGCATTTCGCGATGCCCCCATGCGGCGAGTCGCGTTGCGACTACCGCCGGTGCCGGAGCGCACGTAATCGCGCACTGCGCGCCCGAGAGCCCGTCCGTCATTGCCACCTGACGATACGAATCGGGAAAAATTAGATCGTGCCGCCCTAAATCGATCTGGAGGCGGTGGCGGCGGCATTGGCGGTAGTGGTCCAGCCGGTTGCGGCGAGATTTGACCAGACTCGTCACCGCGCGGCTCCTCGGGCGGGGGGGTGGCTGCCGGCTGTGCCGCGACCGCGTCGTTGAGCCAAGAGGGAACTAGTGGCGTTCCCGGACTGGGGCCGTCCGAACGCCCGGACGTACCCATCAGTTGCCTCCCTTCCGCGCTATGAGAGCTTGGCTAGCGGACTTCCTGAGAATCTGGTTGTCATCCTGCGCTGCCCACCTGCCAAGGATGGAGCGCAACCGCTCGGTCGTTCCGGGTTCGGTCAGGATCTCCCTCCAACCTCGCGTTGCCCACATTCCGAGACTCGTGGCATCAATGCTCTCGACCAGAGAGAGAAGTTCCGATTGATACGGCGGATGATATTTTGCTACGAGAGTTAGTCCGGTAAATCCGGCAGGTTCCGTTGCGAAATTCGATGTTCTCAGAACACGCTCGCGCAGTGCATTGAACAACTGCTCGGCGTCTCCGGGCGCCAATCCTCTAACCTGTTGTTCGACAGCGCGAGCCGCGAGGTCGCCGCCGCTTAGGGATTCTAAGAGCGAATCCAGACTAGGGGTTTCGGCGGCTGTCACAAGTAAACGTTTGTCGCGGGCGACAAAGACGTATGGCCGCAGGTCGACATCATTGAGCACTGGTTCGATTTTTGCCCACTTCACGAGCCAGTCGCGTGACAACCACTTCTCGTTCTCGTCATCCGGCCGGGTGGCTTTAATGGGCTTGGAATCTTTCCTTAGTTTGGGGCCCGTCCTGCCGTCGTCGCGGGAAACTGATTCGAGTTCCGCCAGGAATGGCACCGTACCTTGTGCAGCAAGCATCGCTTCGGAGGCGAGGTAGTCGTAGAAATCCTGCTGGAACCGCTCAGCGAGCATCAATTTGCCAAGGACAGCGCCGTTGACGTCCTTTCCGAACCCGCGTTCCTGCGCGATCGCCAGCCTGATGGTGAGCGAGTTGAGAAATCGCTTGATTTGCCGTGGATTACCCTTCGTACCTTCTGCAAGAATCGGCCCGATCTGTTGCGCGAGCACGAATGCTGCGTCAAGGTCCTCGCGTTTTGCATTGTCGACATCGCGAACTTGGTCAAGCGTGACACCAGAGCCGCGCCATGGCTGATTCAGCGCCTCTCGAGCTAGAGCCAAGAGTTTGTTGAATCCGATGTGTTCGCTGCTTACAATCGCCTGGATGAGCAGAAGCGTCACGTATGTGCGCGACTCCTGGACACCGAGCGCCGGTATGCGGAACGGGACTTGAATGAGCTTCTCGAGGTAGTTCCTCGCGTATGGCAACGGACCGGATCCCAACGGTAGATTCGGGAAATGCTGTCGAACTGCATATTCGATCATTCCTTCGTCGGCGCCAATGATGAAAGCTGTTTTCGGGACGAAGAGGAAGAGGCGAATCGCTTCGAGCGTGTCGATCGCGGTCCCCGGCAGACAACGGTCAAGATCGTCGATCAGAACGACGAGTTGATCGACCTTGGCCTCCTCCAAGAGTTTGCCGAATTCCTTTCTGAAGTGATGAATCTCTTTGTGGATGCTTTCTTTTTCCGCCGGCTTCAGAAGGCCGGCCGCTTGATCGATCTTTCCCTTGATTTCGTCCCCCGACATGGATCCAATATTCGCGCCTAGACTGTGAAGTCCGTCGAGAGCCGCCGTGACAATGTCTGGTGGGATACCAACCGCGAGTCCGACGCCAAGCCGTGCAAGCTTCATGAGGTTTACTCGCTTCAGTAGCTTGAGACCCATCTCCTTGACCTTGCCGTAGGTCGATCGTTGCCGAATGAGATCACTGACGATGACCTCGATCAGCACTGTCTTAGCGTCGTCGAATCCCTCAAATGTCCAGCCATTAAACCAGAGGCACACTGCTTTCTCGTCGTCGCGCATACCGGCTTCGACCATCTTAAGGACACTGGACTTTCCCGCACCCCAGTCACCGTGGATGCCAATAGTCAGCGCGTGCTCGCGATTCTCTTTGAGCAGCGCGGCGACCGTCTTAGCAATCGCCTCGTAGTTGAGGTAGTCGACCGCCGTTTCTTGGTCTGGGATCAACAAGGCATTCACCCTCGTGTCATAACATCAGACTTGGAGCATTCCAGTGGATTTTCATTTGCCCTAATCTTGGAACCCCACCCCCTGGCAGGTAGTCGAATCTATATCATTTCAGCGTCTTTTTCAACAGCCATCTGCGTTGGAGGCAGGAGGTTTTCGGGATTTCTCTCCGCCTTTTGTCTTCCCCTTAGCAGGTGCTAACAAATATGCTAACTTCTTCGAAGAATCATTCTGAGTCGAGTTATGCCACCTAAGCTGAATCAGGGATTGAAATGCCATAGTCATCGCAAATACGCTGGATCAAATCATCCAAGAATGTTCCGTAAAGAATTTCGTAAGTGGAATCGTATGTGTGCTGAATACCAAGTAAGGCATAAGCCGGATTGTCTGTTTGCTCTGAGTCAGGATTGAAAAACCAAACCCCGCTACCGCTAAGTCCATAGGGTTTCATTGGTTGAATTATCTTGCCATCGCCATCCATGAATCTTGATCCTCTCTTCTCGCCATATCTAATGACGAAGTGTCTATTGGAGTCAAGCTTTTCCTTGTAGACAGACGGCCAATTCTTCGGATTCAGAAGAGCCACTTTGATGAATGTAAGAAGGACCTCAATCCCGCGCTCAGTCTCGCTTGAATTTGCGGAGGGAAAACCACACAGAGCGATGGAGGCTTTGCTTGTCGGGATGTTGGCTTGTAGCCTCCTGATTGCAACACCATATATAGCCGAGATTTCGCTTAGCCTAAGTTCAACTTCAGATGGCTTTAGCTCGAGGTAGCCAATATCAAGCACTGAATCTGTCCATCTTTTCAATATCGTAAAAGGAGTAACGTGCGGAATGATTCCCAAGTTTACGTCAATGCTTCCCTCCAAGACGTGCGCAGCAGATAGTACGAAAACCCGGCCTTCCAGACCTATCAAAACACCAGATCCAATTTCACGCGTTTCCGCGTTAAGAATTGCCACCGAGTGAGATCTAATTCTCTTTTGAAGATTTGGAAAAGGCGGTGTCATTCTCGATGGTGACTCAAATGTCTCCCTTGTTTTCAATATATAGGGTTGGTGACGATTTCACCGCTCTGAGGCTCCGTCGGCTTAGCGACCGATCAGGCCGTGGCGCAGTTGAATGACCGCGATCATGAGGTAGTGCTGCTTTCTTCTCGAAGTCGGGAACGAGCTGATTCTTCGATTATTTGGTCCTTTGTCCTGTAATCACCAGGATACATGGTATGAGTGGGTAGCACCGGGAGTTTCAATGTCATCACTTTGAATTCATTGAAATCATAGCCCGCGAAGTGCGTGATTTCGATCAGACGCTCATCAGGCGGTTCCGAATCGAGGGCCATTACGTAGCCGAAAGGTGGATAAGTTATTTCACTTAACACGGCTTTCTTGCCTGTCTCTACGTTGATTTGCCCAGTGACTCCGGTAAACCGAAAACGTCCAGTTATGTTGTAGTAGACAAAGAAACGATATTGCGGGGAGAGATATTTGCGTTCCTTGTCGAGGACGAAGCGAACAAGTTCCGGATTTGCCTTCCCAAACCGTGCACCGTTTACCGAAAAGAACATTGTGACGGTCTGTTTCAAGATGCACAATGGGAAGAGGTAATTCATGTAGATTAGGGTTGGCTTACCCCCCGTCTTCATCAGAATGCTCATGGCTTGGTAGCACCAGTCGACGAAACGAGCACCATACCATGCTCCTGTATCGTTATTGCATTTAATACAAAGTGTGTGGTCCCCGATTCCCCCCTGCTGGATAGGGCCTTTGGCCATTTCGTCTGGTCCCAAGTTGATAGCATCCTCGAACTTCACCTTAATTACGCGTTTATTGTTGAATGCTGCTCTTGGAGGGACGTGTTCGAACGAAAGTTGCCTGTGGCTGCCACATAACCTGCACGTTCCGTAAATTTTCTTTCTTCTTGACACTTCGATTCGACGTAAGAAATTTTGTTAGTTGAGTTCATCGAAATCGCGCCACGCCCTAATTACTATTAGCTTAGCTTTCGGGGGATTGGCTTCGAAACACTATGAATGCTACTTGGAACCCCCTGATAGGTAATGCCAAATGTGCGACTTATCGTGTGAAGAATCAACTCCGCCTGCCATGAAAGCAGGAGGTCTAGATGAATTTGTTCCTCTTCTCCTTCAGTTCGCTGACCATGCTAACAAAACTGCTAACTGAGTGATCATCAGCGGCAGCAGCTCTCCGCAAATGGGGCACAAACGGAGAGCCGCACCGAGGGGGGAATCGGGTGCCGCCGATAATCTTGGATTTCTTATGCCCTACTCCTCAGCAACACAACTTTCCAAGGCTGCGTTTTGCAGCAACTAACCATTGTTTGCAGTTGCAGTGTGATTCTTGCCTGAATCTTCAATTGGTATCCCCGCAAGTGAGTTTTGTGGCCTCAGAAGGAGAGTTTCATCTATGATTGAAGGTTTGAGAAACTGTTGGTGAAGGACAAGGATCGAAATTAGCATTCGCAAGTATTCAAGGGCTATTGTGACTGTCGGAATAGTCTGAGTGGAGCCAATCGAGATTTCACGGCTCTTCTGGGTTTTTGTGCTGCCATGCACAATTTTTGAGCGATAGCGGTAGATATGTTTGATCGCTTTGAAAACGTCTAATGGGTTTGGTGCATTCTCGCTAACTAGCGTCGAAAGGGCAGCTATCCGCAATGCGAGTTTATGTGTCATCTCTTGTCTGTCGTCATCTGACAGCAATGCCTCCATAGCGATGGTGATATCAAGAATCGAGTCTTCATCAGCTTCTCTTAGATGACAACCGTTAAATCGTTTGACCGCAATTCGCAGCCTGTTGTTTTCTATTCCAGTCAGCTTATGAAAAAGGTCGGAACAATCAAGTAGTTGCTTGGATGGCACAACCGGAACATCTTGTGTCCAATAATAGTCTTCGAACCAGCCAGGGTATCGTCTCAGAGATGTGCCTTCGAGGGGCGGAAGGTGAGCCGCATACGTGGAAGCCCAATTCAATGGCTTTAGTAAGACTTGGGCGTATCCTGTATGGAGTGCCGCCTTAACACGTATTGCCGCAAAGAACGAGTCTACAAATTCGAGCGGCTTCTGATAATAATCAAGCCGAGAGAAATTTCTAGAGAGAGTTAGATCGGAAGAATTCTCAATTGACCAACCCTTTAGGACGAGCGCGTGTGTGGCTGCCCCGAGGACGCTGGAGTGAACGCTTGGACTGTATGCCTTCTTCGAAAAGCGAACCAATTGAAAGTCGTCGTTCATTCTCTCGATTAGTGTATTGGGGCCGAGAGCCAGCTTGTCAAAGTCGAATTTCAGAAAGAGAATTGGGACAACAACATCAACATAGAGTGTTTCTTGGTAGAGATATGCTTCAAGTGGCCGATATATCTGTTTGAATGTTTCTAGGTCAGGTGGTTTGTCAGGAAACAAATGCATGTGCCTGTCTATGAGTTTTTCGATGAAATATGTTATCGAAAACTCGAAAAAGCTGTCAGGAATAGGCTGAGTTCCCCAGGAAAAATGGTCCTTTAGTTGTTTATCCGTTCGGGCGTATTGAAGTAATGCTTTAAAGGCCGGGATGGCATCGGTCCGGATTTGCCAGTCTTCATTGGTTCCGAACGCACGTTTGTAGTCGGTTGGCGATGAGTCGAAGAATGAACTTTCGGAGAAGTTAGGTAGCCCGTTGCTGAAATACTCAAACTTTGGCCAACTGTAGTATGTCCCGATGTATTTCTTCGAGATCAACACATCGTGGAGTCGATCCATCCCGCGGTCAAACGCCTCCCTTGCTAGGTTGAATAGATCATTATTAATCGGTGAAGGCGATGGTTCCACGCTGGTTTCCACAAGCTATTTGAAAAAAACAGGTTGCTGCAAAACGGAAAGTCTATTTTGTCATCAGAACAAAAGAGTCAAGGAATTGAAGAGAGCGACGCCTTTGTTGGTCGGTCACACTCGTCATATACGTTACCGAGACTCGTATGATTCGATCCCGATGATGTATCCAGAATCCTTGCGCGTGAAGCGTAACACCGGAGTACGAAAAAGCAACCTCGTAATCAAGCCTGGGTCTTCCGTCAGCGAAGGTTTTCCATTTTCTCTTAGCGCGATTGTACTGCTGGCCCAGGGATTCTATGAAATGGCGATTGGATTCTTCAATAACGCTCTTTCCATTGGTTTGGGTAAGCTTCGTCGGAGGATTTGAAACTGTGATGGCGAAGAAAACGGCTCCGCTGTCGTATTCTTTTGTGGATTGGTAGGCATACGCTCGGATGTCCTTTGTTGATGCGTCAGCCTTCTCGGGTGGAGTTGGAAACTTTGCGGCGAATTCTGAATTGGGATCGAGCCAAAGTTGTTGTGCGATTGCTTGCGAAGAGATAATTATTGCCAGGAAAAAAGGGATGGCAGAGAGGCGCATGAGAATACCTTTCAATGACTGGTTGGCAACTTGCAGCAAAACGCATTTGAACAGGAGCGTTCCAGCATAACCTAGGATAGATATTCGAGGCGGCTATCACCGACGACAGGAACATTAGCTAAAATCCCCCGGCAGGTAAAGCGCAAATGTGGTAATTCCTAAGTCAAGAATCAAGACCCTCTGCCGGGCGAGCAGGAGAATTTTTGCAAACAATGACCAGGAAACCGCGGTTTGTCCAACGCTGCTAACAGAATTGCTAGCCTAGAGCGTGAGAAACGAAAAGTTACGATACAACCAATGTAGCAGTGAAACGTTCAAATCAGAATTGGTTTTTTCACTTTTGCCTCTAATTGATCCTTCGCACTAGAAATGTCAATCACGTTGCCACATTCGCACTTGAATTTTAGGTCTTTTGGAAAAGGGAACCTGCCGTTTTCCATTAGAATGTTTTTTTGAAAATTAGCCTGGATTACTGATTTTCTTCTGCATCTGTGACAATCTAATTCAATGTCTGCCTTCAAGACTTGCTGCCCTGGAATTACCACTGGCTGCTGTGGCTGCGGGCTGACCATTGCTGCCCGCTGCAACTTGACGTAAGCTCTACCCAAGTGATTCTCAATGATTTTTACCGCCGGAGTTCCTTCGAAAGTGTGCATGGTGGCATGGTATACCGAGAGGACCTGTTCTTGAAGTTTATGGTCTTTCTCAAGCTCAGTGACGACTAGCCCCATTTTTTGAGCGCTATCCAAAGAAATGTGACGTCTGTGGCTTTTGTGGTCGGAATGGCTTGCAAGCTGCTGTGCAATTGCAGCAGCTTTTTCCTTCTGCGCGCCTCCAAACATGTATTTTGTGAGCCATTCCTCGACAAGGGCAGCAGACAAAATAATTGCGTTCTGACATTGAACAAGGAGCCCGGGACCATACTGGCTCAGGATAGGAAGCCATGAAGCAATCTTCGCAGGGTCTTGGCATTCGCTTTGGGCATTTCTGAACTGGTCTATGATCGCCTGAGCAGGAACGGCCTGTCTGCCTAAGGGAGTCTGCAAGATAAACTGTGGGTCGATCGGCCCTATGGATGAATGCTTCCCCATTACAATTCTATTCGACGCGCACGCTAACATCGTCGCTGCGGACATGGCGGCCTGAGGAATTATCACTCTAATGTCATCGAACTTCGATCGTAAGTAATTGATAATGGCTTCTGTTGCTTCGGCTGACCCTCCTGGACTGTGAATGATTAGATCCAACGAGCTACCCTTTAGCTGGTAAACAACTTCCATAAACCCTTGGATGTCCTCATCGGTTATGCTAACCAGTTCAGGTGAAGATTCTGTAGGCTGGGTCCACTTGGTAGCATACAAAATTGTGTTTCGATTGGTGTATTGATACAGAAGCGAGAGGTATTTCCTGCGGATTGCATCAAACGGAGCTTGGCCGCTCTTCTGCTGTTCGGCAGCCAATTCTTTGATTATTTCCCCCCATGTGGGCATTGCGCTTTAACTCAACAGGAGGTGCTTGAGGCAGATGTTTGCGGGGTTGGAAAATCAATGGTTTGCTGAAGTATATAAATTTCTTGTGACTTCCTATATAGCGATAGAAGATCCTCGACGCCTGCTGGTGAATTCTCCTTTGCCTTTTCATAAATCAACTGGTATTCATCACCAATGGTAACTTCATTCTGACCTGTAGAGATTTTAATTGTCATCATGGTTGCTGTAATTTTGATTGATAAAATGAGACCTATTGTTTCGGTGATACTCCACCTGACTCGACCTTAAAATCTAGATTGGTCTTAAAACTAACTCCGTCGTCCCGCTCAATGTTGACCACGTAGGTTCCCTCTTGCTTGATCTGCAACGGGCTAACATTCAAAGCAAAATATACATAACGAAGAGGAGGCTTAGGATTAATTCTTGGGCTTTTGACCTTGACGAGTTCTTTGCCCTCCGGATCCAAAATGGTCACACTGATAGTGACCTCCTTGTGATCAGGAACCTTTGAAGAGACAAACACGGCGAACTTGGGAAGTATCGTTGGTATTCTCTTTAGCTTCACCCCATTTGGGGGGAAGACACCGATAATGGTCTTGGAGCCCTGCGTCTCATCCCTCACCTCCTCGCATAGGAGTGCAAAGATGTCGTTCATAAGGTGCCTATTCCGTGGCCCACTCACTCCCCATTTCAACTTTTAGCGTTGGCATTGATTCTGATGGCAGGATTGACTGCTGATGGGCTGGGTTTTTCTGCCCCCACTCAAGACCGAAGAACAATAGACCGTGACCTGCGCCTTTTAGAGCTTTTACAGCAGAACTAAAAGCAGCTTGAATAGGCAAGTCCGGAATTACTCGAGTATAACTACAAACGAAATCATAGGACAAATTCAGATACCTCATGAGATTCTCTAGGAAATCTGGATTACCTGGTTTAGCATTTATTTCGATCCACTCGGTTCCTCTTGGGATCTCGATATCGATTCCTTTAGAAACCAAGTTGTCTAAGAAATTCAGCAATCGCTCGGATTCAGCAAATGTCACAGCCGCACGACCATTTGTTGAAATGATTACAGCAGCAAGTCGACCGTTTGGTTTTCTCAATTCGATTGCAGAGAACATATCATATCTCCTTAAACAACCTAAACTGTTTGAGCTTTCTAGAAAGCAGAAACTCCCTTGGGTATTTCACTACATCCTCTAGGGGAATATACTTAATCCCTGTCTCTTCACACCACTCTTCAAAAAAGTATTCGACAATATTAATATCATCACAATGCAGAATGAAACCAAATTTTCTCCAAACATCACGCCCTGACTGAACCGCAACAAGCTGTATTTCAACTGCTCCCCATTTCTTGTAAAGCGACTCCTCCAGCTTATAGACAAGAGTTGCAATCCCTCTTCTTTGATAAGATGCCATAACTGCCAAATTTGCGTTCTCAGCGACCCTGCCATTCCTAACTATTCCCTCTCTGCAATAAGCACCCCACAGCTGTTTGTCCGGGTAGAGAAAACGAATAAAAGGGAATTCAAGAATGCTTCCGCCGTTAGGCAACCGGATCTCAATTCTGTACTTTATCCGAGGGGGAAACTGAATTGAGAAATCATCAGCTATTTCAACCAACTCGCTCGCCAGCCCGAGTGAAGTCACGGATGAATCAGTAACCCCCTGAACTTCAAAATCGTAGGCTACCGCGATGTCCTTTGCCGATATTCGGTCAAGCAGCTTTGGATTCACGATGGAACAGCGGCCCAAAAAAGTAGTTTGATCGGCAATTTTCCATGCGGAAGGATGAAATCAGCCCGTTGGGGATGGGTTTGTCCAAAGTCAGCCAGGTTTGCTTTATGCGACCGAAATCAGCGCTCAACATAAACTGAAACAACATGAAGACAAACGAAGTTCGTACTTTTTGGGCTTAGAGTCAAGAAACTCGACCCTTAGCACGTCAAAATACAGGCCTTTGGTGACGGGCAATACGCTAGAATGGTGAATTTCTTGTCGCAATCGTTCAAGGATGTGTTTAATGAGCCTACCGCCCCATTTTTACCCATCATGCACCACAAAACTCGTCATAGGCGCTCCCTTCAACGACACGCTGACAGCCACCACTCCCCAGTGGTCCCTGCCGTATAAGCAGGAGGTTCTGCCTGATTTCCCAAGAGTCAGATGAGCAATCTCAGTGTTGCTAACAGATTTGCTAATGCCTAAGCGATGTCACGCCCCTATTGCTCTTCAAACCCTTGGTCCTGAAACTTCAAAGACCTCCCGTTTTCGGTAACTGTCCGGACAACCTGCTCAGGAGCGCCCGCAGGCATCGTCGCCTGGATTTCAAGGACGACTCTCACCTTTGCCCCAGGCAGGCTCGCTAGGTGTACGACCACTTCCTCAGCAACACGGCCGGCATCTCTTCCAACGCGGTCGGGATCTAATACGACACTGCCGTGATACCGTCTTGGTTTCACCTTGGCATCTGGAGGCTGCGGCGCATCCCCTACGACTTCGTCTTGTGTTCCACCCACGCCTCCGGGTGTGCCTTCCGGGACCTGCCCACCGGCCTGGCTGGTTTCTGTCTCGATCTGCCCCTTGGCCACATCTGAGCGAACTATGAGGGCGTTAGAGTTTGAATCGAGGAATCCCGTTTGGATCCCAGATTGCAGCCCTCGATATCTTTTTCCGTTATCGTCGTAGCTCTCAGCAATTGCGAAGGAATCCTGTTGCCACGTTAGAAGCGCTATTCCTTGACGTATTGCTTCAAGAAGAACTTGAGAGTTCTTGAGCCGCGGTAAATAAAGATACCGGGCAAAATCCTCGCAGAGCTGTCGCACTGAGACATTTTCTCCCCTCCACAGTGGGACTCGGTCCAAGTGCATGCGTAGAAGGCTGCCCGCGAGTGCTGGCACCAGCGATTCATCGTTGCGAAGCTTCTTACTTGCCCTTGCAGCCAGCGCGTCCGTTCCAGAAAGTCGCAATGCCTGCCACTCGATGGCAGATTGTGGGTCCTTTTGACCGGGAACCAACAGCCATTGGTAAGCCTCAGGCAATCGAGCATCAACGACCTGATTGGCTGAGTCAAGCTGATTCTCTGCTTGTTTGACCTGATAAGGCGACAAGTCCAAAGATTCCTTGTCGTGGATGATCGATTGCCACGCAAGATATTTGCGTGCGGCTTGATCAAGATCCTGGAGCCGCGATTTGTCGACAGCAAGGAATACGAGTGTGTTTTGATACAATCGCGGCGAATTACCGCGGGTGGAGAGAATTGTGCGCGCCTCTTTCTCCGCAAAGTTACCCGCATCCTTGCTATAAGGATGACTTATCCCGAGCACGACGAGCCTTGCATCAGTTTCATCAGGCACATCAGCGCTTGATTGCGGTAGTGGATGTATTCTCGAGAAGTCTCCCACCTTCCAAAGATCATTCCGCAGACGCCTCTCAACCTCCTTCGGCACTGCATCCAGGTCTCGCTGAAGCTGCTCCGCACGATCCTCAGCAAGTTTCGTCACAGTGGGCTGTGTCGAATACCAGTAACGTGCGCCGTCTTGATACAAGTAGGTCGCTGCGGTGGCTAACCTTCGTAAAGCATCCCCGAAGATCGCCACTGATTCCCCAGGCATGACGCATCCCAGTTTTACACGACGGTCCTCAATCCCACGATGAGCGGCAGTGACAGTTGGAGCCGAGCCCAAGTAGATCGTCCGGGCAACACGACGACAAGCAGAGTATTTGCCAAGGTTGGGGAGATCGCGGTCAAGTTGAAGCGGCAATGCGGCTGGCCCATCCACATCCTTCTCAATAACTGGCACCCAGTTGTCCGACAAATACCTTGTAAGCTCGAACTGCACTCTTGGATCGTCAATTGATATGTTGGCAGGCAGAATCAGAGGATTCTTGTCCCCCTTTTCCCACAGGCTGTGAATGACGGATGCCATAAGGCGAAGGACACCACGCGTCCTCTGGAATTTGACTAATGTTGACCAGTCTGTATAGAGCCGATCAAATATCTCCGGATGAATTGGATATGCGGCCTTGATCCTCTTCTCATAATCACCATTATGGCATTCGGGAGGGAATTCCTGCCTCTGGGTGCTGTAGAAGTCAAAAAAAGCCCGTGCAGTGGTGTCACGGGCGACAAACTGCTCTTGGGTGACCAGGGGCTCAAACAATCTTCTACGAACAATTTCAAAACCCTCTTCTGCACTTGCCGGGCGCCACGAAGCCTCTACCCTACCAACTGAGTTTCTCAATCGTGCCAAAGCAGTGCGCCCTCTTTCGCCGCCAACCTCGACATCATCAGCAACGGCATGGGGGGATCCTGTAGTATCAGATGCCGGAAGTGATATTACGAGCAGGCATTTCTTGGCAAGTTTAGCTGACTCCGTCAAGGCCTGTGCAAATGTAAAATGTGTTTCGAAGGTTCCTGCCGGCAGTACGCTCTGATCATGCAGCTGACGCGCGTACGCTACCCACTCGTCCACAAGGATCAGGCATGGACCATAATCATTCATAAGTTCGCGCAGCACGTCACCAGGACTTGTAGCTTTTTCATCGTCTGCCTTTACTCGCGAATAGGCCTTCCTTGCCTCTTTCTCGCCACCTGCAGCAAAGCCCAATTGCCAGGCAAGTTCACCCCAAAGGGTTCTTACTACTGTTCCATCGGATTTCTTGGTAGGATTCCCTGGGGAGATCTTATTGCCAACCAATACAACTCTGCGAGCAGAAGAGAGTATTTCCACGCCTGCCTCTTTCATCACCTCGTCAATCCCCGGGAGGTCACTTGCTCGCGCCCCAGAGAACAGATGATATAGAGCGAGCATTGAATGAGTCTTTCCGCCTCCGAAGTTTGTTTGAAGTTGGACGACCGGATCACCACCAACACCAGTAAGCCGCCTTACCCCTCCAATCAAGAGCTGCTTAAGGCTTTCAGTGAGATAGGTCCGTCGGAAGAATTCATCCGGTTTCTTGTATTCATCTGATCCCTCTCCAATGTGGACCTGCCAAAGATCTGCAGCAAACTCTGCCTGCTGATATCTTCCGCTTGCAACATCTTTGTGTGGTGTGACCACTTCTCTCCAAGGTTTGAGGCCAACCGACGTCTGAGTTTCAATCGGAACTCCGGCGCTCTTTCGCTTTTCGCTTCGAACCTGCTCATCGTATCGAACACGGAGCAGTTCATTCTTCATTCTTTCGACTTCGACTGACTCTTTTGCTGAGACCGACATCAGTAATCGACCGACGGAATCGAGAACCCGATAAGCATCATCAGTTGAAAATGGTTGTTGATGTGCCCACTTGTTTCGGGCATCGCGCAGTTCCATGACAAGGGTTCGTTCAGCCGCTCCCAACGTTTTCTTGAAGACTACATGCCATTGACTTTGCATTACTGATAGGAGAGACGCAGCATCCCATTTTGGGGCCTTCTCCGTGCCAAACATATTGGACTGAATATCACTCATCGATTCTTTTGCACGTATCAACCACAATTGTTCATGCTGGGCCTTCATTTCGCGTTCCACGAACGGTTGAAGACCTGATTTAAGAAGTTCCATCGCCTTCCCGACACGTTCATGATTTGTGATGGCCATTGGCTTCTCCTAGAAGGACAAGGATTCCTGACTGCTAATCTCTTTGTTCTGTTCTGCAGCTAATCGCATAATCTCCGGCCAACTCTGAACCAAAGCGTTGTATGAGAGAGCTTCGTTAGCCCTCTTCTTTCGTTCACACAAGGCGAATAGTCGGTAACAAAGTTCACGAGCCGGCTCTGCTTTTGCGCCAAGCTTTGCCATCACAGCTGCCGCTGCGGTGTCACCGCCAGATTCTAATGCGCGCACAAGATTATGCACCATTTCCCAATTCGTCAATCTCTCATCTTTCGCAGGATCCCATGTAGCGGGTAGTTCTTTGGGTTTTAGCAGCCGAACCTTGCCGCGTTTCGACTCGAGTATACCGGCCTCAACCATGCCCGCGACGCTTGTATTTTTGGACTTCGAAAGCTGCTCAGCAACACCATACTCGCCCTCGGCAAATCCCATTTGCTCGAACCAGGCCAATGCCCAACGGGTGTCCGCATCAAAATCCCCCTCTTGCTCAGCCAGTACCTCATCGAGAGTCTGGTTGATCAGGGCCAGTGCCTCGCGCACTGAGAGCGGCTTACCTCCTGCATCGAGCACTTTGTCGAATCGCGTATATACCGCCATGCCCGGTCCAATAGCTGCCTGGGCCAAATCCACTGGTGCGATATTCCCATCCTGAACGTGGGCGAGTGCATCCGGCAGCTCCGACTTGAGAGCGGTGATAAACTCACGGCGGGTCGCAGTACGTGCGTCAACACTTCGACGGCGGCACACTAGTATGATGCTCGACGCAAGCACGTTAGAGCCGGTTTTTAGTCCCTGATCACGTTCCGTACGAATCGGCCATGTACCACTTAGTGCAAAGCCAGCACGAATCACCGCGTCGAGGAACGTTTCCCAGCCGGTACTTGCAGTGCCTTCTGCATTTTTGGTTTCCGATTGCTTGAATGCATAGTAAATAGTGACGGGAAATGATGGATGCGTGAGTTCGGAAAGGCGTTTCATCGCGCGCGTCATGCCGTCAAGGAAGAATGCTTCTGCTTGCTGCTTGGAGCCGTGTCGGTACGGTGTGGCAACTAGCTCCTCGTCCTTCGGTACAGCCAGCGTTGAGAAGAGCTCGGGGAATATTGGTTTTAGCGAGCGGCGCAACCAAACGTAGAAGTAGTCCGACAAATCAGCGTAGCAAATATTGTCATAGTATGGTGGGTCAGTAGAGACTATCAAACCCCGACTGAGTGACTGAGTTTGGGCATCACTCTGGACGGCCATACCATTCTTCGAAGCAGGGAGAGAATTCGCAATCACCTTCTCAATCCATTCTAAAGCTCCTGACCAATTCCCTGTAGAGCTGGAGAATGGATTTACTTCCGCGTGATCCCACACCATAGGAAGCGCTTGGCGTCCAAACGATTGCACGATAAAGTCGCCGCCCCAAGTCGTCTGCGCAGACCAATAGTTCGCGCTTCGACCTACTCCGAGGGTCAAATATACGGCTAGAGCGTCTGCTAAAGCACTCCCTCCTGTGCCGCCATCACGCAGGGGGATTCCATCGTCGAACATTCCGGCTGCAAGAGCGTCGCCCTTCGCTCGTTCACGCGCCTCTCGCACCAGATTCGAAAATGCTGTCAGGGCCACAAGCTGGCGCGGGGTGAAGAGATCCGCAAATGTCGTTAGTCCGTAGTTTGGGGTCTTGAAGTCGCGCGGATTCGAGGGCAACGAGACTTCCGGTTTCCAGCTCGGTTTCGCCTTGAGCGCAACTTCCTCCATTTCTGTCGTCGGAGGTAGGAAAATGTGTCCTTTCTTGCTCTCTGCCACAATCGCCATGAGTCTTGTGCTCATCCGCCCGGATTTGCCCTCCTCGCGGATGTATTCGTAGGTAATCGGGACACCTGACATCAGGCAACGAAATGCCGCACGTTTGCCCGCCGTGGTGCCAAGTTTCGCAACATCCGCATTCTTTGGCTTACCCACCCTCACCGTGAAACGGTAGTCGCCACCCTCAATCACCGGAACAATATACGCTTCACGCCCCGACTTCGCGGAGAGAATGAAGGACGAGGCTAGTGGCACTTTCACATCAGAGAAGGCCGGATTCGGGCTGTTTAGTGTTCGCGCCCAAAGCCAGGCAATCACAGTGAACCGCTCGCCCACATGAGGCTTAAGATCAGGCCGATCCTTCGCCATCTGCGCCGTCACATCGACTTTTGGGTAAAGGTGACCGATAAGCTTCTCCGCTTCATCGCGCATCCATTGGCCGTAGTATCGCACATCGTCGGCAAGCCCTTGTGCGGCCTTCCAGTCGCGTCCAAACATATTCTTGTCATTGCGTGCCTCGGGGTTCACAGGTGGCTTGTCGGCAAACCTCGGCGGGAATTCGATCATGGCCTTATTAAGCAGCACCGCAACCGGATTGAGGTCGCTCGCATACGCTTCAAGTCCAAGCCGCTGGGCTTCTAGCGGGAGTGTTCCACCCCCAGCAAACGGGTCGTGAAAAGCTGGAAGCTTGTTGCGGTCGAATAGGCCCGCTGCCCGCGGATCATCAGCGTTCTCGGCACATGCACGGCGCCAACTGTTCCAGATCTCCCCGCGAGCCCGCTGCAACACTTCTTCATTGGCCGTGTTTTCCCACTTCACCAGTTCTTCGATGATTTTGAAGAGCCGCTGGCGTTCCTTCTGTTGCATCTTTTCAGTTGGGAACAGGTCGGGGTATGCGGAGGGATCATCGACAATCTGTGCAAAAATCACCGCCCGTGCGGCCGCCATCGGTCGCCGCGCCCACCAAATGTGCAATGTGCTGGGGTGGCCGTGACGAATCGACTTTTCACGCACGGAGGCCTTGTTGATTGCTTCAAGGGGAAGAGCGACTTCAATCAGTTTCTTCTTTTGGATCATAAGCTAGTTTACGGCAATTTCCTTTGAGCTTTCAGCTCGAACAATCAGCTCTGTCATTGAGTAATTCACGCTTGTTACTCCAAAGTCTGGCTCCCTTTGGAAAGGATGTTTGATATAATGAAGTTTGTAACGTTTTTCTTCGACCGATTCAACGATTGCCAGGAAATATTCCTCCGGCTTGTTCAGCGACGTCAAGATCTCATTCTTAGTCACCGTAATGACGTTGGCGCCAGCAACCCTTCCTTTGACTTCAATGAATCGTATGCGTCCCGTTCGAGGGTCTAGACTCTCGATATCGTAGCCGACTTTGTCTGCTTCTTTATCGGTCGGATCAAACCCCAATCTCCTTTCCTCCTCCATTACAATCTCGCGAGCTTTGGCAGCAACGGCCAATAAATCGGCTTTGGGTCTATCTTGTTTTGTCTTCCCCCCCATGGCCGTTAGTAATCCTCCGGGAATGACAAGAAATCCACCCATAATAACAGGTGGAAGTGCAGATATCTGTCCCTCCAAATCAAGCTGCTCAAGACGCTTGTGTAATCTTGCGTGGAGTTCATCTGCTCTTCGCCGCGCCTCCTGGGAATTCAACCGAGCGTTCACCTTACCAGCCCGCTCTTGTAGTTTCAATTCTTCCGCCCTGTGGTCCCAGTAGGTTATCTCCTTCTGTAATCGGTCCTTCACTGCAGCCCTTGTCTTATTAACCCATCCCAATTTGCGTGAGCTGACCTCTTCCAGATGATGGGGAACGACATTTTGCACAGCGTGAAGGAGCGCTTTCTCTTCAATTCCTTTTGAAACCCAAGTCACTTCAGGGCGCTTGAGAATAGTTTGTATATCAGGGTCTCCGGGAGCAAGCGGTCGGAAGTCTAGATAGGGGGCATACTGAAGATCCTTTCCTTCGTCATTCCTTGTGATTTCGACATAGAGCATTCGTTTTGATATTACTTGCCGTTCGCTTCGCGAAGTTGTACGCGCATCCTGCACGGCGTGCTCCAAATAGAATACGACACGAGGTTCAATCCCAAAATCCCGCTCATCAACAAGAACACTTCCTCTTCGAAGAAGATCTCGATTGCGCTCCAATGTGAGATCCAATGTAGCGTCGAGAAGGGGGTGGCCAGGGCACACAAATGCGGCCAAGGCCTGGCCTTGTGTTGCAATGAGGTCCTTCTCAAACGTTATTCTCTCGTAACGAGGAAGTATCGAGTCTCGGATGCCAATAACTCTGTCCCTATTTCTTACAGGCGCAGGAACGTGCGTAACTTCAAACCTTCTTGGTTCACGCTGATGTGTTGCCCCGCCAAGGCGCCTAAATGCATCCAAAAAGAAAGACTCAACATAATGAGGCTGTAGCCGCCTGGCCTCGGCTCGCTCCATGTCCTCTCGAATATGACGGACTCGGGACGTATCCATCGTATCCTGGGTAAGCGCACGTTCCTCGATCAGATCCCTGATCTGGCTTTGGTCCACCGCATCCGACACAACCTTTGTCAATCTCGCTCTTACTTCTGGTTGTTCACCGTATCGGATTGCTTCGATCAGCAAATCACGAAGGGGCTTCCCTTGGAACTGCAGCCTTCCAAGGACATCGAAGACCTGACCTCCAAGAGCGCTCCTTGCTTCTTCCAACTTCTCCAACAGGGTGCGATAAACATCACCTTCACGTGTCTCATCCGCTACAAGGTTCCAGAGGTGACAAACTTCCGTCTGTCCAATCCTATGGATGCGACCGAAGCGCTGTTCTATTCTGTTTGGATTCCATGGGAGGTCATAGTTCACCATGAGGTGGGCGCGCTGGAGGTTTATGCCCTCACCCGCTGCATCAGTTGCCAGAAGAACACGTACAGATGGATCGTGCTTGAATGACTCTTGTGCATTTGCTCTCTCTTCTCGTCCCATTCCACCGTGAATAGTTCTGATTGCATCATTTCTCCCTAAGAGGGTGGAAATCCGATGTTCGAGGTAACTTAGAGTGTCCCTATGTTCAGTAAAGATTACGATCTTTTCCTGGGGGGAGGGAGCCGGCTTAGCAATGGGTCCCGACCCGTAGGGAATCTGTGGTTCAGCGACCCCTGCTGCTACATTCTTTTCCCCGAACATTACCGTTAACAGCTTTGACAATTCCAGCCATTTTCTATCGTCACCGCTTCTACGAACATCGGCCGCAAGTTGCTCCAACCCCTGCAAGATGCGGATCTCAGCCTTCAGTTCATCGATCGTTCGAGCCGCAGTCGCCTGGTCAAGTACTTCTTCCTCGACCTGCTCAACCTCACTGTCGGGAGCATCTTCGAGATCCTCGATTTCATCAGATGTCAACTCTGGCTGATCTGGCGGAGGATTATTCAAGGCCGCCGATCTTTGAAGCAGCTCCATTTCACGCTGCCTCTTTTCCAGCCTTTCCTTACGCCTGCGGAGAGACTGAAGGATTGCCTCAGGAGAACTTGCCAGCCTCCTTTGCAGGATCGTGAGCGCAAACCCTACCGTGCCAGCACGCTTGTCGTTCTTCAGCGCCTCCGCCCTGTTAAATTCTTCTCTGACATAGTCCGTAACTTTCTTGTAGAGCAGAGCCTCACCGTCGGACAAACGATATGGCACGGTGTAAGCAATTCGCTCCGGGAACAGAGGCGTGCCGTCAAACTTGAGCAAATGCTCTTTCACCATCCGCCGCATGAGGTCAGAGACGTCGGCAGCGTGGACACCATCCCGGAATCGGCCCTCAAACCGGTCGCCATCAAGGAGCGCCATGAAGAGTTGAAAGTCCTCCTCCTTTCCGTTGTGGGGTGTCGCGGTCAAAAGCAGAAAATGGCGCGTAAGAGAACTAAGCATCTGGCCCAGCTTATACCGCTTTGTGTATTTTAGTTCCCCCCCAAAATACGATGCTGACATTTTATGGGCCTCATCACAGATAATCAGGTCCCAACGGCATTCCGGTGCCTGGAGTTTGATTTGAACATCTTCATTGCGAGATAACTTGTCGAGGCGGGCTATTATCAGGTTGTTCTCCATGAACCAGTTGCCGGTCCGGGCGGCCTCGAGCTTATCATTGGTGAGTATTTCAAACGGAAGGTGGAAGCGCCTGTAGAGCTCGTCTTGCCATTGTTCGGCGAGGCTGCCAGGGCAAACTACAAGGCACCTCTGGACGTCTCCACGGGTAATGAGTTCCTTGATAAAGAGCCCGGCCATGATCGTCTTACCTGCGCCGGGGTCGTCTGCGAGAAGGAAACGCAGCGGCTGACGAGGCAACATGGATTCATAGACCGCGGTAATTTGGTGCGGAAGGGGCTCCACAATCGAGGTGTGCACTGCCAGAACGGGATCAAAAAGATGTGCAAGACGGATCCGGTGTGCTTCGGATACCAGCCTGAAGAGGGCACCATCCCCATCAAATCCCCAAGGGCGGCCCTGCTCCACGATATCGAGCCTAGGTTCATCGTGGCGGTATAGAAGCCGATTATCAACTCGACCGCCGGGGTCCTTGAAGGTAAGCTCAACGGCCTCGGTCCCAAACCACTTGGTGGAAACAACGGTCACCAGAGCGTCGGGAATGATGCCTTTTAAAACAGAGTTTTGACTGAGATCTTCGAGTTTCACGCAAGGTTTGAGCTGAATGCGGGAGGAAACGACTCACACGCCGCCCCCCCTTAATGGGCATGGAAATGTGCGAATTACATCCTCATGAATCAACCCCTCCTGCCACATGAGCAGGAGGCTTCACGAAAATCAACCGCAATTCCATGTCAGCATTGATGATCAGCAACAAAGCTGCTAACCAGTTATTTAGTCCATCTTGTTGAACCTGTTCCATGCTTGCCGCCATGGGCGTAGCCAAGATCCATTGTTCCGGCGTTCGTCGAACAACACCTTGTCCTCGATCTTCATCCAATTACCTTCTGCCGACTTCAGCCACTCTCCTACCCGTTCTGGATTTCTCGAGGCCTCGGCCTCAGAGCGACCAAACCAGCTGAGAAACTGGCACCAGCCCATTTTTACCCATGGAGCTTTCTTCTTACCATTCAGAATTGCAAGAATCTCAGTCGACCACGAACTCTTTGAGTACCCGGATGCCACGAGCTCGGGAAAGCCATCTTTCATGAGACGAGCTACATCTGGTCCTCTCAGAAAGGCTAAAAGACTTTGCTCGAACCAATACGGAAGTTGCCCACCCCCATCTGATGGTTCATCGTATCTTGATCTCGTAAATCTTCGTAAGTTGAAAAACTTCCCAGTTCCACAATGGTCTGCGCCAGCTGCCTTGAATAACAGCATATCGGATGAACTATATGCGACTGTCACGGGCCCAGTCCTCTTAAGCTCTTTGATGAGAGACATTGCGCCGGCAATTTCTTCCTCTTCTGCAAGTTCTCTTCTTGGCTCCCGATCAGTCACCAGAACGACATAATAACCATCACATCGAGAATCCGACATTATTGAGGCTATAGACATTACCTCTTCGGAACTAGTCAGTTGGGTCAAATGCGCCATTACCGACGACATAACCTTGATCCGCTCTCCACGCATCGCCTTTTTCATAGAGACCGCAAGATTCCGCATTATTGAATAGTATTCTTTGCTCCATATCTTCGGAAAAACGGCGGGTGTTGCTACGGAATTCACAGAAAGGTCGGTTGCGTACTGGGCAATTCCATCAAGGGCTGCCTGCCACCATCTAATGGAGGACAAATCTGCGGTGTCAAGATCCTTGGGGAAGTACGGATGCTTCTGTAGATGCCCTCGATCTCTCCTAGGAAAATATAGTTGAGGATCCAACACTATGTCGTACTTCCCCTTCTTCTTGAACCAGTCTAATGACTGCCGCAGCTTGGCTGGTTCCCGGTTGACGGGGCTAAGCACAATTCCCCCGAAATCCTCTAAGTCTCTCTCTCCGACCAAGTTTTCCGTGTCATGACCCATTTGAAAGTAAGCTGACATTTTCACTGCTCCTTTATTGCATTCTTCAACTCCCGGATCGTATTGAACCTATGGTGAGGCCATGGTTGGATCATTCTTACTAACCAGCCCAATCCAAGAGATGACACCCTGTCGACAAATCCTTCTGTGCATCTTTCACGTTGAGAAACAGATCTAACCACCTGGACACTATTCATGCCCTCCTTGTGAAATGGGTGAATTCCGGTCAAACAAATGCCTAGGACAATGCCCACTCCAAATTGATCAGTTCTCCAACCTATCAAATGTTTCTCGTTAAGCAGCTGTTCTGGAGCTGCATAATAGGGAGTGCCAGGTCCGGAGGGGATCCAAGTAGGGGTTAAGGATAATTGGCTGAGATCCTTCACAATGCCAAAATCTACCAAGATAGGAACGTTTACGCCCTTGCGGAACATAATGTTGTCAGGCTTGATGTCGCGATGTACAAGCTCGCGAGTTTCTAGATGCTCAAGTGCATCGGTGAGGTCCAGGGCATAAGATCTTACTACCTTCGGAGAGAGGGGACCTTTCTTGATCCTTTCAGAGAGGGTTCCCCCACTGAGATATTCTTCCAAGCAGAAGAAGAATTTTCTCTTTCCTTCCTCTGTGAAGAAATCTCCATATTCGAATAGGCGAGCGATCAGGCGGGAATTGCATTTTCGAACAGCATTTATCTCACGTTCAGATCTCGCAAGATCACACTTCTCAGGGTCGTATATCTTCAGGGCGAAGATTTTTCCCTTACGATTCCTAACACGAAAGGTTTCTTTAAATGCACCACGCCCAACGAACTGGGCCGATAAGAGGCCATTCGATTTTCTGAAGGACTCCGCTGCAGTTTTGAACAACGGAGTGGCTAAGGAATCACTGACTTTTGACGAACTCGCTGGCACTCTTGGTCAGCCATGGTTGCAGGGGGCGATTCTGCATGGCAGGGACCATGATGCTGACCCCGCCAACGCCGATAGCGCACAGACCAACCCCCCGGCGTTCGAATTCGTGCCTCTTACGCAAGGCACTCGTTGCTTGATTTTCTGGCAAAACAACATAGGAGTAATGCGAGAATGACGTGTTACGATATGCCTGGTCCAAGGCATCTCTCCACCTGGTGAGTTTGGCCTCAAAAGCAACCAACCGACCGTTCCTAGTCACACCAATAACATCAACCCTCCCGCTCCGGTAGTCGAACTCGAATCCGATCCTTAGATGGGGGAAATGCCTATTAGGAATTGAAAGGAACTCGGCCAAGCGTCTGACAAGACGCGACTCGAATCTGAACATTATCTCCTTTGGTTTAGCGACGCCCATAAGTTATGAAACAAATCGATCAGAAGAAAGGATTTTAACGAATATTCGTCACCTTGAAATCTAGTCTCCTACCTTCAAAGCAGGAGGTTGCTTGGCTTTTGCCCTGAGATTGCGAGCATTCCAAGTCTGATGCCAAGAAAAGTGCTAACTGGGGCTTCAGTCAAAAAACAAAGTCTCAAGCTCAGTCAGATGAAAGACTCGTGAACAGAGCCTATAGTGCTTGCCGGTGCAGGGAACTGGCTCTGTCCGCTTCCGAAGCACCTCCAGGGTTATCGCAAAGGAGTGACCGCAATCGCATTCAACAACCCTTAGGGCACAAGTCGGGATCCGGCGTTTGGGATTCTCCTGGTGCGCTAGGTCCAACATTTGCTTAATTGTCGGGAACGACTCGCACTCCACGGCCCTATCAAATACTGCTTTAACCTGGGTGTCGTTATCGAGTATTGGCATCAGTTTGTTGAATAATATTTCCGCCTTGGCTTTATTAGGGGGCCTCTCGAAGGCAATGTACAAGCGCTCCACCTGACTAAAGAAGTAATCTTCACTTATCATCGATTTCTCCGAGTGCAAAGTTTCAGTTCAAAATTGGCAGGCTCATCAAATTGACTGCGTTGAGGAGTTCATTTTCTTCCACATGGACATAGCGCTGTGTTACAATCAGCGAGGAATGGCCGGCGATCCTCTGCACATACGACGGCGGCACCCCCTTCTTGATCAACAAGCTGATTCCTGTGTGCCGAAGGCTGTGGAAGTGCAGTCTTGTGTCTAACTCTGCCCTCCGCACATATCGCTTGAGCTTCTGATTAACGGTGTCCCCCTTCAATAACAGCCCATCCGGCCGACCAAAGACATATTCGCCATTTCGGGGCTTCTGCTTTAGGTAATCCATAACCCACCAATTCATTGGAATACTTCGTATATGATGTCCCTTCGGGTCAAATTCTTTGAAAGGGTGAATGAGAATCCTTTGCTTTTCAAAATCCACATGCTTCCAGGGAAGGTTGATCACCTCACCCCTACGCATGGCAGTCAACACCGTCACGCTAACTAAATTCCTGAACTCAATATCAGGGATCATCATAAAGAGTCGACCAAATTCACCCTCGGTCATGAAAACGGCCTCCTTTAATCTATGACGCAGGAATGAAACACCTTCACAGGGATTTTCGGAGACAAACTTAAGGCGCACAGATGTGCGGAAAGCTGCCCGAAGGTGTTTCAGCTGAATGTTGACCGTGATGGGATCCACGCCATCAGTCACTCGACCAACTTTGAAATTCTCAATGTCCAATGGCTCTAAGGTCCTTAAAGCCTTATCACCACAAATTCTTATGAAGTCCTTGAAACACCACAGATACATTTCGATTGTTTTCGGTCGGTTTTGGACAGTTCGGATTCTGATGAATTCCTTGAAGAAATCGGACACCCGACGAGCTCGTCGAGGAAGCATCTCCAACTTCAACGCCTCAAATCTCTCCTTAGCAATGGAACTGTTGTTAGTCCCAAGGCTACGCCATGTGGTTTGGCCTTGAACTGTGAAAACCGCGTAATAGACTCCATTGCTCCTGAGTAGCGGCTTCTTCATTTCGCGTGATTTTTCATGCTCTTTTTTTTCCGACGCCTTTAATCTATTTGCTGAGAGGCGGTTTCTTCATGGTTTGTAGAACCAAACGGTACCTTTTTTCCCCTTTTTTTAGGTGTGCAAGAAACTACCCCTTTTGCCGCGATTTGGTGACAAAGGGGCCGTCATTATTGGGAAAAATGATATTGAGTTTCTTGCACACGTGATCATCCTAAGGACCCTTTTTTTAGGTGTCCCAATAACTCCACGTCTTTTGCTGGATTCGTGTTTAACCTGAGACAATCGGGCTCTTTCTCGCCTGTGATTTCTGAGACACATTGATCTCTCAAGCATCCCCACGCCCCTTTTTTTTAGGTGTCCAAAGAACTCCCCTTTTCACCCTCAGAAATCGCATCTTGATCCGATAAACATTGGCTTTTCCGATCCTTGAGTTTCTTGGACACATCAGATTCTACAATACACAAAACACCTCCTGAGATCTCTGGATCACACGGGTCTCTCAAGCCTCTCACGCCCCTTTTTTTAGGTGTCCAGAGAATTCACCTTTTCCCATCAGAAATCACATTTCGATACGATAAACATTGACCTTCCCCGTCCTACAGTTTCCTGGACACATGTTATCTTCAAGATGCTTTTCCTCCTGCGAGAACCACGACAACTGTTCCGTCAGGTTCCTTCGCGAGCCGAAGTGGGCCAGAATCACAAGTCATCTTCTTCATGTATCTAATGATGGTTTCCTGGCTGCATCCTGATCTCTCAGCTCCGTTATCAATTGCCTCATCATAGGTAAGTCTCACCCCCTTACTCACCTCAAAATAGATCCAGCGGCGAAAGAGGGGTTCAGATTTGCGGTTCCTCTCAAATTCTGCAGAATTTATTTTCGGCTTGTCAATCTCACTCACACTCACACACACAGTCGACAGTATTTTGTCCTTTCCTAGCCCTCGTGGGTTCTTCCTCGCATTATCGCTTCTGCAAAGCAGCTGTAAATTCCAGAGTTGGTTGTTAGAATTGTTGTTGTCTATATGGTCGATCACGAGAGTGTGCGTATTTTCCCAATTGTTGCATATTCTGCATCTTTCCCCATCTCTTTCGACAAGAACCTCATACAAGCGACTTCGCATTCTTGAATTCATTCTTGACATGCCTTCTCGAGCTCCTTTGCAAATCCCCGAAGAACCCAGGGGGCTACTTCGATTCCCTCGATCACTTTCCTCTTCTTCCGGGGCCTGATCAGGCCGCAATGAATGAGATATGCCTCTATTCTTCTGCAATTCATTTTTCCTGCCTTTCTGCGTCTACCGTGCAGGAAATGGCTAATAGCATATTTCGTTACTCCGGTTTCCAAGGAGAGAGTTTTCGCCGACAGTCCCTTCTGTAGCAATGATTCTTTCAGTCTCATGGATTACACCTGTTTTCAAGTTGGCTGGCTGCCAACGGCCTAAGAGCTCGATTATCAGCCTTCTGGCAGCCCTGTTCGACAGGAACTAGGCTACAAAAACAGAAAAGCCGAGTCGACGATTCCCGGATGGCTTGTCAGATCCCGGGGAGTCAACACGGCTTTCCTGAAACACAAAAGCCGCCAATCCAGGTTTTCCGGGATCTGACGGCTCAAATTTACGACAGCATGGTTGTTATACCTTCACGTGAATCCTCACTTTTTTTCACTTTCTTGCGGGCAGACTTGCCGAACGAGGTCGTAGCATTTCTCTACCGTCCAATTTCTGTCGGCAAATACGTGCTTCGAGAACAATTTCCTTGTAGCGTCCACCAAACTTGGATACTGACTCTTCTTGAGATCATATTCTTCACAAATCATCACTGCAAATTCCTTTTTTGTACCCGTCCATGTGGAGTGTTCAACATTGTCCCCTCCTGAGCCGTTCAACGAGGGTTTGTCCGATAAAAACACAACGACTTCATCCTTCTCCGGAATGAATGGGTTGCAAAACGCCCTGTCCAAGACCACTTCTTTGACCTGCTCATCGCGAACGGTGGCTTCCCCGCTCTCAATTCTGTTCACGATGGTTGTCAATTCCGCAATCAGATCGTTAATATGAAGAATCTGCATACGAATACCGTCGAGGAAGTCAGCCCTTTCCTCTGCGTCAATCGACTCCGCCGCAAATGGATACGTAAAGTCTAATATACTCGAGTAGGTTGTCTCGTCGAGCCTTGCACTTCCATCCCCGTTTAAATGTCTCGTTGTTTCTAATAGTTCATTCCTTCTCTTCTCCAGTTCGTTTATCTCTACCTCAGGTTCAAACCGGTGCATGTTATCCTCAAACGTGAAGAAGATCTTCGAACGGCCATTGCGTGGATCTCTTTTGAAAGAATTAACCTGGATCGATGCGAGTATCGGTCCATGACGTTCTTTACGAAAATGTGACCACCAACGATTTGGCTTCATTGTAGTTTATCAGGCATTCGAAGGATGCACAGACAGGCCCTTGCAAAGGAATCCGGAACAGATTTGGTCGGTAAAGGAGCAATCCGAGACAAGTCAGGATGAAATGCAAAGAAATCAAGGTAACAGTTGATTGAAGAAACGTATTCTTCTTCTGATTTCGGGATGCGAGAGAGTCTAAAAGCTGTTTTTCCCTCCGGTGAATCGATATCCTGCACTTTGAGTCGGCGCCGACTGCTTGGTGTCTTGTACTCAGCCTCCCATTCGGCAAGCTCTCGATAAATTCGATTCACTTCGCCCCAGACTAGCCCTCCACTGGAATCAAAGATCCTTAGAGCCTCTCTAAAATCCTCATTCTTATTTTCGAAGAAACTGTAGGCTAAGCGGAAAGCCATCGAATAGTATTCTTTATATTTGCCACGGATCAACTCTCTCGCCAACGACCGCATCTCTCTTTCGGCCGATTGAACCGCTCTCTCCAATTTCCTGACTGCATGCACAGAAACATATCGCCCAAACATGGTCATCGCAAAATCGGCCTCATCTGTTTTTCCGGGAAGATATTGTGATAGCCGGTCGAAAAGGCTCCTGCCAATTCTTGCGATCATTGCTGCATCTTTTTCCGGAATCAGTGTGTATACAGTATCCCTGATGTGGCCTTTGTTTGGTACAAAAATCGCGCTTTTTGGTGATAGATCGTCCAAATTCAGTTTGAACTGATACTGAACGCCAGAAACCTGGTGTCTGCAAAGTACTCCAAGTTCATTGAGTCTATTTGTTAGTTCAGCCTTGTTCAAGTTTCACCAGCAATATAAAAGGGCGCAACCGGCATCACGCCCCGATCTGAGGTACTGGGGTACCTGTCGACAAGACGTAATGGGCGCGCCCATTGCTGGGCGCAATCCTCAGTACGTTTGTCGAAATTGAAAACCCCAGTTTTCAGATGGATCGTACGAGTACTACGCTAAATACTTGCAACAATTTAATCCACTTGACCACCAAAATCAAATTGCGCGTAGCTAATCAAACTACCCATCGACAGCATCGCTCAGAAAAAAAAGTTTATTTTTTTCTTGACTTTGATTCTCGGCTGGTTTACTTTTGCATCAATCCAACGTGTCAGGCGTGAAATTCTGTTAGCAGATCTGTTAGCAAAAGGAAGAAAGTAATTGAAATTCGAAGGAGAATTGCTGATTTAGTCTCCCTGTCACGCAGGAGGTCGAGGGTTCGAGTCCCTTCGGCCCCGC
>JBBEEC010000007.1:0-1381 GCA_040880975.1 Bacteroidota bacterium | reverse complement strand
TAACCTAGGCTTATATATGAAAGGGGGAGAAAATGTTACGAATGGAATATTAGGTGGATCCCCCTTGTGTGTGTAAGGCAAATTTGTATATTGTCCCTTTGAAAGTCAAGTCGTCCAGCCCCGGGGGGGCCTCAGCTGTAATCTCTACAACCACCTTTACCTATTCTTTGGGGGAACCATGTCTCAGCTTAAACTCGTCGACCAGGTGCGGGAAGTTATGCGCCTGAAACACCTTAGCATCCGAACCGAGGATGCCTATCTCTACTGGATCAAACAGTTCATCCTCTTCCACAACAAAACCCACCCCGCCGAAATGGGGGCAAACGAGATTCGCTCCTACCTTTCTCACCTCGCTATCGAAAAAGAAGTCACCGCCGCTACTCAAAACCTGGCCCTCAATTCCATCATGTTTCTCTATAACCAGGTGCTGAAAAAAGAGGTCGGGAAACTCGGCGAGATCGAAACTGCAAAACGCCCCAAAAAACTGCCTACCGTGTTTTCCCAGGATGAGGTTCTGATTATCCTGAGCCTTATGAAAGATACACCACAGCTTGTGGCCGGATTGCTCTACGGATCCGGATTACGCCTCATGGAGTGCATGCGGCTGAGGGTCATGGATATAGACTTCGAGCGGAATCAAATTATGGTGCGAAGCGGAAAAGGGGACAAGGATCGCGTGACGGTACTGCCGGATACGCTCAAGGAACCTCTGAAGAACCACATCGCCTGGGTCAAGCAACTGCATCAAAGGGATCTGAAGGAGGGATTCGGCGATACGTTCATCCCGGCGTCGCTGTTGCGGAAGCATACAAAGATCGCCTACGAATGGGCATGGCAGTATGTCTTCCCCGCACTCGAACGCTCAAACGACCCGCGCTCGGCTCGCATCGGCAGACACCATTTTCCGGAATTGAAGATCCAGGTCGCCGTGAAGGAAGCTGTTCAACAGGCCGGCATCCCGAAACGAGGAAGCCCCCATGTGTTTCGCCATTCGTTCGCCACACACTTGCTCGAACAGGGCTACAGCATCCGCCTCGTTCAGCAATTGCTGGGACATAAGGATATCAGAACAACGATGATCTATACCCACGTCATCCAAAAACCCGAAGCCCCGATCAAAAGCCCGTTGGATTTTCGCGTTTCACCGGGCCCCAACCAACTGATTCAAAAGGAAAGGAGGAAATTGATGGAATAGAGGAGAGGTGTGGAATGAAGCAAGAAGCGAGAAGTGAAGTCCCGGTGAAACGAGTGTTTCAACTTCTCACGTCTCACTGATCCTTCAATTCGAAATTCGAACTTCGCAATCCGAAATCATAACTACGCTCTCACAGTCCCCGCCCGAACGACCGCGTTTGCTTCAATCGCGTTCGGTCGGGCGGGC
>JBBEEC010000006.1:0-45732 GCA_040880975.1 Bacteroidota bacterium | reverse complement strand
TAACGCGCATGTACTCCGATGACCGCGTGAACAAGAATATTGTAAAGTGGAACGATGAGCAGGAGCAAGCCCTCCAACCGGGCATTCCTTCCGATGGAAAAGAACCAGATTGCGACGCTCGCATAAAGAACCACATTCACCCCACGCGCGATAAGGTGCGTTATAAACCGCAAGGGATCTCCGGTGATGTAATTCCAATACGATCCGACATCCACCTTGCCGACCGGATAGGACTCGTTTCCAGGCACCATATCTTCGGTTGAGCTTATCCCCCAGGCATGCATCTGAAACGGGATCCTTGCAAGACGCCGTATCACGGTCCATGCCACCCAGACCGGCCTCTCTGAAACTACCTGCAGCACGCGCGCCCGGAAAATATCATCGTATTCAGGAGTGTCAAAGGCGGCCGTGTAACCCCATTCCCTTGTTTGCTGAAACGTCACAACATCGTTGTTGACGGCCCCAAAATCATTCTCGTACTCGCCGAACGACTGCCACATCGCAAGCCATAAACCGGAATTTGTCGGAAGTATCCTGTCGAAGACCATGGAGTTGCGAATCGACCAGGGTGTAATGAGTAGCACGATAGGCAGAAGAGCAAGGAGAGCGGGTTTGAGAACCGGCTGAATCCGCCGCTCGATAATGAATTTTACGGCCAGCGCAAAGAAGGGAAGAAGCAGAATTTCGGAGCGGAAGTATGCCCCCACGGCAACACAGAGTCCTAGAATCAGCCACCCTTTGGGCGAATCTGCCTTCCAGGCAAAAACAAGGGCGCAAGCCGATGACAAATAGAGGATGGGCATCCAGGCATCTCGGGTCGCGCTGATGGCAAGCCGCGCTTCAGGGATATAGACGGCAAACAGAAGGGAGGTGATGAGTCCCACCTTTGCACCAAACAGCATCGTTCCCAACCAGAAGAGCAGGAAAACGCCGATCGAATCAACGACGACCTGCAGGGACTGGAGATAGATATAGCGATATTCTCCAAACAAGCGGTACGTACCGGCGAGGAGGATTCCCTGTCCGGGCATCATGTAGGCGATAAACGGCCTGAGATGTTCCGGAGAATCGTGTGGCTCCATACCTGCCAGGACGTCTTCAACATCAACGAGCCGGCGAAGGCTATCCTGCAATCGCCCTGCCTCAGCCGCCACAATTTCATTCACCACAAATCCCCGCCCCTCGGCAATATTGCGCGCCAGTTCCCCCTGTGCCATTCCTGCCGTGTAGTAGCTGTCGTGAAGCGTCACCAAGAGGACGAGTCGAACGACAATGGCAAGTCCGAAAATTCCCCAGAGTGCCGGTGTACTGCGGATGAGGCCGATGATGGTGGGGTGACTCATGCTACGCGCGACGGTCGAGGTATTCGCGATCTCCGACAATACATTCTGCCGCCTTTTCCCCCAGGCCCAGACTGTTGCTGATGGTCCGATCATCCGGATGCAGCTGGGAGGAATCCGTCAGGTACAAACCCTTGAGTGGTGTTCGAATCTCCGGGATGTCCTTTGAGAAACCAACCTCGCATATGGGCTGGGCATATTTGTCCCGGAAGACAAATGCCTCCTTGACCTGATCTTCGGAAAATGACGGATTGATCTTCTTCAGGTAGCCGAGGTATTCCGCAATGATCGTTTCGTTGGGCCGGGAGAATTTCTCCGCCGAGGAAGGAAGATATTGGGGAAGATAGATGATCGAATCACCGCCCAGATGGGGGAGCGGATTGAGGTTCGTGTATTCGATGACGCCGGCAAGGTCGATTTCCGGGTCGTTCACATTGGTCCAGAAGAACCTCGTGAGCGAACCCTTCATGCGCAAAAAAACGCACATGACGCCGATGGATTCGATGCTTCGAAGTACTGACCAATAGTTTCCCTCGAGCGAAGACGGAATGAGACGGAGAAAGGCAGGAAGCGGCACGGTTGATACGACGGCGTCAAAACGATGTTCGGTTCCGTCGGCAACGATGCCCCGAACTTCATTGCCTTCGATCAGCAGCCGCTCCACATTTACGCCCAGTGTGATCGTCCCGCCGTTGTTCCGGATTCTGTCCCCCAACGCGTCCATGATGATCTGGCTTCCCCCCTCCACATACCCGACTTTTTCCCTCTGCCGGATCTTTGTGCGCGACTTCCCCAATCGGTGAATGCGAGCCCACATCCACGCCGCGGAGAGTCGTTTGCGATAGTCTCCAAATTTCAACCGAATGAGGGGTTCATGGAGGATCCGGAAAACATTCTCGCCGAACGTTTCCCGGAGCCACGGTTCCACAGGGACTCCTTCGATCTGCTTCCAATTGTCCCAGGGAGCGGATTTGATCTTCATGATCGCAAGGGCAAATCGAATTTTGTCCCGTAGGGAGAGGTGGGGGAACCAAAGAAGGTCGAACGGTCTCCCGAATGAATACAAGGTTCCGTTGATATACTGGCCCATGTCTGTTAGCCGCCATCGCAGCAGATGACTCAGGCCAAGTTCCTCCAGCATGGTCTGATAGGCATGGTCGGGGAGACAAATAAAATGATAGTACTTCTCGACATATCCTCCGTCCAACACGAAGGAACCCGCAAGTCCGCCAAGGGTCTTGTCGCGCTCAAACAAATGCACATGGATGCCTTTTTTGGCAAGTTGATATCCCGCCGACAACCCGGCCGCACCGCCGCCGATGATCCCGATGTTCACGATTTCCGTCCTTCCAACACTGATCGCCAAAGAGGCCCGTAACGGGGATCGTCAAGGACAAAGTTCCAATGTTTCCGTCCGCTGACCGCGTAGAACCAGATCAGGTACCATATCTTTGCTCCCAGAAGCATAATCATAAATATCGGGGTGTCAAAGAAAAGCCATTTCCATCGTGATCGGCGAAGAAGTTCCTCGATCCGCGAGACGAGATTGTGCCGCGCAGGTTCGAAGCGAAGGTTACAGGTCGGGGCGTCCGCATCGCCAAGAATATCGATGTCAGAGAGAGACGCGATTCCGATTCCGCGCTGCGCGCACCGCTGAACATGCTCGATGGCGTTGGGATCAAGCCCCATGAGCTTTGCTTGTACGGTATCCAACGCCACGAGGTCGGCGGAAGCAAGCACACGGTTGATGATTTTCGGGTGTCCGGACTTTGGCCCGTTTCCTTCAAGAGCGATGGTTGCATCCATCACCGCAAACGCCGGTTTCAATGCGGCGTTGATGTCTGCCAGGGCATCACTGAGCACTAGGTGATAGTTGTGTCTGAGCTTGCTGATGCACCCCCATTGGTTCTTCAACGATCCGGTAATCCCGGTTTTTGCGTGAGTTTTCATGACGGGGATCGTCACTATCTGACATTTTGCGAGAATATCCGGGAGTTCGATCGTTTGGAATATCTTTGCGCCGGGAAGCTGTCTACGCGATGAAGGTGCATGAGACATATTCACCCACGTAACACCGTGCCGTTTGCAGAGATCCGGAAGCCCGGATTTTTCATACGCCTTCTGAATGTTCTCGAGAACCTGATCGGATTCAACCAGGTACAATGGTCCGACCCAATCACGGATCGTGAGAATGACGCCTTCGACGGCCCAGGGAGAAGTGATTGAGCCGGGTATGAAAAGATCCCAGCCAAGATTCACTTTAAGTGCGGTGGGTTTGCCGCGCTGAAGGGCGGATTTCCATGAAACGAGCTCCATGGCCTGCCGCACAGCGTCTTGGATCGTTGTTGAGACAGAAACCACGGAAACGGTGCTTCGTTGATGCGTTGATGTCATTGTGAATTCAAAGCAAGGTGATTCGGGTCGTTACGGTGTGCGGAAGCGTCTTATGGAGGCGAATCTGCAGGCCCGTGCTCTGCTGGAGAATTCCATAGGATGGCGAATACAAAGTCCCGACTACATCCGCTTCTTCACTGATGGCGATTCGGATCCGGTGATCGCCGTTCGATGCAAGATAGCGGTTTTTCTCCTCCTGTTCTATGGAAACCGAAGGATGGAAATGAAACCGGAGCTGAAGTGTGTGGGCTTGCTGTCCGGTCAGAGTATCGGTCACCTCAAGCCCGTTCTTTGTTTTATCGAAAACGAACTTGCGGCGATGCACCACAGGATCTGAAAGCCGTCGATAGCCGAAATGCTCGGCTTCGAGGACATCGGCCGCGGAATCCGTCGACCATTTCAGCACTTTGGGATTCGTTGAGTCATTCGCGACGGACCACAGATCGGCCCAATCCGTGATTTCAAGGTCGTCTACCATGAACGTGTTGTGTGACGCTGTCCCTTGAAGGAGCTTCCGGGTCTTCGTGTCGGCCGTATAAGTGTAGGTGCCCGAATCGACGATGAACGAAGCTTTGTGCCAGAGTTCGAAACTCAAAGTGTCATTGTGCCCATGGCCGCCCCGCCCGCGCAGGCCAATCTCTCCCGCATCGACAAAAACATGAGTGTTTTCCGTTTGCAGTACAAAGAACCCGCCCTGAGGAAACGCACAGGACTTTTTTGGCTTCGATTCCATTCCCAGCGTTCGACAGATCTCGAATCCCTCTCCTCCAAAATACCACAACGCTTCCTGATCGAAACGCCCTGCAGCAGAGTTCAGATCCGGCCTCTTAAAGAGAATCGCTCCGACAGACAATGCATGACGATGATCATTGATGGGCTGATGCATGGAGAACCTGAACAACCGCCCATCGTCCGCATCTCCCACGAGGGGAGTGGTTTCATCAGCGCGCGAATACGCCTTCAGAAAATCGAACATTCGGCTGAGCTTTTCCCAGAAGGCCACAGAAAGGGTGATGTTGTTGATCTTGCAGAGCAGTGCGGAGGAATAAAAGAACTCGAGGACAAGGCGATGATACGCGATCGCCTTTTCGTGGTCCACGCCGTCATCATACACCTGCTTCTGTATTGCCTTTTCAAGTTGCGGGATGGCCCAGCGGAGCCAGCGTTTGCCGGCTGGCAGATCCTGGAAAAATACCCCGAGGTAAAGTAATCCGACGACATTCGAAAGGAAATGATTTCCGTTGATACCCGAATATTCGATGTGGGACTCGATGAACAGCCCATGAACAAGCAAGCTTCGGAAGAACCGAAACCAGAAACCCTTTTGCAAGGCCTGCGACTCGCAGAAGAAATAATAGCCGGCAATCCAGTTGCAGGCCCTGATGGATGCCTCCATGGCAACGGTCCAGTTGGTCCCCTGATCCGCTGGATTCTTTTCGATCCAATCGGAAACCAATGATCCAAATTTTTCCGCATAGGCCGGGTTCCCTGTCACCCAGGATGCTTTCCCGAGCCACCAGACCTGATGAAACCGGCTGAGTTCCCAGGGAACTTTGACATCAGACGGATTCTTAAGGTCGAGGATTTCTTCCACGGAGAGCTCACGGAGCGGCCATTCCTTTCCGCTCTTGAAGTCCCGCTGCCATGGAATGGGGTTCCCGAGGTCGACGAGCGGAGAACCAAGGGTCTGGAAGCGATTGCCCAGAACATGGTCTGCCTCTTCGAGGATGGATTCGTAGGGTTGGACGGAGGTGAGGGTGTTGAGAAAAAAGTCCTTGCGGTTTCGCGGGTGGAAGAAAAAGCGAAGGCGGTTTGAGCTGTGGATCCCTAAAGCGAAGTCTTCACAGGAGCCGGACCGTCCCATCGCCGAAACAAAACTGCTGTCGGTTGACGACATGAGGCTCGTCACGGTGCGGCGCCATTTCACCGGTCTGATAATCCTGTACTGCAATATCGGGAGGATGGCCCTCCAAGAGGCGGGATGAAGCATCCGGCCCGGGATGGCGGAAAGCGATGGAAATTTCAAATGTTATCGGCTTTATCGTTGTGAATAATCAACTCTTTCTGGATTCCTGCCCGATGATACAATCATGGAGTCTTGACAGATCCATTTGCAGCCATCCTTCTTCGGACGACAGTGCGAAATATAACGCTCACAAGAACAAACAATATGATTTGACCAACCGCATTGGCATACGCCGCGCCGATCGTTTGGAAATGTGTGATGAGAAAAACGCCGCTGACAACTGTCAGCGGAAGGGCAATGAGCGACGCGAAAAAATTAAGACGAATTTCGCCGAGACCCCACATTGCCACTCCCTTCAGCGAATAGAGATTTCTTACAAACCAACCGCCCAAGAGGACGGCAAAATAATCCAGCGAATTGTCGTACTTGTTGCTGAAAAGGAAACTGACCAATGGAGGCACCGCAACCAACGAAACAAGTGTTATGGCTAAAACGCCGGGGACGACCATTCGTTGATATTTGTTGTACAGCATCCGCCATGTCGTGAAGGCCGTAGAATACTCCGAAAAATAGGGGGTTGTGATCTGTTGGATGGAGCCTGTGACAGTATTGTACGGAATGAGAAGCATGAGGGCAAATCCATAATATCCCACATCAACCCTGTCCGAAACGAGATAATTGAGGAGATAAAGGTCGGCATAGTTGTTCAATTGTCCCAGCGCGTTCGCGAGGAAGGAATAGTTGGCGTATTTCCAATGCGAGCGGAAGGCATCGGGAACTGTAACACGGGGAACCGAACCGTGAAATTTTCTGACGATTGTGTGGAGCCAGTAGAGACTGAAGTAGGCGGCAACAACAAGGCCCGCGACATAGCCAACCGCTTGATAGAAGTAAGTGAGAACAAGCATGAACACGATGCCAATGCTTCGCGTGGCGATCTGGACCTTTGACATAACCGAGATCATCTTAAGCGCCTGCAGATAGTACATCTGGAGGTCGCTCAACGAAAGGGCAAGGAGGATGGGGATATAGTAGTAGAAGTATCGACGGAGTTCCACATCGGCAGAAAGGAGGCCCAAGGCGTTGAACACCAGCAAGACAATGCTGACGGCGACGCTGGCTACGGCGACGAATTGGAGGCCGTACCGGAGCAATCCTCTCTTCTCTTCGGCTGGCCGTTGCTCCGAGCACACTTTCAAAACAGATGAATCAAATCCGAACTTGCTGAAGATCGTTGCGAGGGTTCCGTAAGTCTGAAGGATGCGAAGGCGGCCGATGTCAACAGGGAGAAGAAGCCAGGCCACGCCGAATTGAGCAATAAAACCTGCCGCATGAGTGAACAGATTCGCACCCAGCAGATGAAAAAACCCCTTTCGAACCAGGTTGCCCATGAATTCACGACCGACGTTCGCACGTTCACTCCAGTGGGAACTCATGGCGCGGGGACGCTCATGTATCGTTTGTAGATCGTAAGCAGGGAATCGGCCTGTTCCCGGCTTTCGCGGGCTGTTCGTTGGGCGATCGCATCAAGGTCCTCACGGCCCTCGAGGGTTTTGAGGATCGCGGCCGCAAGATGGTCGGGATTCTTCGGTGAATAGGTCCTCACTCCCTCCGGCCGATGTCCTGTCTCCGAGGCCACAACCGGGATGCCGAGAACCATCGCCTCACGCATGGACATGCCGTCGCCGTCGGGAAATGCGGACCGGATGAACATATTCGACCTGCGAATGACGGTCAGCAATGCAGCAGGCGGAAGGTCGTGTGCAAAGAAAACAGATTCCTTCACGGGGTCACTCAGATGCCTGACCTGCGCCTCCAGGTTGACGGATCGTGTGAACGAACCGGAGATAAAGATCAGTCCGGCGGAAGCATGCATGGTCCTCACCTTGAGAAACGCTTCGGCAACAACGTCAAAATGGTACGTCGCGTGAAACGCACCCGAGACTGCGATGATCGGACGGTGTGAGTCAAGGAACATCCTGAGTTCGTCATCTAAGGGAGGAGGCTCATAATGGAAGGGAATGAATGATTTGATGAGAGAAACCCGTGACGGCTCGACTCCAAGAGACCGCACGGTTTCCCCAAGCTCCTTGTTAATGACTACCACTTCAGAATATCGGCGCAACTGGGAACGGATCAGGAATCTTGAGATCGGATTAGCTTTTTGCATTCTCTGCGGAAACGTTCCGTCATGGATCGTGAGGAGCCAAGGCCTCCCCGATCGCCGGATCGTCCAAAAAAAGAAAAATGATGCTGGAAAAGATTTCCATTGATAATGTTCCGAATGATCATGAACGCAAAAGGCATGTTCCAAATGACGGGTAATGTTTCTCAGGAACCGAATTCTCGTTCCTGATGGGATGATACGGCTGCTGACGGGATCCTTAAGGGTCCGAGCCACCAACACATGGGGAACCTGTGATTCATCGAGGACCTTCAACAGGCGGAGCAGATGGACCGAGACACCGCCGAAGGGGGGCGGATACGGTCCAAGCAGCAAGAGATAGCGTCCGGGCTTGCTCACAGGGCTTTGGCTATGATCATCATACCCCTCCCCTCGAGCGAAGTTGCCCGTCGAAGGAACAGGTCGATGGGGAGGAGAATGATGGAAATGGACAGGGCGAGAATCCGCTGCGCCTTATGCGGGAGCCAGTTGAATCGTGTTCGGAGGATATCAAACGTTTGATCGGAGAGCGATGGGATCAAAGGCTTGAGAATCTCGATCATATAACCGTTCTTCTCGAGCGCTTTGCGGACCGACTGCTTGCTCCACCTTGTGAGATGGTGCGGCGGATAATCGATATCCGGCACAAGGCGGCGGTACAATGAATTGAGCGACGAGTCTCTGTTCGGAATGCTGAAGGATATTCTACCCCCGGGTTTGAGGTACCGCTTAAGGGCTGCCAGGAATGGGCCGGGACTCTCCAGATGTTCAAGCACTTCGTAGAACGTAATCGCGTCAAATGGTTGCTGTTGTTTTTTGAAGTAGTCTTCGATCGAAAGATCAAACAGCCGATCAGTCTTCCAGTGGTTCCGGCCAATGGCAATTGCCTGCGCATCAAAGTCGAGCCCGACAGCGTTAAACCCGCGGCGGCAAGCCTCTGCGACAAAATCCCCCGTGCCGCAGCCGACATCCAAAAGCCGCTGACCGTTGCCGGAAACGTGGACAAGAAACTCCTTGTGCATCCAACCAACATACTCACCGACCGCCTGGTATCGGTTCCGGTACAACGGATGGTTTTCATACCATTCCTTCCCCGGAGATTTCATGGGATTGGCGAATTCAACATCACAGGAATCGCACCGATGGATGGAAAACTCTCCGTACGTACTCACGTCACGCGTGACGTTGCTGCCGCAAACCGGGCAAGCGATGGAAGTCATTGTGGATTTGAATAGTTGAAGTGAGGTTCCATTTGTCGGTCTATTCTCCGTCAGCCAATAGCCTGAGAAGTCGCTCCACGTTCTTTTCCCATGTGTAGTGTGTCACGACATCCTTGCGCGCTGCTTTGCCAAGTCTGGTCCGAAGTTCCTTTCGGCCGGCGAGATGAAGAATAAGGGAAACAAGTTCATCGACATCTCCGGGCTTCATCAGTAGTCCGTTCTTGTTGTGGACAACGATCTCTCCGATCTGCTCGAGGCGGCTGGCAATGACGGGTTTCCCCATTGCCATGTATTCGAACAGTTTTGTCGGCGAACCAAAGAATACCGACCTATCCTCGAACCCCAAATGAGGAGAAACAAGAATATCGCAGGCCGCAAGGTGCTGAGGAGCAGAGGAGTGGGGTATCAATCCGGTAAACACGATGGCTTTCCCCGTCCCGGTTCCTGATACCCTTCGGTCCAGGGCAGTTCGCAATCCGCCGTCGCCAACAAGCAAGAATCTCAGTGTTGATCTCTTCCGCACCGACTGGATTGCCGCTTCGATGAGTGTCTCGACTCCGTGCCATTTTGCAAACGTTCCGATAAAACCGACGACAGTGTGTGCCGCCGAGAATCCGTAGCGCTGCCGCACGGCGTTTCCTTTGATCGCCGGATGAAATTCATCCGGATCGACGCCGTTGGGATTCATGACAATCGTGCGGGGAGAAAGACCCTGGCTGTTGAGCTGTTCTTTGACTCCTTTTGAGATGACGCTGACAACGTCGGCTTTTGAAACCGAGGAAGCCTCCGCAAGACGGCCCAAACGACGAAAGATAAGCCGGCTCCAGTGTTCTTTCACCCAGACTTCCGACGCGTTCACCTCCAGGACGGAGGAAGTGTGCATAAAACGAGAAAGAGGCTCCAGGCAAAATCCGAACGCGGAATGCCTTTGGTATATCAATGCCGGTGTTCTTGCGCCAGCGATCCTCTTCCGATGATACCAAAGTTGAAAATTGAATGCCAAAAGCTGGAACTCATCAAAAAAATCAAGCATTCGCAACGGAGGGATCGAAATCTGCTGAACTTCCGGCGGAAGGGCTTCGCACCGGGCATCGGCAGCGTACGTGACCCGAAATCCGCTTTTCAGGAATGCGCCGATCATCCCTTTCACATGCGAGATTGATCCTCCGCTCTGAATCGTGCCGGCAAGGTCTGTCCGCAAAAAAAGCACGTCCTTCTTTTTCAGCCTGGGAACCCTTGCAGGGCTCCTTCTGGACGCGGACTGGCTCGCGAGGAGGTACGCGTAGCTCAGAATGACGAACGCGAGCCCAAGCAGAGACCCAACGAGAAGGCGCGGATATGTTTGTACGAGGAGGGAGAGAAACGAATTGGTCTGAACTTCCTGCCCGCCGGTGCGGACCGCGTAGCTGGTCGCACGAAAAAAGCTAAGAAGAAATCGGACAGAGGAGCGGTTTCTTTGGATAAGGCCCCCGTGCAGCGATGCGCAAGCGAGATCATAGTGATCTTTTCGAAGGGTCGAAACCGATCTCATCATCCGTCCCCCGATCATATCTTCTTTCGAAAGAACGTCGAGACGTGCCTGGGGATGACTTCGGCGGAGTAGATCGACCAACTCCTGGTCTTCGAATGGGATTACGAGAATCGATCGGAGATCGCTTAGTCCCGCAAGAGATTCCAAAGGCCTCGTTGCCATCGTTCTATTTCTCGCCTCGAACGATGAGATAAAAGCCCAGGAGGGGAGCGAGCATGGCCTGATTCACCCAGTTGAAGAGCGCAGGAAACCGCCTGCGAACGGGATCGCAGAGTTCAAAGCGGATGTTTCTGAATTGCCGGGTCATGGTTCTTACTTCCGATTTCGTGTAGGCCTTTCCCAATGGATTCTCCTTTCCGTCATAGATTCTGATCCATTCATCCGAGGCAGCCTCTCGTCGTGTCTTTCCCTTCAGCCATCGGACAAGGCCTGTCAGCGGAGCACCCGCAAGCACATGCCAGGAGTTTTTATGATAAAGCATCAGGATCATTTCACCGCCCGGTTTCAGAACTCTGTGCAGCTCCTGAATGGCTTTCTGTGTGTCGGGTGTGTGATGGAGGACGCCAAATGAATAGACAACATCGAACGTTGCGTCGGAAAACGGAAGATTCTCAGCATCCGCCACTTGAAGTTGCGCCGGAATGCCGTAGAGGGAAAACCGCTTCCTGGCCAGGTCAACGCTGGCCGGAGTGAGATCAATGCCGGTCACCTGAGCCCCGGCCCTTGCAAATTGCAGCAAATCCGTGCCCAGCCCGCAGCCGATTTCAAGAAGCTTCTTTCCTTTGTATTCCTTGAATCGAATGATGGGTTCCATGAACGGCTGAAGGGTATACCGGAACGTTTCCACCTGCTCAAAAAACTCGCGCGATCCCCATTCGAGATCCGTGAACTGCGTGCCGCAGGGATGCGCATCCCAATAGGCCTGCACCTCACGCTTCAACAGCATGTCGGGGCTTACCTCCGAGCTGTTGCCCGGGGATTTTGAGTCGTTACCCATCGTGCCCCTCGATCCAATGGTCATACCAGAGAAACAGGTTCAGCAAGGTCCACAACTGGCCGCCTGCCTGTTGTTTCTGATTCGCATGGCGGTTGATCATTGATTGAATGAACTCCTGCCGGAAGATCCCTCTCTTCAAAAGGGGCGAGCTGGACAGCCTTTGCTGGAGAAACCCTTTCCAATCAGTCCGGAGCCATTCGTTCACCGGAGCCGCAAACCCCTGCTTCCGCCGATGGATGATTTCATCGGGGATCAGGCCCTCGACGGCCTTCTTCAGAATGTATTTCGTCACTCCATCCCGAATTTTGAGATTCGAAGGAATGGTCATCGCATACTCCACGAGTCGATGGTCCAAAAAAGGATCGCGGCCTTCGACAGAAGCAGCCATCGTCATCTTGTCGACTCTCATCAGCAACAGTTCAGGGAGGCGGTTTCGTAATTCAAGATAGATCATGCGTTTCAGATAATCGGCTTCGGGATCCTGTGAAAGAATTTCTTTATGCCAACGGCGTGCCAACGCATGAGTACTGAAAACATTCTGGTTCCGTTCCGTAAGAAGATGCCTCTTATGCGTATCCGTGAAGCTGATGGCTCCTCCCCAAAAGAGTTCATTTCCGTCGGCTCCTTTTCGGATGTAATCGAGGATAAGATGGCGATGAAGGGGGCCGAGAATCTGGGCGGAGATTCCATGAATTCCTTTTCTGGCAAACGAAGGCAACACACCGAACATCTTCCAATACGTCTGATAAAATCGAAGTTCCCTGGCCATCCATTGATAACCGGCGAACAGCTCGTCGCTCCCCTCGCCGATCTGCACGACAATCGTCCCGTTCTCCCGGGCCAGGCGGGAAACGAAATACAGCGGAATGCAAACCGGGTCGGCGATCGGTTCATCCTGATGGTGGATGAGCTTCGGAAGAAAATCAAACGCAGCTTTCTGATCGATGATGATCTCGTGATGATTCGTTCCGAATGTCCGGGCTATCTGTCTCGCGTACTCAAGTTCATTGTACTTTTCAAGGTCCTTGAAGCCGACGGAAAACGTATCTACCGGCCGGTCCATCATGCCGGCCATCAACGCTGTGTTTGTGCTGGAATCAATTCCGCCGCTCAGGAACACGCCGAAGGGCACATCACTCATCATCCGGTCGCGAACGGATTGTTCGAGGCACGCGCGGACTGATCGGATGTGATCCGCTTCCGTGAACCCCGACGACTCTCTGATAAGCGAAGACTGACTGACCGGATTGCCTGCGAGGTCGATCGACGGCTGCGGAGCGGAGGACACAGGACTCCAATACTGCTCGTCGCGCATGGCCCCATCGGCATCGACGATCAGCCGGTGCCCGGCTTCGAGTTTTCGGATACCCTTGAACAGGGTCATGGGAGGAGGCGTGACCAGAAACGTGAGATAGTGGAACAGGGCTTCCTCGTTGAGGTTGCGCGAAACAGAGGGATGCCGCAAGATCGACTTGATCTCTGAGGCAAAGACGATCCGTCCATTTTGAACAGTATAGTAGAGAGGCTTTATGCCGACGCGGTCACGTGCAAGAATGAGGCGGCGTTTCTCTTCGTCCCAAAGGGCAAGAGCGAACATCCCGAGAAGTTTGTGGACAAAATCAGGCCCGTATTCCTTGTAAGCACACAAAATGGACTCTGTGTCGGAGCGTGACCGGTAACGGTATCCCTTTTGTTCAAATTCGTTTCGCAGAACTCGATGATTGTAGATCTCCCCGTTAAAAACGATCGTCACGGAGCCGTCGGGGGTTGTCATGGGCTGGTGCCCGGCTGGAGACAGGTCGACAATGGAGAGTCGCCGAAATCCCAGGCCGGCTCTGCGTTCGCGCGAGACAAATGTCCCCTGATCGTCAGGACCGCGGTGGGCCATCACGTCGCTCATGGCAACAAGCAACGACTCATCAAGAGCCGGAGATGCGTTGCCGTAGTCGTAGATGCCGCAGATTCCGCACATTCGAGAGTTGGAAGATTAGAAAAAAGAAATGTGGACGGCCGGGTGACGTCAGCTCTTCCGCTTTCGCCAGACATCCCATCCAAAATACCCAAGTGACAGGAACACAAGGACGTTCACGCCGAGGCTCAGATTCTTCCCGAGGAAGAAACCTGACGGCTCGAATTTCATTTCGAGCTTGTGCGATCCCGGAGGAATGATCACGGCACGGAAGTGATAATTGGCTCTGCGGATTGGGATCTCGGAACCGTTCAGGAACGCCTTCCATCCTTCCGGATAATAGGACTCGCTGAAAAACAAAAGATTGGTCCCAAACGTTTTCACATTCACAACGAAATGTTGGATGCCATACTCGGCAAAGACCGCTTCCATCCCGGGAAGGGGCGGGTCGATTTTTATCCCCGGGTCCTCGGCAAGATACACAACATCCCTCGCGTCAAACTCCTGGGCACCGATTTTCCGCAGGACATCCAGCCCATCACCGACTTCATAACGGTTTACAAAGAATGCACGGGGAAGCACCAGACGATTCACGTATACTTTTTTATTCGGCCCGTCATGCAACAATCCGAGCCACCGGCTGGAGTCGGGACTGTCGGTGATAATATACTTGACGTTCATCATCTGCCAAACAAGCGGATTGTGCAGCCCGGCGACGTCCGCCAAATCCTGATAGCGCCTCATCTTGGCGCCCTGATATCCGTAGGCGCTTTGGAGCCTCCAATACGCGAGCACATTGCTGTAGGGGGGCACGCCGTTTTCAAATTCCAGGACACGGAAGGGGGTTTGAGGGTTTTGAGTTCCGTTCATTCCTTCCTGAATCAAAATGGAGCGAACATAGTCTGGAGCCGCGAAAGCGGATTGTTGAGCGGCCTTATCCTGGGGGTCCATCGAGACGGTATTGACCCGCCAAAGGTCGATCAGAACCGCCAGCCCGATCAGAGCGGCCATGGTGCTGATCTTAATGGATCGCCGGAGCCAGAGATACACGGATCCGAATGAAAGCAAGAGCGCGCCGAAGGCTGCCGTAATATCTGACGCCACCAATCCTGCAATATAGTCGTACAATTCTCCAACGATCCGGGGGTGGTATCCTTTCTGCGTCAGGATCGATGAAACCTCGCCGGGCGGAAAGAACATTTCGTAGATGCCGATGAAAACGCCGCGTGCAATCATGCTGAAGGCAAACAATCCGGCCAACGAGCCGACAATGATCTTCCATCGCTTCTCGTCTTTCGGAGTGAGGTGCTCCTTCCCCTGGGCGATCAATGATGTTATGCCGTACCCCGCAAGCAGCGGAACCATGATCTGAACAAGCACCAGGATCATCGAGGGGATCCGGAACTTATTGAACATTGGCATATAATTGTACAACAGGTCGTATACAACCGGAAACTCTTTTCCGAAGGCGACGAGGACGGAAAAGCCGATGAGGACAGCCATATATTGAACAAACGGATCATGCCGATTTCGCCAGAATCCAATGATGGCAAGGACGAGAATGACGATCCCCATGTATTGCGGGGCATCGGTCCAGGGCTGGGGACCGAAATACAGGAAAAGATCCTGCGCTTGATTGTTGGTCAGCGGGCCCCGGTATTCCACTTTGCCAAACCCGTAGAGAGACGGAACGAAAACGGTAAATGCCTCCCCGACACCCCACGACCAACTGGTTGCATAGTCATAATCGAGACCTGTTCCCGTCGATTTGCCCGCTTCCCCGACAACCTGTGCAATGGGTCCCGTTCCCCGGATCGAGTGAGGATTATACTCCAGAACGGACAAATACTTGTCTGCATCCATGCAAAACGCCACCGCAGTGGCACCGATCAACACAACACCCGTCCGTACAACAGCCTTCCAATCTTCCTTCTTGACCAATGAGCGGATAAGAAAGAACACAAGATACATGCCGATGGCCAGGTAGGTGTAGAAGATCATCTGCACATGGCTGGGGACAAACGAGAAGTGAAGGAGGACCGCAAGGAGAAGAGCGAACGGCCACTCAAACTTGGTCCGGAGCCGTTCAATAGAGTAAAAAATAAGCGGAAACATGGCGATCACAGCGATTTTCGTATTGTGGCCAGCCATGATCCAGATGATAATGAACGTCGAAAATGTAGTCGCAAATGATGTGAGCGTTGCAGCAATCTTGCTTTGGAGCTTGGACCAGGCGAGCAGGTACATTCCTACCGCAAACACCATATAGTAGAAAATGACCCATCCGGCAGATTGATTGTTCAGAACAAAGGCCGCAATGCGCGTCGTAAACCCAAGGACCGTCGAGGAGAGATCGAAGTAACGGTCTCCGCTCACCGAGAGGCTTCCGTAGGCAGGCATTCCGCAAAAGATGTAGGGATTCCACAGTGGGAAAACTCCTTCTTTCTTCGCATCACCCAGAAAAGTGTCGAAACTGTGGGAGGCGATATTATCGGCCCCGAGAAATACTTTTCCACCGAAGATCGGTTCCCGGAAGAAGATCACCAGGCTCAGGAGAAGCAGCCCGATCGCCGCATGATGCTGAAACCGCGGCGGAATGATCGAAGCTTCTTCAGCCCGGGCGGACGTTCGCTCTTTGGTTTGTTTGCTCATGGGAAATTCAGGCGGGTGGCATTGAAACGGGTGATCGCGTGGTTACGGCGTCCAGCAGGGACGCGAGATGACGAGTGATCTCCCTTCGTTCGTACTTCTGGACTGCGCGTGCATCCTGCTCAAGAACGGGAGTATCATAGGGAAATTTGAGATAATATTCAAGGAAAGCTGACTTGATCTTGCCGAGATCGCTTCCATCAGCGACAAAACCCGAACGGGTTTCTCGGATCAGTTCGGCCACCGCTCCTTCAGGTGCGAGGGCTATGATGGGCAGCCGGGCGCCGAGGTACTCGTACACTTTGCCCGGGACGATCTCCTCACTTCCCGTCGCATTATCGACGATGAGAAGCAGCGCGTCAGAGCGGAGGAGCTCTTTGATGCTTTCCGCGTGCGGAAGATACGGCACCAGTTTCACAGACTGACGGATCTGAGACCGCTCGACCATTTCACGGACTTCCGTGCCGAACCTTCCGATAAACTGGAGGAGAATTGTTTCGGGATTGACAGATCCCTCCGTAACAAGTTCTTCAACCGCTTTCAGGAACATTGCCGGATTCCGTTTGCCGTACAAGGATCCCGTATAGGTCACAACGAAGCGCTCGCTTGATTTCCGTTCCACCGCGGGAAAATCCTCGCTGTCGAAACCATTGGGCAAATGAAAGAGCTTTGTGCAGTCAACGTCCGGGTTCTTCTTGATGATGTCTTTGAGAATTCCGCGCCAGGCGGCTTCGATGATTGTTGCGTCGCGGATCACGCTGCTTTCGAGATACCGATCGATCGCTGCCGGAAAAAACCATCGGTCCGGTGTCGAAAGGAATCCCGTCCACGGATCGCGAAACCCTGCGATCCAGGGGAGCTTCGTTATCTGATGCAATCTTCGGGCAATGACTGCGGTTGTATAGGGGGGAGAGGAAGAATAGATCGCCTGAATATCTTCGGTCCGAATGATCTCCAACGCTTCCGGTACAGCATAGGGATACCAGCCAATCCGGGCATCCGGAATAAAGAAAGTTGATCTTACGAAAGAAGCCAGAGATTCTGACAGTGAGGGTTTGCGCCCCGATCCCGGAATATTCTCAACGTCCACCGGAGACCCAACCGCTTTTCCCGTGAGTTTTCGATATAAGGAATAGGGTTCGAAGATCTTTGTTCGATAGACCGAAACGCCGGCCGGGATTTCCTCCAACAACGATTCATCTCGGGCCGGAAAGTCCCCGTTTTCCACGGTCAGGACAACAGGCTGCCACCCGAAGGCCGGAAGGTACTTCACGAACTTCAGGACCCTCTGAACACCGGGCCCGCCCGACGGGGGAAAGTAATACGACACTATTAAAACCTTCTTCATGCGATCCGGGTTGGTAATGCTCCTGTTTATTTCACAGAGTTCCACAGAGGAAAAGAAAGAGAGATCCACAGAGAGAAGAATCTCTCTGTGTGTCTCTGTGCTTCCTCATTGTCCCTCTCCGCCAAACCGCCAAACAGATCGGCGGTCAGGAAAGACGGCGGACAGGTGTGTAATTTCTTTAAAAAGGTTAGGTTTTCCTTGCCGTAACAAGGAGGCCCGTCCCGGTCTTGTTGTCGGAGCGGTAATCAAGATACATAAAGAGAAGGGTAAATGGAAAGCTTAGCAGGTAATAGAAGGGAAGAGTCAACGCAAAGAGTTTTGAGAGATTCAGAAGGACCATGGGGATCTTGATGCCGAGTTTCCAGGAGACTGTGCCCCATGGGCCGTACGTAAATCGGATCTCTTCAATCGACAATCCGGCGTCGGTCAATTTGCGCCGGATCTCCTCCGGTTCGTAGCCCGAGCGCGCATGCTCTTCGATAAATCCCGGATCATCGGGCCCATGCGCGTCGGATCCGCCAAGACTCGAGGGCGTGTTGATGAGGACGTGTCCGCCCTTCTTGAGCCCTCTGAAAAAATTCCGAAACACCTGCTCATCTTCCTTGATGTGTTCCATAACGTCAACCGAAAGGATCAGATCAAACTCTTCATTGTGAAGGGGTTGCGTCAGGTCTTCGACTGTAAAATTCACGGCGGTTAATCCTCCATTGCCAAAAAACTTCCGACAATCTTCAATCTGCTCAGTTTTCACATCCACTGCGTGAATCCTGATGCCGTGAAATCGACGGGCACAATAATAGGAGTACTGCCCGAACCCGCTCCCCGCGTCGAACATGTCCTGAATACCATGGTTCGCAACAATGTGCCGCAACGCGCGCTTGACGTGCCATTCCCGCAAAAACATAAGCCCAAGAAATGCATACAACAATTTTCGGAGTCCCGGCCGCCCGCGGACCGCATTGCCAAGGATATTTTTGATCGGATCGTATTTCAAATCTATTCTGATGTCAAGTGTTGCAGTATTTCATCCCACGTCTCACTTTTCGCCCGCTTTCTCAATAGCCTTCACCATCGTATCCCACGAATACTTCTTCTTCTCCTTTTGAACTGCCCGCACAAAACGGGGTTCACTCTTCTCCTTGTAGAAATTGATCACAGCTGAAGCAAGTGCCGCCGGGTTTTCAGGGGGAACAATGTACCCTGTGACGTCATGCCGCACAACCTCGGACAACCCCCCGACATCGGTTGCGATGACCGGTTTATCGAACTGATAGGCGATCTGAACAATTCCGCTCTGCGTGGCCGAACGATACGGCAATACAACCACATCGGCAGCCGAGAAGTACTGACCGACCCGGTCGTTCGGAACATACTCCGAAACAACGGTGACATTGTCGCCGATTCCCAGGTCGTAAATGAGCTTCCGGTAAATCTGCTCATCATGATAGAATTCGCCCACCACCAACAAATGGACATCGAGAGTTTTGCGAAGAAACGGAAGCGCTTCGAGGAGCGTATCGAGCCCCTTGTAGCGGCGAATATAGCCGAAGAAAAGAACAATACGTCGATGGGGGATGCCCAGCTTTCTGCGGGCGCGGGCCTTTGATGTTCCTCCTCCGAAGATCTCGTAGATGGGGTGCGGTACAAACATTGCGTTTGCATTGTGGCGGAATTCCCTGAGCTCTTTTTCCACAGCATGTGACTGAACAATAAAAAGATCGACGAATTGAAAGGCGAATCGTGTAAAGGCGATATCGCCGATCCTGCGTTCATGCGGAATGACGTTGTCGCAAATGAAAACGACGCGTGCACCGGTCCATCGCCTGACGAGCCCGGCAATCGTCCCGAAGCACGGTCCGAAAAAAGGAAGCCAATACTTAAAGACAATGACATCAGGCTTCATCGCCGCGATTCGGCGCGCGGTAGAAATCCAGGTGAGCGGATTCATTGAATCGATGAGCTGGGCGGCCGTCTCGGAAGCTCCTCCGTCGCCTTGTTCTTCCTGTGTCTTTCCAGGGAAGAGGAACGCGGGGTATTGGCGCGAAAACGTAACCGTCGTTACGGTGTGTCTCTTCGAAAGATGCCGGGCAAGGAGGGCCAGGTAGTGCGCGATACCGCCGCGAAGGGGGTACGCGGTGCCGACAAGCACGATATTCAGCGGAGCCGCTGATCGTTTTGCCATGGCTATTTTACTCCGATCGCCAGCAACCGGTCTCCAAACATGCCGAAGGCTTTCGTGATGGCATAGTTCGGATAGTGCAGGCTTTTCTTGAGCAATCGTTCCGCAATACTTCCGCGCAAGGTGATGCTCCCCGGCGCCTTGATGCGGTGAATGACTGTTGACCGGAGGAAGCCTGCGCGCGCCAATGCAGATCTGAGCGTTAAAGGTACAAATTCATTCACGTGATACGGCGGCATGGGCATCTTTTTCTGTGATCCCAGGAGCGTGTAGCCCGCGACAGCAAGTTTTCCAACGAGCGTGTTGAACATGGACGGCACCTCAATCGCGACAATGCCCGAAGGTTTCGTCATTCTCCACACCTTCTTCAACATCTCAAGCGGCTGGACCAGATGCTCCAAGACATCTCCCATAAAAACCACATCGTATCGATCAGGCCTCTCCTCGTAGTCTTCAAAGGAACTCTGCACAACATCAAGCCCGAATTTGTTCCGGCATGTCTCCACTCCTAATTTCGCGTATTCAATACCGCTTGTTGTATAGCCCTGTTTCCTGACGTAGTCCAGAAAATACCCCATGCCGCAACCAATCTCAAAAAAATCGCCGGACGGCTTGAATTTCCTGATATGACCAAAAATCTCGGGAAATTTTATGGATCCTGAAATTGCCGCCGATTCATAGTCCGTAGCCGAATGTGCCCCGCAATCGGCCCCATCGTGCAGAAAATACTCGTCGCTGTATAACAACGCGAGTTCTTCATTCGAGGGACGAGGGTCAAGATAGATGAAGGAACAATCCACACACGTCATCTCCTGAAACTTCTTTTGCCGAAACTCATACCAGATCGGAAATTGCTTTGCTTTCTGCGAATTGCAAAGCGGACAGGCGGGCATCATTGTGTGGAAGCCTTGAGAAGGCGTACGCAGGCATCGAGCACGCGGGAAACCGGTAAGTGCTCCATGCATCGGTACTGGGCATTTGTACAGGCGGCCTGATAGAAGCATTGACACGGACGGTCGGGTTCCAGGATGACTCCCTTCCCATACAACTCGAACTCGTGTCGGTTGAAAATATTATTCATAAGTACCGTCTGCTTTCCGAGACCGACGGAGATATGCAATGCCATTGTCACCCCGGTGACAACCATCGAGCATTGGTCCATCAGGTTGATGAATTGAGGGAGAGGAAAATGGCCAAAATAGATTGCTCCTGTTCGCGCGGCCAGTTTCTTGTTCTTCAGGTGCTCCTGCTCGCCACCAAGAAGTACCACCGTATATCCTTTTTTCTTCAGCCCCTTTGCCAAGGCGGCCCAGTTGCGGTCGTCCCACAGGCGCGAGACCCATCGTCCTCCGCATCCTGTGTTCAATCCGACAACCGGTTTTTTCTTGCGTAACTTCCAGGAATATCCCCGCGTGGAAAAGGAGTCCAGGAGATACTGCTCCCCGCCAAAACGGAATCCGCAGATCTCAAACATCTCCTCAAGATAACTCTTGGTGTTCGCTTTGCTCGCGTCGTCGAACACGCCCGTAAGAAATTTGTGTTCCGCGGCTTCATCAGCCGGGGCCGGCAGTCCGTCGCGGAGAATAAAGCCTTGCTTCCGGTCGGCGGAGATCTGTGTGGCAAGCGCACAGGCCTCACGGTCTTTGTCAAGATTGATCACAAGGTCAAAATGCATGGAGCGCAGGGTGACGAGGCTCTGCAGGCTCCAGGGGAGAATGTCGTCGACGACCGCAGGTACCACTTCAGGAGTGTGCGTGAGCCAGGTGATGCGGGCACGCGGATGCGTTTCTTTGAGCTTTTGCAGGAGGGGAGTCGTGCGAATGACGTCGCCGATCGCGCCGAGCTTGATGAGAAGAATCCTGCGGTCCGTGGGATCGTAGAACTTACAATCCAGCCCGGCTTCATCCACGCAATGGACGCCGTGCGTTTTGTGGGGAGTGCAGGGAATGTCGCCGCGGAAATGTCGGCAATCGGTTTTCAGGGGAATCACACCGGCTCCTACTTCAGCTGTTCGCGGATGGAGTGGCGCTGATCGGTGCGTTCCTGCCGGGTGATCATTTCTCCGAGGAGGCCGATGGAGACGAACTGGACTCCGATGATGATGAATAGAAAGCCGACCATAAAGAGGGGGCGGTTGCTCAGAGAGGTGTTGCCGAGGAGCCATTCGATGGAAAGGTACGTATCGATGGCCGCGCCGATGAGAAATGAAACGATTCCCCAGACGCCAAAAAGGTGAAGGGGCCTGCGGATGTAGCGTGTAGTGAACAAGACCGTGAGGAGGTCCAGAAATCCCTTGAAAAATCTGCTGACTCCGAATTTCGTCCTTCCGTATTTTCGGGCGTGGTGCTGAACGATTCTCTCTCCCACGCGATATCCGGCCCAGTGGGCGAGGGCCGGAATATAGCGGTGAAGTTCTCCGTAGACATTGATCTCTTTGACGACCTCTTTTCGGTAAGCCTTCAGGCCGCAGTTGAAATCGTGAATGGGGATGCCTGTGAGCTTGGACGTGACAAAGTTAAAGAACCGTGAGGGGATCGTCTTGGAAAGCGGATCGAACCGCTTCTTCTTCCAGCCTGAGATCAGGTCGTACGAATCGCCCAGCGCTTTTACGAGCCCCGGGATCTCTGCAGCGTCGTCCTGTAGGTCCGCGTCCATGGTCACGACAATATCGCCGGTGGCTTCGGTGAATCCCATGGACAAGGCGGCGGATTTGCCAAAATTCCGGCGAAACTGTATCGCCTTGACGTTTGCCGCCTTGCGGTGAATTTCGCGGAGTACGCGGAACGATCCGTCTGTGCTGCCGTCATCGACAAAGATCACTTCAAAAGGCGCCGCCATTTCCCTTGAGGCTTTCTGAATGGCCTCGAAAAGCTCCGGGAGAGACTCTTCTTCATTATAAAGGGGCACGATGACAGAAATCAGGGGGGATTTCCGTTGAGTTGTGGCAGGGCGTCTTATTGTTTTCGGCATCGCGGTGAAAACGGGGAATTGTGCCGAAAAAAGTAACTCAAATTCGAAGGAAATGCAAGGAACAAGCGATCAAAGGTGGTGTCTAAGTTTGCCTTTTCGCTATGTTCTTGGAAAGAAGTCATTAGAAACGACTCGTCGTAGAAGTTGTGGGGAATGACAGTCGCGCCGGAATTCCTGGAAACCGTTTCATCGGTTTCCTCCCTCCAGCGAACTTCCGATTTGAAATTGATACACCACTCAATCAAACACTTACTCCTGATTATTCCCCTTTTCCCGTTGTGTCAAGAGGCGTGATCTCATAAAGAACCGCAGGTGGGGCATTCGTGTAGACCAAGGGCCGGAGACCGGGCCTCGCGTTGCGCGGGTCGAGGAGGGATTGGAACTGAGGACGCATGGCAGCTTCCATGATGCCAAAATAAAGATAACGGGCATTCGCCTTCCGGGCTTCCTGAAGAAGCTCTTCGTAGGTGTCAACGTACGGAAATCCACCCATCTTCATATTGAGATAGTATGCGGCGTGTGGTTTTCGCGTCAGGACGATCGCCTCAGGATCTGAAGGTACCGTTCGCTTGAACCAATCGGCGATAGTGAGAATCTCTTTGGGACCGGAATCAATATTGACGCGGTTGAATTCGTACGAGCGCAAAAAAGTCCACGCGATGACGACGACAACAAGAATTCCTCCCAGTGTCAGGTTTCTGCCAAACCGGAGCGTTTGCAGTTTGCTCCAGGAAAATGCGATGAGTGCAAGAAAGGTGTATCCGGTGAGGAGGAACAACGAAAATCGTTCACTGTAGAACACAAGAAGAAGTACTGAAAAGAAAACCAGCGAGTACACAAGAAACCCCGCACCTTCGCGCGAAATCCGTTCTTTGATCGCCACCCCGATCCCGGCCAGGGTGAAAATACCCGCTTGCCAGCCGACGAGAACGCCCATGTCGCCCAGTCCGTGGTCTCCGATGTTGCCGGCAACTGTGGTCAAAAAACGGCCGGGATCAGAGAATAACACACCGGCGAGAGACGTGTAGGTTTCCGATGCCTTGTACCAATATTGGTCCCACGTCATGGTTCCCTTCGCATACATTTCGTAGGCAATATTGAGGTAGTTCTTATTATAGAAGAAACTTCCACGCTCCAGCAGGCAGTACATGCCCCAGGGGAGGATGGTGAGAAAAAACGTCCCCAGAAACAACCCTGCAGCGATTGCGCGCCTTTTCAAGGAGGCTTGATCCGGATTCACAAGGAAAAGAACCGCCGGAACGGCCACGACGACAAATACTCCGTTATACCGTGTGAGATACGCAATGCCCGCAAAGACCGCCGAGAAGGCGATGTTCGCGTATCTTTGCGGTGAATTCCGAAACAGAAAGTAGGCGGATCCTGCAACGAGGGCAAAGAACATCATGTCTGTGCCGGCGCTATAAGAATATTGCACAAACACCGGATTGACAGCGATGAGAAGGGTCCCGAGAACGGCTGATGCAGGTGATGTGAGCTTTCTGAAGAGTGAATAGGAAAGGAACAATGTGCACGAAGCGGCCAGAATGGAAAGCACAACACCCGCCCTGAAAAAATCTCCGAAAAGATAGCTGATCATCCCGAGAACGACAGGGTAGGCCGGGCCGTGGAAATTTTCAATCTCGATGGTTCCCTGAAGAAACTGCCGGGCCGATGGGACATAGCTCCAGAAGAAGTCCGTCTCGATCCCATAATCACCAACGACATGGAACGTAAGTGCCGCATACAACAGAACAAGAGCGTACGCGGCGGCGAGCGCCAGTCCGGTTCGCGGATGCTGAACGATCCCGGGGAGAAATGATCCAAACGTCACGACAGGAGACTGGCTTTTCGATTTTGCCATACTTCCGGGACTGAGTGATGAAAGAGAAGCGCTGAACGCGGCAAAGATATTTGTATTTGACGCGACATGCAAGAAGAGCGATTTCTCATTCCGCAATCCGAAATCCGAAATCCGCAATCCGTTCATTGCTTCTCCCGCCACGGTTGGTTATATTGTTGCGTTTCCCATCATCGCGAATGGTCGTCCCTAAGAAATCTCTCGGTCAGAATTTCCTCCGCGATGAAAACATCGCCCGAAAAATCGCGGCAGAAATTGATCCGAAACGCAACGACGTGCTTCTGGAGATCGGACCGGGCACGGGAGCGCTGACCGCATACCTTGCGGGGGCAACGGATCACTACCTCGGAGTGGAGGTCGACCCGCGTTCGCTGGAACTCCTCCGGACCCGCTTTCCGAAAGCGGAGTTCCTTCAGAAAAGCATTCTCGACGTTCGGCTCGATGATCTTGAGCGGAGATTCGGATCGAAGATCAGGGTTGCGGGCAACATTCCGTATTACATTACCAGCGAAATTCTCTTCTGGATCATTGACCAACGCACCCATGTCACGGACGCCGTTCTGATGATGCAACTCGAGGTTGCCCGTCGGTTGACCGCGAAACCGAGAACAAAGGACTACGGGATCCTTTCCGTTGTGACTCAGCTTTATGGAGCCCCTTTGATTGCCTTCAAGGTCTCCCCGAATTCGTTCTTTCCGGTGCCGGCTGTGGATTCCGCTCTTGTGCATATCACCATGCGTCAGGATGTTCCTTCGCACAATGAGGATTTGCTGCGGCACATGGTGCGGGGGACATTCGGAAAACGGCGTAAAACCCTGTATAATGGATTGCGGTACGCCGGTTATCCCCAAGGATCATTGAAACAGCTGACGGCTGATCTTTCCAGGAGGCCCGAGGAACTTTCGGTTGAAGAGTTCCTTGCGCTGACCACTGAACTCGAACCGCTCTGGAATTCGCAGGAAATGAATACAATCCGCAATACCCATGCCTGAACTTCTTTCAGAGAAAGAATCCGCGACCGAGCCGCGTGAACTCATTGAAGTGGACAATGAGTTGCTGGACGATATCGGAGATATCATCCACACGCGTTCCGATTTTCTCCTTCTGAACATTCTCCAGGACCTCAACCCGGCGGATATCGCCCATATCATGAACCGGCTGGAGGATCCGGAGGCGGAATATTTATTTGGCCTTCTGTCGGTGGCTGTTGCGAGCGAGGTCATTCTCGAACTTGATGAGCATCACCGCGGGAACCTCCTCAAGACCATTCCGCAGGACCGCATCACCGAGCTTGTCGGCGCCATGGATTCCGACGATGCGGCGGACGTTCTCGGGTCGCTGCCGCGCGACCGGGCTACCGGTGTTCTCGAGACCATGGACGTCGAGGATTCTTCGCACGTCGAAGAACTCCTTCGCTACGACACCTCCACGGCCGGCGGGATCATGGCCAAGGAGGTGGCGGTTGCCCACCCGGACGACACCGTGAAGAAGGCGATCCAGGTAGTGCGCCGCATGGCGAAGGAACACAAGAACATCTACAACGTTTATGTGACGGACGGGAACGGTACGCTCGTCGGTGCCGTACCGATCCAGGATCTCTTGCTGGTTGCGCCCAACAAAAGGCTCCGGAAGATCATGAAGGAAGAGGTCGTGAGCGTAACCACCGATGTTGATCAGGAGGCTGTTGCTCAGATCTTCAAGAAGTACGACATTATCTCCCTGCCGGTGACGGACAACGCCGGAAAGTTGTTGGGGCGGATCACGGTAGACGACATTGTCGACGTCCTTGAAGAAGAACACGTGGAAGATGTTGCCCGCCTCGTCGGTTCGGATGCCGATGAACTGGCGCGGCGCTCACCGGCGCAAATCGCCGTTCTGCGGCTCCCCTGGGTGTTGCTGACGCTTGCTCTGGAAATGATTGCCGGGTATGTCGTGCACCGTTTCGACAAGACCCTCTCGCAGGTGATCCTTCTCGCCGCGTTCATGCCTATCATCTCGGCGCTCTCGGGGAACACGGGACTGCAGTCAGCAGCCATGGTGGTGCGCGGGCTTGCCACCGGACATGTGGACATCAAGCGATGGTGGAATCCCGTGATGCGTCAGTTGCAAACCACATTGATCATCGGAGCCGTTTGTGCTCTCCTGCTTGGGTTTGTGGGCGGTTTTTGGCACGGCACGCCGGTGTTCGGGTTTGTCGTCGGAATGTCCATGTTCCTGTCCATCAATATTTCCGGATTCGTAGGAACGGTCACGCCCATGATTTCGAAATCTCTCGGATTCGATCCCGCCATTACCGCTGGTCCGTTCGAAACCGCGTTTCAGGATATCGTCGGGATCACGATTTTTCTCTCGATTGCAACCTCTCTCATCCAGTGGCTCTGATCCGATGACCGTTCGCAAGTTTCTTGCTTCGTTCGCCCCGGCCGACGTGGTGACCATCAGTTTCCTCTTGTTTCTCACCGCCCTGAACCTTCTGTTCCACGCAAGGGTATCGGAATGGCGCGAGCTGGTCATCGCCAATCTGACCGTTTCCTCGCTCATCGTGTATCTCTCGTACTCCGCCGAAACAAAAGAAACGCGGCTGATGATAGGGCTCCATCGGTGGTATCTCTATCTCGTTGTCTTGCTGATCTTCAAGGAACTGTATTTCATGATTCGGCCGATCCATCCTGTCGACTATGACGGGTTGCTCATCGAGGCCGACCGCTGGTTGTTTGGGGCCGACCCGACGGTGTGGATGTCGCAATTTGCACACCCCGTGCTCACAGAAATTCTTCAGATCGCCTATTGGTCATACTACTTGCTCTTTATTATCGTCGGTGTGGAGATTTACCGTCGGCACACGCTGAAATCCTTCGACAAGGCCGGATTTTTGATCGTATACGGATTTTACCTCTCGTATCTCGGATACTTTCTCCTACCGGCGATCGGTCCCCGGTTCACTCTGCACGATTTTTCAACGATCGATCAGGAGCTCCCGGGACTGCTGCTCGCTGTGCCGCTCCGGGATTTCATCAACGCCGCAGAATCAATTCCCGCGGGCGTTCCGAATCCGGCAGAAATAGTGCAGCGCGATGTATTTCCCAGCGGCCACACCCAGCTCTCCCTGGTGTGCGTTTACCTTGCCTTCCACTTCAAACTCCGCGCGCGCTGGGTTGTGACGGGATTCGCCACGTTACTTATTCTCGGGACAGTGTATCTTCGCTACCATTATGCCGTAGACGTTCTGGCGGGAGGATTGTTCTTCCTGTTCACGATATGGAGCGGCCGCCATCTTGAGGCGTGGTGGAATGAGAAAAGATATACATTGAAGGATGGAAAAGGGTAAATGGAAGATGGATGATGGGTGATGGAAATCGGAGGTCAGAGGTCAGAAGTCGGAGGTCAGAGGTCAGAAGTCGGAGGTCAGAGGTCAGAAATCAGAGGTCAGAGGTCAGAAATCAGAAGTGAGAAGTGAGGAGAGGGGTCAAATCCGTCGTAATCAGTTTCCATCGTCTTCTTCCGTGTCCCATATCTGAGTTTAATCACTCTTCTTGAATCTTGTATAGAAATACGATAAGTTGGCTTTCGACAAGTCTGCAATAACCAAAGAGCCATGACACCTGAACAAATGACACGAGAGCTTGAATCTCTGGCTGCCAACAGCGGCATCAGCCTTCGATATGAAAAAGGCGATTTTGAGGGTGGATATTGCGTACTGAAGACAGAGCGGCTTATCGTCGTGAACAAGAAACTTGCCCCTCCCCGAAAAGCCTCGATCCTTGCACAGGGATTGGCGGAAATTGGGATTGACGAAATGTATCTGAAACCCGCCGTCCGGGAATTCATCGAAGACGAGCTTGCAAAAGCGCCCAGGGTCTGACCGATGACCCGTCTCCGAAGCCTCCTTCCGTTCATCGGTGTCTTTGCCATTGCCGTCGTTGTTGTCGTTCTCCTTTATCCCAACGTGCACCCTTTGGGCGGATTGCGTCTCCCGTACAACGATGACGAATCGGCCTCTTTTTCCCGAAGAACCCTCGACTCCCTCTCCATCAACACTGACGGCCTGACTCCATTCATCGATTTTCGCTACGACCGTCCGCTCCTTCGCCAGCTTCACGAGATGTACGGCATTGAAGGCACGAATGCCCTCATGGACAAGATCCCCGTTGGGTCTTGGCAAATCCGCTGGAGAAGCGACGAAAGCCTTGCCCTGACATCGGGCGGGTCGAATGAAGATGCGAAACGAATCATCGAATCCATGAAAGGCCAGGTGACCGTTCGCCAGGCCGCAAACGGCGGGTTGTTGTCGTTGGAATGGAAAGTGGAAGACAGCGTTGCGATCGCCAGCGTGAGTCTCGAAGAGGCCCGAAGACTGGCGCGCGAAATTCTCTCGAGGACGAGTGCTCTGAAGGCGTTTATTGACTACGAGCGGCCCGTTTCAGAAAAATCGATCAGTCAGTTGCGCCGGTCGGACTACGAGTTTGTCTGGGGTGCATCGATTCCCGGGTTGCCGAACTCCATTCAGGTGAAGACGCTTATCGCCGGAAGCATCCTGGCAAACCTTGAAACGGACCTCAAAATACCGCAAGAATTCACCAAGGCGGCGTACGAAACCGCTGTTCAGATTATCGTGGTGTTCGTCTACGTCATCGTCATCGCAAGCATGATCTTCTTCGCATTTCGCCGTTTCCGGTCGTTCGAGATCGGATTTCGATTGGCGACCGTGGTCGGAATTCTCGCCGCCTTGGTCATGGCGATGGAGATTCTTCTGTCGATCAAAGACGACATCGGATGGGGTTTGGTGATTGCGTTGCTGCTCGGGCCGTTGTTTGTTGGCGGAGCCCTCGTGTTGGTATGGGCGGTGAGTGAATCGGTGGGACGCGAGGTGTGGAAGGAGAAATTCATCTCGTTGGATCTTCTTTCGAACGGCCACATCCTGCATTCCCGCATTGGCACCAGCATTGTGCAGGGATTTGCTATTGGAGCAGGTGCAACGGCAGTGCTGTTTGGCTGCCTGGAAATCGCTGGAAATTTTGTGAACATGCAGTGGGTGCTGGAAGGCGATTCCCTGCGTCACGAATTTGACGTGGCTTTGCCCTGGGTTTATGTCATCGGCCACAGCGTTTATACAAGCGCTTTCTTTTTTGCGTTGTTCATTCTCTTTGCCGTTTCGTATCTCCGGCGGTGGATTACCTCTCCCCTGATTCTTCTTCTCACAGCATCGCTTTCCCTGAGCCTCGTTCAACAGGGGGATCTCTTCCCTCTGGCGGCAAGTCTTCTCATCCAGACGATCGTTGCTTTTGTGTTTATCTGGTCCTTCTACCGATTCGATGCGCTGACCTCATTTCTCGGACTTGCTGTATTTTCCATCATCCAGGGAGGCGGAACGTTGTTCATCGTTGGTCATCCGGGGTACGAGAGTTCGGGGCTCTGGATGCTCTCCTTTTTTGCAGTTCTCTTTGTCGGTTCGATCGCTGTTCAATTCCGCAAGAAAGAGATCGCGGATTTTGACAGCATCACGCCTGCCTTTGTACGTCACATAACGGAACGTCATCGCCTGCAGCAGGAACTGGAGATAGCGCGGCAGGTGCAAATGAGCTTCCTCCCAAAAGAAAACCCGAAAGTGCCCGGGTTGGACATCGATTCCCGATGTGTGCCGGCGCTCGAGGTCGGCGGGGATTACTATGATTTCATTCGTTTTTCGCCCAAACGGCTTGCTGTGGCCATCGGCGATGTTTCAGGCAAAGGAACACAGGCAGCGTTCTATATGACGCTGGCCAAGGGGTTTCTGCGCGCCCTTTCCGATCCGGGCGCATCCGTCAGCAAGGTCCTGACCCAGATCAACAAACTTTTCTATGACAACGTCGAGCGCGGGGCGTTCATCAGCATGGTGTACGGAGTTTTTGACCTCACCGCAAAAACCCTGCATATGACCCGGGCGGGCCATAATCCGGTTTTGGTTTGGTCCCAGAAGAAAAATAAACTCGATATCATTCAGCCCAACGGCCTTGCCTTGGGACTGGAAGATGGCCGCCAGTTCTCGAAGACGATCCAGGAAGTGCGGATCCCGTTTGGCAAAGGGGATATGTTTATCTTTTATACCGATGGTTTTACCGAAGCAATGAGCAAGAGCGGGGAAGAGTACGGCGATGAGCGGTTCGCAGAATCCGTGAAAGCCCAAGTCGGCAAGCCGTCATCGGAAGTGATCACGGGACTTTTAAAGGACGTAGCCACGTTCATCGGCAAGGCGAAACAACACGACGATATGACGATCGTGGTTGTGAGAGCTGTTTAGGTTTCGGGTTTTAGGTTTCAGGTTTCGGGTTCAAGGATGTGACTGTTGCATTCGACGTTTCGTTGTTTCGTTGTTTCGTTGTTTCGTTGTTGCGTTGATTCGTTGTCTCGTTGTCTCGTTGTTTCGTTGACTCGTTGTTTCGTTCATTCGTTAACTCGTTGTTTCGTCCTTTCATCTTCCACATTCGACAACATCACAATGCACATTCTCATACTCAACGGACCAAATCTGGGATTACTCGGAAAACGCGAACCGGAACTTTACGGCACGGAAACGCTTGCCGGCCTCGAGGAGCGTATTCGAAAAGCGTTTTCCGCCGTCAAGTTTACGTTCGTTCAATCGAATCACGAAGGAGCGCTTGTGGATGAGCTGAACAAGGCGGTCGGAGGCGGAGTGGATGGCGTGGTGATCAACCCAGGGGCATATGCGCACACGTCGTACGCGATCCGAGATGCCGTCGCGGCGCTGACGGTCCCGGTGATCGAGGTGCATATCACCAATGTTCACGCACGCGAAGAATTTCGGCGACACTCCGTGATCGCTCCTGTTTGCCGCGGAGTGGTTGCAGGGCTTGGACGCCGGGGATATGATCTGGCTGTTCAGTTTCTTCTTGATCAGGGCAAATGATCAAAGCCGTTGTGTTCGATCTGGATAACACGCTCGTGGATTTTATGGCGATGAAGGGCCAGGCCATCGATGCGGCCATTCGGGCCATGCAGGACGCGGGCCTGAAGCTGCCCTCCGAAGAGATCAAATCGCGTATCAACGAGATCTACAAGCAGAAGGGAATTGAGTTTCAAAGTGTGTTTGATGAACTTCTGTATAACGAGTTCAGCAAGATCGACTATAAGATCCTCTCTTCCGGGGTCATCGCCTATCGCCGCGCGCGCGAAGCGGCCCTGGTTCCGTATCCGCACGTCTATCTCACGCTCATGGAGCTGATGAAGATGCAAATGAAGCTCGGCGTGGTCTCCGATGCGCCGGCGAAAGAGGCATGGCTGCGTCTCACGTATTTGAATTTTCATCACATCTTCGATGCAGTGGTGACATTTGACGACAGCGGTGAACGCAAGCCGGCTCCGGGTCCGTTCAGAAAAGTATTGGACAAACTGGGAGTCAAAGCAAACGAAGCCCTGATGATCGGCGACTGGGCCGAGCGGGATGTCGTGGGGGCAAAGCAGGTCGGAATGAAAACCGTCTTTGCGAAGTACGGGGATACCTTTGGGACAGTTCATTCCCATGCTGACTACGATGTTACCGACATTGCGGAATTGATTGAGATTGTGAAAGAGGAAAACGATGCGAAAAGGAAAACGGCAAAAAACAAAACGAAATAAAAGAGAAAAAGGAAAACGGAACGACGGCTTTCCCTTTTCTTCTTGCTTTTTTATTTCAGTTTGTCGTTTTCCTTTTTCTGTTTCCCCAAGGACGCCATGAGTCACATTCGCGGAATCGGTGTTGATGTGGTGGACGTGGAGCGGATGAAGCAAATGCTCCTCGAGCAGGGGGATGCGTTCGTCGGGAAAGTTTTTACCGACGCTGAGGCGGCCTATTGCCGTTCGCGGAAGAATCCGCACGAACATTTCGCCGCCCGGTTTGCGGCAAAAGAGGCGGTGAGCAAGGCAATGCAGAGGGGCTGGAGCGGTGAGTTCCGATGGAAGGATATTGAAGTGATGAACGAGCCCTCGGGTGCTCCGCGGATCGTTCTGTACGGAGAACTGGCCCGGCTGCTCGGCGGGACGAAAGTGCATTTGTCACTGTCTCATACCGAAAAAACGGTGGTCGCTTTCTCGATCATTGAGGAAGGATAGCCGGGTCCCACCGTGGAAAGGCGTTCTTAATTGGTTGTTCTTGGCTTTGGTTGTTTTTGATCATAGTATCCGTGAGGACAAAGACTCAAACCAAGAACTAAACGAACCAAAACCATCAACCAAATAACCCAGAACTACATTATTTGCAAATCAGTCCGCATTTCGGTACTTTTGTAAAACACACATCTCAAACGGCATGAAACACATCGGCATCAAGAAGCTCTACTATTCCATCAGTGAAGTCAGTAAGATCACGGGTTTGGAGCAGTACGTCCTTCGGTATTGGGAATCGGAGTTTCCCGAGTTGAAGCCGCAGAAGAATCGTGCGGGGAACCGGATTTATACAAACAAAGACATCAAGCTGATCCTCCACATCAAGACGCTTCTTCGCGACGAAAAATACACGATCGAAGGAGCCAAAAAGGTCCTTGAAGAATACGTTCCGGAAAGCGAAGCCGGCGAACAGCTGGAGCTGCTGAATGTTCCGCAAAAAAAGAAGATTCAAGACGAAGAGATCAAAGCCGATGTTCTTGAGGTAAAAGATTTTCTCCAGGGGTTGCTGAAGAAGCTGGACGACAATCCCTAGAAGTCGCCGTCCAACCTTCCGACAAAACGCACCGTCTCCCTCTTAAGAAGATTGTTTTTGTCTCCACCCCGGTGCGGTTTACAATGCCTATGGCTGTTCCCCAAAAGCATCGCCCCAAAAACCAACACGTGCGGAAACACGTGTTACTGATCGCGGCCTTTGCCGTTTCGGTTTTCATCGTCACTCCCTTGTGCAAGGCCCAGGAATCCTCTCTTTCCATTTCTCCTCTTGTTGATACCCTCAATGCCCAATTGCTGCGTCAACCGGATGACCCGGCGGTTCGGCGTAAACTGATCGACGCATACACGCTTGCCTTTCATCCGGAGCTTGCGCTGCTGGAAATCCTCGACCCGTTTGCGGGAGGGAAAGCGGCGGCGGCCGACGCTGGTGTCAAGGGAAGAGTACAGTTCAGTCTCGAGCAAATAGGCCCTGCAATCCGATCACTTCAGCAATCATACCTTGAGTCTCCTTCCGATGAAACGCTGGTCCTTGTTGCGGTCCTCGATTACGCGAACAAAAACCCCGACAAGGGCTTGTTCGAACTCAGGAGGCTCAAGAACCGAATGCCCGCCGTTTCTGTGGAACTGCTGCGGATCTATGAACAATTTTATCTGAACAACCGGAAAGTGATTGCCAGCGCCGCAGGGGAGGCTCTCCGGCATAGTGACCCCGTTGCCTACGGCATCTACTTTCCCAAGCCGCAGATCTCCATTCTGTCGCCCGCCGATTACTTTGCCACCGAGGCGAAACAAACTTCGGTCATTTGGGAGATTACACACACGCGCCCTCTGCGGACGGTTCGGATTGGAAACGAAACAGTATTTGAGCGCAGCGACGACCCGGTCACTAACAGCACCGAGTCGGTGAGAAAAAGCTACACCCACCTTGCGACGCTTCATGAGGGGCCTAATGTCATTGTGGTGGAAGCGGCCGATGTGTTCGGAGTAACGTCTGTCGACACCGTGGTCGTGAACGGATTGAGTTTTGATCGTGTACCAACGTGGTCCTCTCCAGAAGTGGATTCCCTGCGTTTCGCGATTCAGTTTCTCCGGAACTATGTTCCCGACAGTGTCTTCACCGGCGAAAGGCGTCAGGGGCGGAGAGCTCTTCTCATCGCTGGAGCCGGGGCTGCGGACTCCGCGCTCTATGCCAACCGGGCACTTTTCTGGCATGAGTACCTGATCAATCCTGTCAGCGGAATGGTGAGTCCGGATCAGATTAAGATTTTGATCGGAAGCCGGGTTGAAGACCAGAACATTGCAGTTGTCATGGACGACTGGCTCCTGAAGGGGGCCACGTTCCAGAGTATTTCATTCGTCTATCTTGCCGGCGAGTGGCGTTTCACGGCGCGTGAATGGTTTCTCAAAGACAGGCTCGGCCAATGGACGGACGTCCGTCCAAGGCTGGAGAAGCTTCGGAACCTCGCGTCGGCCGGCGTTGTCATCGTCTTCGAAGGCAGCATTGATCAACGGACAGCGTTCGAGGAGAGCCTCAGCAGCTTTGTTGCAGAATCAGCCGCTCCTTTGAAGGTTCTTGTTCTTCCGGAAAATACTCTGTGGACCGATCAACTCGTCGATCGTTCGATCCGTCCCGCCAATGTGATGGTTTCCGATTCGCTTTCCCCCCTTCTTACAACGGCAGATCTCGCGGCAATGGGAGCTCTCGTTCTTCCCCTGTCAGGAAACGATATGACGATCGCAAAAAAGCCGGCGGCGCGCATTCTCCTCCGGCATCGTGAACTCCTGAAAAGCCTCGAGGGGAAACTTGCCCGCGGAAAAGTGGCTGGGGGCCCGAGGGGGAAGATCCTGAATTTCTCACAAGATTGGCGTCGATACAACGAAATCACCCGATACCTGAATGACCAACTCTCAATCCCGGATTTTCTCATCAGGGTGGAAGAATATCAAAGCAGAACAGCTGAAAAGCCATGAGAATTGTGAAACGTATCGCTCTGACGATCATCACCCAGTCCTTGTTGATTCCTTTTGCGCATTCGCAGGCGATTTCGTATTTGCACACCATCGTTGTGGGATCGGAGGGAACCGGAACAGCGCGAGCTCCTGATGCCGGTGACAATCTGGAGGATCTCGAACGAAATCTTATCAGGCAAGTTTCCCTGCGTCCGAAAACACAGCTCATAATCCGATCTGACGAACAACGAAGGGATTCACACTTCAAGAGGGTAGGCGGCCTTTATGCATCGGCGGATTCGTCCGATCTTGTTATCGGGGTCTGTCAGGGGGCCTGGGTGGTCGGCGGCAAAGACTCGACACTTTCAATTTTATCCGGGATTGGTCCGGACACGGTGACCGCGGACTATCTGGTTCATCTCATGCGATTTCTACCGGTACACAATGCGGCCTTATTCGTTTTGGCCCCAACACAATTTGAATTTCCGCGGACCGCCCTCGCAGCGACACCGACGGGAATCAGCGGGGGAGGGAAATATCTGATCGTCGTCCGGCAGAAGGGCGAGTGGGATTTTGCGGAGCTCGTGGATCGGTTTGCGGATGTGATGGATTCTGATTTCGATGGGACGGCCGTTGATTCAAATGCCGACCACTACCTCTCTTTCACTGAGTGGCTGGGGGCGGTCACCCGCCGTGCTGCTGCGGCCGGGCTCTCGGGTACAATTCACGCTATGAGCGCGGGTCCGGATTTGTTTATCAAACAACTGCAATGACATGACCCTCCGGCTTCTTTCCATTGCGTTTGTGCTGTTTGGTCTGCTTGTTCTCCCTGCAGGTGCGCAGGATCCTCAAACGGGAATCCTTTACCTCAACCAGCTCGATTTTAGCCGTTATCCGCTTGTGGATTTGTATATGACGGCGGTGGACAAAAATCGCAAACCGCTCCCCCTTCAGTCCATGGACCCCGCCTGGCTCGAGATTTCTCACAAGGGAGTCCCGGTTCGCCCCGCGGATGTGCAGTCCGTCATGGATCTGAAACAAAAAGGAGACTCGGAACTTTATCTTGCGCTTGTGTTTGACAATTCAGCATCGATGCAGGGGAGAACCGCCCTTTTGGAAACAGCGGCGGCTCAATTCATTGACAGTTTAAAACGGGGTGATTACGTCTCCTTGTTTGATTTCGGTGACGGGAACGTGAATACGCTGGTTCCGGAGTTCCCTGAGCCGGTGTTTGCGCGGGCCCGGACGCCGTTCAGCAACTCCAAGCCGTATCTCCGCAAGAATATTTCCACGGGGTTGATGACCCAGCGGACATTCATGTATGATGCACTGATGTTCGCACTGTCGACCCTGAACACCTCCAATGTTCTCGGAAGGAAGGCCGTCATCCTGTTCTCCGACGGCGTTGATAACGGATCGAATGCCAATGCGGCGCGTGTCCAGGAAGTTATCCGTTCCTCAAATATTCCCGTATACGGTATCGATCTGAATACGGCAGAAAATCAAACTCTCAAGAATATCGCAATCTCCTCGGGTGGAGAATATTTCTTTGTTCGGCAAGTGTCCGATCTTGCACCCCTCTATCAGACTATCCTCCAATTGCTCAAGAGCCAGTACCGCGTTTCCTACCCATCCCCCGAGGCAACGGTGAGCAGTGATGCTTATCAGGTGAACGTGACACTGACAGGGCCCTACATCGCGCAGGCCCGCAAGACGTTCGTCGTCGATGGTGAAAACATCGGGTTCTATAACCTGGTCTACCTTGAATCGATCGGCGGAGTGTCTTTAAGGAACTACCTGGATTATCTTTCAAGTTATCCGGGCTCCAAGCACGCCGACCAGGTGCGGCTGAGGATCGGGCGATACTGGGAAAGAAGGGGGGAATACGCCAAAGCGCTCGCAGTGTTCAACATGATCCTGCGTAATTTGTCGAGCCCGGTTTATAGCGATGCGATGCTGGAAAAGGCCGATCTGCACAAGACGGCAAAGCAATTCAAGGCCGCCCAGGCAGCATATAATCAAGTTTTGAACAGCCCGGTGAGCGGATCAGTACGGGCCCGTGCTCTTTTGGAACTGGCAAAATCCTACACCGCTGAGGGGAATTTTGCCATGGCACTCAATACGTACTCGACGCTGAGTTCACAATATGAGGGGACGGAGCTGGCTTCGGAGGCGTTCCTCCAATCCGCGACCCTGAGCATGGAAATGGGCGATCTCCCCGCCGCAACGAAGAATCTGGAGCAAGTGATCACCAATTACGGCGACTCGAAGACAGCTGTCTATGCAAGAATTGAGCTGGCGAAAATTGCGGAGAACGAACAAAACACTGAGGAGGCAATTCGTCTATATCGCGAAGTGGTAGGCTCGGATGTTGATTCCGATATAAAAGATGATTTGACGCTTCGCCTGGCAAATCTGCTGAAATCGACGGGGAAGACCGTAGAAGCGATCGGGTTGTACCATGCGCTCATCGAATCAGGCGCGTCTCAGGCGACGGTGGAGGCAGCCCGGCAAGAGCTTCTTCCGGCCCTGTACCAGGCCGGCCGGGTGCAGGAAGGGCGATCCTTGTATGAGCAATTACCGCAATCCGCCCAGTCTGCCCTCACTTCAAGATTTCCCACCTTGCCCGTTACCGTGGATGGATCCCAGGGTACGGCCCTTGCCAATGGAGCATACGTTCTCCAGCCCTTCCGGACGTCCGGTCCGCCTCCTCTGAGTGTTATCGAGTGGCCGGAGGCTGCCGGTAAATTCTCCATCGTTGGTCCGTTGTATTCGCTCGTGGGAAGTCCGGCGCCGCTGCTCGCGTCCCTGCCCGTCGAAGGAGGGTGGCTTGAACGCGGACTTCTCACGCCAGGTACAGCCGGCGTGTACTATTTCAACCGCGGCAACTGGGATCGTGTAACGAACCAGTACGATGCCCGGTCGAACTCCTACTCCTTTGAATACTCGAACTCCGGTGTGTACGCACTTCTCGCAGGTGAGCCCAGGGTGATTCGTCTCTTTGACATCTATTTTGACCTTGGGAAAGCCACCATTCGCAAAGAAGGCGAGCGGAATCTTTATGAAGTCATCGACGCCCTCAAGGCACTTCCGGATGTGAATCTGGAAATCGCCGGGCACACCGATTCCACGGGAAGGGAAGAGGAAAACATCGATCTTTCTTCGCGCAGAGCTCAGGCAATCAAGGATTTCATGGCGATGAACGGGGTCAGTGCAGACAGACTTATTGCCCGGGGATACGGCAGTCAATATCCGATCGTTCCAAACGACTCTCCGGAAAACCTCCAGAAAAACAGAAGAAGCGAATTTACGATCATCTCCACGCTCGCCGACCCGGTGCAGAAAAGCACGGGGGAAGGCACGAGATACACGGTGCTGCTGCGGGAATTCCGCAGCGTCAAAGACGCGTATGAAGAGAAACGGATCTATCAGGGAAGCGGACTTCCGATTGCCATCGTCACAACGGAGGAAAAAGCGGGCGGACAATATGAATTGACGCTCGGCACGTATGGGACAGAGGAGGAGGCAAAGGAAGTCGTTGAGAAATTCAAACGCGAATTTAAGAATATTGAACCCAGGATCATTTCTTCAAAACGAACACGATGATGCGAAAAATCCTCTGCATAACCGTTTTCATCGCCGGGGCATTTCAGCCTGCCGCTTCCCAGGACCTCAAAAGCGCATGGGAGAGGATTCAGGCAGAGTTCCTGGGTGGAATGCACGATTCTGTGGTGGCCCACATGGGCCCCTTCATCGAGGAGCTGCGCGAGCGCGGGCTGGGTTCCCAGCTCAGTGTTGCGTACTTCCACTCCGGTGTGAGTTTTGCCCATCTGGGCGACGAATCGTCGTCCGACACGGCTTTTTTCTTCGCAAAGCACTTTGCCGCCGCCGCGGGGGATTCCTCGAAAGTCCATGAGATTACTGCGAAACAAGTTCAACTGTACCTGGGCCTCGCGAAACAACAAGAAGCCCCGAACCCCGGCCGGGCAGTCGGGTTTTACCAAAAAGCTCTGCAGACGCTTGGCCCTGTGGGCGAGTCGAAGACAAGAGCTGCGGTCTTGTTTCAGATCGGGACCTTACACAGGACATTGGGAGATTTTTCCGCGGCCGTAACGGCGCTGGAATATTCTCTCGCAATTTCCCGGGGGCTTCAGGGAGAAGATCGGCTGCGAGCCTCCACAACGTCGGCTCTCAACGAATTATATCTGAAAACCGGGAGAACCCAAAAGGCAGAAGCGCTGGCATTACAGGGTGGATCGGAAACATCGCGCATCGAATACACTATCAAGCTTGCCGCGGAGTCTGAACGCTCCGGTGATCTCCAAAAGGCAGACGGCCTGCTGGCTTCGGTTCAGGCAGGAATGATTGCCGGCGGCGATGAATCTCGTATCCTTGAATTCACGAAAAAGCGGTACTCCATCCGTGAACAACTCGACGGCCCGGAACGCGCGCTTGATACACTCCTTGTCTTGCTAAGCACTATGAAGGGCTCGAGCCCGGCTGTTCAGTTTCATGTCACGCGGTTTGTCACCATGCTGACTCTTCAACGGGGCAATGTCGAAGAAGCAGGGCTTCAGGTTGCCAGGATGCGCGGGCTCGCAGGTTCTGCGGGCCTGGAGGTGCTTCTTTATCAAACAGACGGAGACCTCTCATACCTTCAGGGAGATAACGACCAGGCGATTGCGCTCTACCGGAAAGCGCTTCTGAGTGATCATCTCTTCGATCCCGGTGTGCGATTCAGTATGATGAATAACATGGGACTGGCACTCAGTCGAAACGGAGAATATCAGGAAGCCCTCAAAGTCTTCGAGCAGTTGTATGCTTCCGCCTCCGAAGATGCCACCTTTCGGATTCAGGCGGATCTCAACGCGGGCATCGTCCTGGTGAAGTCCGACAAGCCCGGAGAAGCGATCGAACGGTTCAGAAGAGCCCGCGACCGTGCCGGAATGATGAAGAATGCTCCGTTGCGAATTATGGCTTCCCTGCGGCTTGCCGAGAGTTATCGGCGAAGCGGAATTGAATCCTCGGCAAATGCTTTGTTCGATGAAGTGAGTGAAGAGCAGGTCAATCTGGTCAATCCCTTCGACCGGATCCAGGTACTTCAGGCATTGGCCGCACAAGCTCAGGGTGCGGGGAACATCCACGCGGCTCTTGTCAATGTACGGCAGGCATATGCGCTCGCAACCCAGGTGGGAGCTTCCGGATATCTTGCGCCCCTCGCTTCCGATCTCGGAGATACGTATTTCCTTGTGGACAGTGTAACGTCGGCGATTCAGATGTATGATGTTGCGCTCTCATTCTATGGGGGAACGCAGGATACGAGGGCTGTGGTGGAACTTCGCTACAAAAAGGGGCAATGCTTTCTTTCGCAATCGCGGTTTGGCGAGGCACGATCAGAAGTTCAGACAGCGTTGAACATTCTCGGACCTTCGACCGGATTGCCGGCGGAACAGGATCTTCTGGGTATGGGATACGCAACACTTGCGTTTATCGATTTCACGGAAGGGAAATCCACCGGAAGCATTCGTCATCTCCTCAAGTCTCTTGAAGACATTCAAAAAGCATCATCAGTGCTGGAAGATCGCCTCGCGGCTGCGGTGGGGCAATCGCAGTTGGAATCGAACTCGCTGCGGAATGTCAATGCGTATCGTTTGTATGTCGATATTGCCTCAGAACTGTTTCAGCGTACGGGAGATATCCGGTATTTTGAACTCGCGTTCAATACAAGCGATAAATCGAGGGCAGAGGCTTTTGTAAAGGAAGTCGGGTCGCGGCTGGTCACCAAGCTCAATGACCCGTCCGTACGGGACCTTGCTTCAGCGGCCGGACAACTGTTGGAACAGCAAGGGGGGAAAACAGCATTGAGCGTGGACCTGACTTCATCGGCCGCCGGAACCCGCGGCATCGTCAAGAAGTCGGAATCGAAGGAAGAGGCTGCCATCCAGAAATACGACGCGATTGTTCAGCGGCTCTCATCGGAGAAAAACAAAGCTGCTGAGCTGGTAACGGTGAATACGCTGACTCTTTCGTCCGTACGAAGCCTTCTGCGGGACACGGACGTGATGCTTAATTATTACGTTTCCCTTGATAATGTGTATCTGTTTGTCGTGAAAAAAAACGACCAGATGCTTCACACGATTCAATGGAAACCCGAAGATCTTGCCGCCGCGGTCGAGGGCTACCGCACAGCGGTTGATGATTTGAATCGGACGGAGTATGCGGGGGTTGCCCGTCGTCTGTATGATTCACTCCTGGCGCCGGTTGCGGCCTTTCTGGAAGGCAAGGAGTTTATTATTGTCCCCTCGGGGAGGCTGAACAATCTGCCGTTTTCCGGCTTGATGAATGATTCCACATACCTGGTTGAGAGCCACAGCCTTACCGTCATTCCAAATGCAAGCGCGCTTCAATTCGTTCAATCCGGAAAGACATTTCCATCTTCACCGTCAGTCTTGGCGATTGGAAATCCTGTCAACCCCCGGGTGACGAGACTTCCCGGAACCGAACAGGAGGTCGCGGCCATCCAGAAGGTGTACCCCCGGTCGCTCGTCTACCTCGGAGCCGACGCAACGGAATCAAACTCACGAGCACACATGGGCGGATTCGACATTGTGCACCTGGCGTGCCATGGTCTGTTCAATTACGACTATCCCTACTTGTCGTCCCTCGCGCTTTCGCCCGATGAGCGGAATGACGGCTTTCTCGAGGTTCACGAGCTCTACAATCTTAATCTCACGAAAACCAATCTTGTGATTCTGTCGGCTTGCGAAACGGGACTCGCAAAAATCCGAAAAAACGATGATGTGATCGGTCTGGTGCGGGGGTTTCTCTACGCGGGGGTGCCAAGCATGGCGGCGAGCTTGTGGAAAGTGGATGATTTTGCAACGGCGGCACTGATGACGCAGTTCCATGTATTGCTGAAACTGGGAAACTCAAAAAGCGAGGCACTTCGAAAAGCGCAGTTGCAGCTCCTCCGGTCCGAAACCACACGCCACCCGTACTACTGGGCCGCGTTTGTGCTCTACGGAAGTGCATACTGATGTTATCCCTCGTATCACATATTACATATCACCCATCACTTTCACTATAGAAACGCATTCCTCAAAATGAAATTTCGCAGGTGGTAATTTTCGGCACTATACCCTATTGCCGTGTTATAGTTGGAGCTGGTGGTGATGCTACTCAGGCTACTATCATCAGGCGACAATCGATGCTTCCCGATTTGGCAGCGGGAGTTATTTCCTTCGGCTTGAATTCGGAGGACAACAGCTTACAAGGAGGATTGTGTTGGTGAAGTAAATCGGCAACGGGATATGGCTGCACATTCTTGATTATGAATCTGAATTTGCAGTTCTTGCTACGCCACCGAGTTTAATTGAATCCTAGTCTTTCACCGCTTGAGCCCTCCTACACGAGCGGGGGTGGACTGGGATTTTTTTTCAGGAAGCTCACCCAATTGGACACCACCTGGGGGTTGAAGAGCATGACTATCCTTATCGTCGATGACCACGAACTCCACCGAAAAACGGTTGGAGCAAGGCTGAAAAGAAACGGGCACAGTGTTATCGAGGCGCCTGACGGTGTTGAAGCCCTCCGAATTCTTAAAAAAAAGAACGTTGACGCAGTTATTTCGGATGTTTTGATGCCTAGAATGGATGGATATGAGCTGTGCGAACGAATAAGAAAATCGGATGAATTATCATCCCTTCCCCTCATTTTGTATTCTGCCATCTACACATCAAATGATGATGAAAAGGTCGCCCTTGCCTCCGGAGCCGACCGTTTTTTCATGAAACCTGTGGCTGAAGCCCTGCTTATAAATGCCCTCCAGGAGTTATCGGCTCAAAAAAGGCGTTCGAAGAAAACCATCCCAGGTGAGCATCTGCCTGAACTGAAAGAATACAGCTCACGCCTGGTCAATAAACTTGAGGATACTGTTGCAAGGCTTGAGGAACGGAATGCCGAACTTGAGCGAAACAAGGGCCGTCTACGCGAAAGCGAAGAACGATATAGGGAGCTCGTTGAGAACAGTCTTGGCTTAATTTGCGTTCATGACCTGGAAGGAACTCTCTTGGTCGTAAATCCGGCAGCAGCAGAAAAAGTGGGTTATACAACAGAGCAAATGGTTGGAAAAGACCTGCGGGAATTTCTTTCGCCCTCCGTGCGGTCTCTCTTCGACATCTACCTGAAGAGGATCGTTCAGAATGGAACGGATAATGGACTCATGCGTCTTCAGACAATCACCGGAAGGGAGCTCACATGGCACTACCACAATGTTCTCGGTGGACTTCCCGGAAAATCGCGTTATGTGCTGGGTCATGCCTTGGATGTGACGGAACAGCAAGAAATGCAGGACCAACTACAGCGACAGGCTGCATTGCTGGATGTTGACCCTGCCGGCATTTATGTTCTTGATCGGAACGGATTGGTCGTTTTCTGGAACAAGTCCGCGGAGCGTATTTATGGCTGGACGAGAGATGAAGTCCTTGAAAAGCCGTTTGTCGAGCGATTGCAGGGCGAGTCTGTTCCACAATTTCATGAGGCCTGGAAATCAATATTTTCAGAAAAGAAATGGCAAGGAATACGTACGCATCTCAGGAATGATCGCAGGGAGACCATTATCGAAAGCGACTGGACCTTGATGCAGGATAACAAAAGAGGGCGGGAGTCGGTGTATGTAGTCGATTCGGATATCACAGAAAAAAAGAAACTGGAATCCCAGTTTCTGCGGGCTCAACGGATGGAGAATCTCGGTATGGTAGCCGGCGGCATAGCGCATGACCTCAACAACATTCTTGGTCCCATACAGCTTGCACTCCAGATTGCCCGAAAGCAAACGAAGGAAGGGGAGATCCTGAGGTTGCTCGACACGATTGAAACGAGTGCAAAACGTGGCTCAGAGATTGTAAAGCAGATTCTCAGCTTTGCACGGGGAAAGGAAGGATCACGCAGCATACTTCACCTGCAAACACTGATGAGCGAAGTAACCCGTTTCTTGAAACAAACATTCCCCAAGTCGATTCAGATCGAGCAAAAAGTCCCCAAACAGCTCTGGTCGGTATCTGCCAACGCCACCCATATGCACCAGGTCTTGCTTAACCTGTGCATAAACGCCCGAGATGCCATGCCCAAGGGCGGCACCTTGAGAGTGAGTGCGGAGAACCTGATACTGGATTCGCACTACGCCTATTTTAACCCGAACCTCACGCCGGGGCCCTACGTTGTATTGGCCGTTCGAGATACAGGGATTGGCGTTCCACGAGAAATCAAAGATAGAATTTTTGAACCGTTCTTTTCGACCAAGTCATCCGAAGAAGGAACAGGACTGGGTCTGTCCACGGTTGCAGGGATAGTCCAGAATCATGGCGGGTTCGTGGATGTTTCCAGTGAGCCGGGAAAAGGAGCGACATTCAGGATTCACCTTCCGGCAGTTCGTACAAAGGAGACAGAAAAAGCAGAAAAACAGGGAGTGGGGCTTCCAACTGGAAAGGGTGAGACGGTTCTTCTGGTGGAAGATGAAGCTGCATTACGAGAGATAACGAAAGAGGCTCTTGAAACTTACGGATACAGGGTATTGACCGCTAACGACGGAACAGAAGCCGTAAGCCTCTACGTTTCAAACAAAGATCAGATCGCTCTTGTCCTTTGTGATCTTTCCATGCCGTCCATGGACGGACCCGCAACCATAAGAGCTCTGATGAAGGCGAATCCTTCGGTGAGGATTGTTGTAGTAAGCGGCTTTGGGGAGGGTGAGAAGTTGATTAAGGACATAGGGCCAAATGTCCGGGCATTCATCCCCAAGCCTTATGCGGCAGAGAAGCTGCTGAAGACAATCCACACGATCCTCAGCACGCCCCCGTAAGGGTATGAAGACAAGAATTGAACATCTCCCTCCCCGCGGCACGACACTAGACTCCTTAAAGCTTCCAATCGAATTGAAACATGGGTATCACGATGATGCCTGGCTTTGATGATTCCGAGAGCACTTCTTTCATCAAACGCGCACCAAGCAGAAGGCGGCGGTTCTCACCCAGGCTGAAGTAGAACCCCGGTGTTGCCGAAATCCAGAACACGCTGCTTTGGGCCCTCTGGTCACTGCGTACATACGTAGTAGACGTTGTCCAAACATCCTGTTCGGGGACAAAGCTGGTGAGGGTTTGCGGACTGATGCCGATCTGCACGAACCAGTTTACGGGCGTGATCGGGTTTCGAGGAATTGACGGTGAGGTTAGCGTACATGTTGAGTTGAAATTGTTTTCCCCGGTCGAGATAGTAGATCGTGTTCTGGGGGCCGGAACTGATCGTGCGCAGGATGACGGTGGTGCCGGTGTACTGGATGTCGATGTATTGCAATCCGATGTCAAGGCGCACGCTTGTCCGGGGGATTGCAGACCACCGGAAAATTGTCTATTTTGGACATGCGGAAAGTTTTTTTCAGGCCGTGACATTTCCATACGGTTTATTCAAAGTGCATTCGGAACGTAGCGCAGTCCCGTCCCCGTTCCGGTTTCAAACTTGACGGGGACGAGGATTCTCGTCCCGCCTTCGGCGGGACGGAACCCGGTCAGGTTGACTTGTTGTCTTGTTTACATTGTTTAATCAGAGGATACTCGGAACGTAGCGCAG
>JBBEEC010000005.1:0-8251 GCA_040880975.1 Bacteroidota bacterium | reverse complement strand
TTGGGGGGAAAACAACCAGCACAATATCACCAGGAACCGTTTTAACGATTTCCTGTTACGGTAGAAACCCAAATGAGGACACTACCAACCTTCCTCCTCACTTGCTTTTTACCTGCTCATTTGCTAAGTTATTCAAACCACTGTGACCCCCACCCTATGTCCAACAAGTGTTGATGGAGCGTGACGGATTTACTCATTGGATAACTGATCACGCAGTACCCGAAGCCACCGCCGCTCACCTGCTTCAAGAGAAGAGTCACCCCCTCGAGTCACCTTCCGATCAACGGGAAATCAAGCGCTACCAAAGAACAAAACTCCTTACCGGACTTCTCAATTCGGCAATTGTATTCTCCTTTACTGTTTTAGTCCTTGGATCAGGACTCACAGTTTCGGTGGAAGAATGGGTGAGAACGTTCGGCTGGAATGACTACCTTACCTTGCTCGGGTTTGCAGGAGTACTGGGTATCGCGGAAAGCGTCCTAACACTCCCGCTTCGTTGGTATGCAGGATTCTTTCTTGAGCACAAGTACCGGCTTTCCAACCAGTCTCTCGGGGCGTGGCTATGGGAAAGGACCAAGGGCCTTCTTGTGGGCTTGCCGCTGGGAGCGATCCTTCTGATCACCCTGTTCTTTTGTATCCGTACGTACGAGGCGCTGTGGTGGGTGCCCGTGGGCGGAATCCTGTTCTTCTTTTCCGTGATCCTCGCTCGTCTTGCTCCGGTCTTCATCTTCCCTCTTTTCTATAAATTCCGGCCGCTCGAAGACGGCGCGCTGAAGGAGCGCATCGCCGCTTTGTGCCAACAAGTAGGGGTTGCTGTGAAGGGCATCTTTGTGTTCAATCTGAGCAAAACCACCAAGAAAGCGAATGCCGCCTTCACGGGACTGGGTTCGTCGAAACGGATCATCCTGGGCGATACCCTGGTGGCGAACTTTACAGATGAGGAGATCGAAACGATCTTCGCACACGAACTTGGTCACTATACCCTGAATCATGTCTGGAAGATGATTCTTGTGGGCACCATCAGCACATTTCTGGGTCTGTACTTCACTGCGACGCTCTATGAAACAAGTCTGCAGTGGTTCGGATTCTCCTCGAGGGAAACCATTGCGGGGCTTCCCCTTCTTGGATTGTGGCTCAGCCTCTATTCGCTTGTGACATCGCCCCTGAACAACATGCTTTCCCGCGCGTTTGAAAACGCGGCCGACGGGTATGCAGTGCGGACGTCCGGGAACAAGAAAGCCTTTGCCAATGCATTACAGAAGCTCGGCGCCGTAAACATGGCCGATCAGTCCCCGCATCCGGTTATCGAATTTCTCTTCTACAGCCACCCGTCGCTCGAAAAACGCATCAGAGCAGTCGAAGGGATGTGAGGTGTTCCGTTGATCGCCATTCTCAAGGGTTTGCTGGTATTGCTTGTTGCGATCCCGTACTCCCTGCTTGCGATTGTTTCCATTCCGCTTGACCGCAGCGGAAGAACGTTCCACATGACATCGAGACATTGGTCGAAATTTATTTTATGGATCTTTGGGATCAAGGTTCACGTCAAGGGGTTGGAAAACATCCGCGGCGGCAATGTGATCTACGCGGCAAACCACGCGAGCTGGTTTGATATTCCGGCGATGGTTGCCGGGGTTCCGGACAACATCCGGATCATGTTCAAACGGGAGCTGACGTACGTCCCCATCTGGGGCTGGGCGCTCTGGTGGGGTCCGTACATCGCTGTGGACAGGTCCAGCCCGAAAGACGCGATGCGGGGAATAGAAAAAGCAGCGGACCAGATCCGCAAAGGGGCCTCAGTGCTGCTGTTTGTCGAGGGTACGCGGACGAAGGACGGGAAACTCCAGGCATTCAAGCGCGGGGCATTCGTTCTTGCACTTAAAGCCGGTGTCCCGATCGTACCGGTGGTCATCAATCACAGCTACAAAATACTTCCCAAGGGTTCGATGAAGGTCCATGCGACTGATATCGAGATCATCCTGGAGGAACCCATCGAAACCCTGGCACTCAAAACGGACGATGGAGGGAAGGCGCTGATGAAAGAGGTCCGTTCAAAGATCGAACAACATTTTGTCGAACCATAAGGGATCATCTCATGGCCGTCACGGTTAAAGATGTTGAACACATAGCCAAGCTCGCACGGCTGGAGTTCACCGAAGAAGAGAAGAAGAAGTTCACGCATCAGCTGAATCAGATTCTCGAATATGTCGAGACGTTGAACAAGCTTGACACAACGAACGTCGAGCCGCTTGCACAGGTCATCGATCTGAGCAACAGATTTCGCGAAGACGTCGTGAAGCCGGGCTTGTCACCTGAAGAGGCTCTGAAGAATGCTCCCGCGAAAACGGAGCGGTTTTTTAAGGTACCGAAGGTAATCGGGGGGAAGGATAGCTGAAAAAGAAAACCGAAAAAGACGAAAAGAAATGAAACGGAAAACAGAAATAAGAAACATTGTGGCCGAACATGGGCGTAGATTTCATTTTTCCTTTTGTTGTTTCATTTCAGTTTGCGGTTTGATGTTTGCCTTTTCAAAAACGCAATTATTCACCATTCCGGCATTCTCTTGAAACCCGTCATCATTGGTGTCATTCCTTCCCGTTATGCGTCCCAGCGCCTTCCGGCGAAAGCGTTGGTTGATTTGCTTGGAAAGACGATGGTCCAGCGCGTGTATGAGCAGGCGAAGAAGGCAAAGACCCTGGACAGGGTTATCGTGGCAACGGATGATGCCCGGATAGAAAGCGTGGTGAAATCGTTCGGCGGAGAAGTGGTGATGACTTCTCCGGACATCGCGAGCGGAAGCGACCGTGTGGCGGCGGTTGCCGAAAAAATTCAGGGCGATGTTTTTGTGAACATTCAGGGAGACGAACCCTTGATTCCTCCCGCCCTGATTGATGAAGCCGTGCAGGGTCTTGTGAAAGACTCTGTGGCTGTCGTGGGCACAGCGGCAAAACGGATCCAATCGGCGGATGAGCTCTTGAATCCCGCGGTGGTCAAAGTCGTTTTCGACAAGAATGGCCATGCCCTGTATTTCTCACGTTCGGTCATTCCGCATGTGCGCGACAAGCAGCAAGTTTCCGAGTGGCCTTCGGCCGCTGCACTCTACAAGCACATTGGCATCTATGTGTTTCGCCGCGATTTCCTGCGTCAGTTTTCGGCGATGGGCGAATCTTCCCTGGAGAAGGCAGAGAAACTTGAGCAGTTGAGAATTCTGGAGGCAGGCCACAAGATCACCGTTGCCGTTACCGAGCATGACAGTATTCCCATCGACACGAAGGACGATGTGGAGCGTGTTCTGAAAATTCTAAGGTCCTTTTCATAGCATTTGCTGAAAGACACTTTCCATGGCCCGCAAGCATCCCAAATATATTTTTATCACCGGTGGGGTGGTCTCGTCGCTCGGAAAAGGCATCGCGGCGGCTTCACTCGGCTTACTGCTTAAGTCCCGCGGCCTGCGCGTGACCATTCAGAAGTTCGATCCCTATATCAACGTCGATCCCGGAACCATGAATCCGTTCCAGCATGGCGAGGTTTATGTGACGGACGATGGTGCGGAAACGGATCTCGATCTGGGCCACTACGAGCGTTTCCTCGACGTCAGCATGACCCGCCAAAACAACGCGACCACCGGGCAGATCTATTACGAGGTCATCTCGCGGGAACGACGCGGGGATTATTTGGGAGCCACTGTGCAGGTGATCCCGCATATCACCGACGAAATTAAACGCAGGATCTCAGGTGTCGGAGCGTCCGGAAACTACGACGTCGTTATTACGGAAGTCGGAGGGACCGTTGGCGATATCGAAAGCCTCCCATTTCTTGAGGCCATTCGTCAATTCACCCACCATGTGGGCCACCGGAACGCTGTGAACATTCACGTGACCCTTGTACCGTACATCCGATCGGCAGGCGAGCTGAAAACCAAGCCGACGCAGCATAGCGTGAAAACATTGCTGGAGATCGGCCTCCAGCCCGACGTTTTGATCTGCCGTTCGGAGCGCCCCCTGTCGATGGAATTGCGTGAAAAGATCGCACTTTTTTGCAACGTTGAAACACGCTCCGTGGTGGAAGGGAGAGATGTCGCCTCGATCTACGAAGTGCCGCTCGTCTTTGAGAAGGAGAAACTGGATCAGATCGTCCTGGAAAAGCTCGGGATCAAACGCCCAAAAGCAGACCTGAAGCGGTGGTCGAAGTTCGTCCAGCGGATCCAGAATCCGACCGGGCGCGTGACTATCGGTGTGTGTGGAAAATACACGGAATTGCTCGATGCCTATAAGAGTATCAACGAGTCGTTTGTACATGCCGGTGCGGAAAACGAAGTCGCCGTGGACCTGAAATGGATCAAAGCCGAAGAAATCGAGCAGCGGGGGACCGATGGGCTCCTGGATGGACTTGACGGTCTGCTGGTGCCTGGCGGGTTTGGGGAACGGGGAGTCGAGGGAAAGATCAACGCCATTCGGGTCGCGCGCGAGCAGAAGATTCCGTTCTTCGGAATTTGCCTCGGCCTGCAGTGTGCGGTCATCGAGTTTGCCAGGAATGTGTGTGGACTGGACGGGGCGAACAGCACGGAATTCAGGAAATCCCGGAATAATGTGATCGATTTGATGCTTGACCAGAAAAAAGTCAAGGACATGGGCGGCACCATGCGGTTGGGGGCCTATCCCTGCGCGCTCACCAAAGGAACAAAGGCCTATGCTGCATACCGGAAGGAGCTGATACATGAGCGCCATCGGCACCGGTATGAAGTGAACAACGCGTTTCGTAAAAAGCTGAATGAGCACGGAATGATCTTTAGCGGTGTCTCGCCTGACAATTCGCTCGTGGAGATCATCGAACTTCCGGACCATCCCTGGTTCGTGGCCGGTCAGTTCCATCCCGAGCTCAAATCGCGGGCGGTCAATCCTCATCCCCTCTTCCGCGATTTCGTAAAAGCCGCGAAGGAGTATCGTGAGAGAGGCAAGGATTGATCACTTGAATTTCACTCCGCGCCTCTGCGTTGAACAGAGGGTCGTCATAGTCTTTTAACGCGGAGACGCAGAGGGTGGTTTAACTTGTGCAAAAAAAGCTGTACTCTTGAAAGAGCACTCATGACCTCCCGCATGGACCGCTCCCGGACTGGTAACTCATTTTGTGGCAGGAATCATGACTTCGAAACTCTTCTGTATTGCTGTCATCGGTGTTGTGCTCCTGGCCGGTTGCAGTGCGGCTTCCCGGCTTCAATCCTCCCTCGGCAATAAATTCCGCTACGCCTATCGGCTCGTTTCTCCATCATCCGGGGGCAGAATGGTCTACCAGGACGACCGGATCAGGATCGCGTTCCGTATCGACGATTCGGCCATCCGGTTTCAACTGCGAAACCGTTCCAATCTGCCTGCAAAAGTGAAGTGGGATGATGCTGCGATAAGCGTTCGTGGCCGTTATTATGCCATACGAAATTCAAGGACCCTTTATGTTCCGGATTACCGGGATATCTCAACTCCCACGATTCTTCCCAACGGTTATATCGTCGACATGGCCATTCCGTCTGAGAACATCTGGTTCGATGGGAGTGAGTGGAAGGAGCGCGACCTGCTCCAGACCACGGACTGGAATTCCGCCTCAATCGGGGAGCGGATGCGGGCTTTCAAGGGGAGTATGGTGAATCTCACGCTTCCGATCCAGGCAGGCGATGAGGTTTGGTCCTACACGTTTCAGTTTCAAGTGACGTCCGTTGATTCTCTGGGATGGGACAAGTATCGCAAGCCCAGGCGCCCTGTGCCTCCCGCAAATCCGGCAAGAATAAAGGCGGGATCAGGAGACCAAATCATTACGGCTTTGATTGTTGCAGGTCTGCTTGGGGTTGGTGCGATCGCTTTGACGCAGAAGAAATCGCCGGTCGTGGAGTAAGTTGGGAGCCGATTTTAGGGTTTTTTTTGCCGCAGTTGAGTTGAGAGTTCATCCCCAAGGGTCTTGGCGACTCTCTTTCACAATTTCCCATCAGGAAGCGTTTTGCAGTCATTTCGCAAGGAGGCAACTACCCGGCGGAATATTCTTCATTGTCGGAATTCTGATCTTACGATTCGGCAATTTTGTTCTTATTTCAAATACATTTCTTGGCATACGATTTGAAGGTGCCAAAGAAGACGGGACTGTGCTCGCGGCTTCTCAAGACTATCTTTACCTCTTCGATTGGGAAAAGTCCGCCGTGAGGAGGCAAACTGATAATCTTGTGGCGATATCTTCGATGCGATTCTAGAACCGCCTCGTCGAGTTTCGCTTGACAAAAAGCCTGAATTGACTTAACATCGGGTAGGTTGTGTTAGTCACGCTAACACAGGTGTGCCGTGGTGGCAGGATTTTCTTAACAATCTCCGGGGTAGTGTGAAATCCCTCCAGATTGAACGAATCTTTCGATTTTTTCCTCTGCCAATTTGGATAGGAACGCCCAATCGTTCTACCAACGGCCTTCGCCCCCGGAATTCCACCGCATGCACACATATCCACAAGGCTGAACGAATTCCATGAGGCATGGCTTGTATTCCATCTTGGCGATCATTCTCCTTACGCTCAGTTGCAAAGACCTTGGCCAAATGGTGGTCCCGCCGATTAATCTGGATCCGCGAACCTATAAGTTCAAAGTCGACATGATGCAGTCTCCAGAAGGCGCATCGGTTAATATTCAGGCCATTTGGGGTACGGCCCACAACAACATGTACGCCGTGGGCTGGCATGGAATAGCGTACACTTACATGTTTTTCCACTTTGACGGGAACGGATGGACGGATATTACCGAGCCCCTCAGGACGCCGATACTTGATTTTGGGGGAGGCGCGAGTTTTGAGCTGTTGGGGATCCATGGTTTTGCCGTAAATGACTTTTGGATCGTTGGCCGGTGGAAACAAGCCAGCTTTGGATCAGAAGGGATAAAAGGCGAAGGATTCGCTCTCAGGTATGATGGATCGAAGTTCATCAATATGACACCACCAGGTATGCCGCCCGCTGCAGAGATCGGCACGCGGTTCTATACTATCTGGGGCACATCGTCGAATGACATTTGGGTTGCAGGTGCCTACGGATATATTCTTCATTGGAACGGTGGGCAATGGACAAATCACAGAATGACTGATACAACGGCGTCGATTAACGACATTTTGGGTCGAATAAACAACAAGCTTTACGCCTTCTCGGCTGTCTCCAGCCCGGCCTTTGGTTTCGCATTGCATGAATATGACGGTGCAAACTGGCGGGAGATCTGGTATACAGATTTCGGTTCTGGATGGTTTGTAAATCCGGTCATCATCAATGACACAATCTATGCTGCAGGTAATTATGGTCAAGTTGTCAGATTCAATCCTGATGCGACTGGGCCTGACAGGTATGAAGAGATAGGCCTATGGGGAGTGGAAGAAAGGAGCTGGGAATTCAGCAGGTATGGCTTTAGGGGCATCTTGGGCAACTCATTCGAAGACTTTGTCATCTACGGAGGCCAGGATGCCGGAAGTCAGTATAATGCCGTTGCGGGACATTACAATGGAAACGATGTGATGCCGTATCCTTCAACATTCGTTGATGGTATCGTGTATGTGCAAGGATTCCGGTTTGAGAATTCTTTTTTCTTGATCGGTAAATATGAGAAAGGAGGTCCGTCCAACATAAACATCATCGTCAGCGCAATACCGCAGTAACCGATCCACTCATCAAATCACCTTGGGGAGGTTGAAATGAAAAAGACCCTTCTTTTATTAATCGTGTTCTTTGGCTGGAACGATGCGATCGCACAGACTCACCCTCCAGATTGTCAACTGCCTTTCGATCATAATCATGATAACACAATCTGTTTCGGCTATGCCATGGCGAGGGCGTTTGGAAAAGACAAACTATGGCCCGACGACAACAATGTCTTTGCCGAACCCAGCGAGGGAGTCGATCTCAACTATTTTGTTACCAATGGAGATTGGTACAATTCGTATGACATATTATACGAAATAGGATCGCTTACCGTTGACCCGGGAAGCATCATCGTGTTTTACAACCAGAAACAAGAAAGCGGCAGAATGGCGCAACATGCTTCTTATGTGGAAAGCGTTCCTCCGAGCGGCGGGAGCTATCAAAGCGATTACCTCCCTGCCCCGCTGAAGCGACTGGCAGGGGACAAGATGGTCACAAAGGATGCGGCATTCTATTCGACTGACATAGGCGATATTGTCATGCACCAGGTGCCGAATGAAGGTGGAGATTTTGAGGAACTGACATTGGCGGAGGTAATTGATGATTGGTG
>JBBEEC010000004.1:0-46488 GCA_040880975.1 Bacteroidota bacterium | reverse complement strand
ATAAGATATCCTAAAGCTATCCATCGCAGTGTCCATTTTCAACTGAAGCATTACAGTTGCTTCATGCCCATGAAATCAAGCTGGCAAAAACAACAGATCAATTGGTTCAAACGATCGAAACAATCTTGCGTCAATTTCCCAGGAGGAACTATGAATAAACAGAGACTCTTGCAATTGACGGAAAATCCTGACTTCGTTTCCGGGATCTACAATTATTGTAATCGTTGGTGTGAGCGGTGCGCGTTCACCAAGCGTTGTCTGCTCTATGCAACGGAACAGGAATCCCCGGTGAACTCGAAAGAAGGTGCGAGCGATATCGAAGGGGTCTTGAACCATGTCAAGGAATCATTTGATCTTGCGTTCGAATTATTGGCAGACACGGCCGAGGAATACGGCGTCGATTTGAATGCCCTGGCTGAACAGAATAATCATATGGAGAAAAGTGAAGAACAACGTGAAATGTGTGAAGAACATTCACTTGCCAAAGCGGCCTATGCCTACCCGGCAATGGTAAAGGAGTGGTTTAATGATCACCAGAATCTCTTCAAGACAACGCGGGACTCCCTTGAGAACGATGCCATGCTTGGGATCGGAGAACCGGAGGTTGCAGCCGCCGATATCCTCAACGCTGTCGAAGTGATACAATGGTACGAGCATCAAATCTGGGTAAAATTGATGCGTGCGCTGACGGGGAGAGAAGAAGATGAAGAAGAGAATGATAGCGAAATGGCGGAATTTCCAAAAGACTCGGATGGATCGGCGAAGGTGGCACTGATCGGGATTGATGATTCAATAGAGGGGTGGGAACTGCTGCTTCACCGCCTTGCTGATGAGAACGACAGAATCAGGAACATGGTGGGGCATTTGTCGAACCTAAGGAAAGCCATCGAGGAGGAATTTCCACAGGCCCGTTCATTCGTCAGGCCCGGCTTTGATCGGGAGGTATGAGTTGAAAAGCCGGACACCCGCTACTTGCCGACGATGATCAATGCGCCGGCACCGATGGCAAGAACCGCCATGATGGTGCTCAGGCCCGAAAAGCTGAGGTCAATCAGCGTGATCAATCCGGTCAGCACCAGCCAGCCCGCAAGCAGCAACATTCCGAGATTTTTGGTTGCTTTCATTGGTGAACCCTCCGTTTGTTGTTTGCTCTTTCTTGCCGAGGACAGCTACGATCCGGCGGCGGTTTCCTTGTCCTTGAACGCTTGCGCCTCAACCGTGCACCACGCCTGGAAGCCGATCTTCGTGACGTCGGTCTTGCTCAGCCCGTACGGAAACGAAGCTGCAAAATTTTTCATGATGTGTTCGAGAAACATATTGAAATCCATTGTCGTAACCCCTTATGAGTCAGTGGTGGCCATCTCTGATTGGAGATGATCCTGGCTATCAATATGGTCAATACCCGGAGAGTATCACAGTGAATTCAGCCGTCCTGAAGGGATTCGTGGAAATAGCCCTTATCGGCGGGAAAAAGAAGGAGGGGCTAAGGCCACAGAGCTACAATGAGAGAGAAGATTGTTTTAGATTTGGAAACGAACGTTCGTCCCGCCCGCCCGACCCGGACAGTGGAAACTTACCGGTTCCACACTTCGTTGAACTCTTAGTCAAAGAGAGAGGAATGAGATGCTTGTCGAAATAGCCACGGCTTCACCTCCCTTCAAGATCGACCAGGCCGTCGCTGCGTCAGAATTGAAGAAACGCATGGCCGGATCACCCGCGGTCGGTCGCATGATCGATATGGCTGCTCATCACTCGGGCATTGCACAACGGTTCCTGGTGATCCCGGACGGCAACCCAAATATCGAGAAGAAGTTCTATTCCAACCGCGGCCAGTATGTTGTTCCCGACACAAGAACCAGAATGGACGAATATGAGCGATGGTCCAAAACGCTCGCTGGAATCGCGATCGACGGCGTCCTCACGGAAACGGGAACCGATCCTTCACGCATTGGCCGGATCATCACTGTTTCCTGCACAGGTTTCTTTGCCCCCGGGCTCGATTACTACCTTATCGATCGCTTTCAGTTCCCTGCCGATGTGAAACGAATGAACATCGGCTTCATGGGATGCGCCGCCTCGCTCATCGGCTTCAATTCCGTTCTTGAATCAATGTCCTCCGCCCGCAGGACAAGCGGCATAACCGTTCTCGTCAGCGTTGAATTGTGCAGTCTGCACCTCCAAACGGAGCCGACCCGCGACAATATTCTCGCGAACATGATCTTTGCCGACGGCTGTGCAGCGGCGCTGTTCGATCATGAGCGAACCCATGGCCTCAACCTCCTCTCAACATCGTCCTTTCTCTTTCCGCAGTCTTCCGAATACATGGGATGGAAGATCGGCAACTTTGGTTTTGAGATGATCCTCTCGTCCGACCTTCCGAAGGTGATCCTGAACGAAGCAGCGCCGAAACTGAAGGAAATACTGGCCGGCCATGACATTCGTCCCGACCAAGTCGCCCATTGGGCGCTTCATCCGGGCGGAAGGGCAATTCTCGACGCTCTTCAGAAAGGAATGCAATTGAGCGACGAGCAAATGGTCCCCTCCCGAACGGTGCTCAGGAACTATGGAAATCTTTCTTCTGCATCCATTCTGTTTGTGTTAAGAGAAATCATGAAGAACTCAACCCTGAAACGGGATGACCTTGTCTGTGCCGTCGCATTCGGCCCCGGGCTGACGATGGAAACCGCGCTCCTGAAAGTATGCTGAGACGCCGCTACGATCCTGAAATTATGGATGACCTTTCCATTCAGGACGAGCGGATGGACAATGCGCTTCAGGAACTGAAGCGGGTGAACATGTTCCTCGGCGGAAAGGCAACCACTCAAGAGGGGCTTCGCTTGCTTCGAAAGAAACTCGATCTGCATCACTTGAGCCTGTTGGATATCGGTGCTGGTGGAGCGGATGTGTTTGACGATTCGGTTCAATCCCTCGATGTCACGGTACTGGACCGCAACCCGCGTGTGTGCGAGTATTTGAAGACCCATGTACCGTATTCCGTTGTTTGCGGAGATGCGCGACACCTCCCGTTTAACGACAGATCGTTCGACGTTATCCACGCCTCCTTATTTCTGCATCATTTACATGAAAAAGAAATCCGAACAATGCTCACTTCCTGTTTACGAATCTCCCGCTATGGAATCATTATCAACGACTTGCGACGTTCCATCTTCGCCTACGCGGGAATCAAAACCCTCACGACTCTCTTTTCCAACAGTTCCATGGTGAAACACGACGCGCCGCTATCGGTCCTCAGGGGTTTTTCAAAAAATGAATTGGAGAGCCTTCTTGCAGACTGCGGCGTCACGAAGTACACCCTTCAGCGCCGATGGGCTTTTCGGTGGCTTGTTGTTATGTGGCTCTAGTGGTCATAAGGCAAGTTCAATCTCTGTACACGGAGGTGTTTTGGAATTTAGAGTTTGGAATTTGTTTTGGATTTGGGTTTTTTTTGGATTTCGTGCTTAATGGTTCTTGCAGCCGTCACCCAACCACTTTTAGGTCAATTATTTCCCAACGCTTCGACATACTCATCATCGGGGGTGGGCCTGCGGGTTCCAGCGCAGCGATCGAGCTTGCCCTCGGCGGAATGAACGTTGCCGTCGCGGAAAAGAGATCCTTTCCGCGCGAAGTGCTCTGTGGAGAATTCCTGTCGGGCGAGGTTGCCCGGGCTATCAGGCATTTCGGCCTGTACGATGAATTCCTTGCGTTGCGGCCGCACAAGATAACCACCTTTACGTTCACTCCCGAAAACGACCTCCGCACCACTCACCCGCTCGGTTTTGAGGCATGGGCCCTGAAGCGTTCTCTCCTCGACCACATGTTGCTGAAAAAGGCCGAAGCCGTCGGCGCTACGGTCATTCAACCCGCAGAAGTCATTTCCATTGAAGGGATGCAAGGGAGACTTGATGTCCAGTACCGGACGCCGGATTCCCGCGGCTCTCTGACTGCAGCGACTGTGATTGCCGCCTACGGAAAGCAAAATCTGCTGGATAAATCCCTAAAGAGAAATTTTGTCTCCAATCGTTCCGGGCTGAGCGGAGTGAAATATCATGTTCACAGAAATGCATTCAGAGAGTTCCCCGATGGTGATATCAGGATATTTGCCTCACAAGGCATTTACTGTGGGATCAATCGAATAAGCGAAGATGAAGCGACCCTCTGTTTCCTGGCTGATCAGAGTGAGGGTGACCGCCACCCAACGGATGCATTGGCGAGACTCTTACGGAATAACAAGGGTTTCCGGGCGCTATTTCGGGAGGATCTACTTCTAGAATTGAAAAAGATTCAGCCGTTCGGGACGGGCAACATTTTCTTCGGGAGAAAGAACGTCATCGAGAACGGAATGTACATGATCGGCGATGCAGCAGCCGTCATAGCTCCGCTTGCGGGGGATGGCATTGGAATGGCAATCGAAAGCGGGCAATTAGTTGCACGTGTCCTGACAGAAGCAAAACAGGATTCTCTTGACAGACAGCAGACAGAGACATTGTACACCCGTGAATGGAAACGACTGTTTGGAAAACGTCTCGCTTTTGCTTCATTCTCACAGGGGATCGCAATGAACTCATGGGGAGGGAACGCTGGCGGATGGGTGCTGAGAGCCTTCCCGCAAATAGCAAAAAGCATCATTCGGGGAACACGCGGTAATTGGGAAAAGGCAACTTGGAGGCGGGGTTGGTAAGGGCTTAACGGCAGGAAGGATACCTTCAGGCAACAAAAAGGCAGGGAGAGCACAAAACCCTCCCTGCCGAGACATCAGATCAGAACTGGATCGTGTTTCAGTTCCTTCATCACATCCTCCACATTCACTCCAAGCCCCTTTGCCACCGCCGTTCCGAGCTTTGTGTCGGCACGGAAGAAATGGCAGAGTTGGCGATTGACGATGACGTCTTTCTTGGGACCCGTGATTCCACTCATCGCTCCGACAATATTGGACACCAGATTGTGCCGGTCATAGTCGTTCATCGCCTTGTTGAACAACAAGCCGGGCTGAGTGAAATGATCGTTGTCGTTCGCGCCGTTCCGGTCGTACCAATCGGCGACAGAGCTGTCTAGTTGCATCGGCAACTCTTTGTGCTGCATGTCCGGACTAATATCGTCAAAACTGTTGGGGTAATAGTTCGGATCGCTTCCTCCGTTTCCATCCACGCGCATGGAACCGTCGCGTTGATAGTTTGCCACCGCGTAGGGGCACTTGTTGACCGGGATCTGTTCATAATTCGCACCCAAACGATACCGATGGGCATCCGGATAGGATAACAACCGCCCCTGGAGCATCTTGTCCGGAGAATAACCGATGCCGTCAACCACGTGGGCCGGTGCGAACGCCGATTGCTCCACATCGGCAAAATAGTTCTTCGGTATTTCATTCAGCTCCATCACCCCGACCTCAATCAGCGGAAAGTCCTTGTGGGGCCAGATCTTCGTGAGGTCGAACGGATTGAATGGAAATTTCTTCGCCTGCTCGTTTGTCATCACCTGGACCTTCAGCGTCCATTTCGGAAAATCCTTTTTCCCGATCGATTCCACGAGATCCCTTTGGGCGAAATCAGGATCTTTGCCTTTCATCTCTGCCGCTTCGCCGTCGGTGAAGTTCTTAATGCCTTGCTGAGTCCTGAAATGGAATTTTACCCAAATCGTTTCATTCTTTGCATTGATCAAAGAATAAGTATGACTTCCGTACCCGTTCATGTGACGGTAGCCGAACGGTGTGCCTCTGTCGCTCATTAAGATGAGGACCTGATGAAGGCTTTCGGGATTCAGGCTCCAGTAATCCCACATCATCGTGGGGCTTTTGCAGTTCGTTTGCGGGTCGCGTTTTTGTGTATGAATGAAATCGTCGAACTTCTTCGGGTCTTTGATGAAAAAAACCGGAGTGTTGTTTCCGACCAGGTCCCAGTTGCCGTCCTCGGTATAGAATTTCAAGGCAAAACCGCGGGGGTCTCTCTCCGTGTCGGCACTCCCCTTCTCTCCGCCCACCGTGCTGAACCTCGCAAAGAGCTTCGTTTGCTTGCCGATCTTGTTAAAAATCTTGGCGCGGGTATATTTTGAAATGTCATTCGTGACGGTGAACGTTCCGAAAGCACCGCTCCCCTTCGCATGGACGATCCTTTCAGGGATGCGTTCCCTGTTGAAATGGGCCATTTTTTCGTGGTAAATATAATCTTGTAAAAGCAATGGACCACGCGGCCCGACGCTCATCGTGTTTTCATGCTCAACGTAGGGTTTCCCTGACGCGGTGGTCAGTGTGCGTTTCTTTTCCATGGTTATGGCTCCTTGATGATCAACAATATTCTCAACTCTTCAGGCCTCACAATCCAACTCTCGAGGTGGGGTTCCGGCGGGCGGGAATTGATTTGCAACAGCAGAGATTTGATTCTGATTCATGGTACGAAAATTTGATGAACAATTCAATCGCACCCGAGCCCGAATTGCGATCATAATGGCAGGAACGGAGAGGTTCGGCAGACAACCGAGACGTTGAGCGGCGTCTCGATCGTAACAACGGATTCATACAGATCTGCGAGTCTTTCCTTCACACTTTCCATGGGAAGTCGGCCCCTCGAATGTTGTTTGCCAAAGACGATTTGGTGAACTTCGTCCATCACTTCAAATCCCGCTTCGTTGAAATCCCCGACGACAAGAACACCGGCAGGATCGTGAATACGGAGCATTTCCGAGAGGCATTGTTCGGGATGTTCCAGTTCGTGGATGGTGTTCAGCGAAATGACGGCCGGAACGGTGCTGTCGCGGAACGGCAATCTCTCCATGTTAAGGACCATCATCGACACGTGTTTCTCGTACGCCGGGGAAATGCGGCGAAGAGCATCACTCCGTTTTGCCTGGGTGATATCTCCCGTGACAACGTCGAATCCCTGCCTAGCCAGAATGGCCGATGTCCGGCCTGTACCTGTTGCCAGTTCGACGATGCGGCCGGACGGAAACCCCACTTCGTTGATGATCTGCAAGTACTCATGCAGCAGATCGAACCCGCGCTCCCGCAGCAAAGCGTCCGTATTGGAAGAGGGAATCGAATCGATGAGATTGCGGGATGCGAGCTGAATGTTCACGAGGGCGTGTATCTTTGACGAATCGCAGGAAGCAGGTACTCCTTGAAGGCCTTTTCGAGTGAGTAGTCCGGTTTCCAACCCCAATCACGGCTCGCCGCGGTTGTATCGACATCCGCAGGCCAGCTATCCACGATCGCCTGCCTCTTCTCGTCGGGGACAAAGGTGACCACTGCTTTAGGGAAGGCCTTGTGTACGAGTTCGTACAGTTCCCGTGATGAAGGATTGAACGCACCGACATTGTAGACTTGCCGCGAAAGCCGGTCGCGGGGAGCGGCCTCGAGCGCCAGGAATGCCCAAATGGCATCCGGCATGACCATAAACGGAATGCGCGTATCCTCCCGTACAAAACACTCATACGGTTTCCCCTGCGCCGCGCTGTGGACCATTTCCGATGCATAGTCACTCGTCCCTCCCGCCGGTAGCGTCACGGCGCTAATGAGCCCGGGAAACCGAAGACAGCGAAAGTCAATTTGACCCTGCGATGTCTGTGCATCGAGCTGACGGTAAAAACGGGCGTAGTAGTTTCCAAGCTGTTCACAGTAGAGCTTGTTGATACCGTACATCGTGCGCGAATGGCACCAGTCGGATTCTATTATTGCAGAAGCCTGATTCTTTGTGCTCAAGTCAGGGAGCCCATAGACTGCGATAGAGCTTGGATACAGAAACTTGATTTCACGGCCCTGCAACCGTGACTGCGTCACGGCAATTTCCAGGAGGTTCAATGTCCCATCGACATTGACATGATGGGCCAGAGGCGGCTCACGTTCGGCTCTGGTGGAAAGCAGTGCTGCCAGATGATAGATCGTTTCGAAATTGTGTGCGGTTGAAAGATTCTCCAAAATCCCCCTTTTCAGAATATCTCCCACCACGTTCACCGTACACTTCTTCGCAAGGCGTTCATCAAGCGGATTCAAATCCAGCGCGACGATTTCGACTTCATCAAGATCGGCCAGGTGATCAATCAGGCCGTGCCCAATTTCCCCGTTCGCACCGGTGATAAGTACTGTCTTCTTCAATTCGGAATTCTCCTTGAGATTATGTCAGCTTAAAAACTCCTCGCGCATCTGCACATCGAAGATGCCCCTCAAACAGCTCTCCCTCAGCCCAACACATCTGTCCGCGACGTGCGGTGAAACGGGCGTTGACGATCAGTTGTCGCCCGGTCGGAGTTTCGTGGTAGTACCGGGTCTCCAGTTTACAGGTAAAAGGATTCTTGCCGAAAAGGGATTGCAGACATTGTACCATCGCGGCGTCCAATATTGAAGCGATGATGCCGCCGTGGACGATACCGTCGTACCCCTGAAAGCGGTCGTCTATCACAACATCGCCTGTGACTTCCTTCCCTCTTTGTTTTACGACAAGTCCTATTCCGCCCATCCTGTCAGGGCCGCAGGCAAAGCACCCAGTGTGAAATTCCAGAGGACGCGGTTGGTTCGTTGATCTCACGGTGTTCTCCAAAACATGGCGGGATGTGAACAGGCTTGAAGTTACCCTCCAAACAAGAGAGCAATTCCTCCGATGGTACCGCCAATCAGCAGGTTCATAAGTTTCACCAAAAAGAACGCTTTTCTCGAGTGCGCAAGCATGGGTAACATCCCATGGCCGTCCTGCACAATGGAGCTTGCCACCAGAATACTGAAGGGGATGGTTCCCTTGGCAAAAAGCACTACAAAGATCAGGTGCGGACCCGACTCCGGAATCAGGCCGACAAAAGACGCGGCACCAAGAACAACCCACGGATTACCCTGGATGAGACTCTCCACGCTCAACTGCTCAAGCAGGACCTGTAAAACCAGCAACGTTCCGAATGTCCACAGGAAAATCCGCGGAACATGTTTTCTGGCAACGTGATTCCAAAGATGTTCTTCCAGGAAGTGATCCGGCACGGTTGCGACAATGAAAAGGGCCAGTCCGCTCATGGCGAGAATCGAAATGCGCACCCAGTTCCAGTCCGCGGGGCCGATCTGACCCGCAGCCGTGAACACTACAAAAAAACCGAGAACAAGGGCCAGGATTGTCCGAAAGGGGGAGAACGATTTCCACTGTGCGAGGATTTTTCCGCGGGGATAACATTCACAACTCTCAAAATCATGCACTTGCAGAGATTCACAAAGATCAAACTTCAGGAAGCCAATCCTGAGGACCAAACCATCTGCGAGAAATCCGGACAGAACCCCAATGACAAAGAGGATTCCCGTCAGCAGAACCGCCTCCCGGGGGATCATGGCAAGCATTACGAAGCTCTCGTCTCCGCTGGTGGCAATCATCGCCGCGACCACAGCACCGAGTGAGATCATTCGGTGGGAATACATGGTCACAACGGCAAATGCTCCCAGGCAGCCGGGAGTGGCACCCAGGAGTGCGGCAAGCAAATACTGGCCCCAACGTGATTTTGCCAGGCCCTGTTGCCAGGACCCACTAGTCAGAACGTTGACATATTCGATCACCAGCATCATCACAAAGACGAAACCGGTGATCATTAAGGACTGGCCTAAAATATCAACCACATCCAGAATTCCTCCGTACAAAAAGATCCTAATGCAGTTTTTCGGTCCTGTCGACCAATCCGCCCGCCAGATACTTTTGCACCGCCGTTTCCACTTCCCGTTCCTCGGTTACGATCATTTCTATCCCTTTTGCCCGCAGATCTTCCCATGCCCTCCGGCCCATTCCGCGGCTGATGACCACGGCGCAATCCTTCAGCCCTTCCGCTGCCGATTGATGCGCATGCGGGTCACCATCTCCGTGGTGGTGTTCAGCGTGCTCAGTTCCTTCGTGATTTTCGCGGGAGTGACGTGTGAATGTATTCTGACGCATGGACCGATTCGTGATCCTCCCCTCCTCAATTTCAAAAACCTCGAAAAACGGGCTTCGGCCAAAGTGCGGGTAGATGATTTTCCCTTCTTCCGTTGCAACGGCAATTTTCATAAAGACGTCCTTTCCTTTTTCGACTTCATGCATGCGGCTTAATTATAGGAAATGCGTGTTTTCTCATCGGTTAATGTTGGCTTCAGGATTTCCTGCCATTCCCGCGACTCCCAGGTCCCGAGGTTCTTGTGAGTCTCATAGTAACTTTGCGGAATCGGGTGCGTCCCGATCACTACTTCCATGCCATATTTTTCTTTCATGAAATCCCGAAAATGAAAAACGTATGGACAGGGAGGATAACCCACAACAAGTCCGGTCGCAAAATGAACAACCTCGGCCCCATTCTTTTTCATTTCTGCCGGTGCGTATTCCACATTGCCGCCCGGGCAGCCTGCGCAGGTCGTATACCCAACGAGTTCAACGCGCTTATCCCGATAAGCGCTGAAAGCACCTTCACGATTGCGCAGGGCCCTGAAGCACTTTCCGCCTGCGCAGGTGTGGTAGCGGTGACAAATGATAATGCCAATTTTTACTGGCTGGTCCATTGTGGTCTCCGTTGGTTTTCAGAAGAACATGACCATTGCTTCAAGGAATGCCGCTCTTTGTTAATGCTGCTTTCTGCAGCCTGAACAAATCCCTTGAAACTGGATCACGTGACCGGTGATCCGAAAATCGTGCTTTCGCGAAAGCTCGACCTCGACTTTGCGGAGGAGCCCGAGCTCTTCGTCCACAAAGTCGCTGTATTCAACGATGCGCTTGCAGTCCGTGCAGACAAGATGATGGTGATGACCCGGTTTCCTTGGATTTTCCAGAAGTTCATAACGTGCCCGACCATCACCAATCTGTAGTCTCGTCACAATACCCATTCCCTCCAACAGATCGAGCGTTCTGTAGACTGTCGTCAATCCGATGTTCGGATATGCCTTGTGAACGCGGAAATAGACCTCTTCTGCCGAAAGGTGTTGTATTGTATTTCCAAGCGTATCAGCGATGATTTTACGGGGCTTGGTTACGCGCAAACCGCTCTTTCGGAGTCGGCCATGCAATTCTGCATTGCTGTTTTGATTCATAGGTTCTCTATTGACAATGGGTATCATTAACAATAACAAACTCCATGCCGATTCCGCCCTCAACAGAATCCGCCAATTCTGTCAGTTTTCACCAAACGAAAACGAGGAAAGACTCCTGCTTTCTCAAATGTTGGGACTATGTTCCCCGCTTTCGGAGGGTTTGTGCCAAAGCGTTCTGCGGGAAGTCAGCGTCGATGCTTAAGGGGAATGGGTGTTCTCAGGCCAAGAACTCGGGGTCCGGTTTTTGGATGAAAACTGCTGAAGCGGCTGGGAGCCGTCATCTTGTCGATGATGATCCCGGGGTCGAAATTGCGGAAGGTCTTGGGTGGACAATCAAGGATCGCGAAAAACCCACTCTGGAGGAATGAGGTCGTCCAAGTACGATCTGTAAAGTTCCGGCAAAACTGACAATCCAACTTGATAAGAAGCATTCGTCCAACCAAATCCCTCGCGCGTGATATAAGAGAAGTCGGCTCCGACGTTGCCGTATTCTGCAAACACTTGATGGGACCTTTTGACCACATCGTATTTTTCCGTAACCGTACCGTTGTAATGCACCGCGTTCATTGTTATCGTAAACAGCCATCGATACGCCAGGCGCCGTGCGATCTCTTCATACCCATAATTCTGCAGGCCGGCCCAAGCCAGCATTTGATGCGGTGCCCAACCATTCGGAAAATCCCACTGACGGGCAGGATGGTCGGCAGAGAGCGGCCCCCGGGAGCCTTCCGTTGAACTGACGATACCCCCGGGAGCTTCCATCAGGGGAATCGCTCGCTCAACCAGTGCGCGGGCTTGCTCCTTGCTTGCTGAGCCCGACCAAAGAGGATACAGTGTCGTTGCGCTGATATAGTTACTCCGGTGGCCGCCTTTCACGTTGAAATCGAAAAACATTGCCTGCGACGGGTCCCAAAGGAACCGGTTTATCAGCTCTTTCCGTTTCGCGGCCCGCGAACGCCAAACGGCAGCAGTTTCATACTTTCCGTTTTCCAGCTCGAAACGGCCGCCAAAATATTCTTCGATCATTCCGGCTATATCAGCTTCCGTCTTGTAAAGCAAGGAGTTGAGATCGACGGTTGCAAGGTCCGCACAGCAACCCTCAAGACGATAACTCGTGTCGTGGCCGGACTCCCTCATGCACCTGTCGTGGACGAAATACAGGTCGAGTTCGGGGACATTCAGATCTCCGGATCGGTACAACCGTTCGAACTCTTTTGGTTCTCTCTTGTACTGCTTCGCGTACCTCCGGAAGACGCCATCGAAGTGCCCCGGTTCCACCTCCGGAGGTGGACCTGCGCCGACGTCATAATACCGGTTCAGCCCAATGACTGTTATCCGCTCCGGGCTCATCCAGACGTGATGGTATTCCTTGATTGCCGCTCGCAGTCCCTCTCGAAGCCAGACTGCAGATCCGCCGTTTTTTTGCAAATGGCCGTGCACTGCCTTTACCATTGAGCTGAGAAACGGGGGCTGAGACCGAGTGAGATAGTAGGTCCTGTTGGCGTTCAGGATCTTACCGTAGAAATTGATCTGGTACACGAAGTTCTCAACCATTGCTTTTGCAAGATCCAGACGCCCATCACGCAAAAGACCCAGGGTAATGAAATAGCTGTCCCAGCCGTACATTTCATTGAACCTGCCGCCAGGAACAATGAAGGGCACACCCTCGAGCCCCCTTTTTGATTCCCGGAGGGCAAGACTCAGAATACCGTGTGCTCCCTCCAGCGATTTAACATAATCGTACCCAACGCGTTCAGGAAGCCTCACCACTTTCATGTTCAACGAATTGTCATTGCGGCCGGCATCCGAGAAATAGGTGAAAGCGGCCGAATCCGAGAACGGAACATAGAGATACCTCTTTCCGTCCCTGGAGACTGATTTTTCATCGCACAGGATGGTTGGCAAGCTCTTATGATCGACGCGGCGCGTCAGTCCGTCCCAAAAATGCTCGCGGATAAACCGGGAGATGTGAACGGACGGGGGCTCAAAAATTCTCGATGGTGAAATCCACGCAGTATCCGGCCCGTTCAAACGTGCGAGCGTCAATTCCTGGAGTAGATTCGACAGGAAGTAGGGGCCGGTAATTTCGTAGGATTCACCGCGTACATCCCTCATCCAGAAGCGCTTGTCGCCGCGCGAGGTTCCCGAGAGATGCGGATCGTCAATCGTGATATTCAAATCCCCGTCAGTATCTTCCTCGTACAGGAGCGAATCGAAAACGGAACTGAGATGCACCCGGACACCCTGATCCGGAATCTGGCTCCATGTGGGGAGGCTCGCAGAGGCGGCCAAGGTAGCAATGAAAAGAGAATACCGAATCATCATACGGCAATAAGGACTGAAGGCAAATCCAGTTTGATGTTTTTTCTCAACGCTCCAGGAACTTCTCTTTAAATGTCGGATTCTTCCCGGCCATAGTCAAAAACACGTCGAGCGGAATCAATTCAAACTCCGGTCCCAGGCGATCGAGAATTCCTTTGACACGTTTGATGTCACTCCACTCCCGAACGTGCATCAAGAGAAAGTAAGGGCGGTTCTTGTTGATGGCCGCAAGTTCCTCCAGATCCGCAACCGCATCGGCTTCGGGACGTGTCGGCGAGAGATAGTAATCGTACGAGATCAACGGTTTTCCATTCCGCACAGCGAACGTATGCGACGGAGCGTAGCCATTCACAAACCCGATCGCATCCGGCATTGCCTTGTAGTAGGCGTCAATGACATCCCGAGTCAATTCCGAATTCCCTTCCACCGTTGCTCCCTCGGAGTAATCCATGATTTCGAACACGGTCAAGTCGAGAACGTCCATATACTCTTTGGCCTTTGCAAGGAGCGGAGGAAGGAGGTTCGGCGGCACTGCCTTTGGGTACATGTAGCCCGGGCCGGAAAGACATCCGATGAAGTAATCGTTCGGAGTGGCCATCGTGTAGAAATACTCCGCCATCGCAGGCGCCATCCAGACATAGTTCATCAGTACTTCCCATGCATAAGGGATCTCGCCGCGGCCCGGTTTCAACCAGGCACCCAATCCGATCCCGTCCGTCTGGATGGCTGTGATGTACACCTTGTTTTTCGGCGTGTAATCTTTACCAGCAATCAGATTGTGGTTGTTTTTGAATTTGAATCCGGGCGACGCGGACACCTTGCTGCTGAAGCTGAGATTCGGAAGCGTGTGCAGCCCTTCCACGCGAAGGCCGAAGCTCGAAGTGAGCGTGACATGTTCCCGTTCGAGGTCCTTCGCATACGAATGCCACCCCATCACCATGGCCATGGGGTTCATCTGACTCAGAACCTTGCGGGCGAGGCCGTACTCGAGTTTATCCGTCGGCCGGCTCGAGAGGTCATTGAAGAACACCTTCTGGGCAATGCCAAAATCTGCAACACCTGGTTTCATGATGGAGCCATGCTCACCCCCGAGCCAGACGATGTAATCCCTGCTGCAACGTTCCCAGTACCGGTCGTAGGCCCATTGGTAGATTTCGGCGTCGGACTTTCCTGTGAATTTCCCCCGAAAATCCTCCACGGGTTTCAGGCCTGCTCGTTCCGCTTCGGGGATCAGTTCCTCGCTTACGACGACGGCGCGCTCCAATCCCGCAACCGTAAACGCAACGATCAATGAGGTGCGCACTTTCTTATCCCAAACCACATAGCCCTTGATATGCTCCCGGAGTTGCTTGAGCGCATCGCCGACTGTCTTCAACTCGGTAAATGTGAAATGCCGCTTGTCCCGATAGAATTCAAAGACGGACTCAACATAGGTGAAAGGCCAGTTGGGATATTGAAGATACATTCGCGGCCCGTCTGTGTTGGCTAATCCCTGAAGACTGATCAACAACGCGTTGGACGGAAGATCCCCCTCAATCTCCCAATTGTCTTTTATGTTGGTGAAGAAAGCCTCGCGATACCCTGGCCGCTTCAGAACAAATGTGACCGGAGAATCTGAAGGGCGGGTCGGACGGGTCATGGTGTAGGTGAGAACTTGAGAACCCTCCGACACTGCATAGCTATGTCTGACGGAAATCGGCGAGGCTCCCTGGGAACCCTGAATATTGTACACTTCCTCAATGGTGAGAATTCCCTTGTTATCGATCTTCGCGGAAACTCTTCGCGAGCCGCCAACGGGCATTGAAAGTCCCATGAAAACATTTGCCGGCCAAACCCTGTTGGTGACGGGCACTTGAGACGCAGGTCCGTTCACGCTCACAGTGATGGAATCGACATAAAACCGGCTTGTTCCCCACCTCTGGATCACCGTTACGGTTTTGGCATCCCGCCGAATCTCGAGCGACAAGGTGGCGTAGAGTCCGATTTCATGGCTCATCTGTGGCACAAGTTTCCACCGCCCGGTCAAATCACCGCTTCCTTGAGCCCGTGAAGGTGAGAACAGCAATGACAAAAACAAAAGCGCAAATCCCATTGGCCGTAGGAGGTTTATTGTGAGCCCTTTCTTGAGACTGCAATTAACGTTCCAAAAACCTCTCTTGAAATGTCGGATTCTTCCCTGCCAAAGTCTAAAAAGGAAGGAGAAAATAAAAGAAGGAAAAAATACGCTGGAGTTCATTGCTGGTCCTTTCGCTGGCATCGCACTTAGTATAATGAACAATTTTCGATCGAGACTCAACGCCGACTAAATATAGACTAGAGGAAACAAATCCGTAATCATTCCTCGTTTGTCTGCATTCTTCGAGTAGTGTCCTATTTCTCGGTGATAGAAGAATATCGCAGAGTCGCACGCAGACTGTGATTGAACTCTCCTCGTTCCGACGGGGAACTCAAAAGAAACGCAGAGGGTCAAGCGACACCTGGCCACCCACGTGCGTCTCTGGCAATCCGGACTTCCCAATCACTGGTATCCCTGTGCAACGGAGAAGAGGGCATTCAACGCTGGGCATGAACGCGGCACATCCTGGAAAGCAACGCACGCGGGGCTTTTCAGAGATTTTTCCAATCCACTCCGTGGGTGGATTTCTTATAATTTCACCGGAGAAACGCACGGCGATTTCATCAGAGCCTTGTCGGAAAAGGTAACGGATGAGTCATGGGAGAGGGTCTGCGCCGGCGAGCGTAACATGCGGTCAACTGCGTCCCTGGTGATGACGGCAGGCCGGGAGTTGGTGCTCACTGACCAAGGATGGAGATTTTTATCATCGACAGGGGACGATGCCGTAGGACCTGGCCATGGAGACTCGATCCGATCAAGGCTTCCACGAATGATGATGGGTGGATCGCCTGGAAGATCAGCGAGAAAGAAAGCCGCGATGGAAGAAGTGTTGAATGCTTTGCTTAAGGGGTTGATGGTATGATAGCAAGAAGTGAGAAGTGAGATGTGGCAACTGAGATGTTGTAAAGCCGGTCTCGATATCATTTCACTTCTAACATTTCACATTTCACTTTTCACAACTCACCAGCTTCTTGCAGTCGCCCGCCACAAAAACGGCGGGTGCAAAAGGCGCACAATCCACATTCCCCAATTCGCAATCCTTAGGCCTTATACGCGGTCGAAGCTGTCTCGCCACCACGCCCCGTCCAGTTCGTGTGGAAGAACTGCCCCGCCGGCTTATCGATCCGCTCATACTGATGTGCCCCGAAGTAATCCCGCTGGGCCTGCAGAAGATTTGCCGGCAGGCGGGCATTCCGGTACCCGTCGAAATAATTCAGAGCGGTCGAAAATGCCGGCACCCAGATTCCGTTGAGAACGGCGGCGGAGATCACTTTCCTCCACGCCGACTGAGATTCTTCGATCTTCTGTTTGAAATAGGAATCGAGCAGAAGATTGGCGAGGTCCGGGGTCCTATCAAATGCTTCCTTGATCTTTCCCAGGAACGCCGAACGAATGATACAGCCACCGCGCCACATCAGGGCGATGCTGCCGTAATTCAACTTCCATTTGAATTCAACTGCCGCCGATTGGAGCAGCGTGAATCCTTGCGCGTACGAGACGACTTTGGACGCATACAGAGCTTTTTCCAAATCCCGCAGAAAGGACTCGCGGTCTCCGGAAAATGACGCTCCGGGGCCTTTCAGAACCTTCGCGGCAGCGGTTCGCTCGCCTTTCATCGCAGAGAGACACCTTGCGAAAACCGCCTCGCTGATCAGCGTGAGCGGAATGCCAAGATCAAGCGAAACGGCGCTCGTCCATTTGCCCGTTCCTTTTTGCCCGGCTGTATCGAGGATCTTGTCCACGAGAGCACTGCCGTCCGCGTCCTCGTAGGCGAGGATATCGCGGGTGATCTCAATGAGATAGCTGTCCAGATCGCCCGTGTTCCACTTCTTGAAAACCTCGTGCATTTCCCCGGCACTCATGCCGAGCAGTTCCTTCATGATCTGGTAGGCCTCGCAAATGAGCTGCATGTCGCCGTATTCGATCCCGTTGTGCACCATTTTCACAAAATGGCCCGCACCGTTCTCTCCCACCCAGTCGCAACACGGAGTCCCGTCATCCATCTTTGCGGCAATGGATTGGAAAATGGGCTTGACATGCGGCCAAGCTGCCGGTGAGCCGCCCGGCATGATCGAGGGACCGAGCAGAGCGCCCTCTTCCCCGCCGGAAACACCGGTTCCGATAAACAGCAGACCCTTCTCTTCGAGCGAGCGCGTTCTGCGAATCGTGTCCGGAAAATGCGAATTTCCGCCGTCGATGATGATGTCGCCCTTTTCAAGGTGCGGTATCAATTGTTCGATGAAATCATCCACCGGTTTTCCCGCCTTGACCATCAACATGATTTTGCGCGGTTTTTTCAGCGCTTGCACCAACTCAGGAATCGACTTTGTACCGATGATGTTCTTCCCTTTCCCCCTTCCCTGAACGAACTGATCGACTTTTTCCACTGTGCGATTGAAAACGGCCACGGTGAATCCCCGGCTTTCCATGTTCAGGACGAGGTTTTCCCCCATGACGGCGAGTCCTACAAGAGCTATATCGGCTTTGGGTTGCATATGAATAGTTTGTTTGGTGAAGAGTGGTGGACAGTAACTAGTGAACAGTGAACATACTCGATGACCTTTCGATTGATCGTGATCTCGAGCGGTTCCGCAAAAACACCTCCGGTGACCCGGGCGATCTCATCGACGGAAATGGTTCCGATCGTGGCAAGAGCGGCGGGATTTCCATGTTCGTGATTGAAGAATTTGACCAGCGAGTACTTTGCGCGGTACTCTTCGGGAGTGATCCCCACGTGCCGCGAAATGGGCCCAGGCTCCATATCGGCGTGTGTGCCCGTGGCACATCGAGCGCTTTTGTTCTTTTCGCCAACAGATCATAGATAATGTGAAAAAACAGATCGATGCGCGCGTGGCGCGTATGATCCGGTATGAGCACGAGGACCCGTTTCCCATCGAAAACCGGAGTCGAGAGTCCGAGGGAACAGATCTCCCGGACCTCAGCATCTGTGAGAGGTTGTCCGGTTGTTCCTTTTCCGATGGTACTCACAACTGCACCTTCTCTTTCACCGTTGTTTTGAATCCGAGCTGCCCCAGAGCTCCGGTTGAGGTTCTCCGAACCGAGTCGAGTTCGATCTCATAATTAAAGAACTCACGCCTTGCACGATACTCGGCACGCAGTCGCATGAAGTATTCACCCAGGTCATCGCGGGAAATGTTCAATGCCGCCCTCAACAGGGAATCATCCAGTTCAATATCGTACGCCCGACGAACGGCAAATCCGACAATGGATTGCTCATCGGACAAGTGAGCCGGAATCCGAAAATGAGATAAGTCTCCAGGGGCAACGGCCTCAACGGTCCATGACGGCAGAATATTCAAATGGCGGCAAACGCTTTCATAGACCATTCGCAACGCGTTCAGTTTGCCGTCCAGAGAATAGCCGGCAATGTGCGGAGTTCCCAGCATCACCTGCTCCAAAAGCCCCATATCGATGACCGGTTCCCGTTCCCATACATCGAGGATGGCGGCTGAGAGATGCGAGGACGCAAGGGCCTCACGCAAAGCACCGGTTTCGAGCACGGGCCCGCGCGAAGTGTTGATGAGCACGGACCCGCGTTTCATTCCGGCGATCCGCTTCTTATCGAATAAATGCACCGTCGCATCCTCTCCGGTGCGTGTGAGCGGGACGTGCAGCGTGATGAAATCGGCATCCATAAGATCGTCAAGGGGAACGAACTTCCCGGCCACATGTCTTCGGGCAAGAGGCGGATCATTCAGGAGCGGGGTCATCCCAAGAGCCTGTGCAACATTCAGGACTTTGCTCCCCACGTTCCCAACACCGACAATGCCGATCGTCTTTCCCTGCAAGGATTGGCGTGTGCGCTCAGTCCAGGTCAGGAGCCCCGCAGCCACGTACTCCGCGACCGAATTGGCGTTGCTGCCGGGAGCGCTGGCAAAGGCGATCCCTTTCGAAACCAGATAGTCGGGATCAATATGGTCGGTGCCTATCGTGACGGTACCGACAAATCGAATATTGCTGCCTTCAAGCAACGATTTGTCAACCCTTGTCTCAGAGCGAACAATAAGAATATCTGTCTTTCTTAGAGCTTTACGGGTTATTTCAGTAGATTTTAGAGCGACGACTCTTCCAATTTGCGAAAATGCCACAACGACATACGGAATCGCACGATCAACCACGATTGTCAATTGTCCCTTCCCGAACGTTGATTCCATGGAAAGAAACTGCTTCTTATGAAGCCTAATGTCAAGAGAAAAAGGGTTTGTCTTTCAGGGCGAAAGAGGACTATATTTCGTCAGTTGGTGCCGGAAATTATAAAATAAGACGCCATCCTCTCGAACAATGGTGCAACATGTATCCCGACAGAAATTACTTGTCCCTGGTCGCATTCTGCTTCCTTTTCGGAGTATCCGTTGCCGTTGCCCAGGAGATCATCCCTCTCTGGCCCAAGTCGCTGGGCCCGTCCGAGAAAGACAATCCGACCCTTACCATGTATGCTCCGGACTCCGGTAAAGCCAACGGAACGGCGATCATTATTTGCCCCGGCGGCTCATACCGCGGCCTCGCAAGGCATGAAGGCGAGGACTATGCTTTGTTTCTGGCCTCGTATGGCGTCAGAGCATTTGTCCTGAAGTACCGTCTCGGCCCTGTCTATGGTTACCGCGAGATCACGGCAGATGCGGCAAGGGCCATTCGGATGGTCCGCGATGGGGCTCAACGCTGGGGTGTGGATCCGGGGAGGATCGGCATCATGGGATCATCGGCCGGCGGACATCTCGCGGCAACGATGATGACGCACTTCGATAAAGGCAACGCCGGTTCTCCCGACCCGATTGAACGTACATCTTCGCGGCCCGACTTCGGGATCCTCTGTTATCCCGTCATTTCCATGGGACCTATCGGGCACAGGATCTCGAAGGAACAGTTTCTTGGTTCAAATCCCGCCGACGAGCTGATCACCCTCTATTCAAACGAACTTCAGGTGACAAAAGAAACCCCTCCGGGATTCCTGTGGCATACATACGAAGATTCCGTCGTGAGCGTGGAGAACAGTCTGATGTTCGCAAAAGCCCTCAAAGAGCACGGCGTTCCTTTTGCTCTCCATGTCTACGAGCATGGAAGGCATGGTTTGGGGCTCGCTGCACGGCCTCCTTTTGAGAATCCGCATCCCTGGACACGCGATCTGCTTGTCTGGCTATCAGCTCGAAAGCTGATTCAGTAAACGTTCCTGTTTGACCTCAGGTCTGTCGCTCCTGTCACATCCGACGCTTGACTTCGCACAGCCTGTTTTGTAACATGCAGCAACATTTTCCCACTCTCTCTTACACCTTCCGAAAGGTCCACCCATGAAGAACTTTGTTATCGTTTCTTGCGCACTGGCATGTCTGGCCGGGACGGCATTGTCGCAGGTGACTGCGGTAACCGTCAACGACCAGGTCTCCGGCGCGACTGTCCAACAGGGCGGCATCATCAGCTGGAAGATCACCCTCCCCGTCGGTGGCACAAGTCAAAACCAGATCTGGCTGGATGTAAATGCCAACGAGGCCATCGATGTCGGGACAGATAAGATGTTGTTTTCATTTCAACAGATAGACGGAGCATCATCAGGTGACGGTCCGGGCGACATGGACGGCTCGGTGAATGGCTTCATCACGACGACCCTTCCGCTTGGTCTTGCCCCCGCTGAATGGATCTTCGAGGCCAAGCACAACGACGTGGGTACGACGGCCTCCTTTACCATTACACCAATTCCCGACCCGGCCTTTACCGTTTCCGGTAATGTTGGCGGACCAGGTGACCGATCGAATATCGTTTTGGAGGCAGCCTCCGCAGAAGGTGGCGATGGACCGGGAGAATTCTGGCATGGAATCACAGATGCTATGGGGAACTACACGATCAGCATCGGCGCCAACCCGACGATGAGCAACCCATGGAGGGTTCGTCCGGCCGGGGATGGGCAGAGTTTTGGCATTTATGTTCTTGTTCCGCGCGACACCACCTTCAGCATTACGGGCCATCACTCGAACGTGAATTTTCAGCTTGTCCAGGGAACGGTCATCACCGGGCTTGTGACGGCGGCGGTCGGCGGTGCGGGAATCCCCAATGCAACACCCCATTTCCATGATGCCTTTAATCCGCAAGGCGGAGGGGAGGACCAATTCCGGGGAACAACCGACAACGACGGCCGGTACGCGTTTGCCGTTCTTCCGGGACAGTATTTCATGCACTTTACCGCTTACCATTATTTGGATCAATGGTGGGATCACAAAACGGGCGGCCAGCCGTTCGACACCATTACAGTCGTTGCCCAAGATAGTATTAAGGATATCAACGGATCACTTACTCTTGGCGGCGTCATTGCGGGCGTGGTAACGAACTGGGGCGTCGGGACCAATGCCAATGTGGAACTATATGCCCAGGGCAATCTGGAGTTTGCTTATTCATCAACAAACACAGATTTCGACGGGACATATGACTTCACCGTCCCTCCCGGCACGTATTACGTCCGGTTCGCAAAGGGCACTCATGAGATTTATTATGACAACGCGCTTTCGCCAGGAACACCAATTGTCATATCGGGGACAGAGGTTCTTGACAATATCAATGCGAATTTCGAAGTCGGCCCTCCTCCACCTCCCCCGGCGCCTGAAATAATCTCCATAAAGGACGTTCCGAACGACCAGGGCAAGCAGGTCGTGGTGACATGGCGTGGCAACGAACCGTCATTGATCGAAGGTGATGGTTTGGCGCTGGGTGTTGAGAGGTTCTCTGTATGGTTCCGTTGGAACGGAGTGTGGACATTCGTTGTCGAAGTGCCTGCACGGAGAGATTCCCTCTATTCGGTCGTTGCTCCAACCTTCATTGATTCAACAACAACCAACGGTATGCACTGGTCGAAATACCAGGTCTCTTCACATTACACTTTTAACTACTACGTTGTGAATTCGGCCGTCGACAGCGGCTACTCGCTGGATAATCTCGTTCCCGGCGTACCCGGTGGTGTTGGCGGAACGGTCAGCGGAAGCAACTTCATCGTCCGCTGGAGGGCCGTACCGGATGAGGACATACGCTATTATGCTGTTTACCGCAGCACCGTGCAGGATTTCGACGTAACCGGCACGACCCCGCATGCGACCATCGCCGATACAACCTACACCGATGTCGGGGTGATCGGCGGAACAACGTACTACTACCGGATCACCGCCATCGACTTCTCGGGAAATCAGAGTCCCGCGAGCGACCCCATTGGGACGACGATCGTCGGAGTTGACAATCTGCAATCACTTCCGACGCAGTTTGCTTTGCATCAGAACTTCCCGAATCCTTTCAACCCCTCAACACAGATCAATTATGATGTTCCGTCTGAATCATTCGTATCCATCATTCTCTATAATGCTCTCGGACAGGAAGTGAGGACGATTCTTGACGCCCGCCAGGCTCCGGGACGGCATACCGCGACGTTCAATTCGAACGGGCTGGCAAGCGGGTTGTACTTCTACAAGATGACGGCCGGGGAGCATGTGTCGATCAGAAAAATGAACCTGGTCAAGTAAGTAACCCAAATCGGTATCAGCAAGGAAGCCCCGGCCGCCAATGGCCGGGGTTTCTTGTTTTAGCAAGGGATGTATTTCCGTTCGATAAAGCGATGGAAATTGATTCCATTGAGGGTGTCGGCCACGATCGAAAAGCACTGCAGGATTATTCGACGCAGTTCTTTGGCGGCGTACTCAAAGAATAATCTTCGCGATCTCTGCTCTCAGTGTGTTCTCCAGCCCGCGATTTAATCCGAATCCGCTCATCGTACATTCCCCAACCCCGCAGCTGGTATTGCCGAAACGGCAAGTTTTTAGCCTGAAATTTGAGTACCATATCTGACAGAGTCTTCCCGATTATCATCATGCCAAAAAAAATCACCGCGAAAAAGAAGCAATCCGGAATTGTCACGGACTTCGACACGCATCTTTTTAAAGAGGGAAGTCATTTCAACCTCTATGAGAAGCTGGGGTGTCACCTGATGACCCGGGACGGCGTCCGGGGTGCTGTGTTTGCCGTGTGGGCACCAAACGCAAAACGCGTGTCAGTGATAGGCGATTTCAACGGATGGAACAGAGATGCCCATCCCATGAACGCGCGGTGGGACGGATCCGGTATCTGGGAGGCTTTCGTTGCGAACGTCCCGGCCGGTGCCACTTACAAATATCTCATCACTCCAACCCGCGGCAAACCCGTCGAAAAAGGAGACCCTTTTGCGTTCACGTGGGAAATCCCTCCGAAAACCGCCTCCGTTGTCTGGGAACTTGAGTACGATTGGGGTGACGAAGATTGGATGGATACACGTGCAACAGCGAATTCGCTGAGTGCGCCGATGTCGATCTATGAGGTCCATCTTGGTTCCTGGAGGCGCATCCCGGAAGAGGGAAATCGCTCCCTTTCCTACAATGAAATGGCCTATGCCCTTGCCGCCTATGTGAAGGAAATCGGATATACCCATGTCGAGTTTCTTCCGGTCACTGAACATCCCTTCTTTGGTTCCTGGGGCTACCAAACGACCGGGTATTTTGCTCCCTCCAGCCGGTTCGGGACTCCGCAGGATTTCATGTTTCTTATTGACTATCTGCATCAACAGGGAATCGGCGTTATACTGGATTGGGTGCCGTCGCACTTCCCCTCGGATGAACACGGACTCGTGAAGTTCGACGGGACACATTTATTTGAGCATTCCGACAAGCGACAGGGCTATCATCCCGACTGGACCAGCTACATTTTCAATTTTGGAAGAAACGAAGTGCGCGAATTTCTCATCAGCAGCGCCTTATTCTGGCTTGACAAGTACCATGTGGACGGGATTCGGGTGGACGCAGTGGCCTCCATGCTTTATCTGGATTATTCAAGAAAGCCGGGAGAGTGGATCCCGAATAAATTCGGCGGAAAGGAAAATCTTGAGTCCATTGCGTTTCTCCGCCGACTGAATGAAGCGGTGTACGCCGAATTCCCCGATGTGCAGACTTTTGCTGAAGAATCGACGGCGTGGCCCATGGTTTCGAGGCCCACGTATCTTGGAGGGCTTGGCTTTGGCTTAAAGTGGAATATGGGATGGATGCACGACACCCTGGAGTACTTCAAGAAAGAGCCGGTGTTTCGCAAGCACCATCACAACCAATTGACGTTCAGCCTCTGGTATGCTTTTCACGAGAACTTCGTCCTCGCAATTTCGCATGACGAGGTTGTCCATGGAAAAGGGTCTCTCTACGGAAAGATGCCGGGTGATGAATGGCAAAAACATGCCAATCTGCGTTTACTGATGGGGTACATGTTCGCACACCCGGGCAAGAAGCTCCTCTTCATGGGATGCGATTTCGGGCAATGGGCCGAATGGAACCACGACGGAAGCCTGGAGTGGAGCGCAATCAAGGTCGGCAACCATGCAGGCGTGCATCATTGGATGAAGGATCTGAACAAGGTGTATCGGCAGGAACCTGCTCTCTATGAGCTTGACTTCTCTCTCGAGGGGTTCGAATGGATCGACACGAGCGATTGGGAGCACAGCATCATAAGCTTCCTGCGCAAGGGAAAAAGCGGAAAGGAAAACATCCTCGTGGTCTGCAACTTCACCCCTGTACCCCGTCCTCAATACATTGTTGGCGTGCCGAACGGAGGATTTTGGAAGGAGATTCTCAACAGCGATGCTGGTCCTTACGGAGGAACGGGGCACGGAAATTTTGGGGGGATCGAGGCCTCAGCAGTACCTCATCACGGCAAGTCACATTCTCTTTCTCTGGTTCTCCCCCCCCTTGGCGTAATCTTCTTAAAGGCTTAGCGCTCGCAGAAAGAGCCTTTCGCTATCCACAATTTCTTTTTCGTCAGGGAAACCACTCCCTTTTTCACTTCAGGAAGTTCCTGGAACCGAGAGTCTTCCCATTCCCCCCGGACGACCAGGATCGTCCCCTTATGTTGCGGAAACATCCCCTCCGTCACGATGGAATCCTGAGGAACGACCTCGCGGAGCCGCCCCATCCATGCTTGAAGGGCAGTCGGGCCGGCATCGCCTGTCACCGTCGATCTCACGAACGTGTAACTTGTCATCTCATAGGATTCTCCGACCCTGCAAATCGACCCTCGGAGTGGTTCGTAAGGCATCAGTTCAATGATCCATCGGCTTGCCCGGATCCCCGGGTCTGTTGAAAGCCAGGTCCGCGCAGAGTCCGTTGAGTTCGTGCCGAGGACGAATACCCCTCCCCCCCCATGGAACGGCCCTGCGGCCAACAACTTGCCTTCATTTGCCAAGCGTGTAATGTTCGCCAAGTGGCCGGCCATCAGGCTGTCCACCTTGGCCTTCGGGAGTTCCGTTTTGTGCGGATTGTTGTTAAGAAAGACAAACAGGAAGGGCCCGGATTGCGCCAATGCCGGTTGCGAAAGTATCAGGAAGAGAATCAACCCTCGAATCGTTCTCATTGTGCGCGCCCTCCATGGGGACGCCAGACGGGGCTTTCGTCGCGTTTTGTCTGAGTCGTAAGCCTCGTCCGTTGTGAACCGTCAGCTCGAATGATCCAGACATCATAATTCGCACGGGTTCCGGAAGTAAATGCGATCCATTTCCCATCAGGCGACCACGTAGGCGAATAATCCTCGATCGCATCGCTTGTGATATTCCGAAGATTGCTCCCATCGGCATCGATGAGAAATATGTCCCACGTCGTATCCCGCTTCCCATAGAAAGCGATCATCGAGCCGTCGGGGGACCAATCCGCTCCCGAGTCGTATCCTGCCTTATTCGTGAGGCGGGTCTCGTTTTGGCCGTCCGGATCGATAAGGAACAGCTCCCCGTTTGACACCATCCCCGTGTCGCCGGGTTCGCTTAGCATCTTCGTGAATGCAAGGCGTTGTCCGTCCGGTGACCACGCCGGACTTTCCTCGAACGATTCATTATTGGTGAGACGCCGAACGTTGCCACCGTCGCTTTCCATGACATAGAGTTCGCGTTCCGCGTGATCCCGATTGGAGACAAATGCAACGAGGGCGCCGTCGGGTGACCACGAAGGCAGGAAATCAAGCGACGGATTGCGGCTGATATTGACCGGCACGGAGTCATCCATACTCATCATATAGATTTCACCGTTTCCCTCCCGGTTTGACCCGAAGAGAAACCGATTCCCGTCCGAGGACCAGGCAAATCCGAACTCCCGGGCCGGGTGAGACACGAGAGACCGAACATTGGATCCGTCAGCATTCATAAGGTAGATATCGAAATTGCCGTCGCGGTTTGAGACAAACGCGATCTCGTGTTTCTGAGAGGTCCCGGCACAGCCGAGGCCTAGAAGCGTTGCCACCAGGAACAGAGGTGTTATTTTCATTACTTCCAGGCTCCAAGGATGGCGCCCATGATGATGAAGGCGACGACCATGTAGCTCGCATTGACAAACCAATGCAGACGCGGACGCTGTTCGAAGAGATAAATGATGCCGAAGGATGTTGCAATCCATCCGATACCCACAGCTGCACCCGCGGTGATGCCGAATGCCAGGTCCGATTGCGGGCCGAGGAACATTCCGAGATTGATGGCTGAGATCAATGTCAGGACAAATGCTCCTCCGTACACCGTCGCCGGATTTGCCTGCTTGGCCTTCTCTTCGGAAATCCCGGCCGCCTCCATCCAGGCACGGCCGAACATCATCGGAGAATACCAAATACCGCCAAGGATGAATGTCGAGAGGGTTGCGGCGATGACCGCAAGCCAGTTGAGACTTTGGAACGAGGCGCCCATGTCCATTGTAAACCTCCTGGGTAAATGGTGAAGGGTGAAGGGTGAAAGGTAAAACGGTGTTGACGTGCCAATTTTTTGTGATGCCAATCTAAGGGAGGGAAACAGGGAAAGCAAGGAGGGAAACGCCGAAACGAGTCGGTATTATTCTGAAGCCGGAAAAAGGCTGGCTGAAGCCGGGTTGAGAACGTTGGTACACCAGTGTTTTTTGATTAACTTCATTCCTTATGCATGATGAAAACATCGACATCGAATTGAACGACCGCAGGATCCGCCTGATCTTCATTCCGTTTTTCGGCCTTGTCATTCCCAATGCCACCGGCATGATCGACAACAGTTTGTATTCCTGGTGGGAGCTCTGGATCTGTTATGCCTATTTCACCTTTATCGCCTATGCAATATGGCAGGGAAACCGCTATCTGTTGTTTCGGCTGCGCCCCAGGTTCTCCTGGTTAAACCAACCAGGGCAGAAGGTACTGGCCCTCGTGGTTTCAAACGTTTTCTACACGATACCCATTTCGGTCGGATTGTCAGCCCTTTGGTTTGCATTTGCGCGTGATGCGGTGTTCGACTGGGATGCGATCTTCAAGGCCACGGCATTGTGTGTTATTTGTGTGGTGTTTATTACGCATACCTATGAGACGGTGTTTCTCATCCGGTCCTGGGAAACGGATCGGATCAAGAGCGAGAAGCTTGAGCGGCAGCGCATTCAGGCAGAGTTGGAGGCCCTTCGGAATCAGATCGATCCGCATTTCATCTTTAATTCCCTGAACACACTCTCTCATCTTATAGAGCAGGATTCGGCCAAAGCTCGGCAGTTCAACGACCACCTGGCCGATGTCTACCGCTACATTCTCAGCCACAAGGACCGCAATCTCGTTTTACTGAAGGAGGAGATCGCTTTCCTTCATAACTATTTTGAATTGCTCAAGATTCGGTTCGGCAGTGCGGTGCGCCTCCGGTTGGAGTTGAGCGAGGGCATCACCGAGCAATTTCTCCTTCCCCCGATTTCTCTGCAAGTGTTGCTGGAGAATGCGATCAAGCACAATGAGTTTTCGGAAGATCACCCGTTAACACTGCGTGTATGGATGGAAGGCGATACGATTAGAGCGTCCAATGAACGGCGGCCGAAGCGGAGCCAAAGGCCGTCATCAAGGGTGGGGTTGAAGAATCTCAATGAACGCTATCGTGTGGTCACGGAAAAGGAAATCATGGCAGTTCAGGTCAATGGACGGTTTGAAGTGACGCTGCCGGTTCTCCGTGTGGAGGGAGCATGAGAATTCTTTTGATTGAGGACGAACAACCGGCCGCAGAAAAACTCATGGCGGATATCCGCCGGATCAACGCTCGGGCGGAGATTGAGGGCCCGCTCAGGAGCGTCAGAGAGATCCTCGACTGGCTGGAAAGCCATCCCTCGCCGGACCTCATCGTTGCTGACATTCAGCTTCGGGACGGGACTTCCCTTGATGCATTCCGGAAGCAACCGGTCACCTGTCCGGTGATCTTTGCCACCGCGTATGACGAATATTTGCTGGAGGTGCTTGAGCACAACAGCATTGACTATTTGTTGAAGCCGGTACACCAGGACAAGCTCGAGAGAGCGTTGAGAAAGTATATGAGTTTGCGGGAACATTTTGTGGGAAATGTGGGAAAGGCGCTTGAGGAGTATTTTGGGAAGCGGGAAGGAAAGCGGAACAGGATCGCGGTGCGGAAGGGAACGGAATTCATCTCCGTGCCGGTTGAAGACATCGCTTTTTTTCATACCGAGCACAAAGTGGTTTTTCTGGTTGATAAGAGCGGGAGCAGGCATATCGTCGACCGGACGCTTTCGGACCTTGAAACGGAACTGGACGGGGGGAATTTTTTCCGGGCGAACAGGAAGTTCATCGTAAGTATCAGGTCTTTAAAAAAATTCAAGCCACTGGAGAAGGGGAAGATCCTGTTGGACATCCATCCACCCCCCGGTGAACAGGTCATCGTGAGTCAGGAGAGTGCTGCAGAATTCAGAAAGTGGGCGGGGAAATAGAGTTTGGTTTGATTTCCTTGTTCCTGCAGGGCTTTCAAGGAGACGAACAATCACCCTCGTCATCATCTTCGGTCCCGGTTCTTCTCCGACACCCAATGTTTGTTGAACACATGAGGTTTCTTCGCTCAGCAAGAGAGGCCGAATCGAGCTTTCAGCGTTTCAAGAGATAGATAAAGAGAGGCGCACCAACGGCTGCCGTGATAACTCCGACCGGAATCTCCGATGGCGCCAATACCGTACGCGAGAGGATATCGCACAGTACGAGGAACATCGCACCGACGAGCATTGATGCGGGCATGACAATCCTATTGTCCGTCCCGAAAAGAAGCCGGCAGGCGTGCGGTACGAGCAACCCGACGAATCCGATCACTCCGCTGACGGATACAGCCAGGCCGGTGATCAACGACGCCATGACATACCCAACTTTCCGTACCCGGACAACATCCACACCCGCCTGGAGGGCTGATTCGTCGCCGGTCGCAATGAGGTTCAAGGATCGGGAAAGCCCAACGAGGACCAGCGAGGCAAGGATAATCACCGGACCGGCGACCCCAATCGATGAAAATTCCGCCCCGCTGAGGTTGCCCAAAAGCCAAAGGTAGGCGCTTCTCATCTCTTGATTGAACACCGAGACCATGACAAGGATGATCGCATTGAAAAATGCGCCCACCATAATGCCGGAGAGCAGGAGCGCATGAGGATCGAGCACTCCCCGCCGATGACCCAGCGAATACACCAGCAACATCACAAGGCCCGATCCGACGAAGGAAAGCAACGGCACCGAGAGGGCAGCAAAAGCAATCCCTAGGGTGATGGCAACGAACGCTCCCACGGTTCCCCCGCTTGAGATTCCAAGAATGTAGGGCTCAGCCAGGGGATTTCTCAAGAGCGATTGAAGCACGGCACCGGCAACCGAGAGGCCCGCGCCGACGACGATGGCCAAAATCAACCGGGGCAGTCGAAGTTCCCAAATGATCAGTGCTGTTGCAGGGTCAGGATTCTCACCAAACAAGGCACCCAGGTCAGCAAGCCCGATCCCACTCGGCCCCAGGGAAAGGGAGGATATAGAAGCGACCATCAGGAGAACAGCCAGGGAACCGAGAACCTTGATAACGTGTGCCGGCGTGAGGAATGGTTGCTGAAGAATCATGTCAATGAGGTTTTTGAGCGAGCTTCCACATTTCTTTTACAAGCCCCGTCATCCCTTTGTTGGTCACGGCTGAAATGGCAAAGCTGGGCACGCCCCTTCCAAAGGAAATCCGCTGGAGCCGATCGAGCACCCGCTTTTCCAGGAGGTCGATTTTCGTGAGAGCCACAATCTTTGGTTTCTTTGCTAGGGCGGGGTCGAACGCTTTGAGCTCATTCAATAAGACCACATAATCACTCTTGGGGTCTTCGCGAATTGCCTCAATAAGGAAAACCAGGATCTTTGTCCGCTCGATGTGTTTGAGAAATTGTATTCCGAGCCCCTTGCCGGTGTGAGCCCCCTCGATCAGCCCCGGAATATCCGCAACGACCAAACTCCTTCCTTCTGCAACCCGGACGATTCCCAGATTGGGAACAAGCGTGGTGAAAGGGTAATCAGCAATCTTGGGTTTTGCCGCGGATATAACGGATATCAACGTCGATTTGCCCGCGTTGGGAAATCCCACCAGGCCAACATCCGCCAGCAGCTTCATTTCAAGATGTACCGTCTTCTCTTGTCCTGCCGTTCCTTGTTCCGCATGACGCGGGGCCTGGTTGGTCGATGTCGCAAACTCCGAATTCCCCTTGCCTCCCTTCCCTCCCCTGGCGGTGACAATCTCCTGGCCATGGTGAACGAGATCGGCGAGGTCCTCTCCGGTTTCCGCATTCCGAACCATCGTACCGCACGGCACGCGCAGCACGACATCTTCTCCCCACTTTCCATCCTGATTTTTTCCCCGACCGTGCTCCCCGCGCTGCGCTGCATAAACGGTCCGATACTTCAAATCCAGAAGGGTATTTAAATGCCGATCCGCCCTGATGATCACGCTCCCTCCCTTGCCGCCGTTGCCGCCATCCGGTCCACCCTTCGGGATATATTTTTCCCGACGGAAGCTCACGCATCCGTTGCCACCGTCTCCCGCTTTCACGCGGATGGTCACTTCATCAATAAATTGCATGGTCTTGTTTGCTTAAGGCCGGGTACTAAGAAGGATACTATGTTCCCTGCCGCTCACGGGAGGCATAGCGTGCGAAGATCTTGTCAGTAAAGAGTACAGCCTCTTTCGAAAAAGGGTCGACGTTCTGGGCAGAGAATACTTCATCAAGGATGAGAGAAGCTTGATTCCACGTCACGGTGGCATTCAGGCGGTCAAGCGCATTACGAAACTCCACTTCATCTTTCTTGAAAAGTCTTCTCACGAAGAGTTTTTGTTCTTTCAGATTGAATAAGGAATAGATGTCCGCGATCTCCGGGCGCCCCCCCTTTTTCCGCGATCCTTCCCCGTTTTGCGGCACCTCGCCGGGCAGTTCGGCAGGCGGGGTCTTGTTTTCCAATTCCTTGGGAGGGGGGATGGTCTCCACTGGGGGAATGGCGGCAACATCTTCTTCCTTCACGCCTTCTGTTGATGCCTCCCCTCTTGCCTCGCGGATCAAATTGGCCAGATCAGCGATACTCACTTCTGCAACGTTATTCTTATCGCGTGCTTTCTCAAGGAATGCCCGGATCTCGTCCATCTTCTTGTCTTCAAAAAAGACTATAGCAGCGTCTATCGGCAAAACCGGTCCTGTGTCACTCACCCGCGTTCCCGGGATGCCAAGCTCAATGAAGTCCACAAGCGGCTTCAAGACCTGCGCCAATTCTCCGGTGGAATGCCTCGCTACGACTTCTGAATCGATCTTCTCGATAAGAGTACGGAACTCTTCATATCCGAGTTCCGCAAGCCCCCGGTCTGTGACGTAGCGTTTGAAGACCTCCGCGAGGTACCGGTACTCGACACAGTATCTGAGTTTTCGAAGGATTTCCCCGATTCCGGCAGTTCTGCGCCTCTCAAAAAGAAACTCCTGAAGGGTCCATCGCGGTCGGCAGAGATAGTTGAACTGAAAATGTACGGACTCATCGAGGATCGATTCGAATTCCTGCCGATCGAATTCGTACTGATGGACGAGCAGAAGATCGATCTGCCGCTGGAGCCCTTGGACTTCAGGCAGACCATAAGGAAACCGTTTGGAACGCGCCTCTTTCGCCCTCTCCTGCTGAAGCAATCTCTCCACTTCGGCCTTGAAATAGGCCTTGATGGCTGGATGGACATCTGCCGCCAGGACATTCTTCATCTTGACACCGTCTTCTTCCCCGATCGTACGTGCGCGGACGGTGTTCATGATGGCGACAATCTCAGATTCAAAAATAAATCCCATGGCCCTACCGACTGTTTGTCTGGACTAACACCGTTACGCGATCGATCTCCTTTTGTGCGGCAGATTTGAATGTCGGGTCAATGCCCGCACGATCGATAATCTGTCTGTACATCGTGATCGCCTGCTCGAACTTCGACATTTTTTCGTACGACTGACCGGCCATATAGTACGAGGTCGCCACCCAATCGACCCTTGTCCGTTGCGTGATCAGATAGGGGACCTTGAGGAATTCAAGAATGGCCTGCTGGTACTCTCCTTTATAGAAATACGCTTCTCCGAGATAATATCTCAGTTCTCCCTCCAGTTCCTGATCCGCACTTCCCAACATGTTCTGCAGATGGAGAATCGACTGGTCGTAGTAGCCGAGTTTCTGGTACAAAACGCCGATATCGATATGCTTGAGGATAAGGTCGGGATCATTTGGGTACCTTTCGATGTACCGGCGCGTCAACTGCAGCGCTGCATCGAACAACCCGATCTCTTTATAAGCCATCACGAGATTACTGAGTGCATACTGAATCACATCGGCACTTCCCTGATTCCCGTCGACGATCGTCTTGTAATGCTTCGCCGCGGCATCCCATTGTTCCATGGCATAGTATACGTTCCCAAGGCTCAGAAGTACGCGAGGGACAAGCGGGTGCCCGGGGAATGCAGTAAGCAGAGAATCATATAATTGAACCGCACGTTGGGGATCGTTCTTCAGTTCGAGCGCCCGGGCGAGCCAATACACGGTTTCAGGGATGACCGGAGCCTGCGGATATCGCTGACGCGCGTTTTCCAGTCTGCGAATGGCGAGGTCGAGTTCTTCTTTTCTAAGATGCAGCCGCCCACGCTCGTATTCGAACTGCGCCGCCTCCGCTTTTGCATTAGGAAACACTTTCACGAATGCTCCGGCCCGCTTTTCCGCTTCGGCGCTGTTATCGAGGCGGAAGTAACACGCGACGATTCTGGCTTCCAAAAACCTTCGGACAGTATCACCGGGGGCCCTGGCCAGAAGGTCTCCATAGCGGCTCACGGCGCCGGGGAAATCCTCGCCTTCAAAAAGCAGATTGGCAGATTCCAGGGATGCCTGGAATTGCCGTTCGGGGTTTGAAGATCCAAGCTTACTTGCCTCCTGAAGGTACCGGGCAGCCGCTTCGATGTTGTTTTCCTCGCGGGCGATTCCTGCGAGTGCGAAGAAGATCTGTGCCTGCGCAGACGACGAGGTGTCCCGGGCAAGAGCCTGGGCGTACAATTTCTTTGCCCCTGCATAATCCGACGTCCGGCGTGCGCAATCCGCGAGCTTGAGAATAAGGCCGGGCGGAATATCGGTCGGGTCCAGCAGATCTCCCGCCAGTTGCACATACACACGTTCGTAATACTGCCTGGCATTTGCGACAGATCCCGCTGCATAGTAAACATCGGCACGAAGTTCGTTGACGTTCTTTGCGGCGTCCGTGTACCGGAATTGCTGCTCAAGCAGCCTGCAAAGCTCCAGGACCCGTTCCACCCGGCCCTTTTCGGCCTCGAACGCCGCGAGCCGCTGGATGGCGGTTGCCGTGTGACGATGCGAGGGATGCCTTTCTACGTACGTCGCAAGGAGCATCCCCGCGGAATCCTTCTCTCCCATTTCAAACCTGGTCATCGCGAGACGGAACATTGCATGGCCGCCGATCTCCATATTCGGGCGTGTCCTCAGAATCTCTTCGAAAACAGTTCGGGCGTCACTGTGACTTCGCACTCGTTGGTAGGCCTCACCCAATGTCAACAACAATTCGTGAGAAGGAATGCCCTGGGGGGAATTTCGCCGGATGCTATCGCTCAACCGCCGCAGATCGGAAACGGAGGATGCCGTGCGAATGAGCAGCCGGATCTTTGCAGCAAATGCATCAGCGGCAAGCATGGGCTCTGCAATTTTAAGAACCGAATCGTACGACGCGACCGCGAGGGACACTTTTTCCGGAGTGGACGTGTTTCGGGCTGCAAACTCGAGAGCGCGGCCATGACGAAACCAGGCTCTTGTTCTTTTTTCACCTGTCAGCCCTGATCGAATTGCCGCGAGGTACTGGTCAGAAGCGCTTTCATAATCCTTCAAATCGTTGAAGTAGATCTCTGCCAGTCGAAATGCGAGATCCGCTTTCGGTTTTCCCGCAATGACATCGCCCGTCAGGAGGGCGATATTTTCAAGGCCGCCGTCCTTGTCCTTCAATTCAAATGTGGAGATGGCAAATGACTCTTCATCGGCTGCCTCCCGCAGGTCACTGGCCGGGAAACGTTTGCGAAAGCTCTCCAGCATGACAAGGGCTTCGCGGCTCGACCCGGACATTCTGAGAGCACGCGCGAACCCAAGCATGGCATCATCCTCGACCGGACTGCCGGGGAAATCCGTCATGATTTTCTCGTACAGGTTGATCGCCTGCCTGGTATCATTGAGATCGCGTGCAAGGATGGATGCAGTTGCCAGGAGAAGGCGCGGCAGCACCTCCTCTGAGGGAAACCGCTCACGAAACCGTTGTGACAATCTGACTGCCTGCTGATGATGTCCGAGGTACACAGCGCCTCGGAACCCACCCAGCGAAATCGCCTTGGACGCCGAGGAATCTGCATCAACGGCCTTCAAAAAATACTCGCCTGCTTTTGAGTCATTCCCCACGCGTTCGGCAGACAGGGCAACCTTGTAGAGCGCCTCACTTGTTCGCGCCCCCCCGGTCTTTGCGCCAAGTTCGAATTGCTGAATGCTCTCGCCAAATTTGCCCTGCAGAACAAGGGCATCTCCGGTTTCCAGATGAGCCGATTGTCGGAGCGGAGCAGGCACACGCTTTTGCGGATCAAGCAGGATGCTCCAGGTTTTAATTGCTTCTTCGGGGTTGCCGCTTTCTTTATGAAGCCTTCCCAATTCCAGGGTCGGCTCATACACCGTTTCGCCGCCACGCAGCCTGGAGATCAGATCGCCAAGGATCCTCTTTGCCTCTTCCGTTTTTCCCATTGCGGCAAGAGACTGTGCGGTCAATTGCGCGGCAAGCGATCCCTGCGGAGTATTCGGAGCGGCGTCAGCGGCTCTCTTGGCTTCCGCTGCAGCCATTTCATGCTGACCGTCGTCGAAATACATTTGCGCAAGTTTGATCCTCGCCTCCTGGATGACGTCGGAGGAAGCATACTCCTGCGTCAGGGTCCGCAGAGCCTTTCGGGCGTTGTCCCTATTCCCCGAAAGCCCGAAGTACTCACTTGCCTTCAGGAGGGCGGACGGAGCCAGCCTGTTTCTTGGGTGGAACCCCTTGACGCGTTCGAACGCGAGGGCGGCTTCTCCGTGATTCCCCAACTGCACATAAGCTTCAGCTGAATTCCACCAGGCTTCGGCGGCCTTCGGATGGTCCGGAAAGGCGAGGGCAAAGTTCTGAAAAGAGAACCGGGCTTCTTCGTACCGGTTCATTTTCGTCTGGGTCAATCCGAGATAGAATTTCGCTTCAATCCCCTGCTGTGTATTGGGGTAAGCGGTGACAAATTGGTGAAATTGTTCAAGAGCGAGGTCGTACAGCTTGTCGTTAAACAGGCTCACCGCAAGCTTGAAGTCGGCGTTTTCCTTGCTGTTCTGGGCTTGGCCAATGAAGCAAAACCCGAATAAAATCAATATGATTATGCGTAATCGCATTCGGTTAATGTAGCACATTATCGAGGGACATTCAAGAAACCAGATAATGGCAAAGTTTTTGCGGATTGCACACTTTTTGTTCCGCTTTCCAGAATGCCGCTCAGGGCGGAATGTCAGAAGGCGGCATGTCCCGTCCCGCTTCCCAGTCCCGCCCTTTGGCGGGAACGATTGCGGACTGCATTTGCCGGAGAAAGCAAAAAGGGCGACCTTTCGATCGCCCTCTGGGACTCGTACGTTTGATTGAAACCTAGAGGATCTTTGCCTTCAGGAACTCTCTGTTCATTCGGGCAATGTGAGTAACGGAAATTTCCTTGGGGCACTCCGCTTCACAAGCATAATTGTTGGAACAGTTGCCGAATCCTTCTTTGTCCATTTGGTCGACCATTCGTAAAACCCGTGTCTCCCGCTCGGGCTGACCCTGGGGCAGCAAAGCGAACTGTGAAACTTTTGCCGCTACAAACAGCATGGCTGATGAGTTGGGGCATGCCGCTACACAGGCACCGCATCCAATGCACGATGCGGCATCCATGGCTTCTTCGGCAATTGGTTTGGGAACCAGAATCGCATTGCCATCGGGGATACCGCCGGTTTTTGCTGAAACGTAACCCCCGGCTTCAATGATGCGATCGAACGAAGTCCGATCCACCACAAGATCCTTGATGATCGGAAACGGCCCTGCGCGCCAGGGCTCTACGGTAACAACGTCGCCGTCCTGGAACTTGCGCATGCGGAGTTCACAGGTCGCCGCTGCCCGGCCCGGCCCGTGGGCACGGCCATCGATCATCAAACCGCAGCTTCCGCAGATCCCTTCCCGGCAATCATGATCGAATGCGACCGGCTCTTCGCCCTTTCGCACGAGCTCGACATTCAGCACATCCAGCATTTCGAGAAACGACATGTCGGGCGAGACATCCTTCATGGGATAGGTTTCAAATCTCCCGACGTCCTCCCTGTTCCTCTGACGCCACACTTTCAGTGTCAGGTTCATCCTTGGTTATCCTCTGGAATTGTCAAATGTCAAATGTCAAATGTCAATTTTCAATTGCCAATTTCATTCGACAATCGACAATTGGAAATTGGAAATTATTTGTAACTTCTCTGCGAAGGTTTCACATACTCAAACTTCAGATGTTCCTTGTTCAGCACCTCACCCCGCTTGGGGCCGCGATACTCCCATGCCGCGACATAGCTGAATCTGCTGTCGTTCCGCTTCGCTTCACCATCGGGAGTCTGATGTTCTTCCCGAAAGTGTCCGCCGCAGGATTCTTCGCGGTGCAGTGCATCCCGCGCCATCAATTCTCCCAATTCAAAGAAATCCGCCACCCGGCCCGCTTTCTCAAGTTCTGCATTGAGGTCCAGGTCGCTTCCGGTGACCCGGACACCCTTCCAGTATTGTTCGCGAAGATCGGGAATCAACTGGAGGGCTTTCTTCAATCCCTTTTTGTTCCGCCCCATCCCCACATGATCCCACATGATCACTCCGAGTTCGCGGTGGAACTCATCGACCGACTTCTTTCCGTTGATGGACATCAACTTCTTGATGGTCTTTTCATTTTCCTGCTCAACGGCCCTGAACGCCGCATGATCGGTTTTGACCGGTTTAAAGGATTGCGAGGCGAGATAATCCCCGATCGTATACGGAAGAACGAAGTAGCCGTCCGCGAGCCCCTGCATCAATGCGCTAGCACCGAGCCGGTTGGCGCCGTGGTCGGAAAAATTCGCCTCCCCGATGACATACATGCCCGGGATACTGCTCATGAGGTTATAATCCACCCATAACCCGCCCATCGTATAGTGGACAGCGGGATAGATCCTCATCGGAGTCGCGTACGGATCCTCCGCCGTGATCTCGTGATACATTCCGAAGAGATTCCCGTACCGCTCTTTGATGACGTCTTTTCCGAGGCGTTTGATCGCGTCGGAAAAATCGAGGTAAACGGCAAGGCTTGTGGGACCCACGCCGAACCCCTGATCACACATCTCCTTCGCACGCCGGGATGCAACGTCACGGGGAACGAGATTGCCAAATGACGGATACTGGCGCTCGAGGTAATAATCCCTTTCACTCTCCGGGATGTTTTCGGGCCGGCGCTTGTCTCCTTTTTTCTTCGGGACCCAGATGCGACCGTCATTCCGGAGGCTCTCACTCATCAGCGAGAGCTTCGACTGATACTGGCCGCTTTGCGGAATACAGGTCGGATGGATCTGCGTATAGCAGGGGTTTCCGAACACTGCACCTCGTTTGTGGGCGCGCCAAATGGCCGTCGCATTGCTCGCCTTGGCGTTGGTCGAAAGGAAAAACACGTTGCTATAGCCGCCCGTGGCAAGAACAACGGCATCGGCAACGTACGACTCAAGGATCCCGTTCACCAGATTTCGCGCAACTATGCCCCGGGCCTGGCCGTCGATCAGCACCAAATCCAGCATTTCCCTTCGATCATAGAACTTCACTTTGCCGAGGTCGATCTGCCTGCACAACGCGGAGTAGGCCCCGAGCAGAAGCTGCTGTCCCGTCTGCCCCCGTGCATAAAAGGTCCTGGCCACCTGGGCGCCGCCGAACGATCGGTTATCCAGGTAACCGGCATAGTCACGTGCGAATGGAACCCCCTGTGCGACGCATTGGTCGATGATGGATCCGCTCACTTCGGCAAGCCGATACACGTTCGCTTCGCGGGCCCGATAATCGCCGCCTTTCACCGTGTCATAAAACAACCGCCAGACACTATCGCCGTCGTTTGAGTAGTTCTTGGGAGCGTTGATTCCGCCCTGCGCCGCAATGCTGTGGGCACGGCGCGGCGATTCGTGGTACGAAAACGCAAGAACGTTGTAACCGAGCTCGGCGAGACTGGCAGCTGCCGAAGCTCCCGCAAGTCCGGTTCCGACAACGATGATGGAATACTTACGCTTGTTAGCCGGATTGACGAGTTTCAGATCGAACCGATGGTTGGACCATTTCTTTTCAATGGGTCCATCCGGAATTTTCGCATCGAGTTTCATGGTTACTGAGCTCCGAAGACAATCGCAGAGGGTGTGACGCGGTGAAACAAATAGAAATAGATCGGGATTGCCGCAAACCCCGCAGGCACGACAAGCCAGAACAACGCCGCGACAAGGTCGAGAAATCCTTTGTAGCGTTTATGGACCAGCCCGAGCGACTGGAACGCCGATTGAAAACCGTGTTTCAGGTGGTAGGCGAGGAGGACAAGGGCAAACAAGTAGAAAAGACAGAACCAGGGATTGGAAAACTTTAGCCGGACAAGTTCATACGCCGTGAGAGACGTACCCGTCACGCGCAACGGGTAGAAAAAACTCCAGAGATGGACAATCAGGAATAGGAATATGATACTCCCGCCGATCATGGTAATTCTGGCCGCCAGTTCGGTATTCTCATCGAGCCGATAAGTCTCGTACTTCTTCGGCCGCGCGCGCCGGTTGCCGAACCAAACCACCACGCCGCTGATCGCGTGGCCGATGAGGGAGGCAAACAGGACGATTTCGATGGCACGAATGATCGGGTTGGAAACGAGCAGGGCCGAATACTGCTCGTACAAATGGCCGTTGTCATTGGCGAACAACAGCAAATTCCCGATAAGATGTTCCAGGAGGAAAAGACACAGGAAGAGTCCGGTAAGACTCATGACGACCTTTTTCCCGATGGAGGATTTATAGAACAGCAGAAGGCTCTTCATAGGAGATCGCGGGATACGTGACGAACGGACATTGAGATCATGGAAGGACGAATGCGATACAAAAATTGTATCAAACAATTGATGAAAATGCAACGAACAAAAAATCCGTCAGGAATGGTTCCTGTCTCCAACGACGGATGTTTTCACTTCAATGAAGGACGCTTTCGCCGATAAAACGGCGGATGGAGAGAACACTACCGAACAGGCCCAGCAGGCATCCGGCGGCAGTAATGACTCCATAGGCCGCGGGTTCTACTTCGAGAAAATCCGCGAGGGGGATGGCCCACTGTTCGAGGTAATGAAAAAGGGAGAACACGACACCGCTTGCAATCAATCCGCCCACCAGCCCCTGCACAAGCCCTTCCAGCAGGAAGGGCGTCCGAATGAAACCGCGTGTGGCTCCGATGAGCTTCATCGTTTGAATGATCTTGCGTTTCGCATAGATCGCGAGCCGAATGGTGTTTGCAACGAGGAAGATCGAAGATATGGTGATAAACAACCCGATCCCCAAAGCAAATCCAATGATCGTGGTAACGCGTTTATCAAGCATCTCGAGCATGGTCTTCCGATAAATCACATCCTCCACACCGTCGATACCCTTGATCTCCGTGTAGATTCGTTCTGCTGCGACCGATGTTTTGTACCCATCTCTCAGGAACACCTTTACGGACGCGGGGAGCGGATTAAAATCCAGAACGCGGTAAATATCCTCGCCGAATTGTTCCTGGAAGATCTTTGCGGCATCGTCTTTGGAGATAAAGCGCACTTCACCGACACCTTCGACAGAGAGCATTCGCGCCTGGACCGCGCTGATCTCCTGTTTTGTCATGGGATCCTGAAGGAACGCCTCCATCTCCACCTTGTCCCGCAGGGCGTGGATGACGGAATTCGCATTGAGCAGGAGGATGGAAAATGAACTCAGCAGGAGCAACGAAATGGACACTGTCACAATGGAGGCCACCATCGAGAGTTTTGCCCTTTTGAAACCCGAAAAACCCTCTTGAATAATGTATCCGAGTTGCATGCCGATTATTCCTGGAAGGTTCTCCCGACGGGATAGCCGCCGAGAATTCTCACAAAGGTACTCACTTCTTCGAGATGTTTCAACGCCGTTCGCACTTTTTCATCACGCGGCGATCCAAGGACATCAAGATAGAAGAGATATTGCCATGGTTTCCCAACGAACGGCCTCGATTCGATCTTCAGAAGATTGACCTCACGCAGAGCGAAGACGGCCAAGGCTTGAAAAAGAGCACCAGGGATGTTCTTTGTGGCGAAAACCAATGAGGTCTTTGCATTCCGGACGGGAAGTTTGCCGGACCGTGCCAAAACAAGGAACCGGGTGTAATTATGATGATTATCTTCAATGTTCCTTCGCAGAATGTCGAGCCGATATGTCCGTGCCGCCTGGGCACTGGCAATTGCCGCCGCGTTCGTTCGACCCTCCTCTCTGATCATTTTTGCCGCTCCGGCTGTGTCGTAGTGGGGAATTTGGCGGGAAGCACGGAGGGTTTTGAGGTGACCTTCACATTGACCGAGAGCCTGGGGATGAGAGAAGATGAACTTGATGTGATTCAATCGAACACCGGGCAAAGCCATCAAATGGTGGTGAATCCTTAGCGTCACTTCGCCGATGATCGAGAGATTGTGATCAAGCAGGAGGTCGTAGTTTTGATGTACACTTCCAAAGACGGAATTTTCAATCGGTATGATCCCCCGCTTTAAGCCGCCTTTGGTGGTAAACCGAAACACGTCATCGAAGTGCTTCACCGGAACAAGTTTTGCCGTCCTGCCGAAAAACCTTCTTGCGGCCAATTCGGAAAAAGCACCGGGTTCACCCTGGTAAGCGACGGAGATCATGGGGAGGTTCAAGGTTTAAGGTTTAAGGTTTCTCGCCCGAACCTGCCCGCCTCATGAGACGCAATCAGGTCAGGCGGCCAGCCCGTCTGCGGTCTGACGGGGCGACCGCTCAACTGCCCCCGAAGTTCGGTCGCCCGCCCGAACGACTGTGAAGAGCTATCATCGTTCAGTCGGGCGGGGGCGGGCAGGTTTCAGGCAAAGATCAGGTTCGAAGGACATTCCCTTTCTCACATACTCATCTACTCAAATACTCCACTAAAAATTCGATTCATCTCTCCACCGCACAATCTGCCATGCATCGGACGAACCGCCTCTCGTTAATGTGAGCGTCGCGAATCCGTCAACGCGAACCACGTCCGTCGGATTGAAGGTGAAGGTTAGATTAAAATTCCTGCTCACGACGGAATTCGTGTTGGTGGAATCTGATGTAAGGGCCACGATGTTGTTCCACACAAGGTCAACTCGCTGGACATTCCGGAACAACTCATGCGTGATCCTCATTTCTTCGTTGCGTCCCCAGGAAACATCCACTCCACGCTCGTAATCCCGAAAGACAAAGGAATAGTCGGGATGGAGAAGCTGGCCGTAGATCGTCGTATCCTTGAACGTGTACGCGTAACGGACATTTTGATACACTCCATCAACGGTGCGGACGTCTCCGAGAATCGAATCGTTCGTGCCGATCGAATCATCAAATTCCGGTGCGAAGGGATTGCAGGCCGCGATGAGAATGAGAACAGGTACCACGCAAGAAAGCCGCAATCGCCTCATGTTCGGTATGGTCATGCCACTCATGTTTACTGCCCGAATGTACCTTTGAAATGACTCCACGTGTAATCGGCGGGCTGATTTGCCAGATCCACCCATCGCCAGATCACCCAATACTGACGCGAATCCCTGAGCAGATAAAACTGAAATCGTCCGATCGCTGTTTGCGGCACACCGGTGATCGTATGCGGAATGCTGAGTTGATAAGTGCCTTCGACAAAGGCCGAATCGGCACCGGGACTTTCCGATGTGCGCGCAATGATCAGAACGGGAACCGTGCCCGGCTGCAGCTGCGCCTTGAAATTATCGAAATATTGCTGCTCGCCAACCTTTGTCCACGACGCAAACACTCCGGCATATTGAGAGGAGGCCTGGGCTGTGGGTTCGAAAACAAAACTCCTGCCCGCAAATGAGGAATCAGCAAAGGATCGTGCGTAATTGACGGAGTTGATATCCTGGAATGAGCTTACGAGATTTGCAAAGACGATATCCACCGTTGTCGGAGGATCATACGTTGCGCTCGATTGAACGGGGTTCTCGGGCTCGCGGGTTTCGAAGAGACTGCAACCGAACGCTCCTGCCATAAGCAGGAAGGAGACGATGATTCGCATGACGGGAAGCTAAACGGCGATGCGCCCCTCGAGCGCTCTGGAGAGCGTCGCCAGATCGGCATACTCGAGGTCCGACCCGACCGGGAGCCCTCGGGCAACGCGCGTCACTTTTGGTACGAGGGGTTTGAGCAACCTTGAGAGGTACAGGGTCGTGGCTTCCCCCTCGACGTTGGGATTCATGGCCAGAATGATTTCGTCCGCCGGCGTGACGGAAAGCCGGGCGAGAAGTTCCTTGACTCTGAGATCATCCGGGCCGATTCCATCCAGAGGAGAAAGGGCACCGCCCAGAACATGATACAGTCCCTTGAATTCGTTGGTTTTCTCAAGAGCCAGAACGTCACTCGGCTCCTCGACAACGCAGATCATGTGCCGGTCGCGTTTTTGATTCGAGCAGATTCCGCACGGGTCGTTCTCCGTGATATTCGAGCAAACGGAGCAATAACGCACCTTGTCCTTCACATTCACCAAGGCCCTGGCGAGGGTCACGACTTCCTCCCGGTTCATTTTCAGAACGTACAGAGCAAGCCGGTAGGCGGTTTTCCTTCCAATCCCGGGTAACTGTGCGAATTGCCCGGCCAGCTGATCGACAGATTCTGCAGTAAACGTCATATTATTTATGTTCCGGGAAAATTGAGCCCCGGAATGTTCGGAATCATCCCCTGGGTGGCTTTTTGCATTTCCTGTTGGGCCAAGGCGTTGGACTGCTCAAGGGCTTTGTTCACCGCTGCAACGACGAGATCTTCGAGGATCTCCTTTTCTTCGGGTTTGATCACCTCGGTTTCAATTTCGATCTTCACGATCTGCTGCTTACCGTTCGCCGTTACTTTGACCATTCCGCCCCCCGCATCGGCGGTCACCATCTTTTGTTCCAGTTCAGCCTGTACTTTTGCGATCCGATCCTGCATTTCCTGGATCTGCTTCATCATACCCTGCATATTCGGCATTCCGCCCTTCAACATTTCCGTCTCCTTTTGAAATAAATTCTGAACGAATATAGGCCGAAATGAAAGGAGACGCAAGATGCTCGCTGATCCACACCGATACTCACAGATGGGTTATTGAAATGAGTACTATTCGAAAAGATTTCGAAGGTATTTTCAGAGTTTCTTTTTTTCTTTCCGGAACTCTCTGAAGTGAGAGTTTCTTGACATTCGGATGATTTTCGGATATATTGAGAAGGCCCGGAGAAATCCGGGTTGTTTTTTCGCATTCCGCGATAGCTCAATGGTAGAGCATGCGGCTGTGAGGGGGATGCATGAATAGAGATTCTCGGCGCTACGCAGACAGGCGACTGTATCTGATTCAAGCCGTCACTAAGCGGCGAAAGAAACTGCGCCAGAAAGCCATAGACTACAAAGGGGGCTGTTGTGAACTTTGTGGATATGGCAAGTGCGTCGAAGCATTGGAATTTCACCATAAGGATCCGAAGAGAAAAGACTTTGGGATTTCCTCCAAAGGAGTTACTCGAAGTTGGTCCAAGGTGAAGACCGAACTCGACAAGTGCACTCTTGTATGTGCGAATTGTCATCGGGAAATTCACGCATCCATCGCAGCTTTCCCGAGTAATCGGGATTGAAACACCGGGTGAATTCAGGGAAGCCTAATCTCCGATTGCTGGAGGATGGTAATCCTGAGCGAACTCCCGCAAAGAGATCGTACTGTAGCGGGAAACGTGCAGAGACTAGAGGATGAGGAATCTCACCAATACGCCTCAAAAGCGCCCGGCCCCTACCAAACTTCGTTCAGAAGTTCGAAGGGTGATGAGATAGTCCGGACCAGTGCGAAAGCACTGGGACTACCGTAACCGCAGGGTTGTAGGTTCGAGTCCTACTCGCGGAGCTCTTCGACTCGCCCCGTCAAGTGTATGGGGCGGGCTTTTTTGACGGGGCTCGCTCAGAGCTCCGCCATCGAGGGGCGAGTCGAAGCAGTCTCGAGCGAGTCCCGCGAAGCGGGACGAGTCGAGAGACTTTTTTTATCAGATTTTTGGGGGGCATTATTCCGGCGCATTTCTATATACTACGCCTTCGATCGGGGGGACTTTATACGGGTTCTTCTAGGAACCTCGACAAAAGAGTGAAGGAGCATTTCGCTGGAACAGGTAGTAGAACAACTCGTCTTGACCCACCCGTATCTCTTGCCTATTCCGAATCATTCGATTCCTATCGAGAAGCCTTCCGCAGGGAGCAACAGGTTAAATCCTGGTCCCGCGCCAAAAAAGAAGCCCTCATTCGGGGCGAGATGGCCGGACTGAAGCGCCTCTCTCAATGCCACGTAAAGTAACGACCCCCCCACCATTCCTCCGTTGAATTTCTCCACCTGTTATTCCCAAACAACGGCCTTTTTCTTATGATTGGGAGGAAAGTAGCCCGGACTTGTGGGTCTTCCTGCGAAAAACGAGTTTTTGCCTGGCACGCCGTTTGAACCCTTTGCACAAATCGGAGTGGGCTTTGTCCGCTCCTCGCTTTTCAAAACCGATTGCAAGGAGAGCGACATGGAACAGATGACTTCAAAAACCGAGAAGAAGAACGGCGAAGGCGTGAAGCTTGAGACGTTGAAGATCACGGATTCACGGACCGGAAAGCAATACGAGATTCCGATCCAGAACGACACGGTCAAGGCAATTGACCTGCGTCAGATCAAGGTCAATGCCGATGATTTCGGATTGATGACCTATGATCCGGCCTTCATGAACACGGCATCCTGCAAGAGCAAGATCACGTTCATTGATGGCGACAAAGGCATCTTGCTGTACCGGGGCTACCCCATCGATCAATTGGCGGAAAAGCACACCTACCTGGAAGTCGCATATCTGACTCTCTACGGCGAACTTCCGAACAAGGAGCAGCACACGGAATGGTCGGAGCACATTCGGCTCCACACCTTTGTGCACGAGAACGTGAAGCGCCTTATGGAAGGATTCCGCTACGACGCTCATCCGATGGGCATCTTTGTAAGCACGCTTGCCGCGCTTTCTACCTTCTATCCGGAAGCCAAGCAAGTTCTCGATCCGGAAACCAGACAGAAGCAGATCTGGCGGCTCATCGGCAAGGTTCCGACGATTGCGGCATTCGCATATCGCAACAGTCTCGGCATGCCGTACGTGTATCCGGACAATGACCTTTCGTACACGGAGAATTTCCTGAGCATGATGTTCCGTGTTGCAGAAATGAAGTACAAACCGAGTCCGGTGCTTGCCAAAGCGCTTGACGTGCTGTTCATTCTGCACGCAGACCACGAGCAGAACTGCAGCGCGAACACCATGCGGTCCATCGGCAGCTCACAGGCCGACCCGTATTGCTCAGCAGCAGGAGCCGCCGCTGCATTGTACGGCCCGCTTCATGGCGGAGCAAACGAAGCCGT
>JBBEEC010000003.1:14691-48273 GCA_040880975.1 Bacteroidota bacterium | reverse complement strand
TGGCGGGGAAGGAAACAATACGAACCCAGGAATCAGTCCCGTAGGGACGATGCTTCTGGTAGAACGCATCAAACAACCGACCCCCGAGAAGTTCCGTAGGAACGACCCAATCCGGATCGTCAAATGCTCATCCAATAGCTGATCTTCAGCAGAAGGACATTCTGGACGGGCAGGGAAAATACATTGTCGAAATCCCTGCCGAGGGACGTGCCGTATGTTCCATGATCGCCGTCCCGCGCTTGAGACCAAACAAGAAACAGCGTGCTTCCCGGCAGATACTCCCATCGAAGGACAACGTTGGAATTCAGCGTGAGACGGTTGAACTCCGGCCAGCTGTAGGCATAGGGGACGAACTGATCCGGGGAGGCCATTCTGACAAAATTCTCGTACCGACCTTTGGCAAAGAAGAGCTGCAGGTACGCCTGAAGCGTCAGGTCTCTCGTAAAAATAAAGGTGCCCCGTGTCGTGAAATTCCACTCTTTGGTTGTCCGTTCCGCAAGAATACTGGTCAAATTGGGTGATACCATGGGATCGACGAGATTCGTGACCCAAGCCAACTGACGGTTCTGATTATTGCTTTCCAGCAGGAGCGTGACGGTGACGGAGGTGGCGAGTTTGAGTTCTGTTTGCACTCCAATTCGGAATACAGAGCCATTGCGGGTATCCTGTCGGGTATCCGCAGAGAGAATCCCAACAACATCCTGGCGGGGGTCCGATTCTATCGCGAGCGCGAGGGACGTTGTGCGCGCCCGCCGAAACAGGCCGTTTCCTCTTGTTTCCCGGTCGTCGTACTTGCCGATGTCCATCGCGCCGCCAGCATTGATTTCCCAGAAATTCGGAAGCATCACGTACCCGGTTAGGCTGTACGAATGGAACAACTCTGCACCGTCAAAATTCCATCGATAGTGGTACCCGGCAGCGATGTTGTAGATCCGCTTCCAGTCTGTCACTTCATCGTCCCGATACAGGATCTCTCCGTTCGAACCCCAATCGTTCGGTCTGCGGAAGAACCCGATGTCGTTGACATTGTACCCTTTTGAAGTGAAATCGATTCCGGTATTTCCCCGCCAATGCTGCCCTCCATCCTTGCTGAAACCAATCTTCCCGGCCGACCCATCCAGTTTCGTCCCGGTCGGTGTTGATGTTCGCGAACCGACGAGAAATCCATCAACCCGGTACGTGCTTTCATCAAATTTCAGATTCCAATCCAATCCCCCGGTAAAGGCCGGAGTCCGCCCCTGGCGCTGGACTGAGGTCAGCATCAGCCCTGCGTTCGAATTTCCAAGAACGTCCTTGCGGAGACGGATGACGCTGTAGTTTGTCAGGGGTTCGACGGTTCTCGTCGACTTATTTCCCAGAGAATCAACAAATGTTGCTTTCTCCTCCGCCGTTACGGCTTCGAGCACTCCGATCGAGAGTCCATCCTCCGTTTTTCCGGAGATCTTGGCTGCACCCAGGATCGTTGAAGTCCTCGGTTCACTCTCAACGTGACCGCCCGGCGGGGCCTGGACACTGATGGCTCTGCCGACACGCCGTGAATAGAAAAGGCCCGGACCGCCAAAGGTTGAAAGCCGGAAGATCTGTGATCCCTCGATGAAGAACGGCCTCTTTTCCGGATAAAACGTTTCGATGGTGCTGAGATTCAAAACAGCGGGATCAGCTTCCACCTGACCGAAATCCGGATTAAATGTCGCGTCGATGGTCAGCGAAGTGGTTGGCCGGATCTTGAGATCAAAACCGGCGTTGGAGGTGAAGTCGTTTCCATTGGGATATGCCGGGGACGCGGGCAGAAATCTGTTTCCACCGACGACGTACGGAAGGAGCTCAATTTGACCCGGGCGCCTGATGTTTTGCAGGCCGGTCAGATTCCCGAACTTCGAAACAGACCCGCTTTCGCTTTTTCCAATGAGCACCCAATGCTGTATCTCATAAAGACGGGAGATGTACCGGATGAACTGCACTCCCCATTCTTGTTCCGGTTTATCAGAGAATCTGAGAACTTTGAACGGAATTTTGATCTCGGCCGTCCATCCCGTTGAAGTGATCTGCACTTCCGTGTCCCACACGACATCCCAGGACGCGTCTTCTTCCCTGCCGTCATCTGAAATGAGAATATCGGTTTTCACTCCCGCAGCGTTCACCGTGAATTCGAATGCCGTTTGGTGGTCATGATAGCTGTCGAGTCGAACAGAGAACCAGTCGGATTCCACCTCATCATCGCGGCGTGCCAGCCGCGCGACAATACGCGACGGATCGGAATCGGTCATCGTGGCACCGATGTACAAGGCATCCTCGTCGTACAGAATGCGAACCTCCGTCGTCTGAGTCCCCGGTTGACCCTCCAAAGGCAAATACTGTGTAAATCCTGTTGCAGGGGAAGCTGATTGCCACTCGGGTTCGTTCAGAATGCCATCGATGCGGATGGGGGTTGCCGTACGGGCCGCGGCCACCTTCTTATCGCCGGTACCGGCTGATAAGAAGAAGACAGAAACGAGGGAGAAAAGGGAAAGAAAAAGAAACCGGCGTATAATCATTTTGACAAAGTTAGGGGAAGATGGGGAGAGTTTCAATGGAAAATCAATGAGATTGCGGATTGCCGATTGCGGACGGCGTGAAACTTTATCGAGCATAGAACAGCATCCGAGCGGATGTGGTTCCGTGATGGGGACAATATTCTGTTCACTGTTTACAGTGCGCTCCCCAAAAGCAAAACCCCCAGCCAGAAAAGGACCGGGGGTTTCATAGACCTTCATAACTACGAATCAGGAACAATAACTGCCTTACTTCTTCAGTTTCCTGATCTCGATATTCGAATTGACGGTTTCCAGATAGATCTTCTCGCCGCCGCCATTCAAAACGTAGGTCGCACGGATCTCTTCATAGTCATCGTCTTTCTTGTAGGATTCTGCCGTGAAATCCGAGCGGATATCGTACCGCTGGCTTCTTGAACCCCACCGGCCGTCGATCCGGATGATTGCTTCAATCGTGGCTTTGGCATTCTCGGGCACGGCTAGCCGAATGTTACCTCCCGCGGTCTTGAGCTCGCTTTGGCCTTTACCGGTTGGGACCAGTTCCGCCTTGATCTCGCCACCGGCCGTTTTGGCTTCAATGGATCCCGTGATATTCTCGAGTTCGATATCGCCGCCCGCCGTGGATGCATTCACCCTGCCGCTGGCGCCGCGCAGGATGATATCGCCGCCGGCTGTTCGCAATCGTGCATCACCGGACACTCTGCCGACGCGCACATTTCCACCGGCAGTCGAAACGTTCGCCTCTCCGCCGACATCACCGATCTCAATATCGCCACCTGATGTCTTGGCTTCAAGTTTTTTGCCGACGCTTTCAACCTTGATATCGCCGCCCGAAGTGCGCACATTGGCCTCGCCGTCGACCTTCCGAAGCTCGATATCGCCGCCGGACGTGCTGAGATCCGCATTTCCCTTGATCTCGCCGACCCTCACATCACCGCCGGAGGTGGACATGTCCACCGTGCCGGTGACATTGTTGAGCTTGATATCGCCACCCGAAGTGGAGCCTGTGATCTTGCCATTCACTCCGCCGGTAACTTCCAGGTCGCCGCCGGATGTTTTCATGTCGACGTTGAAATCCGTCGGGATGCTGATCTCGAATCTCGGGTTGCCATTCCATCCGTCCCGACCACCGCGAGGCCTGAATTCGACGCGAACGGTGTTGCCGGATTGGGTCATCCGCAACCGGTCGAGGTCCTCGTCATCGATTCCCTCGGCACGCACATACACTTCGCTCTTGGACCCGGGAGTGATACGAATATCGCCCGAACGAACCGACACTTCAAGTTTGCCGTCTTTTTCGACAGTGAAGGTTTTTTCGGAGACACCTTTTTCCTCGACATTCCGCTTTTGGGCCCCGGCGGGAATCGCCAGGAAAGCGACCATTGTGAACAGAATCATCATGAGCTTTTTCATTGCTGTTTGACCTCCTCTAAGACCGCCCGGGCTCGTGTCCGGACGTATCGGTTGTTATCGAATTCCACCCTCTTTTGCAGGATGTCCAGGAGCCGGTCGTCCGAAGCTGTGATCTGGCTTCTTACGGCCCCAAGACTGTTAATTGCATCAACCCGCAAACCTTCGCTCTTGTCTTTGCTGAGCACATACAATAATCCTTCTTTGATCAACTCATCAAACGGGAATTTCGCAAGCGCACGAAGGGCTTCTTTGCGAACGCCAGGATTATCGTCGTACTTCATGGCATCGATCAGGGCGCGTTTCACATCGTTATCTGCCTCATCGGGCGCGCCGGTATTGATCTGGATCTGGGAAGTGATGGCGCTGACCGTTCTCAGCCGGACCCCGGGGTTTTCCTCTGTGATGAGAGCACGTGTAAGCACGCTTTGGATGCCGGGATCATTCGGACTTCCTTTGACTCTCACAGGGCTCACGGCATCAAAGGAAAACTCGATTTCGCCATCCGAAGCATCGGGATCATCAAACCGCACGTTCGTGATGCGTGCTTCTCCCCGAATGATATCTGTGCCGTCACCGGTCTCTTCGAGAGCGATGCCGCCACCGGCGGAGGGATCGCCTGAGAACGCCAGATAGCCGGCGAAGAATCCGGTTGTAACCATTGCAGCTCCCGCAACGGAGACTTTTGCCCAAGGGGCCAGGACGTCGTCAACGCGCGCCATGATTCCCGACCAGAAAGGAACGCGGGACCGCTCAATCCGCAATACAGCCCGCAATTCCTGCCGTGCCTCTTGTAGAAGAGAATCCGTTATTGTGAACCGCTGACCCGCGACGGCGTCGCGAAACTTGCGCAATTGTTCCAGTTCGGACCGGCATTCGATGCAACCTGCGAGGTGAACGTCGAGAGCTTCCCGATCCGCTGGTTCAAGCTCGTCAAGAGCAAGCAGATGAAGCCATGATTTGTAGAGTTCGTGATTCATAGAAGTCTCAGTTTTCGATTATGCGACCATATCCTTGAGTTGTTCACGCATCCTTCGTGTGGCAGTAAACAAGTACTTTTTGACCGTTCCTTCAGTGCAATTCATCATTTCAGCAATTTCCCGAAGCTTGTATTCCTCGAAGTGCCGAAGAGTAAACACCATGCGTTGCTGTGGCGAGAGGGTTTTCAATGCTTCACGGACCCGATCAGTGATCTCCGTGCCCAGTGCTCGACGGTCGGTTCCGGAATCCGTTGCGACCCCGTGTGCTTCATCGTCGCCTTCACCCTCGTGGATGGAAGCGTGGGTGTGCCGCTTTCTGCGTGACCGGTGAGTCAGGCAAACGTTTGTCGTGATCCTGTAGAGCCAAGTGGAGAACTCGCTGCGAAGTTCGAATTTTTTTAAACTTCTGAATACGCGAAGAAAAACTTCCTGATAGATATCCTTTGCGTCTTCGGAGCTGTTGACATACGATGCCGCCATGGACAGGACCTGTTTATCATAGCGATAAACAAGCTGTTCAAACGCCATCATGTCGCCATCCCGGGCTTTGAGGATCAGATCTGAATCAACAGGCGTCATACTATTTGATGTTTTTGCTTCGGACATAAGATTAGACCACGCAAAGTGGGTTTGGTTGGGGGCAGAAGTTGGCCAAAATTGGCATGTTTGAGCCAATTTTCTCTGCAAATACCAGAGTATGAAGTAAGGAGTAAGGAGTAAGGAGTAAGAAGAAAGATATTACACGCTGGTGGCGGATTTCAGGAGAGACTCGACGTTCTCCGGGGTATCCGATTCCGCATAAAACCGAATGAGAGGCTCCGTTCCGGACGCCCGAACCAGCACCCACCCATTCTTCACAAAGAGCTTGAACCCATCCTTGGTTTCCACTCTGAGAACATCCCTGCCCCCAAGGGACTTCACCCCCTTTTTATAAACGCCCAAGATCCTGTTTTTCTCTTTCTCCGTGAGATGCGCATCGATGCGATTGAAATAATGCCACCCGAATTCCGACATCACCTCCTGCACCAATTCGCTCAGTTTTTTCTTCCGCACAGCCATGATCTCGCACAGGAGCAAACCGATATAGATTCCGTCGCGTTCGGGCAAGTGTCCTTTGACCCCCAGGCCGCCGCTTTCTTCCGCCGCGACAAGAATATCGCGCTCCGTCATGAGTCGGCACAAGTGCTTAAACCCGATGGCCGTCTCATGGAGAGTAAGCCCGTATTTCGCACACATTTTATCGATGAGTTGGCTGACAGAAAACGATTTTGCAACTTCCCCCTTCATCCCTTTGACCTCGACGAGATATTTCAAGAGAACGGCAAAGATCCTGTGGGAATCCACGAACTCACCGCGCTCATCGAACGCTCCCAATCGGTCTGCATCTCCGTCCGTCGCGATGCCGATGTCGCATTTACTCAGGACAACGGTTGCAGAGAGCTCCTTCAGATGCTGGGGAAGCGGTTCGGGATGCGATCCGCCAAAGGATGGATTGTACGTATTCCGGAGGGAGACTGCGACAGGGACGAGTTGTTCCAGTACGCCCTGTCCCGCTCCATGCATGGCATCAAAGGCGATGCGGATTCCTGATGCTTTGATTGCGTTCAGGTCGAGCTTGGAGCGGATATCGGAAACATAGGCAGAGGTGAAATCGATTTCTTTGATCGTCCCCTTGCGAACCAAGGATTCAAATGATTGCGGATTGCGGATTTTGGATTGCGGACTGCGCACTTTCCTTAGCTCTTTTTCGAGTTTCTGGATCATTTCGGGATGTGCGGGTCCGCCGAAGTCGCCTTTGAGCTTATATCCGTTATACTTGGCCGGATTGTGACTCGCGGTGATGACAACGCCGCCCGCTGCATTCAATTTTTTCGAAAGGAGGGAAACCATGGGCGTCGAAGACATTTCCCGGGAGAGGATGACCTTGATGCCTTTGGATGCGAGAACCGTTGCCGTCAACTCGGCAAATTCCCGTGAAAGAAACCTGGCGTCGTAGCCGACGATGACCCCATTCCTGATCTTCTTATGCCGCTTGAAAAATTGAGCCGTCGCAAGGGCGACCTTCGCCACATTGTCAAATGTGAAATCATCGGCAATAATGCCGCGCCAGCCGTCGGTGCCGAATTTGATCATGGTGTTCAGATTCAACCGTTTGAGTAAATCACTCTCTCTTTAAGAAAAGGCGCCGTTAGTTCGTGGTTGATTGTTTTGGTTATTGGTTGCTGGTTGTGTTTTGGCCGAATCCCCGCCGCTCATCAATTTTTGCGACCATAACTAGAAACCAGCAAACTAAAACAACGAACCAAAACCAATAACGCTTCTTTACTTAATCCACCTTTACATTAAACGCTCCGAATCCCGCATAGTATCCGTTCGTATCCAGATCTTCTTCAATTCTCAGAAGTTGATTGTACTTTGCGATGCGATCAGTTCTGCTTGCCGATCCGGTTTTAATCTGCGCCGCGTTGGTGGCCACTGCGATGTCGGCAATAGTGGTGTCTTCGGTTTCGCCGGAGCGGTGGCTGAGAACCGTCGTGTACTTTGCCCGCTTCGCCATTTCGATCGCATCCAGCGTCTCGGTGAGTGTGCCGATCTGATTGACTTTGATCAGGATCGAGTTTGCTACACCCATGTCAATGCCTTTCGACAGATACTCGACGTTCGTGACAAACACGTCATCACCCACCAGCTGAATCCGCTTCCCGACGGTATCCGTCAACATCTTCCATCCCTCCCAATCATTCTCTGCCATCCCATCTTCGAGCGAAATGATCGGAAATTGCTTCGTCCATCCCTCCCAATATTTTACCATCTGTTCGGATGATTTTTCCGACTTATCGGATTTGCTGAACACATATTTCTTCTTGTCTTTATCATAGAATTCGCTGGCTGCCGGATCGAGGGCAATATAGATATTCTCTCCTGCCTTGTAGCCCGCTTTGCTTATTGCCTCCAAAATAACCTCCAGCGCCTCTTCGTTCGATTTCAGATTCGGTGCAAATCCGCCTTCATCACCAACCGCGGTGTTGTATCCTTTTTTGTGCAGAACGGATTTCAAAGAATGGAATACCTCGACACCCATTCTCAATCCTTCAGCGAAACTGGGCGCGTCGACCGGCATGACCATGAATTCCTGGAAATCAACGTTATTGTCGGCGTGTTTGCCGCCGTTCAGAATGTTCATCATCGGCACAGGCAGAACCCTGGCATTCGTTCCGCCAATGTAGCGATACAAGGGAACCCCTGCGGACTGGGCTGCCGCCTTTGCGACAGCAAGCGAAACTCCAAGGATTGCGTTGGCGCCGAGTTTCGATTTATTGGGCGTGCCGTCGAGCTGAAGCATCATGCGGTCAAGGCCCACCTGGTCCTTTGCATCGAACCCCACAACTTCTTCAGATAGGACATCGTTCACGTTGGCCACGGCTTTGGTGACGCCTTTGCCCGAATACCGCGCCTTGTCGCCATCGCGTAATTCCACCGCTTCGTTCTCGCCGGTTGAAGCGCCGCTGGGCACCGCTGCGCGCCCCACCGTGCCGTCTTCGAGCGTTACTTCTGCTTCCAATGTCGGGTTGCCGCGTGAGTCGAGGATTTCCCTCGCCCACACATCGTTAATTGTCGTTTTCATGTATGAACTCCCGGGTCGGTCAGGATCAGAGGTCGGAAATCAGAGATCAGAGGTCGGCTTGTCCAGCCAGCCTCGACCATTGATAAGGAATGCATTAAAGTAAATGAAAAATGGGGGAAATCAAAATCTGGCACAGAAACTGGGTGACTTTTGTGTATTTCTGTGTAACTTTTTTCCAGGATTATTTCACAGAGAGCCGCAGAGGAAAAGACAAAGAGAGAGTTACACAGAGAATGCCCTCCCTCGGTGTTTCTCTGTGCCCCTTCGGTGTTTCCCTGTGTAATTCCTTTTCACCCGAGTCAGGGCCTCTCTCCCAGCCAATCACACCATCGGATCAATTCTTCATTTTCGATCCGATGGGACTCCTTCGTCGTGTGATTCATCGACTCCCAAAAGTACATTTTTGCTTTCTGATACTCCTTGAGTTCAAGATGAAGGGTGGCAAGACGCCGTATGCGGAAGAACTCGAGGACACCAACATTCATCGGACGCAGGAGGAGGAGGACTTTTCGTGCGTCGGCCATTCGGTCCGCCGCCATGAGTTCTCTGCCCAGCAAATACGGAACCAGGGGAGTAAATCGCCCGGAAGTCAATTTCGACTCTAGCCAGGGAATTTTCAGCGAATCAGGTACGCCTCCGAGAATGAATTCCCTCCACTGCATACTCTCAGGATCACGCAATGCAAACCGGCGAACACCGAGTGCCTCATCGTAGGACGGGCTGAGATGTACGGAATACAGCGCTTCATACAACCGCCCCGCCTCCATCATATTCCCCAATTGCCAATATGCGTCGCCCATCGTAAGATACAACGGCAGCAACGTGTGAGCGATCATGGAATCCGCAAGTGCGTCCGACCCGAATGCCACCGCATCCTCTGCTTTGCCGGATCGCAGGAGAGCATTGGCATGCTGAACAATGGCTTCGGGCGACCTGCTGAGCTCGAGCGAGCGTCGTGATGATTCCACCGCTTTCCCGAAATCCCCCCGGCGCACGGCATTCCGGGTTTCTTCGTTGAGCTCCGCGATCACCCGCGCACACTCCTTGCCAAAGATCGACGGCCGCCGGAACATGTACGCCGCCCGCGTGAGTTCGTTCACGGAAGGTTCCGGCTGACTGATGAACCTGCGCCATTCCTCTATCAGCATGGAAAGCTCTTTATTATAGAAGGATGCGAAACTCCCTGTCCGGTAAAGCCACTTGAACCGACGCATTCCGTACTGATCGATCAGATAACGGCAAAACGAGCCTGCAACCACGTAGCTCGTACCCCCGTGTGCTTTGAGAAATCCTGAAACGCTAAAAAGACCCTCGACATCCGGACGCAAACCGGATGCGAAGATCTGCGCTGCGAGTCGATGGAGTGTTTCGTCGTACTCCACGCGTTCGACAGCCATGGCCAGACCCTCGATCAGGCCGGAGTTCAGACTGATCCGGAAGACAGGAATGCCAAAATCTGCCGCCATAATGTGGACCATTTCATGTTTGAGTACGCGGTCCACATCACCCACATTCACGTGCAATTCCCAACGCCATGGTTTTGCAATATTGGTGCCTGCCGCGCCGATCAGCCGCCCCTTCTGCTCCGCCGACGCGTACAGAAACGACCGGATCTTGCGCGCGGGCACGATACGAAGCTCCCTTGCGATCTCACTGAAATAGAATTCGTGCCTGGCGGCGAGACGTTCAAGCTCTTCCGTCGTCACGGAATCTTTGGGATAGAGAATCGTGAAGTGTTCGGAATCGTACTCGCCCCCGAGTTCGTTCCGAATGAATTTTTCCGACGACGAAAAACCCAAACGATCGCTGAACCAGTACGCTGACGCCAGGAATATCCCACCCATGATCAAGACAATGACCCGCGTCCGCGAGAGAGGCCTCTGCGCCTTCCGATCCCTTATCACATCGGCGGAGAGAAGCATAACTGCAGCAAAAAGGATTGTCAGAATTCTGAATTGAAAAAGAGAGCTTCCGATCTGGAGGGATTCGTCGTAGGTGATGCCGGGAAAGTAGCCGAGGATAGGATTGAAAGCAAAGATCTGCGGTGAGGTCAGCGTCACGAACGGGATATGAGCAAGAAAGGCGATCACTGCGATCGTCAGTACTGTTTTGCGCCAGCGGGAAACAAGGGCGGTGACAAGAATTGCAAGAGCGACGACAAAGAGGACAGCAGGAACGGGGCCAAGGCCGTATAATATGAGTCCGTCGGTGAAAGAGCAATTCCGAATGAAGAATGCATTGACGGAAATGACGACGAGAGGGGGAACAAGCATCAGGAGGCCGGCTCCCGCAGAAAGCATGAATTGTTTGTAGGTATTCCCGTTGGCATGGGAAACGAGGGCGAGAGTCAACAGTCCGGCACAGTACCCCCCGGCGATGGACATGAGAACGGAGAACTCAAATCCGAGGTAGTTCAGAAGAGGAATCTGGGTGCAGACAAGCGATAGAAGAGTGAGAATAATGAGAAGAGTGCGAAAACGCGGTTGGGCGAGACAGGTTTTCAGAAATAACATGTGACGAGCCGATGCATCAGAATTCTTCGCTGCGGACTCTCGTGATCTCCGCTCCCAGACCCTTGAGCTTTTCCTCGATTTGTTCGTATCCGCGGTCAATATGATACACGCGCAACACTTCTGTTGTCCCGTGAGCGGCAAGACCCGCCAGAATCAGGGAGGCGCTGGCGCGAAGGTCTGTGGACATAACCTTGGCTCCGGTCAACTCCTTTGAGCCGATAATTGTTGCTTTATTCTCTTTCACGGTGATTTGAGCACCGAGCCTCTGAAGCTCGGGAACATGGGTGAACCGGTCAAAATACACCGTATCCGTAACAACGCTTGTTCCACCGGCCAGGCTCATGAGAGCGATCCATTGTGCCTGCATATCGGTGGGAAATCCCGAATAAACCGCCGTCATCACATTGACGGGCCGGATGGTGTCCGGGGGTGTGAGTTCGATGAAATCCTTGCCGTACGAAAGCTTCGCGCCCGCGTCCTCGAGCTTGTTCGTTAGGGCACCCAAGTGCCTGGGATTGCATCGTTCGACACGAACCACCCCGCCCTTTTTCCCGGCGAGCGCGGCGGCGACAAGGAATGTACCGGCTTCAATCCGGTCCGGAATCGTTTCGATATCTGTCGGATGAAGTTCGTCAACGCCTTCGATCTCCAGCGTGCTTGATCCCAGTCCATGAATTTTCGCGCCCATGCGGATCAGAAACTCTGCGAGCGAGGCAATTTCGGGCTCCATCGCCGCGTTTTCGACAACCGTTGTTCCTTTGGCCAGCACGGCTGCCATAAGGACGTTGCCGGTCGCCCCGACACTCGAAATATCAAAGAGAATCCGCGCCCCTGTAAGCCGTTTTGCCTTTGCGACAATGTAACCGGCGTCGAGGTCGATCGATGCCCCAAGGCGTTTCAGTCCTTCAATGTGCAGATTGACCGGGCGCGGACCCCAGGCGCATCCTCCGGGCAAGGAGACCCTCGCCTGACCATAGCGGGCAAGCAAGGGGCCGAGCACGTAGATCGATGCGCGCATTTTTTTAACATGATCATACGGAGCTTCGAATTTCGTGATTTTTGAGGAGTCGACGATCAGAGTATGATCCTGATGCTGCGTCGTGCAACCGAGAGATTCCAACAACCGACCCATCGTCACCACGTCGCGCAGGGCAGGAGTGTTCGAGAGCTTGAATTTCCCGGGTGCCAGAATGGTCGCCGGCATCAATGCGAGCGAAGCATTTTTCGCCCCGCTCACGCGGATCGTGCCCGAAAGCGATTTACCGCCGTGGATGATGAATTTATCCAAGAGTATATGAGTCGATGAGTAGATGAGTAGATGAGTGAAGAAAAAGTAGGGAGGAAATGGGTGAATTGCAAAGGAGTAGTGGAGTAGATGAGTATTTGAGAGCATGTTTGAATCTTGACCAATTTTTGACTACCATTTTCCCGGTTATTGATCGTTCAATCTCCATCTTCCATTTTCCATCTTCCATTTCAAAAATGCCTGTCCAAGTAATCGTCGGTGCTCAGTGGGGTGATGAGGGGAAGGGGAAGATTGTCGACCATTTGAGCAAAGACGTTGACATCGTCGCACGCTATCAGGGCGGTGCCAATGCCGGCCATACGGTGGTCATTCCCGCCAAAGGCTCCAGGAAGGAACAGGAATACGTCCTCCATCTGATTCCGTCGGGTATTTTTCACAAACACGTCACCTGCATTATCGGAAACGGCGTTGTCATCGATCCCAAGGCGTTGATGACCGAGATCGACCAGCTCCAATCAGCCGGGATCAGCATCAAAGGCCGGCTCCTGATCAGCCATAACGCCCACCTGATCATGCCCTACCACAAGGCCCTCGACTCGATCCGCGAACAGGGCGACCAGAAGATCGGCACGACGGGGCGCGGAATCGGACCTGCGTACATCGACAAGTACATGCGCATCGGCATTCGGGTCGTCGATCTGCTCGACCGCGATGTCCTGTGCAGGAAGCTGAAGCGCAACATCGAAGAGAAAAACGAACTCCTGAAAAAGGTTTATCAGGCAAAGGAACTGGATCTCGACTCGATCATTCATGAATATCAGGAATTCGACAAGCGCATCGACGCGTATGTCACGGACACATCAGAGTACCTGCATGCGGCCCTGCGCAAGAAGAAAACGGTACTCGCTGAAGGAGCTCAGGGGGCGTTGCTCGATGTAGATCACGGAACTTATCCGTATGTCACTTCATCCAGCCCCACAAGCGGAGGGGCCTGCACCGGGTTGGGCATCCCCCCCACTTCCATTCAGTCCATTCTCGGCGTCGTTAAAGCGTATTCGACGCGCGTTGGCAACGGTCCGTTTCCCACCGAATTGTCCGATGCAACCGGGGAACGTCTTCGAACAATGGGCGGAGAGTTTGGAGCAACCACCGGACGACCGCGCCGCTGCGGATGGCTCGACATGGTAAGCCTGAACTATTCCGTCCGGGTCAACGGAATCAGCCGGATCGCAATCACCAAACTTGACGTTCTCGACGATTTCGACGAGATCAAGATATGTGCCGCTTATACACGAAACGGAAAGTCCCTTCAACACTTCCCCACCGACGTGCAGACTCTTGACCAAATTGTACCGGTTTATAAGTCATTCAAGGGATGGAAGACCCACACGTCCGACGTCCGCAAGTATAGAGACCTCCCCACACAAGCCCGTGCTTACATCGAAGCCATCCGGAAACTTCTCGGAGTTGATATTTGGATGGTATCAGTCGGAGCCAGGCGCGACCAGACGTTGTTCGTTCGGTAAACCTCATGCGACCAACGCTCAAGAGCGGAAGCCCGCAGTCGGGCAAGTTCAAGATCGGACTGTTGGTTCTGGCCTTCTTCATCGTCGCGGGAACGCTGTTGTACACCCACGAAATTGTCCAACGCCTTCAAGAGCGCCAAAAACGCGTTGCCGATCTTTACGCCAAGTCGCTTGAATACCTTGCGAACGCTCCGAACACCATGAGCGGTGATTATAGTTTCGTCTTCGACGAGATCATCCGCGCCATCGATTTTCCCATCGTTTTGACCGATGCCCGCAATGAACCCATTCCGCCGTTGGATGGATCGTACAGCAACGCGACGAAGAACGTAGATCTCGACACAACTTTCTCCCTGGAACGACAGCGCCAGGCCATTCTTGATCTTGTCAGGGCTATGGATCTTCAGAACACTCCGATCAAGGTCGCGTACCAGGATACGATCGTTCTTAATTATGTTCATTACGGAGAGTCGGATCTCGTAACACAACTCCGCTGGCTCCCGTATATCGAGATCGGCATTGCGGGGCTTTTCATTCTGGTCGGGTACATCAGTTTCAGTTACATCAAGCGGAATGAACAGAGCAACATCTGGGTGGGGATGGCTCGGGAAACGGCTCATCAGCTTGGGACGCCGATCTCCAGTATGCTGGGTTGGGTGGAACTTCTGAAATCACACGTGCAGGGAAACCCAAGGCTCACGGAAATCGTTCTGGACATGGAGGGCGACACACGCAGGCTGGAAAAGATCGCCGACCGGTTTTCGAAGATCGGATCGAAACCCGATCTCCGCGAAGAAAACCTCGTTGAGGTCATCGAAAAAGTCATCGCGTACTTCGAGAGGCGCATTCCGCAAACCGGCAAGCGCGTTTCGCTTCAGTTGGTGCAATCGGGATCGATGACGGGCCGGATCAACCGCGAGCTTTTTGAGTGGGTACTCGAGAACCTCATCAAGAACGGGCTTGACGCCATCGAAAACGGAGCCGGGTCCATCACGGTGTCCGTAGCCGAAGAGCCGGGCTTTGTGAACATCGACGTTACCGATACGGGAAAAGGCGTGGATGGGATGCACAAACGGGATATCTTCCGACCCGGGTTCTCAACAAAATCCCGGGGGTGGGGACTCGGGTTGAGTCTTTCAAAGCGAATTGTGGAAACGTATCATAAGGGGAAATTGGCACTGAAAGAAAGCAGACCTGGCGAAGGTACGACGTTTCGGATTAGTCTTAGAAAGTAGTGTACGAAAAGTCTTATTGGTTTGAACATTTTTTGGTTTTGGTTTTTCAGTCCTTTGGTTATGGTCGTTGTCCCATCTGACCATAACCAAAACGAATCACCAGCAACTATGCCCACTGACCAAAAACCAAGAACGCTTTTATGGTGACCGGCTCCGAACAGTGACGAAAACAAACAGTGAAAGGTAACATGTGAAATGATGAAGAACCTTTTTGAAAGAGTGGTTACGATTTCAATCCTCTCCATTGCAGTGTTATTGCCTGGTGCGGCGCAGTCCATAACCGGCAAGGACCTTTATGCCTGGGTTCAGGGCATTGAGGGCAAGGATCCTGCCGGACGGAGGGATTTTGTGAAAAAAGAGCTTACAAAGATGGGTGTCGCTTTTACGGCGGTTCCTTTTAAGCGAGAGTTGAAATTTCAAAAGACCTCGATATCGATCGAGGGAGAGAATATTATTGTTTCCCTCGGCAAAGGTAGTCGGAATATCGTCGTGGGTGCACATTTGGACGCCGTACCGAACTCGCCGGGCGCCAATGACAACGGGGGAAGCGTTGCGGTACTCCTGGGGATCGTCCAATCGATGAAGAATTTTGCCTGGAACCACAAGATCGATTTCTGTTTCTTTGATCAGGAAGAAATGGGGCTTGTTGGGTCGCAGGAATTCGTGAAGACCTATGCCGATTCATCGATCCATCTGGCAATGATCAACCTCGATGTCAACGGCATGGGCGATATGGTGTTTGTCGGGCCGGTTGGCGGTGGCGACGATGATCTTCTCCTCCCGATGGCAAGGGGGGCCGCTGCAAGAGAACGCCTTCCCTTCCGCGAACATGAGTTCTACCCTCCGTCTGATCATCTTTCCTTTGGGATCAGAAAACTGGAGAATATCTCAGTCTCGGTTGTTCCTTACGCAGACGTGGATCTCCTCGTTGAAGCAGTGCTGAACGGCTGGCAGATCGATCCGGACAAAGTTCCCGAGGTCATGAAGTACATGCACACTCCCGAAGACAAGTCAGAGCATGTCAGTCCGAAAGCACTGGAGATATCATTTCGATTTACGTCGGCCCTTCTCGACAATCTGAACGCGATGACTTCTATAGAGTAGTAGACCATCCGTGTCTGACGGCCTGCTTCACTGCGAACATTCCTCCAGGAACAGTTCGATCATCTCTTTCTTCTGGGATACTCCCCTGCCCTCGAGCTCAAGGACCGCTGGTGATTCGGTCGATCCAACGACACTCCCCACTATTCCACCTAGTACGGCACCGTACAGGGCCGTGGTTGCAGGTGTCCAGTTCGTCTCCCCGTGAGGGTTCACCATCAGACCGGCAGCCGCCCCGACCGCAAGTCCGGTTCCCGCACCGATGAGAGCCCCTTCCAGAATGTCCGTCTCCCCGACCATCCGAATGTTTTCAATCTCCTCTATCCGGACTGACGCTGCTCTGCCGTCCTTCATGAACACCAGCGATTCTCCTTCGACACCCCGGATCCGGGCATCCAGGACAACTCTGTTCCCGGACAGCCGGATCCAGAATGTTTGAGCCATCGACTCTGACACAATCCCCGCCAGAAAACCCCAAAGAACGAATACTCCCGCCATGGTTTTCACGTCGCCACCTTACCATTGTGTTTTTGATGCACCACGGATCGCATATCCGATGATCAGGGACAGGCGCTGGCCTTCCGGATTCGTAGTTACTGCCAGATTGATCGGAATACTGACTCCGCCATAATTGAAGCTCTTTCCAACAGCGATCGTCAAGGCCGATCTCGGAGTACCGGCGAGCAGTATGTTGGGCCCCATTCCAAATTCGATTCCGTTCGGGAGGCGCACGCCGATGGCAAGTGTTGCAGTCGGGAAGATCTTGCTGTATTCGACACCTGAGATAAGCGGAATGAGCTGGATAACGAATTGCGGTCCTCCGCCTTCCGGAATGACCTGATATTCGAAGTGCCAGCCGAACTGACTCAACATTCTGCCAAAGCCATGTTGACTGAGTTCTTTGGACAAATTGCCATTTCCCGTAACGAAGGTGACGCCGAGTCGGGGGCCGCCGAGATTCCGTTCAGCGAAACTGACCCTTTCCTCGGTCACACTCGCCTGGGCAAACATGGTTGACGCGGCCAGAACAGCGGCGGCCATGGCCGTCAAGAACCGGGTGATCTGTCGAGTTTTCATGATCGCTTCTCCTTGAATGTTGATGTGAGTGGATGATTGATGAAGCACGCTTCATAACTTTGAAATCACAATTCTGAAACCTTCAACCAGGAGCCAGAGCAGAATGATCCGCCACCAATCGGCCCGACGCAGGATGTTCAGTACTTTTCGGTTCGCCTCGACAGTCGACCTGCGCATGGCTACTTTCCAAACCCAAAGTTCAGATTGAAATCCATTGAACTGAGCGCCACTGCCCCGGCAACGACGATAGCAGCGAGGCCAATTCCCGCAACCAGGCCGATTGTCGCGAGCGTATCAGCCTCCCACACCGACATGTCGGTAACGTCTGAGAGTGCAACACTGAAGATTCCGCTTTGCTCCTCACCGGTCGTGTTATCGGTTTTCACTCCGGCTCCGGTGATCGAATCCATCGAACCTTCTCTGACAAGGAAACTCCAACGTCCTGCGGAAAATTCCACTTCGGCATTCTGTCTGATCCTGATCAGCAGGTCCCTGTCGGTAAGAATGGACTCGACGTCCTCCAGGGCAATTTGGATGCCGTTCCCCCTGATCCTCTGTTTGCCTTCATCGTCGAGGATTCTTGCCCCCTCCCCCATGAATCGGTGAGATTCCCCGTTCTTCATCTTCACCACGAAATCCGCAGATGCTGCAAGCTTCTCTGCAGTGCGCGTGATCGACTTCTCTTCCTGAATTATTGGAGTGAGAGAAGTGCAACCGATCATCAGGAGAAGGGACACCGAGAGAATGATCGCAATGGCTCTCCTGGGCGAACTCAAGCCCGACATCCATCTTTGATTTTTCATAGGATTACTCTTTCTGGCGTGATCATTACAGCGACGTTGAAATTCCCACAACCACGATCAGAGGAAACTGCGCCACCCAGTCGCTGCCCGCAAAGCGAATGCCTTTCAGCACAGGCGAAAGCTCCGCGTTGAATGAAACCGAGCGGCTCAAGGGGACCGTCACTCCGAATGAAACGGTATTCCATCCAATCTTCATCCTTGCAATACCCCAATCTCTCCAGATGTGCCGGATGGTAAGGATAGTTGTAGATCGTTGCAAGCGTCCACAATCCGTGAAATCCTTCCACGAGCCTGCCTTCGCGGTCCATATCCGTGAATCCCAAAGGGCCGTGCATGGCGTTCATCCCAAGGCCTGATGCCCAGTTCTCCACTGCATTGAACAACTCCGGGAGACTTCTTCATCATCAACAAGACTCAGGCTTTGGGTGAAATGTTCCCGATCTTTCCATCCCGCAGAGAGACGATCGTATCTGCCTGGTCTCGCAGCCGCCCATCATGGCTCGCGGCCACGACGCAGCGGTTTTCTTCAGCTGCGAGTCTCCTGAGAATTCCTATGATCTCGACTGCCTGGGACGATTCCAGACTGGCTGTCGGTTCGTCCGCCAGGATGACCTCCGGGTTATTGGCAAGGGCACGGGCGATTGCCACACGCTGCTTTTCACCCTGGCTGAGGGTCGGTGGAAACCGGGATCCCAGGTGGGAAATGTCGAGCTGCTGCAGCAAAAGCCCAGCTTTACCACGGGCAGCTTTCCTTGCGGTTCCGCAGAATTCCTGCACAATCATGACATTTTCCGTGACGGTGAGAGCGTCAATGAGCAGAAAATTTTGAAAAACAAAGCCCATCGAACGGGCCCGAAACCGCTGAAGGTCGTCCGGGCGGCAGGTTCCCACGTCGTTTCCCAGCAAACGGACTTCGCCTGATGTTGGCCTCAGAAAGCCGGCCATCAGGGTGAGGATCGTTGTCTTCCCGCTTCCGCTGGGACCAAGGAGCATCACAAGCTCCCCCCGTTTCGCCTCCAGAGAAACGTTGCGCACAGCAAAGGTGCTTTGGCCGCCGGTGGAAAAGTTTTTTGACACATCGTGCATTGCCAGTACGACTTCACGGGACTTTGCGGGGTTCATTGGAAAACCTCCAAAGGATACACTGACCTGAGACGCCTCACCGCGATGCAACTGCTCAGAAAACTCATCGCACCTGCAGCAGCAAAGGCAGCGGCAAGAGTACCGATTCCGATGCGCGTGCTTACCTCAGGTGCCAGAAACTCAACGACTCCCATGAGCGGACCGGCGAGGGCAAAAGCCGCAAGGCAACCGGACCAGCCAAGAGTAAGTGATTGCGTGAAAATAATCCGCCTCAAGATGCGCTGCGGGGATCCAAGCGCTTTCAGGACTGCGAAGTCTTTTCGCCGCTCCAGGACATTCATGGACAGGATAAGGCTGAGAATGGACGTTAGTACGATCGCGCCAATCACTGCGATCGCATATAACAAGGGAAGGAACCCCGACTCCATTTCACGGACGTTGTTCCCGACGAATTCCTCATGCTGATACACCTCCACGCCGGGAAGCTCGCTTTTGATTTCCATCGAAACCTTCTCCACCCCGAAACCGCGGGAAACTTTTACCAGATAGCAGCTCACCAACCCGGGGTATCCAATAAGAGCCTGGGCCTGACTGAGTGTAACGAAAGCGTATTGGATAACGAACATGTTCGTTCCTTCGCTGAGCCCTGTCACCAGCAAATCACAATCGCGAATCATCACGCTGTCGCCAATGTTTATTCCGAATTTCGCCGCAAACGACCGGTCGAGCACGATTTCACCTTCCATGAGCACGCTTCTTCCTTCCGAAATCACCGGAGGTCCCCCGGTTCCGGCGAGGATATCATATCCCGTAAGGTAAACGGTCGATGTTCTTCCCGACTTCTTGATCGTCGAGAGAAGGAAGACAACCGGTGTTGCAGCTGAGACGCCCTCAACCTGATTGAGAACCTGCCCATGAGCCGTCAAAAGAATTGACGAACCCCTAAGGATGTTCGTTTGACTCCCTTGCAGAACCCATAAATCTGTCGCGTTCGCACGGATGTACTCGATGGAACCCTCCCGGACGCCATGATAGATCGAGGCAAGGAACAGCATGAGGAGGATACAGAGGGCAATTCCGCCGATCGTAAACATCAGACGGAAAGGCTGGCCACGGAGAGTGCGCAGGGAATAGAGAGTCATGGAACAGGATCCTTTCGTTAGGCGAACATCGGGACTTCCCGGAGGAGTCTTCCGCGAATCCGGTCAAAGATATCCCCGAGAGACGGGCCCGTAATAGTCAACCCGTGATTTTTCAGTCCGACAACAGTGGACCCCGGAGAGGATGTCCGCCCCAGGAGCGAGACGACTTCTTCTGCAAGTTCTTGTGTCCCACAGGGATAGTTCTGACGTGTGCACAGGATATCGTTCATCCAGGCGTGCACATGAACAATCGCGCCCACTTCCGGATACGTTTTGTAGATCAGGGCATGTTCAATGGCATCGACCGAGACCCTTGCTCTGGAATCGTGCTCCGCCGGCATGCTGACAAGAGCGGCGCCGGCCTTTTCATCGAATCCCTTTACCAATAACACATCTTTTCCGACGCGGGAGATGTTTGCCTTGTCGACTCCCCGGCCGGTCATCCAAAATGTCGTATCGGCAAGCTCGGGGATGGATTCCCTCGCACTGAGATTTCCGTAGCTCAGTCCGGTAATTCCGTAGATTCTGTATATGTGCTGCATATCTTCTTCCGATAAGAGCTCGCGCAACGGGAACGGTGTCGGAAGAACTCCCAGGGTATCCAGTTCCGCTCCGTAGCGTTTGATTTGTTCAACAATCGGCGATGGTTTCCAAAAACGCTCCGGCAAATCCGCGGAAAACCTGTTTTCAATGGCATAATGGGCGGCTGCAATCGGCAGCATTGACTCGTACACGCGTTCCGGATTGAAGGGATGATGATAGAACCCTGCTTCCGGCGTCGTGAAATAGATTTCCGGCATTCCAGTCTCACGGTCAGAGCCGTTTCTGACGCAAATCAAAAGATTCGAAACGGTACGAATGAGGGCGGTGTAGCAGAATGCGCGCATATCCCCGGCGAACCCGTTTGTTGAAACCAGTGAAACGACGAAAACAGATTGTGAACGCCTTCGACCCGCGCGCGGGTGAGCCGCGTCCGTAATATTGAGCACGAAATTGATGCCGTTTGAACCGTCCGACACTTCATGCCCATGTTCAACGAACTGGCGGATAATTGCGTTGGCCACCTGATCCCGGTAGGGATCTTTTCCATCTGTGACAACTGAGAATTTCATGACAATACCTCCTTTTTTGTTTCGCTTATGAGAATATCCCGCTCTGTCATTTCTTCATAGGTTTCCCTGCGACGAACGAGCGAGCGGATCCCCCGCCGGACAGCGACGACCGCAGGTCTGGGGAAGCCAAAGGTAGATTCCAATGCGTTGAAATAAGCTCCCGAGTCCATGACGGCCAGGACTTCACCGGGCTTCACTTCGGGCATCTTTTTGTTTCTGTACACAACATCTCCTGCGAAGCATGCGGGACCGATGATCGTAGCGTTGCTTTTGCGCTCCCGCCGGATATCATTACAGAGGAATACTTCATGAGACTCATAAAAGGTTGGGAGTGTCACAGTGCCCAACCCTCCATCCGTGATCAACCAGGTCGCATTTCCTCTTCTTTTCACGCGGTGAACTGTCAACAACAAGAACTGGTTCTGACTTGCGATACAGCGCCCCGGCTCATAGATCAGCTCAGGCAGTTCGTCGCCGGAAAAAACCTGTTCGACCATTCGGGAAATCGCGTCCGTAAAATCGTCCAGGGCCGCCGCGCGACGCGGTTGTTTCAATTCGGGCAGAATTCCGAGCGCCTGATACTTGAGCATCTCGAACGACGTGAACTCCCGGCTCGTCGGCGAAGCGATTCCCCCGCCAACATCCAGAACGCGAACAGAAAGTCCGCGCGCGCGGGCCCCGCTGATGATGTCTGGCAGACAATCAAGAGCGGCCGCGTAATCGCGCGGCCGGCTTATGCCAGTGCCGATATGAACGTGGAATCCCTGAAACCTCGCAGCCCGCGACCGGACAAGCATATCCAGGGCGACTTCGATTTCCCCGCCTTTCCAGTCGAGTCCGAATGCGCAGCCGGTGCGGCTCCCCGTGGCAGACCCACGGTTCATTCCCCGCGGAACGAAGTCGGGATTTACGCGCAGAAGAATGTCAACACTGCGGCCGGCGGCGGCCGCCAGACGCTGGAGGATCGCAAGCTCTTCGAGTGAATCGACGATCACGAACCGCACGGAGAAGTCGAGACATTCACGAAGGAAGCCTTCCGTCTTGCACGGCCCGTTCACAATGATGTCTCTGCCGGAATAACCCAGCCGGGTTGCAAGGTGCAACTCAAATGGGGTCATGACTTCAGCCGCCATTCCCGCGCGCTTCACCGTATCAAGAACCGCCGGGAGAGAGTTGCATTTGAACGGATAATGAACCGAGACACTGCCCCGATACGCCGCCCGTGCAGATTCCAGAAAACGACGCGCTGTCAGCCCGAGCCGTTCCTCGTTGATGACATGGAGCGGAGTACCGTACGCCGAGGAAAGATCGATCACCTTGCACCCCGCAACGACGAGTTCTCCGTTTTGCGCCGTTTCCAATCCCCAATCGTTTGGCTGAAGTTGTTTCATGATAATCCTCCGGTAACTGCGGGTTCCTTATAACGGGACACTCCCGAAGAGAATGTTCGAAACTGACTCCCCAGGGTCTTCCCGTAGATGACAAATTCCTTATCGCGCCCAAGTCCAAGCAGCTTTGCGGCGCGGAGAACCAGCTTGTTGTCATCCGACATCCATGTCGTTTCCATTACATCGAAGTTCCTTGCCATCCGGCACGCCGCGTCCAACAGGAGAGCGAACACATGGGTACCTTGATAGGCCTTTTTGATTCCGACTGCATAAATGATGAGATTTCTGATCTTTTTTCTCTTCCGAAGGAATCGAAGGAATTTGATCGGTCCCACTGTTCCCCGGAATTGCCTCAGCAGCGGATTGATGTCGAGGACACATTCGAGAACACCCACGGGGACACCCTCGTGCTCGACAATCACAACGAGCTCGGGCAGCGTGACCAGGTGGAGGAACTCCGCGGTAAATGAGTATTCTTCCCTCGACAACGGAAGGAAATTCCAGTTCGACGAGAATGCATCGTTGAAGACCTCCCGAACTCGTTCAAGATCACTCTTGATATTTTTCATCGAAAAATGTCGGGTGGTGTAACCGGGGATCACCAGAGTCCCTTCCCACTTCTGCAACCGTTGTGCCATGTACTCCTTGATGTGCTCGTTCTTCCGTGTATGGAATTTCACTGTTTCCCGAAATCCTACTTCCTGAAGAAGCTCGAGATAGTAAGGAGGATTATGTGCCTGGAAGAACGACGGCGGACTGTCAAACTTGTTCGCCTGAAGGCCCAATTCGGAATAATGATTGGGATTGAACGGTCCTTCAAGACTTTCCACACCCCGGGATCGGCAGTACGATTCCGCCGCTTCGAACAGATGCCGAACCACCTCCGTATCGTTTTTGCTTTCAAAGAAACCGAAGAATGCGGCGTTTACGCCGAAGCGTTGTCTATGGAGGGGATTGATGACAATTGCCACACGCGCGGCCGGACCATTCTCGTCGTAGCAAACGAAGAGCTTCAATTCCGACGATGTGAAGTACGGATTTTGCCGGACATCCAGTGTCTTCCTGACTTCGGAAGAGATGGGAGCAACCCAATCCGGATCGCCCCTGTACACATCAAAGGGAAGCCGAAGAAAATCTCTCATGGTTTTGCGGTCGCGAACCGGAATGACAATGGGAGTCATTTCACGCCGTCCTTCTGAATGGATTCAACCACATACCGGTTGTAGATGAACGAGAGATCCCTTGTAAAAAGGGACTCGGCCAACCCCTCGAGCGGTTTGATCCAGCATCTCAGGGATTCCGGGCGGGACCGGGGTACGAGGAGATTCCGGTAGGTGAGTACAGAACCGTTTTCTGCCACGCGAACAGTTTCACGAAGAAGAGCTTCGCAACGCTCGGGCGCCATCCATTCGAAAATATTCGTGAAGTTGAATTTGGAGACGGAGTTCGCCGGCAGGATCGGGAAGAAATGCTCACAACTGTCCGTCACGATTTCAATTCGGCCAAGCCGGCTGCGTATCGTCTCATAGTGTTCTTTTCGGAGATAGGACGGGACGGTGTCTTCGGAGTAATACCGGCCAAGCAATATGTAGGAGAGAAAGTAGTTTTCCCTGACCGGGAGTTCCGTCAAGGCATGTCGTGTTTTACCGGCAAAGTGTTTTCCAAACGAAAACCGCGCCCCGAGCTGCTCGAAAAATGCCTTGTCAAACAGGAGGGTCATGACGGTTCTGCTCAGGAACACTCGTGTGAACAACAGCCAGAACACGTTCTCCCACCGCTCCTGATAAAGCACAGTACGCTCCTGCGGAGTGCGGGCGCTGAAGAAAGCCTCTATCGTGCCCTGCCCGACGAGCATCCGGACCCAGAACCTCAGGAGCTTCATGTATTGTTCAAAGCGTCCGGCATGAATAATTCCCTGGCGGAGTTTTGCCTTCTGGCGATCCCAAAACGAGCGGCTTTCGTCATCCAGGTCCGCCCGGATTTTCTCATACAGTTCCAAACGCCGGGCGGATTGACGAATCCCAAAGAATTCGAGAATCTCATCATGCGTCAGCCGGTTGAATGCGGCGATCTTCAATCGAAGCAGATGATTCTGGAAGGGATTGATATCCAGCGCAATCACCTTACGGGGATTGTCAAGAAGGAACGTGAGCGCGTTGCAGCCTCCGGACGTGACAGTGAAAACGACATCGTCCTTTTTGATCCTGAATGCGGCACGATCCAACGAAGGGTCTTCCCAGCATTGTGCATAGAGAATGTCGCGGAAGACCGCCTTGACGCGTTTTTTTGATGCAGACACGGCCGGTGCAGATCCGGACGCACCGGCTTCCGAACGCGACAGGCCTTTCTTCGTGTGGACCCGGGCCCAATCAAGAACCGCAGGAAGACCAAAAAGAACCGCGTGAAAAAATTCATTGGTGAATGAGGCAAATAGAAAACCCGGAATGAACAGCGCGTACAGCGCGTTGTTCCTGAACCCATCCCAATTGATCCGGAACTCGCGAAGACCCGCCTGAAGGTTTCTCAGGGACCGCCATCCGGGAAGAAGTTTTGGAGTTGAGAGCCGGTACGCTTCATAGGCCTGATTGAACCTGGGAGACAATGATAATTCCTCGTACTGTACCAGCCGACTGTAGTGGACTGTAAACAGTATCGGAAGGAGCCATCCCGGAAGCGGAAGACACAGAGCGAACCCCGCCATCGCAATCAGGTCGGCAAGGTAGATGGGGTTTCGGACGAAACGATACGGTCCCTCAATTACCAGGGCATCCGTCTGTACTGCAAACGCCATCATTCGGTGCGAATGCAAAATTGTCCCGGCCCACATTCTCAGTAGTGAAGCGGCAAGCATAATGACGGCCGCGCAGATAAATCCCGCCGACAACGATTGAGTCCGTGAAAACCCTGCAAGACTTCCGAGGTGAACAAGGTTCGGCCCGGCCGCTGGAAACAACCAGGCTGAGAGACTGCAGACAACAAGCACTGTTGTAAAGGACACGAAGATGCGGGCTTCGAATTCCCGGCGCAGGATCTTTTGGTTTAAGGATTCCATGTCATTCCTTTCGTTCAGCATCGCACGTTAAGCGCTGAGGGGATGGTTTCAATTGTGCACGGCGTGGTTCCCAACAACTCCCCGTCGGCCGCAACCAGCACCGGAGCATTTGATTTTAGAGTCACAGAAGACACCTTTGAATAGGAAAACCCGGGCGATCGGACATGGGCGCCGGAGTAAATCATCGGGAAGTACCGTAGGCGTTCCCGTACTGAGAGATCATTCATGACAAGCAGATCCAAAGCATGATCGGTCATACAAGCATCCGGCGCGAGGTTCATTCCGCCCCCGGTAAAAGCCCCGTTTGCCACGGCGACTCCGCAGAATAACCCGGATCGCTCAAAACCGTCCGCGAAGATGGTCATAGACTGGTTCTGATACTGAAACACTGTCAAAACAGTGGCAGCCCCGAACGCGAGCGGACCGCCGAGACTCTTGTGTCTGTGCTGTACGCGTCTCACAACCTCTCCGCCGATACCGATCTGGCACTCATTGACGAAGTAACGCCTTACCGGTGCGCCGTCGAATCCTGTGCACCGGAGCTTTCCGACATCGATACAGGAAATGCGCCTGCCCGCCGCAATCTCCACCTGATCGCCGATATTTCGGGGGAGCCCGAGACTCTGAGCAAAGCCACCTCCGGTTCCGCTGCTAAGAATTGCTAATTCGCACGTATGATCGCGTACCGAACCGTTGCGAAAAAGGCCGTTGACTGCTTCCTGAATTGTTCCATCTCCGCCCACCACCAGGATCACCTTGGCACCATCCGCAAAGGCTCTTGCTGAAGAATACATTGCATCCAGGGGTTTCCGGGTAAGTGTGAGTGAGAACGGGCCGAATCTATGTTCTATTGCGCGAAGTATCCGGCCTTGATTCCGGCCTGTTCTGCCGCCGGCAGACGACGGATTGAGGATCACATGAGCGAGTTTTGATTTCATAGGATCTCACCGAACTCGAAAACACATGCATACACAACGCACAGCGACAGCAAGCACCGCTCCTATTGAAAGGACGAATCCGATTGCAGCCATACATACATTCTCTGGTGTCACCAAGGCGCTTGCGGGAGGCAGGAAATCAGCAACATGAGTGGGCAGGATCTGGGCTGCCATCAGAATAGTCAAAACGAGTTGTCGCATAAGACCTCTTTGATCAATGTGCATGACATAGATAGAGGTTTCTCATGCGACAAGTGTCACGGGGGTGTCAGTCTCTTGTCAAAAAAATGTCGGGGTACAGCGGCTAAAGCAGGTGTGGCGTCCTAGCGGACGAATTTATAGCCTGTGGTGTGGATGGTCAGAAAATGCTTCGGTTTCGCGGGATCTTTTTCCAGTTTCTTGCGAAGGGAAAGGACGTAGTTGTCCACCGTTCTGGTCGTAGGCGTGACGTCATAACCCCACACTTCATTCAGAATCCTGTCCCTTTCGACAACTTCCCCCTCGTTGCGTACGAAAAACGCGAGCAGTGCGAACTCCCGCGCGCTCATCTTAATGCTTCGATTTCCGCGTGTCGCCTCCTGCTTCGAGAAATCGATGTGAATATCCTCAAGAACGATCTCCGCCCCCGTTGCCTTTGGCAGGCCTGACCTCCGCAGAAGAACCTTCACGCGGGCCAGCAACTCCCGGATGCTGAATGGTTTTGTGACATAGTCGTCCGCTCCCAGCTCAAGCCCCACCACCTTGTCGGTTTCCTCTCCTTTTCCCGTGAGCATCAGGATGGGAACCTGGATTCCGTCTTCCCGGAGTTTGCGGCAGACCTCAAAGCCATCCATTGACGGAAGCATGACATCGAGGATGATCACATCAAATTGTTTCTTTTTGACGGTCTTGACGGCAAGAGCTCCGTCGGAAACCGAGTCCACGGTGTAATGTTCCCGCCGCAGGTTTTCGACAAGACCCAGGAGAATCGACTGATCATCTTCCACGACGAGAATGCGTTTCATCGGTTGAGTTCCTTTTTGAGTGGAAGATGAATTGTAAACACCGAACCGTGTCCGGGCTTGCTCCTGACCGATACCGCCCCTCCGTGTGCTTCGACAATATGCCTGACGATGGCGAGACCGAGACCGCTCCCTCCGACTTGCCGGGCCTTCGGATCGGCAACCCTGTAGAAGGGCTGAAAGATGTTTCTGAGCTCTCCTTCGGCAATCCCAATTCCTTTATCCGCAACCGTTATTTCTACTGCAGACCCGAAGAGGCGCACCGTGAGGTTAACGGCCTTTCCCGCGGAATACTTCAGAGCATTCGAAAGAAGATTCATCACGGCTTCCTGAAGCGCATCGGCATCGCACGCGATAAGCGGCAGTCTTTTGGGGGTCTTTGTTTTCAGCGGCACGCCCTCCTTGCTGAATTGATACTCCATGGCCCCTACGGCACCTCGAAGAATCCCGCCAAGAGCTGCCGACGCATGGGCGTATTCCTTCACGCCGCGTTCGATTCGCGAAAAATCAAGGATGTTCCCAATAAGCCGCGAGAGCCTCTCCGTCTCGCCCTCGATGATGTTGAGGTATTGAGACTGTTTCTTCCGTGAAAGCCCAGTGTCCTTCCGCAGCGTTTCGGCAAAGATTCGAATAGAAGTGAGAGGCATGCGCAACTCATGAGACATGCTTGACATGATGTACGATTTCAGATCGCTCAATTCTGCCGCCTTGTTCTTTTCCCGCACCTCCACCAGGAACCGTTCCTCGAGGGCGATGCGCGAAAGCGCATTGGCAGCCTCCCGGCCGACCAGAATTGCAAGATCCCGCTCTTCTGTACGGAGGCGTTCAGACGGGACGCGCAGACTGATCGCGGCAAATCCAAGCAGCCTCTCCTGCCCGGATACCAACGGCAGTACTACGGACCACCCGTTTTCAGCGAGCCAATCATCGCCAGCTGATGCAGCGGTATCAGTCTGGCGCGTGACCGGGGCGGTGCGGATCAGGATTTCTCTGTTCCTCAATATCCCGGCAACCTGCGCAGGGAGAGGACACTTCATTCGCTGGCCCGGACCCGACGAGGCGGTGAGTATGGCCAGAGGAAGCTCTGCTTCATAGAACGCTATGGCCCGGGCGGGCAGAAACCCGGAAAGAATGCGTACGAGCCTTGCGTACACTTCGTTCCTGTTAACCGCCATGCGGAGTTCCAGGCTCCCCTGATCGGCCAGCTTCCTGAATTCCGTGCGCGCTTTGAACAACGTCTCGTCAAGAATTCGCTGAACGCGGGTGCGGACGGGGTTGAGCGCGATTGCCACCGCAAGGGTCCCCAGCGCCAGGAGGGAAAATTCGTCGAAGGAAGTCTCTCCCCCCATGATCGTGGAAATCCCAAGCACAATGATTCCGTACACCGTCATCAGCAAAACCGACAGAACGGAATACACGACCGTCCGGTTGATCACCAGATCAATGTCAAGAAGCCGGTAGCGCAGGAATGATACAGAGAAGGCAAAAGGTACAGCCAGAAAGAATACGAGAGTGTATTCTTCGGGGAGAAGATAATGACCGGCGATCAATTGTGGGAGGACATGAAGCAAGAGAAACGGCGCCGATCCGATGGTCATTCCCCACATGAGCCAACGCAATTTTTGTTTTTCCTCGAGAGAGCGCGCGCGGGCATGCGACCATAGGATATTGAAGACTCCACCTCCAACGAAAACGAACAACGATCCGTGAAGAACATCAAACCAGCTCTGGAATGACGAAAACGACTCAGTTGTCCCCTGAAGAATATTCGAAACGTGAAGGAAGGCGAGCATGGAGATAATAATGACCGAAGGGCCGAATGTCACGGCGGCGGCAGCGCCGACGAATCGCGTTCGCGGAGAAGGATACAATATCGTGAAGTAGAAAAACAAGGGTGCGACACTCCCATACGAAAGAAGGAGGAACAAACGTTCGACCACACTCACCAAGGAACCGGGTTGAATCCTTCCCTGTGTCATGAGAATCGTAACCGAGAACGCGATCACTGTCCAATGAAGAATGGAGCTTGCAAGAACGGGAGGGCGGCTCCGAAGAAGGATCATCACTCCAAAACACCAGGTGACACATCCGACGATCAGAATGATGATCACAAACCGGGAGGACCCGTAATACGGAATCGTCGAAACGGACAGACTGATGCTCGCACCGTCACGACGTGCGGCGACAGTAATCTCCTGACCGGGTGCCGCCATATCCCCCAACAATTCCAATACCTGCGGCTGATAGACAGGCTCATCGTTCCACCGGTGAACCACATCTCCCGGCATCAATCCTGATGCGGATTTGTCATCGAGAATGCGTTCAACGATGGGCAAGCCGTTCCGATCGGACACTTCGAACGGAGCCCTTGATCGCTCAAAAACGTTTGGAATGTGAAGCAGACAGGCAATCAACAACCCCCCGTCGATCACGAGAAAAATGCGGGTTTGAACGGGCAACCTGCCCATAGCGGCTACCTCCCTGAACCGTTTTTGTCACAATGCCCACGAAGGTAATCAGACGCAGGGGGAGAGTCAATGGGGAGAATTCATTCCGACACCGACGACGTGTGATCATACACGATCCGCCACCCGGCCAGCTTTTTCTCGAGCAAAAGAGTAAACCTCCCGCCGGGTTTGTCTTCTTTCCGCTGAAGCTGCCATTGCCCCGTGACAAAAGCGCTTTCCTTGCCGACCATTCTGATTTTCAAATCGTCGAAACTCAGGAAACCCATTTTCTCCCGCGTTCCGTAATTTCGCTTGTATCGCACAAGTACACTGTCGTATCCCGTGAGGACCCTCGCCCCGCTGACGAACGTCGTGTGGTCGGAATTCCAATATCCCTTCATGTACCCTTCAACATCGCCTTTGTTCCAAGCCTCAACCTGATCTCGTAATACGGTTTCGATCTGCTCTTTATCGGATTGAGCCAGAACAAGCATGGGGGCGAACACGAACACCAAGAGCTTTTTCATAGGAGGTTGTCATTAAGTAACTTAAGCGATAGCAGCCCCTAATTTTCCCCGAAGGGGGAAAAGAGCTTAATCCGAGCGTTTCTGTCATCAACCAAACCCAAACTCTCTCTGAAGGGAAGATATATGTAACCCCTTCAGGGTAATTGGATACTCCCTACAATCGTGAATGTCGGGGCCTCGCCCCGACCTAATATATTTGACCCCTTCGGGGTCATTACCTCCGACCAAGGTCCCCTATCGGCCAGGAGTCGGATTGAATTCCACAGGCTTCTTCGGCTTGAATATCGAGTACCCGATCAGTCCGCCCAACATGGCAAACAACGGATGAATTAGCAGATTAAACAGAAGTTCCTTCATCACACCCATGAACGTGGTTGCTTCTGCCATTGAGGCGTCTATCTGACTCCGAAGCTGGTCGATGGTTTCGGGAGGAAGATTTACCTGTTCAAGTATCTGCTCGGTAAAGGACCGCATGAATTCGGATGCAACGTCTCCAAAAAGACTCATGATAAACAGATTGAGAACCGTGGTGCAAAACGCGGACACGACTCCGGTCGTTACTCCGAGGATCAGTCCGTCCGAAGACTCCATCGGCGGCGCGCCCTCGGTGTGTTCCTGCTTGTAAAGATAAACAGCGAGAACGCCCCCAAGAATGATCCCCGCACAACAACAACAATTGATCAGGTTCAACCCCGGGATTGCGGAGACAAGTCCGATGACAACTCCGCTGATCAGCGAGACACGCAGTTTATTGGGTTTTTCCGGCATGCGGCAAGCCTCCGAATTTTTCAGTCAGTTGATGAACTGCCTCGATAAGCGGAGGCACCACGAAGAACGGAATGGCAAGCCCCGCTACGGCCCCGCTCAACGCGCGTGTCCAGGCGGAACTCGAGTGAATGCCAGTGAGATTCAGAATGACATCGACTGCCATGGGCATTATTGCAACGGTCAGAATCCACGCGGGAGGATACTCATCGAAGACGAATCTGAAGATGAACAAAGAAGCAAACAGAGAGGCAAATACGCTGAAGTAAATTGATGAACAACGAACACAAACGGCAAGAGGCTCGCCTCCCAGGTGAAGGCTTCGGCCGGGGAACTGGTGACAGACCTCCGAAAACAATGAGTAGAGAAACGTGGCAAGCGGGATTTCCAGAAGCCTAAGCAAAGGGGCGGCAACGAACGCCATACACCAAAGTCCCACCAAGCCCAGCATGAGAATCGGAATTTTGCGGGAAGAAGTCATGGTTGCGTCTGGTAGTATCGCAACAAAAGCCTGTTTTGTCAAGACTCAATTTACGTGCTGATGGGTTTCACAGAGTTCCACAGAGAAAGGCAAGAGAGTTCCACAGAGAATCACCGGCGGTGCACGGAGTCAGACAATTTTCTTATATTGGCTCTGGTATGGACGGAACGTTTTTGGCAACAATGCGTTTATCAGAGACCAACAATTTCAAGGAGGACCTTCATGAGCACCAGGCTTTCTTTGATCGCCGCAACAATGGTTCTGCTTTGCGGAACAATGGCCGCCCAATCGGCGGCGGATTCGATCAATGCCGAGAAACAGGCGTTCCTCGAAGCCATCAGCAAACAGATCGCCGGCAATGAAGGCAAGCCGGCGCCAGAAGTTTTCAAGAATATCAAGATGATGAAGGAAATGACCGCTGGGCGGCTTCTGAGCGTCATGAATTTCGGTTACAGCCGATCCCTTGGTGTCAGCTGCACTCATTGTCATGTCCCCGGAAAATGGGAAAGCGACGAGAAGCCCCATAAGCAGGTGGCAAGGGATATGGCTGTCATGGTTGGCAAAATCAACGGAGACATGTTGACCGGCATCAGCAACCTTCGTTCATCCAAGCCGACGATCAACTGTACTACCTGCCACCGCGGACAGGTTCAACCGGCGCTCAGTCTTCCTCCCCGGTAGATCCATGAAAATGACCATTCTCCTCATCGCGGCCTTTTTCCTCCTTCCAAAAGGAGAACATTTCCAAACAGGTTCAAGGATCGGCATTTTCGGACAGTCGGTTGAAGCTGAAAAGCAGGCGATTGCGGCGGCGGCAGACCGGTTTTCTGCGGCATACATGCGCGGTGATGTCGAGACGATGATGGATTGTTACACGGATGATGCCGTCATTTTCCCCGCCGGCATGGATATCGTCTCGCATCGCGATTCCATTCGGAAATACTGGACCCTGGCCCCCGGACGCAAAGTGACCCACCACAAATCAACCGCTGTCAGCATCACCGTCGAAGGCAAAACGGCTTATGATTATGGATACTATGAAGGAGCCAGTTCCCGGGATGGCGGCGAGCCGGTCACCTTCCGCGGGAAATACGTGATCGTCTGGATGAAGGAGAGCGATGGCGCGTGGAGGATGAAGTTGGATATCTGGAATGCTGTGAGATAAGAATTTGAAACAGAAAATTGCAAACAGTAAACGGAAATGAAGGGGCAAAAAGAAAGCGGAAAGAGCGGGTTTCTATTTTTCTTTTACAATTTCATTTCTTTTTTATTCCTGCAGTTTTCTTTTTCTCCCAGGACGAGCTTTGAAACCCTCTTTTACCACTTTTCCCGAGACCCCCGGAGTCTATCTTTTTTACGGAGCGGAGGATTTTCTCCTCTATGTCGGAAAAAGCAATTCGCTGTGCTCGCGGATCCGTGCCCATTTCGCCGCTCGTGATGAGCGGAAAATGTGCCGCCGGATCAAGCGTATTGAAGTCCGGGAAACCGCGGGAGAGCTCGGAGCGCTACTCCTCGAATCCAGGTTGATCAAAGAACTTCGTCCCCTTCACAATGTTGCTTCAAAACGCCGCAGGCGCATCATTCTGGCGAAGCGCGTCC
>JBBEEC010000003.1:10566-14591 GCA_040880975.1 Bacteroidota bacterium | reverse complement strand
GCCGGCAAGGGTGCAAAGGTTGTTTGCCTCCCGGAATTATTCCGCTCCCAGTACTTTTGTCAGCACGAAGATGCCGCGAACTTCGATCTCGCAGAATCGGTACCCGGCCCTACAACCAAGGCCATTGGCACATTGGCAAAGAAACTCGGGGCGGTCATTATTGCTCCGATTTTTGAACGCCGCGCAACCGGCGTGTACCACAACAGCGCGGCAATAATGGATTCCGACGGAACGATGGCAGGATTTTACCGGAAGATGCACATTCCGGACGACCCTGCTTACTTCGAGAAATACTACTTCACCCCCGGAGATCTTGGCTTCAAAGCTGTGGAGAGCTCGGTTGGACTGATTGGCACTCTGATCTGCTGGGATCAATGGTATCCTGAAGGCGCGCGATTGACCGCACTTCAGGGCGCGGAGATTCTTTTCTATCCTACGGCGATCGGATGGCATCCCCAGGAAAAAGAGCAATACGGCAAAAACCAGCGGGATGCCTGGAAAACGGTTCAGCGCGGCCATGCTATCGCCAATGGCCTCTACGTCGCAGCCGTGAACCGCATCGGACATGAGATCCCTGCAAAAGGGGGAGCCGGAATTGAATTCTGGGGTACTTCTTTTATCGCCGACCCTCAGGGAGTTGTTCTTGCGGAGGCCTCTGTCGACAAAGAGGAGATCCTTATCGCAGAGGTAAGCACAGCCCGTATCGAAGATGTGCGCCGCAACTGGCCGTTTCTCCGCGACCGCCGCATTGATGCCTACTCCCCCATCACCCGCCGCTTCCTCGACGACGAACCACACCTGAAGAAATCCTGACCCGGATGACAACAACTCCTGCATCGCTCGGATTCCGCATGCCTGCGGAATGGGAGGGACACGAAGCAACGTGGCTCGGTTGGCCCCACAACAAAGAGGATTGGCCCGGAAAGTTTCCGCCAATTCCGTGGACTTATGCTGAGATCGCACGCAGAATTGTTCCCGGGGAAAATATCCGGATCATCGTGAACTCCAAAGCCCACGACGCCCTGGCAAAACGGGTCCTCAAGAAGGCAGGAGTCGACCTGACCCGCGTGGAGTTTTTCCATTTTCCGACCGACCGCGGCTGGACCCGCGATTTTGGGCCGATGTTTGTAAAATCGAACAGCGAGCTCGCCATCAACGAGTTTGGATTCACCGGATGGGCCAAGTATCCGAATCACAAGAAGGACAGGCAAATCCACGCAAAAGCGGCAAAGGCCCTCGGTGTCCGGTTGTTTCATCCGAAATCCGGCAAGAAGCAATTTGTCCTCGAGGGCGGCGCGATTGATGTCAATGGCCTGGGAACGCTGATCACCACGGAGGAATGCCTCCTGGATCAGGAGAATCAGGTCCGAAATCCGGGCATGAACCGGGCAGAAGCCGAGCAGGCTCTTAAAGACTGGCTGGGAGTCACCACGGTTCTCTGGTTCGGAAAAGGAATTACGGGAGACGACACTCACGGACACGTAGACGATCTTGCACGATTCGCGGATCCCGGGACAATCGTTCTCTGTCGCGAGACTGATTCAACAGACGTGAACTATCGGGCTTTGGAGGAAAACTTCGAGCGGGCAAGGGATATGCGGCTGGAAAACGGCTCAAAACCCGAGATTGTTCCCCTTCCGATGCCCGAGCCGCTGTATTTTAGCGGATTGCGCCTTCCGGCCAGTTATGCGAATTTCTATTTCTGCAACGCTGCCCTCCTTGTTCCCACCTTCAATGATCCGAACGACCGCAAGGCCCTGGGGATTCTCAGCGAGATCGTCAGGGACCGTCCCGTGATCGGTATTCACGCTGTGGATCTTGTATGGGGATTCGGGACGATTCACTGTCTCACGCAACAGCAACCTGCGGCGTAAGCGAAACTGGAATTTGGAACTTGGTCCCCGGACATTTGATTTGCATCTCCCTCCCCTTTGCCGTACTTTTAGTATTGGTGATGAGGTTATTGTGTTATCGCGTTGTTCCGCTGTATCAATCCAACTTTGTTTCCGAAAGACCATCATGAAATCACTTACCATTCTTCTTCCGCTTATGATTCTTGCCGGTTGCAGCCAGTCCGTTGAACGCAAATATTCCCTTGAACGTGTCGGGCCAGCTCGTGTCGTCCAATTGTATGCAGACGGCTTCGAGGATCTTTCGCTCAATCAGAAGATCTTCGCCTATTACCTTTCCCGTGCCGCCCTTGCCTCGAGAGACATTGCCATTGATCAGCATCATCGTGATGCGCTGGAGATCCGGGACATCCTGGAAGGTATCGTATCCAATCCCACGGGCATTCCTGAAGATGTTGCGATGGCCATTCTCACGTACACAAAACTGTTCTGGATCAATAACGGCCCGTACGACAATATTACATCCCGAAAATTCGCAGTGAAATGCACGCCCGAGGAATTCAGGGCCGCGGCACAAAAAGCCCTGGACAACGGCGCCGATCTCGGGCTCGGCTCAAAAGCACTCGATGCTACGCTCGCGCGTCTCGCCCCGGTCCTGTTTGATGCGAACGTTGAACCCATGATGACAAACAAGACACCGGGTGCCGATTGGATCAGCGGAAGCGCTGTGAACTTCTATGAACAAGGCCTAACGAAGCGTGATGTTGAGCAGTTTATTCAATCGGGACGGCAGAAAAACGATCTGAATTCCAAACTCGTGAAGGAACGCGGACGCGTCACTGAACGCGTGTGGCGGGCCGGTGGCAGCGGCATTGAACCCGGCATGTACGCTGCGGATCTCGAAGCTTCCATCCATTATATGGAGCAGGCGATCCCTTACGCCGCAAGCGAGTACCAGGCAGAGACCGTCCGAAAGCTTGTTCATTACTTCCGGACCGGCGACCTCGACGACTTCAGGAAATACAATTTCCATTGGGTATCCGACTCTTCAACGATCGACATGATTCACGGATTTATCGAAGTGTACCTTGATCCCATGGGTCAGAAGGCCGAATTTGAATCGTCACTCTATTGGTCCGATCAGAAGCTTTCGAAAAGCATCCGCGACATCGGTGCTCAAGCCCAATATTTTGAAGATAGGATGCCCTGGGACGACAAATACAAGAAGCAGGGAATCAAGCCTCTTGCAGCAAGCTTTGTCAACATCGTTCTGTCGTCCGGAGGAACAGGCCCGGTAAGCCCCATCGGCATCAACCTGCCGAATGAGCAAATAGTCCGCGAACATGGCAGCAAGAGTGTTGTCCTCAACAACATTGTAGACGCCGGCAATAAATCGAGCGGACAGGTGCTGCTGGACGAATTCGCTTACGACAAAGAAGAGATCGAACTGGCAAAAAGGCATGGCACGCTGTCTGACAATATGCTTACAGCGCTCCATGAAGTTCTTGGACACGCATCCGGCAAAACGATGGTGGCGGGCGACCCGGCGAGTTATCTTCCGGGATATTACTCGACACTGGAAGAGGCCCGGGCAGACCTGATCGCCCTTTGGCACATCTGGGACGACAAACTGATCGAACTTGGCGCCATTCCGGACAAAGACGTTGCCCGGGAGATGTATGACGCGTACATCCGCAATGCGCTGCTCCTTCAGTTGAGGCGCATTCCGCACGGAGACCAAATCGAAGAAGATCATATGAAGAACCGGCAAATGGTCGCGAAGTACATCATGGACAATTCCCAGGCGATCTCGTTTGAGGAGCGAAATGGAAAGAAGTATGTGAAGGTCGTAGATTATGACATGATGAAGGAGATGGTCGGGAAACTGCTCGCGGAGGTCATGCGGATCAAGGCAGAGGGTGACAAACAGGGGGCGCAGAAGCTCATTGACACGTATGGATTAAAGATCGACACGGCATTGCGGGACGAGGTCCTGGAGCGCATTAAGCACCTGGATGTTGCATCGTACAGCGGGTTTGTCATGCCGGACTATGAGCTCGTCAAAGACGGTTCGGGCACCATCACAGATGTTACCGTATCCTATCCGATGGACCTGATGAAGCAAATGCTGGGATACTCCCGGTTTACAAAAGAAGCCAAGAAGACAGTAGGGAG
>JBBEEC010000003.1:0-10466 GCA_040880975.1 Bacteroidota bacterium | reverse complement strand
TCACCTATCACCGCAGGCATTTCATGCGCGAATACCTCGATCTCGTTCAACGGGTCATGGACAAAGGTACCCGAAAACACAACCGTACGGGCGTTGACACGATCTCAACGTTCTCGGAGCATTACAAGATCGACCTGAGCGAAGGTTTTCCGCTTCTCACCACCAAGAAGATGAATTTCAAGTCCCTGCTGCATGAAGTTCTCTGGTATCTTTCGGGCGAAGATCACATTCGGAATCTGCGCCAGCACACGAAGATCTGGGATGCATGGGCCGATGAGCAGGGCAATCTCGAAACCGCGTACGGCCGGTATTGGCGCAGGTTTCCGAGCGCCCAGGTGAACAAGGAAACCGGGAAATATGAGGTCCGGGAGATCGATCAGGTCGGCGAGGTGATCAAAATCCTGAAGACCAATCCGAACTCGCGCCGCATGGTCATTTCGGCCTGGGAGCCGGGGAACGCACTTACCAGCAAGCTCCCCCCCTGCCATTTCACCTATGTGTTTAACGTGCAGGGCAACAAACTGAATTGCCATCTTACCCAACGCTCGGGCGACATCGCGCTCGGAATTCCATTTAATGTTGCTGCCTACTCGATGCTTACCCAGGCCGTTGCGCAGGAGGTTGGACTGGAGCTTGGCTTCTTCAGTCATACGATCGTGGATGCACATATTTATGTAAATCACATCGACGGACTGAAAGAGCAGCTCAAGCGGCGACCAAAACGCCTCCCGAAGCTCGAGATCGCCGAAAAGCCGTTGGATGAATTGACATTTGAGGATTTCAGTCTGATCGGCTATGAATGCGACGAGCCGATCAAGTTCGAGGTGGCCGTTTGAGATTGATCATCATTGCGGCGCTGAACCGCAAGAGGGTCATCGGTAAAGACGGCAAGGTCCCCTGGCACATTTCGGAAGATCTCAAGCGGCTTAAGAAACTCACCATCGGCCACACGCTCCTCATGGGCCGGGGTACGTACGAATCCCTCCAGACACCACTCCCCAACCGCCGTCACGTTGTCCTGACATCCCGCACACTCCCCGGAGTTGAAACCTACGCCACGATACCCGAGGCGCTGCAAGCCCTGAAAGATCAGGAAAAAGTCTTTATTTTCGGCGGAGGAGAGATTTTTTCTGCGATGCTGGAGCAAGCGGATGAGTGGCTTTTGACTTTGGTGTACAACGACGAAGACGGGGATACTTTTTTCCCTCCGTACGAACATCTTATCGGAACGATGTTTCGGGAAGTGAAGAGGGAAAAGAAGGAAGGGTATGAGTTTGTGGACTTTGAGAGAATAAAATGATTGTCAATTGCCGATTGTCAATTTCCAATTTGGACATCCCCATTGACAATCAAAATTGGAAATTGACAACCTCCTTACTTCACTCCCTTTTCCGCAAGCCGCTGTCTGATCAGATTGATCACCTCGGCCTGACCGAGTTTTGTGCGTGATCCTGCCGCATTCACGGCCTCTTCGAGCGTTCCGCTGCGTTCCCGCAGCCAGGCCCATACGTGATATCCCAAACGGGCGCGGTCGTTGGGTTCCTGAGTCTCGATATCTGCAACAACGGCATAAGCCATTTTTTCCAGGCTTTCGGCGGGAAATTCTTCAACGGGCGGGGGCGGTTTGGTTGCCATAGGAATCTTTCGTAAGGATTGGATGAATAAATATAAGCCAAAATTCTAAATGTTAAATCCTAAATACCAAACAATTTCAAAATGCTAAATTCGAAAACATCGCATGAGGATTTGATGCTTTACCGAACCTTCACCACCACCATTGTCAAATCGTCATGCCGTTCGGCCTTCCCCACAAATTCCTCCACTGCCGTGGTGATGGAGCGCTGAATCTCAGACGCGCTCAGCGCATGCTTTTCTTTCACCATGGTGAGAACCGCATCTTCCCCCAATTGAACCTTCTGATCGTTCATCGCTTCTGTCAGCCCGTCGGTGTAGAAAAAGAACATCCCGCCCGGAACCAGCGGCTTCCGAACTTCCTTCAACGTATTTTCGAATAACGGCCCTCGCTCGAGACCGAGACCGATCCCTTCCGCATCGAGGTACTCCAACGAATTGTTAATGCCAAACAGGGCTTTGTTGTGCCCAGCACGGCAAATCGTCACTTCCTTCTTCTCCAGATCGAACAACGCAAGGATCATTGTGATGAACGATTTTCGTTCTATACCGTCGTAGATCCGCCGATTGACGTGGGTCAGCATTTCACGCGGGGATTTGTACATGTAGGCCGCAAGCTGAACCATGCCCTGGATCTTCGACATATAGAGGGCCGCCGACATCCCCTTGCCCGAAACATCGGCAACAACGACGAGGAGTTTCTTCTCGTCGATCTGAATGAAATCAAAATAGTCGCCGCCGACAATTGCGGCCGGAATGGCGACACCCGAGACATCGAGGCCGGGAATCTCCGGGTCTTCCCTGGGAAGCAGTCCCTGTTGAATGTGCCGCGCGAGGGCAAGCTCTTCACGGATGCGCTGCCGCTCGATTTCCGCTTTGTGCAAGCGGGCGTTCTCGATCGCGATCGCGGCCTGTCCGCCGACCGTGGACAACAGATCGATGTCTTCCTGAGAATACGCTCTCTCGGAGAGCTTCGGCCCAACCATGATTGTCCCTATCAAACGGTCTTGGAGGAACATCGGCACGGCGAGCACAACACCGCCTTCAATGATCTTCGCCTTGTCCGAGACCCGAAACTTTACAGAATCCGGCTCTTCCGCAAGCAATCCAAAATAGTGCGAACGCCTGGTGCTCCGTAGGAGCGCAAGAAAGCCGTCGGGCTCATCGCCGAACATGCAGCAGTGAGCAGGGATATTCCGGCCGACGCTGTAGCACCCCTCTTTTTCATCGCATAAGACCACCGCGATCCGGTCAACATGCATGGTCGACGAGATCCTGTTCACCATCGAATGGAGGATCTGGTCGAGGTTCATTTGCCGCGGCAACTCCTGACTGAATTCGAGGAGAGCCCGCTGGTAATTCATCCGTTCTCGGTAAAACACGCGGTCAATGCCTTCCTGAACACGCCGCTTGATCGGATCGAAGGCAAAAGCAATAATGAGGAACGCCGTGATATTGAGGACTTCATTTTCCTGGTCCCCAATGAGGGCGCCGAGGAGGCTTCCGATCCCGAACACCATGCCGATATAGATCGCTGCGAGGGTCGCGGTGATCGCACCGTAGAGGAGACTCCGCTTGACGATGAGGTCGATATCCATCAGCCGGTACCGGAAGATCGAGTATCCAAAAGCCATGGGTACGGCGGCAAGAAGAAGACCCGGCATGAGGACCACAGGCTGGGTGAACACGATGAACGGATTCAGCGCTTGCATCACGCTGACATAACCAAACATGAGAAGACCGATGACGATCGTTACGAGGATCGGGCGGAATTGAGGCCGCTTCGAGCGTTCAACGAGTTTGAAGTACGATGAGATAAAGAGTCCAAGGCCCGTAAAAAAGAAGATGAACGGCGCCGAAATGATGGTTTGGCCAAGCCAACCCGGCAGGTTCGGCAACAGGTTCATAAAAATGGGAACTACCGTGGCAGTACTCACCAGGATTATGACGATCCTGAACCACCAGCGATCCGCGATAGGCCGTCGGACGGGGAACGAAACAAAGAAAATGACGAACAGCGGTTGGGCAATGAGCCGACCCAGAAAGAACGACACCACAAACGTGGTGATTTTCCATTGCGGATCGACACTCTGATTAATATTCAACGTGGAGAATCCAAATGCCAGCATGGCAGCGATGCTGTACCAGGCGAAGAGACGCTGGAGTTTTCCCTGAGGCCTCGTCATGACCACAACGTAGCCAACGATGAGGAACCCAAGGCCGATCAAACAATAGGCAAGATAGGTGACGTTAATCACCTTGAGGATCTCGACCTTCGTTTCAAAGGTTACCCCGTTGCGGTCGACAAGGTACGTCGCGTACTCGCCGGGTGCCATGGGATTGATAATGGCCATCGCTTGTGCCGGCGTACGGAATTCCTGTTCGTTGATCTTGAGGAGGACATCCCCATCTTTGATCCCGGCCCTGTCGGTCACTCCGTCGGGTGCCACGTCCGTAATGATGGCGCCAGGCAACCCGTCTGGGCGAGGCAACCAGCCGCACTGATCGTTGCTGACCGCCTTATAAAACATGATATCGAGGAAATTCAGCGTCGAAACGCCCAAAACTATGAGCGTCGCCAACGTGAATACGACTCGTGTCAGGCGGGGAGATCTTTCGAGGGGACTCTTCATAATGGGGTTATGTCTCTTCTCCTGCTACGTGGATTCCGGTGTAACGTTGCACGCCGCCGCGGGTAAAGTACCGCTCTTAAAACGCATATCCTATCTTAAAATACGTAGCAAAGGGACCATAACTCAAGGGGCTTTCAAAAAGGTCCTTTCGAATGAAGAACGCTCTCGCGATGGAGAATTCCGCCGGCCCGATCGGCGTGTCCAATGCAAGCGTTAGTCCGACCCCATGGCGGAGATCTTTGATTCGTATCTGTTCTGCCTTTTCCCAAATATGGCCGAGGTCATACCGGGCGATGACGTACGTATCGAACAGCACATTCACTGGAAGCTGGAAACGGTACTGCAAACTGAGCATGAACAATTGTCGCCCACGCGCGTTGTCTTCGCGATATCCGAAGAAGCTTTCATGGCCGCCCAACCGGAATTGTTCCGTGATGGGAACAGTCTCATCCCCAAAACCGAAGAGAATCTTCGGGCGAATGGTCTGGTTGGGAAAAAGTGTTTTGAACCATTCGTAGCTGAAAAGCATTTTCGTAAACCCGACCTTCTCATGCTCGGAGACGATCCCGGATTCGTACCAGAAATCCATGACAACACCGTCACGGGGATACGGAAATTCATCCCGTGAATCAATTCGTGTCCCGATCTTCAGTGAGCTCACCGTATATTCGCGCGTGGTGTCGAGCGGTTGACCGAAGATGTTCCAGATCCGCTGCCGCTCGTGCCTTCCCTCCACCGTAAACAACCCCAACCGCTCGAGTTGCGTGCCAAACGCCATCGAAGCTCCCTGACGGACATCGCGGTATTCACCGGAGCGAACACGATTCCAGCGGGTCTCACTCTGGAGGTTTTCATCTGAAAAGACATTCACATCCCTCAAATCATAATATCCCTTCAAATTGAAGGTAAGGTAGGAATTGAAGATCCTATTCGCCTTGAATTCGCCGAGATAATATCGGTTTCGCAATCCCCCAAAGAATCTTAAACCCAATTCCGATCCGATCCCCAGGAAATTCTCATCACGGAGATCGATGGACGGTTGAACATTTCGCTCATTGTCGATCGTCATTCCCAAACGTATCAGATCCGTGTACCGCTCGCGAATATTCAAAACGACAACTTGTTCCGCATTCGTCCCTCCTGACCGCTCCGTTTTGATCGAGATCTGTTCGAAAAGGTTCGTACTGTAGAGGTTGTTCAGGCCTTCTGCCACTTTCGACACCTGAAACACTTCTCCTTCGTTCCACGGCAATTCCCTCCAGATCACATAGTCCTTTGTTTTCTTTGTTCCGATGATCGTACGACGATGGACGATTCCTTCGTTTACGGTGATCGTCGCGACGCCGCTGGAAGGATCTAAGGAAGCGGATTGGATCCGAGCGAGCGAGTATCCCCCGTTCCGGTAGATCTCCAGAAGTTGTTCCATCGCCTGTTGTGAGGCATGCGCATTCAGCTTTTTTCCAAGGAGCCAGTCGAAGGAAGACCGCAACGTGTCGGAAGAAACAACCGCGTTGCCGCGAATCTCCACTCTGTTCAAAACGGGATTCGGGCGGGCCTCGACGGTGAAGACGGCCGTGTCGGAGTATTCCTTCACCTGCATCATGACATGCTCGAACGCCCCGGTTTCATAGAGATCGTTCAGGAACTGGCGGACGGAAGATTCCCGCACTTGCCGCGTGCCAAGTTCCGCGATACGCTCCGCCCAAGGCTCATCAATGATGGCGGAGTCATATTCGAACCGGGCCAATCGGAAGACCGTTTCGTTGCTGTCGCTGTTATGCCGGAGTTGTCCCTGCACGTTCCCGATAACCGCCGCGGTGGCAGCCTTACCCTCGGCAATCAGGAAATCGAGATCGCTGAAATCCGAGGACAGGTGATTGCCGATGTTCGGCCGAATGACGTAGTCTGCCGCTTTCAGCTGTTCCTTATTGGCCAGCTGCATCGCAATTCCGATAATCTGGTCCGCAACTTCCCAGGGAGCGTTGAGTTCTGACGCCGACCGGAGCGGGCTGGTCACATCGACCGCGACGACGATATCGGCGCCCCAATCTCGTGCAACGTCGGCAGGGATGTTGGACGTCAGCCCGCCGTCCAGCAACATGGTGGTATCCCGCTGCACCGGGCTGAAGAGAAGCGGGACAGTCACGCTGGCGCGCAGGGCCTCGGTGAGATCTCCGCGATCGAGGACGAAACGCGTTCCGGAGATCAAGTCGGTTGCAACGGCGCGAAACGGAATCTTCAGATGATCAAACGTGGGAACCGGATTATAGACGCTCTGCAACACCAGAACATTCAGATAATGAGTCAGCCGCTGGCCGGTAGAAAACGATTCCGGAAGAATTGGAGTAAACCCGTCAAAGCGAAAAACCAAAATGCTCCTGTCGTCGGCCAGTTTTTGATCGTAGAAGAGGTCTTTTCGCCGTGCATCGCCCCCCAGACTCAGGAGGGAGCCCCAATTGGTTGAATCAACCAATGCTTTCAATTGATCCAGAGAATAGCCGGCGGAGTACAGCCCGCCGATGATACTTCCGATGCTTGTGCCGACGATAAAATCGATCGGGATTCCGGCTTCTTCAAACGCTTCGATCACTCCGATGGACGCGATCCCGCGTGCACCTCCGCCGCTCAAAACGAGGCCCACGCGGGGACGCTGTATTTCGCGATGATTCACCAGCGACGGTAAGCCCCTTGGCGATTCGGTAAACACCGGTTGCATCGTCCACGCGCGGACAGGAGCGCCATTCTGCCGGGCAACGACCCGATCGGCAAACAGGAAGGCTCCTAGGAAGCTCAAAAGCAAGGGTGCGAACAATTTCGTGTGTCTCATGGGAGAGAGAAGGTACCGAAATGTGCGCCGAATTTCAACGCGAGGCAGCACGAGAGATTTCATGGAGGGCCGACGACGATAAAAGAGAGTTCCACGGAGAAAAGCGACTTCACAATCGGCATTCATCCCTTTGTCCGTTTCAAACTTGCTTTTCCGTCATTCGGAGGTTAAGTTGATTCTGTCCACTGTTCGTCTCCTCTAGAGGTTTCGGCATAATAACCCAATGACGTTCCTGAACCCCCTCATGTTGGCTGCGCTTGCGGCAGCGGCCATACCGGTGATCCTGCATTTGATCAACCTCAGAAGACTGAGGACGATCGAATTCAGTTCACTCACTTTCTTGAAGGAATTGCAGAAGACAACCATCCGGCGGCTCAAACTGCGCCAGCTCCTTCTGCTCATTCTCAGAACGCTATTAGTCCTTTTCCTGGTCATGGCATTCGCCCGGCCCACGCTGAAAGGGAGTTTCGCCGAGGGGATGGGCCCCAAGGCCCGGGCAACCGCTGTGATTCTCATCGATGACTCTTTCAGCATGACGGCAGCTGACGGTTCAGGCGAATTCCTGAAGCAAGCCCGCGAATCGGCCCGGAACCTGCTGGAGCTTCTTACCGACGACGATGAGATCCATGTGCTTCCTCTTTCACGGACCGGGCGTGCAGGCATGGACTCGGTTTCGACGCGTTCGACCGTCACAGCTGCCGTTTCCTTATTGGAGGAAATCCGCCCGACGCCCATCCACCAAAAACTCGGTGATGGCCTGCGAGTCGCCGCGAAAATCCTTTCCGGATCGGACAATCTTATTCAGGAGGTCTTTGTGATCTCGGATTTCCAGTCGGGACTTCTGCGCAGGAAAGGGGAATCCGGGGATGAAAGGCTCTTCGGCCCGCAGGTCAGACTGTTCCTCATTCCGGTTGGATCCCGATCGCCGCGCAATGTTGCCATCGAATCCCTCTCCATCTCGAGCGCAATTCTTGAGGTCCGGAAGCCATTTTTGCTCGACATGGCCATTGCCAACCATTCGTCCGCTGCGGTCGAGAATCATCTTGTGAGTATTTTCCTTAACGGCACGCGTGTTGCCCAGAAGGGAATCTCTGTTGAGGCCGGGGGAAAGGCGGTGACCTCCTTTACCGTCATTCCGCCATCAGCCGGATTCCAGAACATCACGGCCGAACTCGAAAGCGACGACCTGGAGTTTGATAACCGAAGGTTCCTGTCCCTCCATTTATCCGAAGCGATCCGCGTCTTGCTCGTCGGAGAGCCTGCCGACCTGCGGTACTTGCGGCTTGCCCTTGAAACGCGGCAACAAGGCGGATCCACTCTTACTCTCGCAACCGCTTCGTCCGACAGACTCACGTCCGGCATGCTTGACCAGGCGGACGTGGTATTCCTTGTCAACCCGGGATCCCTTTCGTCCTTCCAGGCTGAACGCCTGAATGCATTTGTGCGCAAGGGGGGCGGACTTGCCCTCTTTCCCGGCGAAGGAACTACCTCCGCTCCCCTGCTTCGCCTGCTGGACCTTCCATCGTTCCAGGGTGTACAATCCGGAGTGGGAGATTCTTTTGTGGAATTCGAACGCGCAGAACTTGCCCATCCGCTTTTTGACGGAATGTTCACGGATGCAGGGAATGACCGTTCCCGTATCCTCGAATCTCCGAGAGTGCGGCGTTATGTACGGACAATTCCCACTGAGCGTTCAGCAGTGATCATCACACTTTCGGCCGGATCGCCGTTCCTGCTCGAACATCGTGCGGAGAAAGGGCGTATCCTTCTCTTTGCGGTTGCCCCAGTGCTTGACTGGTCCGATTTTCCGCTCAAGGGCCTTTTCGTGCCTCTGATTCAGCGCGCGGTGTCATCGCTTTCACAGGAACAGGTCCATCAACCGACAATTCTGGCCGGGGAGACCGTCCGGTTTTCTTCGCTTCCCGATCCGCAGGAACGACTCACCATCGTCACCCCGCGGAACATCGAAGGCGGAATTCAGCCGGAGCCCGGCAGAGGGCTTTCGTTTCGAAAAACAGACGAGCTTGGAATCTACACATTGAAGAGTGCGGCCGGTGTGCTGAGAACGATAAGCGTCAATGTCGATCCCGACGAATCACAGACAGCAAAAGCGCCACAAGACGCCTTAGAAGCGTTGTTCTCCTCGCTGGGAATACCCGAAGGTGCTGTGAAGACCGTCGAGGAAAGCAGTGCGGTCCGGGCTTCCGTACTTGAAACGCGCCACGGTATCGAACTCTGGAAGCATTTTTTGATCGCAGCTCTCATCCTGGCAATTGCGGAAATGCTTCTCGCGAGAACGGGCAAAAAAGAAACGACGGGAGTACAAACACCATCGCTCACATGATCGAACTTTTAAAGCCGGAAAAAGAAAAAGCCGTCCTGGTGGGTGTCTCCACGCGCCAGGTAGGCAGAGTGGAAACCGAGGAACTTCTCGACGAACTGGCCCTTTTGGCGGACACCGCAGGGGCGGAGGTGGTCGCCCGCATTATTCAGGATCGCGACCGGATCGATGCGGCAACCTTCATCGGCAAGGGCAAGGTCGAAGAAATGCGCACCCTTGTGCAAGAGAAGAAGGTGCCGCTCGTCATTTTCGATGATGACTTGTCGGGAGTCCAGGTCAAGAATCTCGAAAAGGAGCTCGAGTGCAAGGTCCTCGACCGGAGCGGGCTCATATTGGATATCTTCGCTTCACGGGCAAAGAGTATGGAAGCGAAAACCCAGGTCGAGCTGGCTCAGCTGCAGTATCTCCTTCCGCGTCTCACAAGGCAGTGGACGCACCTTTCGAAGCAACTCGGAGGCATCGGAACCAAGGGACCGGGGGAAACGCAGATCGAAACGGACAGGCGCATGATCCGTGCGAGGATCACACACCTCAAGGAGAAACTTGAACGGATCGGCAGGCAGAGGGTCACCCAGAGAAAAAGCCGAAGTAAGCACACGCGGGCATCCCTGGTGGGTTACACAAATGTGGGGAAATCGACCCTCCTCAATGTCCTCTCGGGTTCCGACGTATTTGTCGAGAATCGTCTTTTTGCCACACTCGACCCCACGACGCGTCTGGTTCCTATTGTCTCCGGGGTCGACATTCTGATGACGGACACCGTTGGGTTCATTCGGAAGCTTCCTCATCATCTTGTCGCTTCGTTCAAGAGCACGCTGGAGGAGATCACAGAGGCAGACCTCCTGCTACATGTTGTGGACATTACCAGCAAGACTTACGAGCACCAGATCTCGATCGTTCAAGAGACGCTGGAAGATCTCGGTTGCGCGTCAAAGCCAACGCTTATGGTGTTTAACAAGATTGACGGATTGGTGGACCGCAGCATTCTTCACGCGGTGGCAAAGGAGCATCCGAAATCAGTGTCCATTTCGGC
>JBBEEC010000002.1:5061-9243 GCA_040880975.1 Bacteroidota bacterium | reverse complement strand
TTCTTGTCATTTGCGAATTGCTGATACGTCATTCCTTTAACAAATTCCGATGCATCATTCATTGCCTGAAGGATGTCTGTAAGAAACAGCCCGACATTGCGCGTCATATAGCGACGGTCTCAGCGTTCACGCTGTCCCTCAATTCCTTTCGGACATCACGATTCGGAACCAGATCAACCTTCAAGCCCAGTTGTTCACTGAGGTAGATCTCCGCCCCCACGAGTTCCAGGAGACTAATGGGACGAAGGACCTCTACAAGAACATCCAGATCGCTCCCGGGCTTTTGTTGCCCGCGAGTATATGAGCCAAAGACACCCATGATGGAAACTCCGTACTTTTCCTCAACAAGCGGATTGTGCTTCCTTAAAAGTACCCTTATCTCCTCGAGTGATTTCATACATGTTTTCCTTTGGCGGTGCGATGGCGGTGGTGGTCGTAATGAGCGTGCGCGAGGACCAGAGGACCGAGATGAACTCAATCCAGTCAATGGAGCTTTCTTGTTCCTCACTTAAAGCGGGTAAGACTTGGTTTTCAGTCGCCATTTTTGATGAAAAAGAAAAAAACAAAGATCAAAATGAAATAAAAAAGCAAAAGGAAAAAAGAAAGGGCGCGTCGCTCTGCGTCATGATCTCCACGCACTGTTACTTCTGACAAGCCGTTCAGCATCATTTCAACTACCGTGACCCCACACCAAGACGTCCTTCCTGCCACCCCATCCGAAAGCCAGCTTCTGGAGCGTGATGAGAATTCTTATTTTTTCCTCAAAAGGCAAACCCGCCTGTTGCCTGTGAGAACGCTCCCCACCTGCAAAAAATTCGTCCATTGTGACAATCCTGTTGTCCCCTAAAAGAATCCTCAGCGGTTTTTCATTCATTTGCGAACCTTTCGAATCGATCAGAGAGTCCGTACCGTCGCACAATGTCCTTCACATGATCTATGTCTACAGTTGCCTGATCAAGAAGCATCCTGATCTTTACGATGTCTTTTTCCCGGGATGCCTTCAAAAATAACGCTATCAAATATTCCGGTGAAATTACCCTGGTTTGCACGCCTTCGAATACCGTCTCTACAGCATTGACCACGGCCTCCTCTGCTACGCCCTCTGCCGGTATGAATTCCACGGGTATCTCTTCTATCATCAGCCATTGACCAGTCCATGTATCGTAACCTTTCGCCTTCAAGTAATCATAAACCGAAGAAAGCACAAGCAGTTCCTCACTGCCGACCTTCTTTTCCGGAATGATAAACAGATCAAGGTCGCGAGTGAAGAACGGCTCCGTCCATTTCAGGGCCGCAATTGCCCCGCCGATGGCATATTCCTCTATAATTCCATGTTCCTTAAGGCCATTGACCACCTCCAGCGTTTTTTTCATGCGCGGCTATGAGTTTGCGCGAGGACCCGAGGAACTCGATCTAGTCGATGAAGCTTTCTTGTTCCTCAGATACCGTCGGTATGTCTTGATTTTCTGTCATGAGTGAACGCTAACATAGCACGTCATGAAAAGCGTTTTTGGTTATTGCCTGCCCCCGCCCGACCGAACAATGCGATAACTCAAACGGTCGTTCGGGCGGGCGCCATCTTTTCCCGAAGGGATGCCTTCGGTATTGGCGGGGTTCATGGTTTTGGTTGATGGTTGTCGGTTTTAGTTTCCGGTTCTTATACGCCGGCAGACTGATAACTAAAACCAGAAACTGAACAACCATGACCACAAACCATCAACTATGAACGCTTTTCCCTCCCGTTCGGCCTGTTATGAAAAGCGTTTTTGGTTATTGGTTCATGGTTTTGGTTGATGGTTGTCGGTTTTAGTTGCCAGTTGTCGAGACCTCAGCCAGACTGATAACTATGACCGGGAACCAAATATCTATGACCAAAAACAATGAACTATGAACGCTTTTTCTTCACAGCCCTCCCAGATTCATTCAGTTCCAAGAATCTAATGTATGAACTCGTTCCTTTAAGTGAAACCGTATATCGATCTGCAATACTTCGAGCCGCGGAATCTGCCAAAAACTTCTTCCTCGCTGCTCTCAAAATCCCCCTCTTCGTCTCCTCCGCCTCTCCCTTCGCAACATTCAAATATTTGATTTTCTCCTTAAGACCAGTCCTATGATAACTTTCAGCTATGTTATTCGACACCGATGCCGATGATCTCCTTAACTGGTCGACACTTCTGAATCTTTCGTCTCGTGGAAACGTCTTGGTGATTTCGTGAACCTCGATTTCGAGATCCTCAGCAAGTCTGTAGATCCACAAGTTATCCAGACCAGTAGCCATGGAATGCCCCCATAATCTATGAATGTTTCCCCCAGAGAAACTGAAAACCAAAACCAGAAACTAACAAACTAAAACCAACCAACTAAAAACCAAAAACGCTCTTTCCGTTGATTATGACACAAGCAATTTCTTTTTGCTGTTTGTCACGAAGTGACCCCTTTGGGGCCTTTTCATTTCTTTTTGACTCTTGCTTTTTGCCTTTTCGCTCTGTGCCACTCCTTGTGTTTCAATATCACATTCCGCACCTTAAGGTTTCAGGTTTCAGGTTCAAGGTTTCAGGTTCAGGTTTCATCAGACTACGCCTGGGAAGCGGCTTCGTTTGACTATGGGTTTAAAATTTCAGGTCTGCCGAAGTTTCTTCCATGTCTGAAGAGCTGATGTATCGGCAAGAAATTCTTCTATCCTGGAGAAATCGATGAACGCCCGGGAATGTTCGAGCATAGCCTCAATGTCGCGAAGGTGTTTCTCCGAGCCTCCTTCTTCAAAATATTCCAGCTTCTTAACGATGACATATTCGGGCGGCGCAACCTGGAGGACGCGTCCACGAAAGTCAATCCGCCTCGCATGATCAAGCGCCCATAACTGCAAACGGTCACCGCCGGCAAGGTATATATCTGCTTTAAATCCCGTTTCATGATGTACTAACGCAAAGTGGCCATGTTCTCCGCGGTGAATCTCATTCACCACGATCTCCCACGGAGGCCGATAAAACTCCTTTTCGGGAAACTGCTTCTCGAAGCCACCCCCATGCTCCACTGCCAGCTCGATGACAAGATCAATGTCCAACGTGACCCTCGGTTCTCCATAGACAATCGAAGCAACCGATCCCGTAACCACATAACGAATTCCCGCGTTCGCGAGCCGCTCTGTAAAAAGCGTAAACAAGTCATGTTCTTGCATTCGCAAAGATCCGCCGAACCTCCTCTTCGATCATCTGGTCGCTCCAACCGGGATGAAAATGTTTCAAAGACCCTCTTTTCAGTTCGAGCGCCGAATAATACAAGTGCAAGCTGAGCTCAAGCTTCTTGCCCGGCTCCATTTCCTCTGTTGTCGGTTTCAAGGTTTCAGGTTTCATCAGACTACTAATTTCTACTCACCTGAATGAGTGCAACAGTGATCGCAGCCAAGCTTGCGAGGATCGTCGCGAGATCTCTTATGATCGGCAGTGTTTTGTCTTCTTTCTCTATCTCTTTCGGCACATACACGGCACTTCCGGGCAGAATATCCCCACCGTCCCATTTCTTCCCTCCAGGAAGCAAAACGTAAACCCTATCCTCGTCCGCTTCGTCCTTGAATCCCCCGGCCTGTTGGACGTAATAATCGTCGTCCTCACCTTCTTTGTAGAGAATGGCCGATGGAACGAAAACCTCTCCGTAGACCCGTACAACGTCTTCTATATACGATATATAAATCGAGTCTCTTTCATACAGAACAATGTTGTCCCTCGAAGTTGTACTTCCAAGGGCTTTCCTGAAATCGATAGGGATCTGGCCTTTTTGTATCACGTCTCCAACCGCCCCTCTACGGAAGACCTTCGACCCCTCGAGATACGCCCCCGGCCTTAATCCGCCTGCGCGCTGAATAATTTCCGCGAGTTTCTCCCCCTCATACCTGATGGTGTACGGACCGGGAAACATCACATACCCCTGGAGGTCGATGAACTTCTGCTGAGTGAATTTCGGGTCAGAAGGGACAAACACGTAGTCAAAATCCTCCAGGATCACATTCCCCGCGCCACTTGTTGAAGAATAATTAAACGGCTCTGCAATCTTTATTATCTTTGTGTAAACGCCAAGTTCGTTTGTATCAATCCGGGATATCTCCCAGCCCGTCATGGAGGCATCTTCCTGCAATCCGCCCGCAACCATCACAAGATCATGAACGGTCATGCCCTCATGACGCGT
>JBBEEC010000002.1:2191-4961 GCA_040880975.1 Bacteroidota bacterium | reverse complement strand
CATCCCCGGCCTGTGGGCAAACGGCCCCGGCTTGTTGACGTGCCCGGTAATGACCACGCGGTTTTCGGGATGGGTATTGAACCGAAATACACTGACGACATCCCCGTCTTCCAGTCCCGTCGCAGACTTCTTCAGATGTTCCATCGACGGGAAGTCGATGTCAATGTCTAACATACCCTCCTGGTACTTCGCACGTTGCTCAAACGGGACAACGCGCTCAATGTGCACGCGCCGGAAATCCGTGTCGAACCGAATTCCACCGCCCATCTCGACGAGGTCCTTGAGCGTTTCTTTCTCACCCACCTCGTAGATCGCAGGCCGCGGAATGTTTCCCACGAGCGCTGCGCGCTTTTGCGCGGGATAAACGTAAATAACGTCGCCATCCTGAAGCCGTACGTCGCCGGTTCGCTTCCCTGTCACCAGGTACTCATACAGATCCACCGTCATCTGGGTCTTTCCGCCGCGCACGATGCCAATATTCCGCAAACTGCCCTCCACTGTCGGTCCACCCGAAAGGTAAAGAGCATGGAGCACAGTTGAAAGCGATGAGAGCGAATAACCTCCAGGCTGATTGACCAGCCCGAGAATGAAGACCTGGATGGTACGGACTTTGCCAAGAGATACATCGAGGAACGTGTTCGCGCCTGCCCGGCCATTGTTCAATCCGGAATACACCTCGGACATGCGGCGGACTAGCTTCTCGCGGAACTGCTCTATCGTGAGTCCGTTGGCGTTGACGGGGCCTACATCCGGAATGACAACATTGCCTTCGCGGTTCACAGTAAGCTGATGGAACAATTTCGTCTCGCCCCAGACATTAATTACCACCTGGTCGGTCGGACCGAGAGCGTACGAGGGCGGAGTCGCAAGATTGAGCACGGGCTCGAATGTTGCAGGGGAATACTGAAAGATATCGTGGCCGAAGGGCCTGAGAGTACTGTCCACGTTAATTCTGCCCGTGAATCCGGGTATAAACACCGGCTTCTTCCTCTCTAGTGCTCCCTTTACCTTATCCACTGTCGGCAAACTGAACCCCGCCGCCGTGTCTACCCTCTCATCCGGCCTTACAGGTGCGAGACTCGTTTTATTCAAGTAGTTCTCGAGCGTAATGCCCTGATCCTGCGCACGCCGAATGGCCTCCCAGCGGGTCAGGCCGAGTTCTTTGAGCTTGGAGTCGATCTCATCGCCGGACATGCGCTTGAGGGCCTCTTCGGCCTGGCGGATTTGGTCCTGGGTTTGAGGGACGCTCGCTTGGGACGCCAGCACAAGTGCGAAGCCAAGGATGCCTATTTTGTTAAGGAGTCTTTTCACGAATGCTTGTTATGTCATTTTCTAAAGATAATTGCAGAGACGCAGAGGACGCAGAGGGTCGCAGAGTGTTAAACCCATTTAAAACAAAATAACACATTTTTGGGTGATCCCTCTGCTTTTAAAGATAATCGCAGAGACGCAGAGGACGCAGAGGGTCGCAGAGTGTTAAACCCATTTAAGAAAAATAATATATTTTTGTGTGATCCCTCTGCGTTTCTCCGCGTTCTCTGCGACTCTGCGTTGATCTTCTTCACTGCAAATTGTTCACGACTCGACGAACACCGTTAATCAGCCGTTCAACATGAAAATTGATTAGTAACCCCAACCGTTTGTCCAGCAATCGTGCGTACGTCAAGACTTGCGAGTACATTACGGGTGGCACAAGTTCAATGGCCTTCAGATCGACGACTACTTTGCCTTCCACAAGAAAATCTACTCTGTACCCGCAATCGAGTTTGACGGTTCGATAAATCACAGGTACAGGCCTCTGACGTTCATGCCGCAACCCCACCGCATCCATCTCCGCTGCCATGCATTCCTCGTAAACGCTTTCCAATAATCCGGGTCCAAGCGCCTTATGGACCTGAATCGCACAGCCGATGACACGCTCAGAAATCTCGTTCTCGTGCATAACACCCCCCATGGTTGTTAAGATAATCGCAGAGACGCAGAGAGCGCAGAGGATCGCAGAGTGTTAACCTTGTTCAAAAACCCTTGTTTTACCCTCTGCGTTTCTCCGCGTTCTCTGCGCCTCTGCGTTGATCTTCTTCAATGCAAATGGCGACATCCAAGGATTTTTATGGATTCCATGACTGTCTTTTTGTCGGTTCCTTACTTCTCACGTTTCACTTCTTGCCCCCCCTGCTCATCAGATATCACAATGGCCTATCTCCGCAGTCAAACCGACTTCAAGGGAAATCTCTCGGGGTGATCGAGGATCTCCATGCTCAGGTCTATATCCAGGTCCGGCCAATACAAGTGGCCTGGCGAGGGCTCCTCAACATTGAGAACCTTCGATTTCGCTGCATCCTTGAACCATGGGAAGTCCGCATACGGTATGAAAACTTCCCTTCCCCCGACCTGAAGCGAAATCCCGCGCTCAGAAATGTTTGTCACTTTCACCGCTGAAGTGTTTCTCCCACGCATTCCTGATCTCTCCATAATGCTTCCCGATCAACTGTTCGATTTCCTTTAATTGTGCAGGAGATAGATTGAAGTTCTTTGAAAGTTCCACCTCCGGCTCCAACCAATATTTCGCTTCGCCATCGGCACAAACGGCGTGAACGTGTATTCTGGGTTCTTCTCTTGAAAAAAAGAAGAATCTATACCCCTTTTCCCTAAAAATTGTCGGACTCAATGAATATCCCCCCAAGACTTGAATCGTAAAGTTAGTAATTTTTTCTCAATGTTCCAGAAAAAACTTCAATTGTGTTCAATGAGGGGGGCAGGCAGGATGGAT
>JBBEEC010000002.1:0-2091 GCA_040880975.1 Bacteroidota bacterium | reverse complement strand
GCTGAAGGTGACCTTTAACCTAGGAAGCCAGGATGCTCGCTTGCGTCGTTTGCACCATATCCCACAACTCGATCGGCCATTGCTTGCTCTCCCCTTTCAGCGTAGCTGCTAATGCTTCCAGCTCCTCAAAATGCCCTTTTGAACTCGCGGATTTCCTCAGTACCCCCGACTGAAGCTCGGGGGCAAGCCGGATTCCGTAGCCTTTCAGCGATCGATAATCTTCCATCACGATCGTCTTCTGATCGAAATGCACCTCCAGATGTTCCTTGGGAAGCTCTTTGCTGCCTGAAGCAAAGTATTCGATGGTGGCCAGCGAGCCGTCAGCGTATTTCAATGTGATGGTTTTGTTGTCGGAGGGGTTTGGGTTATCCGCGGAGAGTCGGACGCTGTCCGTGAGTCGGACGCTGTCCGACTGTACGGATTCGATTCGCGATCCTGTGAAGAATGTCATGAGATCTATGATGTGGCATGCCTCGCCGATGATTCGCCCGCCGGATTCGTGCACCCAATGATCCGGTGGAAGATACCCGGCGTTCATTCTGTAATGCAGGAACAATGGATTAACGCGCTGATCGGTGTGGGCTTTGATTGCGCGTGCGTACGGACTGAACCTCCGATTGAATCCGACCATGAGCAGAGGCGGATTGTCTCCTTTTTTGAACCCATCATAGAATTGGACAATCTTCTGAAGTCCTTCGTTTTCCGTTGCGAGAGGTTTCTCGACAAACACGTGTTTGCCTGCCTGCAAGGCCCGGAGGGTCAGATCGGCATGGCTGTCGTGCCTTGTGGCGATCAGCACAAGGTCGATCGCCGGATCGTTGATCATCTGCTCGTAATCGGTCGTGGCGTACGCGGCTTTGAACCTGTTGGCAATCGAGACGGACGACTGTCCGTCTCTCCGCATGATGGCCTTGAGAGCAAAACTATCGCTCAGCTTCGCCAGATTGGGCAGGTGCACGCTTGTGGCGAAATTACCCGCACCAACCAAACCAACGCCGATCTTTGCCCGGTCAACTACGGACGGGCGTAAATGGACCACATGCATGCCCTCCGTTTTCAGCGGATCGTGCGGCGCACCGTAGTCCAAAAGCGCCATGATCGGCCGGTCGGGTCCGCTCAGGGATTCGAATGCCTTGCCGACATCGGCGATCGGAAAGGTTGCATTGATAAGTTGGTCGAGCCGAATCTGCCCTCCGGCCACAAGCCGAAGGTACTCCGCCATGTTGCGATTCTCTGTCCAACGCACATACCCATAGGGGTACTCGAGTCCTTTTTCCTCATAGCTGCGATCGTAGCGCCCGGGCCCGTAGGCAGTTGAGATGAGAAAATCGAGTTCCTTTTCGTACATGTCCTCGCGCTTGATCTCCATGCCCGAAACGCCGACCAGCACCACACGCCCTTTCTTCCTGCACATTCGGAAGGCCTGAGACAACGGTTCGTTACTCGAGGTTGCTGCGGTAAAGAGGACGGCGTCTGTGCCGCGGCCGCCCGTGGCCGACATGACTCCCGCGACAGGATCTGCCGAGGAGGAGTTGAAGACGATTTCGGCGCCAAGTTCTTTTGCAAGCGCGAGCCGTTTCTCGTCGATATCGACTGCGATCACGCGAACGCCGGACCCGCGCAGGATCTGAATAGCAAGGAGTCCAAGGATTCCGGTTCCGATAACGACGCAAAACTCGCCGAGGCGCAAATCACAACGGCGCGTACCTTGAAGGGCGATTGTGCCCAACGTGACGGTGGACGCTTTGGCGAAATCAAGTCCCTCTGGGATCGGGGTCACAAGGTTCACCGGAACATTGACATACTCGGCGTGGTTGGCCAATCCGGCACCGGCCGCAGCAACACGGTCGCCCGGTGAGAATCCGGACACGCCCTCTCCTGTTTCAACGACGATGCCGGCAACGGAGTAGCCGATGGGCTTTCCGTCTTCCAGCGTTCCCTTGATACGCTCAATGGTCTTTGAGATCCCCTGCGATTTGGCAAAATCAACGGCCTTCCGCATCAAGTTGGGGTCCGTGATTGCCTTTTTGATAGCCGAGAGACCGGATGACTGCACACTGCTCATCTCGGTACCGGCAGAAATGCAGCTGT
>JBBEEC010000001.1:136111-198813 GCA_040880975.1 Bacteroidota bacterium | reverse complement strand
ACCTACACGCAGGAGATACCTCGCCTGACCTCCGACCTTGATGAGGTCGCTCCTACGGAGCTTTCGAATTTCCCTTGGTTATCTTGTCTACCAAGAGGTCGCCCCTACGGGGCTAGTTGCATTGACTTCTTTCTATCTACTGGTTTCTTCCTCCTACCTACTCCAACATCCGACTTCCGACCTCCCCGAAAACAGAATTCGGGGCAAGCTGACTTCTGATCTCTGGCACTTGCGTTCTCTTCGAATTTCGTTTACCTTCTTCTCAAATTCAATCCATTCCACATGACTCTCGACAAAGACCTCCAATCCGTACAAGAAGCCCGTGAATTGCTCACGAAAGCCAAAGAAGCTCAATTGGCATTCCGAAGCTTCACGCAGGAAAAAGTCGATGCCGTAGTCAAATCAATGGTGGACGCCGGGTATGCTGCGGCGGAACAACTTGGCAGATTGGCGCACGAGGAGACGGGATTTGGAAAGCCGGCGGACAAACGTAAGAAGAACGAGTTTGCCACAAAGCGCGTCTGGGAATCCATCAAAGACCTCAAGACGGTGGGTGTAATCAACGATGACAAGGAAAAGCGCATTATCGAGATCGCCGAGCCGATGGGAATCGTCGCGGCCTTGATTCCGTCAACAAATCCCACCTCCACCGTCATGTTCAAAGCAATCATTTCCGTAAAAGGACGAAACGGATTTGTCGCGAGTCCACACCCGCGAGCCGTCAAATGCACGGGCGAAGCCGCCAGAATCGTGGCGAGGGCGGCGGAAGCAGCCGGAGCCCCCCCGGGCCTCATTGCTTGCATGACAGTGAGCAGCATTGAAGGCACCAACGAGTTGATGCACCATAAATTCACATCGGTGATTCTCGCAACAGGATCGAATCCGATGGTCAAGGCTGCCTACAGCTCCGGAAAACCGGCGTACGGGGTCGGATCCGGAAACGTGCCGGCATTCATTGAGCGAACGGCGAATGTTCGGAAAGCTGTGGCCGACATTGTATCCGGAAAGATGTTTGATTGGGGGGTCCTCTGTTCCACGGAATCAGGCGTCATCGTTGATGAGCCGATCAAGTCCGCCGTCATGAAGGAATTCAAGGACCATGGCGCGTACGTTGTTTCTCCCGAAGAACGGGAGCGCCTGAGCAGAACAATGTTCGACGCCCGCGGAACCATCAATCCCGATGTTGTCGGCAAGCCGCCCCATGTGATCGCTCAGAAGGCGGGATTTGAGGTCCCGCATGACACAACATGTATCATTGCCGAGCTGCCGGCAATCGGACGCGAGTATCCGCTTTCACGGGAGAAGCTCTCCCCTGTACTTTCGTTGTTCACCGTCAAGGGCTGGCAGGAGGGATGTGAGAGGTGTATTGAAATGCTGAAGTTCGGCGGTATAGGGCACTCGATGGTGATCCATTCGTCGGATTCTGAAGTGATACTCAAATTCGGACTCGAAAAACCGGCATTTCGCGTCCTCGTCAATACACAGGCCGCATTGGGTGCCGTTGGCTATACCAATGAACTAACTCCGTCTATGACCCTTGGACCAGGCACATTTGGGGGATCAATCATTTCTGACAATGTTTCTGCGCGGCATCTTATTAATGTGAAGCGAATGGCGTTTGAAACCAGGCCGATCAATCCGCCCCAAAATGTGTCCGCACCAACCAGGCAGACCGTTGAACCTGCAAAGGGGGCGACATCGGAGAAGCCCGCCGTTTCGGGTCAACCGGGGAGTTCATGGATTGATATTATCGACGAGAGGATCAGGGCCAAAGCAGGTAACATCGGATCAAAAACCAGTGTAGGCACGGAGAAAGCAGTAGGGAGTATGAAGAAGGCAGAAAGCACGAGTTCTCAGAGTAAGGGAGATACAAAGGAACCGGGCTCGGCGTCAAGATACGGAACCGGGATCTCTGAATCTGAGATTGACAGGATTGTAAAGGAGTTTCGGGTTTAAGGATTCGGGTTAGAGGTTACAGATTCAAAGTCGTTGCTTCGTACCAGTCGTTGATTCGTTGTTTCGTTTCTGTCGTTGATTCGTCCCAGGCGTTGTTCCGTTGATTCGTCAATTCAAAATCCAATCGCCATTCCTTCAATTCTGCAACAACTCTCAATTCTTCCGCGTTCATTCTACCTTCGCCCGACGATCACTGTCGCCAGGGATCTTCTCGGAAAATATCTTGTCCGAAAATCGGGCAAACAGGTTCTGATCGGCAGGATCGTGGAAGTTGAGGCCTATCTCGGGAAACGCGACCCTGCGAGCCACACATTTCGCGGCAAGACAAAACGTAATGAGGTGATGTTTCGTGAAGGGGGACACCTCTATGTTTATTTCACTTACGGGATGCACTTCTGCGCGAATGTGGTTACAGGGCAAGAGGGAATTGGAGAAGCCGTGTTGTTGAGGGCGGTTGAGCCTGTTGACGGAATTGAGACCATGAGCTTTCATCGGGGATTCGGGAAAGGGGAAAACACATACAATCTAACCAACGGGCCCGCAAAACTTTGTCAGGCCTTCGGGTTGAACCGATCCGACAATGGAACAAACTTGCTTTCAGGGAACACCCTGATCATGGGAACCCGCAGGAAGGTCAAAGAATCAATCGTTGCAACGACGAGAATCGGCATCCGCGTGGGAAACGAATTCAAATGGAGATTTGTAGTCAGGAACAGCGGTTGGGCATCAAGAAGACCTCCCAAATCATCAGCTGGAAATTGATCATTGGCAATTGGAAATCACCTCAGCTCCTTCCCAAGATACTCCCCCGTATATGATCCCTTTGCCCTAGCAATGTCTTCCGGTACGCCTTCCGCAACGATCCTCCCGCCTTCATCACCCCCCTCAGGGCCAAGATCGATGATCCAGTCAGCCGTTTTGATCACATCGAGGTTATGCTCAATGACAATCACGGTGTTGCCCTTGTCGACAAGTTTATTCAACACGGAGAGGAGCATTCGAATATCTTCAAAATGCAAGCCAGTCGTCGGCTCATCCAGAATGTAAACCGTTTTCCCTGTTCCGATCTTAGAAAGTTCCGTTGACAGTTTCACTCGCTGTGCCTCTCCGCCGGACAATGTTGTTGCCTGTTGGCCAAGCCTGATATAGCCGAGGCCTACATCGAACAACGTCTGAAGGTGACGCTTGAGCCGGGGAAGCTCGCTGAACAGGCCTAGCGCTTCTTCAACCGTCATGTCCAGTACGTCGGCAATCGATTTGCCTTTGTAGTGTACCTCCAGGGTTTCCCGATTGTACCGTTTTCCCTTGCAAACATCGCATAAGACGTACACGTCAGGCAGGAAATTCATTTCAATCCGGCGCACGCCATCACCCTCACACTCTTCACACCGCCCACCCTTCACATTAAAGCTGAACCTCCCCGCCTTGTATCCACGGATCTTCGCCTCTGGAAGCTGAGTGAAGAGGTCACGGATCAGCGTGAACAATCCGGTGTAGGTGGCAGGATTGGACCTTGGGGTTCTCCCAATGGGAGATTGATCGATATCGATGACCTTGTCGATGTGCTCGAGCCCGTGGATCGAATCGTACGGGCGCGGAATGACCTTGGTCTTGTAGAATGTCTTTGAAAGAATGGGAAAGAGGGTTTCATTGATAAGGGAGGATTTTCCGGATCCGCTCACCCCGGTAACGCAGACCACCTTGCCCAGGGGAATTGTCAAATCGACTTTTTTCAGATTATTGCCGCGGGCTCCTTTGAGAAGAACACTCTTTCCGGAACCGGGTCTGCGCACTTCCGGAATCGGAATACGCTTTTTTCCCTTCAAATAAAGAGCAGTTAACGATTCCGCCGGCGTGCCATTTTCCCCCACCTTCACATCACTCTTCACCTTGAGCTCTCCCGGCTTTCCCTTCGTTACCACATATCCGCCGTGCTCGCCCGCCCCGGGGCCAAGATCCACCACATAGTCCGCACTCTCTATCATTTCCTTGTCATGCTCCACTACAACAACGGTATTTCCGAGATCACGCAAGGACTTCAACGAGTTGATGAGTTTGATATTGTCGCGCGTGTGCAGGCCAATGCTGGGCTCATCCAGGATGTAGAGTACGCCGACCAATTGCGTTCCGATCTGGGTTGCCAACCTGATGCGTTGCCCTTCGCCGCCGGAAAGAGTCCGGGCAGGCCGGTCCAATGTGAGGTAATCCAATCCGACGTTGAGGAGAAAATCCAGGCGTTCCGTGATTTCCTTCAGAATTTGCCTCGCAATTTCCTGTTGTCGTTGCGTGAAGGTGATCGCTCCGAAGAACTCGCGGGCACTTGTAACAGACTGCTGCACGACCGCCTGAATATTCCAAAGTTTGCCCGTGGAGGCATCCTCGAGCTTCATCGCGAGGCTCTCCTTCCGCAGCCTCCCCCCATTGCACGACTGACAAACCGTCGTGGTCATGAAGGATTCAACCCACTCCCTGATCTGGTTGGAGCTGGTTTCGTCGTAGTATCTCTTCAACATGTCCATCACCCCGGCATATCGATGCTTGTAGGTGATCGTTCGTCCCCGATCGGTGTTGTATTCCACCTCAAGCTTCTCGTCTCCCGTCCCGTTCAAAAGGGCCTCCACGGCTTTGGGCGGAATTTCGCTGAGCGGGGTCTCGAAATCAAAACTGAATTTCTTTGCGACAGCCTTCACCTGCGCAAACATCCATGTCGACCTGGGCTTCCCGAGGGGAGCGATACCTTCCTCGTCGATCGATTTGGCCCCATCGGGGATGATAAGGCTCATGCTAAACGCGCGCTTTTCCCCCAACCCCTCGCAGTCCGGACAAAATCCTGCAGGCGAATTAAAAGAAAAAGAATTCGGCGTGGGCTCTTCGTAGCTGATTCCGCAAAAATGGCAGGAATATTGCTGACTGAATAATTCGTCCCTGGTTCCGTCATTGACAATCAGCACCCCCCCGCCGAATCGCAAAGCCGTTTCCACCGAATCCGCAATGCGGGACCGCATTTCCGGTTTGATAACAACCCGATCCACAACGATTTCAATGTTATGGATCTTGTATCGGTCGGCTTTCAGCCCGGGAGCAATTTCCTTCGTTTCTCCGTCGATGCGCACCCGAACGAATCCGTCTTTTGCTATCTGCTCGAACAATTCCCGATAATGACCCTTCCGCCCCCGAACCACCGGAGCCAGGATCTGGAGCTTCGCTCCTGCGGGATATTTGCGAATCGCCTCGATGATCTGGTCAACCGTCTGCCGCTGGACCTTCCGCCCGCAGTTGTAGCAGAATTGTGTACCAACCCTTGCGAACAGCAGGCGAAGATAATCGTAGATCTCCGTCACCGTACCGACCGTTGACCGCGGATTGTGACTGACTGTTTTTTGTTCGATGGAGATGGAGGGGCTTAATCCCTCGATGTAGTCGACATCGGGCCGCTCCATCAATCCGAGAAACTGGCGGGCGTAAGCAGAGAGGCTTTCCACATAACGTCGCTGCCCCTCGGCATAGATCGTATCAAACGCAAGGCTCGATTTCCCGGAACCGGAGAGCCCGGTGATGACGACCAACCGATCCCTCGGGATCTCCACATCGATGTTTTTCAGATTGTGGACCCTGGCTCCTTTGACGATGAGCTTCTCTTCCTGCACGGTCAGTGTATTCGCTTTCTCTTGTTCAGATATTCAAAAAGGGCTTTGTCAAAGGAAGTCGACGTGTCGAGGAGTAAGTACTCAATGCCGTTTTCACGGCATTCACGGCCGTAGCCGGCAAGAAATTGTTTCATCGTTTCGCGATAGGCCGTTTGAATATGCCAGGGCTGTGTGGTGAGTTCTTCGCGGGTCTCCATGTCTCTGAACACGGCATCGCCGCCAAAAGCGAACGACCGCTCGAGGGGATCGAGCACCTGCATCACGATCACTTCATTTCCCCGATGACGAAAATTTTTGAGCGCCCGAATGACAACGGCGGGGTCGTCGAAGAGATCGCTCAACACGATCACCAATCCCCGGCGCTTGATACGCTCCGCCACTGCGTTGAGTGACGATCCCGTCCCCGTTTTCTTCCCTGACTGGAGCCCCTCGAGTACTGAAAGAAGTTTTTGGAGATAGAGATTCGTCGCATGCGGCGGGAGGGAGGTCCTTATCTCCTCATCATACACGGTCAATCCGACGGCATCCCGCTGCTGCATCATCAGGTATGCCAATGCCGCGGCAAGGTACGACGCATATTGAAGTTTACTCAGTCGTCCCTCGGAGGCAAATCCCATGGACGCGCTGGAGTCGAGAATCAGGTGTGTTTTGAGATTCGTTTCTTCTTCGAACTGCTTGATATAGTAACGATCCGTTTTTCCGTAGGCTTTCCAGTCAATATGCCGTATTTCGTCACCGGGCATATAGGGGCGATGTTCGGTGAATTCCACACTGAAGCCGTGATACGGACTTTTATGCAGGCCCGTCAGGAATCCCTCCACCACGAGCCGGGCTCTGAGCTCCATGTTGGCGAGTTGGGCAACTACTTCGGGTTTCAGATACCGCGTTGACTCATTCATTGACTATCCGACTTTCTCCGTTGAACCGCGCCGCAAAAAAATCCGTCCGTTCCCTCTTTGTGGGGATAAAGAAAGAAGAAGCCATCCTTGACCTGGCCCGCAAGACCTGCCTTGACCGCGGCGGGCGTCAGATCCACCGGCGCGAATTCGGAGTGACGATTGAGAAATTCCGCAATCACTGCCTGGTTTTCCTCATGCAAAAGCGAACATGTGGCGTAGTACATCACTCCCTGCTCCCTGACAAAAGGAGCATGGGTTTCCATGATGTGAAGCTGTTTGACACTGAGCTCTCTGATGCCCTCCCCGGTAACAGTCCATTTGAGCCCGGGGTTTCTCCGAAGCGTCCCGAGTCCGCTGCATGGCGCATCGATGAAGACAACATCAAATGCCTCCCTGAACCGGTCCTGGCTCTGCACTTCATCCGTCGTCTGGACCCTGATATTGAATGCCCCTGCCCTCCTCGCCCTTTTGCGCAATTCATTCAGGCGGAACGCATTGATATCGGATGCGACAATTTCACCCCGATTTTTCATGATCGCGGCCATATGAAGAGTCTTTCCGCCCGCGCCTGCACACGCATCGAGGACCTTCCACACGGGCCTAGGATCCACCAAAGCCCCCAACAACTGGCTTCCCTCATCCTGAACCTCGAAAAATCCTTCTTTGAAGGCCGGGATGCGGAACATGTTCGTTCGTTTCGAAACGACCAAACCCACCTCAGAGAGTTTTGTACGGATGGTCTCGATACCTTCCGAATGGAGACGCTTCATACATTCATCGGGACCGGCTTTAAGGGTGTTCACGCGGATGTTCAAAGGAGCGGGAGTATTCAGGCTCTCACAGAGTTCCCGTGCTTCTTCCGGTCCGTACTGGTCCTGAAACTTCCGTGCGAGCCAATCGGGAAATGAGTATTCGACACCGAGATCTCGGAGGGACGCGCCGGCATCCGGCGGGATTTCTTTCAGATGCCGGAGAAATGCCCCAAGGGAGCTTCTGGCTTTATCAGATTCGAGAAGCGGCGAAAGGTCCGTATCATGAAGATCCTGCGACCCATCGATTTGGTTCAGATAGGCCGCGATGGAAAGAACAACTTTGTCCGTGGACGAGAATGTGTTTGTTTCGTCGCCCAATGCGGCTTCCACCAAGGTTTGGCATTTCCGCAAATGACGCAGAGTTCCGTAGGTTGTCTCAGCAATGAATTTCCGGTCGTGAGAACCGAGATATTTCCTTGTCCGGAAGAACGAATCGATCAGACTATCGGCAGGTTTGTCGGATTGTTGGATGCGAGAAAGGATTTCCCGGGTATGCCCGAGGAGTGAGGAAAGTTGCATAACACGGCAAGATACGGAGAATATCCGGGGGGGACAAGAAGAGAATTGAACGATTTCTCAACCCAAGTCGCCTGAAAGATGTGATCAGTCAGACGGCCGGGACCATAGAGAACGAATCACAACGAAGGCACGAAGGGATTCAAAGAGGTTCAAAGGCCCGTGGTGTCCTTCGTGCCTTGGTGGTTACATCTTTTTATCGGCTACAAGACCATTTCGGCTTTTACTTTTGCAATAAACTCGACTCCTCCACGCTCGCCGAGCCCTATCTCCACTGAATCACCATCTGCCACGGAACCGGCGAGTATTTTCTCCGAGAGAGCATTGACAATGTACTTTTGAATTGTTCGTTTCAAAGGACGGGCACCGAATGCAGGGTCGTAGCCTATTTGGACAAGCCACGAGGTAAGCTCATCGGTGAAGGTCAAGGTAATGCTCTTCGCCGAAGCCATCTTTTGGACCTCCCGCAATTGAAGCGTGACAATCGAGCGAAGCTCCTGCATGGTCAAAGGTTTGAACAGGACAATATCGTCGATCCTGTTCAGAAATTCGGGACGAACGGTCTGTCGAAGCATCTCGAACAATTTCATTCGTATCCCGCTCATAACTTCGTCACGGTTTTCCTCGTTGATGAATTCCAAATTTTCCTGGATAAGGTGAGAGCCAAGGTTGGACGTCATGATGATGATCGTATTCTTGAAATTCACTGTCCGGCCTTTACTGTCCGTGAGACGACCTTCATCCAGAACCTGAAGAAGCACGTTGAACACCTCGGGATGCGCTTTCTCAATCTCATCCAGGAGGACAACAGAATACGGCTTGCGACGGACAGCTTCCGTCAACTGGCCGCCTTCCTCGTATCCAACATATCCAGGCGGAGCGCCGATGAGTCTTGATACGGAGAATTTCTCCATGTACTCACTCATGTCAACTCGTACCAACGCGGTCTCGTCGTTGAACAGAAACTCGGCAAGTGCGCGTGCAAGTTCGGTTTTCCCCACTCCCGTACTTCCAAGAAAGATGAAGGAACCGATAGGCCGCTTCTCATCCTGCATGCCGGCCCGGCTGCGGCGTATCGCATTCGCCACAGCTTTGACAGCATCTTCCTGACCGATGAGCCGTTCGTGAATGCGATCTTCCAGGTGCAGGAGCCGGCTCCGTTCGCTTTCAAGCATGCGCGAAACCGGAATGCCTGTCCATTTCGCCACGATTTCGGCGATATCTTCCGGGTCCACCTCCTCTTTTAGCATTTTGCGGTTTTTCTGAACTTCTGCGAGTTTCGCCGATTCCGACTTTACTTTCTTCTCAAGTCCTGTAATAATTCCGTATCGCAATTCGGCAACCCGTCCAAGGTCACCCTCACGTTCTTTACGTTCCGCCTCATTCCTGGCGTTCTCAATTTCTTCCTTCATTGTTCGAATGGACTGTATGAGTCCTTTTTCCAATTGCCAGTGAGCTCTCAGCTCTGAACGCGTCTGTTTCAGATCGGCAAGTTCCCGCTCTATCTCCTGGAGATGATTTTGAGAATCGTTGTCTTGTTCCCGCCGAACGGCCTCCCGCTCGATCTCCAGTTGCTTCACACGACGCTCGATGCTGTCGAGCTCCTCAGGCATGGAATCAATTTCAATCCGCAACTTGGACGCCGCCTCATCCACGAGATCAATGGCTTTGTCCGGAAGAAATCTGTCGCTGATATAGCGGTGGCTCAATTGAGCCGCTGCGATGATCGCCCCATCAGTGATGCGCACGCCGTGATGTACCTCGTAGCGTTCTTTGAGGCCGCGCAGAATGGAAACAGTATCCTCGACACTCGGCTCGTTGATGAGGACGGGCTGGAATCTGCGTTCAAGCGCAGGGTCCTTTTCGATGTGTTTCCGGAATTCATCGATGGTGGTCGCGCCTATGGCCCGAAGGTCACCCCGGGCAAGCGCGGGTTTCAGCATATTGGCTGCGTCCACAGACCCCTGAGCGGCACCGGCACCAACCAGGGTGTGAAGCTCATCAATAAACAGAATGATTTCGCCGTTTGATTCGGTAACCTCACGAAGGATGGCCTTCAACCGTTCTTCAAATTGACCTCGGAAGCTCGTCCCTGCGACAAGAGCCCCCATGTCCAACGCGACGATGCGCTTTGTTTTCAGGTTTTCCGGAACATCACCCTGGATGATACGGTGGGCAATGCCTTCGGCGATCGCGGTTTTCCCGACACCGGGGTCCCCGATCAGCACCGGATTGTTCTTGGTTCGCCGCGAGAGAACCTGGAGGATCCGGCGGATTTCCTCTTGTCTCCCAATAACGGGATCGAGCTTCCCTTTGCGTGCGAGCTCGTTGAGATCCCGCCCAAATTTTTCAAGAGCCTGGTATTTTTCTTCGGGTGTCTGATCTGTGACGCGCTGATCGCCGCGAATGTCTCTTAGTGCTTTGAGAATCGCTTCCCTGGAAACACCCTGCTCCTTCAGGCGCGAAGCTGCTGAACCCTTGGAGCTGGAAAGCAATCCCAGAAGCAGGTGTTCCGTGCTTACAAATTCATCCTTGAGTTTGCCCGCCTCGCGTTGGGCAACTTCGAAGACATCCGCCAGGCCGGGTGACAAGCGTTGTTCTCCGCCGCCCTGGACTTTCGGAAGTTTTTCCAGTTCTTCGTTGATCTTGATCTTCAGGTGATTGACGTTGGTGCCAATTTTTTGCAGCAGAGGCACAACCACTCCCTGGCTTTCCTGAACTAAAGCCGCCAGGAGGTGCTCAGGTTCCATCGCCTGATTTGCATAACTGGCGGCGATCGCTTGCGCATTCTGGACAGCTTCCTGCGCTTTTATGGTAAACTTGTTGAAGTTCATATGATTCATCCCTTGTGAAGACAAAAGGCGAGGATTGTCCTCGCCTTCGTCGCACTCTTAACGTATTTCAAGGCGTGAAGTTATTTCGTCTCACCTTTCTTTTCATCCTTTTCATCCATCACTTCGAAATCGGCATTCTCCACCTGCTTGCCGCCCTTGTCACCTTCGGTCTGGGTGCTCTCGCCGGCTTGAGGCCCTTGCGGACCCTGCGCACGGGCAGATTCGTACATTTTGGATGACGCTTCATTCCATGCAGAATTGAGGACTTCCGTCTTTGCCTTGATGTCTGTGATATTTCCACTCTTGATCGCTTCCTCAAGCGCATTCGCAGCCGACTCAACCTTCGACTTCACGTCTTCACTCATCTTGTCGCCGAGGTCCTTCAGTTGCTTGCGTGTCTGGAAAACAAGATTGTCCGCCTGATTCTTGCTCTCGATCTCGTCTTTCCGCTTCTTGTCCTCTGATGCGTGGGCCTGAGCATCGGACTTCATCTTGTCGATCTCCTCTTTGCTCAATCCGCTCGACGACGTGATTCGAATAGATTGCTCCTTGTTTGTCGCCTTGTCTTTCGCTGAAACGTGCAGCATTCCGTTGGCATCGATGTCGAACGTGACTTCAACCTGCGGAACACCGCGAGGCGCAGGCGGAATCCCGTCAAGGTGAAAGCGCCCAAGGGTTCGATTATCGACCGCCATCGGCCGTTCACCCTGGAGGATATGAATTTCCACCGACGGCTGACTGTCAGAAGCCGTAGAAAAGATCTCGCTCTTTTTCGTCGGAATGGTCGTATTTGCCTGGATCATTTGTGTCGTGACGCCTCCCAGGGTTTCAATGCCCAAGGTGAGCGGAGTGACATCCAGGAGCAGAACGTCCGTCACGTCGCCGGACAGCACGCCGCCCTGAATCCCGGCACCGATTGCGACAACCTCGTCGGGGTTGACGCCCTTGTGCCCCTCTTTGCCGAAGATATCCTTGACAAGCTGCTGAACGCGGGGAACGCGTGTCATACCGCCGACAAGAATCACCTCGTCGACTTCGCGCGGATTCAATCCTGCATCCTTTAAAGCCCGCTCAACGGGCCCGATACATCGTTGGATCAGATCCTCCACCAGCTGTTCAAATTTGGCCCGTGTAATGGTCATCGTCAGGTGTTTCGGACCCTCGCTCGTGGCGGTGATAAAGGGCAAATTGACCTCCGTCTGCATCAGCTGGGAAAGCTCCATTTTACCCTTTTCTGCCGCTTCCCTAAGCCTTTGCAAAGCCATGGGATCCTTACGAAGATCGATGTTCTCTTGCTTCTTAAACTCATCAGCGAGGTATTCGATAAGGCGGTGGTCAAAATTATCGCCGCCCAAGTGGGTATCACCGTTGGTTGATTTCACCTCGAACACACCTTCTCCGAGTTCGAGGACGGAAATATCAAAGGTCCCGCCTCCAAGGTCGAAAACTGCGACTTTCATGTCTTTGGATTTTTTGTCGAGGCCATAAGCGAGGGCTGCAGCCGTCGGCTCGTTGATGATACGGCGAACATTCAGCCCTGCGATCTCACCAGCCTCTTTCGTGGCCTGACGTTGCGCGTCGTTGAAGTAGGCGGGAACCGTAATGACGGCGTCCGTAACTTTTGCGCCAAGATAATCCTCGGCCGTTTGTTTCATTTTTTGCAGAATCATAGCCGAGATTTCCGGCGGTGAGTACACCCTGTCGTCGATCTGCACGCGCGCTGTGTTATTGTCACCCTTGATGACTTTGTAGGGAACGAGCTTCATCTCCTCGTTCACCTCGTCATGGAACCTTCCCATAAAACGCTTGATGGAATAAACGGTGTTCTGTGAATTCGTCACGCCCTGGCGTTTTGCAGCCGCTCCGACAAGCCTTTCACCGGATTTGGTGAATCCGACCACGGAGGGGGTCGTACGGGCCCCTTCGGCGTTCGCAATGACGACGGGATCGTTTCCTTCCATCACCGCGACAACCGAATTGGTTGTGCCGAGATCGATTCCGATGATTTTGCTTCCCTTGGTTGACATGCTTCTCTCCTTAGTTTGTCTTTGGCGGCTTTTACGGCAGCCGATACCTATAATCCAGGTTCTTCCTACACCTTTTAAATACGGTCGAGCCCGCTTGCGCGGACCCGACACAGGATACCTTCACACATCGACAGGTCCTTTTACTTCACTTTCACTTCGATCTGTTTCGGTTTCGCTTCTTCGGCTTTCGGCAAGGTGATCATCAAGACACCATCCTTGTAGACGGCGTTGATTTCACTTTCCTTGACGACACTGGGAAGAGTGAAGGACCGCTGGAAGGATCCGTAAATACGTTCCATTCTGTGCATATTTTCTTCTTTGAAATCTTTCTCCAGTTTCTTTTCGCCGCGAATCGTGAGAATGTTGGATTCGAGAGTGATCTTCACATCGTCTTTGCTGATCCCCGGGAGCTCGACCTTCACATGATATTCGTTCTCCTGCTCGCTGATGTCAACAGCCGGGGTCCACAGGGATAATCCCTTGGAGCCGTCATCCTGAATGCCGCCACTCATGAAGCCGTCAAACAGACGGTTGAAGTCACGCTGGATATTCCAGAGTTCCATTGGAAGACCGGAGCGTTCGCGCGTTGGGTTCCATCGAATCATTGCCATGGTGTTTCCTCCTATCATTGGATCTTGATTTCTTTTCTTCTGAACTGCTCTGATTTTGGGATCGTGACACTCAGAACACCCTCCTGAAACGCCGCTTCGATGCGGTCGGTGTCAATTCCCTTCGTCAGATTAAACGACCGATAGTAACTCTTGTTTGCGATCTCGTGATAAAGGATGCTGACATCCTCGCCATGGATCGCCTTCACCCGCGCCTTGATCGAAAGCCTTTCTGCCTCGATATTGACCTGCACACCGTCTCGTACCGCTCCGGGAAGGTCCAGGTGTAGAACAAAGGCATGAGGGGTTTCATAGATATCAGCCGCAGGCGTGATGAATTCCTCCCCGGATTCAGGACGCACGGCAAGCGCGTTCGAAGCCTGCTTTACAATCGCCGCGTCATTCTTCTTTGTCATAAAGGCTCTCCTGTCAATCGTGAGATCGTTATTGGACCTTGATTTCACGAGGACGGGCACGCTCCGCCTTCGGGAGCTGAATTCTGAGAATGCCGTCTTTCATCTCTGCCGAAATTCCGTTCACATCGACCACATCGGGAAGTTGAAATACGCGTTCGAACGGTCGTGTGTTTGTTTCATGCAAAAGGACCTTCGTCCCATCAGGAAATCCATAATGCTTCCGCTCGCCGCTAACGGAAAGAACTCCCTTCTCGATGGAAATTTTGATATCCTCCCGTTTCATTCCGGGAAGTTCAACGACAAGATCAAAGGCATGCTCACGCTCGGCGATGTCGACGGCCGGATGGTCCGTGCCGTGGAGAATTTGCTGTGAAGGATCCGAGAATAACTCATTTGATGTTCGATCAAGGTCGAACAACGGGCTCATTTGAGAAACGTGGACGAACATGATTTCAGCCTCCTAATTTTTGAACTTTGATGAGAGTAGCAGATTGCTACTTCATCACTCCAATTCTCATGCCAGAGCCATCCGGAAAGGTCATTACCCTATAAGTGATTATATTATAATACGTTACGGTATTGATTGGCCAAACTGCGACATTTAACGGTTTGCGCCATTTTGTCATTAATTTTGCAGAATGGTCAGGAATTGTGACAATTTTGGCAATATTATCTGCAATTTTTTCATGACAGAATGAAAATGTCATCGCCTTGATTTTCTGGCGCATTTTGGTTACCGTGGGAAGCCGAATTCAAACGATTTCACTCCAAATAATTATAAAAACCATGAAAAAATACATCTTCTTGCTTCTTATTGCCTCTGTTGCGGTTGGCCAGGGGAAATTCGACAAGAATGCCACTAAAGGCCTGGAATCGATCACGACCAATGATCTGAAATCTCATCTGATGTTCCTGGCTTCGGATGAACTTGAAGGAAGAGAGACCACATTTCGGGGGCAGAAGGTCGCGGCACAATATATTGCCTCCGTCTTTCGAAAGCTAGGGCTCAAACCTGCCGGGGATGACAACTCGTATTTCCAACAGTTCAAACTTGATGTCGTCAGACCAAGCAGTGCTTCCAGCCTCCGGCTCACGTCATCTGAGGGATCGACCAACTATGCCTTCGGCAAGGATTTTATTACCACCACCGCCAAGGATACGGCTTTCTCAGCCCCATTGGTTTTTGCAGGATTCATGGATACCCCACTCACGCCTGAGCAGGAGACAGGGTTGATGGATCGCGTCGTTGTTGTCTTTGCCGGCCGCAGAAGCGATGTTCTCAATCCGACTCCTTCCGTTGCGCGCAGGGGCGGATTTCGCGTCTTCCGAAACGCCGCAGCGGTCATTCTCATTTCAGACGAAGCAACACACGGGTCCGTCGAATCTCAGGCGAAAGCCCTTGCCAATAGCCTTCAAAAAGGCTCCATGAGTGTTCAAGGTTCTCCGCGGCGCGGTCGTGGCCAGATTTCGCTCACGGTAAGTCCGGCCGTCGGGGTTTCCCTCCTTGCTGAGCTTGGGATGCCTCTCCCCGAGCTACGGATAAAGGCCGCAAAGGACTCGGTTTCAGGGCCGCGGGCACTCACCAAGGCTTCACTCGCGATTGATCTCAAAGCCCATCACGAAGTAAAAACATCGGAGAATGTCGCAGCAATTCTTGAAGGATCGGATCCCGTGCTCAAGAACGAATATGTCATTCTCACCGCGCATTATGATCACGTCGGTGTCAGCGCTTCGACCGGAGAAATCTACAACGGGGCCGACGACGATGGCTCCGGAACATCCATGATCCTGGAACTCGCCGAGGCATTCGTCGCTAACCCGACAAAGCCAAAACGCAGCATGGTATTCATGACCGTCACGGGCGAAGAAAAAGGGCTTCTCGGGTCCGCCTACTATGTTCAGAATCCGCTTCTCCCCCTCGAACGCACCACGACTAATCTGAACATCGACATGATCGGCCGCATCGATAAAAAACATGAGGAGGCGCAAAGCGCGCCTTATGTCTATGTGATCGGGTCCGACAAGATCAGCACCGAACTTGACAGCGTACTGGTGTCGGCGAACAAACAAACCGCGCGGCTCCTCCTCGACTATGAGTTCAACGACGACAATGACCCCAATCAGTTCTACCGCCGAAGCGATCACTACAATTTTGCACGAAACGGAATCCCCATCATCTTCTTCTTTACGGGTATCCATGATGACTATCACCGGCCGACCGACGTTGTGGAGAAGATCGAATTTGAGCGAATGGTGAAGATAGGACAGCTGATCTATGCAACGGCCTGGAAGGCGGGAAATTTCAAGAGACCCTTCGTGAAAAACGGCAAGCCGTCGGCTTATTCCAGCGAACGATGAGTATGTTGTCCAAACAGAATCTCCAACGGGGGCTGACGACCAGCCTCTTTGGGAGCAAGCTATTCTTTTTCGAATCGATCGATTCCACCAATGCGTGCGCCAAGACCCTCGCCCAGACCGGCACACCGGAAGGCACGGTGGTCGTCACCGAATTTCAATCGCACGGGAGGGGGCGGCACGGCCGTCCCTGGACCGCTCACGCCGGAGAGAATCTCCTTTTCTCGGTCGTTCTCAGGCCTTCGCTCCCGAGAACCTCTGCCGGCCTGCTGACATTTTTTGCCGCAGTGTCGGTTGCGCGCGGCATTGAACATGTCTGCGGAAAACCGATGGAATACAAATGGCCCAACGACCTTCTTTTCCATGGCAGGAAGACGTGCGGAATTCTGCTCGAGAACTCCCTGGACGGCGAGAATGTCGAATACGCAGTTGTGGGCGTTGGAATCAACGTCAACCAGCTTGAATTCGGCCATAATCTGGACGGACGGGCAACGTCTCTTGCCCTGGAACTCGGCCGACCGATCGACCGGACAAAGCTCTTCTCTGCCATCATGAACTCCATGGAGCTTGCCTACCGTGATGTGCGCAAGGGGGAGTTTTCCGGCCTCCTCGAAGAATGGAATGGGCGTTGCACCATGTTCGGGCACCAGATCACCGTTACCCAAAACGACGGGCGCATAACGGGGAAAGCCATAGGCCTGAATCCGGACGGCGGGTTAATCCTTGAGACTCCAGCCGGGGTTCGGACGATCTATGCCGGCGACATTTCCCTAGTGCCTGCCTGAATACCATGCTCCTCGCAATCGATATCGGCAATACGCATACCGTCTTCGGCATCTTCCAGGGCAAGGATCTCAAGGCCGATTGGCGGGTTTCCAGCTCGACCCAGAGAACAGAAGATGAAGTCGGCACACAACTTTTGCAGTTCCTTCAGGGCGCAGGAATCGAGACCTCATCGATTCAATCGATCGGAATATCGTCCGTCGTCCCCAACCTGACGGATATCTTCAGTCACATGGCGGAAAAGTACTTTCGCAAGGCGCCCGTCATCATTGGATCCCACCTCGATTTAGGCATTGCCATTCGGTATAAAGACCCATCGGCGGTGGGCGCTGACAGGCTCTGTAATGCTGTCGCCGCATTTGCAAAGCACGGAGGGCCTTTGATCATTGTCGATTTTGGCACAGCCACAACGTACGATGTCATCGCGGCCAACGGAGATTATCTCGGTGGAGTCATTGCCCCCGGCATTGAAACGTCTGCCGCAGATCTCCACCGCCGGGCGGCAAAACTCCCAAAGATCGAGCTTCACATTCCGAAACAACTGATTGGAAAGGATACTGTCGCCAGCATGCAGGCCGGTATCCTGTTTGGGGCAATTGATTCGCTGGAAGGGATGATTCGAAGGTTACAACAGGAAATTCAATCGAAGGGAAAAAAAGAGGCAAAGGTCATTGCCACGGGGGGATTTTCTGCATTCATCAGCCGCCACACCAACGTTGTCTCCGCTACAGAACCCACTCTCGTCCTGGATGGGGTCAGGCTTATCGTTGAGCGTATCCGCAGAAGCTAAGCACCGGTTTGCCCCCTCAAATTCCGGATCCTCTCCTCAAGCTCCTTTTCGATCTCTTCGATCGCTGAAGACATTTCATGCCGCGCGTAGACGAGCTGATACAAATTCAGCAAACCCCGAATTCCTGACTCCAGTACATCCACCTGCCGCTTGAGTTCATTAAAAACAGATTGAATCCGTGTCCGCTGCTCCCCTTCCGGGATTCCATTGAGGGCGTTATGCGCATGAATTTCAAGCTCGACAGCAATATCGGCCAGGGCAGAGTTCATGGCGGGGGTGATGGCGTTAATGACGCTCCGGACCCTTTCCGTCGCTTCTTTGTTCAGGAGAATTTCCTTCGCCTGCTCCTCCTCCAGCTCCCGGGCAACGCGAAACATGTGCCTCTCGCGGGTTGCCTCAATAACGGCTCCAAGATGCGGAATGTCAATCTCTTCTTTTCGCAGGTAGTCATAAGCCCCCAGCTTCATCGCCTCGACAGCAATACTCTCGCTTCCGGCCCCGGTCAGCATGACCACCGGAATACCGATTCGCTCCGTTTTCAAAACCTTCATGACCTCGAGCCCGGTCATCGTTGGCATGAAATAATCCAGAAAGATGATGTCAAAGAAGGCCTTGCCATTCCGAAGGATCTCCAGCGCCTCTGTTCCTGAAGACACTGCAACCGTTCGATGGTTGAATTCATCCTGCATGACCGCGGAGAAAAACGTGCGGAAATAATCATCGTCGTCGATGATCAAGATATTGGCCTGTGCAGTTGTTCCATGCATACGTGCATGTTTCCCATAATGAGGACGATGCTCAACTAAACAAGAATAGGAGAAACAGCGCTTGTGTGCTGTGCGTTATCGCACACCAAACATCAAGACTGAAGCGTTGGCCCAATCGACCAGCGGGGCAAAATACAGACCCAGCACGATTGTCGGCACGAGGAGGATAAGGAGAAGTGCGACTTGCGGGAAACTAAACTGAATCGGCGTAGAATCCTTCTCCGGCTCACGGAGAAACATGTTACGCAGAATCCGAACATAGTAATAGAGGGAAATAACACTGTTGAGTGCCCCAACGACGGCAAGCCAGATCCACTGAGCATCCAGTAGCGCAATGAACAAATACAATTTTCCAATGAACCCGGCTGTGGGCGGAAGACCGGTCAGCGAGATCAGGAAAACAACCATGGCAACGGCAAGGAGTGGAGACCGATGCCCCAACCCTTTGTATGAGTCGATGTGTTCACTACCTGTTTTGTTCGCAACCAGCATCACCACGAAAAATGCCCCAAGGTTCATAAAGAGGTACACCACAAAATAAATCAGAATCGCTGCGAGGCCCTTGTCGCTCAGAATCGCGACCCCCATCAGCATGTACCCGGCGTGCGCGATGCTGGAATAAGCCAGCAGGCGCTTCAGATTGTTCTGCCAAACAGCGACGAGATTCCCCAAGGTCATCGTGAGGACTGCAAGGATGGCAATGAGATTGTTCCATTCGAACCCTTGAAGCGAAGCCCACATCCCTTCCGGAAGATCAACAACGCTGGAATCCAGGAATGAGACTTTGAAGAACCGGATCATCATGGCAAAGCCTGCCGCCTTCGACGCGACCGAAAGGAAAGCCGTGATCGTGACGGGGGCGCCTTCATAGACGTCGGGAGTCCAGAAATGGAACGGAACCGCAGAAATCTTGTACCCAAAACCGGCAATAATGAGGATGCTCGAGATGAGAAGAGCCGTCTCATTGACATCCCCAGTACTGAGCGCTTTGTTTACGCCAAAAATGTCCGTTGCTCCCGTGAGCCCATACAGGATCGAAACCCCATACAACATGAGCCCGCTCGAAAGAGCACCATAAATAATGTACTTGAGCGAAGCCTCGCTCGAGTCTCCCGCGTCCTTCATATATCCCGCAAGGACATACGAAGTGAGACTGGCAAGTTCCAGCGACAGGATCATCATCAGAAGGCTTGTGGAACCCACCATCAGATACATTCCGAGAGTCAGGGCCAGCAAGAGCGAAAAATACTCTCCCCGATGCTTCTGGACGGACGCTACTTCAGAAGAATAAAGTGAAAATGCTATGATCAGGACCGTCGTACACCCGATTACCATCTTGAAAAACACCGAGAATGGGTCAACGACCACCATTCCTGAAAAGAGGGATTCGGAAACCCCGGCTTGATCGATCACAAATCCAAGCGAAATCAGCACACCCGACAGGGCCACAACCGTCACAACGGATTTGTTCTTTCGGAAGATCAGATCCGTGACAATGGCAACACAGAAGGCGACGGTGAGTGTCACCTCCGGAAGGAACCTCGAAAGACTTTGGAGAATCTGCTCGGTCATGAATTCCTCTTTAAGGCACCATGGCAACCGGTGCCGCACCTGTGACGACATTCACGAGGTGATTGAGTGATGTCGTCATAAGATCGAGCGCCAGCGACGGGTAAATACCGAGCACCAGGACGATCACAGCCAACGGCACGAGCGTAAAGAGCTCCCTTCCGTTGATATCGGGGAGGCCGGCCCACTTCTCGTTGGGTTTGCCAAGGAAAACGCGCTGCAGCGTCCACAACATGTAAGCAGCAGTTAAGACAATACCAAGCGTGGATGCGATGGTGATGATCCGGTGCGTCTGAAAGGCGCCCAGGAATGAAAAAGCTTCCGAAATAAATCCGCTTAACCCGGGAAGCCCGAGCGCAGCAAAAAAGGCAACCATCATCACGCCGGTATATTTCGGCATCGTGAGCGCAAGGCCGCCGAATGCGTCAATATCGCGCGTATGGGTGCGATCATACAAAACGCCGACAATCAAGAAGAGCATTGCGGTGATGGTTCCGTGATTGAACATCTGGAACACCGCACCCACCATTCCCTGCGTATTCATGGCGGACATGCCCAGAAGCACCACGCCCATATGGCTGATGCTGGAATAGGCGATCAGCTTCTTGAAATCCTGCTGGGCCATGGCACACAGCGCCCCATACACAATATTGATAAACGCGACGATGGCGAGAGGCACCGCATAGGCCATCGCCATGTCCGGAAACATGGGATAGCTGATTCGCAGGAGGCCATAGGTTCCCATTTTCAGAAGAACGCCGGCCAGAATGACACTGATTGCAGTGGGGGCCTCAACGTGTGCATCCGGTAACCATGTATGGAACGGGAAGATCGGGACTTTGATCGCAAAGCCGATGAAGAGGGCGATATAAGCGAGTGAGCGCCAGTATGTACCCACCCCGGCCAGGAGCCCTCCCTCCGGATAGTTGGCGGGATTCATCATGTCCAGCATGTTGAAGGTATGCATGCTCTGTCCGGTGGCAGGGTCAGTGACTATGACACTGAAATAGAGCGCAATAATGGCTAGCAACATCAAGACGCTGCCGAGCAGAGTATAAAGGAAAAACTTGATGGCGGCATATTCCCTACGGGGACCGCCCCAGACACCGATGAGGAAATACATCGGGAGCAGCATGACTTCCCAGAACACATAGAAGAGGAAGAAATCGAGAGCAACAAATACGCCCATCATGCCGGTATCAAGCAACAGCAGCATGGCCATGTAGCCCTTCAGCGCCTTCGGGATGTTCCAGGATGCGAACACTGCAACAAAGCTGATCAGCGCCGTGAGAAGAACCATGGTAATACTCAGGCCGTCGACCCCGAGGAAATATTCGATATGAATCCGGCCAAACCATGACACTCCGGCGACGTCGATCCAACTCGCCTTCTCGACAAACTGCATGCCGTCCAGCGTATTGATCCCCGCCATACCACGGTCAAACCCGAAGTAGATGAACACACCCAGCACGAGCTGCAGGAAGGTGACGGCCGCCGGGATCCATTTCAGAGGCGCCTCATTTCCCTTGGGAACCGTGAGCACGGCGACCATGCCGATAATGGGCAGAAACGTTATCCACGTGAGAACACCAATACCTAAGAATTCCATGAGGCCCTATCCTCCGAAAGAAACTTCAATCATTGAAACCACAGAAAGAAAACCATGATCCCCAGAAGCACAAACACAAGGTACGTCTGCACCTTGCCCGTTTGAATCCTCCGCGTGATCAATCCGGCAAACCCCGCAAAATATGCCGTCAAATTGACCATCCCATCGACAATCTTGTTGTCAAATCCGCCCACTCCTACATAGAACATGAAGAAGGTCAGTCCGCCGACACCGGCGCTCAGAATTACGTACCACACGCCGAGAGTCACTGTCGGCTGATCGGCCCATAGCGTTGAACCTGTCAGCCATCCGGTGTACACGGAAACCGCACCGGCGACAACGAGATAAATAACTGCGCTGAGGTTCCCCTCTTCCCAATTACGCTTTGTCCCCAACGTTACGGCCCTTGTCCAGCTTGCTGTGCCGTTGACGAGCCCGTCAATAATCGTATTGTCGAACCAACGGAAGATCCTCGTAAGCAGGAGCGTACCTCGGACAACGGCCCAGTCATACGCCTCGTCGAAGTACCACTTGTTTACCATCCCTTTGTGAATGAGCGAGAATCTTCCCGCCACGGCGTCCGCGTTGATCTTCTTCCAGTAGTAAGTAACAAAGGCAACAAGGATCCCGAGTCCCGCCATTCCAAGCGACAGCAGCATGGCATTCCCGTGTGCGTGGTGCAGTGCCTCTTCGAATGCCTCCGATCCAGCGGCGGCTACAGAAGCAGGTACGACCGAAGTGGGCCTCACGATCGCGTCAAAGAACCATCCGCCTGAAGCATCCAAAGGATTGAAACTATAGAATGCAAAGAACGACAGAACGGCAAAAACAACCAACGGGATGGTCATCGTCCCGGGGGATTCATGAATGTCACCAAAACGCCCCGCATCCTTGTGTTCACCCAGAAAAACCAGAATAACCACACGAAACATGTAGAACGCGGTCAGGCCGGCTACAAAAAAACCGACGATAGGAATGATCGTATGCCCCGTAAAAAAATCGAAGGCAAGCGTGCCGGCCAGAATCGCGTCTTTACTCAGGAATCCCGAAGTCAGCGGGACGCCCGAGATTGCGAGCGTGTAAACAAGAAACGTCAAGAATGTGATCGGCATCTTCCGGCGAAGGCCGCCCATGTTCCGAATATCCTGGGGGTCCGTGTGATGGTCGTGATGATGATGCAATGCATGGTGCATCGCATGAATCACAGAACCCGATCCCAAAAACAAGCCCGCCTTGAACATCGCATGCGTGATAAGGTGGAAGAATCCCGCGGTGTAAGCTCCAATACCCAATGCCATAACCATGTATCCGAGCTGGCTGACCGTTGAATAGGCGAGAACTTTCTTGATATCGTTCTGTGCAATGGCAATCGTTGCAGAAATGAAGGCCGTGATCGCCCCGATATAGGCGATAAACATCAGGGCGTCGGCTGTCATCATGGCGAAGGTACGGGCGACCAGATAAACGCCGGCTGCAACCATCGTCGCAGCGTGAATCAACGCACTGACGGGGGTCGGGCCCTCCATCGCGTCGGGGAGCCACACGTGTAGCGGGAACTGAGCGGATTTGCCGATGGCGCCGCAGAAGATCAGGATACCCGCAGCAGTCAACCATGCTTCGCTTCCAAAGGGAATATTGCCGCTCTGCATCGAACCGAAAATCACATCAAAATTGAACGAATGGAATGTTGCAAACAGGATCATGATTCCGGTGAACATTCCGATATCGCCGATTCGGTTGACAATAAAGGCCTTCTTTGCCGCGTCCGAGGCGGATTTCTTCTCGAACCAGTGTCCGATGAGGAGATACGAACTGAGTCCCACAAGCTCCCAGAAAACATACATCATCCAGAAGTTGTTCGTCAGAACAATCCCGAGCATGGAGAAGGTGAACAGGCCGAGATAAGAGAAGTACCGGCCATACCGGACGTCGCCCTGCATGTAGCCGATTGAGAACAAATGGACGAGAAAACTCACGATCAGAACAGCCACCATCATGATCGCCGAGAGATTGTCGATCACGATCCCCAGATCGATCTTCAGGACACCGATGTCGGCCACCGTTCCGAAGTTCACCCAGGGAAAAGTGGTCTGAATGACCTCGTCATGATAGGAGAAAATCTTGGACAAGAGGAGCACGAGGGAAAGGACAAGGGTGGCGCCAAGAATACCGGTGCCGAGCCAGTCACCCTGACGGGGCAGCCGCTTGTTGAAAAACACCAACACGACAAAACTCAGCAACGGGAGGAATAAGACAGCCGTTGCAAGGAGTAAGAGAGTATCAGGTGACATGACCGAGGGTGTTAGTCCCGCAATTGAGTTAATTCATCGACATCGACCGTGTTGAAATTCCGGAAGATGTTCAGGATGATCGCCAGCGCAATGGCCGCTTCGGCGGCCGCGAGGATAATGACGAACACAGCGATCATTTGTCCGTCGAGCGTTCCAGTTGAATACCGTGAAAAGGCGACAAAATTGATGTTGGCGGCGTTGAGAATCAATTCGATCCCCATCAGCACCATGACAGCGTTACGTCTGGTGATGATGGCAAAGACACCGAAGGAAAACAGGACCGCGCTGATGATCAGAAAGTGGGTCAAGCCGGGATGCTGGAACCAGTCGCCGATTTGCATTTCAGACCTTTCGCCCTCTCCGGGCTATCATGGCAGCACCGATCAATGCCACCAGAAGAATAACCGATGCGACTTCAAAGGGCAGCACATACGTCCCGAGGAACATAGTACCGATCTCAGGAGCTGTCTCCTCGACCGCCAGGGGCTGCGGAAGCACGTTCCAGTCCGTGTACCAGAAGACATGGAGAAGAGCCGCACCGAGAGCAGCCACAAGAACCATGGCGGGTAGGACATGAATGGTCCCTGAGCGAAGCTGCACATCGATGACATTGGTCGTCAGCATGACCCCAAAAAGGACCAGCACCAGAATAGCACCAACGTAGATCAGCATCTGGGTCACCGCAAGGAAGTCTGCCATCAGAAGCACATACAGCCCTGCAACGCCGAAAAAAGTAAAGAGCAAGGAGAATGCCGAGTACACAATATTCCGCGAAAACACGACGATCCCCGCACCGGTGAGGGTGATAAAAGCAAAAACGTAGAAAACGATCGAATATATATCCATGATCAGGAATCCTGTTTCGGCGGTTCGGCTTTCTTTGCTTCCGCCGCCGCTGCCTTTTTCGCTGCCACTTCCTCTTCGGCCTTTTTGAGCTTCGCCTTTGCGTCGTCGATCTCAGCGGGCGCCATGCTGCTGAAATGATAGATCAGATTTTGCCGGTCGTATTCCGCAAACTCATAAACATCCGTCATAACGATACACTCGGTGGGACACGGGTAAACGCAGAGCCCGCAATAGCAGCATTTGGCAATATCGATGTCAAACTTAGGAACATGCAGGCGCTTCTTGTGCCCCGTTGAAGTTACTCCGAGATCCTGATCTGCCGTCGCCTTGATGGTGTCAATGTAGATGCAGTCCACGGGGCAAGCCAGTGCGCACTGATCGCATCCGATGCAATCATCAATATTCACGTACAGCCGGTTGCGTGCCCTCTCGGGCATCTTGAGTTTGACGTCGGGGTACTGGATCGTTACTGCCGGACGAAATACGTGACGAATCGTCACACTCATCCCGATGGCGATGGACGATACCGCCTTCCAGATATCCCTGAAATATATTTGAACAGCTTCCATGCGATCGTCGGATTAAAGAACGAGAATAAGCCCTGTGGCAAATACACATACAAAGAGAAACGGTATCAGCACTTTCCATGAAGTGTACATCAACTGATCAACCCGCAGCCGTGGAAGTGTCCAGCGAATCCAGATCTGGAGAACCACGAATCCATAGGCCTTCAGGACGATCCAGAAAACACCCCAAATCGGCCCGGACATGAAATCGCCGAACGGGCTTGACCAGCCGCCAAGGAACAAACAGGCTGCAACGCCGGAAACGAGATACATGTTTGCATATTCCGCCAGATAAAAAATGGCAAATTTCATTCCTGAATATTCGGTGTTGTAGCCCTGAACAAGCTCGGACTCCGCCTCGGGCAAATCGAACGGCGTCCGGTTGACCTCTGCAATACCGGCGATAAACATGATCAGGAACGCTATTGCTGTAAACGGAATCAGGGGCAGTTTTTGTGCAAGGGGAAGCGAGCCGCCGAACACGACCCAGTTCTGAATTCCGCCCTCCTGGAACCGAATGACGTCCTGGAGATTCAGCGATCCCGTGATCATCACGGCGACCAGCAGGGCAAGGGCCGTCGGGATCTCGTAACTGATGATCTGTCCCGCCGACCTCATCGCACCGAACATCGACCACTTATTGTTCGAGGCCCATCCAGCCATAAGCAGTCCCACGACAACGATTGATGTCACGGCAAGGATGTAGAACACGCCAAGGTTGATGTTGCTTCCAATGTAAGCACTGCTGAACGGAAGCGTCGCAAAACCTGCATAGGTACCAATGAAAACGAGGAAGGGTGCAAGGAAGAACAGGGGCTTATTCGCTGCCGCCGGTACGGTGTTTTCTTTTTGGATAAGCTTCAGGATATCCGCGAGGGGCTGCAGAATACCATGCGGCCCTGTGTACATGTAAGCAACGCGGTCCTGCATATGCGCCGAGATTTTCATCTCTGTCCATACCGTGATAAGCGCATAGAGGAGAATGAAGACCATCGGCGGAGCTGCCAGAATAATATAAAGCAGCCAGCCGTAGTCGTCACTAAAAAGAGGTCGAAGCAATTCTTCCATAAGAGATGAGAGAATGATCTTTATCGGTCGACTTCACCCAAAACAATATCGACGCTCCCGACGATTGCCACGAGATCTGCAATCATTGCTCCTCTCGAGATTTCGGGCAGCACACTCAGATTGACAAAAGCCGGGGCACGGCCTTTCACACGGTATGGGCTTGCTGTACCGTCACTGATGACATAGAAACCGAGTTCGCCGCGCGGTGATTCCGATCGGACGTAGGCATCGCCCGCCTCGGGCCGAATGCGTTTGGGGATCGCGGACTGGACATTCCCTTCCGGCAGCGTTGCCAGCGCCTGTTCGATCAGGCGCGCACTTTCTTCCATCTCCCTCATTCTGACAATGTACCGGTCCCAACAATCACCCACAGTCCCCACCTCCCCTTTCCCGATCTGCACATTCCAGTCGAACTTATGGTAAACTCCGTACGGATCATCGCGCCGAAGATCCCAATCGACCCCAGAGCCGCGCAACATTGGGCCGCTGCAGGCCCAATTGATCGCGACATCTTTCGGCAAGACGCCCACATTCGCCGTGCGTTTGATGAAAATCTCGTTGTAGGTCAGAACATCGTGAACTTCCTGCATCGTCTCGCGAAAATCCCTGCAGAAGTCCTTTGCTTTTTCCGCGAAGCCCGGGGGCAGGTCGTGAGAGACTCCGCCGACCCAGATATAATTGTAGAGCAGACGGGCTCCGCATGTCAGCTCAAAAAGGTCCAGAATGCGTTCGCGGTCGCGGAAGCACCACAGGAACGGTGTGAAAGCTCCCATGTCGATGGCGTACGTTCCTACGGCGATCAAATGGCTCGCGATCCGCTGCAACTCGGCCATGATCACACGGATATGCTGAACACGATCCGGGATCTCGAGCTTGAGCAGCTTTTCAACAGCCAATGCATACGCCCAGTCATTATTCATCGAGGAGAGATAATCCATGCGGTCCACATACGGAATGACCTGCTGATAATTGGTCATATGTTCTGCATGCTTCTCGAAACAGCGGTGGAGATAGCCGATATGCGGAATGACATCGACGACGATTTCGCCATCCACGACGATCTCGAGCCGCAGCACCCCGTGCGTGGATGGGTGCTGGGGGCCCATATTGATGATCATTTCGTCGGTACGGAGAGTCCGGCCGCTGGAGGTTCGGCCCGGTTTGGTGACGTAATCGGTGGGAAGAGTCCGTGTTTCCTTCATTCGGGGCTGACTAGTAGGGTACTTTCATTCCATTATAGAATTCAGGCACTTTGAAGTCTTTCCGGAGTGGATGACCCGGATAATCATCGCCGCAGAGAATCCGCCGAAGGTCCGGGTGCCCGTCAAAAACGATACCGAACATATCAAAGGCCTCGCGTTCGTGCCAGTTTGCGGTTCCCCAAACCTGGGAAACTGACTGGATATGCGGCTGTTCCCTGGTGCACAACGCCTTCAGGACGATCTTATGCTTTTGGTTCATCGAGAACAGATGATAGACGACGCCAAGCTTACCGTCATTGTAATCAACTCCGCTCAGACAGCTCAGATAGTCAAATTCGAAGCCTGCTTCATCATGCAGGAATCGACACACCTCGAGCGTCCTGTCCGGCGCAAGACCGATCCAGGGTTGGAGGGCGTCAAGTTTGGCATCCGCCACTGCGGTTCCAAATTTTGCCTTGAGATTATCGTGGATTTCCTGGGGTGTCATCGGACAGTTTTCTTTGCAAGACTTTCCTGACGCACTTTCTCCTGCAGCTTGATCAAACCCTCGAGGAGGGCTTCCGGACGGGGAGGACATCCCGGCACATACACGTCCACCGGAATCACGCGGTCCACCCCTTTCAAAACATGATAGCCGTGCTCCCAATATGGTCCGCCACAATTCGAGCAGCTGCCCATCGAGATCACGTAACGCGGTTCCGGCATCTGGTCGAAGAGTCGTTTGATCCGGGTTGCCATTTTGAGCGTCACGGTGCCGGAGACGATCATCACATCGCATTGGCGCGGTGTGGCCCGCGGAATGACTCCGAACCGCATGATGTCAAAGTTCGAGGCCGACGCCGCCATCATCTCGATCGCGCAACACGCCAACCCAAACTGCATCTGATAAAGAGATGAGAGCCGCGCCCAGTTCAGCAAGCCGTCCAGGGACGCGATGACGATATTGCTCTTCTCGAATTTATAGTTAAGGATTCCCATGGGTCGGGGGGCCTCAGATTCTGGCAGGTTCAGGACGGCCGGTCTGTTGAAACTGACGGCTCAGTGTGGGAACCTTCGGTTCAGGTTTATCCCAATTCAGATCCCCTTTAACCCACACGTAGGCGTATCCGACCCAGAGAATAAGGAGGAAGACAGCCATTTCAAGAAACGCGAACAAACCGAGCTCCCGATAAACCAGAGCCCAGGGGAACAGGAAGATGATTTCGACTTCGAAGATGAGAAACACAAGGGCCAGAACATAGAATCGAACGTTGAACCGAACCCATGCGTGTCCGATCGGCTCTTCACCGCATTCGTAGGATGTTAGCTTGGCAGGATACGGTTTATGGGGGCGTAACAACCATGACACGATCAGTCCGCCGGCCACAAAAACAGCGCCGAGGATGAAAAAAATCAGGACTTTTCCGAATTCAGTGAGCATGAGGAAGCGGAGAATCTGTGGGCATGGGATTAAAAAATCCGCTGAAACGATGAAAAAAATATAAACGGAAATTGCCCGATTGTCAAGGAGAACTTACCTTCGGGGCTGCCGGAAAAGACAAACGCTGCGTTGTGCACGCAGCGTTTGTTCGGGATGAAGAATCCGGAACCACTGTTACTTCTGGTATCCCCATTTCTTATAGTTCGCTTCGATCTCCTCGGGTGAAGGATGTGATTTGATCGGCTCGGGAGTCGTTGTAAATTCCTCTTTGGGGTGGGCTTCGAACACTTTCGCATTGATTTCAATATCCTCCTTGAAAACTTCCGGAGTTGAGGCATCTTCAAAAATCGCACCCCACGGACATTCGGGTTCACAGGCGGCACAATTGATGCATTCTTCAGGCTGAATAAAGAGCATCTTCCGGTAATTTGCATCATCGACGGTCAGGCCATAAATACAATCAACAGGACAAACCTTAACGCAGGCTGTATCCTGGCAATCGGCACACAGTCTGGTAATTACCCATGGCATACTATCATCTCCTTACCTTGAGGGTTACGCGCCTTCGCGCTGATCGGTTGTTCGCATTGGTTTTGGCGGAAGATTCAACACATCTTCAGCGAAATGATCCAGAATAAAGCCGACAATATCCTTTACAGAGATCACGGCCAGGGGCTTACCCCCTTCATCCACCACCGGAATGTGCCGATAACCGCCGACATGCATCGCATTCAACACAAAGGCAATGCTGTCATCAGGTTCAAACACTTCGGGATCCGGTGTCATGATCTCCCGGACCTTCTTCTTCTCCGCACCGCTGACTCCGGCCACTTTCAGCAGGATATCACGTTCCGTAAGAATTCCGACGAGCTTTTCCTTCTCCGTCACTACCACGCAACCAATACGCTTCTGCTTCATAACATCCAGCGTTTCCGCAATGGACTGTCCCGGCGAGAGTGTCACCGGCTTCCGCACTTTCAGGCGTTTGATCGGCTGGCGAAACGTGGAGGAGTCAAGCACTTTGCGGTTCTCGAGCTCCTCATACATCTGGCTGAACTCCTCATCCAAGTCGTTCATAGTACTTCCCCTTCTCTGAGGCAGCGCTGTCCGTTCACGGTTTGAGTATAGAGAACCTTCGTTTGAATATCAAGCATTTTTTCAGCCGAATGCGAATCGTCAGGCCGGATTCCACGGTGTTTCTGTTGCGCCCGCAGAGTGGTTGACGTGACGCGCCATCACAAATAAGAGGTCGGAGAGTCGATTGAGGAACTTGAGCGGACACGGACCGAGGTCCTCTGATTGACTCAACGCCGTTACGAATCGCTCGGCGCGGCGGCAGACGGTTCGCGCAACATGGAGCTGAGCTCCCAGCGGACTCCCGCCGGGCAAAATAAAATTCTTGAGAGGCGGTAGATCATTCTCCAGACGATCAATGGTACTCTCCAGCTCCAGCACGTGTTCTTCGGCAACGCGTGTCGTTTTTCCACCCATCGGGGTTGCAAGGTCCGCTCCGAGCACAAAGAGAACTTCCTGAAGCCTGCGGAGGGCAGCATCTTCAGAGGTGGAGGGATTCAGAGTTCGTGCAAATCCCAAATGGGAATTCAATTCATCGACTGTTCCGTACGCTTCGATGCGAATGGAATTCTTCGAGACACGTTTTCCCCCAAAAAGCGACGTCTCACCACGGTCACCTTTTTTCGTATAGATCTTCAAGAGAGGATACCGGCGGGATTAGACCTTTGAATTCGAAAGCCGCTCAATTTCTTCGATCCGTTTCTTGACCGTTTCGATCTGGGCTGTGAAGACAGAATGAATGTCGTGAATCTCGGTTGCCCGCAATTCATCGAATTTCACATGTAACTGCTGGATCATCAGTTCCGATTTCAAATTCACCTGGTAATCCAATTCAGCTTTCAACCGGTCTTTCTTCTGTGCACGGTTCTGACTCATCATGATAATGGGAGCCTGAAGCGCCGCAAGGCACGAAAGTATAAGGTTGAGAAAAATAAACGGGAATTCGTCGAATGGTTTGTACCATAACTGGACGGTGTTTGCTGCCATCCACACGAAAAGCAAGAACATGAACGAGGAGATGAACACCCAGCTTCCCCCGAATTCCGCAATTTTATCCGAAAGACGTTCCCCGAACGTCAATGTGTCTTCAATTTCCTCGTTGACATTCTTGGACGCCAGCGACTGCACAAGTTCATTCGTTGCCCGGAGTCTCTTCCCCATTTCACTCATCATCGAGATGGCAACGGTGGGCCGGTCGAGCAGAAAGCTCACAAAGTCGTCCCGGCGCATTTCCTGAACGCGACAAGACTCCAGAGCGCGAGCCGTTGCCGTCCGAGGAAGTCCGTCGATGAGCGCAAGTTCTCCTACAAACTCACCCTCGTGGAGGACGGAGATCTGCATTTCCTTGTTTTCGACAGGAATGGTGATTTCAATCGTTCCCTCTTCGATGACGACCATCGACGTGCCGATTTCCCCGAAGCGAAAGAGCACTTCGGACTTGCGCAGTTTCCTGGGTTTCCAGAGATGGAGGAGGACGTCGAAATCCGATGGGGAGAGTTTTTCGAAGATCGGTATTTGCTGGAGGAATTCTTTTGAAATCATTGTTTCGGCACGTAAGCGTCGCGCCCAATGTACTAAAGACCCCCGAAAGAAAAAAGCCCCGCTCCAGTCACCCGAAGAGGGGCTTTCTACGCCTCTTGAAGCATTTTTCTACTTTCCCTTGCGGCCGTTCTTCCAATAACCGGGGAGTTCGTTATAGAAGTGGGCCGAGGTTCGGATACCTCCGAAGAAGTTCTCCAGATTGATGTGCTCGTCGGGCGCGTGAGCATTCTCGTCGGGAAGCCCGAATCCGAGAAGCACCGTATCCAATCCCAGGATCTTCTTGAATTGCACCACGATGGGGATCGATCCGCCCTCCCGCTGGTAGAGCGGCTTCTTGCCGAATCCCTTTTCCAGCGCCGCGACGGCCGCCTGGACTCCGGGACTATCGATCGGTGTGATCGCAGGTTCACCTCCGTGAAGGGCACGGACGGTGACGTTGACGGTCTTTGGGGCAATCGATTTCAGGTGGCGCTCAAACATCTTGGCAATCGTTGTCGAATCCTGATCCGGCACCAATCGCATTGAGATCTTGGCAAACGCCTTCGAGGGAAGTACGGTCTTGGCTCCCTCACCGGTGTATCCACCCCAGATTCCGTTACACTCGAGGGTCGGCCTGGCCCAAAGACGTTCCAACGTTGTAAACCCTTTTTCACCGTAGAGTTTTGCAACTCCGAGATCCTTTGCATACCGCTTATCATTCCACGGGAGTTTCCGGAATGCGGTTCGCTCTTTCTTTGTCAGGGGCCGAACGTCGCCATAAAACCCCTTCACGGAAACTTTGCCGTTCTTGTCATGAAGCGAAGCGATCATCTCGGACAGTGCTTGAATGGGATTATGAACAGATCCGCCGAACGAACCCGAGTGCAGATCTTTATTCGGACCCGTAACCTCGACTTCCATGTAAGCAAGCCCGCGCAAACCATAACAGACAGAAGGGACTCCTTTTGCAAACATGGACGAGTCTGAAATCAGGACAAGGTCCGCCTTTAGAAGGTCTTTGTGGCCTTTGACGAATTGGTCGAGATTCTCACTGCCGACTTCCTCTTCACCCTCAATGATCATCTTGATGTTCACCGGAAGCGAGCCTTGTTTTTTCATGAAGGCCTCGACGGCCTTGAAGTGAATATACACCTGGCCCTTATCGTCCGCCGATCCACGGGCATAAAGGTTTTCGCCTCGGATCGAGGCTTCAAAGGGAGGTGATGTCCAGAGGTTGAGAGGATCGACCGGTTGAACATCGTAGTGCCCGTACAACAGAACCGTCGGCTTGCCGGGTGCACCTAACCATTCACTGTACACGATCGGATGACCGGGCGTTTCAAAGACCTGCACGTTTTGCATTCCAACGGTCCGCATCTGAGCCGCAACCCACTCTGCACAACGCCGCGTGTCCGCATTATGATCCTTCTGCGAGCTGACACTTGGAATCGCGAGGAAGTCTTTGAGCTCTGACAGATAGCGGTCCTTATTGGCCGCGACAAATGACATGATTTCCTGCATGGATGATTTCCTTTCGAATTGAGTAACTGCGCAAAAAAAATATAGGCACGTAAATTCCCAAAGGCAAGAAATGAACGTTGAGAAGCAATCTTGTTTTCTTATATGTAGGAGAAACGCAACTCATTCACGCTTTCTTGCTTCTGGCACAACATTTGACTAATTTTTCATCAAAAGGGCGTGATTCGGATGGGATTTTTCGTCGATAGTATTAACATTCTGCTCCCGGCCTTCTATTTCATCGTCGTTTGGACGTATGGCAAGGCTTTTTTCGGTGACGTTGTTTGGGCGAAGACGGTTAAGCCTCGCCTTCTGATCTCTACGGTCTCCCTGCATTTTTTGTACCTCCTGGCCCGGGCAATCGAATTCAATCACCCCCCCGTCACAACCCTCTTTGAAATACTCACTGTTCTGGCCTTCTGCGTAGCTCTCGCCTATCTCATGATCGAGATACGTTCCAAATCTGGTGAAACCGGATATTTTATTCTGAATATTGCCTTCTTTTTTCAGTTCATCTCTTCTGCGTTTATTCGTGATCTCCTGGAAGTACCTGAAATCCTCAGGAGCAATTTCTTCGGTCTTCATGTCGGCGCCGCTCTCCTTGGCTACGCGGCTATCACGCTTTCCGCCGTGTACGGATTCCTTTATTTGATGCTGTACCACCAGATCAAGGCCAGCAAATTTGGCATGATCTATGCGAAATTGCCGAACCTTGAGACCCTCGAAAGAATGAGCTATACAGGATTCAAAATGGCATTTCTCTTTCTGGGGATCGCCATCCTCGTCGGTTTTCTATGGCTTCCGCAGACCTTTCTGGATGTCTCGTACAACGACCCGAAACTGGTCGGGACCATCCTTCTTTGGCTCCTGTACGGCATCGGCATCGCTGCAAAGTGGTTAGGCGAATGGAAAGGGCGGAAAGTCATGATCCTCTCGGTGTGGGGATTCGGTCTTACAATTTTTTCGATGACGATCGTGAACCTCTTTTTCACGGGGTTCCACAATTTCTATTGATGAATCTTCTCTGCGTTTCCATATCGCACAACACTGCCCCGCTGCAAGTCCGTGAGCGGTTGTGGTTCTCGCCGGAGGAAATCCGATCCTTCCTCCCGACCGTCCGGAAAGAACTGAACATTGATGCTGCGATGTTCTCCACCTGTAATCGCACAGAACTCTATGCTTTCTCATCCGATGCACACCCGCTCGCATTCGACCGTTTGAGAGATCTTCTCATCGGCGCAAAGTCGGTGCACGACATTCCGACGGATTCATTCCAGTTCCTGACCGGGGTTGATGCCATCGATCATCTGTTTCGCGTTGCATCCGGTGTCGATTCGCTCGTCATCGGTGATGTGCAGATCCTCGCTCAGGTAAAGGATGGACTCTTTCGGGCACAGGAAGCCGGCACTTCCGGATTCTTCCTGACAAAGCTATTTCATGCGGCACTCCACACCGGCAAACGGGCGCGGCGGGAAACCCGAATCGGCGAGGGCGCTGTCTCGGTCAGCTACGCCGCTGTTGAACTTGCACAGAAGATCTTCGATGATCTCCATCAGAAGACGGCGTTGGTCATCGGTGCCGGCGAAATGGCCCATCTGACCGCAAAACACCTGCGGGGAAAAGAGATCGGCACTCTTTATATAACCAACAGGACACCTGAACGGTCAAAGCACCTGGCGGAGATGGTCAACGCGACCGTGATCCCGTACGAAGAATTCAAGGATCATTTGGGCGAGATTGATATCGTGGTCGCCTCCGTGACAGCCGAAAAGTATGTCCTCACGGCTCACATGCTGAAGGAGATCATCAAACGTCGAAATGCCGGCGCTTTGTTCCTTATCGACATCGGCGTACCGCGGAACATTGATCCCGCCGTGCGAAAACTGGAAAATGTCTTCCTGTACGATCTCGATAACCTGAACGGGCTCGTGCATGAAAACGAAACGAAACGCCGGAATGAAATGCCGAAGGTCACGCGCATCGTAGCCGAAGAGCAGGCGGAGTTTACGGTTTGGGTCTCTGGACTGCACGCCACTCCGACGATCGCGGCCCTCAGCGATCTCATCGAATCCATCAGAAAAGAAGAGGTGGCAAAGAATATCAACCGCTTTGACCCGAGGGACCGCGAACTCGTAGACCTCGTCACCAAACGCATTATCAATAAGATCCTCCACACACCGATTGTGAACCTGAAGAACGGAAGCGACGAGAGTCATTCGGAACGGCTTCATACCATCAGCGCCCTGCGGAGGTTGTTTGGCATCGACGGAGAAAAGGACGCGGAGCATGAAGCGTAACAGGATCTCGATCGCGACACGGGGCAGTGCCCTTGCCCTTTGGCAAAGTTCCTTCATCAAATCCCGCCTTGAACAATTCCATTCAGGATTGTCTGTTGAACTCCAGGTCGTCAAAACATTAGGAGACAAGATCCTCGATTCCCCCCTTTCTAAAATCGGAGACAAGGGGCTCTTCACCAAAGAGATCGAGCAGGTACTCCTTGAACAGAACGCCGATCTCGCTGTCCACAGTCTCAAGGACCTCCCCACGGTTCTTCCGGAGGGCCTCGACATCGCGGCCATTACAGAGCGCGAAGATCTGCACGATGTGTTTGTCGCGCGGGAGAACAGCGACATTCAGTCGTTGGCCGGGCTCCCTGCTCATGCAGCCATCGCGACGGGAAGCCTTCGGCGTCGATGTCAGCTTCTGCGATTCAGAAACGACCTGAATATCGTCGACATCCGGGGGAACCTTGCGACCCGTCTGAAGAAACTCGATGAATCGGACTGGCACGGCATGATTCTCGCAAAAGCAGGATTGACAAGGCTTGGCTGGGGTAAACGAATTTCTGAGATCCTGACCTTTGATATCATGCTTCCTGCGGTCGGGCAGGGCGCTCTTGCAATTGAAACGCGGGCCGATGATGCCTGGGCCCGGGACCTCGTCAGTCCCCTCCACCACGAACAAACTTTTCGCGCGGTCCGAGGTGAACGCGCCCTTCTCCGAACTCTTGAGGGAGGGTGCCAGATACCCATTGGAGCTCACGGCCACATTGAGGATGGAGTCTTCTATCTGGAAGCCTTTATTGGAAGCCTGGACGGGAAACGCGTTGTGCGCGGGACTCTGCACGGAAAGTCCGAACAATCGGAAACGCTCGGACAAAATCTGGCCGCGTTGCTTTTGAGCCAGGGTGGGAAACCCATCCTCGATGAAATTCGCGCAGGTGAACCATTATCTCTCCCGGGTGGCGCATGAGCAATCTTCGGGGAAAGACCGTGCTACTTACCCGGTCAGAGGAAGCGAATGTGGAGGTTGCCGCCCTCCTCGAAGATCGGGGCGCCAAAACCCTGTCGCTTCCGACCATTCGGTTCACCGAACCGGATTCTTGGGAAGCGTGTGATCTGGCGATACAACAACTTGGCAACTACGACGCTGCGCTCTTCACCAGCAGTAACGCCGTTCGTGCATTCTTGAAACGCGTCGAGGCACTCCAAACAAATAGTTTAGGCCTTTTGCACAACATTCGCTCCTATGCCATAGGTGAGCGGACCCTCGATGCGCTGAACGCCGCCGGTATTGCTGCAACGATGGCCGAGGGAGGAACCGCGGGAGATCTCGCGGAATCCCTGGGGAAAGACATCCACGGGAAATATTTTCTTTTTCCAAAAAGTAACATCGCCCGAGACATCCTTCCGGAAGCTCTCAAAACCCGGGGGGCGTTTGTTGACGAGGTCATCGTGTACAAGACAGTAGCGCCGGCCCCCAGGGAACTTGACGCGGTTCGAAACGCTCTTCGAACGGGATCCGTGGATGTTCTGCTTTTTTTCAGTCCGTCAGCCATTTTCCATTTCATGCAAATGATCGGGACCGGACACACGGAATCCCTGGTGGTTGCAGTAATTGGGCCGACGACGGCCGAGGCGGCCCGCGGCGCCGGGTTTCACGTTTCCGTAGTGGCAAAAAAACCAACGGCTGGGGGATTGATCGAATCCCTCGAAGAATTTCCTGCACCTACCCCCGCATGAGCACATGACCAATTCCTTGTTTCTCAAAGCCTGCCGCCGCGAACCCATTGAGCGCACTCCCGTTTGGATGATGCGTCAGGCAGGCCGGTATTTGCCGGAGTACCGTGCTATTCGGGCAACCACAGATTTTCTGACGCTTTGCCGAACACCGGAACTTGCTTCTGAAGTGTCCCTCCAGCCCGTGGACATTCTGGGCGTCGACGCATGCATCATTTTCTCGGACATTCTGGTCGTGCCGGAAGCAATGGGTATGACCCTTCTCATGGAGGAAGGAAAAGGAGGACCAAGGTTTCCGGAACCTGTCCGATCCCGTGCGGCCGTTGAGAGACTTCAAATTCCGGATCCTCAGGACAAACTGAAGTATGTCATGGACGCGGTGGCCCTCACACGGCAACGGCTGAACGGCAGGGTACCTCTTATTGGATTTGCCGGTTCCCCGTGGACGCTCGCCGCCTATATGGTGGAGGGTCGCGGTTCCCGCAATTTCCGATTCATCAAAGAACTTGTGTATTCGGATCCATCACTCGCCCACCTGCTCCTCGACAAGCTGGCGGAAACGACCGCATTGTATCTCAACGCAAAGATCGCCGCCGGTGCACAGGCCGTGCAGATCTTTGATTCGTGGGGTGGCATTCTTCCGCCCGATGAGTTCAAAGAATTCTCCCTGGGTCCCATCAGGAAGGTCCTTTCGCTCCTCAACCGGAAGGATGTACCGGTGATCCTGTTCTGCAAGGATTGCGGTCATTCGCTTGACGAAATCGCAAGTCTTGGCCCTGATGTTGTCGGGCTTGATTGGACGACGGATCTTGGAAAAGCCAGAAAGCAGGTCGGGTCCCATGTTGCCCTTCAGGGAAATCTTGATCCTACGGTGCTCTACGCTCCTCCCGACGTCATCCGCAGGAATGTTGTCAGAATCCTGGAGAAGTTCGGAAATGGCTCCGGCCACATTTTCAACCTCGGTCACGGTATCCTTCCCGACGTGCCTGTTGAGCACGCGAAAGCGTTTGTACAAGCGGTACAGGAAGAAAGCCCCCGGTTCCATCGTTCATGAATCCTCATCGAGACCGCGCAGTGTCGTTTGTTGAATCGCTCCAGGAATCCATCAGTTCCCGGCTGGAGGAGCTTGACGGAGGTGCGCGATTTCACGAGGATGCATGGTCGCACACATCGGGCGGGGGCGGACGTACGCGGATCATCCAGAACGGTATGCTATTCGAAAAGGGCGGCGTGAATACCTCGGCCGTTCAGGGAAACCTGACGGGAGTGCTTGCGGAACGCCTGAAAACCAAGCCTCAGGTTTTTTTTGCGACCGGCATCTCGATCGTGCTTCATCCGAAAAGCCCGATGGTCCCGACCTTCCACGCGAATTTCCGTTATCTGGAACTCGAAGACGGTGACAGTTGGTTTGGGGGTGGGGCCGATCTGACTCCCTATTACCTCGCTGATGAAGACGCAGTCCATTTCCACCGCACATGGAAAGAATCCTGCGACCGACATGATCGGTCCCTGTATCCAAGATTCAAGTCTGCCTGCGACCGGTATTTCTACCTCCCTCATCGGCAAGAGGCAAGGGGTATCGGAGGCATTTTCTTTGACTACGTCCGGGGGGAATTCGACCGGGAATTTCCCTTGATCGAGACGTTGGGTCATTCGATCCTTGAGTCCTACGAGCCTATTGTTGAACGTAGGAAAAAGGACCCTTGGGGGGACCGGGAACGCGAATGGCAGCTGATCCGTCGCGGACGTTATGCTGAATTCAACCTTGTGTACGACCGGGGCACGCTTTTTGGCCTTGAAACGCAGGGACGAGCTGAATCCATCCTCATGTCTTTACCTCCCATGGTTCGCTGGGCATATGATTTCCGGCCCGAACCGGGGTCAAGAGAACAAGATCTCGTTGAGGTATTACGCTCCCCCCGAGATTGGGTGGCCATTTAGATTCGGTTGCTGCGAGAAGGAACCTATGGAACGAAAAAAAATTGCAATTGTCTTGTTCCAACTCGGCGGTCCTGATTCGCTGGAAGCCGTCGAGCCGTTCCTGTACAATCTCTTTCTTGATCCTGATATAATCGATTTTCCCGGGGCCTTCCTCGCCCGGAAACTTCTTGCGCGAAGGATCGCCGCCAGCCGCTCCAAACCTATCGGCAAGCACTATGCAGAGATCGGTGGAAAATCACCCATAAACGAACTCACAGGCCTTCAGGCCAAATCGCTCGAGAAAGCTCTCCGGGGCAACAACCTCGATGCACGCGTTTTTGTTGCCATGCGGTATTGGCACCCCTTCACCGAGGAAGTTATTCAGGAATTGCAGCAGGGGTCTTTTGAGGAAGTTATTCTGCTTCCTCTGTACCCGCAATACTCAAAGGCGACCACGTTTTCAAGCATGAACGAATGGCGACGGCAATGCGGGCGCTTGGGATTCTCCATTCCGACCAGGCTTCTTTGCTGCTACCCCAATCATCCAAAATATATAAATGCTCTTGTCGGAAACATCAATGAAACGCTGAAGAGTTTTTCGAAGATTGATCCCTCAGAAATCGATCTTGTTTTCAGTGCCCACGGCGTTCCGGTAGATTTCATCAAGAAAGGTGATCCCTATAAGCTCCACGTTGAAGAGACGGTCAAGCAGGTACTTCAAAGAGGCCGCTGGTCATCGCCCCATGTTATTTCTTATCAAAGTAAGGTCGGACCTGCCCGTTGGCTTGAGCCATCTCTGATCGGGGTCATTAAGTCGCTCGGATCAGCGGGGAGAAAGAACCTCCTGGTCATTCCTGTTGCGTTTGTCACCGAGCACATCGAAACCCTGCATGAAATCAATATCGAGGCGCGTGAAGAGGCCGAGCATGTCGGAATCACAAGGTTCGAAATGATGCCGGCATTGAATGACCACCCTGAATATATTGCGTGTCTTGTCGATCTTGTCATGGAAGCAATGAATTCACCGGCCCTGAACCAAACCTGCCGACTTCTTTGGAATTCGAAACCCGGCGAGCCAAAGCCGGTTCTTTGTCCTTCGTTCCCATCCTTATAATTTTGCCATGCAAACGGAAAGCACAGATGTCGTCATCATAGGCGGGGGAATTTCCGGACTCAGCGCGGCACATTGGCTTGTCAAAGCGGGGGTCCGAGTCAAAGTCCTCGAGATGGACACCGAGCCCGGCGGGACGATGAAAACACGGCACGAAGACGGTTTCCTTTCAGAACTCGGGCCGAACAGCGCGCTCGAAACCACTCCTCTTATTGGATCGCTGGTCTCAGATCTCGGGCTTACGGATGATTTCCTTTATGCAGATCCGTCCAGCAAGAACCGGTTTATCCTCAGAAACGGCAGACTCCGCGCCCTCCCTTTGTCACCCATCGAATTTTTGACCACGGATTTGTTCTCCTTCGGTGCGAAACTCAGGCTTCTGAAGGAGCCGTTTGTGGGTCGCGCTTTGGAGGAAGAGAGTATTGCTGAGTTTGTCACGCGCCGGCTGGGCAGGGAGTTTCTTGATTATGCCATTGATCCGTTTGTCGCCGGCATTTTTGCAGCGCGGCCGGAGACCCTGAGTGTCCGGGCCGCATTCCCGAAACTCTACGCCCTCGAAGAAACCTATGGAGGGCTCATTCGGGGAATGATCCTCGGCCGCAAAAAACGGAAAGTCCGGCAGGAGCAATCGAAAGACAAGGCAAAGAGTTTTTCATTCCGCCGCGGCATGCAAACTCTCCCAATTCGCCTCGGAGTCACCCTGGGAGAGAGAGTCACCTGCAGCTCGCAGGCAACCGGAATTCGTGTGCGGTCGTCGGTTGAATCTCACTCAACCCCTCCGACCGCGCGTCAGTATGCGGTCGATTATCTTCGCGATGGAGAGCAGAAACACATTGAAGCAGACGCAGTCATTCTCGCGTCTCCCGCCGGAGCGTCCGCACATCTCATCCAGCCCCTTGCACCAACCGTAGCCGCCGAGCTCGCGTCCATTCAGTACCCTCCTGTTGTTTCTGTGTTTCTCGGATACCGGCAGCGTGAGATCGGCCATCCCATCAATGGATTTGGCTTCCTGGTCCCTTCCCTCGAAAGAAAGAATATCCTTGGTTGCCTGTGGTCGTCCAGCCTTTTTCCGCACAGGGCACCAGAAGGCAGTGTTGGATTGACCGTTTTTGTCGGCGGGGGGCGACAGCCTGAGTTGACAACGGCCGGAGACAGCGAGCTCCTCGCCATGGTTTTGCGGGACTTAGAAAGCATTATGCAAATTCGTGGAAAACCAGTATATTGGAGCATGACGCGATGGAAGAACGCGATTCCTCAGTATGTGTTGGGGTATCAACGCGTCATGAACACTCTTGGCAATTTCGAGGAGTCGTTTCCCGGGTTGTTTTTTTGCAGCAACTTTCGCGGCGGGATCTCGGTCGGTGATTGTGTTCAGAATTCCGAATCGATTGCCCGTCAGACGACAACCTATTTGAAGGATGTCGTCCGCTGATCTGACACCATTCAAGGAGTTCGTATGAACAACATCCTTCGGCGCATGATGGTGCCGGCATTATTCCTCTTGGTTTCTGTTCCGGCCACCTCCCAGGCTCAACAGCCCCAGTCCCCCCCTGCCCTCCAGGAAGAGACGATGATGCCACAGGACTTCACGAACCTGCTCAAGGATGTTTGGACGTTTCTGAAAACCGAAACGGACAATTATCTCGCGTCGACTGCGACAAAGGGCGAGTTTGAAACTGCGCGTGAGTTTGAACGCCGGGTAACCGATACACGCCAGCAATCCCTTGCCAAAGTCATCAATTACAGCCGTGATCAGAAACTGGACCAGCGTGTGATCGCAGTCCTTTTCAAAGCAAACCTCGGTTCGTACGATGCTGACAAGGGCGTATTCCCGATTTCCTCAACGACAATCATCGACGCACCCTATAACATTCCCACCGTTCAATGTCAGATCCGCAGGAATCCTTATGTTCACCTTGCTGATTCGATTCGGAGTGGTTACAGGACCTCGAGTCTCTACATCAGTCTCCCGAAAGGTCACCGTTGGCAAGCCGGGCGTGACATGGCGCGGGCGGCCAAAGCTGAAGAAGAGAATATCTTTTTTCGCGTAAAGTTTATGCTGAATATTGAAAAGTCCGACCTCAGAAAACAGGCGATCCTCGAATTCGTGCCCAAGGAACTTGCCCTTGTGAATAATGTGACAAATAAGGTTTTTTGGGCCGTTCCCGTCCGTTAAGAAAAAAGGCCGGCGCTCTGTTTGAGTGCCGGCCTTGGTTTTCCACCTCTGTTCGCTCCTCTAATTCTCAGTCAGGTACTGGTTTACATACTCTGAGCCCTCAAACTTCGTTGTCACCTTTACAGTTTCCCAGTTACTCCATTTCTTTTTCCTGCTGACGGATTGCGTGGAGGTCAGTCGAATCACAGCTTCGCGTACCACGGTGTGGCCATTGTAAATACCGCGTGCAGAAATCCGTGCTTCGTTGGACGCAAGTCCCTGGTCATCAACAACATAGCCCGCGACCCCTCCGAACATCGATTTTCCGGTAAGACTCGGGAGGGCCGTTGGTTTTGAGTTTCCCATTTGGTTGACGGCCAGCGCGACAGCGCCCTTGGCGATCTCCTCCGCCTGCATTTGGTACGAATGCACATCAGCAACCCGCTGAACCGCCCGCTCCGATCTCTCCAATCCCACCGAGTAAAGGCCGAGAATCACAGAGACCGCTCCGACAAAAATTACCCGTGCGTTGCCCATACTGACGAGACGTTAAATATTCGATGGAAGGATGTGGGATTCCCAGACGCTCGTGGGGTAATAGCGATTGATCTCGCGGTCACCCTGAACCATGATCCTCACTTTGAAGGTTTTGATCTCCGAAAGACTGGTCGTCACATTGCCGGTTGCGTTGTAATAGGTGAGATGGAATTGCGTGACACCATGCCCGAACTCGAACGGAGTGCCGGAGTTTCGGCGGCGGTAAATAATGCGGTCAGAAGGATTGGGTGTCCCCGCCATTTCGCTGACGGGTCCGATGGAGAAATACAAGGTGTCCACAATACCATTGTTGTCGATGTCCCCCTGGAATCTCACTTGATTAGAATCAGCCAGGAGAAAAGGGTTCCCAACGGAAACCCCGTATCCGATATAGCGAAAGTCATTCCGGAGTACATCGACCATTGTCGCCGTGTTCTGCTTGACGATGGCGTATTGAGCCTTTTCGTAGAGCAATTCGTTCAACGAAATGTTCATCGTCAGGACGATGTAGACAATCGCCCCTCGCACAACCATTGACGCAACAAGATCGAGCATGACGCCCATCTAATTCGTAACCAGGGTACTGAAGGAAATGGTGTTGAGATACGTGGGATGTTGGGCATAGACAATAATGCGTTTAAAGTAGGTCTTCGATGTCAGCTTGCTGTTCGGATTCGTACCGCTCACATAATAGACTTCACCCCATAATTTCATCCCTTGAACAACGTCGGTGTTGATAATCCTTTGATAGCCGTGATAGTCATCCGCATCGTCATAGGCAGTAACGGACTTGAAAGGAGCAACATCGGGCCAGGGGCTGATTAGCGACAATTCCTCTGAACTCGGGCCGAGAGAATACGGCGAGGTAAATTCCGAGGTCGCCTGGTATCCCGAATCCTTCGAGGCTGCATCGAATTTCTTTCTGCTGATCTCCGTCAGCAACGCCTGGGCATAGTTGACCGCTATGTCGAAGGTTTCTCCCTCGACAATATCTTTTTCCCCCTGAACAATCAGCCGATTGGCATTCAGCACGAGGACAGCGAGCACAACGAGGGTTGCAGCGCTGAGCATGGTTTGACCGAGATTCATTGTGTCTATTCGTCCTCTACTGTGGCACTTGCAACCTCTTCCAATGACGTAATGCCGTTTTTCAACAGCTCATTGGCCGCCTGCCGCAGGGTTTTCATTCCGTTTTCAATGGCCTGCTGGCGCAGTTTGTCATCATCGACCATTCCTTCTGCCCCGAGAATGATCTTTCGGATATTCTTGGTGAAATACAAGGCTTCGTGAATCGCTTTACGCCCTTTGTACCCGCCATGGCAATCATTACAGCCGATCGCACGATAGAACTGCGATTCCCTGATTTCCTGTTCGGTCAGCCCCAGCCGCTTGAGGGCATCAACATCCGGTTCGCTGATGGGGCTCCTGCATTTCGTGCAGAGTTTGCGCAACAAGCGCTGAGCGACAATAATGTTGATGGAGTAGGCGAGCAGGAATGGCTCTACTCCCATCTTAAAAAGACGCGAAATCGCGCTGGGAGCATCATTGGTATGGAGCGTTGAAAACGTCAGGTGGCCCGTGTTGGCAAGTTTGACGGCGATATTCGCTGTGATCTGGTCGCGGATCTCTCCCACCATGACGATGTCCGGGTCGTGGCGAAGGATGGCCCTCAACGCTCCCTCAAAATCAAGTTTGGGATTGAGCTTGACCTGACGAGCGCCCTCGATAAAATATTCAACAGGGTCTTCCACCGTGATGACGTTCACCGTCGAGTCCATGACCGCCCGCAAAGCCGCGACCAAGGTTGTGCTCTTTCCGCTTCCCGTCGGTCCTGTGACAATGACGATGCCGTACGGCTTCTTGATCGCCTTGACAAAACTTTCGTGGGCCTTCGGTTCGAACCCGAGTTCTTCAATCGAGTTTCCAACGGTTGGTTCCTGAAGGACGCGAATAACGATCGATTCAAGTTTGCTTCTCAGTTCCTTGCCGACCACCGGGATGACCGACACGCGAAACCGAACCGTCCGTTTATCGATAATAAATTGCGCAAATCCGTCCTGCGCCGTATTGCGTTCGAACCGGTCGATATTCATCGCCCGATCCTTCACCACCGCCGCAACAGCTTCCGCTCTCGACTCCGAGTGTGTGTACCAAATGGACAACTTGCCATCAACCCGAAAATGGAATTCTGTTATCCGCTCGCCCCGCGGAATAACGTGGATGTCGCTCGCGCCGACTCTCACGGCATCCATGAAGATATTCTCCACCAGATCAACGAGCCCGCTCCGGTTGATTTCCTCTTCCAGTACCTGCTCGTACAGCTCCGCATCTTCCTCAATCGCGGAGAGAGACGATTCATTGCGGAGCGAAGACTCCTTGTCCTTGTACGTTGCCCGTCCGATATTTACCCGTTTCCAGAGATCCTCATACTGGTCAAGGCTCGCATAAAAAATCTCGAATTTCCGGTACGGAAAGGTGCGCGCGATCAGATGGACCGTGGATTTTGTCGGGTCGGGCGTGATGACAAACAGCCGTTCCGGATTTTCCGGATCGATCCTGAACGGAAGCACATTGTGCTCCACAGCGAGTTCTCGGATGGAAACCGGCAGGCCATTGAGCTCCTTCCGCACAAACGCCAGAACCGCATCGTCAATCGTATATTTTGCCATATCCAGCGTTTTAAACGCGTAGAAATCAGCAACCTCCTGATAGACCTTGTTACGATCGACGTTATAATCCTCGACGAGAACCTGCGGAAGCTTACGGCGGTTCTTCTGGGTTTCCTTGCTCAGTGTGTCAATAGCATTCAGAAGGATATCGGGGGTGATGATACCCTTTTCAATCAGGACCTCGCCGAATTCTTTCTTGGTTTTTTTCACGCTCAGTACGTATCCACACGAATAGTGGCGGTTTCGGATGACAGATATGTAAGAAATACAAGGGCCACCATGATCACCATGGAGATCGTGACCTCGATAAAGCTTACCAGATTTTTCATGGAGTATTGGTTTTCCATTTGGTAGAAGTCCGCCAGCTGGGTCGAAGTTGCTTTGACGTCTCCTGTTTCTCCTGCGGTGCGGAAGCGGGAAACAACCATCTCCGGAAAGAACGTGGTTTGCTCAAGGGCATGCGCAAGTTCCGTGCCGTATTTCAACATCAGGGGGACCGCAATGGTCTTGATCTGCTTGTCGAGGAACTTGTTGCCGCATGCCTCGCCCGCGAGACGAATGGCATCGATGTTTTCCCCTGAACTCGTATACACGATGCCAAGGACCCTGCAAAAGATCTCAACACTGGTATTCCGGAGAATCCGACCGATGTAGGGAACGCGAATGACAAAGCGGTGAAATGCCAGACGACCCGGAGCCGAAAACAAATATGCATAGAAACCGCCGATCATCAAAAGACTCAACGTCACCATCCAGATAATATTCTCCTGAATGAACTTGCTCACCTCGAGTGTTGCCTTCGTGAGCGGGGGCATGGTCGAGGTCATCGGTGCAAGCATTTCGGCCATTTGCGGAAGAAGGTACACGACATAGAACGCTATTGCCCCGAGGAGGGTCAGAGACGTCACGGCGGGCAGGATCAGGGAACTGGTGAGCCCCTTTTTGAAATCTGCCTGCCGCTCAACGAGTTGTGAAACACTCTGAAAGATCGAGGTCATGTTACCGCTCTTGGATGCGATCCCCAGCATCAAAGCGGTATGCTCTCCGAGAACTTTCCCCTGCCTCGAGAAGGCCTCTCGTGAATCAACGCCGTTTTTGAGATCCTGGATTATGTCCCGGAGGGCGGTCTTGAGATATCCATCCCGCACATTGTTCGACATGATCCGGAGTACTTCGGTGTACGGCATCTTCTGTTCAAGAAGCTTGGCGCTTGTGGCAATGAACGACACAATTTCGCCGGTAGAGGCCGCCATCTTGAAATCGAAGGCGATACGGACAAAGCGGACCTTGAATCCCAGCCTCTCAAGGGCCGAGATCACTTCGAGCCGGGAATAAGCACTCTGAACGCCGGTGATCTCCTTGTTTCCCCGACGCACGCTGTAGTTATACGTCCTCTTCTTCTTGAGGGAAACGAGGGTGGATCGGTTCAACTCGCAAATGGTCTTCGCTTTCTTCCTTGCCTGGAGATACGAAGTCGCGTAAATGAACCGCTGGACAACCCGTCCTGATTGGTCGCGCGCCTGAATTCTATATTCTGAACCCGATGTCTGGGGCATTAGGTGGTACTCCGCGCCGGGGGGTTTATAAAAGGGACGTGAGCCGTGGGAGGAAACAGCCCTCGTGAAAATCCCAACACAGCAGGATACCGCATCTGCCGGATGGATTTTGTGATACCACTCACACCGCGTGGTTTACCGGCAAACACGAGAGTTGAACGATCGATGGAATTCTGCGACAGGTGGTTCATGGCCGGGAAAGAGTTTGAAATTCTTCCAGTTGGCGAACATACTGTGAAAAGAGCGGCTCGATCTCATTCAGCCCATTCTCGATCACATACGGCAGCGATTCGCCGACGGAGTGCAGAATGACCACTGCGTTGACGTTCGCGTCTTTGTTGGAGGCATTCGAGATCCGCTTCGAGATACCCCGGTTCACAACTGAAATGGCTTTGTAAATCTCTGCAAGATTCTTCATTTCCCAATCCGGACTTCCACCCTTTCGCATGATGAAGAACTGCGCCGTGAGGTACATGGAAACTGCACGGTACACCGTTTCTTTTGATGTGGCAAACGGAAGATGAAAGCGCACCATGGGGCGCAGCCAATCCATGACGGGGCAATTGCTGCTCACCATATAGATCCCGATCAGAGCACTGAGGCCCTTCTGAAGGGTTGTGTCTTTCACGAACACACGCTCCTTCGTTTCGACCGTCACTTTCGTTTTTTCAAATGAAATGGAGTCCTGGAAAGATTCCACCAGGCTCGAGAGATTCAGGGCCACAGGGCAGTATTCGACCGAATCCGGCAAGGGGCAATTTTCGCACTGATGGTACTTCAGGCGGGTCCACTCGGGCTTGGGGTGATCACCCTCGAGGATCAGACTCAGGGAGTCAGATTCAAGGTCAACGACAAAGTCCTTCTGGGGACCGTCCTCAAAATCGAAACGGTACACCAATCTGACCTTTTCTGTTTTCTTATCTTCCATGAGAGCGTGATGGCACCTTTCTATCCAGGCCCGCGTGATCAGTTGGTCCTTTGACGCACAGGCAGCTCGCAATGAACCGTCACACCGCTTTTGGCCTGCTGAATCTTCATCACCCCCTGATGTCCCTCCAGAATTTGCCGCGCCGCGAGGAGGAGAACGGCAGCATTTTCCAGCGACGCAGCCGTCTGGCCCAGCTTATCATGCTGTTTCAGGCTCTGTTCGATCACCTTGCGCACTCCTTCCGATGTTTTGCTCAGGATGAACTTCACTTCGGCCTGGGCTCCCGACCTTGATTCCACGAGATCGATCGTTGCGCCCTTTACGGATACTTGAAGAGCCGCAGTGACGATGTGACGAAACGCCCTCTCAAGGCCGGCAGCATCGCCTTCGATCTTTTGCCCTTTTGCGTCGTCCCCGAGGTTCAGCCTCACCCCTGCAATCTTTGCGGTGAGCTCCATGGTTTTGACCACGCTTCCGAGAACCTTCGAGAGTTGAACAGGTTTTGAAGCACGAGCTGACGGTTTTCCGCCCAATTGTGCCGGATCGACCATTTCCTTGGCACGAGAGATAATCTCCTCAAGGCTCTTCTGTAGCGAGTTGAGCATGCCGCCCTGGTCCTGTGAGAGTTTTCCGCTCTTGTCCGATTTCACCGCGTCCACGAGATCACTCGCAAGGAGAATGCTTCCAAGGATCTCGTCGAGCAAGAACGAACTCTGGACTTTTTTGAGGCTTCCAAGGGCCGCCTCGGAGTTCCTCGCCCGCAGAAGAGACCGCATCCGTGTAATAAGCTCCGTGGTGTCGATCGGCTTCACGAGGTAATCCTTTGCACCTTTCTTCAGGCACTCAATAGCCGTCGTGAAATCTGCAAAACCGGTCAGCATAATCACATCCGTTTTCGGATACATTTCGGAAATAATCCCCAGAGCGGAGATGCCATCCATCCTTGGCATATTAATGTCCAGCAGGACGACGTCGAACACAGAGCTCTTCAGCTTTTCGATCGCCTCCTCACCATCGACCGCGGCTTCGGTTTCGAAACCGGCCGAAGCAAGGCGCGTCTTGATCGTGAGGCGCAGCGTGTCTTCGTCATCAACAATCAGTACTCTTCCAACCATAGGATCCTCTGTTTAATAGTTAAGAAACGGGGAGCGTAAACCGGAAGGTTGTGGATTTCCCAGGTTCGCTCTGTGCTCCAATTTTTCCGCCATGTGCTTCCACGATGAGCTTACAAATCGCGAGACCGAGTCCGGTTCCTTTTTGCCGGACCCGCTTTGCCGTCGAAGCCTGCTTGTACCGCTGAAATATTCCCGGGAGCTCTTCTGAGGGTATTCCCATCCCGGTATCTGTAATGGAAACAGCCACTCCTTTCGTAAGCTTTCCATCGACTTTCTCTTCAGACTTTTCAATGACGACCTTCACCTCCCCGCCGCTCCCGGTAAATTTCAGAGCGTTGCTTAAGAGGTTCATCAGAACCTGACCGATCTTTGCGGCGTCAGCCGAAACGGCCGGGCTTTCACCTGCTTCGACCCGAAGAGAAACGTTGCGTTGCCGAAATTGGAAGTCCATCTGCCTGGCCACCTTTTCCGCAATCTGCCGCAGCTCTACGAGTTCTTTATGAAGTGTAATTTTTCCCGCTTCGAATTTTGACAGGTCCAGCAGGTTGTTGATAAGTTGGAGCATCCGTTCTGCTGATTCCTGGGACGCTGCAAGGAGTATAAAATGATCGGCCGTCAAACCCTCGGCGGACTTCTCCAGTTCCCGGAAGAATTCGATCACGTCCTTGATACCAGCAAGCGGGCTGCGGAGATCATGGACGAGCATTGCCATAAAGTCGGCTTTTGTCCGCTCCAGTTCTGCCTCCATTCGTTTGAGGCGAACGAGTGTCTTCGTGCGCACAAGCAGTTCGTCCGTATCAATCGGCTTGGTCAGGTACTCGTCTGCCCCCATCATCAGGCCTGCCTCAATGCTCTCAGGATCCTTCCGCTGGGCAGTGAGAAAAATCACGGGGATCTTCGCAGTGGCCGGATCTTCTCGGAGGAGCTTCAGCGTTTCAAAGCCGTCCATTTCCGGCATTTGAATATCCAGCAGGATCACATCCGGTTGGAGGTCCTTGGCCATGGTCAGGCATTCTTTTCCGCTGTTGGCTCTGAGCATTTGCACCGGCTTTCGCTTGAGCGCAAATTCCAGAAGGTCGAGATTATCTTCCGTATCATCGACAACGAGAATGACCGGATCTTTTTTTGTGTCGTTACTCATAGGAGGAACCCCCGTGGTTTACGCTGATGTCAGGATTCTTTTGATTGTGCTTGCGATCGCTTCCTTAGAAAACTCTTCTTTGTTTATGACTTCCTTGATGGAGGATTGGAGCATGTCCCGTTCGCGGTCCGTTAACTCCTTTCCGGACATGATGACGACCGGAATCTTTCTCCACGCCTCGTTCGATTGAAGCCGACGAACAACCTGGAATCCGTCCATGCCCGGCATTACGACATCCAGGAAGATAACGGCAGGAATGGCATTCTTCAATTCTTCGAGCGCTTCTTCGCCGCTATTGGCCACGCGAACCTTAAAGCCCTCCATTTCCAGCATTTCTTTCATCGCACGAGTGTATTCCTTGTTGTCGTCAACAACAAGAACAAACTCGTCATCGGATTGGACGACCAACTGAACGCGCTGAAGCAACTGGCGAGAATCAACAGGCTTGGGCATCACGTCGATGGCCCCAAGGGACATTGCAAGAGGTTTGTTGTCTATCATGGAATGAATAATCACCGGAATGTCCTTCGTCGCCGGATCCCGCTTGAGCTCGCGAAGAACCTGCCAGCCGTCTTTCTGAGGCATCATGATATCCAATGTGATCAGAGCTGGCTTCATGGTGCGTGCGATCTTGATCCCTTCGTCTCCGGAAAATGCAACGGTCACATTGTAGCCATCCGGCACCAAATAGGATCGCAGGATTTCTGTGGCGTCCGGATCGTCATCGATGCAGAGGATCTTCGTTCCGGAGTCAGGCCCTATGGTCCGGGCAACGGCCTGGGCAATGGGAGTTCCCTTGTTGTCCTTGGCGATGGAAGACGCCGGGGCGGGTGTGGCCGATTTCGTTTCCTTGACAGCATCGACCGTGAAGACAATGGGAATCGTCAACGTAAACAACGAGCCCTTCCCGAACGTGCTTTCGACCACCAGGTCGCCGCCCAGCATTCTTGCCAGCCGGCGTGAGATCGGAAGACCGAGTCCCGTTCCCTTATACTTCCGGGAATGACTGCTGTCGATCTGCTGAAACTCCTGGAAAACCACCGGAAGGTTCTTTTCTTCGATACCGATACCCGAATCATTGACGGCGAAGGAGATCAGACCTTTCGGCTCGGATTTCACCGAAAGGACAATCTCCCCATGCTCCGTGAACTTGACGGCATTGGAAAGAAGATTGACGATAATCTGTTTGACCTTGAGAATATCGGTGTTCAGAACAGGAAGGCCCGGTTCAATTTCCTGCCGTAACACCAGCCCTTTTTGCTTCACCAGCATCTCAACCGTCATGACGGAACTTGAGATGATATTCGAAATGTCGTCAGACTCGACATTGACGGTCATGCGGCCCGCTTCGAGTTTGGAGAAGTCGAGGATGTCGTTGATCAACAGCAGAAGATGTTTGCCGTTCTTCAGGACCTTTTCGAGCGCCATTTGTTGATCCGGCGTCAGCGGGTCTCCCGTGGGGCCGAGGAGCACCGAACTGAATCCAATGATGGAGTTCAACGGGGTGCGCAGTTCGTGGGACATGCTTGCCAGAAAATCAGACTTTACGCGATATGCTTTTTCGAGCTCCGAGTTTTTCCTGTTCAGCTCCTCATTCTTTACCGCAATTTCCCGAGACAGTTTGAGTGCCGCCTCATTGTTCCTTGCATTCGTGAGCGCGACACCAACTTGAGGAACGGAATTGTGAATGATTTCTTTTTTCAGATCATCGAACGGTGACATGGCTCCAAGGACAAGGACCCCGAGGAGTCGATCCTGGAACATCACCGGAACGGCAATCAGGTAGCGAGGTGGCACCTCCACAAGTCCGGTATCCACGGAAAATCCCGAATCCTGGGGTATTTCGGAAATTTCCAGAGTACGAAGTTCCTTGGCACATTGTCCGGGAATCCCCTCTCCGATCGCGAACTTCTTCTTGGGCCCGCCTGCCTGGAGGGCATATCCGGCGGAAAGTTCCAGCATGTCGGTTTGCCTGTTCAGGAGGTAGAGCGCCCCGACGTTCGCGTTCGCGTGATGGCAGATGAGGTTCAGACTGTAGACTTCCACGTCCTGGATATCCACGTGACTATTCAACGCGGTAACAAGTTCCGAATAAGCATTGAGCCTGGTATAGGTATTCCCAAGCATTGCCGCCATGCGATTGAAATCAACCGCCAGCTCACCCAGCTCATCGGTCCTGTTCAGTTCAATGGGCTCGAATTTCCCGGCCATCATTTTTTGCGTACCGTCCTTCAGAAGTCTGACGGGATTCGTAATAGAGCGCGTCAGAACAAACCCCAGGGCGATGGCAAAAATTGCAACGAGAATATTCACAAGGCCGATGAAATTACCGATGGTCTTACTGAGGTTGCTCGCAAGTTCAATACTTCTTGACTGACCGCTGGAAAGACGGCGGCGGAGGCCCTGAAGCTGAGAGAGGGCATTTTCGAGATACCGGTTTTGTGATTCAATTTCGGAAAGGGCCACAAAATCATCACTGAAGTTCTTGTTCTGCTCCCGCGACGCAGCGAGCAGAATTTTCCTATCTCCGACATTTTCCATCCATTGGAAGTAGTATCCGCGGATGTTCCCCAACGATTCGATCATCAGAGTGTCAGAAAGATCGCGTTGAATCACAGCAATGATGCCGTCAATTTCCTTCCCAAGGCTCTCATACCTCAATTTCGACTCTTCATTCCGAGTCAACGCATAATCGTCCGCAGCGATCGGGGTTTCCGTGAGGACCGTGGTCAAGTGTTGGAGGTTATTCAATGCTTTGATATCACCCGACGCCAGGCTGTAGCTGCTCTCAATTTGGGACAGGATGTTGAGGGTCAGCACTGTCATAGCCGTCAGAATAATCAGCAGCAACGCAAAATTTGCAAAAACTCTCCAATACAACTTGGACCTGAACATACTATTCTCCTTGATGCCGGCGATCCGGTTGTTGAGGATCTTTCACTTATAACTTCAGGTACTTTTGGATTAAAGCGAGCAGTTCCTCGGGATCCATGGGCTTCGTATAGTGCTCGACACAACCGATCTCGTGCGTGCGAGCCCTATCTTCCGGTTTCGCCTGTGCCGTGAACGCTATAACAGGGATCCCCTGTGTCGCTGCATCCGCCTTCAATAACGGGACAGCCGTCCACCCATCCATGACAGGCATTTGCATATCCATCAAAATGAGATTCGGCATCTTCGCCTTCGCCATTTCGATGGCCTGTTTGCCGTTTTCCGCGACAATCAGCTCAATGTCCATCTTGCTGCGCACGAGGACAAACTGCACCAAGTCCCTGTTATCTTCATCATCTTCGGCTAGCAAAACGATTTTACTCATACACACACCCTTTCATTGAGAATATTCTCTTACAACGACGAAAGATATTGTCGGAAAGCCATCAATTTCTCATTCATGATCCCGTTGAGTCCTTCCATTTCAAATGGTTTTTGAATGTATCCCTCCGTCGGCCGCAGGTCCGATGAGAGCTGGCTCACCTCGTTCGGCAGACACATCAGTATGAATGGGATATAATTGAATTTCGAATTTGCCCTGAGCACATGCAGGAATTTGATTCCGCTCAGATATCCTTGCGAAAATTCCATCTCACACAGAATGAAATGAGGATTGATCTTCTCGATCTTCTCAAGGGCGTTTTCCGGTGATGTGGCATTCACCACCGCATATCCCATGGACTTCAGCCTTTGGCTGACCTGTTTCGAAGATTTCTCGTCTCCCGACACCAAAAGGATCGTCCCTTTGTACTGATCGGCGACAAGGTCCATGAGAAATTTCGATTCGTACTCAAGGTACTCGTCAAGGGACACCTGGTAGACCTTACGAAGCCATTCGAGAGTCCTGGAGGAATTTCTCAGGAGATTCTGCTTTGACACCACTTCTTTCACCGCCTTGCTGTACATGTCAAGCTTGACCTCACGGTTCAGCGTATTGATGACGTCTTCGGGGATCCCCAGTCCGACTGCGCGGTCATGAAGCTTTTCGATTTCCTCATTTTTTGGCGCCCCGTTTGCCCATGCTTTTTCCAGACCTGACCGAACTTGGCTGATAACGCCCTTGAGCTGCTGCTGGTTCATTTCCTCGCGGACCTTTCGCTCTTGCTCAAGGGCGTTGGTCAGCATCTCAATCTGACGCTTCATTTCATCCAGCTTCGTATCGACATCGCCGCCCCGCGGTGCGTTGGAAGTGTGATGTTGTACGGACTGCGAGAGCCCCTGCAGCATGTCCGCGATCCCTGGCGGATTAGCCTGCGCCGGCGGTTTTGTCCTTGATGCCAGCACGTCGGCAATAACGGACCGGGATGATTCGACCACATCCTCCGCTTTCGGCCTTCGAATCTCTCCCGAAGATGTATGATCAATCGGTGGCGGGGGATGTGCGGGCGGTTTGGGCACCGAGACCGGAGGAGTTACAGGCTTCGGCGGTGGCGGTGACTCCGGCTTTTTCTCAACAGGAGGCGGAGTTGGCTCTTTCTTAACCTGCGGCGGCGTGGGCTTTGGAGGTATCGTTTCTGCTTTAGGTTCCGGATTCTTTAGAGGAGGGGAAACTTGTGGGGCTCTGGGTTCGACTTTCGGAGCCTCTATGACATACGGACTCGGGGACACAGGCGCTTCGATTTTCTGCGGAGCCGGTGGTTCCTTTGGCACCTCTTTTTTCTTTTGTTCTTCGAAGTACGATATTCTGTCAAGGAACGCATAAGCATAAGGATTGGTCGGATCGAGCTTTTGCGCCTTGGCCACTTCACCCCGCGCTTCAGCAAAACTCGACTCCTTGAGGAACTTATCAGCGAGAATAAGACATTGCTTTGCAGCATCTTTGTCTTTTTGAGTGACAACAGGTGCTGCCGACCTCGCCGTATTTACAGCCTTTGCATTCACGTTCTGGACTTCAATGAATTGAGAAAACCGGAGCCGAAGCGCGGTTGGAAGAAATCGGGAGGATACGTACGTTGAAGGTGCTGAATGTGGTTTCCAGCCACCGTGAGCTCTCCAGCCGTGTGGAAGTCCACAATATTATTGCAGTGCCGTTTCAGAACCGGAGAAGCATACAAACCGAAAGACGATCTCATCTGTTTCCAACTGAAATTAACGAGTTCGGAGAAGAAAGTCAAGGAGGAGCCGACCTAACTGCTTCAAACAAACGAGGTTAGAGCGATATTAGCCGAAAAACCCTCTGCGGAACGCGTTGAGTGCCAAAAAGATAACGGTTTCAACGCCCTCAATGAATCTTTCCTTTCAACGCGCCGGGAATTTTCAGCCCGACTCTCGCATTTCCTCCTCTCACAATCACAGAGTCGTCGGTCACCGCATCGACACGAAGATCCTGCGATTGAAATTCGCTGTCATCCGTAAAGATCGTCACGTGTAGCGAATCATTCCTCTCCTCCAGCGCCGTCAAAACCTCGCGCACTCCCAATATACCTGCCTGCTGTTCTTGAGGAAGCATCTGAACAGGCATCTGTGATGCACTCATCCTCGGGCCGGCAAATTCCTTCGAAAGCGGGGCTTGAACTTTTGCACGTTGTTCCCCCGCTGCAAGTGCTTTTTTTTCAGCACGGGCATCGGTCGCCGGTTCGTCTTTCAGCATTGTTCCGGTGATCCAGAGAATGTTCCTCGCTGGGTGCATTCGGGATTCTCCAAGACCAGCCGACGGGGATGCATCCCGGATGGTCAACTCCCTCTGCCGATCCGCACCAGCCGCCATCCCCGCAATCTCGTCAGCCTCCCCTTCTCTGTCGGTTTCGACAGCCGCATGCAGTTCTTCGATTGGAGGAACGCTGCGTTCCGGTGAACGAGAATCGGCCCTTCGCGTTGTGTCGGGCTGACCCACTGCGGAATCGTGCAACGTCGGCACAACAGATTTCTGCCACTCCAATTGAATTCCTATTCCGACAACAATAATCAGCAGAGCCGCAGCGCTAAGGATATGAGGCCAGGGAATGACGGGTGCAACGGCTTGACCCAGGCGCTCCCGCAGTCGTCGTTTCAAATTTCTGCGCGCATAGTGCCGTATGCCCTCTCGCAGGAGTATTTCCCGATCGACAATTTTCCTGCAGGAATCGCAACGGCTCAGGTGGACTTCAAGATCTTTCTTGCGCTCCGGACGCAGGTTTCCCAACGCAAACAACTCCACCAGTTCGTGGTCGTCTGTCCAATGTTCGCTCGTCATTGTTCTGCCTCAAAAGACTTCAAGATCACCTCAAGGTGTTTCTTGCATTGATATTTTTTTGACTTTGCTGTTGCGGAATTGGCAAACCCCATGATCCCGGCGATCTCTTCCATTGACCGCTCATCCCAATAAAACAGCAGGAGCAGCCGTCGGCACGACGCGTCAATCCTTTCAAGTGCCCGACGAATGAGCTCCGCCTGTTCATCGCGAAGAAAGGATTCCTCCGGGGAATCATCCGGATCGGCCGGATCATCATCGGGGGCCCGTAGCGGTTCGCGTTTACGGCCTGCCAGGGCCCTGAGCCAGAGGTTTCGGGCAACCCCAAAGACAAACGTGCTGAGTTTCGCGGCGTGTTCAAATCTGCCGCTCCTCACCCGCTCCCAGAGGATCACGAGCGCCTCCTGCAGGATATCCTCGGCATCGTCCGATGAACCGTTGTTTCGAAGGACAAAATCGGTCACGGGAACACGGGTATCATGAAACAGCATCACGAGCGCCTCTTCGTCCCCTTTCCGGATCAGGTCCAGAATTTTGGCATCTCGGGTCAGAAAGAACGTGGGTGGTGCCATTTACCTTTCAATCATGAATGACATAGATAATCAGAAGGTGAATGTGAAAGACGGGAATTGACGACGGTAATGTAGAAAGAACACCCTGTTAATCCAAATAACTCGGAGGATTCCATGAAGACCATCACAAGGCTTGTTGCAGCAGCTTTTTTCGTTTGCTTCGGGACATCGACGCGGGCCCATGAACCCGGGGAACCGATCCTCGTGACCGGAAGGGTCAATTGCCCGCTTGTTCCGTCCATGGGGGGGACCGTATTTCTGCAGATCTCGGTATCGCCACCCCGGTTCGACACTCCCCGCAAGAAACCCATGAACCTGTCGATCGTGCTTGACCGGAGCGGTTCGATGGCAGATGAGCGGAAAATCCACTACGCAAAATCAGCCCTGCTTTCCCTCGTCGACCAGCTTTCCCCGGACGACATTCTTTCGATCGTCATTTATGATGACGTCGTTGAAGTTCTCAGGCCCTCGGGCAGGGTACGGGACAAGCGGGAGATCCACCGACTTGTTGAGCGCATCTTTCCGCGGGGGTCGACAAACCTCGGCGGTGGAATGTTGAAGGGACTCGAGCAGGTTGCTGCAAAAGCCTCCCGGGAGTTTGTGAACCGGGTCGTTCTTCTTTCCGACGGGCTCGCGAATCAGGGCATCACCGATCCTCATGCATTGAACAAGATTGCCCGCCGGTACCGTTCGGAGTCTATCTCTCTCACAACGATGGGCGTGGGGCTGGATTACAATGAAAACCTTATGGTTGGATTGGCCGAATATGGCGGGGGCAACTACTACTTCATTGAAAGTCCTCATTCGATCGCTCATATCCTCCGCCGGGAGCTGAATGCCATGACGACCATTCTAGCTCAGAATTCCACGCTTGAACTCACTTTCGGAAACACAGTACAGGTTGTAGACGTCATCGGTTATCCCTGGACCGTGGAAGGGAGCCGTTGCATCATTTCCCTGGGAGACCTTGCGGCAGGCCATACGCAGGACATCACCGTGGAGGTGCGGATTCCCCAAGGATCGGGGACCCTTGCACTTGCTCGGGGTTCATTGAAGTATGAAGCCCTCAATTCTGCTATGAAGTCCCCGAAACCGTTCAATGTCTCCGTGGAATATTCCCGGAACCTCGAGGCCATAGAACGCAACAGGGACCTCGACGTGCAGGGGAAGGCAGACATTGCGGTCTCAACCCGCACGGTCGAGAAAGCCATGGAGGCCCTCGACAGCGGTAATGAAGAACAAGCCCTGCAGGACCTTGAGAGCGCCGAGGCGGTTCTCAAGGCCTCTCCTGCCGCCGAATCTCCTCAGGCCGGAAACGCTTTGCGGGAGCAAGCGGGAAAACTGGAAGTGTTCCGAAAGGCGCTCAAAGACAGCCATGGCGACCATCGACGGGCAAAAAAATCCATTCAGTACGATAACTACCGTACTCAAAAGAACAATCAGTAACGCAGTGAATTGTCAACGGCAGGAGGGACGAACCCGGTTCAGTCGAACCGGGTTTTTTATCATTCTGGACCGGCAGGCAGGAGAATTTTTGCCATCATTCCGGCAGCTCCGGCACTGGCAAGCACAAGAGAGCCGCCATGAAGTTCGGCCATTCGTTTTGTCACTACCAACCCCCACCCAAAATAGCGTTCCTCATGGAGACGTGAATGCAGCGTGGCAAACGACTGGACGTCATTCATCTGTTGCGGGGTCATTCCGCGCCCGAAATCCGTGACGATAAGCGAGAATTTTCCGTCAGAAGGAAGTGCGGAAACCTGCACCTTCTGACCCTTGGAAGAAAACTTCAGAGCATTGTCAATAAGTTCATACGCCATCTTCGTGAGATATTCCGGAGAGCACCCGGCAGAGAAATCACTGATCATCATCACCAAGTCTCCATTCCGTTCATAGTGATGTGCCAGATCCAGGGCCAGGGGTTCAAGGATCTCTTTGACTCCCGGCGTTTTGAACGACCGCAATCCCTTTACTTTTTCGGCATCGGCGGAGACAATTTCTATCTGGGCGAGAATGGAAAAATTTTCCGTCAGCCGTTGAACATTTCTCGCCGCTTTCTGGATTGCCCTTCCCAGCTCAAGGATCTCGCTTTGCCGCATTTCGACATATTCGCGGCTGATCGCCTTCGAAAAACCCAGAATCCCTGCAATGGGAGTCCGAAGGTCTCCAGGAATACCGATGGTGAGATATGAGCGCGGGTCGGCAGATTGTTCCTGATGCCTTTTGCGATCCTCTTCCCGTTTCTTGAACCGGATATTGATTGCTTCCATCAATTCCGTAACCGTGAAGGGCTTTGACAGATAGTCATCGGCTCCGAGTTCGATCGCGTGAACGAGGCCCTCTTTGTTCGCCTTCCCGGTCATCAGGATGATGGGAATTCCCATGGTTCTGGGGTCCTGACGCAGAGTTAGGACCGCCTCATACCCGTCGACGCTGTCCATCATCACATCAGAGACAATCAGGTCCGGAATCTGGGTGCGCGCCAATTCGATTCCTTCAACGCCATTCTCCGCCTGAAGCACTTTGTATCCCTCACCTTCCAGGGCAAACGCGATCGCCTCCCGGAACGGCGCTTCATCTTCTATGATGAGGATTGTTTTCATTCCGCCTCCATAGCCCGGTCATCGGGCTCTGGAATTTAGCAATCCTTAGCGGAAAAACAAATGACGGCAAAAAAAAAATCCCGGCTGTGGCCGGGATTGGAACGAAAAACGACCTGAAGGAACTATTTTGCCTTTCGGATATAGATATCCCCATTGAAGTTTTTGAAGAGAACTTCCGCTCCGCCTCCATTAATCGTGCCGCGCATTCCTTTTTCGATCACAATGCGCTTACGTCTTCCCGACCCCTCTTCCTCAACCTTGGTTGCGGTTTTTTCCATAACCACGTCAAAATCCGTGTATATCTCCCCCTGCTCGGATTTCAGGTTCAAGGTCGCTTTGACGGAAGCCGGAAACGTGACATCGATATTTCCGTTCAAAGAACTGAATGACATCGATTTGTTGGGCGTTACCGATTGGAAGGTGACCACGAGATCACCATTCAGGGCATGGGCAACCGCCGAGCCTGAGATATTCCTGAGATACACCGCCCCATTCACGTTATTGACCTCGATCTCGCCGTTGATTCCCTCCACCTCGATATCTCCCTCGTTTACTGTGCTGAGCTTCACCGATGTATTCACCGGAACCTGGATGATCAGCTGCTTTTCGCGATGCATGGCCGCCATCCCCACTCCGACGTCAACTGTATTGCCTTCCTGTTCAACGGTCAGGCCGGAGCTTGTGTTCGGGATCAGCCTCATTCCGCCCTTTGATTTCTCTTTCGGGGTGATGGACTCCAGCTGCTGTTTGATTTCCACGATCACATCCTTCCCGGTGTGGGCCTTGACGGAGATACTCCCGGCAATCAATCCTACTTTAAGAACCGCGGGCCGGTTTGGGTCGGCCAGAGGGACGGTAACACGGTCGACATTCGGATCCTGCATCCCAGCCGCTGCGGCGGAAGAGATCAGGACCAGGAAACTCATTGCTTTCAGTACGTTTTTCATTGGATGATCCTCGAGAGTATTGACAAATGCGCTTGTGCTTGTCGAATCCGCGCGCAAGAGTTCTGCGCGGACATGCGTGATTATTGATGCTTCAGAATGCGGATAGAACCATTCAAGGTGTCAAACGCAAGTTGGGGTCCTCCCCCGCCTGTGCGAACAATGTATGCATCGCCGCCCCTGTAAATCTTCTTCCCTCGTTTTTCCTTGATCGTGGGAATGGTCCTTGGCGCCGCCGTCACGTCAAAATCCGTATAAGCTTTTCCGTTGAACGTCTTGAGAAGCAATTCCGCTGCAAGGGGATCCTGAAAGAAAACTTCCACCGATCCATTGACGGTGCGAAAGGTACATTCATCGGCGGGATTCACCCTGAAACCGATCTGCAGGGACCCGTTCACGGAAGATGCGTGGCCAGCCCCGGAAATCCCGGTCATCGTGACGTTTCCGTTCACATTCTTTATTTCGAACTCGCCGTTCACGTCGCGGACTTTAATATCCCCGTCATTCACGGTATGGAGATACAGATTGAGCGTTTTCGGAACTTTCAGTTCAAAATCGAATGACACCTCATATCCATAGTAACGCTCTCCGCGGGAATAACGGCCATTCCACCGGTCTCGCCAGGGCGCATCGACAACGATCTCGATCCGGCTTCGTTGTTCCTGAATATCGAGCACCACATCTTCGGCAGCTTCCTGGAACTTTATTTCCGATTTGGCCCGGGTCCGCCGAATTGCTGTCATCTCCACGGTCTCCCCTTCATGGGAAGTCACCATGATGGAACCCTGGATGTTATCCACCAGCAGGCTTCGTTCCGTACCGGATACAGAAAACCGAAGGGTCCTGGTGATCGTTTCTTCCCTTGCATCCTGACATCGGGCAGCAGGGACCAGCAAAAGAAAGCAAAGAAGGATTTTCATGATCGTCACCTACAGAGAAAGTTCTTTGAGGCCGGAGGCAATCTTTTGTTTCACCGCGTTGTCCACCGACGGATCGGCGGCCATGGACCTCAGAACGTCAGCCGATTGTCGGACCTTTTCCTGAATCAAAACATCGATCAGGGCAATTTGAACAAGCGGAGAAGATTCCCGCGGCAAAGTTGCAATCACTTCGCGGCCGACTGCGGGGTCCGAGACAAACTTGCCGAGAGCGTCAATCGCCGCAAGCCGGACGTTCACGTTCGAATCGAATTTCAGGGCTCGAAGAAGTGCGCTCACCACCTGCTCATCGGGTTGGTCCATCTGGTAGGTCGAGGCCACACCCCGCAGACGTTCGCTTGCGGACTGCTGGCTCAGGAGAGAGACCGCCAGCAACTGGCCCATGTGGCGGATTTCTCCTCTCAATTGTGTGATCTCGCTGTGATCATCGGCTGCTGACGGAAAACGAGTCCCTGCAAAAACGCCGAAGACGAGAAGCAGCCCGGCAATTCCGACCTGTGCCGCCGGCTGAACCGGCCAGAACTTTTCGACAAACCGGTTCACAACGGCGAACAGTCCGCTGGTCGCGGGTGCGTGGCGCAGTCCTTCCTGATAGGCCTCCAGCATAGAATGGAACCTGGCGCGGACTCTCTCCGAGGGTTCCTCCTCGGGAAGGGCACCCAGTTTTGACCAGAGCCTCAGCAGCGTGTCAAACTCCTCACGGCAAAGAGTACATCCCTGCAAATGCGCGTCGATCTCCGCGCGTTCTCTTCGCCCGAGATCATCCGAGAGATATTCCGCCAATCGATCCTGTACGTGTGTCATAAGATTGCTTCCTCTGAAAGATTCAAATAGATCTCACGCAATTCCTTTAGCGCAAAATGAACTCTCGCTTTTACGGTCCCGACCGGACATTGAAGAACCTGACCGATCTCTTCATATTTCATTCCCTGAAATCTGCTGAGCACCAGGACCTCACGTTTATCCAACGGCAATTTCGAAAGCGCGAGATGCAGCAGATCCCTTTGTTCGATTTGTTCCAGGAGGTGAGCCGGTGATGAGTCCGGGTCGGATTCGGTTTCTGCCTCACTGAGCGGTGCGCCTTCTTTCTTTTTCCTGAAATGATCCGAAATCACATTTCTCCCCAGCTGATACATCCAAGCGGTAAACGGAGCGTCTCCCCGGAATGTATTTCTGTATCGAAGAATTCGAAAAAACACTTCCTGGACAAGATCCTCGCTTGTATCCCTTCGATTGGTCA
>JBBEEC010000001.1:63406-136011 GCA_040880975.1 Bacteroidota bacterium | reverse complement strand
ATTCGAAAAAACACTTCCTGGACAAGATCCTCGCTTGTATCCCTTCGATTGGTCAGACGAACGAGGAAACCATAGAGCTTTCCGTGGTAGCGCTCGAAGAGTATGCCCAGCTTCCCTACATCTCCATCCTTCACCTGGAGCATTAACTCATTATCTGATGGCCTTGTCACAGTGTGTTCCTGCTTTGTAGGTAAGACTTGGAAAATTGAAAAAGGTTATGAAAAAAGTGAAGTGTCCGCCTACGCCTGAAAACCGTGGTACGGCGGATAAATCCGACTACGACCCACAAACCGGGACTTCACTGCCGATGCGTCAGCGCAGGCACGTCGGATAGATAACGGTGAAGGATAAAGAGTAAAGCATGACATCGGTTTTGGTCCCAGGATGGCTTTATCCGTCGAGGAGACAAGGAGGAAGCTATGGGCAGGATGCGTGGGAGGACTCGGATCTCGCACGGAAGGTATCCGAGGAACTCCCCATCGGCCTCCAAAGGCACGGGACCATCGGAAGTAATGCGGACCTTTTGAACCTTTTTAGAGATGACCCAGGGCATGTCGATATGCCTGCCTGAGTAGATCTTCGGAAAATTCAACAACCGGTTTATTTTGGATTGGTCACGGATCATGATGACGTCAAGTTTTCCGTCATCAATCCGGGAATGCGGCGCAAAATCCATTCCGCCACCTGCGAATCTGCCGTTTGCGGCGGCTACCCCGAGGAATTGCCCCTCGATGGGCTCGTCTCTATCACACTTTATAGTCAGGAGGTGGCCGTTGTAGGTGAGAGCAGTCAATGTGGAGGCAATTCCGTACGCAAGGAAACCACCGAGCTTTTTGAGAGTTGGAGTGACCCTCTGGACAACACGTCCGGCAATTCCAAGCTGGCAGTCATTGAGAAACAACCGCTCATGAGTTGTTCCGTCGGATGCCGTATAGCGGACCAATCCGACATCCAGCAATCTGCGTCCCCGATGAAGGCGGCGGATCTGAGCTTTCAGGCCGGCAGGAAGGCCCAGGTTTCTGGATGCATCCTCCCCCGTGCCGCTCGAGATGAAACCGAGCCTTGCAGAGGGGCGGATGGGTTTTCGATGTTCGAAAAATCCGTTCAGGACTTCATTGCATGTCCCGTCTCCTCCCACGACCACAATAAGGCCGGCTTCGTTCGATAAAGCCCTTCTTGTCAGAGCAGTTGCCTGGCCGTTTTCGGTGGTCACGTCCAGGGAAAATCCGTGGGGAAATTCCTCTTCCAAGGCCTTCAGAATTGTGCCTTGCGCGCGCCCGGTGTTACCCCCTGCAGCGGCAGGATTAAAAATGACATGCGGCCGAGTGAATGTTGCCAATCTTCCCATCCGCGATTGTTCAAGCACCAAGATACCTGTTTTCGTTCCCAGAGGCACGTGGAATTCCCAATGCCCCCCGGGAACACCCGCGGAGGAAAAATCAAAAGGAGAGGCAACCTGCGAACGAGGCCGCCTCCCCATTGGCAGCATCATTTAGCCGATGGCTGCAGACGCTTCATCGATGGCCTTTCGGAATTCCATGACCGTCTCGCCAAACACGCGGACGGTGCTGCGTTGTTTCTTGTTTTCGGAATCCAATCGGTTTTCTGAGATGGCAAGGAACTTGTTTCCGTTCTTTGCTTCCTTGACGTCGACGAAATACGTCGTTCGTCCGGACCGGACCATCGTGGAGAAAATCGAGTTGTTGATTGGAGCCGCCATGGGAACCTCCATGAGTGAATGTGATAAGAGGGGGATGTTTTAATTGCAAATTGCCAATTTTCAATTGTCAATTGAGGATTGGCTTGAAACCCGTTGCAGCCTTCGTTCCATTGCCTCCGGACTCACCACGAATGTATTCGCGAGGACCCGCACGTTGCGGGTTCTCCCCAATACGGGAAGGAGTATTTTCCCCGGGATGAGAAGTTCAGACGCACAAAGGTCCGCTTCCATGTCGTACTGCCGAATTTCTTTGCGGAAGGAAATGCCTTCGGCGGGATGGCCCAGGAGCACATGCCCAATCTCATGGGCAATCGAGAAGCGCCGGCGATGGTCATGATGATTTCTATTCACGCCGATCAACCGATCCTCCAAACTCACGAGGCCTGAAAAATCATCCGGAACTGTCGTGAGCAATATGATCCGAAATCCAAGCCATTCTGCCATGTCATGAACAGGGACTGGAATCGACCTCCTTTGATGTTCCTTCTGAAACCTGTCAAACGTCACGGCGGCAATCCGGACACAGAAGTCGTGGCGGGTCGCATCCTTCACAACCTGTTCGGTATTCTCATCAATCATTTCCATTGTTCGAATTCAAGCCCCCGAAGTTCGCGCATATATCGTTCGATGGATTGCTGTTCATGCCGCGGAAGCGGCAAACGGGCCCGGAGGTAAAGCTCGCGTGCCGCAGAGACCCTTGCGTCAGGGGGATACGTGGAGGAGGTCTTCTTCCGGTACCGAAGAAGAGTCCCCTTATAAGACGGCCTGAACACCATCAGATAGTGTGAGGCGCGGATCAGATCCTCCAGCTGTGTCCAAGGGATCTTCCACAGGTTCCTGATCTTTTTCCAGGCACTCAAAGAGACATTCATCGGCGAAACAGAGTCGTTTTCGAGCATCTTATACGTTAACAATGGTATATCCAGGAGGCCGTGAACGGCAGCCGCCGTGAATCCTTGTTGCGATCGCATTTCCCGGAGAAACTCTCCGGCTGTTCTGGCATACAAGGGTCCTGCGTCATCAAATTCCCGGAAAAGCTTTCTTAGCGTCATCGCCTGTGAACGATTTTCCTTCATTTCCGCCTCCCCGCGCCTCAAGACCGCCTTCTCATATAAACCACGGGTGGTTATAGCCCCCTCGAGGAAGGCAAACCGAATGAGCCGGTTCACGGGGTAACTTCTGTTCTTTGTAATCATGCTTCATTCCAGAATCATGGTTTCCCATCCGTCGTACCGCCCACCGCATCGTCTTGCAACATCTTCGAGGACCATCCGCAATCCCGTGATGGTGTGTATGCTCGGAAGGATCGTCTTTGAGGCCAGGCAGAGCCATTCCCGCTCGGATTCAATGATCTCAGCCGTCAAGCCAAGGCACAGCAATTCAGCGTGTGCGCGTTCGATCTTCTTTCGGGATGGAAAATAAAGATAGAAATCAACGCGTCTGCGCTCTTCAAGGCGCCTGTCAAATCGCTCAAGGAGACGGAACACGGCCTTATCCGGATTGTCTTCCGGGAGCGGCTTCCGCCATGGCGGCCTTGGCCGCTTCTTCTTTGGAATCATAAGGTACCTGGAGCCCTTTTTCGGAAGCGCGTTCTGCAAGAAGGCGCAGGAAGCGCTTCTTTACGCGGGGGTGATACACTTTGAGTTGCACTGCTGTTTTATCGGTGTAACGGGCGATGTCGTTGTACGGAACCTCAAGTGCCCTGCATCGGAGTAATACACGCTCCCAAGGATGCATGGTGTCCAGTACTTCTGCGACCCAGGCGAGCGGATTCTCTTTTTCGTCGTCTTCCAGGACGGATCTTTCGTACTCGCTGATGGCTGCCTGAACGAGACCGCTGGCCTCATCATCATCTCCGTTCCCATTCGTTGAATAAAGCCCGACGGCCGGGCCTGATGACCCGTAAAGAACCACGCGACGCCGGACAAAATCCCGAACCTTGTTGCGAAAGATCGCCATAACCCAGTAATGGAAATCGCTTTCCGATCTCTTAAACGAGAACGTGCCAATCTTCTGAACAACAGATAGAAGGACGTCATCAACGATCTCCTCGGAATCCCGAGGGTCGATATCAAACACGCGAATACATTCATGCAGCAGTCTGCGCTGGTACAAATCAACAAGGTGCGCACACCCCAGACGGTTGCCGGATTGGAGTTCCTCCACCAGCTGACGATTCGATACTCTGGACATGGTCCCCCCATGAGTAGAAACGTTGAATGGTAACAGGTCGGGAGAGAATCCACCCCACCCGCGGATTTATAAAAGAAAGGACTTTGGATTGCCCCCTGAGGATGGCAAATGCCCGGTCCCCCACAGCCGGAATATCGGAAGTACCGACCCTTTTGTCAACAGATGATGTTGTTCGGGCCGGTCAGACGGAACGGCTAGAAGTAATAGAGATACTTCAGCTTGAGAACTGCGGCCCGGTCCGTGACATGGAGGCGGTTTGGAAGCTGAACTCCGAGACCATCCAATTCGAGACTGCGGTCGCGCAATTCATTCACAGCGAAATAGATCCAGCTTTTCGGAAGGAAATTATAGGAGAACAGGAAGCCAAGAATGGTTTGCTCGGCATGCGCCGTGGAGTTAAAGTAGAGAACATCAAGATAAAGGCGAATATTCAGATCGTTGACGGGGGTCATGGAGAAGTACGGGCGGCCGTTCAGAACGATCTCCTCAAGAGAGCGGTCGGGCCTGAATTCAAAATTTCCGCTGAGCGAAGTACCCGCCTGCAAGGTCTTTGTGACCTGGAAGTTCAAGTCGGCACCGCTCCATCCATAGTAAGCGAGATAATTGCGGCGAAAATTGTAGGTGCGCGAATACCCACCCCATATGTTTCCGTTAAAATCCGGGGAAGGCATAAACCAGGTGGACAGGATAGCCTCGTATGACCGGAATTTGGTACCCAGGTCCTTCGCCTGCCCCGCACTGAGATTGATCTCGAATCCCCAATTGGAACGGAACTGCATGTTGTATCCAAAGATGGCAAGTTGATCCGTATATCCATCGGCCTTTTCGTTGTTCAAAACCCCGCCGCCATAGATCAGGATCTGACTGATATACCCTTCGTCATAGTACCACCTTGGCCCGGTCAGCGCTGTTAATTCGGCCGTTCCCCTCCAAGGAACAAATCCAACCTCGTCGATATCAAATTTTTCGCCGATGATTCTGGTCCTCGCGAGGTTGATCCACTTATCCGTGAACATCACAAATCCCGCCGATCCTCCAAAATCCCCTTCTCCATTCTTGAACGACCGTGCAATCTGATAAGAAAACTGCCAATCGGACGTGCGGAATGCCCCGTCGATGTCGATCACCCCGTTATCCCCCGCTGCGGAATGTTTGCCCACAAAGAGCACTCCGATCGTCGAATTCTCCAGGATATGTTTCTTGACCCTGGCAGAAGCGAAGTAAGCACGCGGCTCGGCTGATAGCGATCCGTTCGAGCGATAATCCGTTCTTCCGGTCGTGGAAAGAAATCCGCCGTACTCCCAATCACCGATCCTTCCGAACGCCTTGGTTCCCAGATCGAGGGGGACCTCCATTCCATCGGGGAGTTTCTTGCCGATGCGGCGGGTGTACAACAATTCGAGCGGGCGGTAAAACCCCGTGTTGCGCTCGCGACCCGACGGCATAAAGATCTCGTTTCCCTGCGTGAAAAAGGGACGACGTTCATTGTAATAGGTTTCATAACGCGAGATATTGAACGAAAAGGGATCAGCCTCGATCTGCGCAAAATCCGGATTTGCCGTAAGCTGAAACGTGAGCTTGGGAGAGGGATTGTAAAAGACGTCAAGACCAAGATCTGTATCGACCCTGTAATTCTTGCTCGGAAGGTAGCGTGCCGATGCGAGCCCCACAGGATAGATCTCAAGATTCTCACCTTTTATCGTCGGTCGAAAATCATCAAAGACGAGTGAGCCGAACTTCGATATCCTCTGCCCTTCATTCTGCTCGTACGCACACCAATACAGATCCTCATTGAGTTTTGGGATCCAACGGTCGAAGTCCAGTCCCCAGGAATTCAGATTCTCGTCATATTGGATCGAACGGTACGGAATCTCGATCTCCACAACATACCCCCAATCGTAGATCTTGCTTTCCGAAAACCAGACCCCGTCCCAACCATAGTCCCGGTTCCGGGCATCATCCAGCATTCGCGAATCGGCTTTTACTCCGGAAGCTGTCACGGCAAACTTGTAGGCCGTTTTCTTATCCCCGAACGTATCGAGCATGATCGAAACAATGTCACCGCCGAAATCGTCCAATTTGCCTGTGTTTTGCTGAATATTCTCTGCATCGTCATAGCAGACGATCAGGCAATAGAGGGCGTTCTCGGTGGTCAGGACCCTTGCCACTGTGCGCCTGCTCGGCGGCTGGCCAAAGAGTACGGCTGCAATTGGAAAAAGGTAGCGGCGGAATCGGCCTGAAACCACATGGGCTCGATCAGGCCGTCTACTTGAACGGCTTGTTGGATCTTTTTGAGTGTGAGAATTTTTTGCTGATCGTTCGCAATGGCGGGAACCGAAAGAAGAAACAGGCTGAAGAAAATGGCGTAGAGGCGCATGGGCTCCTTCCCGGGCATGATGGTAATCATAGGACGCAACATCAGGAAGAAAGGTTGCGTCCCTTCCCCCCGCATTTTTCCTTGATGAGGCGGAGAATTTATCCTACCTTGACCCGGCGTATAAACAAGGCTAACTTTTCGGAGGACTCCATGAGACGATGTGTCGCGACCGCTTTCCTATTCGTCATTCCCCTGTTGGTATCGGCCCAACCGCAGACCCCAAGTGTACCCGGGGTGGCCACTTTTCCAACGGACGATCCCTTGATCAAGAACATCTGGGCCGAGGCAATGGATTCCTCGAGGCTCGAAATGCTCGCTCATGAGCTCCTGGACGTGGTCGGTCCGCGGCTTGTCGGCACTCCGCAAATGAAGAACGCTCACGACTGGGCCGTGAAGAAATATCAGGGCTGGGGCATTCCGGCTAAAAACGAGGAGTATGGAAAGTGGAAGGGGTGGGAACGCGGCATCACACACATTGACATGCTGGAACCGCGAGTTCGAACATTGGAAGGAACCATGATGGCATGGAGCCCACCATCGAAGAAGGGCGGAACAACGGCAGGCGTGATGCTTTTGCCCGAAGCGAAGGATTCCGCTTCCTTTGTGAAGATGGTTGCTTCCATCAAAGGAAAATTTGTGATGATTTCCGCACCGGAACCCACCGGCAGGCCAGATTGGGAATGGGAAGAATATGCCCTCAAGTGGTCTTTCGATTCACTGAAAGCAAAGCGCGACCGAATGCGTGATGACTGGGAGCGTCGGGTACGGGCGACGGGATATCGTGCAGACACCCTCGCCAATATTCTTGAACAGGCAGGAGCGGTCGGCGTGCTTGCCTCGCGGTGGTCCCGGGGCTGGGGCGTGAACAAGATCTTTGGCACGAAGGCACAGCGCGTTCCGGTCGTCGACCTGAGCGTTGAAGACTACAATCTCCTCTATCGCCTTGTCGCAAACGGAGGAAAACCGATCATCCGGGTAACGGCGGAATCGAACTTCCTCGGCGCAGTGCCCACCTTTAATACCATCGGCAGGATCGAAGGGAAGGAAAAACCGAACGAATACGTGTTACTTTCGGCACATTTTGATTCGTGGGATGCCGGATCCGGCGCGACCGATAATGGAACAGGATCCGTGCTGATGATGGAAGCCATGCGAATCCTGAAGAAGTATTATCCGAATCCAAAGCGGACGATCCTGGTGGGGCACTGGGGCAGTGAGGAGCAGGGCCTGAACGGATCGCGCGCTTTTGTCACTGATCATCCCGAAGTTATCAACGGGCTCCAGGCGCTCTTTAATCAGGATAACGGAACGGGACGCGTGATCAATATTTCCGCCTCCGGGTATCTCAATGCCGGCGAATACCTTTCGCGTTGGCTTTCGAGGATCCCAAACGAAGTGACAGAGTACATTACGCTTTCCTTGCCGGGAATTCCGGGCGGCGGGGGAACCGATCATGCTTCGTTTGTTGCCGCAGGGGCACCCGGATTCAACCTTGGGTCGCATCGTTATGATTATTTCCTTTATACCTGGCACACGAACAGAGATACGTACGACAAGATCAATTTCGATGATGTCAGGAACAATGTCGTCCTTGCCGCGTGTCTTGCCTATCTGGCGTCGGAAGACCCGGAGACAGTGTCACGGGACAAGAGGGTCATGCCGATCAATCGGCAAACCGGTGAACCCGGCGTTTGGCCGCGACAAAGGGACGGACAACGAAGGGGCGGATTGGATTGATTGCGGATCGCAAGATTCCAAAAAAAAGACCCGGCGAAGAGCCGGGTTTTTTATTATTCGGGAGCGGAATCGTCATAAGCGTAGATTATCCAGCCTTATGTCAATAGTCCGCTAAAGGCGGTAAACCTCAACGATGGTCGATCCTACCATCCAACAGATTCACGACCCGTGTTCCGTAGGAAGCATTTTTCTCGGAATGCGTGACCTGAACGATGGTCGTTCCTTCTTTGTTCAACTTCTTGAACAGCCCCATGATCTCCTCCCCCTGAGCGGAATTCAGGTTCCCGGTCGGCTCATCGGCAAGGATGAGCCTGGGAGTCGTGATCACCGCCCTGGCAACGCCCACAAGCTGCTGCTGCCCGCCGGAGAGCTGATTCGGAAAGAGGTCCTTCTTTCCGACAATCTGAAACCGGTCCAGAATATCCGCGACCATACTCTTCCGCTCAGAGGATTTAATGCCTTTGTAAATGAGCGGCGTTTCGAGGTTCTCATAGACTGTGAGTTCGTCGATCAGATGATAACTCTGAAAGACAAATCCGATATGATGCTTGTGGAGCTCCGACTTGGCTTTCTCCTTCATTTTATGTACGGCTTCATCCAGGAAGTGATATTCTCCGGACGAGGGATCGTCCAGCATACCCATGATATGCAGAATCGTGGATTTTCCCGATCCGGATGGGCCCATGATGGAAATAAACTCGCCTTGCTTGACCTCGAGACTTACATCGCGAACCACGTACGACTTGACGAAACCTGTTGAATACCACTTGAAGATGTTTTTAAACTGAATCATTCGATTTCTTTCTTTTGAATAATACATGAAAAAGCAAGGAAGACCCATAGACACGAAAGATACCAAGCTTTACACCCTTGGGTCTTTGCTTCTTATTTCTTTCTGTCTCTACCCTTTCTTTCGAAACATCAGCGGTACGGTGGCATCCGTCGGAGCACCGATTTCGACCAGCTGCCAATTCCTGTCATAGTTATTGATCATCTTACGAATGCCGTCCGCCTTTGTTTCTGCCGGCGCACACCAATCGGACCACTTGAAGATCTCGACCCGATATTTGAATTGCTGTTTCTTTCCGTTCACTGTTAAATCGACATCGACGTAGTTGTCGCTCTGAACGGGAGGAAGTTGGATAAAAATTGTGCTCATGAGAGCCTCCTTGGTTCCAGGTTCTAGGTTTCAGGTTTCAGGTTTCTCTACTCAAATACTCTGTACTCCACTACTCCATTACTCATACCTCAGCGCCTCCACCCCGCTGGTACGGGGTCTTCGCCCTGCACTACTCGTAACGCAGGGCTTCGACCGGATTCGCCTTTACCGCCTTGAGGATCTGTCCGCTCATGGCAAGAAACGCGATAGCCAGCGCCACGAGGCCGGCGATCACAAACGTCCAGACATCGATCTCGATTCTGTAGGCGTAGTTTTCCAGATAATTTCTCGCTGCCAGGTACGCCGCCGGCCAGGCGAGGATATTCCCAAGAATGACCATGGCCAGAAATTCCCTGGACACCAGGCGGACAATGCCTGAACCGGTGGCCCCCAGTACCTTACGGATGCCGATTTCCTTTGTTCTGCTCGAAACGGTCAGCGTCACAAGGCCGAACAACCCCAAACATGCGAGAGCTACGGCAAATGACGAAGCCAGGGAGACAATCCTTCCCCATCGCATCTCGTTCTCGTATTCCTTGCGGAAATCCTCGTCGAGGAATGTCGCGTTAAACGGAGTCGACGGCGCAACGTCCTTCCAGACTGAATGAATCATTTGTACGGTGGCGGGAATATCCTTTCCTGAAATCCGAATGAGAAGGTGGTCGAGAGGCCACTCGGGATTCATGAACATTACAATCGGTTTAATCTCATTCTGCAGGGACGTGAAATGAAAATCCGGTACAACACCAATGATCTGCATATGCTCCATTGTCTGGCTGTCCGAACCCTCGATCCGCCTTCCGGCGGCCGGCGACGGCCATCCCATGGATCTGAGGAACGCCTCGTTCACGATCATCCCTTGTTCCCTGTCGTCTGCGCTTTCTTTTCGAAAATTCCTCCCCTCTTTCAGAGGAATCTCCAGAGTGCGAAGATAGTGCTCATCGATCCGGAAAAGGAAGGATGTCTTGTTTTCACCATTGATCTGGAATCCCTGAATATCATAAGCGTGCGTGAAGGCGCCGCTTGTGGCGGAAACACTCAGGATATCTTCAAAGCCCTCGACGCTCGCCCGGAATCTCTCTACGAGGCTCTCGGCCGACTTCGGGTCACCCGCATACGTCGGCAGCACTACAACCTGTTCCGGTCTGAAACCCAGATTCTTCGTGATAAGAAAGTGCAATTGCTCATTGAGAATGAGTGCTCCGCAAACAAGAAAGATCGACAGGCCAAACTGGAAGACAATGAGCACTCTTGTAAAAAGGCCCCGGCCACCAAGCTTGAACCGCCCTTTCAACGTCTCAACGGGCTGGAATCTGGAAAGCACGAGCGCAGGATAACTCCCTGCCGCGACCCCGACCACGAGAAGGAGTGCAACAAGTCCGACCAACAACCCAGTGTCGGAGCTGATGTCGATTTTCAGGGTGGTGCCGGCGAGTTCGGAGAATGTCGGCAGGAAGAGTTCCGCCAGAGCAAGACCCAAGCCCAGGGAAAGGATACAGAGGAGCAGGGCCTCACCCCAGAATTGCTTGACGAGCTGTAGACGAACAGCTCCGAGAACCTTGCGCATTCCTACCTCCTTTGCTCTTCCGGAGGACCTCCCGACGGCCAGGGTGACAAAATTGATGCAGGCAATGGTTAGAACAAGAATTGCAATTCCGCCGAGAATATAGGAGTAGGCCGGATTCCCTTCCTTTTCGGGTGATGTCCCAACGCTCTGGTCCAGATGCACGTTGGTCAGGGGCTGTAGAGTCATTGCCCACGCCCCTTCCTTTTTTGCGAGGTGGCCGCCCTCCTGCCATCGTTTGATCGTCTCCCCGAAGTACTTCCCAACGAACGCTTTCATCTTTCCTTCAAGCGCCTGTCCGGATGATTCCCGGGACACGAGGACATAGGCGGATCCGTTGGACGACGTCCACCGCTCCCTTGCCTTTTCGTACATCGAATGCTTGCGCAGATTAGCGAGAAACTGGAACTGGAGCGATGAATTTGCAGGCATGGGCTCAATGACGCCGGCAACCACATACAGTTCATCCGAGGCATGCGTGCGCATACGCAACACCTTCCCCAGAGCCTCCGCATTGCCAAAGTACTTTTCCGCCATTGCCTTCGTGAGGATGATTTCGGCCGGGTTTTCGAGGGCTGTCGCCGGATTGCCGGCAAGAAACCGGATGTCGAACATACGGAACGCATCTGGATCCGTGAACATGACCGTTTCCTGGAATATGTTGTCGCCGTTCGAGATGATCGTACCTCCCGTGGTGAATCGCGCGGCATGGAGTATCTCCGGGAATTCAGCCTTCAAGGCCGGAACGACCGGCATGGGCTGCCATGCGCTGACATCGGCACTGCCGTTCACCTTCTCCCGTGCTGTAAGAACACGAAAGATCCGATCGGTATTGGAGTGAAAATCGTCGTACGAAAGTTCATTCCGCACAAACAAAATGATCAAAATGGATACTGCGATTCCCAGGGATAGCCCGGCGACGTTGATGAAAGCGTAGAGCTTGTGCCGGAAGACGTTCCGAAAAGCGACTTTGAGATAGTTGAGGATCATGGGGGGTGAGAATTGGTTATTTGGTTAATTGGTTGATTGGTTGATTCGTTCACTGAAGACAATTCACCTACTCACATACTCATATACTCCCTACTCATACCGCATTGCTTCCACCCCGCTGGTACGGGGTCTTCGCCCTGCACTACTCGTAACGCAGGGCTTCGACCGGATTGGCCGAGGCGGACCGCAGAGCCCGGAGGGCAATGATCAGGCCGGCCAAAGCAAATACGATAAGCATCCCACCGCCCACGATCATGATCCCGATGTCGATCTTGTGGGCAAAGGAATTCAAAAGCCAACCGCCAAGGATCATGCTGAGGGGAACGGCTATAACGGCGGCAATACCCATGAGCAGCAACTCCTGGCGTGCGAACAGAAAGACAATCTGCCGGACGGTGGAGCCCAATACTTTCCTGATGCCGATCTCTTTAGTTCTTGCCTCCGCGTTAAACGTGACGATGCCGAGCAAACCGAGCAGTGAGATCGTCAGAGCCATCAGGGCGAGAAATCCGATCATCAAGACCATATCAGAAAAGAAATCATACACATGCCTCAGCTTATCATCAAAGAACTCGAATTCAAAGGGATGCGACGGATCGACCTCTTTCCACGCCTTCTGGAAGGAAGCCACGGCAGCAGAAGGGTCATTTCCGTTGATCGTGACCAGAACATGACGCCACGAGCCGGGATCGTACGTCAACATCATGGGCTGCAATTGATAGACGAGGGGCTTGAAAAGAAAATTCTTCAGAACCCCGCGTATGGTTACCGTTTGATCGCCCTCAAGAATGACCGTCTTTCCCACGGCATCGGCTGGTGTTCCCAATCCGAATTGTTCCACAAACTTCTCGTTGACGATAATCTGATTCTTGTTCAATCCCGGCGTATCCGGACTGAAATCCGTTCCTGCAACCAGGTGTAGTCCAAGGTTGCGTATATAACGATCGTCGACGCTGTAGTCCCGAATGCCGGGAGTCTTTTCAGCACCGGCCTGGACCCGGACATCGACCGAGCTGTCCTCCCAGGTGCCCATATGGTGAGAGACAGCAGTGTAGTCTTCGACTTCCGGATGCTGGGCGAGCTTTTGCATGACGATGTCGACATCGTTCCCCTGCAAATTCATGCTCACGATGTTCTTTCGGTTGAAACCGTAATCGACGTCCAGTGCGTACTTGAACTGCTCATAGATGGTGATGAGAACGATGATCAGCACCAAGGACAGGATAAACTGGAAGACGAGAAGAATCTTGCGAAGGGTTACGCGCGAGAAAACGTGAAGCCCAGAGACGCTCTTGAGGACCAGCGCCGGGCGGAACCCTGAGAGAACAACCGCAAGAAACGCGCCTGCAAGAACTCCCGCGGTCAGTGCCGCCGCAACGAACACCAGGTATGTTTGTACCGTGAAGATGAAATCGATGTTCATGCCTGCAGTCATCTGCAGACTCTTGAATCCCGGAATAAGCGCAAATCGAAGGACGGATTCTCCGACAACGAGGGCGAGAAACAGTGCCACCACGGATTCCACAAGAAATTGGGTGAACAACTGCCCGCGGCCGGCTCCTGAGACCTTTCGTATTCCCACTTCCTTGGCGCGGGAAAGGGATTTCGCGAGTGTCAAACTTGTATAATTGAACATTGCGGCAATCATTCCGATGCCCGCCAGAACGCCGAGCATAAAAAGAACATCTTCCGGCATTCCGCTTCCCAGATTGTTGGAAAGAACGGGACCGGGGGTAATCTCGGTCAGGCGCTGCAATTCAAAGGAATAGGCGGCATCACGCGTTTCAAGCTCCAGATCACCGAAATAAGTTCCTGGGATCGTTGCCAAAACCGGTAACAGTTCCTCCGGACCATTGCCCTCGTGCAGACGAACGTAGTTATAGGAAGAATAGTAGTTCTTCCAGTTGTTTGTCACGGGGAAGATTTTGTTCTCTTTCTCCAGAAGCGGAATGAGAGATGATGACCCGAGAAAGTCGAATTCGAGATGTGTTTTTCCGGCAGGTGGACTCAAAACCCCCTGGATCGTGAAATCACCGTATTCTCCGATCTTCAGCGTTTTTCCGACTGCGGGCTCTGATCCGAACAATTTGCCGGCTGCTTGCGCGGATAAGACAATTGACTGCGGAGAATGGAACGCGGTGCTCCGGGAACCCTCTGAGAACTGAAATCCAAAAACATCAAAGAAGGAATTTTCCGTCAAGAAACCTTCCACGCGGATCCTGTTCTCGCCGACGACTGCTTCACCCCGAAGACTTGTCATGGTCACTGCCTCTACGACGGCGGGACTTGATTCCCTGACCACCATTCCGAGCGACTTTGCCGAAGACGCATACGGCTCAGTACTCCCGCTTTTCCGGTGGGCTATCGTGTTGATTCGATAGACATCTTCCGGCGAAGGATGGAACCGATCAAAACTGGTCTGATCCTGCGCAATCATGATGACAAGCAGGCAAAATGACAAGCTGAGAGCCAGCCCGAACACGTTGATAAACGAGAAGAGCTTATGTTTGTAGAGGCTCCGGAGAGCGACTTTGAGATAGTTTGTTAGCATGGATGAAAGGGGTTTAGAGTGTTGATTATTGATTCTTTGTTATTCCCTGGCAAATAGATTCATGAACATATGGTACTTGAAAATATCCATTCCATGGTCACATCTCCCGAATCCACTTTTGTCTGCTGATACATTAATCATGCCTCAACGCCTCGACGGGGTTTCCATTCGCAGCTTTGATGGTTTGCGACCCAATGGTCAAAAACGCCAGCAGAAGAACGAGAAAGAACCCGGGAAGAAACATTTCTGCACCAAGCTCGACACGGTAAGCGACGCGTTCAAGAAACATGAACGTGATGAATGCCCACAAGAGAGGTGTGACTATCACCACAGCAACAACGAGCAACTTCACAAGATCCCGTGAGAGCAGGATCATCACCGCAAAGGCGCTCGCCCCAAATACCTTCCTGATGCCGATTTCCTTTACCTGGGTTTCCGTGCTGAATATGGCCATTCCCAACAATCCCAGGCACGCAATTCCAATCGCCAGTCCTGCTATGATCGAAAGGAACACAATAATGTCCTTCATATCGTTATAGGCGCCCTGGACAAATTCATCCATGAAATTATATTGGAATGGCCGGAGATCGACGCTGAGCATCGACCAAACCTGCTCAATAGGGGCCACGGCCTTACTCATATCATTCGAAGCGACCCTCACCATTGCAAAGGCAAATTCGTCCGGCGAGAACCGGAGAACCACCGGGTCAATCGCATTTTGCAGCCGCGCATAATGAAAATCCGATGTGACACCGACAATGGTCATCATCCCAGTTTCACCCAAGATCAAGCCTTGGCCGACGGCACTTGCCGCATCTTCAAACCCCAGGCGCAGGGCAGCCGTTTCGTTCACAATGACCGCTTCATTGGTGTCTGTGGAAAACGTGCCGGAGACATTCCTGCCCGCCAACAGGGAAAAACGCAGATTCTCGAGGTAGTTGTCATCAATGGAAAAACTCACAGCCTTTATTGGTTCGCGAGCATCCGCGGTCCGGATAGGAAGACTCGGCGTCACATCACACGGCCGATTGGATGCGACGCGGCAGAAACGGCGACAATGCCCGACTTCTGAACCAGTTCGTTCCGAAACAACTCGTAGGGCACACCCTGCAGGGGGACGCTAACGATTTGTTCATTGTCAAAACCATAGTCCGCGTTGAGCATGTACGTCAATTGACGTTGAAAGAGCGTCGTCAGAATAATGAAAAATAACGATAAGGCGAACTGGATCACTAAGAATGCCTTTCGCAACGTCAACCCTGAAAATCCGCGAATGCGCGAGAGACCTTTGAGAGCCGCGGCAGGTCCGATGGTAGAAAGCACCAACGCGGGAATGATGCCGCCAACAAGGCCTGCGCCGGCGGCAAACAACACAAAGAATCCATAGATACGCCAGTCTGATTTCCAACCAATGGCTATGTAGTCCACAAACTGAAAATCATTGAACACCGGCAAGAGTATGTCGAGCAGAATAATTGCCGGGACGAGGGACACCGTTGCAACAAGCACGGATTCGAAGAGGACTTGCACGGCGATTTGTCCCCTTCCTGCGCCGACAACTTTTCGCAGACCAACTTCACGCGACCTCCTGAGAGAACGTGCTACTGTCAAGCTCACATAGTTGAAGACGACCGGCACCATGATCACAAACGCGATGATGAGGAAAATGTACACCACCGTTCCCTCCATGACACCACCGATTTGATTACGCAGTTCGGGGCCCAGAGCAATCCCTGTGAGAGGCTGCAAGGTGCACTGATAGGCATACGGGGAGTCTTCCCGCAGAATGCCTTCCATCAACCGGGAAATCGCCGGTTCAACCAGCGGTGCATGACCTCCAGGGCTGAGAAGAATGTATTGATAGAACCTGCTCTTTTATTCCAGTTTTCGGGATCGGAGATCGCGGGCTTATTCTCTTGAGCGGCAAGAGTGGAAAACGAGATCAACAATTCACGGTCTAAATGGGATTGCTGATCGGAGGAAGGATCCTCCAATACGCCAGTGACAACAACATCAACAAATGAAAACGTGAGCACACGCCCCGTCGGATCTTGATCACCAAAGAACCTCCTCCCGAAATCCGCTGAGATGACAGCAGAAAATGGACTCTTCAAGGCTGTCTCCGGATTGCCGGAGCGGAGGGCAAAACTGAAGATTCGAAAAAACGATTCCTCGGCATAGAACCCATCCACAGACATGAGCTTTTCGTTATACTTGGCCGCGCTGGAAAAGCCCAGGAGGCGCACAGCTTCTTCAATTTCGTCGACTTCAGACTTGAGAAGCGGACCAAGGGGGGCCGGTGCGGTGGCCAGATCATGCACCGTTCCTGATGTCCTTTCTGTTACCCTGGTGGTGATGCGGAACACCCGATCTTTGTTCACATTAAATTGATCGAGATTACGTTGTCCGTCTATTACGAGGATAAGCAACAAGCACACCGGCATCCCAATTGCCAGACCGAGAATGTTGATAGCAGAGAAGCTCTTGTGCCTCAACAATATCCTGAATGCGACTTTGAGGTAGTTAGAGAACATGGATCCACAAATTGAATGATTTCAATGAATGGGCGCATTTGAAAAAGAAAACAACAAAACATCAAACGGAATAAAATGGCAAACGAAAAAAGGAAAATGACGGTGTACTATGTGAAGGTCAGGACATTCATTTTGTCATTTTTCTTTTTTCTGTTTCATTGTAGTTTGCTTTTTGTCTTTTTTCCTTTTTTTTACACGCCTTCCCTAAGCTACTCGTACCTCAACGCCTCCACCGGATTCGAAGTAGCTGCTTTCATGGCTTGCAGCATCACGGTCAGAAGGGCCACGAGAAGTGCGATTCCACCTGCCACCGCAAATACCCACCAACCGATGCCGATGCGAAATGCAAAGGCCTGCAGCCAGGAATCCATTGCGTAGTATGCAAAAGGAACAGCGACGACGAGACCGATGAAAACCAGCCTCGCGAAATCTTTCGAAAGAAGGGCGATGATCCCCATGACCGAAGCACCCAGCACCTTCCGGACGCCGATTTCCTTTGTGCGTTGCTCCGCCATGAATGCAGAAAGCCCAAAGAGACCGACGCAAGCGATCACTATGGCAAGGCCCGACGCTATTCCAAAGATATCCCCCAGACGTTGATCGCGTTCATAAAGATTGATCCACCATTCATCGAGAAAACCGAGCTCGATGGGATTGATCGGATCGAATTTGGCGTGAACTTCGGTGACAAAATCGATTGTTTGCTGAATATTTGTTCCTGCCATTCTTACGGTGAAGTAGTCTATTCCGTGGAGGGCATGGCGGCCGCCCGGGGGCATGAAACCCATGACGACAGGGTCGATTGTTTCATGCAACGACTGGAAATGGAAGTCCTTCACAACTCCGATGACAATTCCCACAAAGTTAGATCCTGAAAACCGTACGGTTTCCCCGATGGGAGATTCACGAAACAAGGCCTTTGCAGCTGTTTCATTCAGAATGACGGCATTGGAATCTGAAGCAAACGCCCTTGAAAAATTCCGTCCTTGAGCGAGAGCCATTTCGTAGGTTGAAAGGAAATCCTCGTCCACACCGTTGAAAGCCATGCGAACGGGTTCAGCGTCCGGCTGATCTGCGCTGCGGACATCAAAGGAGCGAAAGCTTTTCCAATCCCCCGGGACCCGGGACGAGACTGTGACACTTTTGACGGAGGCATCGCGCAGAAGTTCGGCTTTGACACTCAGAAAATTCTCCTGAACATCGTCGTGATTAATGTCGAACACCAGCAGCAGATCCTGATTGAACCCGAGGTCCTTCGATTTCACAAAATCAAGCTGACCGGACACGACCAATGTGGTGACAATCATGATAATGGTAACCGCAAACTGCAGTACCACGAGCGAGTTGCGGAGATTGATCCCTCTTTTCCCTGATTGCGCCCCCCCGCGAAGGATAAGGCTAGGGGACAATCCGGAAAGATAGAGTGCCGGGTAGCTTCCGGCAGCAAGACCGATGAGTACCGCAAGCCCCGCAAGAATGACAATGGATACAGGAGAAGCTATTGTGGCCAGGGAGACATCATTCCCGGCGAGAGTGTTAAATGCCGGCAGGGCCGCTTCAACAAGGCCAATGGCAGCAATGAACGAGAGAACGGAATGAACGACCGCCTCAACCAGAAACTGCGCGGCCATCTGGCTGCGCTCCGCTCCCACGACCTTTCGGAGGGCAATTTCGCGCGCCCGTTTCATAGCCCGCGCGGTCGCGAGGTTCATATAGTTGACGATCGCAATGCCTGCGATGAACAACGCAAGGATGACAAACACCTGAACATAGAACGTATCTCCCTCGCGGGCATTGATTTCCGTCCGGATGTCCGCCGAGCCAAAGTGAATATCCGTGATTGGCTGAAGGGTAAAACCCTTGGTATAACCCTCTTCCTCGGGAACGAACTTCTTTGTAAATGCTGGCAGTTTCGACTCCACCTGCATTTCCGTCCCCGGTTCACGGAGCAACACATAGGTGAATGCAAGATAATTGTCCCAATCGCTCATCCATTCCCTCGACATTTCAAACCGTTGAAGTGTGGATGACGAAATCAGAAAATCAAATTGGATATGGGAATTGGCGGGAATACTTTTCAGCACTCCGGTGACCGTGTATGGGGTTGCTCCGAATTCGGGGAAATCCTCAGCTTCGATATAAAGTGGTTTCCCCACCGGATTCTCATTGCCAAACAGTGCCGCCGCTTTTTCCTCGGTCAGCACCACCGATCCGGGTTCCCTCAGGGCTGATTCGGGATTTCCCGACAAGAACGGAAAATCGAACATCGTGAAGGTGCTGTGACCGGAGAAGTAGTACTCACGGGAAATGATACCCGTTTGCGTGGATGATTCGCGTTTTGCCGTTAATCTCCACCCCCTCATGAAATGCGTGGCAGCTTCGACTTCGGGCATGTCGCTTTCAAGTGCCCCTGCAAGCGGGGGCATCCCCACGGCAAACGTCTGGTCTCCTCTTGGGCCTCCCTGAAGGTACAGGACGCGATAGAGACGATCAGCGTTCTTGTGAAAGTGATCAAACTCGAGCTCGCTGAACACATGGAGCAGAATAAGCATGCAACAGGCGATTCCTACGGCCAGGCCGAAGATATTGATGGCCGAGTAGACTTTGTTCTTGCGCATGGTGCGCAGGGCGATCAGGAGATAGTTCTTTAACATGGCCGATCCTTATTCATCATCGTGGGACTGAAATATTTTGTTCACTATTTTCCATCCGTCCGAGAATCGATAGAGACCCATGTAGTCCGTATACTCCTGCTTGTCATTGACGTAAAGCCGGAGTTTGATCACTGCGGTATTGCCGGTCACATCGATGGTCTCTACCACATGCCGAACGTCATCCCCGCTGGGTTTCCCGTCCAGCTTCAACCTGTCCAGCCACATTCTCAACGGTGCGATGATGATTCCATCCTCATGATGAACGGAAAGAATGAAGTCCTTGTGAAATCCGTTTTTCACGGCAACACTGTCCCGAAGAACGAAGATACCCTGGACGTATGCCCGCTCAACGACATCGCGAATAGCCTGGTCGTCATTCAGTCCAACCTCAGAAGTCCGGGAGATTTCTTCGCGTGTTACCGTAGAGCTGGAAAATAGCATCCACCCAAAAATTAAAAAAATACTTGCATCCCCATCGCGTGCCTCCTTTCGCTCTTTACTCTTTGTTGTTCACTCTCTGCTCCCCGCCCTCTGCCCCTCACTCGCACTTCAATGCCATGGTTGGATCCGAGAGTGCCGCCTTGATCGTTTGAACACTGATTGTCAGGATCGCTATGGCCACAACCGCGAGACCGGAAATGACAAAAACCCACATCGAAATCTCGACCCGGTAGGCAAACGACCCGAGCCAACGATTCATGATCAGCCACGAAACGGGCCAGGAAACCAAAATCGCCGGAATGAGGAGGACCAGGGAATCTTTCGAAAGTAGCCCCACCATCGCAGGGACACTCGCGCCGAGGGTCTTTCGGATTCCAATCTCCTTCGTCCGGCGTTGCACCATGTGCGTGGCATGCCCAAACAACCCCAGGCAGGCGACGAGGATCGCAAGAAAAGCAAAAATTGATGCAACGGCGGTAAGACGCTCTTCGGATTCGTAGAGTTTTTGGAGGTCCTGGTCCAGATAAAAATATTCAAACGGTTTGTCCGGAATCATTCGATTCCAGGCTTCTCGAATCGTTTGCAGTGCTTCTGCTGTTTGGAGCGGATCATATCGGACAGCCACGTATTTAATGAAGAGATTGAACGCACCGGGATTCAGATTCAGATCGAGGACCAACGGTGCGATCGGCTGATGCTTCGAGGCGAAGTTAAAGTCCTTCACAACTCCCACGATTTGTGTCCGTCCCGAGGCTCCCACCCGTTTGCCAACCGCCTCCTCGTTCGACTTCCAGCCCAGATTCCGGACGAGGGCTTCATTGACAACCAATGCGGAAGCGTCGTCCGTTTCGAAACTTTCGTCGTAATCCCGCCCTGCCGCCAATGGGACATTGAACGTTTTCGTGAAGTCATGCCGGACATTCAGCCGGTTAAACAACCTCGAAACATCCATCCCCTCGAAGCGATAGTTCCCGCCTTGAAACTTTGCACCCAGAACTTCTTCCAACGCTGTAACGGACCGTATGGACGGATGGCGAAGAATTGTTTCCTTGAATGCTTCATACTGGTTGGCCATGGACGACCGAAGGGCGGGCAGCATGACGATGTGGTCCTTTTGAAAACCCAGATCGGACTTCTGGAGAAATTGAAGCTGGCTGATCGCCACCCAGGTTCCGACAATCAGAATAACAGAAATCGCAAACTGGAGAACCACCAGCAGTTTTCGAAAATCCAATCCCTGAAAACGAATACTACCCGACTTCAGGACGCGGGCAGGCTGGAACGATGAAAGGACCAGGGCCGGATATGCCCCTGCCCCGAGTCCCACCACTGCTCCGAACGTCAGGAGAGTGAAGAGAAAAGGGATCGAGTACCAGAAACCATGGTCGATGCTCTTGCCTGTAAGTGCATTGAATTGCGGAATGGACAGTTCGACGATGGCCAGCGCTGCGACGATGGCGGCATAGCTGTAGAGATTTGATTCGAATAGGAACTGGAGGATGAGCTGCCGCCGGTCACCACCAAGGGTTTTCCGCAGGCCCACTTCCCTTGCCCGCTGCACAGCGCGGGCCGTGGCAAGGTTCATGAAGTTTATGCATGCGATCAACAGAACAAAGAAGCCCGCGACAGAAAGCATGTAGACGTTTTCTTCGCTGGCGTTTGGCTCAATTTCATAATCGAGCCGTGAAGTCAGGTGTATATCCGTCAAAGGCTGCATTTGCAAAGTGACGTCGTGCTTGATGACCTCCGGAAAATACTTCTGGACGAATGTCGGAAATTGAGAGGCGAGTTCTTCCGGAACAACCCCGTCTTTCAGCAGAAGATAGGTCCAGCAGGGGTTCCAGTACCATCCCTGCATCGCCGTGTTCGTGGGAGTATTGTAATACGAGTCCAGCGTGCGGAATGATGCGAGAAAATCGAAACGGAAATGTGACGCGGGCCTGACGTCCTTCAGGACACCGGTCACCTTCAGATCTCTCTCTCCCTGGAATCGAAGAACCTTCCCGAGTGGATCCTCCCCCTCAAAATATTTCTGAACCATGCTTTCCGTCAGAATAATTGAATTGGGTTCTGCCAGGGCGGTCTTCGGGTCGCCTCGAAGCAATTCAAAACTGAATACTTCAAAAACGCCGGCGTCGGCAAAGAACAGTCTCCGCTCATTGAAAGCCAGTTCTTTTTCGCGATTCTCAAGAGAAAGTGTGGGCGCCTGGAAGTTGAAAAAGCGAACCGAGGACTCGACAAGGTCCGGATAATCTGTCAAGAGAGCTTCGGAAACGGGAAACGGAAGGCTTGACGAGCGCTCCCCCGTCTCTTCGCTTTCGATAATTTCCGTGACCCGATAGATCCTGTCGGCATTCTCATGATATCGGTCATACCCGATCTCATCGGTGACAAAGAGAAGGATCAATGTGCAACAGGCTATGCCTATGGCCAGTCCGCCAATATTGATAAGAGCGTACGCCCTGTTTTTCAACGCCTGCCGAACAGCGATTTTGAGGTAGTTAGAGAACATAGATCCTCAAATTGAATGATTTCAAAAATGGACGCAGTTGAAAAGGAAATCAACAAACATCAAACGGAAATAAAATGTCAAGCGAAAAAAGGGAAATGAGGTGTACTATGTGAAGGTCAGGATATTCATTTTGTCATTTTTCGTTTTTCTGTTTCATTGTAGTTTGCTTTTTGTCTTTTTCCTTTTTTTACAAGCCTTCCCTAAGCTACTCGTACCTCAATGCCTCAACCGGATTGCTCAACGCCGTCCTGATGGCTTGAAAGCTGACTGTGAGAAACGCAATCAGACCTGCCGCAATTCCGGAAGCAATGAAGACGCCGATTCCGATTTCAACGCGATACGCGAAGTCTTCCAGCCATCGCGACATCATGAAATACGCCAGCGGACTCGCGATCAGGAATGCAACGAATACCAGCTTGAGAAAATCAATGGAAAGAAGGCCCACCACGCCCGGGACGGACGCTCCAAGAACCTTTCGAATGCCAACTTCCTTCACTCGTTGCTCCGTCGCGAAGGAAGCCAATCCGAACAACCCCAGGCATGCAACGATCAGCGATAGAACCACGAATGAAAGAAATACTTTTCCAAAAACCTTTTCGGCCTGATACTGCCGATCGAGCCGCTCGTTCATGAATGAGTATTGCAGCAAAGCTCCCGGGAAGTGTTCTCGCCAGGTTTGTTCAATGAATGGGATGGTTTCGTCGAGTTGGCTGCCTGCGAGTCGGACGGAAATTCTCGAGAATTGTTGTGGCAAGGCAAGACTCACCGCAACGGGTTCGATGGGATTCTCAAGAGACGAAAAATGAAAATCCTTCACCACACCAACGACCGTTGCCTTCTGCCGGATTCCGCCGGATCCGAACGATTTTCCCACGGCATCTTCCGGGCTTCCCCACCCCAACACCCTCACTGTTGCCTCGTTGACGATATACGCCGATCCCGTGTCGGTTGGAACGAACTGCCTCCCTGCGAGCAGTTTCATTTCGTACACATCAAAGTACTCCAGGCTAACCTGATGCTGATAGATGCTCGTGGAGACCGGATTCCCATTCCCGTCGATCGTTTCGATGTGAGAGTTGGAAAGCCCACCGACGATCAGTCCTCTTGATGTTGCCACTCCCTTGATGCCGGGGTGGGAAAGCAGTTCTTCATGAAATGGGCCGATTCCCTGGTTCACTTCCGAGAAACCGTTCTGGTTCAGAATGAGAAGCTCATCCTTATTGAAGCCCAGATCCTTTGAACGGATGTACTCCATCTGGTTCCACACGACGCCGATCCCGACGAGGAGAGCGATCGAAACCACAAACTGAAGAATCACCAGTCCCTTCCGAACGAAAATGCCGGCGGCGGTTGACCTCCAGGCTTTTATGATCGTAATGGGCTTAAACGAAGAGATGAAAAGAGCCGGGTAAAGGCCGGAAAGCAGCCCGACCGCAAGGGTTGTTCCAATCAGAATACCCAGCAAGTCGGTTGAAAAGAGATTTTCAAGTGATTTTCCGGTTAATTCTGACACGAAGGGCCTGGTCAGCTCCATGAGAAGAAGGGCTATGAGAAGTGACAGGACGGCGACAACGACGGCTTCGAGGAGAAATTGGCGGATGAGATCCGCTTTGGCGGCACCCAGAATCTTTTTGATCCCGACTTCCTTTGCTCTTCCCAGGGCCCGGGCAGTCGCCAGATTCATGTAATTGATGCAGGCAATGAGGAGTACCAGTACGCCAATCGTGGCGAAAATAATGAGGGTGTCCATGCTTCCTGTTGCCTGGATCTCGTACCGTAGGTCGGAATGCAAATAGATCTCATCGAGCGGTTGAAGCGAGAACGTATAGAACATTCTCATTTGCCTCATTTTCTCCCCCAGATAACGCTCGGCAAACTCCGGGAGTTTTGCCTCCAAGACCTCGCGGTCGGCTCCGTTGTCGAGAAGCAGGTAGGTGTAAAATCCATTCCAGAACCAGCGCCACTCGGATGTCCGCGAAATCGGAACAGCAGTCTCATATGTATTGAATGATCCGAGGAAATCAAACACGATGTGAGAATTCTTCGGCGGATCCGGCATGACACCCGTGACTTTGTATTGTGCCCCTTTTCCGTCGGGATCAAAAATGAAGATCTTCAATGTCTTACCCAGTGGGTTTTCAAATCCAAAATATTTTTTTGCCATCGATTGTGTCAATACAATGCTGTACGGATCCACAAGGGCGGTTTTTTTATCACCGAGACTCAGGTGATAACTGAAGATATCGAAGAAGCTCTGGTCAGCGAACAGCATATTACCCTCGTCAAACTGCTTTTCTTCGTATTGGACGATCGCACCGCGATCGCTCATCCGAACCGCAGCTTTGACTTCCGGATAGTCCCGCAGTAACGCCTCCGCCATCGGCGGGGCCGTGACAGCCTGGTCAAATGTTTCCGCGTCCGTTCTGACGTTCCCCGTGAGACGGACTATCCGTTCATGGTTCTCGTGGAAACGATCGTAGCTGAGTCCATTCATGACCCAGGCCGATATCAACCCGAAGCATGTGAGGCCTATAGCGAGCCCGAGAATATTCAGAGCGGCGTAGGTCTTTCCACGCAGCATGGTGCGAAAGATCATCGCAAGAGATGTTTTCATAAGGATTGCCGGCGTGAGGCGGGATGGTTAGTTCATGTATGTACGTTTCAGGTTTCAGGTTTCAGGTTTCAGGTTGAAGGTTAAACGATTTCCAATTTAGATTCACAATTCACTCTCCCCGATTTACACAAGCCCCTACTCATACTTCAGACTCTCCACCGGATTCGATGTGGCCACGCGATACACCTGAGAACTGACGGTGATTAGTCCGATCAGTACAACAATGGCGCCGGCGAGAGCGAAGTGCCAGAATTGCATTTCGACATGATAGGCATAGAGGCTGTCCAGGAAGATGCCGATCAGGAACGATCCGCTCACGGCGGCAAGCAGGCCGGAAACAAGCAGGACAAGAGCAATCCGGCGATTGAGCAGATTCAAGATGTGCAGTACCGGTGCGCCGAGGACTTTTCGGATTCCAATCTCTTTCGTACGTTTGACGATGATGAGCGAACTCAGAGCAAAGAGGCCCATGGCCGCAATTGCGATCGCAACCCCCGATACATAGAGAAATACAAGTCGGATGCTCGAGGAAACCGAAACCGCATTTGCTACCAATTCGGATCCGTAGAATCCCTCATAAGGAACATTCGGCACTCGTTGTTGCCACGTTTCCCGGAGGAAATCGTTCACCCGTTGGAGATTTGCAAGTTCAGCCCTGACAACCAGATAGCGGAAATTCTCAGGCTCTGCCACGAGGAATGCGCTCGGCTGAACCGGGTTCCAGACGCTCCTGTTATAGAAGTCCTCGACCACTCCGATCACTGTGTAGGAGGAACTGTCAATGGTCACACGCTGTCCCACCGGCTGATCCCACTGAAATTCCCTCGCAAATTTCCGGCTGACGATAACCGATCCATCTCGATCGGACCGGAGTTTCCGGTCAAAATCCCGGCCCTGCGCAAGTTTGAGATTCATGACCGAAAGTTGGTCGAATCCTCCCTGCAAGACCGCGACTCTGCGTTCCGTCGGCCCGCTGCGAGCGGTCAACGTCGATTGGTTGTAACCGATCAAATGCCTTACTCCTTCAACCTCCTGCACATCCGGATGTTGACCGGCGGCATTCCGCAGGGTTTCAAATGCTCCGGAACCCTGGAGCGGAATGGCGATGGTTTGTTTGGTGTCAAAGCCCAGATTAATATTCTCAAGGAAACTGGCGTTCGACGTGAAGACAATCCCCGCCAAGATGGTGAGGGCTGAGAGCGAAAACTGAAACGTCAGGATGCCCTGCATCAACCAGTGGTTTCCGGAAAATCGCTGACGCCCCGTCAGAATCGAGACCGGCGTGAATCTGCTGACATAGATCGACGGATATGCACCCGAGACAATACTCATGCCGACAAGCATGACCACGAGAAAAACAAACAGACCCATGTTATCCGAGTAGCTGAGGGTCAGCTCCCAGTCCACCCATAGATTGCTGTAAGCCGGCACAAAGACCTCGGCGAGGCCCACAGCGATAAGAAGCGCAAGGCTGCAAAGGATCAGGTTTTCTCCGATGAATTGCACCACAAGCTGATATCGGGAACTTCCGAGCACCTTTCTGACCCCGACTTCCTTCAGCCGGACGGCAGAAAATGCAAGAGACGTATTCATGAAATTGAAGCAAGCCGTTATGAGCAGGAGAATCGATGTGATGGTCGGGCCAAAAATGGCCGCCGGATGCATTCCTTCCTTGAAAATGTCGTTCGTGAGGTTTCTCGAAAGTGCCGCCACCTCCTCCATGGGGGTGAGGTAGATTTGCGAAAGCGGGAGATCGGGACTCATGGCATTCCGCGTTTCGACGTACCCGGCGAGTCTGCTTTCGATTTGCTCTACAATCGCGGGATCCTTCACCTGCACAATGGTCTCATGGCTCCACGTGTTCCAGTTCTCATTCAATTGTGAAGCGCGCGGCAACGATGCCATTGGCAGCAAGGCGCCGAATTGGAGGCTGGAGTTCGATGGAATGTCTTCGAGGACTGCCGCAACCACGAAATCACCCGATGCTTCCCCGCCCGATTGAAGGGTCATGACCTTCCCGATCGGGTCTTCCCCTCCAAAATATTTTTCAGCGGTTTTTCTGGTCAGGATGATTCTGCTTTTGTCATCAAGGGTATTCGCGTTGCCTGAGATTTGAGGGAACGTAAACATCCTCAGAAAATCCGGCTCCACATAGTACGTCTGAATGTTGAAGGTCTGCTCTCCGACCCTGACAGGAACCCACGCAAATACCACCCTCGTCATTCTTTCGATCTGGGGAACATCCCTCATTAATTCGGATCCAAGCGGATACGGCGTGATTCCGATATGGTTCTGCCCGCGATCAACCGCAGTCACTGAACGGAGGACAAACAGCTCGCTGAGGTTTCGGTGAAAGCGATCCTGACCCCGTGCAAAATCAAAGTTCACGTAGGCGAGAATGCCGCACGCCATGGCCACACTCAGGGCAAAAATGTTGATGAAGGAATAGAGTTTATTGGCCGCGAAAGAGCGAAGAGCGACTTTGAGATAGTTAAGAAGCATGGTGGTTTCAGGTTTCTCCGCCGAAGGCGGATCCGCCTCTGGCGGAAGGTTTCAGGTCTTGGGTTGACGCACAAATATTTGACTTTTCACACCCCCATGCTCTCTGCCCCCGCTCTCTGCTCACTCATATCTCAGTGCATCAACCGGATTCGCACTCGCCGCTTTAATGGCTTGTACGCCGATAACACCAACAGCCAGGAGAAGAACGCTTCCCCCGGCAAGGATAAATGCGCTCCACGGCATTTCCATGCGATACGCAAAGTTGTCGAGCCATCGCTGCGTAAAATAGTATGCCGTCGGCCATGCCAGGAGATTTGCAACCGCAATGAGTTTGATGAAATCCGCCGAAAGCAAACTTACCACTCCCTGTACCGACGCACCAAGGACCTTGCGGATTCCGATTTCTTTCGTGCGTTGCTGTGCGGAGAATGAGGCGAGTCCGACCAATCCCATCAATGCTATGACAATAGCGAGAAACGAGAAGGAGAAAAACAGCCCTTCAAAACGTCGTTCCGCCCGGTACAGCGTGTCCATCTGATCGTCAAGAAATGAAAACTCGAAAGGCGTTGAGGGAAGTACACGGTGCCAGACAGCTTTTAGGCTGATTATCAGTTCCGGAATGTCCTTTGACTCGGTACGGACTGAAAGTACGCTGTATCGGTCCCGCCACGGCTGATTCGTGATGATCAACGGCTCGATCTTATCGTGCAGGGTGGCATAATGGAAATCCTTGACCACCCCTATGATTGTGTGATCTCCGCCGCGCCGGATCGTTTTTCCAATCGGATCGTCCCAGCCGAGCATCAAAGCGAGCGATTCATTAATCAGATAGGAATCCTTGTCGGTTAGTCGTTCGGAAGAAAAACTCCTGCCTTTGATTACTGCAAGGCCGTACGTGTCGAAAAACCGTTCATCGGCGTCGACCACATGGATCATCACCGGTGTTGTCTGCCCCTCCGGGAAGTATCCGTTGGTTGTGAATCCGGCAGAAGGAACCTCCGAGGACGCAGTAACGCCTGTGATATCAGGCAGACCGGTCAACTCTTGTTTGAGAATATCCCCGCGCTCCTTCGATTCCTCTCCCCTCAGCGGAATCACGATCATATTATCCTGTCTAAATCCCAGGTCCTTGTTTTGCATGTATTGGAGCTGGGCTCCCACGAGGAGGGTGCAGGCGATGAGGGTGATTGATACTGCAAACTGAAAAATGACGAGGATATTCCGGACAATGCTCCTTGCGCCTCCACGGGAAATTTCTCCCTGGATCGCCGCCGGTTGGAACCGGGAGAGATGAAATGCGGGATAGCTTCCTGCGGCAATTCCAACAGTGAAGATGGAAAAAACAAACATTGCGGCTTCCCCAAATTCGAACGAACTGAGCGACCCTGCGTGCTCTCCGACCAACGCCCGATACCAGGGAGTGACAAGTTCCACAAGTAATATTGCGATCGACGTGCCGGCAATAGTCACGAGAAGAGCTTCTCCCAGGAACTGAGACACAAGATCGTTCCTGTTCGCACCGAAGGTTTTTCTGATGCCGACCTCCTTTGCGCGACGGATGGCTCGAGCGGTTGTGAGATTGACGAAATTGACGCAGGCGAGGATTAAAATAAAGACGGCCACAGCGCTGACAATCGCAATATTGTTCCTGCGTGTTTCCGAGTCATATTCATGAAAAAGATGAACGCTCTTCAAAGGTTCGAGGGAGGGAACGACTTCCACCCCAATCGCGGAAAGCTGCTGATTCAAATAGCGCCAGAGCAATGCGGAACACTGCTTCTCCACGAGAGCGATGTCGGCATTGGGGACGAGTTGCAGGTAGGCGATATACTGGTTTCCTCCATTCCAGTCGAGATAGAGGTTCTTGTCCTCGTAAAGAGTTGAGAAAGAAATCAACGATGAAAATTGGATCGAAGAATTTGCCGGTGGGTCGGCGACGATTCCTGTAATCTGATAGGGGCCCTTGCCGTCGAGCTTGACCAGCGTTCCGAGGGGATTCCCTTCACCGAACATCCGTTCCGCGGAAGATTGAGAGAGAACAAGTGAATACGGATTTCTTAACGCCGATCGTATGTCTCCTGCAATGAGGTTAAACGAGAAAATGTCAAAGAAGGTGGAATCAGCGTGACGGATATTCTCAAGTTTGAACGATTCTCCACCGACAAATGCATAGGCAACTCGTGGAGTCGACAGCCGTACAAACGACTCGACTTCCGGGATTTCATTTGCAGCGGCAGGGGCGAAGGGAGGTGTGAAGCTGGGTCCTCGCCCCTGGACGATTCCTTCTTTTTTGGATGCGAAAGAAGCCCGAACGATGGTGTCCCCATGAACCTGGAAATCATCAAAACTCAATTCAAATCGAACATAGAGTGCGATAAGAATCGCGGCAGCGAGGCCGATGGCAAATCCGACGATAGTAATAGCCGAATAGATCCTATGCTTCAGGAGATTTCGGAAAGCGACTTTAAGATAGTTGGAGATCATCGAGTGCCTCAAGTTGAAACCCTATGCCCTCTGCTCACTCATATCTCAGCGCGTCAACAGGATTTGACAGTGCTGCCTTGACGGCCCTGTAGGCAACGGACAAGAATGCTATCGCAACGGAAAGAATTCCGGCAGCCAGGAAGATCGAGATGCCCAGGTCCATTCGATATGAGAAATTCTCCAGCCACTTCGACATTGCCAGGTACGAGAGCGGCCATGCGATCGCGTTCCCCACGAGGACGAGCAGAATGAATTCCTTCGACAAATGACCCACGATCCCTGAGGGGGTGGCGCCCAGCACCTTTCGGATACCCACCTCTTTGGTCCTCTGCTCCGTCGAAAAGGCAGCGAGCCCGAACAATCCGAGACATGCGATGGTGATGGACAGGCCTGACGCGTACGTGAAAATGCTGCTCACACGTTCCTCTTGCACGTAGAAATCCGACCAGCGGTCTTCAAGGATGTTGTACTCAAACGGGTGCTCGGGATCGAACCGCTGCGCGATGGGCCGCAGCTTCTCCACGACCCGGGCCAGCGAGTTTTCCTCAACATTGACAGTGAAATAATCGATTGCCTGGATCGGATTCGACCAGAAGCCGAACACCGCCGGCTGAATGGGCTCAAACAGGGACCGGAAATGAAAATCATCTATCACCCCCGCGACACGGACACGCATTCCCAGCGGCTCCCGCTGGCCCGCGAACAAGGTATTCTGAATCACAATCTCTCTTCCTACTGCGTCCATCCCGCCGAACAGCCTCGCGGCCGACACATTGAAAAGGACCGAAAGCGAGTCCGTTTTGAGATCTTGGGAGAGATTGCGGCCGGCAACCAGGGGAATTTCGAACGTTGTAAGGAAGTCTTCGTCCACCGCGAAGAATGAAGCGGTCAGCGGTGACGATCGATCACCGTCTGCGGCGACCACCTCAATTTCCGGAATGTTTTTCCACTCTCCGGGGACCCGCGACGTCGAGGAAACGCTCCGCACTCCGGGAACACTGCTGAATTCGCTTTTGATGGTCTGGAAATTGTTTCGCGTGTTTCCACTGTTGATATCGACAACGATCATTTCTGATTTTCTGAACCCGAGGTCTTTCGAATTCACAAATCCAAGCTGTTCGTGGACGACAAGAGTGCAGATAATCATGGCCACAGACAGCACAAACTGAAATGTCACCAAACCTCTTCTCAACCGCTGACCTTCTTTGGTCGACCAAAGACTCCCTTTGAGGACCCGGGACGGCGACAACCTCGAGAGTACGGCGGCCGGATACCATCCTGCGACCATTGCGACGATGATTCCCAGAAGGACCATGGAGCCCAGGATATCGGGATGTTGGAGAAACGAAAAAGAAAGAGATTTTCCCGAGAGGGTATTGAGGGCCGGCAGGAAAAGTTCCTGAAGGAGCAAAGCGGCAAGGAATGCAAATCCGGTCAACAGGAAGGATTCCCCGAGGAATTGTCTGAACAGCTGGCCGCGGTCGGCTCCTGCGACCTTCCGTATCCCAACCTCCCGGGCTCGTTTGAGAGAGCGCGCAGTAGCGAGGTTCGTATAGTTGACGCAGGCGATCGCAATCACGAACAAGCCGACCGCTCCGAAAACCCACAGCGTCCCGATGTTTCCCTTTCCCTCATTTCGATCGAACAGAATGTCCGTGGAGCCGAAATGGATGTCCGACAACGGCTGAAGCATGAAGGAGCGCACTGCCGTCGCCTGTGTGTCGGCGTAGGTCGCCGCAACCTGCCGCAGCGGCTCTGCGATGTCCTCCGGGGTCGTTCCTTTCGAGAGAACGGTATACGTAAAAAAGCCCTCGGACTTTCTGCTTTCGATCCAGCGATTCCAGCCGGGAATGGAGGTAATACTCGACATCGAAATGATCATACTGAAGTTCAGATGTGAATTCGGCGGAGGGTCCTTCACCACACCCGTCACTCTCATGGATTGCCAGCGCTCGACAAACAGATCTCTTCCCACTGGATTCTGATCGCCAAAGTGCTTACGGGCCTGGCTTTGCGTGAGCACAACGGTTTTCGGCTCCACGAGAGCAGTTGCGGGATCGCCGGCAAGAAGCGGAAAATCAAAGACCTCAAAGAACGTCGGATCAGAGATCACAAAGTTTCCGTCATAGATCCTGTTCGGGCCCATCCCGACTGCCAGACGTCCAACATTTTGCCTCGTCAACAACCGGACGGTTTGCTCAACCTGCGGTATCGAAGAAACAAGCGCCGGGCCGATGGGACCCATGACGGAGCCGATGTACTCTGCGCCTTTCTCCGGCGAAGTCCTGACCTCAACAGCCCGATAGATCCGTCCGGCCTTTTCATGCATCAGGTCGAACGTCAATTCATCTTTCACGTAGAGGGCGATCAGCACACAAACGGTGATCCCAAGCGAGAGACCCGCAATATTGATCAATGTGTAACCACGGTCTCTCCAAAGGGTCCTGAGCATGACGAGCAAATGGGTTTGGATCATGGGTTATGCTTTTTGAGTACTGAACAGTGTACAGGGAATAGTGAACGATGCGTATTTACTCTGACGTCTGACTTCTGATCTCTGACCTCCGACCTCAGAATCCGCTCTACACCTTAAACTGTTCCTTAATGTTCTCCGTCACCACGTGGCCGTCGAAAAGATGGATTACACGATGAGCATATTCGGCCTGAGCGGACGAGTGGGTCACCATCGCAATGCTCGTGCCGGCTTCATTCAATCCGGTCAGAAGCCGCATAACCTCTTCACCATGCGCCGAATCAAGATTCCCGGTGGGTTCGTCCGCAAGGATCAGCTTTGGTTTTGCAACAATGGCGCGTGCCACGGCAACCCGCTGCTGCTGGCCCCCTGACAATTGTTGAGGAAAGTGGTTCTTTCGGTGCATCATTTGCATGTTTTCAAGTACTTCGTTCACCCTTCTTTCCCTTTCGGAAGATGACACTCCCAGGTAGAAAAGCGGGAGTTCAACGTTCTCAAACACGGTCAACTCATCGATGAGATTGAAGCTCTGGAACACGAAGCCGATGTTCGCCTTTCGAAGGTTTGCCCGCTGCCGCTCGCTATGCCCCGACACCTCCTGATCGAGGAACCAATACTCGCCGCCGGAGGGGTTGTCAAGAAGTCCCAAAATGTTCAGAAGGGTCGATTTTCCGCACCCTGACGGGCCCATAATAGCAACGAATTCGCCTGAGTTGATCTCGACGTTGACGTTGTTCAACGCGGTGGTTTCAACCTCGTCGGTCGTGTACACCCGGCTCATGTCCTTCGTTTTAATCATACGATACTCCTAGTGGGATGGGAATGTACGTTTGAGAGTTTAAGGGGGAATTCGAGTTGCTAATCACACCGGCCGGATCCTGGTCCCTGAACAGGCTCCGCACAGAGTCCAGTTCTCTTGTGAGGCGTAACAGATCCGGCCTTCCCAAGAGCTTCTTTTTCTGCGCCTGCCGCAGGACCGTTTCAATCCGATCAATCGATTTCTGCGCTTCGTGTGCAGAACCGCGCCGCTCAAAAGCCGCAACGATGTTCAGGAGCATCGTTAAATATGCCTGTTCGATTTTGCGGGCCCATTGCCTTGAGAGATCTGTTTGCCGAAAACCGTCGGTGACGGCCACGATCGCCAGTGCAAGATGACGCGCTTGCCTCCATGCCGGCAGGGTTCTGAAATCAGCTTGGCCTGTCATCACTCGTTCAGAATGAGCTTGTCAATATCTCCAAAGTTCTCGTACCCCGACGTGATAACCTTTTCCCCGGGTTCGAGCCCCGAAAGAACCTCAAACACCTGCGGATTCTGCCTTCCCAGTTTAATGGGACGTTTGATCGCCACGTCTCCAGAGGGATTGACCACATAAGCCCATTGGCCGCCCGTGGTTTGGTAAAAACCACCCCGCGCGAGAAGCGTTGCCTCGGAAAGATCTCCGAGCTGCAGCCGGATCTGGAACGACTGGCCGCGCCTGATTCCCGCGGGCGCAGTTTCTGCAAAACTCATATCGACCTCGAATCTTCCGTCCCGTACTTCCGGAAATACTTTCTTGATCACCAATTGATGCCGGGTTCCTGCAAGATCGAATTCACCCGTCTGGCCCGGATTTATTCTCGTAATGTAAAATTCATCCACGGCCACCCGGACTTTGAAGCTGTCGAGTACATCGATCTGTCCAAGCCGTTCACCGGGGTTTTTTGACTGGCCAATCTCCGCATTGAGAGAGGTTAGTTGTCCGCTGATGGGAGCGCGGACCACCAGATTTTCGACGTTCTGCTTTACCATCTCCAAATTGGTTTCAAGCCGGTCAATGGAGGACTGCAGCTGCGTCAGTTGATTCACTCTCAGAAGGGAATCCTGGCGGAAGTTCTCCAAAGCAAGGACTCGCCTTTTCGTCCAATAGTTGTATTCATCGTCCGTCAATTTGAATTCATTGGGAGAAATCAGATTCTTCGCAAAGAGAGAAGAGTCGCGGGCGTATTGTGTTTGAAGCCGTCGTACCTGATACTCCACTTCGGTCAGTTGTGTTTGGACGGCGATACTGTTTTGCTCAATGGCCAATCTGCGATTCTGCGCGTTGTTGATCTGTTCGTACGACAATGCCTCCCGGTACATGACGTCAAGTTGGAGATTTGTATTGGCGAGCCGAAGAATAGGATCCCCCTGGCGAACAAACGAACCCGCTTCAGTGAAACGGCGTTCAACGCGGCCTCCCTCGATCGCATCCAGGTAGAATGTTTCGATGGGGAGAACCGATCCGGTGACGGGGATGAATTCCTGAAACGGGCCGCGTTCGACCGTTGAGATCGTAATGCGCTCTGTTTCCACATTGAGACGTGAACTTGAGTCGCCAAAAATGGCACTGTAAAAGAGAATGAACAAAAGAACAGCTCCTCCGCCAAAGAGAGCAATCTTCTTTGGAGGCCAGTTTCTCTTCTTTATTTTCCGGTCCATACCCACCCGTTCCGTCGGGACCTGCGGCTGGTCTGAACCGTTGGACTGCTTCTGTTCTGTTGACTGTGATTCCATTGTCTCCATGAGAGGGGTTCCGTACCCGAGATGGCAATAATCGGACCACCAAAAACTGCACTTTTTTGTCTTTTTTGAAGGGATTTGATTTGCATGAGTGTCCGATTTCAGTACATTAGGTGTCCGCTAACGAACAGTCATTTCATGCCTGCATCCGGGCGGTGTTGGTTTTTCTGTCAAGATATCGATGCGTGCGATGGCACAGAGAATGCGTGGGAAATGAAGCGGTCCGCAACCATTACAATGAAACCCGTATGAAAAATAAACCGCAAAGAATTCTCATTCTCGACGACGATCCCGATGTTCTTTTGGCCGCTCAATTTCTCCTGAAACAGAATTCCTACGTCGTGAGAACGGAAAGTGATCCCGGCGTCATTTCGACCGTTCTCAAAGAAGAAAGCTTCGATGTGATTCTCCTGGATATGAACTTCACGCGGGATGTCAGCAGCGGGAAAGAGGGATTTTACTGGCTTGACCGAATCCTGGAGATCGATCCGAGTTCTGTTGTCATTCTTATCACTGCATACGGCGATGTGGAAATGGCCGTTAAAGCGATCAAGGCTGGCGCGACGGACTTTATTCTTAAACCATGGCAAAACGAAAAACTTCTCGCAACGCTTTCAGCTGCCCTCGCGCTCAAAGACTCCCGAAACGAGATCGAACACCTCTTGTCCCGTCAGCAGCAAATGCAATCGGATCTTGACCGCGGGTTTCAGGGATTTGTGGGAACCAGCCGGTTGATGCTCGATGTCTTCGAGACCATCAAGAAGGTTGCGGGTACCGATGCCAACGTTCTGATCCTTGGTGAAAACGGAACAGGCAAGGAACTTGTCGCGCGCGAGCTTCACAGGCAATCCGCACGAAACAGCAATGTTTTCATCTCCGTCGACATGGGAGCCCTCCATTCGGGCCTTTTTGAAAGCGAGCTCTTTGGACACGTGAAAGGCGCCTTCACGGATGCGCGGGAACACAGGGCCGGAAGATTCGAAGTGGCCTCGGGGGGCACGCTCTTCCTCGACGAAATCGGAAACCTGCCGTTTGCTCTTCAATCGAAACTCCTTACCGTTCTTCAAAACCGGGAGGTGACAAGGCTCGGTTCCAACAAGACCATTCCGTTTGATATCCGTCTCATCTGCGCTTCCAATATGCCCTTGCACACGATGGTTGCACACAAGGAGTTTCGTGACGATCTCTTCTATAGAATTCAAACCGTTGAAATTCAGATTCCTCCTCTCAGGAGCCGGCACGGGGATATTCCGCTTCTTGTCGAGTACTTTCTTGAAATGTATTGCAGCAAGTACGGAAAGCCGCTCAAGCAGGTTGCGCCGTCCTCGATGAAACAATTGGAGCAGTATCAATGGCCCGGAAACGTCCGGGAGTTGCAACATGCTGTGGAGCGGGCCGTAATCATGACTGAGGCCGCCGTGCTTCAGCCTGCTGACTTTCTCCTCAGTGCTCACAGACCGGTCTCAGCACCATCACCCAACGCGAGGCTGAACCTTGACGACCTCGAAAAAACGGCAATTCAAAAGGCGCTCAGCAAGCATGACGGCAATATCACGCACGCGGCCCGCGACCTTGGATTGACCCGCGCCGCTCTTTACCGGCGGTTGGAGAAATATGGTCTTTAAAAATTTCAGAGTCGTCATCATCGTTCGTATTCTCTTCCTGGCGGCAACAATCGGCTTGTTGTTGCACCTTCTGTTTGAGACCGAATTTATCGCCAGCGCCATTGTCCTGGGTATTGTTGTGATCCTTCAGATCATGTCCCTTTTCCGGTTTGTCGAGAAGACCAACTCCGAACTGGCCCGATTCCTCCGCTCGATCAAATACGACGACTTTTCCCAGAGCTTCTCAGCGAAGGGAAAGGGCGGGTCTTTTGAGGATCTTGGCTTGGCCTTCTCTGAAATAATGGCCCGGTTTCGCCAAACGAGGAGCGAGGCGGAAGAACAGCATCAATATCTTCAAACCGTTGTCCAGCACATTGGAATCGGATTAATCGCCTATACGGGCACCGGCCGGATTCAGCTCATCAATACCGCCGCAAAAAGGATGCTCAATGTAACCCATTTGCCGACCCTTCAGGCCCTGGAACCGGTAAGCAAAAACCTTGTTTCGACCCTGAAAAGCCTCAAGGCAGGCGAGAAAGCCCTTATAAAAATTGACCGAAACAATGAGCTTGTACAGCTGGCGATTTATGCCACGGAGTTCAAACTGCGGGAGCAGCACTTCACCCTGGTATCGATCCAGAATATCAGGGCGGAGTTGGAAGAAAAGGAAATGGAGGCATACCAGAAGCTGATCAGAGTGTTAACGCACGAAATCATGAATTCCGTAACACCGATATCATCCCTTGCATCCACCGTGCGCGATGTGCTGGAGCAGGCGCACGCGAGCCGGGCGGGGACGCTCGGAAAAGAAGCCGTCGGTGATATGCGGGGGGCAGTTCGGACAATTGAAAAACGCAGTGAAGGATTGCTTCACTTCGTGGAGGCGTACAGAAACCTGACACGCATCCCAAAGCCGAAATTTCGGATTGTCCGGATTGCAGACATGTTTGAGCAGGTTGGGAATCTGATGAGGGCACAACTTCCTGCGGAATCCGTCAAAATGAGCCTGCACATCGAGCCCCCCGGGCTGGAAGTCACCGCTGACCCCGAGCTCATCGAGCAGGTTCTGATTAACCTGTTGCTCAATGCCATTCATGCGGTGAAATCCAAGGAAGACGGGCGGATACGACTGGCAGCACGAATGGACAAGATGGGGCATGTCGTTATCGATGTTGCTGATAACGGGCCGGGAGTTGCAGAGGAAGCGAAGGATAGGATTTTTGTCCCCTTCTTCACAACGAAACAAAACGGATCCGGAATCGGGCTGAGTCTTTCCAAGGAGATCATGAGATTGCATCGAGGATCGATCCATCTGTTTTCAAATCCTGGAGAGGAGACCGTCTTCAGGCTTGTGTTCTGACCCGCGAATAATTCCCGTCTTCGTATTTATTTCCGCGATCCACTGTAACCTGCCGGAGGTCCTCTCGTATCGTTGGGTGAAAGGCTTGTCCCACAAACCCTTCAACCAACAAGGAGAAAGCCATGAAACACGGATCGCTTCTTCTCATTGTTGTGGCGGCAAGTCTGGTGCTCTCCGGTTCGGTATTCGCCACCGCCCCACCCGACAACCCCACAACCCGCTTCACCAGCGAGAAACTCGCTCTGATCGAGGACAACCTGCTCCTTGGTCTTGCGTCGGAATCTCCCGGAGTCCGGGCAACAGCGGCCCTCACGCTCAGGCAACTCAAGGAAGCCGCGCCTGAGTACTCGTTCTCCCGGTCGATCATTCCGTTGATGCGCATTGTCAAGGATGAAAACTGTGACGTCGTTTGCAGGATCACGGCAAGTCTGGCTCTTCATTCACTGGGATCGGCCCGTGGAGACTATGCCATCAAAATGACGGGGTATTTCACAAAGACGGTCAGGGTCAAGCAGCTTTGCGAAAACCTTGCCCATGCCCGAACCATGGGGAAGCCTGCTTTCGAATAAGGGTCATAAATGCGCGGAAATGACAAAGCCCGCTGAATAGGCGGGCTTTTGTTTTGAAGCTGAAAGGTTTTCAAAGTGTGCTCCTATTCTGAATGCGTTGCACGCTGCGAGGAACTCATCCTCCCCGCCACAAAACATAGCGGGCAAGCCCGCCACAAAGCATGTCGGGCAAGCCCGCCACAAAGCATGGCGGGCAAGCCGGCCCCTTCTCTTCCGCCACAAAGATGGCGGACAGGTGGAAAAAGAAGTGGGGTGTTAAACTCGATTACGGAATGCGGAATGCGGATTGACGATTGCGGACTGTTAGAGCAGTATGAATACTCTTGACTTCGGATTGCGGAATGAGGATTACGGACTGTGAATTGCCGGTGGAGATAGCCCCGTGCCAAAGGGATCCCTTTGGGATAGGGGCGGACTATTGGTAGATTGAAAAACGCAAACCCTTCATCTCGTAGCTCCGTAGGAGCGGACTAATCGAGGTAAGAGGTTGAAAGTCGGAAAGGGATTGAGCGGATTTCGGGAATCGTTTCCTCGGTTGCCTGAACCTGGATGCTCCCGTGGAACTCATCCCCCGGCCCCCGAAATTGCGGAATGCGCTTTTTTTGATCCTCATCCCAGTTCCGCTTCCCAGAATGCCGCTCATAGCGGGATGTCCCGTTGCTTTGTAGCGATGTGGCTGGACGGACTGCGAGCTTTGCAGGAATTATCAGGGAAAAAAAACTCAGCGGCAACAGCTCCTTGTGCATGGGGGGACGCACGCAGAGCTGCATACCGAGGGGGGGTCGGCTGCCGCTGAGAAATGAGTGAATAAACTGCAAAGAGAAAGGAACAAACCGAAATGAAACAGCAAACCGAAAAAGAAAACAATGCCGAAGACCTGCTATTTATTTTTTACTTTTGATGTTTCATTTTTCTTTGTTCCCTGCCGTTTTCAGTTTTCCATCGGTCTCCGACTTCCGGAATTCTCAACAGACTTTCAACATCACGCCAACAACCGTCCCTTCTCCTGGTCTGCTCTCAATATGCAATTCTCCTCCATACAAGGCAACCAGCTCGTGTGCAATCGCAAGGCCAAGCCCCAAACCCTGTTGTTCGTGCTGCTTCCTTCCAAATTGCATGAATCCCCCCACGCGATCGATCTCTTCCGGACTCATCCCCTTGCCGCTATCCTTGATACGTATCTCCGCTCCTGATTGATTCAAAACAAGGCTTACCTCAACGCTTGTTCCTGCTTTGGAAAACTTGAACGCATTTTCCAGGATCTCTTCAAAAAAGATGGATAGATGTTTTTCGTCAATTCGAAGGCAAACATCCTGTTCAAGGGAAAGCCTGAGATCGTCCGGCCTCCCATGCGCCCGGGCTTTCTGTTTCGCAAAAGCGGCGATGGCCTTTTGGGCACCGGGGATTTTCGATTTCAACAGTTCCGCCCGCATTCTCATATCCCGGGCCTTCATGAAAATTTCCGAATACAACCAGAACTTCTCGAGTGTTCGCTGGAGGCGTTCTCCGGACCCGATAATGTGATCCGCAATATCGGAGATCTCTTGTGGGGCCAACGAACCGGCCTGTTCCTTTAGAATGCCTCCAAATCCGAGAATGCCCGTCAGGGGCGTGCGGAGTTCATGCGGTACAGCGGCGCTGATATTCTGACGAAGTTCATCAAGTTTCTGCCCAGCCTCTTCGTGACGTGCGTCCGCCCGCTGCAACCGTGTATTGACAGTCGAAAGCAACTCCTGTCCCGTGAACGGCTTCGTCAGAAAGTCATCGGCCCCGAGGTCCATTCCCTTCCGCATCGTTTTTTTGTCGGACCGACCCGTCAAAAAAACGAACGGAATGGACGACGTGGACGCGTGCGCCCTGAACATCTTGAGCAGTTCAAATCCGTTCTTGCGGGGCATTTCAATGTCACAAAGGACAAGGTCGGGCTGAGTTTCCTGCGCCGCTGAAAACCCGGCTTCTCCATCAGAAGCCTCGACAACATGGAATCCGGAATCCTCGAGAACACTCCGGCACACAAAGCGCATCGATTCCTCGTCGTCAATAACAAGAATGATTTTTTTGTCCCGTTTCAAGGATATCCCCCCCGAACCGGAAGAGGTGTGGGGAAAACCGCTATTTGAGAATTTTCTTGATCCGTTCGAGCAACTCAGGCATCGAAAACCCTTTGTCGATATAATCTTCTGCCAACGACGTCTCCCACGCACCCGCCGCCTGCGCTGCACTCGTCATCATAAGAACGGGAATAGCCGCGGTCTCCTCGATTTCTTTCAGCGTTTCGACCATGACGAATCCGTTCATGTTGTCCATGTAAACGTCGCTGATGATCAGATGCGGCCGCGTTTTCCTGGCCTGCGCAATCCCTTCCAATCCATCCGTTGCTTCCACCGTGACGTATCCCTTCTGCTTGAGCGCGGCAACAATGACCAAGCGGAGAGCTTTGTCATCGTCAACAACGAGAATTGTCTTGAGGTTTGCCATCGATACATGATAAAGACAAAAACCCGAAAAAACAACGATAGCACCCCGGTGTGTCTTCGTGTCACGTGCCTTCGGGGTGAGATCTTTGGCAAAAGCCCTTCCACCGAAAAGGCACAATGAAATTCAGAAAAAAACCGAAAGGAGGATGGTTCTCCTGTCTTTCCCCCGAATCATATCAGTTGAAGTAATCGGCTTTGTGAAGCGAAGTGCAAACTGGGTGGCTGTCTCAAAACGACGCACTTCGGTTGAATCGACTTCCCGGGATCGAAACGCGGCAACCGCGGCAGTATCAAGCAACGTGTCGGGGACGGTAATGATCAGCCACCGCGAACCGGGGAGGGTCGTGGACACGTCACTGACGGGATTTTCCAGCCGAATTTCAACGAGGAATCCATTCTGCATTTCATCAACCGAAAGAATGGCCGAGCCGAACTTCACGGATGGAGAAAAAACGGCACACGAGGAAAAAATAAGAAAGAAGAGAACTATGACTCGTTTTGTCACGCTCAGAATGCTTCGCCTCCTTCATCCGCCCGATTCTTACCCTCCCCGTCGTTCCGCTGAAAATCATTCAGTCTGTACCATACCGTAAGCATCACAACAGGTGACTCGCGTTTACTCGTGTACTCGAGGGACTGTTGGGTGTCCCTTTGTCGACGACGTGCCCGGATACGATGCCCGATTCTTGTGCGCGCACTTCGAGGGCGAGAACGGCGTTCACGGCAAGAAGAAGCGGGACGAATTGCCGTCCCTTGGAAATTCCGGTGCTTTTGATCATATAGTAAAATAGGATTTTCAGAACGGATGTCAACACTCTGCTCTTGTGACGCAGTGCAACCGCGGGCTTGACAAACGTTCCCAAAGTCGTTAAGTTCCTTCAACGCCACGTTTTCTCGGGGGAATTCAGCCCGAAATCAAATCACTCATTTTCATTTTCATTCTTATGGACGGAAACCGATATTCCGCTCCTCGTCTCCCTCCTCTCGGATTCCTCGACGGCGATTGTCCGGATCGCCCAGTATGTCCTCGTGAGTTATGAAGAACAATCGCTTCCGCACCTTGAGCAAGCAGCGAACAGATCGCAGTCATCGGGGATCGCCCAAGAAACAATTGCCATGATCCGGAACAGGAAAACGCAGTAGGGAATGAAATTCGAAATGCGAGGTTTCAAGGTTCGAAGTGCGAAGTTTGACTGGCATCATCTCCCGCGGTACGTTACCTTCCTGAGACAAGTTTCCTCTTAGAGGTTCCATGAAATCCAACCGGCTCGCAAACGAGAAGAGTCCGTACCTCCTTCAACATGCCCGCAATCCTGTGGATTGGTACCCATGGGGTGACGAGGCATTTGAAAAGGCCCGCAGCGAGGAGAAACCGGTCTTTCTGTCCATCGGATACTCCACCTGTTACTGGTGCCACGTCATGGAACGTGAAGTGTTCGAGAATCCGGCGATCGCGGAAGCTATGAACAAGACCGTTGTGTGTATCAAAGTGGACCGGGAAGAACGCCCGGATGTTGACAGGGTTTACATGTCTGCCTTGCAGGCAATGACCGGAAGCGGCGGCTGGCCGATGTCCATGTTCCTCACTCCGGATCTGAAGCCCTTTTTTGGAGCAACGTACATTCCGCCTGTTTCAGCCCACGGAAGGGCTGGATTCACCGAAATTCTGCAACGCGTTCATGAGGTATGGACGTCCGATCGAAATTCCATCCTTGAAACCGGAGAACGATTATCGGAATATCTCCGCGAACTTTCTTCCCCCACATCCCAATCCGTGAATGTCGATGCAACGATTTTGGACCGCGGATTCGATGCGTTTGTGCGAAGTTACGATAAGCTCCATGCCGGGTTTGGCGGAGCCCCGAAATTTCCGCGGCCCGTTGCTTTCAATTTTCTGTTCCGCTATTACAACCGCACCGGCAACAAAGCGGCACTCTCCATGTCCCTTGAAACCCTGAAAGCCATGTACTCGGGCGGAATGTATGACCATGTCGGGGGCGGATTTCACCGATATGCAACCGATTCCGAGTGGCATGTTCCCCACTTTGAGAAGATGCTCTACGACCAGGGACAGCTGGTCGTTTCCTTCCTTGAGGCCCGTCAGATCACCGGGGACGATTTCTACGGGGAAGTTGCCCGGGATGTCCTGGACTATGTGCTTCGGGAAATGACCCATCCGGACGGCGGATTCTACTCCGCCCAGGACGCTGAAAGCGCTTTGAACAATGACGATCCCAAAAAGAAGAAAGAGGGTGCCTTTTACACCTGGACGCACAAAGAACTGAAGGAAGTCCTTTCGGACGAGGAGTTTCAGGCGTTTCAAAAACATTATGGCATAATGGAAACCGGGAACGTGGGGGCCGATCCGCACGGTGAATTCCCAGGCTTCAACATCCTTCACATCGTCAAATCAAACGAGAGTCTCGCCGAAGAATTGAAGACTTCCTCGGGGCGAGTTGACAACCTTCTGGCTTCTTCACGGATGAAGCTCATGAAGGTGCGGAGTAAACGGCCGCTCCCTCATCTGGATGACAAGGTCCTTGTTTCGTGGAACGGGCTCATGATCTCGGCTTTTGCGAAAGGATTTCAGGTGCTCAACAACCTGGCCTTTCTTAACGCCGCTGAACGCGCCGCCGGGTTCATCCTTACAACAATGGATGATTCCAAGGTGCTCAAGCGCCGCTTTCGGGATGGTGAGGTCCGAATCGAAGCTCAATTGGCCGACTATGCTTTTCTCATACAGGGCCTTATCGATCTGTATGAGGCTTCCCTGGAAATTCGGTGGCTTGAGAAGTCTGTTGAATTGTGCGAGAAGATGGTGAGTCTGTTTTATGATCACACAAACGGGGGATTCTTCGACACCGACAACTCCGATCCGGCCATTCTGGTCAGGACCAAAGAGTGGTATGACGGGGCTGAACCATCGGGGAACTCCATTGCCGTTCTTTGTTTGATGCGCCTTGCTCAGATGACGGGCAACGAGGGTTTTACGCAATTAGCGGACAAATCTTTTCGGTTCTTTGGCGAGAGACTCGCAACTGCTCCGGAGGCCCTTGCCCAGTTTCTGGCGGGCTTGAGTTTTTCCTTGAGCAAACCGGCCCAGATCATTATCACGGGCAAACCGCACGACCCGGAAACTGAGGCTCTCCTGAGAGAGGTGAATTCAAGATTTGTTCCTAACAAGGTTATCCTCCTGGCAGACGATGGTCGGGGACGAACTGTGCTTGAGTCCTTTGTGCCCTTCATCAAGAATCTTGTGATGCTGGATGGAAAATCCACTGCCTACGTTTGCGAAAACTATGCCTGCCGGCTGCCCACACGTGATCCTCGGGTGCTTGCACACCTCCTTGACGAGATCGGGCCGAAGGGAAACGATTGAAAACAAAAAAGCCCGATCAGCAGATCGGGCTCGGTGTCCTTTGATAAGAAAGTAGTTCCGACTCAGACAAAGAGGTCGTCGAATTGGCCAGAAGGGATCTCCGGGGGAAAGGCCCCAAAATTCTTGTCATCGTCGTCTGTAAAGTGAAGGTCTTTTTCACCGGGGGTCATTGCCCGCATCACCGCGATTCCGACAATTCCCAGTGCGATCATCAGCATTATCCGTTTCATGGCCGTTCTTTCGTTGAGGTTCTCTTAATGAACGTAATTCTGCGCAAAATAGTTTCATAGAATATCCCGGGGGGATTTCTGACGGTTGATCTCTGCAACTTCGGTCTTGAAGGTGCCGTAAACAAGCTTTCCAAATCACCACACACCATTCGACTCATAAGGAGCTTTCATGAGCCTTCCCACCCGTCGTACCACTGTCTTTATGGTCTTCCTGATCTTCGTCCTGGGCAGTTGCCGGCCGCCGACCCAAACCGAACGCACCGAGGCACCGCAGATTTCCTACCTGGTCAAGATCACGAATCCGACCGAGGACGTCTTTCGGGTTACGGTCAAGACAACCGGGCTTTCAGCCGATAACGGGATCTATCATTTCGCATCGACAGCGCCCGGAACCTACAGTCTGCTTGATTTCGGCCGGTTTGTATCCTCGTTTAAGGCATTTGACGGCAGGGGAAATGAAATTCAGACAGAGAAGGTCTCCTTAAATCAATGGAAGATCTCCCGCCCCGGGGATCTTGCGACAATTACCTATGATGTGGAAGATTCTTTTGACGCCAAGGTCGCGGAAAACCCTGTTGCACCGATGTGCGGAAGCGGAATCGACACGAACTACGCGACATTTAATACGTTTGCGGTTCTTGGGTACTTTGAGGGACTGCAATCCATCCCCGTGAAAATGAAAGTGGAATACAAGCCGGGATGGATCATCGCGACGGCACTCGATGCCGACCCCGAGGGATACTATGTTGCCGACACATTCGATCGGCTTGCGGACTCCCCTGTCCTTGCGGGCAAGCTTTCCGTGGCCAAGACGAAGGTCAACGACATCGATGTCGAAGTCTACGTGTACGCCGTCGATACAACGCTTGGCGCCCAAACCATTCTGACAATGGCCAACGACGTTCTGCAATCTGCAGGAGATTTCATCGGCAGTTCACCCGTCCCCTACTACAAATTCCTCTGTGTTCTTCTGGACGGTCCGACGTTTCAACGCTACGGAATGACAAGCGCAGGAGCTCTTGAGCATTCCTACAGCTCGCTTTACGTCCTTCCGGTTTCACAAGCCGGTATCGGCCAGCTTCAGGGAATCATGGCACATGAGTTCATGCATATCCTGACGCCGCTCAATCTGCATAGCGAGATCATCCACTCATTCAATTTCGCAAAACCAAATCCTTCGGAGCATCTGTGGCTGTATGAAGGAGTCACCGAGTGGGTGTCTGACATCATGCAGTTGAGAAGCGGATTGATGGACGATGACGAATATCTCGGTCAGGTCACAGCAAAGCTCAACGTGAATGATAATTTTGATAAAAATATGAGTCTGAGCGAGATGGCGCTCTCGGTGTACACCGAAAAAGGCGGAAATCAATTTGGCAATATCTATAACAGGGGTGCCGTGACAGCAGCGCTGCTCGATATTCGGTTGCTCGAATTATCAGGAGGCGAACGGGGATTCCGCGAGGTCTTCCTGAGCCTCCTCGACAAGTACGGCAGCAAGAAGCCGTTTCCCGAGAAGGAGTTCTTTGAGGTTGTTGTGGAAGAAACCTATCCCGCAATTCGCCAGTTCATCGACGACTATATCCGGGGTTCGAAGGAACTGCCGTATAAGGAATACTTTGCAAAGCTTGGATACCGGTATGTGCCGAAGAAGCCGTCGGACGATACGCGGCCCGCGATCGGCGTGAGCATTTCGGGCGACGGACAGGGACACTTGGTTGCCGCGAAGGTGAGTGATGAAACAAAGGCCTACGGGCTCCAGGACGGCGATATCCTCGTGAAGCTCTTCGGAACCGAACTCACGTTCCAAAATGCCGGTGCGATCTTTGCCACACTCGGTGAAAAGAAGGTGGGAGATCCCTACGAAATTGTTGTGCGGAGGGGAGATCAGGAACTCACCATTCAGGCAAAACTCGTTCAACGATGGACGTATCATGTCTTTGAAGATGCCGGAACGCTCACGGACAGACAGGAGATGCTGAGGAATAGCTGGATGAAGAATCTGTAATTGACGATACAACGAATCAACGACAGGACGAATCAACGAGACGCCCTGTGAAAGCCGGGCGTTTTTGTTTCGCGCGGGTCACAGAGAAAACCGTTGAAACGGTTTCCAGGAAGTCTTCCGTGACTGTCATTACCCACAACTTTCCGCCTTCGTTGAAACTCCGGCGGACAAGAAGTTGTGGAATGCCGCCTCTCTTTGCTTCCTTGACAAGTCGTTTTAACGGCCTCTTTCCAGGAACGCTGTGAATGGCGTACTGAGACAGCACAGGGGCTTGCGGGGAATGAGGTTTCTCTTTAGATTTGGGCACTCATGAAGGAGCCCTCTATGAAACGCCGTTGCTCGCTCACAGGATTGTTGTTTGCCTTCTGTGTTATCTTCGCCGTGGATGCAGTTGCCTTTCAGGCGAAAAAGCAATCGAAACAAAACGACAGCAATGCACTGATGGGGATTTGGGAGGCCGAGGAGGAGGGTGAGACCATCCGCCTGATCTTCAAGACCGCGAGCGTGCTGGAATTCGAAGGAGAGGAAAGCTCCTACACCCTCGTTCCTGGAGCAATCCGCGTGACGGACCCGTATGAAGGCGCGCTCGACTACAAATACAGCGTGAAAGGCGACGTGCTTGTTCTGACCTTTCCCGAGGGCGATCGGTTGGAATTCCGGCGCGTGAAGGGCGGGTCACAGGCGGCATCATTGGAATCGAGGGGATCGAATCCGAAATCCAACGAACATCAGCCCTCTGCCGGCGGTGGGCAAAACCATCTGCTCACCGGAAAATTCATGAGCTATTCGAGCTCAGGGTCCTCGTCCGGATCATCATCCTGGACAACCTACGCCACGTTTGACGGGCAGGGCAATTTTGAATGGAGTTCGGAATCGGCTCACAGTACGCAGCAGTACAATCAGCAGGGCGACAATACGGGATGGGGCGTCGCGTCGGGCGGAAGCAGCGGAAACCGGGGAAGTTACCGTGTCGATGGAAACAGAATTCTGGTGACGTTTCCCGACGGATCTCAGGATGAAGCCGTCGTGACCGAACGCTTCCAGGACGGTAGTATCGGAGCGTTCAAGTATGACGGAAAGGTCTACGCGCGCTGATCAGGCCGGGAGAATCTGAAGGAACGCCTCCCTGAATCTTTGAAACCCCTCCTCTGTCCCCACCGACACCCGGCACCAGTCCGTGTAAGGCGGAAAGGCCCTCGCGACGAGCACGCCTGACTGTTCCATTTTCCTGCGGAAGTCCTCGATAGGAAGCTCGGTCCGGAAGAAAACGAAGTTGGCTTGGGACCGGATGTAAGCGTGGCCGGTTTCCTTGAAGAGAGAATAGAGGCGGTCCCTCCCTTCCCTGTTCAGATTCCTCGTTTGATTCTGAAATTGCGCATCACGAATTCCTGCGATCGCCCCGCGCAGTCCCACCACATTCAGACTTCCTGTCATGAATGATCTTAGGCGTTCGATAGTATCGGGATGCCCGAATCCGAAACCAATCCGCAATCCCGCAAGCGCATGAATTTTTGAGGCAGTCCGGGAGACGATGATGTTGCGGTTTCCACTCACAAGTTCGACCATTGATCGGTAGGCCGGATCCTGCACAAATTCATGATACGCTTCATCAACAAAAACCATCGCTTGTTTTGACACCTCTTCGCAAAAAGTCCGGAGTTCGTCTCCCGGGATGACCGTCCCGGTCGGGTTGTTTGGGTTGCAAATGTAAACGAGTCTCGTCGCTGGTGTCATGTTTTGGCGCATGGCATCCAAGTCATGCCGAAGGGTATCGGTCAGAGGAACGCGCGTGACCGTTGCCCCGGCATGTTCTGCATATTGCTGAAGGCCCTCGAACGTGGGGTGAGCGGCCAGAATCCCTCCACCGTTCATCCCGTACACAAGCCCTGCAACATTCGGCACCTCGCCCGATCCGCAACCCACGACGATATGATCCGGCGTAACATGTTCCCTGGCGGCCAGCAGGTTCTTCATTTCCTCAACATAACGCCGGGTATTGTAGAAATTTCCTTCTCCGAGGGACTCTCTCATTGCCTCCAGGGCCTGAGAGGAAGGGCCATAGGGGTTTTCGTTCAGGTGGAGCCGGACGGCAGTCCCGGAATGGGAGGCCTTCGTGAGTTGTGAGGAGCATGCAGCGAGGAAACCGAAGGCGGCAAGCGCACCACTCCGCGCAAGCCATTCGCGGCGATCAAGGGATGGGTTCATTGCTGTCCTTTGAAGTTGGGGGTTATGACTCGGGCTCTTGCCCGGAAAGTTCCGATAGGGAATGAATAAAAAAACAGAGTTCAACCCGTATTCCGCAACCCGGCGGCAATTCCGTTGATGCTGAGAAAAACAACTTCTTCAATTTCATTGCGCGTAGCCTCCGGAAGGGAAGATTCCTGAAGGCGAAGGAGGAGTTCCACCTGGATGTAGCTCATCGGATCAATGTACGGGTTTCGCAGTCGGATGGACTGTTGAAGGGTCTTGTTGTTATCAAGGAGGCTTGCCTGGTTCGTGATTTTCAAAAGAAGCGAGCACGTCCGGTCGTATTCGCTTTTCAACTGACGGTACATTTCGTTTCCAATCTTCCTTTCACTCACAAGGCCGGCATACTGGCTTGCAATGGCAAAGTCGGCCTTTGACAATGTCATTTGCACATTGTCGAGAAGGGCCCGGAAAAACGGCCACTGACGGTACATCCGGTGAAGCGGCGATTTCAGGGTGCGACGCCGCGGTGAATCCCGGCCCTCTCCGGTCAACTGAGCCAGCGCCGCTCCTACTCCCAGCCAGCCCGGCAGTACATGCCTGCTTTGCATCCACGAAAACACCCAGGGGATCGCACGAAGGTCCTCGATGTTGTCGGATTCAACGCGCTTGGCAGGGCGGGAGCCGATCTGCATTTGAACAATTTCCCTGATGGGTGTCGCTTCCGTAAAGTACTTCATGAACTCCGGCTGTTCATAGATCAATCCTCTGTATGCGATCCGACTTGCCTCCGAGGCTGCTGCCGCAGCGTTCTTCCAGTCATCTCGTTCAGCGGCCTGATTCTGCACAAATGTCGGACTGCCGGCAACCATCATTGCCGATGTGGTGAGTTCCATGGTTCGTTGTGCAATGGGGGCGTGCGCGTATTTGAGCCACAACACCTCGCCTTGCTCCGTGATCTTGATCTTCCCGTTCATCCCTTCCGGTGGCTGACCAAGGATAGCCTCAAATTCAGGTCCGCCGCCCCTTCCCACCGTTCCTCCCCTGCCATGAAAAAATGTCCAATCAACGCCATGGCGACGGGAGACGGCGGCAAGCTCGGCCTGCGCACGATACAACTCCCATTGTGAGCAGAAAATTCCTCCGTCCTTTGCGCTGTCCGAATAGCCGAGCATGATCTCCTGATGCATGTGCATCACCTTGAGATGAGTACGATACACCGGACTGGCATACAGAGCTTCCATGAAGATCGGGGCGTCCCGAAGTGCGGGGATCGTCTCGAACAGCGGTACGACATTCAGCGAATGTTGAGCCATCGTTGTGTCCCGGAACCCTGTCCGGGACATGAGATAGAGGACCTCGAGGACATCAACAGGATGCTCTGCCATGCTGATGACAAAGGATCGAACAGCAGCCGGGCCAATGTCGGTCACGGCTCTGCGAACGACCCTGAATGTTGCAAGCACTTCCCGCGTAGCAGGGGACAGAGAATCATCATCCTCGGGCCCCGTGGCCTGCCCGATGTGTTCCTCCAACCATCCCATGCGCTCGTCCTGAGTCATCAGATCGTACCGGACTCCGCGTCGGCCGCACAGTTCCACGATTGCGTCCCGGTGCACGGAGCGATGCTGCCGCACATCCAGGGTCACCAGATGAAATCCGAACACCTCGACGGCCCGGATGAGATCCTTCAGCATCCCGTTTGCGAGAATCGCTCCGCGCGACGCTCGCAGGCTTCGGTCGATCTGATGGAGGTCTTCGAGAAATTCTGATGCGGTCAGGTACAGGAAATCACGATCGTGAAGCTTGCCTTCCATCCAGGCAAGCCGGCGCTCAAGTTTTTTATGAATCAGGGCCAGTTTTCTGCGATAGATCTCGTTCGGATCCTTCCATAGGTTTTCTCCCGTGATCGTTCGAAGGGCCTCTTCATCCCGATGTACCGATTCGAGGAGTTCCACGGGAACATCGGAGCGGCGGGAGGACTCGCTATGAAGCACGAACATCGCCTCCACAGATTGCATGTGCAATCCGATGATCATACGTGCCTGCTCCTGGATCGTGTTCCAGGTCGTCGCAGCGGTCACTTTTGGATTTCCGTCGCGGTCGCCCCCGATCCATGACCCAAACCGGAGGAACGACGGGATGCTCTGATTCCATTCGGGATATTCTTTTTGCAATGATCGCTCAAGCTCCCGGTAAAATTGCGGAACACTCTTGTAGAGGACACTGCGGAAATAATACAATCCGTTATAGACCTCATCCGAAACCGTCAGGGACGCATGCCGCGTCCGTTCTGTTTGCCACAGGCTTGTGATGTGCCGGCGGATGTCGTCGATGATCATCGCACGTTCTTCCGGAAGATTCAGCTCGCGGTCGAGGCGATTGAGGAGGTCCCAGAGCCGGGAGTGTTTTTCCAGAATCGTCCGACGCGTGGCTTCGGTCGGATGAGCCGTGAACACCGGGCAAATGTCGAGCCGGCCCAGCAGGCCTGAAATTTCATCTGCCGGAGCACCTTGTTGCTTCAGAAGGTGGATGGTATGTTCAAGGGACCCCTGATGCGGTTTTCCCCCGGTTTCCAGCCGGTGTTCCCTTAATCGCCGGGCGCGGTGGTGCTGTTCGGCGGTGTTGGAGAGCTGCAGATAGGTTGCGAATGCATTAAGGATCTTCCTCATCGTTGCGAGATCCAGCGAGGAGATCGTTCGTTGAAGCGTTTGGGAGAGGGCCTGCGAAGGGCGTGACCGGAGCTTCTTCGTTATTGCGCGGAGGTGCTCGACCAGGTCGAAGATATCCTTTCCCTCCTGGGTCATCAGCACTTCCCCCAGGATATTCCCCAGCATTCTGATGTCGGCGCGTAAGGGGCTGTGAATATCCAAGTGCGGTTTCATGGCGGAGTCAAAAGTGTTGGATCGATGAAAATGACGGATTTTTCAGGAAGGATGCAACATAAAGCGGTTCAAAAAGAGAACTATTCCCTTACCGTCGGCGAATCCGTATCGACGCCGCCAAGAGCCCTGAAGATCTGGTTGGTGGAGAAGATGATCTGTCCCCATGGTCGTGTGGTAAGGTTGTACACGAGGTCAATTCGGAATCCTCGACCACGCCGGCAACATCATCGATCGTGCGGCGGTGCATCTTGACGGGGGGGGAACTACCTCACAAGACACGGTTTTTTTTCTGAGTATTGCAATTCCTGGGAGTATATCAGTTTCCGGGGAAAGTTTTGCTGCAGAAGGCAAATCGTTGAAACGGTTTCCGGGAAGTCTTCCCTGACTGTCATTACTACCATGACAAGTCGTTTCAGAAACGCTACAAGAAAGAAACGGTGCTACCGTTCCTCGATCCTGTGGAAGGCGATTCCGAGAACCCGCATCCAATACCGTTTCAGGAAATCGGGCTTCCAATGGACACCTTCCGACACGAGGATCTGCTGGACCTCGGTGCACACGGTCGACTCGTTATTGAAGATGTATGTGGGGTCTGTCCGGGCCACCTCATGAAGCTCTTTGAGGTAGAACACATGCGGTGGTTTGAGGAGTAGTTGAACGGCTTTCTCCAGTTCCGGTTCCAGATCTGTTTTTTTGACTGCCAGCTGCACATCTTTGTGGGAGGTCAAAGATGGTCTCCTTCTCTTGTGATACTCGATCGCAACATACAAGACAGCAGGAAATCCTGCAAGCCTCCCTCGTGCGTAAGGTCACGGAAACTGCTCCCGTTATTTTTTTTCACGAAACACCGCCCCGAACGGACAGAAAATGGCACTGACATTTTTGCCGATGGAGTTTTTCCATGCCGTCATTCGGAATCGGCCCTCCCATCGTAAATAACCCTCCGGCATGCTCCAGTATTTCTTCATCACGCTTGAGGGCACTTACTGCAACTGACTTGAGATGAATCTGAACAGCGGCGGAAACACGATCACGACGATGTTTGAACGGGGAGACTGCAGGTGGGAGTCTTGCCTCTTACACCAATTCACAAGTATCTGTTTAAACCCAAATAGCAGTGGGTCCAGACTCAGAATCTGACAGACTTGGGGTGCGATTCCCTTCATGCCCACCAGCCTTCGTTCGCGGCACGGCGAGCTCGAGGCTGGCACACGCTGGGATAGGCACGCGGGCATCTCCCTACATTCTTATGACGGTTATTTTTCTTTCGTAAAAATCCTCTCCCCACCGCCCCGCTTTATGGTCATCTGGTTTTTCGCGGCGTCGAATTCAATAACAATGCCCGCAGGGGTACCATTATCGATTTTAAATTTATCCTGCGTCATCGCTTCGAGCGGGACAGCGGATTGCCCGGGCGGCTGTGCATAAAGCGTCGCACCGTCTCTGGTGATCGTAAATTTCACGGGAGCTGCGGGGCTCGAATATACACCGACGTATTTGTCCAGAACTTCCGGGATGACGGCGATTGATTCGAAGGTGGGAATCTGAAACGGTTTATTGTAGTACATCTCGATAACGCCGGTAACAATATTGACTACCGGGTAACCCTTCGCGTTCGCAGTATAGGCGACCGCCAGTTTGTCCTCCGGCAGGTAAGCCAGCCACGCTCCGTAGTTGTCGCCCCCGCCAGTGTGCCCGTAGAAGGTCTTGCCAGCGAACGTGAAGGGTTCTATCCCAAATGTGTATGTGAATGGGATGGCATGTCAGATGTATCCGAACAGCGGCGGAAAGACTATGACGACGATGGCGCCCCAAACAGCGTAGACGGGCAGGTAGCTCGTTTGCCATTGTTCAAGATCCGTGAATGATCCGCGTTCCCTGAGAAAGCGGACGTACAGAACGGCGGACCAGGTGAGATTCACCAGCAGAATGATGTTCACGCCCAGAGCGGCCACCCGGTGGGGGTAATCTGCTATCGGCCTGGCGACCCCGGCATAACGATGTCTTTCTTTGTCGTACCAACGATCGCGAAAAGCTCTTGTTGCTCTTTTTCAGGGACTTTGAAGGCATCGAGCGTCTTTTTGAAATCCGACGCCATTGCCTGCCATTCTCTTTCGGTGATATTCAGATGCTTGTGCGACTCTTTCATTGAGCGGCCTGCATACATCTGCGGCCCGCCCGTAACCTGACAAACGAGCGCGGTAACCTGGAACTTGAGCCCGGCTTTGGGTACCCGTTTCCTGGCCTCATCAATAGCCGGATTGGCATTCAAGGTGTCATTGACGAGCAATCTCTCTATAAAGTCATCCACAACAGTCGCAATAGCGTATACGCCCCCGAGTCTCTCGTAGAGGGGTTTTTCCGCGGGTTTCTTCACTCCCTGATCCTGTGCCGTTGCGATCGCTGATTGAACAACGGAGAAAAGCACGAGGAAGAGGATAAGTCCCACGGATCTTCGAAATGTTGAAAATGTCATCATTGTTGCCTCCTTGGATTGATGTTGATTGCAGTGTTCAAACGCAGCATGGAACTTGTGGTCACATCAGGCCTTCTTTGCCGTCAATGTGATGGCGATAGCTCCATATTGCCTTGCAACATTTTTTGTGGAATCGCTCTCACTCTTCTCAAAATAATCGGCACGGTTAAGGACGATTACGTCGGTAAACCCCGCTTTGCGAATCAGATCCAGATAGGGGGCCTCGGGCATGGCACCGACAATGCACTCTGCCCACAGCTGCGGATTAGTCCGGGATTTCTCCGAGAGTTCCTGTCCAAGCACGATGTCGGAGATCTGAATGGCACCGTCATGTTTCAGAATTCTCCAAATCTCCTGAAAGGCGAGTGATTTGTCAGGGACAAGATTCAACACGCCGTTGCTGGTCACGACATCCGCGCAGCCGGCCGGCAGGGGGATGGCTTCTGCATCCCCTTTGATAACCGAAACATAATCAAGTCCGGAGAAACGAATACTTTCCGCTGCTTTATCCAGCATGGCCTCCGTGAAGTCGATTCCGTAAACCTTCCCGGTAGATCCCGCTTTCAGCGCGGCAATCAGGAGGTCGGTTCCTGCCCCTGATCCAATGTCGCAAACGGTATATCCTTTTTTGATGATTTTTGCGGCGAACGGGTATCCGACACCGGCAAATGACTCAACGGCCATTGCGGGAATGGAATCGAGTTCGGTGGCCGGATAGCCCAAATATTCGCACGCTGAGCGGCCTACGGGGAAATGAAATCCTTTTAAGGGACATGCCGCGACCTCGGTGTACATATCCTGAACGGCATCAAAAATCCTTTGGCGCAAGTCTTGTTTGTTCGCGGTTTGAGCAACGATTGCCATAGGGCCTCCTTCACAATGTGGACTCGGCGTGATGGTGCGGTCAGAACTGTTCGAGGAGCGCGTTGATCCGACGCCGCAGGCTCTCCGAAGAACCGCCTGCATTCAGCCCGCGGAGTCTTGATTTCAAAAGTCTTTCAAACTCGACGCGGTCAAAGCAGTGACGGCACGTTTGCAGGTGCTGTTCCATTTCTGCCCGTGGCTTTCCGCGGAGCTCATCATCGATATAACTGAACATGAGCTTGATGGCCTGCTCACAGCTGATTGCCTCGACCGCCTGTTTCTTGCTCTCTTTCATCGTGCTGCTTCCTTTGTCTTGACAAGCCCCATATCCCGGGCATGGTGCCACAGTTTTTTCTGAAGGAGAGACCGGCCTCGCGCGATCCTGCTTCTCACCGTACCCAGGGGAATGCCGAGAATGTCCGAGATTTCTACGTATGTCAGTCCCTCCACGTCACACAAAACAACCGCCACCCGAAAATCAGCCTGGAGGCAATCGAGAGCTTTTCTTATGTCATCATCAAGGATACGGGAAAAGAGTTCGCGCTCCGGATTTCCCCACCACAGCAGGAAAGGCTGTGAAACCTGTTCAAAGAACGAGAAATTATCGCTCCCATCGACAAAGGAGTCAATGAGAGAAATTTCCTTGCGCCTGGAGAGTTTCCTGCAATCTGAAAGAAATTTGTTGCTCAAGATCCGAAACAGCCATTGCTTTGTTTTCGTGGAATCCTTCAACTTGTGATAGGATTCGCACGCGCTGGCAACCGTGGCAGCGACAAGTTCTTCGGCAATATCTTGACGGTGACAAAGAGAAAGAGCGAATCGCTCAAGGTCTTCCAGCAGTGGAAGCACGAGTCTTTTCAGCTCCTCTCGTTGATGCTGTGTCAGCTGCATGGAAACCCTTCGTCCAATTGACGCTGTAAGGGGAAAAAAGTTCCCTCTTCTCAATGTCAGTATCCAAGCAAACGCTTAGTTTATACCCATCAGATGTACCTAAATAACGGCGGAAAGACAATCACGACAATCGCCGCCCACGCAGCGTAGACTGGCAAGTAGGTCGTTTGCCATTGTTCAAGATCCGTGAATGATCCGCGTTCCCTGAGAAAGCGGACGTACAGAACGGCGGACCACGCGAGGTTGACAAGGAGGATCACGTTCACGCCCAGAGCGGCCACCCTGTTGGGCGTGAAGCCGAACTCTGTGATGCGGACGGAGATTGCCCAGAGCGCAACGGCATCAGCCAGGAGAGCGCTGACCACCAGCACGACCGACATCACGTCGAAAAAGCCGGGAGGCAAACGGGGGTCCCGGGCGGAGACGGAATAAAGCAGAAGGCCCAAGACGACGACCAGGAGCAGGTCGAATGCGATGAGCAATTCCCGTTCGATATCGACACCGCGGCCGGTCAGGAACAGGGTTACCAGAAACGTTATCAGAAGGACTGTAAAGAAGGGCGTGAAGAGGCGCGTGAGCACAGGCGCCATGTTCTCAATGACGCTCTGCTTGGCTTCGACAAGCCAGGAGGCAACAAGTACGGCTCCCGCGGCTCCGCACGGGATCAGCCACGACTGGATGAACCACTCGGGGTCGATGCCGATCGTCTGGAACATCATCACCAGGAATCCGGTGAATACCCCCCCGCCAAGTGCTATCAGTACATAATAGATGAACAACTCGCCGGAGAACCGGATGAAATCCATGCGGCCTGCGACTTCCTTCCAGCGGCTGCCGGCATAGGCGACACCCACCGCGACCCAGAGGGCGATCGGCAGATGGATCGCCAAGAGCACCTCGGTGTTACTGCCCGGTCCGAATGAAAAGACGTTGGCGAAAACTCCTGCCGCAATGAAGGCCGCGGCCAACCAACCAAGCGTCCTGGCGCCGAGTCCCCGCTTCCAGGCGAAATAGCCGATCAGAAGAGGAAGCACGAACAAGCTCAGGTTGCGAGCGTAGAAATTGGAGTTGAGATCCAGAGTGAGCCCAAAGAGGAGTTCCGGGAGCTTGATAAAGACGCCCGCGGCCACAGCAAGCGCGAAGGCGATGAACGCGTCTGATCGGGCCCATGCACCTTGCTCCCTGGAATCTGACGGAAGAGCGACGAGTTGCTTCCAGAGGCGTTCGGAGTGTTCGCGGGCGAATTCGCGTGAAAGGGCGTCGAGAGCGCCCATGCGCTTCACTGCGACCAGGAATGCTTCGTCCGTGGCGAGCCCTGCTTTGACAAGATCTGCAACCTGTTCGCGCAGGTGGTCTTCAAGCTCCGCAACGTCCACGGTATGAACTGCTTGCCGGCGAAGCAGGTAGCTGCGCCATTGGTTGATCTGTTCTTCGAGTGAAGCTGTTTCTCCGGATTTCGACATCATTCAGACTCCTTTGGTATATAACTTCTTTTCCGGGTTAGTTTCACAGAGTTCCACGGAGAACAGCAAGAGAGTTCCACAGAGTAAGGCCTTTCTCTGTGTCTCTCCGTGACTCCTCTGTGTCTCTCTGTGTAATAATCCCGTGTGGTTTTTTCCACAGAGTTCCACAGAAGAAAACTGCGACGCTATTCAGGCTCCGCTGTGGTTGTTTTCTTTCCAAGCCAATTTTGGATCAAATGACCTACAAAGGCAAAGAGTATTCCGTTTGCAATTGAGACAAGAACTACCATTCCTGGAGCGAGTTCGTCTGAGGGTGGAATATTATCAAGGAAGATCAATTTGAACATCAGAAGAAAACCAGTCAGTCCGAAGACAAAACCACCAAAGATGCCTGCTTTGTTTTTCATATATTTCCTTTTCTAAAAGATGGAACACGGATTATAAATACTGGAAATCACGAATTCCGAAATTCGTAACAAACACAAAATCCAAACAAGGGAAATTCAAAACATGCGTCAAATGACGGATAAGGATTTGGGTTTGGATTTGAATTTTTGAATTTGTTTCGTATTTCGTGTTTCGGATTTCGGATTTATCTCTCTTCCAGATCCCCCGCAGTGTCGCATCCACCGCCTGCCATTGCTTACGCTCCTCCGCAAGCTGTGCCTTACCTTGGGAAGTGATTCGATAGTATTTGCGGCGGCGGCCGGTCTCGGACTCTTCCCACCGCGCCTTAATGTAGCCCAGCCGTTCGAGCCGGTGCAGGACCGGGTAGAGCATTCCGTCCGTCCACTCCATGTGGCCTCCGGATAACCCCTGTACTCGTTTAATGATCGCGTAACCGTAGCTGTCCCCTTCCGAAAGGATCGCCAGGACGATCGGGGTCGAGGAGGCGGCTATCAGGTCTTTGCTGAATTCCATGGGCGTAGGTTTTGGCGGTGTTTACGACATAAGGCGGTTATACATAGCACCAATATACATAACAGTTCTATGTATGTCAAGGAAAAACTGCCCACAGAAAGCAAAAGCCCGGATTCAACGAACCCGGGTCTTTATCAATCCTCGTCATGAATGTTCCTGAGGCGCAGTCTACCGTCCGCTGTCGACCTCCTGGTCCCAGCTTGCCGATCCGGCCACGCCGTTGAGGAACGGAAGCACCGTAGGGACCAATTTCGGCGAGAGGAACATTTCGTAGTGGGTCAGATCAGGCACAATTGCCAGACGATTCCGGGACATGTGTTCGCGCTGCCAGCCGGCGTCTTTCAGCCCCCCGCCGAGGAGCTGATAGAACTTAACGACATGCTCGAGCCGAATCATATCCGCATCCCCGTACACAAGCATCACGGGCATTCTCAGCTTTCCGACATCGGCCGACCAGTCGTAGGATTGGCGCATATACTCTCCCATTCGGTCGAGAAGCCGGGGAAACTCGGATGGATTGGGCGCCACGGCAACGTAGGATTTATACATGGGTGTTTCCTTCATGGCTTCCGCCATTGCCGCGCCTACCTGAGCCTGCATGGGAAGCATCTCAGGATAGAACCCATCCTGAGCAAACGGCGCGGACACAATGACAAGCCGTCGAACCATCTCAGGATGCTGAACAGCCAGCCGGAAGGCAACGCCGCCGCCGAAGGAGTATCCCATCACATCGACCTCGGTGTAGCCCAGTTGCCTGAGAATAACCGCAACGTCGTCACCGATTTCTTTGAGGTCGACCGGCCTGAGGCCAAGACTGCTGCGTCCGTGTCCCTGAAGATCCACGCCGATAACCTGCCGGTTTGCGACCAAGGCTGGGAGGACCGGTTTGAACATCTCAAAATGACCAAGCCCCCCGTGGAGAAGCAATAACGGTTCTCCCTTTCCGTGCACCTGATAATAATACTTCACTCCGTTTGAAGTCACATACCCGCTGCGCCCGCTTCTTTCCTGGGCGGTGAGGGAATTCGCGCCACAATGAAAAACCGCAAGCACGATGAGCAGAACAAGAAGCGATCTTCCAGATTTCTGTTGATTCATACAGATTCCTCCTTCGATTGAACTTCCCTTTTTCTTCTAGTCGAACATAACGGGGCAAAATCGACACGTAAAGAATTCTGATTTTTGGCGAAACCCGGGGTTCCAGTTCATTAAACTCTTAACAAGCCCCGAAACCCCCTGACGGCATAATACGATTCAGCACCATTGTGATACACGAAGACGGTGTCGTAGCGTCGGTCACAATAGAGCGCGCCGCCGAGTTTTCTGATATCAACAGGTGTTTTCACCCAGCTTGACGTTTTCGTATCGAAATTTCCAAGTTTCTGCAACTCCCGATATTGTTCTTCTGATAGAGGTTCTATCCCGATGGCAGCTGCGATATCCATGGCGTTACTTTTAGGTTTATGTTCTTTCCTTGATTTCAGCGCTTCATGGTCGTAGCAAACGCTTCTGCGGCCCTGAGGACTTTCCGCCGAGCAATCATAGAAGATGAACTCCCCCGTTTTTTTGTCATAGCCGACAACATCCGGTTCACCGCCGGTTCCTTCCATTTCATTGAGCGACCAGAGTTTCTGGGGATTGGCCTCCAGTTTTTCCTGCACCCTGCCCCATTCAAGACCCTGGTGACGGTTCATGTTTTTCTCAAAACGGGCTTTGAGTGTTCTGAGAAGTTCCACACGTTGTTCTGGTGACAACTTCTTTTTACCGCCGTTGATGTTCTTCATATTTTCATGATTTCACTGTTGAAGGGGTATGTCCGGCCCATGAATTCTGTTCCATTATTTCAGAAGCTAATACATCCCTGTTAAAATAGAAAGCCCCCAAGCTGACAAGCCGGGGGCTGTTTTATAGCGCGGGTGGTCAAAAAATCGGTGTTGCAAATCGGTATGCGGTCTGTCCGTTATGCCAACCACCGAAGATCAACTCCCAACGAAGATGCGATCCTAGTTTCCGTACCCCTAATAGTCCGTCCAATCCGTTCTGCTTTCCCAAATTCCGTCAATGAGCGGAATCCCTGTCCCGTTTTTCGTATCCCACTCTGTCATAGTATTGTTGCGGGAAGGGCGGGTTTTTCTGTGTTCTATGAGTGGCACCACTCAAAAGGTAAAAACCTTGACGGCGTCCACCGTCCATTTCGCCAACTCGGCCATGTTACTCATATCAACGCCATCGATGAATTGCAGGTTTCGGATCCCTCGCGCGTCTGAGCAGGTGCCGCACGCCTTCACCTTTCCGCCTTTCAGAATGACGGACTTCAGCATGCGTTCAATGCTGTAATATCCCTGTGGGATCGCTTGATTCGGAATTCCACAGGTTACCGCATCAGCCATCAGGAAGACATTCACCTGAACCGCGGAGTGATCTTCTTGCAAGGCCATCGCAAGGCGGAGCGCGTTGTAAGCTTTTTCCGATCCGTACGGGGCATCATTGATGAGAATCAGGATATTCATGGTATTCCTCTGGTTCTTTGAGTGAGCGGGCGGCAACAAATGCGGGATATTGTGACCGGCAACTTCGCTATAACTTGATCGGGATCTTCATCACGCGTCCGCCGATGTTGAGCATCGCACGAAGGAGGGACTTCTTAACACCAAAGGGCGAAAGCCACCATTTCTCGAAGAGAACCTTCCCGATATGCCAGGCTTTTCCGATGTTACGCATCTCAAGCCGGGGGGACGGCTCGGCAAAGAAGTCGCCGAATGCAAATCCGGCCAAACCTTCACCGGCCTCAAGCATACAATATCCGGGGCCGCAGAATTCAGCTTTTGAGGCAAGGCCATTGATTCCATCGGCAATGCGTTGAGCGACAATCTCGGCTTGATCATGAGCAAACACACCTGCTTTTGGCAGCATCATCGGAACCTCTGGATTCCAGCGGCCGGGAATGCTAAGAGCAGTAACATCGCCGATGGCATAAACATTCTCCTGCCCAGTCTTCAATGTCGAACGATCAACAGGAATCCATCCTGCCTCGTTCGTCAGGCGTGCATCAAGCACAACGCGGGGAACCCGGTGGGGGGGAATTGCGATAAGCATGTCATAATGTGCGGCTTCCTTGCCGTCAAACCAAAGCGAATGGTTTTGAGTATCGACCGAGACCAGTTTGTAGTTGGGATGAAAAGCGATTCCCTTCGACGTTAACATCTCTTTGACTGCTTCGCCGATTTGCAGACCGGCAACAGGCATCGGCTGAGATTCAGGCGTATAGAGATGGATACCCACGTTGTTCCGCATGCCCCGTCGTCGGAAATGATCTCGGATGAGCATCGCGGCCTCGTGCGGAGCCCCGGGACACTTGTACGGCAATCCCGCGACAACCAGCGCGACCGTACCGCCGTTGAATGCTTCAAGGGCCTGCCTGAGTCTCTTCGTTTCCTCAAATGAGTAGAAGGACAACGAGTCTTCCGCAAGCCCGGGAATGAGTTGAGGCGCGAGCTCGGCGCCAAGGGCCACAACCAGATAATCGTACGAAAGACGACCGGTCGTTGTGGACACTCGCCGGTTGGTGATGTCGATCCCAGTCACCTCAGTATGAACGATGTCCACGCCGGAACGCACGAGTGAGCGAAGTGGTCTCGTTATTTTGTCCGCTTTCCTGTCTCCCGTCATAAGCCAGAGAAACGACGGGGCAAAAGTGTGCGCGGTGTTTTTCTCGACAAGCACAACTTTATGGCCGGGCGGCAACTTGCGTCGCAGTTCGTTGGCGGTGACGATTCCGCCCACTCCACCGCCTAGGATAACGACAGTCTTATCTTCCACAGGTATTCCTTTCACGCCACGCTTTTCAGCAGTTTGCTTTTTTGTGCCTGATTTTCAATAAGCACTTCACGCATCAAATCGCACGCCTTTGTCACTTTGGAATTAGAGATACGGTAAAAGACGTTCTGCCCGTCTCTCCGCGAATTCAGGATCCCCGCATTCCGCATGACGGCAAGATGCTGTGACATGTTCGACTTGGAGATTTTCATTTTCCGAACAATTTTCCCGACGGTCATTTCGTGGTCCCTGAGAATGCTCAGTATTTCTAGTCGTTTTGCATGAGAAAGGGTCTTACACACTTCCGCATGAAGTTGGAAGAGCTTGTTATTCATTCGGGGAATCCTGATTCAGATTGCTCAAATGCATAGTTAAGAATATATGCAACTAATATACGGGCGAATACGCTTATTGTCAAGCTCGTGAGGATCGTGGCAGGCGTTGCAAGTAGACGTGAGTGTCCCAAAACGATCCCAGAATAATGAGGTGTCTTGTTGCTCGATGGCGGCAAGAAGTTCCGGCAGGACCAGGGTCAGGAATGTTTGCGCGGAAGCGGCTCGTTTCGACCGGCGTTCCAGCCCTTTTTCAATCGCAACCCGGATCTTCCCGGACTGGTATTTCGCGTACGGCCAGTTTTGATCACGCCCTGCCCAGTAGAGCTCCGCATACCGGTGACCTGTTTCCACCATGGCCATATCGAACCCGCGAAGATGCCGCGATACGGCGTGGAATTTTTCGTCCGTCGTTCCTTTGAGCCATTCGGCATTCCCTGGTGCAGATTCCTTAGCCGGCTCGGAACAAGAAACGAGAATTGCCGCAACCGCAACAGTAATTTGAATGGGCCATCTGAAAAGCATCCTCCTGCCTCCTCTCACGGAATCAAAACGTATACGTCATCGTCAGGTATCCAACGTGGGCGCTGTAACTTGGAGCCAAATAGCTTCCCATCGCAACGACGCGGTTCCCCCAGCGATTATCCCGCGATGTGTCGCGCCAAAGAAACTCGCTCCCCACGAACTCCACCCACGGCCCCGCCGGCGCCTGTCCCCAATCTGTCAAACTGTACCGACTATAGAAATAGTTGAGACCGAGGGCCAGATTCAAAAAGAGTTTGTACTCCAAGGAGGCGTTGAATACGTACTGGTCGATCCTAACGGTTCCAGGGTCATTGAATCCGAATTGAAACGTCTCCCAATCGCGGCCAAGGAACATAGGATCAGAACCGTACCCGCTATACGACAAGTCCACTGTGGTACCGGACAGGTTGAAATCCGCCTGGAGTCTCAGGGTACCCGGAATGACATCATGGAGGAGGCCAAACCCCACCGTGTTCGTGACCTCCCTCGTGCCGGCATTGTACAAACGATTCGGATCCGTCCAAGGTCCGAGCTGTGTCGGGGTTTGAATGGTCGGGTTGCTTGGTTCCCTTCGCTGATTTTCGTTGAACACCATGCCGCGCAAATCGGAAACCGCAACTTCCCGGTCAGCAAAAGCCGTGAGCGTCCACCGGTCCGATAGGACATAATGGGCGAATACTGAAACCGCTTGCCGCGTATCCAGGAGCAAACCCAATTGCCGGCCGGGTGTAAGCGCGTTGGCATCGGCGGGATTCGGCAGTGGGACTGTCGTTCCTGCAAGCGGGGCGACCGGTGTAACCCCGGACTCAAAATCATCCTTGCAGTATCGGTAGGAGGCCGTCAGGTCAAGGTCCTCCCGGGCGATGGAGGTCACCGAGACCCGGAGCTCCTGACGTTTGCGGTCTGAAACGTCAAACTTACGCAGGTCAGGATGGTTGGCGAAAAGGAACTGGGGATTGTCCACATCTGCGGCCCCCTGCGCAAAGGAGTACCAGTAACTCTGACTGGTGACATTATAATTGTACCCGTTGCCTTCGCGATTCCAGTAGCCCAGAACTGCGGAAACCGATAGCATGCGCGATGGTCGCGCACGCAAAGAGAATTCGAATTTGTCCTCGTCGGTATCAGCCTCCCTGAAATCCCTCTTGATGCCCACCCGTGCGTATCCCAACCCCAGTGTCGTTCGCCAAAAAGGAACGTATTGTCGAACGTCAACGCCGGCTGTAACCTTGTTGTAGGCATATGCAAGGTTCCGGCGGAAGTTTCTGTAATTGACTGCACCGTTGGTGCCTGCGGCATCCTGTGACACGTACCTCCATTCTGCGACGGGTGTTTTGTTATCGAGGTCATAATATCGCAAAAACGGCCGGACGTTCAGTCCTGCAATGGGACTGACAGAATACTCAAGGTCAACCCGTAACGTCTGCATCTCCGCATCGGCGCGAGCGCGCGGCAACTTGTCGAGATCATTCCATGCCAGACCGTCGCCAGTCGCGTCCCCACCAAGCGTGCTCACGCTGTACGGTTGAAGCCGCTCATTTTGGCGCATGGACCCGAATGTAATCGTCGAGGAAAGGCGGCTTTCAAACGGAAGGTCAAAACCGGAAGAGAGAGAGACGGTGTGTGACACATTGTCGGGAGCGAGTGAACGCAGACCGAAATTCGAGACATTTCGGGGAGTACCGGCAACCGTGGCAACGAAGTCCATTCCAGGATCGGGAGCAAAAAACATGTTCTCCCAGCGCAAGACGTCGATTTCATTTTCGAAAATCGACAAGACATACCTAAGCTGAAGCTGAAAACGGGGCGCCGTGTACCCGATGTCGCCCATCATCTCATAGGTCGTGTATTTCACAGGCTCCGGAATCTGGACGTTCAGAGTCCGCGGAGGGCGGTCCCCGATGGGACCAAAGGTGCTCTGCATCCCGTTGCGCCGTTCGTTCAGATAGGTGAGGGAAATGTCGAGCGGACCAACGTCATGAAGACTCAGTCCCGCCGTTGTGCGTTCCCGGTCCGTGCGCTGACTCACCGGCCGTAAGTAGGTTTCAAGATACTTCGCGATGAGCGCATCATTGAATGCCATCTGGCCGGTGGTCGGAACAAGCGAAGGAGTCCCCGTCGTGTCGTTTCCGTCCTTCAGAATCGACGCGGGCGCCGGCACGGTGAGCAGGCCGCGTCCCCGGTCGATGTACGGGGTCATCGCCTTGTTGCTCAGATTGTGCGGAATCTTGTTGTGATCGATGAAGATACTCAGGCGGCTGGCGAGATGATCCAACCGCACGCGCACCCGCTGATCGTCGCGGAGGGCCTTTTCAGCCCCCAAGTCGAACAACCAGCCACTTTCCGGCGCCAGGATATCCAGTCGAAGAACGTCGACAAAAAATCCGTCACGCAGGTCGCGGTACTCGTCGTATTTGCTCGAATTCACGTCGAGGGTGGTCCAACGGATGCCTGGCCTGTACTCTCCAGACGTTGAGACCTTTTCCTGTGCCGGCGACTGAACGGCAAGTGAGGCACAGAGAAGTGTTGCCGTTATGCTACCGATGCTCTTATTCATATTCATGGCCTCTACCTGTTGAATTTTGCGCCCGATGGATGATTGGAACCGTGAAGCGTCACGTGGCAGTTTGCGCAACCGTTTCCGTACGGTGTACTGACGCGGTTGTACCGGTACTGGTTAATGTGCCCGCCATACTGGTGACAGCTGACGCAGAGGGATGCGCTTTGGGTCACGAGCAGGTTTCTGTTATTAGAACCGTGAGGCTCGTGGCACGTCATGCAGTCTTCCCGCACCGGTGCATGTTCCCAGAGAAAGGGGCCCCGTTTCTCCTGGTGGCAGGCATAGCACGTTTCACTGGCTGTTCCGCGTGCCAGCAGCGCCGGGCCGGACGTTCCATGAGGGTTGTGACACGACGAGCATTCGAGCTTGCCTTCCGGGACGGGGTGACGATAGGCCCGGCTCATCCTGGCCTTGACGTCGGTGTGACAGGTGGAGCAGAGTGCAGACTGGTTCGTCTCCGAAAGCAATGCCGCGGTGCTGCGTTTTTCCATCACGGTATGACAGGACACGCATCCAACATCGGCCGTCTTATGGATGCCTGTGGACCAGTAGATCCTGTTCCCGTCCTGATGGCATTGCAGGCACGCTGCGGAGTACTGTTCGACCGACAACGCGAGGCTCGCATCCGGCTCATTGACGTGCTTGCTGCGAGGACCGTGGCACGACTCGCAGTCGGCGGATTGCAGACTCCCGGTGCTGCGTCCGAACAGCCGCCCGTGGGTCGTGTTGAGGTATTTCCTGCCCGACTCCTCATGGCATGTGAGACAGGCTTCGGTATCCTTCACAAACGATGCGCCTTCGAAGGCCGGATGGAGCTTGACCCAATCCACACCCTCCTGACCGAACAGAGGCATCGCGCACGAAAGAAACAGGAAACACACCGAAGCCGCGATGACGAATGAGTTCTTCATGTTCTTACCTTCGTCTAATGGTTTGATACGTGAGGCGAATCTTGGTGGAAAAGAGTCTCCGGAGTTTGTCCGCTGCGATACAACTCCAATGCCGTCGTTGGACATTCCCGGACGCAGAGCATGCAGCCATCGCAGAGATGGGGCTGTGCCAGATAAGGGAAGGTCATCGTGACTTCGGGGAGTCGTTCGTCGTCCATTTTCGGATGAAGGTGCATGTACGAAAGTACTCCGCCTTCAACAGGAGCCGATCCGCTGATTTGCATTCTGATCGCTTCCGGCCGGCACACGTCCATGCATAGTCCGCATGAGATGCAATGTTTCGCATTGAGTCTAAGCCTGAACATTCTTTGCCCCTTCCGTAATTGTTCTGCCATAAAGACTGAGTGCTCTTGTCATTGTGTACAAGCCGACGGCGACGAGCAGGAGGAACGTGGCGTAGAAGGTGACCGTGGCGAGGTCGGGGTTAATATTCGAACGCCACGATTTCATTGTTTGCCAAAAGGCGGTCTGCGCGGCGGAATATTCATCGCCCGGCGCCTCCATCACAAAAACGTAACCCACGGTATTAAGGAACGCTCCTATGCTCACCCAATATGTGACAACCCGGAAAGACCTATTCAGGTCCTCTGAATTCCGGAACACTTTCAGTACCAACGCAACGGCCATGGCGACTGTTCCGAGAGGAACGAAGGGAAGGCCGATCTTGATATCTGCCATAAGATCGAGATTCAGGGTCAAAAAACCAAGCAGAAGAGCGACAAGCAAGGAGCCGTCCCGAAGCACCACGTAGACAAGCCACCGGAGGTCGGCGGCGACGCGGAGAGTCAGACGGCCAAGGATACGTTCGAAGTACGGCCGGCCAATGTGAAGGAGAAATGCCAGAATGGACATCAGGATGCCGATATCGCAGAGCGTTAGTGCCGTCCAGAGTTCCAGCGCTTGAATGTTGACATAGTATTCAATCCTCAATAATTTCGTGAAGGAGCTCCTGAACTTTCGACGTTGCCTCTTTGAGGGTGAGATTCCCTTTCGCCGTGGTCCGGTAGTACTTCCGAATCTTCCCATCAACGACCTTTTCGGAGCATCGCAAAAAGCCGTCCGCCTCCAGCGAATGGAAGATGGGATAGAGGGTTCCAGGGCTGATTTCGTACCCGTGGCGGCGCAATTCCTCAATGAACCAGAGGCCGTACACGGGTTCCCTGGAGGCATGGTGCAGAATATGAATCTTGATGAATCCCAGAAAGAAACTTCGGACCATTGGGTCCATAGGAAAAAGAGGAGAGTGTTATCGAAAGTCGTTATCGGATGATAATATACTCCACGGAAAGACGATATGCAAGTTGAAGCAGTAAGCGTGCAGTGTATTAATGAGCGGGGATTGCGAATCGGGTGGATGTGAGAAGTCCGACTTCATCATTAGATAACGCTGTGAAGTCGGACTTCATCAGGACCCGCCCCGGTGCAGACTACCGGGACTTTCTTAAAATCCAAACAAAGAGCCGGGAGCCCACGCTCCCGGTTCTGTGATCACTTCGCCTCTTCTACATTCGTGTAGGCGAGAATTCTGTTTCCCCCTTTTTCGAGCAGGGAACCCTGGATCTTCACCCTTTTTGCAACAAACGGCAGAAGAGCCTGATTTGCACCCTTCATGCCTTTGGCAGGGACGATCGTGTACACCTCGCCCGATTTCTCATCGAGAAGACCGACCGGCAGTCCGCCTTTGATGCAAGAGATGGCACAGTCTTCGTGATCCGGACCGCGACCACCCATCATACCGGTGGTATAACATTTGACGTCGATGATCTCACCGACAAGGCTGACCTCGCCGGTCTTCATCGCCTCCTTCTTACCGCATGGATTACACGGGTTTTGGGCCTGGGCAGTTGAAACTGCCAGCGCGGCGACCAGAACCAACGAGAATAGAGTGGACTTCATGGGTGCCTCCTTTGTGATTTGTGAATGTTGTGATGGTGTGATGTTGTGATTTGGATTTTCTCATACGGACACTATTTCGCACACCGAAACCCCACATTGTTGAAACTGTAATCTTGCGGACTCCTGCCACGGAACGCATTCCTGTATGCGGCGCAGTATGCCTCACTGCAAAACCAGGACCCGCCTCTTGCTGATCTGAATGTCCCCTCTGAAGCACCTTTCGGATCAATGTCCGGCCCGCTGCTATAGTAATCTGCCGCATACCAATCGGCGCACCATTCCCACACATTTCCCGCCATATCATAAAGACCAAATCCGTTTGCGCGGAAACTTCCGACTGGAGAAGTGTAGTAGAAACCGTCCGTGAGAAGATTCGATTTCGGCCAAATGCCCTGCCAGAAGTTTGCCACCGGTTTCCCATTCGGTTCCAGCTCATCTCCCCAGGGATAGATTCTCTGTTCCCTGCCACCCCTTGCCGCATATTCCCACTCGGCTTCCGTAGGGAGACGCTTTCCGGCCCAGCGCGCGTAGGCCACCGCGTCATTCCAGGACACCTGAACGACGGGATGATTGATGCGGCCCTTAATATCCGAGGCAGGCCCCTCGGGGTGCCGCCAATCAGCTCCTTTGACAAATTCCCAGTCCTTCGCACCCTTTCGATAGGCCCAACCTCCACCCTTTTTTTCAGCATCAGTGAAGTATCCGTTTTCCCGAATGAACGCTTCGAATTGAGCATTCGACACCTCATGCTCGTCGATTGCGAATGGCCCGACGGTCACGACCCGCGCTGGCTCTTCGTCAGTATATGCGGCGTGCCGCGATCCCATGACAAAGGAACCGCCATGAAGCGCAATCATGGGTTCCTTGTCGGAAACCAGGAGCGGCGGCGAAAGAAGGAGAAAAAGAAAATAGATGCTCTTCATGACCTTCTCAGAGTGTTCAGGCAGTGGCAGTTTTCGGTTGCGCTTTTGTTCCGTACACAAACCCGACAACGGCCCCGTATACCGCGTGCCCCACCAAACTTCCCATGACCATCATCAATGGTGCTGGTGTGTTCATTGCAAAAACGCCTGCACCCATCATCGGGTTGACAACGATCTGCGCCATGAACCAGGGAATCAATCCGAAGAGAACACCTTTGACAGCGGGTGCGCCGGGCAGTTTGGAAACAAGGATTGACCCATAGCCCACAGCCAGAATTGTCCCGATCATGAAGTGGGCAAGCCATCCGACGACGACTGGGAATCCCATAAAGTCGGCGAGCATTTTGGGAATATTCATTTCGGGCATTCCCATCAGCGGCGCCATCATGGCGAACAAGGTCATGACGACCGTTCCGGCTATCCCGGCTCCGATCGCCTTGTTGATATTGAATTTGTTCATAACGAACCTCCTTGAAAAACGAACAGTGAAAAGTGAGAAGTGATACGTTTGAAACCATTTCCTGCCGGCTTTTACCTTCGACCATCCATTTTCAAATACTGCGAAAGCTCCGCAGACGAAAAAGCGCCGTAGAAGGCAAGCCGATTGTTGACAAACGTGGCTGGACAAACGATAACAGATCGATCGCGAAAAACATTCTTATGTTCCTGCCGGTCGTACACGCGCAGACTGATTCCGTATTGGGCCATGATCGAATTAATGACATCAAGAACTTCCTTACACGCCTGACAGTTTTTCTCAATGAAAACCTCGACAATGTTCGGATTCATAATCCCAAGGCCCTCGTAAGATCGGCTATCGGGGGATTATGGAGGATGACGGGTAGCGACTTGGATTCGCAGTCGATCCTGATCGTCGGAATCACCCTCCGACCGCCTGACCAATCGATTACTGTTTGGGCGCTTGCAGGATCCCGGTCGATGTCGATTTCCTGAAAGGAAATCCCATGTTCATTGAGAAAACGCTTCGTTCGGCGGCAATCTCCGCACCATGTGGTAGAGTACACTGTTATTCGTTCCATCGTTGTATCCTTTCCTATTCGGACTCAAAGTCCGGCTACAAGATACACGAAGGCCGTGGCGGACGCTGTCCGCTGGGTGACATTCAAAAAGAGTCAAAACGACGGGTTAACGGGAGAGTTTTTGTAGCTCGGAAAGTTGCTTGATGGTAAATCCCTGGCGGGAGAAATCGATCAGACCTTTAGAGCGGAATTCATTAAGGGTACTGGTGACGGTCTGCCTTGCAGCGCCGACCAGGAGAGCAATTTCCTGGTGTGAGAGGTGCATTCGAATAGTGATGATCCCCCCCTTGATCTTGCCGAAATCTTCGGCGTACCGGACAAGAAATGCGGCGATGCGCTTTCGGACGTCCTTAAACACCATTTCAGAAACTCGTTCCTCAAAGCGCCTAAGACGCAGTCCGATTCGCTTTGTGAGCTCGAAATTCAGTTCCGGCTTCGTCCGGAGGAGGGATTCGAAATCCTCCTTCTTCATCGTGCAAATCACGGTATCATCGAGAGCCTGGGCGAGCTCTCCGCTCGACTCCCCTGATCCGGAAAACGACAATTCCCCGAAAATTTCACCGGGACCGAGAACATCGAGGATCATTTCCTTCCCGTCTTCTGTGAGCCGGGAGATCTTGACATGCCCTTCCTTCAAGAAGAAGATGGTTTGGGTAGGCTGGTCGGGAAAGTAAAGCGGTTGCTGGGAACGGACACTGGTCATGGACGACATGTCGTTCACCTGTTTCATCGAAGCATCATCCATCCCCTCAAAGATGTTGAAATGCTTCAGGTACCAGAATTTCGACGGTCGCTCAGTACCACTCATTGTCGTCTTGATGACAAATGTTTATCCTAACGGTTGGTATTCTTTGAGTATAATGGTCTATCTGAAGAACCGCAAATTTCCTCAGAGACCGAAAGGAGACAGCTATGACCCTCTCTGTGAACACACTGATGTCAATAATCATTCCCATAGTCCTTGAAATGAGCTTCCTCGGCATGCAGGATCCAAGACCGGCTTCGGAGGCAAAGGGGCTTCCTGTTGGCGTCCAAGCCCCACTTTTTACAGCAATTGACAAGGATGGCAAAATCTTCGAATTGGCTGCGGCACTTCGAGGAGGACCTGTAGTTTTGATTTTCTATCGGGGTCAATGGTGTCCGTACTGCAACCGGCACCTCAAGGCGCTTCAGGACAGCCTTGACATGATGCACTCCAAGGGAGCAACCGTTGTTGCTGTCTCTCCGGAAAAGCCCCAATTCCTGTTGAAAACCGCAAAAAAGACCGGCGCGCAATTCCGCCTTTTGTTCGACGAGGGGTTTTCCATCTCAAACGCCTACGATGTCACCTTCAAGCCGGAAGAGAACCAGTTAAAGGTTTATAACGAAAAACTAGGGGCGGACCTTGCTCACAGCCAATCGGACGAAAGTGAACGACTTCCCATTCCTGCCACGTTTATCATCGACAAAGGCGGCACAATCGTCTGGAGGCATTTTGACCCGGACTATCACAACCGCTCAGCCGTTCGGGAGATTCTGGAACACATTCCGTAGGGTTCCATATCAAGTCCGCGCACAGGGGCTCGGACATATGGAACTCCTACGGAGTTCGGAGAGGTACATGGATACATGGTTAGAAATAGCCGACCCCTGACGGGGTCGCACGTGATAAACCCGACGTATCTCCTTCGATCCGGTCAATCGGGCTGCTGCTGTGAACCCCGAAGGGTTCAACATTTCTAACCGCGACATACCGTGCATCCTTGACTCTGAACCCCGAAGGGGTTCAACATTTCTAACTGCGACATACCGTGCATCCTTGACTCTGAACCCCGAAGGGGTTCAACATTTCTAACTCCCACCCCGGAACCAGGACCGAACCCCGTTAGGGGTTCCACATCAATCCCGCGAAGAACCCACAGGGATATATCGAACTACTTGGGTTACCGGTTAGAAATATCCGACCCCTATCGGGGTCGCACGTGATAAACCCGAGGTATCTCTTTCGATCCGGCCAAACGGGCTCCTGATGTGAACCCCGAAGGGGTTCAACATTTCTAACCCGCGACATCAAGCAACATCGAACCCCGTTAGGGGTTCCACATCAAGTCGACATGCAAGCCGGGATATGTGGAACTCCTATGGAGTTCAGTGAGGTACTTGGGTGGCGTGGTTAGAAATATCCGACCCCTATCGGGGTCGCACGTGATAAACCCGAGGTATCTC
>JBBEEC010000001.1:9609-63306 GCA_040880975.1 Bacteroidota bacterium | reverse complement strand
ATTTCTAACCCGCGACATCAAGCAACATCGAACCCCGTTAGGGGTTCCACATCAATCCTCGGGTTCTTTCAAAATATAACGGGGATCATATTCCACACCAAACTCCTCCAAGAACGTCTGATACTCTTCTCGAAATGTTAAGCGACGATGGTGCTCTTCCTGGTTCATAATATATTTCACGACTCTATCGACATCCCGAGCAGAGTAGCTGAACCCACCAAAACCTTCCTGCCATGCGAAGCGGCCGCGAACCCATCGATGTGAATTAATAAACGATGTCGAGTCGCGCTTGATATCGCGCACAAGGTCTGACAGTGCTTCGTGCGGCTTCATCCCCACGAAGACGTGGCTATGATCAGGCATGCAGTTGAGCCGAATGAGTTTGTGTCCTTTGTTCTGAACAATCCCCGTGATGTATCGCTCCAAGGCAGACTTCCAAGGCCGTGAAACAAGACGCGCCCGAAACTTGACAGCAAAAACGATCTGAATGAAAATCTGAGTGTAAGTGTTTGGCATGATACCCCCCAAGGCGAGATGTAGAACGATTCGTGGTAACCAAATATAGCCACTTGTGCGGTTGAATCTCAAGTGGTTTTTTCCCGGATCCGCAATAACCATATAATGAACCGCGCAGGGGTTCAAGATTTCTGACCCAAACCGTGAAACAACACCGAACCCCGAAGGGTTCGACATTTCTAACCGCGACATACCGTGCATTCTTGACTCTGAACCCGAGGGGGTTCAACATTTCTAACTCCGACCCCGAAACCAGGACCGAACCCCGTCAGGGGTTCCACATCAAGTCTACGTGCAAACCGAGATATATGGAACTCCTACGGAGTTCGGAGAGGTGCATGGATACATGGTTAGAAATATCCGACCCCTGACGGGGTCGAAACGTGGTGGGATGAAATCATCCTGTGAATATCTGAATCTGAACCCGAAGGGGTTCAACATTTCTAACTCCGACCCCGAAACCAGGACCGAACCCCGTCAGGGGTTCCACATCAAGTCTACGTGCAAACCGAGATATATGGAACTCCTACGGAGTTCGGAGAGGTGCATGGATACATGGTTAGAAATAGCCGACCCCTGACGGGGTCGAAAATCATCCTGGGAATATCTGAATCTGAACCCGAAGGGGTTCAACATTTCTAACCGCGACATACCGTGCATCTTGACTCTGAACCCCGAGGGGGTTCAACATTTCTAACCGCGACATACCGTGCATCTTGACTCTGAACCCCGAGGGGGTTCAACATTTCTAACCGCGACATACCGTGCATCTTGACTCTGAACCCCGAAGGGGTTCAACATTTCTAACTCCGACCCCGAAACCAGGACCGAACCCCGTCAGGGGTTCCACATCAAGTCTACGTGCAAACCGAGATATATGGAACTCCTACGGAGTTCGGAGAGGTGCATGGATACATGGTTAGAAATAGCCGACCCCTGACGGGGTCGAATGTGGTGGGATGAAATCATCCCGAGAATATCTCAATCTGAACCCCGCAAGGGTTTAACATTTCTAACCGCGACATACCGTGCATCTTGACTCTGAACCCCGAGGGGGTTCAACATTTCTAACTCCGACCCCGAAACCAGGACCGAACCCCGTCAGGGGTTCCACATCAATCCCGCGAAGAAGCCACAGGGATATATCGAACTCCTTATGGAGTTCGGCTCATTACTTGGGTTACCGGTTAGAAATATCCGACCCCTGACGGGTCGAACGTGATAAACCCCCAATCATCTTTCCTCGTTGGCATCAATCTTGGAAAGCCGATCTTGTTCGGCCACGACCCACCGGGAAATGGCCGCAATGTCAGAATCGGCGAGCGAGGCCTGTGGATGCAAGATGAGGTAGTTTCGAAGGGGCATTTCACGCAAGGCCACCTGATCATCAATCATCTGCAGGAGCCCCTGACGTTTCATCGGCTTCTGCTTTCCCCATTCCGAGAAATTCACACGCTTTCGCGCCTTGATGACGTCATCAACGACAAGAAAATTCATTGGCGTAATGGCGCTGTACCATGGCCAGCGGGTTTCGTTGGAATGACAATCGAAACATGATCGTTCGAGCGTCGCCAGAACTTGCGGGGGAATGACGGCGGTCGCACGAATCGACATCGCAGGATCGGTGGGCGGATTGGTTCTCTCCGGCCTGAAGAGCTGAATCAGAACCATGACAATGGCCGCCGTGATAAGGACAACTCTGACTATTCTCTTCATCGTGAGATGGTCTCCTCCGAGTCCGGTCAGGCGTTCAGAAGGCGTGCGATCCGGGCTTCAAGCTCGGCTTTCGGAACCGCACCGATAATCTTGTCCACGACACTTCCATTCTGAAGAAATAAAAGGGTGGGAATGCTTCTCACTCCGTACTCCTCCGCCCTCCCGGGATTGTCGTCGACATTCAGCTTGGCAACTGTCAGGCGTCCCTCGTACGTCCGGGCAATCTCATCAAGAATCGGAGCAATCTGCTTGCACGGTCCGCACCATTGCGCCCAGAAATCCACCACAGTCGGCAGAGGGTTTTGAATGACCTCATGCTCGAAGGTCCTGTCACTGATTTCAACCGGTTTCATTGGGTCTCCAGTGTGTTGGTTATTCGAAATGTTCTCAACAAACGGTTCCAATCTACGCATGAAACGCAGGGAATACTGTCGTGTGGGCGACAAGGCAACAATCACGCCCCACGAATGTCCGCTGACTGACATTTGAACCTGGCATGCTGATTTTTCACTTGACAAGAAACTCTGAGGTTCTTACCTTGTTACAGTAATTAAGTAATTACTAAAATTAGGAGTAGACATGAAAAGAATTCACGTTGATGGAAGGCTTTGCATTGGACCGAACTTCAGTACAGCGGAATTCGCCCTTATCAAAAGAAACCTCGCACAGCAGAAAGGACTGGACACGCTGGCTGATTCCCTTGCCGCTGCGGGCAATGCGCAGAGGCTCAAGATTCTGTATTTGCTGTACGCCCACAAGGAAATGTGCGTCTGCGACCTTGCTGAGGTTCTGGCCTTGACAGATTCCGCGGTGTCGCAGCATCTCTCCAGGCTGAAGGGTGAGAATATGGTCAGAAGCCGGCGCGAGAAGCAGACCATCTTTTACTCCCTTGTCCGGAATACCGTTACAGCCCAACTCCAGACGCTGTTCCGCAGGGGCGAAATGAAGGAGAACCATACATTCTTGCGTAAGGAAGAAGTGATATGAAACACGCAAACGTTACCGCCGTTGGGTCTGTTTTCACTGCCATCACCGCTTCGCTTTGCTGTATCGGACCAATTGCAGCTGCCATTGTGGGTGTGGGCAGTATCGGGGCGTTTTCTGTTTTTGTAGCCTACCGGCCTTACTTCATCGTGCTCACAGTCCTGCTGCTCGGCCTCGGATTCTTCCTTGTCTATCGCAAGCGGGAGGTGGTGTGCGATGACGGAAGCTGCAAGGTTGAATCGGCGGGCAAATGGAGTAAGATCTCTGTGTGGCTTGCGACGGCCATTGCGGCTGTTTCCTTTGCAATCCCCTACCTCGGATGGACTCAGGAACTCCTGGCTCAGCCCGTCTCAGTGAAAGATCCACCATCGATCGCGAATGCAGTGACTGTCCTGAATATCGAGGGAATGGATTGCGAAGCGTGCGCTGCTGGGTTGCAGGCAACCTTGGGGCGAATGGAGGGGGTCGCCACGGCGCGAGTAAATTATCAGGATGCGAATGCTGTCTTGGAATATGATTCAACCAAGGTCCGGCCGAAGGCGTTTATCGACGAATTGAATCAGGTGGGGTTCTCGTCCGCCATCAGAAAGGAGAAAGGATCATGAACTCATGCTGCACATTGCCTGTGGAGGTCATCGCCGCAGACGAACACAAGAAAGGAGATGAGTGTTGCCTCGTGACAGAGCACACTCCGGCTCCGGCGAAGGCCGAGTGTCCTGTGACAAAAACAATGTCCCGGAAGGTGCAAAGGAGGACGGTCGAACACCTCCTTAAGCCCCAGGCCTCGCAAAAACTCCGTGACGTTCAATATTACTATTGCACCGACGAGGCGTGCGACGTTGTTTACTTTTCCAACGAGGAAGCGCCAACGGTTTCTGTCGGCGATGTCAATGTGAAGGTTTTCACGAAGGATCAGGGAGACGATGTAAACGTCTGCTACTGCTTTACCTGGACCCGCGGGAGAATCAAGAACCAGATCGCTGAGTTGGGGAAATCCACCGCAGCTATTGAGATTGCCCGAGAGGTCAAGGCAGGGAGATGCGAGTGCGATGTCAAAAACCCCAAGGGTGAGTGCTGTCTGGGGGATGTGAATCGGGTTGTGAGGGAATTTCAACAGCGCAAAGAGGATGCTGAAAGAAACCATTCATAATTTCGACATTCGGAGTTGGACGTTCGATATTGATGCGGGAGTCCGTCACACCCTTGCACCTCCATGAGAAAACTTCCATCGTTTTGCAGATCAGATCCCGCCACAAGGCGGAATCCAAGAGCGGGACAGAAAACGTTCGCGGGTCACATTCGCGCTTGACAGACACCCCCTGCTTCGTGTTATTTTGTTCGCAGGTATTGAGAAAGGTATCACTTATGTTAGGCCAACACGAAAAAAAGGCGGTTGTGAAGCGTCTGCATTACATCCAGGGCCAGTTGAACGGGATCGAACAAATGCTTGAAGAGGACAGGTCAGTCCAAGAAGTCTTTACCCAACTGAAAGCAGTGGAACAAGCCGTTCACAGCACGATTTACGATGTGTTGGAAGAACAACTGAAGATGCATCTCGCAGAAATGCTTTCCGCTCGACTCGCGGCTTGTCCGGGAAACTGCAGCGATGCGGAGCGATTGCAATTTACAAAGCGAGAGTTTGCCCAGCTCGATCTGAAGGGAATTATGGAATCCTTGTCGTGGTTGGATAATTCAAAAGAACTTGGTGTTTCATCAACAACGGGCATACATAAGGAGAAAAGACAATGAACCGTATATTGTATGGAACGGCACTGCTGGCAACTCTTGTGATGATCTCATTATCATCGTTGCTTGCAGGCGACAAAATCAATGTGAGAGTCGATGGGCTCTCATGCGCATACTGTGCGTATAGTTTGGAAAAGAATCTGATAGAACTGAAAGGAGTTGAGAGGGTGGAAATCAACTTGGAGGAAGGAATGGCAACGCTCACCCTGAAAGACGGAGAAACGGTTGAGGACGAGACAATCAATCAAGTTGTGGAAGATTCGGGATTCACTCCGAGAGGGATCACGCGGGAACAATCGACAAAAAAGGAAACGTCAAGTTCAACTCACAATCCATGAAAGGCATATCTCATAAGTTTGTTAGGGAGCACGTTGGGTTTTCTTTCGAGACCCTGCTGCTCGATCCCGTTCTTTCTATCACTTGCAGGATTCGGTGGTTCGAGCCTCGTGCTGATGATGCAGCCGTATCGGTACTTTTTCTTTATTGCAGGATTGACGTCCTTTGCTGTCTCGGCCTATTTCGCGTTTCGAGTGCGGGGCGCGATCTTCAACAAAGTTTTCTTTACAACAAGCTTTTTAGCCTCGTTTCTGTTCATTGTTCTGCCCTATCTATGAAAACTGGCAGGAAGATATACGCTTTTCTCATTGTCGCGCTCTCGACATTTCCCACTGTTCACGCACAGGGCCCTCCCATCAACACCGATACTCCTATTCTGCTTGGACTTGAAGGAAAGGCGGTCATGCTGCGTTCTGTGTTCGTAAACCGGTCACAACTCTACCAAAACGGAACTGAAATCTCTGATTCCCTCCGTCGGTCGGTACGCGCAACGGTCGTGCCTGTTGTCGTTCCTTACAATCTCACGAGCGATTTCCTTCTGGGTGCCATGGTTCCAGTCATGAATGTCAGGAGTCAATCCATCGCAGGGAGCGTCACATCAACGGGATTGGGCGATGTTTCATTATTCGGCAAATATGTTCTCGTACAAATCGACGACCTCCAAGAGACGTTTCGCATCATTGGAAAGGCAAGCCTGAAGGTACCCACGGGGAATGAAAACCGTGTTCCCGCACTGGGAACGGGGAGCTGGGATGTTTCATTGGGTATGGCGGCGGGATGGATCGGGAAAAGGGTCGGTCTTTACGGCGACGCATCGTATTCATTCAACGGCTCCTCCGAGGGGCGTACGTATGGCAACACGCTCAGCTACAATGCCGCGGTCGGATTTCGACTTGTCCCGGCCGTCTACGAGACATATCCTGCCACACAATGGAATTTATACCTCGAAGCATCAGGGACATATAATGCGTCTGACGACGTGAACAGCGTCGTCGATAACAATTCAGGAGGGCACACCCTTATGCTGGCACCCGGTCTCCAATGGATTCCGTCGCGGGTGTTTCTGACCGAGATATCTCTCCAGTTTCCCGTCCTGGAATCCCTCAACGGAACGCAAATCGGAAATGACGTTGCTTTTATCGCGGGGATCCGATTGCTGTTGTATTAGGCCAATGACAGATCTCATTTCCCCAGGCCATACTGCGCTGCTTCCCGCCTCTCGACAAACACATCAAGACTCAGCGGACCCGACCCAAAGTAGGTAATCAACAACGCGCTTCCGAGCAGCGCAAGGTTCTTCATAAACTGCACCCTCGAAAAGCTTATCGACGAGCTCCACAGATGGGGAACAAAACACAGAAAGCGCATTCTCGGTGGTTCCAAGTAGACAGCTTGCCCTTCAAAAATAGATCTCTTGCTCACTTGACTCGTTCCTGGTTTTTTCAGACCTTTTCAGGAATTCCGTTGATATGGTGGAGTCCAAAAAAACAAAGGAGGACAACATGAATTACGGAGTCCTGGTTGCGCGTATCCTGTTTTCCATGGTGTTCATTGCCAATGGGCTCATGGGTCACTTCGGCAGTCTCGATGCCATGGCTCAGTACGCTGCCATGAAGGGAGTCCCGGCTGCTGAGATCACCGTCATTCTCACCGGCGTCATGATCGTTCTCGGCGGACTTAGTATTCTCTTGGGAGTCTATGTGCGGATCGGCGCACTGCTTCTCGTCTTGTTCCTTGTGCCCACAGCTTTCATCATCCACGATTTCTGGACTCTCGAAGATCCCATGGCGCGCATGAATGACATGGCGCATTTCATGAAAGATCTTGCCCTGGCAGGGGCGGCATTTCTGATCTGGTATTTCGAGCGGAAGGCGGGGCCTTTTCCTCTGAGTGTCGGCAAAAAGGAAAACATCGGGACGTCGTGAATCACCGGTCAGCGGGCGTTGCCACAATCTGAATGACGGACCGGGCATTAAATGGGGAGGTGTATTTCAACCCCAGCCTTCTATACACCTCTTGCGGAATTCCGATATCTGCGAGAAATATTTCTCCGGCTGATTCGTGAGTAAGTCCGGTCTTGGGAAGGGCCAGCGTTACAGTGCGATCAGCTTTGACGAAATCACCGGGATGCTCACCGGATGTCGCGTCTACGCCCGATGGGACGTCCAGGGAAAGAACCGGGCATCGGCCGCCTGCGATGCGACGAATGAGTTCCAGGGCCGCGCCGCGCGGCCTTGAATCCAGTCCGTAACCAATGATCGCATCGATGATCAAGTCGGGTTTCATGGAATGAAGATCGGAGGGCGACAGTCCTCTTGCGCTCGTGGAACGCAGAATACGCAACTGAAATTCCGATTCATTTGTGAGGCGAGACGGGTCCGAGAAATGAAAACTCACACGGGCGTCCCGGTTTGCAAGATGTCTCGCTCCACACACCCCTCCTCCCCCGTTTCCCCCCGGCCCTGCGTACACCAGAATCTCAGCACTCCGCCAATCCCTGCCAAGCATGTCAATGACAGATTGCGCCAGCGCAGATCCGGCGTTTTCCATCATTTGAAGCAGATTCGGACCGGTTTCCTCCACCGCAATACGGTCAATCTCTTTCATTTGAGCTGACGTAACGGCGGGAACGAAAATTCCGGTCTCAGAGACAAACATCGGGAAAGGAGAAGTTCTTCAGGAAAACTCTGAGGTGTGATGATGAACTGTGGTGCCGGGAAACTGACCGGGGAGAAATACGCGAACCTTGATGCTTCCGAGATCATCGTAGAGCTCTTCACGGGTTTCTCCATCACCCAAAGAGACGCCGCGTGCAAGCTCATGGAAAGCCTCTGTCATAAGCACATACTCACGGTCGGAAACTGAGTTCTTGAGCAACCGGTGAACAAGGATGACATTCTCGCCAGACAGTTCCTCGAATTGGCGAATATTCCGCAATGCTATTTCCCCGGCATGCAGAATTACCTTCAGCCGAAGCTTTGTGACGTTTTGGCACGCATCGCAGGAGCATGACTGACGGTTCAAGGCGATTTCGGACGTCTTCCTGTCAAAGACCTCAAAGAATCTCGATATCTGACCAACGACGTCGGCCGCCCCGCGCGAGGGATCCCCGTTGATATCAGAATAGAACAACGTTGCGTCTCCCTCAAGCTTGTTAAGAACCAACGGAAACGCTGCATTCTCTATGACTGATTCAAGAAGTTCTGAGACGATTTCAGAAGCATGGAGAAGGCTTGTTCGGTTAAAAGTGATGAATTCCGTGTAACTGCTGATATCCGCAAGGACAAGCGCAACTGTCTTTAAATGCGACTTCATGCTGGGTAGGCGATCTTGAGATTGGTTCGGGGAAGTCATTACACGCGTTTTCAGTTCAGTTGCAATCATTTCAGAGGAGCTCCTTCACGCGGCGGAGGAGGTCGCTTGTGCTCATGTAACCAACATGCCGGACCGCAATGTTGCCCGCCTTATCCACAATGAATGTCGTCGGGATCGCTTCGATCCCGCCATAATTCCGAACGGTCTCCTGATCCCCCAGGACAACCGGATATGTTATCTCATATTTCTTCACAAACTGGTTAATAGATCCCCAACCATCGCTGTCCAGTGAGATTCCCAAAATTTCAAGCCCTTTGGACCTGTATTGATCATACACATCTAAGAATCCGGGAATCTCGGCCCTGCAGGGCCCGCACCACGTTGCCCAGAAATTTACCACGACCACTTTGCCCTTAAAGGACGATAGGGTAACAGTCTCACCCCGCGCGTTTTTGAGCGTGAATTCCGGAGCTTTTTCCGGTTGCGGCAGGTTTCCAAAAGCAAGGAGAACTGCGAGGACCAGTCCGGCTGAAGGAACTACCCTGTTTAAGAAATGTCGTATTGGTGTCATTTTTAACTCCTTTTCTAAGGCTGGCCTATTTTTGACATCGGTTAAGCCATGATTGCGGTGTTCTCTGAGGATACACAGTTTTGTGGATCCTTGACGTCACGCGGCGGACAATTTGCCGCGATCGAAAAGGGGGCAGGGTGGATTCTTTCGCGGGCGGTTCTACAGGCTGTCAATAAAAGACGGAACCACAAACAGCACGAAGAACACAAAAGGACACAAAGCGCGACATTGCAACCATTTCTTTTGTGTTCTTGGTGTCTTGGTGGTAAATCTTTTCATTCACCATGTTTTGCAACACCTGCTACCGAGCTTTCCCTCCGTCCAGAATTTGCGCGACTGTTCGAACCTCCGAGGTCGGAAGCTTGCAGGCGTAATCTTCACAAATGTATGCGGTCGATCGTCCGTTAAGCATTGTCACGCTTTGCAGGAACGGAATGTACGAAGCGAGTACCTCCTGCCCTTTTCCCCCGTCGGCAAGGAGGATGATCTTGTTCGGAATGAACCGCGAATGCACTTCGTTCAAAAGGCGGGCCGTATGCGGATCGCCTGCCTTCCCGGCGATGATGATCTGTTTCGGTTTCGAAAGGCTGAAATCCAGCGCGACAAGGAACTGCGCCAACCCCTGCGGTGTCGTAAGCATCCTTTCACCGAAGGACACCAATGAGGCATCCGCCAGTTGTCGGTATCGATCGTTATTCGTCATTTCTGAAAGCCTGAGCAAGTTGAGGATTGCAATGGAATTTCCGGACGGCTCGGCTCCATCGTAGAACTCTTTTGTTCGAATCAGAATTGATTCGTCCGTGCCTGTCACATCGTAAAACCCTCCTCCTTTCTCATCTCCAAACAGTTCGATTTGTCTTTCGGTAAGTTCTATCGCTGCCTGAAGCCACCGGATATCAAGTGATGCTTCGTAGAGGTCAATCAAACCCTGAGTAAAAAATGCATAATCTTCAAGATGTCCATCATATCTGGCCTCGCCATCCCGGTACCTGCGGAGGAGGGTTTTGTCCTTCGTGTTGTACATCGTCTCCAGAATAAACGAACTCGCACGTTCGGCTGAATGCAAATATGAAACATCACCAAATACCTGGTATGCACGGGCAAAGGCTGAAATCATGAGGCCATTCCAGGACACAAGCACCTTATCATCCAGATGCGGTCGCGGACGTTTAGACCGTTCACGGAAAAGTTTCAACCGGGCAGATTTAAGAAGTTCATCAATCTCCAGCGTTGAGAGGTTGAATTTCGAAGCCGCTTCTTCAATGGTGCGCGTTATGTGGAGGATATTGAGCCCCTGGAACTCATTGTGCGGATCAAACAGGGCATTGCCGCCGGCTTGAACATCAAAGCGATAATTGAAAACCTTTGATTCCCAGGGTGTGTGGAGGGCCTCGATTTCACTCATGGCCCATGTGTAAAACGCCCCCTCCTTTTTGGAATCGAGATGGGCCGGATCTGTGGCACTTTCTGCGTCTTCGGCTGAGTAAAAAGGTCCGTCGGGATGCGTCATGTCCCGTTTCACATATGTCAAAACATCCCGAGCGACCTCAGAATAAGTGGAATCATGAGTTATCTGGAATGCCTCAAGGTAGGATATCACAAGCTGTGCTTGATCGTAAAGCATTTTCTCAAAATGCGGAACATGCCAGATCGCGTCTGTCGAGTACCGGTGGAATCCCCCGCCAACGTGATCGTACATTCCCCCCTTATACATTCGCCTGAGGGTTTCAAGAGACATTTCCAGTGCTCGACGGTCCCCGGTTCTGCTGTAATAACGCAGCAGGAAGTTGAACGCGACAGGCCTGGGAAACTTCGGTTTGTCGCTGAATCCCGCGTTCTCTTTGTCATAACTTCTCGAGAACGAATCAAAACCCCTTTCCAAAGCAAGTGCGGTTGCCTTTGTGGGTTTATTCTCCGGTCTTGACGATTGTTCGAGGTAGTCCCTGACCCGCTCGCTATACTCGAGGATTTTACTCCTGTCGGTTACCCATGCATCATGAATGCGGGTCAGAATATCCGGAAACCCGGCCCTTCCGTATTTTTCAGCCGGCGGAATATACGTTCCACCGAAGAACGGTTTGAGATCCGGCGTGAGAAACATGGACATAGGCCAGCCACCGCTGCCTGTCATTCCGGTAAGGGCGCTCATGTATACGCGGTCCACGTCCGGCCGCTCCTCGCGGTCGACCTTGATGCTTACGACGTATTGATTCATTAACACCGCAATGGAATCATTCTCGAACACTTCCCGCTCCATCACGTGGCACCAGTAACAGGTTGAGTATCCGATGGACAGAAAAATCGGCTTGTCTTCCTTCCTGGCCTTTTCAAAAGCTTCCGCCCCCCATGGATACCAGTCCACAGGATTGAAGGCATGTTGCAACAAGTATGGACTCTTTTCCTTAATGAGGCGGTTCGGCTCCTTGCCCTCCGCGAGTTTCCGTTCGATCATTACTTCAATCGTTCCGCGTTTCGTTGAATCGGAAGAAGCGGAAACCCTTCGTTGGCCATCGCTTTGAAAAGGCGAGACGGCGATTGTAAGTCCCACCGCTCCTATTACCGCGATTCCGGACATAAGAAGTCCTTTCTTCCTTCGCCTCAAGATTCGGTGAATACGGCTCATAATTGGCATCTCACGGGAAAAAGAAAAGAGTAAACCACAAAAGGAAATGAAACATCAATCAGAAAACAGAAAGTGATCCAGTTTTTCTTTTTCCGTTTGCTTTTTGATTTAAGTTTGCCGTTTGCTTTTTTCTCTTTCACTCCGCGCTTACTCTTGTTTCCGTTTCCAGACCCCCTCTGTTTCCACCCATGTGTAACGGGCCTTTCCGTCTTTCTTGTGCACCGTGATCTCGCTGACCTGAAGGCCCGAATCGGTTTCTTTCAAAAAGAAATCCAGGTCGTAGGTCTTCCCGTCTTTGCTCTTGAAATCTGAGCACGCGAAGTACGTTCCCTCGCCAACCTTGGAAAGCTTGTCTTTGTGAACTTTGTCGAGTGTTAAAGCGAGCGGCATTCCTTCCTTCTGATCATGAAAGACAAAGTAGCCTCCTCGCAACTTTGAGTCTTTGTCAACGTACTGTGTGATTTCCTTGGCCAGCGCCTCCGGCGTTAGTGCTGATTTCGCCGTGGATGAGGGATGTTCCGTCGGATGTTCCTGGGCTTGAAGCTGAGGGAAAGCGAAAAGAAAGAGCAAGGCCAGTGAAGCGATCATGATGTGGTTGAATCGCATTTTGTTCATAACAACTCCTTCCTTTGTGAATGGCTTGTGAAATGAAAGAACAAACGTTCTTGGTTCTTGGTTCATGGTTTTTGGTTTTGGTTCATGGTTATTTGTCATGGTTGGTCGGTTTTCTTGTTCCCTCTTGAACGGACTGGCGAACAATGAACCGAAAACTATGACCGGCAACTAATAACCATAACCATCCACCAAGGACCAAAAACGCTTTTGGACCAATAAGGGTTATTTCAACAACGATTTTTCTCCCTAAGACACTTGAGGAACAATCGCAACAAGTTCCTCTTCAGACAAATCGGAAATGAGAGCGTACACAAGTCCGCGTTGCTGCCACAAGAGTATGTTACAACCTTTCGAGTCGTAGAGAAATACAGAATTTCCGCTGACTATTGAAACCCGCTTCAATCCTGCGAGATCAGCGCCTTTCTGATCGATCATGTAGAGCGTGAGGGGAACAGCATCTTTTTCAAAGCTCAGCGAGACGGATCGTTTCCCGCCGATCAAACAAAGATGGCCGCCTTTGAGTGTTAATGCCGCTGGCCGGGGGACTGTCACATTAAAGTCAACCCTGGCGGCAAGCCAGCGTTGAAGCCGGTCGTTGTCCGATGTTTCCACATCAAGCGGATGCTCCTTGAGCTTCATGGCAAGATGGTCCTGGATGAAGAGATTGAGGACCGATTCTGTCCAGCCAACTTCGTCTTGGCGCGAAAGAAAGAAGAGGGTGAGAAGCAACAATGTTGCTGCCAGGGCAATCGCGCCCAGGACGCTTTCCCGTAAACGGAACCGGGTACGGAAGGGGGTTGATCGAACCTCGGCCTTCTTGCGTTCGTTCGCGACACCTTGAAGCACCGACTCCCGTAAGCGGGGAGGAGCATGCCGTCGGGGGAATCGCTTCTGCATTGCTGAAGAGAATTTCTTCTCTTGTGCAAAGAAGAGCCGACAATCCTGACAACCCGCCGCGTGGTGTGAAGCAGCAAGACCTTCTGCGGACGACGCGGGGGTGCCGTCAGAAACCTGCAGAAGAATTGTACGCGCTTGCAGACAGTTCATACCATGCTCCACGATGGATTACAGAAGTCGTCGACGTTTTGCATACGCTTCCAATGATTCCCTCAACAGCTGACGTCCCCGAAAAAGACGGGATGCAACCGTCCCCGCGGGACATCCGAGGATCTCGCTTATTTCGCGATGAGAGCATTCCTCAAGATCCGAAAGAATGATCACGGACTGGAACTCAATCGGGAGACTGTCGAGCGCCTGATGTACTTCGTCGTCCATCAGTTGGCTGAACACGGCTTCCTGATCATAGGATACCGTTGACGCGGATTCCAGCAATTCTTCGGTCAAATCGATGTCGACGAAGGGCTTTTTGCGTTTTCGCTTGTAAGCATTTTTAAACACATTGAACAGAATTGTCAGTAACCAGCTTTTCGGATTGTCAATCTGCGGTTGATGTTCATGAGATTTAAGAGCGCGCAGGCTTGTTTCCTGGACGAGATCCTCGGCATCGTTTTGGGAACGCGTCAGACGCAAGGCGACGCTGTAAAGACTGTCGAGGTGTTTCAGCAGAAGGGCCTCAAATTCAGCATTTTTCGCCGGATTCAAGATATGCAGGGCCCGCGAGCTGATTCCGTTCGTTTCACCCATTATTAATAACAGACAATTTTATGGTTGAATTTCTTCCCGTGAGACATCCTATGATAAAAGACAACAGGGAATCGCCCGGGAGAATTCCAGCATTTGCGCCATTGTCATCCAGACGACATCAAGTTCTCAAATGCTTTTGTAAATCGTATAGCACAAGAACACCCTGCGAAACATGGAACTGTTCATTATTCTTCCTACGGGCTTCCTCTCCTACGCCAACGGGGCGAACGACATTTCCAAAGGAATCGCGACTCTCGTAGGGAGCGGCCTGAGCGGAATGAAACCCGCCATCCTCATGGGGACTCGACCAGCGCGATCGCGGGAGCAGGAAAGAGTCACGGCCGGGCGGTCTCCTGGGAAACCGTCAGGCGAATTGCCCTTGCCTGGATTGTCACCGTACCCCTATCCGCCCTCATTGCGATGGCGGCGGTGTTTGTCATCCGTCTCTCTCTGTCATAATGTCATTGAAAGGAAGCTCCATGAAGCCAACCATTGCGGATGTTGAACTTGAGGTCATTGATCGTTATACCCAGGCTGCAGGCGAAAGAAGCGCGGATTTGTGTTGTCCCGTTGAGTATGACCCGGAATATCTGGATGTAATTCCTAAGGAAATTCTTGAGCGCGATTACGGATGCGGCGACCCGTCACGGTACGTGCACGAAGGCGACCGCGTCCTCGATCTTGGAAGCGGGAGCGGCAAGATTTGCTACATTGCGTCTCAGATTGTGGGATCGAATGGCTTTGTCATCGGGGTTGATATGAATCCCGAGATGTTGTCCCTGGCCCGCAAGTACCGGTCCGAAATGGCAGAACGCCTTGGCTACGCCAATGTGGAATTTCGCCAGGGAAAGATCCAGGATCTGTCCCTTGATCTGGAACGTGTGGAGGAACATCTCGGACACAGCCCGGTCACAGACGTGGATTCCCTCCTGGAAATGCAGGCGTTTCAAGAGCACCTTCGCAAGAATGCGCCAATGATACCGGACCAATCCATCGACGTGGTCGTGTCTAATTGTGTGTTGAATCTCGTCAGGGAATCCGATCGGCTTCGACTCTTGGCGGAGATATACCGTGTGCTCAGGAACGGAGGCCGAATTGCCATCTCCGACATAGTCTCTGATGAAGAGGTACCACCCCACATGAAGCAAAACGGCGAGCTGTGGAGCGGATGCATCAGCGGCGCATTCACCGAGCATGGGTTTTTACGGGCTCTGGAAGAGGCCGGGTTTTACGGAATATCACTCTCCAAATGGGACGAAAAGCCATGGCAGACGCTCGAAGGAATTGAATTCCGCTCGGTGACCGTCACAGCCTTCAAAGGCAAGGAGGGGCCGTGTGTGGAGCGCAACCAGGCCGTCATGTACAAAGGTCCGTGGAAATCCGTGACGGATGATGACGGGCATACCCTGTATCGTGGAGAACGAATGGCCGTGTGTGACAAAACTTTTGGAATTTATACAAATCACAACGGACCCTACGGCGGGGATATCATTGGTGTTCATCCTTTGACGGAAATCGAGCCCGAAAATGCTGCACCGTTCAATTGCCACAAGAGCGCGCGGCGTTCGGCGCGGGAGTCAAAAGGAATGGAATATCAGAGGAGTGAACTATCCCGGGGATCATCATGCGGCCCCGATGGCTGTTGTTAAGAACCCCTTCATGAAACTTTCAGTCATCATCCCGACCTTTCAGGAAGAAAAAGCCCTTCCGGATTGCATACGCAGGGTTCGCCTTCTCAGCTCCGGAACTGAAATTATCGTCGTCGATGGCGGCAGTACCGATGCCACAATTGATATCGCCCGCCGCGAGGGGATCATTGTTTGTAATTCTCCCCGGGGTCGCGGAATACAACTCAATGCCGGGGCGCGACACGCCGCGGGGGATGTACTCTTGTTTTTGCACGCCGACACTCTGGTACCGTTGGACGCAATTGCAATCCTAGAGGAATACTTTCACAGCGAGAACACGCAGATCGGCACATTCAGACTTGCCTTTGATGCCAAACATCCGCTCCTGACCTTCTATTCCTTTTGGACGCGTTTCGATTCTGTTTTTACCAGCTTCGGCGATCAAGGGATCGCCATGAGGAGCGCCTTTTTCCATCACATCGGAGGTTTTCCGGATTGGCCTTTGTTCGAAGACGTGCTGTTGCTTCAGCGCGCAAGAAGGAGGACACAGATCCACTCCTTTCCATCATGCGTTACGACGTCTGCAAGAAGATTCCTGGATCAGGGAATTCTCCGCAGGCAAATCCACAATGGCATCGCCATGATGGAATATCTGCTCGGCGTTTCACCAGAGCACTTGGCGTCGCAATACGAAAGGGAGAGAGGTACATGAACTCCACGGCTCTCATCCTCTTTGGGCGGTATCCTCATCCGGGAAAAGTCAAAACCCGGCTTGCGGCCACGACCGGGGATGAGTTCGCAGCCGACATTTACAAGGCGTGCTGCGAGCATATATTTGATGAATTCGAAACCATCGGTGGAACGCTGCAACGTTTCTTTTTCTACTCCGACGGTTCCGATGGCCCACTGGCGGAGCGATGGCCCCCCCCTTCTTATTCATGCGTTCCACAGCACGGGAGAGATTTAGGCGAACGATTAAGCAATGCGTCTGCGTTTGCATTCGAGAGAGGTTTTCATCGTTGCATCATCACCGGGACGGACGTTCCGGACGTCTCTGGCGACCTTATCAAGAACGCCATCGATTCCCTGGAAACCGTTGATCTCGTAATCGGCCCCGCCCGGGACGGAGGATATTATCTTCTTGGCACGAGAACGCACATGCCGGAAGTTTTTCAGGACATCGCCTGGAGCTGTGATACGGTCCTTGCAGATACACTTCGATCGGCTCGTCGTCTTGGAATGTCCTCTATCCTTCTCCCGGAACTTGTCGATCTGGACACGGAGGGAGATTTGCAGGCCTGGCTTCATTCGAAGACCGCCGGCGGCGAGTCCCACCACCCTTTATTTTCACTCTTAAGACGTTCATGGTCCTTTAAGGAGCAAGAGTCTATATGAGCCATCGCTTTGATATTGCAATTGTTGGGGGTGGATCGGCCGGTTTGACCGCGGCAACAACGGCCAAACGGCTTGGAGCGTCCGTCGTCCTGATCGAAAGGAACAAAACCGGCGGGGAATGTCTTCATACGGGTTGTATCCCAAGCAAGACTCTCATCCACACTTCCAGGCTCTACCATGAAATGAAACAAGCGGCAAAATACGGCTTGCCGCTGGTCGATCAGCCTCTGGACTTTGCCAGGGTGATGGATCATGTACAGACTGTCATTGCTTCAATCTATCAGCACGAAAATCCGCCGGCCTTGCACGAGATGGGAATTGAAGTCATGGAAGGCAATGCTTCCTTCACCTCCCCGACCTCATTAAGCGTTGACGGAATCACAATTAGAACGGGGAAAACGATCATTTGTACTGGTTCGAGCCCCCTGATATTTCCGATCGAAGGATTGGACTCGGTTCCCTATTTGACAAATGAGACGGTCTGGAGCCTTCGCACGCTTCCTCGTTCGATGCTTATTGTCGGAGGAGGCCCCATATCTGTTGAAATGGGACAGGCCTTTGCGCGTTTTGGCACCAGGGTCACCATTGTCGAGCTTATGCCCCGCATCCTGCCCAATGAAGACGAGGAAATTTCCGAGACGTTGAAGCAAGTCCTTTCCGAGGAGGGCCTTCGTTGCCTCACGTCCGCCAGGGTCGCAAAGGTTCGCAGGGAGAACGGCGAAATATCCGTCCTCGTGGAAAAGGACGGCTCGACGGAGGTTATTCCTGTTGCCTCACTCCTCGTTTCCATCGGCCGGTCGCCCAGCGTCGCAGGACTACGGCTTGAAGAGGCGGGAGTGGACTACTCGAACCGAGGTATCGTGGTCAACAAATACCTGCAGACCTCCACTCCTTCCGTCTACGCATGCGGCGACGTTGTCGGTCCGTACCGATTCACTCATTCCGCGGGATATCAAGCTGATATTGCCGTAAGGAATGCAACGACAGGAAATACAAGGGAAAGTGACCTCTCCGTCCTTCCCTGGGTGACGTTCACCGACCCCGAAGTCGCAAGAGTGGGATTGACCGAATCCGAGGCACGAAAGAAGTTCGAGCGCGTGACCGTTCTTCGTGTTCCCGCCGGAAGTATTGACCGTCCAAGGACGGAAGGACACGACAAGGGGATACTCAAAATAATTCTCGATGAGCGGGACAGCATTCTGGGCGTCCACGCGTTCACAACTCATTCCGGTGAGTATATTCATGAAGCGGCGCTGGCAATGCAAAATGGATTGACTGTCGAAGCCCTCGGCAAACTCATTCACGCGTATCCCACCCACGCAGAAATACTGAAGAAGGCAGCCACTCGTTATTTGCGAAGCAAAGAAAAGGCAATCCCCCTGGCTGAGTTACCATCATGATCTCGATTATCATTCCAACCTATAATGAGGAATCCTGCATCGAAACGGCATTGCAGTCGGTTTTGAGGCATTCGAACGAGGCCACGATAGAGGTGCTTGTTTCCGATGGTAACAGCGAAGATCGAACCGTTGAAATCGCTACGAAGTACGCGGAGGTCATCAGCGGGACCCGGGGTCGGGCAAAGCAGTTGAACCGCGCGGCACACTTTGCCCGCGGTGACACTCTCTTCTTCCTGCACGCCGACGCAATCCTTCCGAAGGGAGCACTCAGACAGATCGAACAGAAAGTCAAAGTCGAAGGGTATGATGGGGGCGGTTTCAGCAACACGTTTTCATCCCATAACACGAAGATTAAGTTTCTCGGACGTCTCATGAATTTTCGGATCCGGGATAATGACCACGCCGGCAACACAGTCTTCTTTGGCGACAATGGAATTTTCGTACGAAAGTCTGTCTTCCAGGCACTCAACGGGTTCAGAGATATGCCAATTATGGAGGACTACGATTTTTCCACCCGGATGAAGAGAGCACACCGTGTCACACGTATTCTCGAGCCTCAACTTCTTGTTTCCCCGCGGCGACATCTCAAGGCGGGCTTTTTGAAAACACGGCTGCAATGGATCGTCATCAAGCGACTTCACCAGGCGGGAGTACCAACCGAACTTCTGTCGCAATGGTACATCAATGTTCGTTGAAGAGACTGACATAAGAAAAGTGAGGATGCGCGCCACGCCTCGCGCATTGTTACCCGCGGATAATGCTTTCCGCGCCCACGGGCTGTTTACGGAAATTCTCCGGGAACAGACGCATAACGGCCTTGTCGATTACAACCAGCTTCGCACAGATCGAAGACTCGATCGGTACCTTCGTCTTCTCTCGGACACGAATCCCGACAAGCTCTCGGCATATTCCCGGCTGGCATTTTGGATCAACCTCTATAATGCCTGGACTCTCAAGCTTATCTGTGACCGTTATCCCGTCAAAAGCATCAGAAACCTACACGTGGGCGGGTTTCTTGTCGGTACGCTTCTGAAAAAAACCGTTTGGGATAAGAGGGTGGTCATGCTTGGCGTGAGAAGGCTTTCCCTCAATATGATCGAACATGACATCGTCCGACCGCTCTTCAAGGACCCGCGGATTCATTTCGCATTAGTGTGCGGTGCCCGCGGCTGTCCTCCCCTGCGATCGGAAGCCTTTGAAGGGGACACGCTTGCCGACCAATTGAATGACCAGGCACGGATATTCCTGCGCGACCGGACAAAAAACCGTTTCGATGCAGCGAACAAGGCGGCATCCCTTTCGAGAATCTTCAAATGGTATTCAGGGGATTTTGGATCGATCGAGACTTCAATGCTCTTCATCGCCAAGTTCCTTCCTGATGCAGTCGGAGATGCCATCAGAAGTGACCCGTTTGGCTGGAAGATCCGATACGCAACATACGATTGGGGTTTAAACAGTTCCGGAAACGAATAGGAGCCAGGATGAACAGAGGAGCTTTCATCGAAGTGTCAGTACTGAAACCATCTGTCGAAATCGAAGAAAACGGACCGCACAACTTCGTTTCAACTCTCCGTGATAACGATCTGGACCTTGTGCCTCTCACAATAGAAACCCTCCAGGCGAACATAACAACACTATGCAACCTGGCTTGTGTGCACTGCCATGTGGATGCCTCTCCGAAACGAACAGAACAGATGGATCTCCGCACCGTTGACAAATGCCTTGAGATTCTCGCCCGACATGACGCCATCAAGAACCTGGACCTCACAGGTGGAGCTCCGGAACTGAATCCGTACTTCGATTATTTCGTCACCGAGGCGAGGAGACTCGGGAAGCATGTGATTGTAAGGCACAATCTGACCGTTACATTTGACGGCAATCCGCAAACCCATGAGTCAAAGCGCTATCTACCCGGTTTTTTTGCGACGAATAGGGTCGAAGTCATCGCATCGCTGCCCTGCTACCTTGAACAGAATACCGACAAACAACGCGGAAGAGGCGTCTTCGGCAAGAGCATCGAAAGCATCGAGCTTCTCAATGCGCAAGGGTACGGCATCGAAGACACGGGACTCGATCTGAACCTTGTGTACAATCCCCTTGGGGCATCCCTGCCCCCGCCTCAAGAATCCCTGGAGTCTGAATACAAAAAGGAACTATTCAACCAGTACGGAATCCGGTTCAACAACCTCTACGTAATGACAAACATGCCGGTTCGGCGGTTCAGACGATGGCTTGAGCGGTCCGGATCCTACGAGCAGTACATGACCATACTCGTCAATGCGTTCAATCGCGAGGCAGCGAAGGGGGTTATGTGCCGTACGCTTCTCAGCGTCGGGTACGACGGGAGACTTTACGATTGCGATTTCAATCAAATGCTCGGGATGCAGATTTCCAATGGCGAGCCCAAAACCGTCTTCGATTTTGATTTCGACGAATTGGTGAATCGAGAAATCCGATTTTCATCGCATTGTTTTGGATGCACGGCGGGATGTGGAAGCAGCTGCGGCGGCGTTCTGATGACATGAAAACTTCATGACCACTGAAACCTCTTTATCAACCCATCGGGTATTACAGGGTCATCATCCTGTACTCCGATTACCGTCCTTGACACATGGCCCTTAAGAAAAGCGTTGCCACCAAAACTCTCATTGTCCTGCTTCCACTCTTTCTCCTGGCGGCTGGAATGAGCATCTACCTGAGTTATCGTTATCAGGAAATGCACGCGCTAGACCTTTTGCAGAACTCCGCACGGGCACAATCCACAATCATCAAGGAATCCCTTGTTCACATGATGGTGACTGCGGAGCGGGTGGATGACGACTACCTTCGGCGTATTGCTCAGACCGGTGACGTGGAGAACATCAGCGTATGGTTCTTCCTTGACAGCTTGCATCTCGACCCCGATCTGGTCTCACCTCGTCGGACGAAGAGACTCCGCTCCCGTCAACTCAAGCCGAGCCCCGATCAGTGGGTATTTGTCGAAAAGGTATTCGGCAATGGTGAGCCACAATGGTTGGTGCAGTGCGAAATCGGAAAACACACAGAGGGCTTGGTCCACGTTTTGTCCTCGGGGCGTCCTCTCTTCTTGAACAGTTGCGAGCGGCTGAAGGTCATCCTACCGTTTGCAGCGGACCGTCGATGCCTCGAATGCCATCGTGTCGAGGAAGGAGATGTCCTCGGTGCAGCGTATATGGAAATTCCGCTGGAAGACACTGTTGAGGCCCTCACGACAAGCGCGGGGCAAACTGTCTTGATCTTCGGTATCTTTTCTGTCGCCGCTCTTGGCATGGGCAGTTTGTTGTTTCGCAGGTTTGTTTCCAGACCGATTAATCATCTCATCAGCGCGACGCACAGCATCGGTGAGGGCATGCTCGGCCGGGTCATTCAGTCCGACTTTTCCCCTGACGAATTCGGCGAACTTGCCCGTTCGTTTGATGTCATGCAGGAACGGTTGAAGGAAAGCCAGGACCAACTTGTACACAAAGAGCGGCTTTCTTCTGTGGGAAAAATGGCAAGCACGATTGTACACGATTTGCGAAGCCCGTTGAGCTCGGTCATGCTTGCCGTGGAGAACGTTCGAAAGAACGGGGCCGCCGCCAACGAGCCGATTCTGAATATCGTCCATTCATCCATTCTCAGGATTAACAGAATGGCCCAGGAGCTTCTTGACTATTCAAGGGGAGAGCTTGAACTCAAGAGGGAGATCGTCAGTGTGCGGGACTTTTTGAATTCCATGAACGCAGAGCTTGGTCCCGTCCTCGAAGGCAAGCGGATCCGGTTTGTGATATCCGGGAATTTTGAGTCGGCGACGTATTTCGACCGTGACCGCCTGTACCGCGCGCTGGAAAACATCATCAACAATGCTGCGGACGTACTTCCCCGCGGAGGTGAAATCAGGTTAGCAGTTGTGCATGACGGCGACAGCGTTGTGTTCACGGTTTCTGATAACGGGCCGGGAATCGCACAGGAAGTCAAAGATACCATTTTCGATCCCTTTGTCACATTCGGAAAGGCCAAGGGAACTGGTTTGGGCCTTGCTATTACGAAGGAAATCGTTGAGTTACACGGCGGGTCGATTTCTGTGGAAAGCCAAGTTGGAGTTGGAACAACGTTCACCCTTAGGTTACCCTCCAGGGGAGAAAAAGTTATGGAAAATCGAACTGGCAGGGACATCACTCCAAACAAACGAAAGGTATGAAATCATGAGATTGCGGACGAGCTTTCTTGTTATGGCTCCAGCGGCACTTGTTCTCGGGGCCACAATCCTTCTCAGTGGCAATGAACTTGTCCAGGGGAAAGATCGGTCACCCCAGGTGCAGAATCCGGAAAAAGCGCTTGATGATATCAGGGCAAGGCTCAAAGAGACAAAGCGAGCATTGGCTCGCGAGGGAGAGTATTCCTGCTGTATTGCACCATCGTGCGATTTTTGTGCGATTTCCGTCGGCAAATGTCCATGTAATGATAATCTTTCAAGCGGCGATCCCGTATGCCATGAATGTAAAGGCGGTTGGCAAGCGGGACTTGGCGCGATTGACGGAGTGAAAGCGGACGACGTCAAGACCCCGCCGCATGAGATGACAAAGATGATGTACGAGGCGCGTGCGAAGAAGTACTTTTAGAGGTAGCCATGATTGATATTCGATCCTGCCGGGTCCTGGCCGCGTGTTCCATCCCGATTCTTGCCGTGGCTTCCTGTGCACAACCAGTCTCCGAGGAGGGCGGATCGGGACCAAACAGTCCCCCCGAAATTTCTTCGTTGACCGTTGACCCTTCGATAGTCATCATCGGCCGCTGGGTTACAATGCGTGTTGAGGCAGAGGATCCAGACGGCGATCGCCTCGCTTTTGGATGGAGTGCAAGCGCAGGGGACATCATCGGCGAGGGCGCTGAGGTCCGATACACGGCGTCATATTGTTGTGTGGGTTTCAACACCGTGCGTGTGCGTGTTGAAGACGGACGTGGAGGCGTTGCCACACGCGCTGTTGACATTCCGGTTCTCCAATGACAATCCGCATCACGGCATTGGCCGCCCTTTGCCTCCTGGGGGGAACACTTCAAGTTCCGATTGCTCATGCTCAGGGATGTTGTTCGGTGGGCACGTCGGCCCTGGGGGGACCTGAGCGAGGAGTGATCCGGGACCACACGCTCCACATGGACATTTCGTATCACTTCAACAATCTTGACATTTCGTACAACGGTTCACGTGAAATCGATGACCCGCTTCAACGATCTGCTTCTGTGGAGATGCTTGGAGTTGGGATGGAGTATGGAATTGCGCGCAGGATCAGCGTGATGGTTCAGATCGGATACTTCGAAAAGAACCGCACCATTACGGTTCGGGGGGATACGTTTGAATCCCAAGAGGAGGTCGATTTCAGGGGCCGCGGCTTCGGGGATCTCCTTGTCCTTGCCAAATATCGGGTCATCGAGCCGTCGATTATTTCCCCGTTTGAGTTTTCGGCCGGCGGAGGCGCAAAACTCCCCATCGGCCGGTATCGTCAGGATGTCAGAGGAACGAGACTGGCTTTGGATCTCCAAGCCGGGACGGGGGCAACTGATTTGCTGGCTTGGGCACATGCAGGCTATTCCTTCGTGCCGACAGGAATAGGCCTTATGGCATGGATACTCCATCGTTATCCGGGAGCGAATCTCGAGAATTATCGGTATGGAGATGAGACCCTTTTCAATATCGGGATTACCAAGCAGGTCGCCGGATTCCTGGAAATCGGAATCGCATCCCGCCTCCGCACAGCCGAAAGGGATTTCTCGAACGGAAGACTCCTGCAAAGCACGGGGGGCACACAGATCTCCCTCTTTCCCCATCTCTCCTATCTCAGTTCAGATTCCGTATTTCGGTTTTTCGGTCAGATTCCGGTCAGTCAGAATCTGCTCGGCATACAACTGGGACTCTCATATCTTATAGGGGTTGAACTTGGTTACACGTTTGATCTCGGCTCATGACTTTGTTCTCTTTCCTGATTGTGAAACGAGGATTTAGTGATGCGCAGTCTGAATGCGTTCATAGCAATTCTCTGCGGCTTATTCTGTTCTTCTCTGCGACTCTGCGTTTAAGAACTTCAAGTCATTATTCGTAGCCTTCCAACGCAGAGCCGCAGAGGAAAAGAGAGACGCCTAGATAGAAGAACGGATTTGGCCAGACTGAGAAACAACCAGAGTTTTCGTATCTTGGGCATGTTGAGCCATTCCTCATTGTCCATCTCTCGAAAGGGATTTCCATGGCAGAAACAACCTGGCATCTGATCGGCGAGGAGCCCTCCGTACGGTCGCGCGCGCCATTCGCCGTTCTCGTTGGAAAAGAGTCGATTGCAATCTTCCATCATGAGGGTCGTTTCCATGCAATTTCGAATGTATGCAACCACAAGGCCGGCCCATTGTCAGAAGGCATGGTCGAGGGAGACTATGTGACCTGTCCGTGGCACGGATGGGTGTACAATATCAAAACCGGAAAGGGGGAACCGGGCTACGAGGGGGATGCCGTACCTGCCTATGAGGTTGAGGCACGGAATGGCAATGTTTACGTGGCCACCCCGGCGATCAGCAAACGCGGGCTCCTTCCCCATCCGCCGAAGTACGAATTCAACAAAGAGCCCAGGAAGCCCGGGGAACGTCCCCGTGTTGTCGGGATTTCCACGACAAGCATGGATGCGAAGAATCCGCGTTTTTCAACGTCGGATCACCTGCTTGAAGTCGCCCTTCAGCACGCCGCGACGAACATGGGGGCCCACACACGATTACTAAGACTTCGCGAGCTTAACTTCCGGGAATGCGAAGGAAATTATTCAAAAGCAGCTCATGCCTGCACCTGGCCCTGTGCTATCACCGAAAGGGATGGCAACGACCAGCTTGGCATTGTGTACGACAGCCTTCTGTATTGGGCCGACGTGGTGCTTATTGCCACGCCCATCCGATGGGGCAATGCATCTTCATTGTATTATAAGATGATCGAGCGAATGAACTGTGTCCAGAATCAGATCACCATACGCAACAAGGTCCTCGTTCAGAAGAAAGTTGCCGGGTTCATTATTACGGGTGGTCAGGATAACGTACAGGCGGTTGCCGGGCAAATGCTCATGTTCTTTTCGGAACTGGGATTTGTCTTTCCTCCATTTCCGTTCATCGGTCATTCGAGAGGGTGGACAGCCGAAGACATGGAGAACAACGTGAAGATGGTACGGAGAAGTGGATCGCTAAAACACGGTGCGGAGACTTTGGTTGAGCGCACTCTTGAGATGCATAAGAGCATCGCGGGCATGAAATGGGCCGCTTCGATCGAACGGGCCGGGAGGAAAGCCAGTGCCGCCGTTCTGGGAGAGAGAACTCGTCGAGCTGAAGAAGCCGCCCAACCATAAATGGTGTGCTTTATCGGCCATGGATTTCGGCGCCCGGGTAGAATGTTGCCCAGAAATTTACGACGACCACCCTGCCCTTAAGGGAGGAGAGGGTAACGGTCTCACCCCGCCTGTTCTTGAGCGTGAAGTCCGGAGCTTTTTCCGGCCCCGGCACGCTTATTCCAAAGGCAAGAGCAACCGCGAGGATTAGTCCGGATGAACGAACTGCTCTGTTCCAAAAATGTTGTTTTGAGGTCATTGCGAATCTTTTTGAAGGTCTGGCATAATTTTACACGTTAGGGTATGTTCCGTTGATGTCTCCGGGTAAACAGTTCTGTGGATATTTGACGTCCGTGTTGCAGTCAGGTATTCACGAGATTGGATAATCTCACCCCTCATCATTCCTGTAAATCTCCACGCCCGGATAAAAAGCACTGAGAGCAAACCAATACGAAATGAAAGAACGCGTCGGTTTCAACTCCTCACCCTTGCGGGGCCCCTCAAGAGCTCTTCCGAGAAGGTCCCATTTAGTCCCTTCTTGATCAACCAAGACGACAGGGAGTTCGTGCTGAACTGGTGAAAACACGAGTGTTTGATCGTTTACCGTCGATTCAAATGCGACTACGAAGTTCTTCCCCCTGCTGCCTACTACAACGATGGAGGTTCCGCCAAAGGTCTCGTTTACAACGCCGATCTCTTGTGAAAAACTTGAAAGAGGATAAGCCCTGACTCTTCCATCCGATATGACAGCCAACGTTCGCTCTTTTCGTGGGAGGCGTGAGTCATCATTACTGATGGGAAAGAATAGTTGATCGCTGTCCTTATAATCTCCGTACGGGTAAGTTCCGTACGGTCGGGCATATCCTGTGTTGGATGACAGCACTGACGTTTGCGGATAAAGTTCCTTCCACGTTTTCCACGTTGTCTCCAGTATCTTGTGAGTCTGGGCATATTGCCCAATCAACGGACCATTCACGCACTGGAGCTTCATCTGCGACCAATGACTTCCGGTCCTACGATCAAAAGGAATCAGATTGGAGTTGTACAAAAGGCCTGAAACGCCGAACGTCGTCTTGCTTCCGGAAAAACTGCGATCCCAGGCAATACCTGAACCCGTCAATGGACAGTACGTGATTGAGACCGTTGTTCCGCCTACAACGTCGTTAACAATTTCATGCCAGTCAAGAATCGGATGCGAGTAGGCACGCACCTCGCCATCAACGATAATGCCAAGGACAAGATCATCGTCAGAAAGATATGTCGCAAATTCTGGTTTTATGAAATCAGGATTCGAAAGTGCCGGTATCCCGTCTTTGCCTGGTCCACCGTCATGGATTTGATCGACGGGTATCAACCAGACGCTTGATGCCGGCAAGTGATCCACGTTCGAGTTGGAAACCTGACGGCACCCTTGCGTGGTCAAGATGCCGGCCACTGTCAGAACAGTTACTGTGCCGAATGTCATACACACCTCCACCGTTGAGGCAATATACCATTCAGCCGAAACTTCCGCTGTCGCTTAGCTGACATTTGTGCCTCTCAATCCCGATTATCTCGATGAAAGACAACAAAAAGGCCGACTCTTTTCAGAATCGGCTTTTCCTTTGGGGATCCACCGCACGAAGTACTTTCTTATCCCCCTTCCCCCGTCATCATGGCTGAAACGAATTGAGCCCTGAGATCCAGGCCCAATGTTTTAGTAGCGGGGGCCCGCCTAAGTCTAAAAAACGACTTCAGCGGGTAAACAAGACCGTTTGACCCCTGCTGTGAAAAAGCCATGAGGGTCTCAGGGCTTCGTCCCGATCTGAGAAACGATCGGGACTCAGCTTAAACTTTAATCCTTTCCATTACTATAAAAATGAAGACGGCCCGATGTTTACTCTAAGGAAGATCCATTCTGCAAAAAAAAAGATGGCGTTTCACAAGTTCAATGTGCACCTGCAATGAAATCTCTTCTATAACCTTTAAGATAATAGGATATTGTTTGATTATTTTCTGTGAAAAACGTAAGACAAAGTTCCATCGGTTCCGACTGCGAAGACTTCCTTTCCATCCGACCATACGGATACAATCGATATGCTCGGATCGATAGCAACGTTCACCTTGGACCACTTTCCATCATCTTGATAAATCCCCGAACCGACCGCAAAGATGTTGTCCGATCCTGTTCCTCTGATCCCAGCGAACAGAGTTCCATCGTCGAACACTTTCGCCCATTGACCACCTCCTTTCTTGAATACTCCATATCCAACCGAGAAAAGTGTCGCATTATCTAAAGACCAAATATCACTTATTCCAAATGCATGATTGGGGGGAAAAGTATTTTGAACCAGTGAATCTTGAACATACCAACCGGATCCATCGTTTTGAAAGATAAAAGTCACAATTGAATCGTAAGGCATTTGGTCAAGTCGATATGCCAATGCGTTGATTTGAGACGGAGGAAATCCTGTCAAGGAACTAATTGAAACGTTATCGTACACTGTAGATTGTGTCCAATTAGATCCATCAAAATGAAAGAGTCGCCCATTGTCTCCGCCTATCCAAACGTCCGTTGATGAAGAACCCCATATTGAATTAAGCTCTTTGGCCGGCAAGTTAACACTGGTCCAATTGGACCCCTCAAGAATCGCGACCAACGCAGTATCCGTGGTACTAGGGGGCGGGGTCTGGTTTGCAACCACTGACTTTCCAACAAAGAAAACTCGACCATCGCCAAATGCCATTACACTATTGAATACATGAATTCCGAACTGTGACATGTCTTGTGTGGACCACGATGTGCCATTAAAATGCCATACTGTCCCTATTGCGGCCGTGTAGTTGTACGCGGCTGCATAGACATTCGTCGAGCTTATACCATATATGTCATTCACAATGGTCTGGAGACTGTAACGAAGTGTATCAACTGTCCAATTCAGATAGTTAGTTTGCGGCTGAGTTGGCTTGTCGGAACAGGATAGAGAAGAGATCAAGAGAAGGACTATAATGTGGTAAACCTTTGTCATGCTTCCAACCAATCAAGTTGTCCAAATGCTTTTTGACGCATTCAGAGTAAGCGGACTTAATTACGCAAAAGGTTGCACCAAAATGCCAGTGCTATTGTTCGAATGCGCTCCGCCAGTTCGAGGCTTCCTGTCCTTCCTGACTATACAATTAAAGACCCCACGATTTCTCGGTTCCTGATTGTAATTACTCCATACCATCAACGAGCTCACTTATTTCAATTGATGCAAAGCGGCTTGATTGATCAGAGAGCGCGTACGGAATAACCAGTCTCCCTTTATGCGCAATTGCTCCACACGTATACACAACGTTCGGCACGTATCCTTCCCGTTCGGATTCATCCGGCTCAATCAAAGGATCTTTGAGCTGGCCAATCACTTTCGACGGATCCTCGAGATCAAGGAGGACTGCTCCAATACAGTACTTCCTGACGGGCCCCACGCCGTGGGTCAGCAAAAGCCACCCCTGTTCCGTTTCGATTGGCGATCCGCAATTTCCGATTTGTGTGAACTCCCAAGGGTATGTCGGTTTCAGAAGTACACCTGGTTTTTGCCAGCTGTACAGACTGTTCGAATAAACACAATACAAGTTCTCCCCATCCTGGCGCGAAACCATCACATGCTTTCCCCGGATCTTCCTCGGAAACAGCGCCATCCCCTTGTTCTTCGCAGCTTTCCCACTCAACGAGCGCACGCGAATATGGCGAAAGTCATCTGTTTCAAGAAGAAGCGGCATGATTTGCTTCCCATTGTATGCCGTGTACGTTGCATAGTATCGAAAGGATCCATTGTTGGCAAACCGGACGAAACGGGCATCTTCGATCCCGTTGCTTTCATACGAAGAAACCGGGAAGATTACGTTTTCAGACAAATCCCGGCTTTCGGGAAAACTGATTTCGTAGTTGAGTTCCGAAAGCGATTCGATGTACTTAAGAGCGTCAATCCGCGTTGGCGACAGCTTCTTGTTCTTCCTTTTGACTCTGGCAACAGACGCCAACAGTTCGGATTGCTTGAACGACTTGGGCAATGATGCAAATATTCCTCTGGTCGTAGGATTAAGGTGATCTTCGTCCGCGATCTTGGTCATGAATTCATCCTTGTCGTATTGCGGGTTCTGTCGAACCTCGGGGGACACGGCAAACCGTTCGCGGGGGTCGAGCCGTACAGTGCCATCGTTACTGATAATTCCCGTACGAAACTCGATGGACGAAATGTGGCCTTCTCCCGTGGCGCGAAGACTCATAATGAAGCGGAGAGATCCTTGGGGAGTCCCTTCCTGGCTGGGATGGGGTACAATGGACGGATTGAAGAGTGCGGCTGCCTCGAGGGCATATTCACAGGTGAAGTACGCTCCGATAAGCACCTGCATCGACAATGAGGGGTTGCACCCCGGTCGGAGGTACGGCCTCAGGTCATTGAACCGATGGCGAAACACATCTTCGATGTTGCGGTGACGGTTTCGGAAATCCTCAAGGACCTTCAACAGGACTCGTTCTGCCTCTTCTTCACTCAGTCGCATAATGCGACCGAGGATCGCTTTCATTCTTGCTGGAGACCCCGGCACGAAGGGTCGCAATAGAACCCGTGACTTGTCGGGTGTGATGATTGGATCCTGACGCCGCAGCCGCAGCTCTCCGTTTCCCATTACGTTTGGCTTCTCCTCGTTATGAATTGTTTCATTATATGCATCAGTCCCAAAGCGAACGAATCTTCAGTTTTCTCCGGAGCTCGTCCAGGGGGATGTCCGCAATGATTGTGGTTTTCTTCATAGTCCCCGGATCAACGTCGAAGTAGTTATCTTCTATTTCCACGTCAGACCCCTCAGTGTCGACTCGAACATGTCTGGCGAGCGTCTTCGATGTGACCGTAACTTCATAAACATTGTCTCCCCTGTTGGAAAGGTCTAGCCCGATCTCAGTCGATCGTGCCTGCATGTGCTTCGGCTCGGAGAAAAAGTGCCTGTTGTCAAAGACTTGCGTTCCAACCTGCAGGGAAGCGCGCAGATAACTCTGAGAACGATCAACCTCTGCAAACCTGGCTTTCGGAATTCGCATGAACAAATGCGAGGTGTTGCCCGGCGCCAGAATCGATTTCAGCTTTGTCCACGCCTCCATGCCGTCGAACGTCGAATGAACCACCCGCAGATCGCCTCGGAGTGACGACAACGAGTCGTTGGTCACCCATACCTCAACAGAATCTGTCGTTCGACGAAAGCTTACAAGAACGGGCTCAAAGAATCGTTTTGCATAATAATATGCCGCCTTCGGGCGCAACGCCGAGTCAATGAGAGACCAGCTGGAGACAGGCCAACAGTCGTTGAGCTGCCAAATCAATGATCCGGCTGTTTTGAACTTGCGCCGCCGCCAATGCTCCACAGCCATTTTAAGGGCTTCTGCCTGAACAAGTTGACCCTTGAAAACAAAGTCCTCGATATCGCTACCAACCTCGTAGTGAGCCGCTTGAAAGCGATAGAGCCGCTCTGTTCCTTCCGGAAGTTTATTATGGTGTTCGAAAACTCTGCTTTGCGGATGACGGTCTGCCGGCAGCATCACCGCCTCCATCGTTTTCATCGACGCAGGCGCCTGGAAGCCAAATTCCGTGACAAACCTCGCACGAACTTCTTCGTATTGACGGTAATCCTTCCAGAAACCCCATACATCCCATTCATGATGATTGCCGTTTGACTCCTCATTCGGAAATCCGGTTCCAAACGGAGAACTGCGCCAGTAAGGTCTCGTTCCGTCCAATGTTCGACATACTGAGGGGAGAATGTCGCGGAAAATCACCGCACCGTTCATCTCGTCCGGCTTTTTCCCGGGATTCTCTCTGCAGAAAATCCATTCGCACTCATTGTTCCCGCACCAGAGTACAATCGAAGGATGATTGCGCAATCGAAGAACCGCCTTCTCCGCTTCATCTTTCACCTGCCGCAAAAACCAGGCCCCTTCCGGATATTCGCCGCAGGCGAACATGAAATCCTGCCAAACCATCAATCCTAATCGATCGCACAGCTCATAGAAGGTCTCTTGTTCGTAAATGCCGCCTCCCCACACTCGCACCATATTCATGTGCGCATCGCGGGACAGCGTAAGTAAGCGTTCATACGTTGAGGCGGGAATCCGCGGAATGAAAGAATCCGATGGAATCCAATTAACCCCTTTGCAGTAAATCTTCACGCCATTGATTTGGAAGATGAACGATCTTCCGTCTGCGTCTTTCTCCTGCAACAACTGAACGGTGCGTATGCCGAAGAACGCGGACTTTGTGTCACCCTCGATTCCGTTGGAAGCGGCGGCAACGCGGACCTTATACAAATGTTGTTCTCCGTATCCGTTGGGCCACCACAGGCGCGGGTTGGGAATCGCGACCGTTACGGATTTCTTGTTCCCCGCAACACGGAGCGATTTGTAGTATTCACATTCGCCACCCGAAATTGTAATTGTGAGATCGACGGGAACGCGGCTCCTACGCTTGAGGGCTACGTCAACCCGTATATCGGCGCGTTTTCTTGTGATCTTCGCCGTGCGCACAAAGATGCTTTCGATGCGGTTACCGGAATACGTTTCCAGGTAGACAGGCCGCCAGATGCCGGACGTGATGAGTTTCGGTCCCCAATCCCAACCGAAGGAATACTGGGCTTTTCGCGCGTACGTACGATGGGGCTCATGAGACACCTTCAACGCTCCGTAGCGACTCTCCAATTGCTTTGTTCGGATCGTCGGCGAATCAAAGGATATCTCGAGGACATTGTTGCCAGCCCTGATGGCCCTTTTGACGTCAAACCGATGTTCAACAAACATGTTGGCAGACTCGCCAAGGACCTTTCCATTGAGTTTAATCCTCGCGAACGTGTCCAGCCCTTCGGCCACCAGATCGACCGCATCGTGAGAGACGAATTCCCTGCTGATGGTAAATTCTTTACGATAAATCCATTGCTCGGCGTCAACCCACTGCACATCAAGCTCGTTCATCCGGTAGAACGGATCGGGGATTTTTCCCTCCGCCAGAAGATCGGTGTGAACCGTCCCGGGGACCGTTGCCGCCATCCATTCGGACACGCCGGCCTGTGCCGGGGCGATCCCCTTCCTGGGTCCGATGGCTCGGAATGTCCAATTGCCGGTAAGATCGTATCGTTCCATGACATCCTTATTTCAAGAGCATCATTTTGCGAATTTCTGTTCCAAGTGATGTTGTGAGCCTTGAATAGTAGACTCCGCTCGGCCACCGCCCTCCGTCCCAGACAACGGTGTGAACACCTTGCGCAAGCTCTCCCGTCATCAATGTTTCTATTTTTCGCCCCAGGATGTCGAATACTTCCAGCGTTCCACTGGTCCGGTTAATCCTCGCGGGGATGTTAAACCTGATCATCGTGGAAGGATTGAATGGATTCGGATAGTTTTGATCAAGAATGAGATCGGGCAAAACCATTGGTTCCGATAGGTTTGCGACGGCTGTGCTCGGGTCATAAATTCCCATAATCTGAAAGGGAGGAAGCATAAAGTCATAGATTCGAAAATCATCCAGTACACCGTCAAAACCGTAGGTATTGTTGTCCGGAATATTCTGACCGATGGTAAGGTCGTAGGCAGTCGTGGCCATAAGACCGGACCAGGAGGTGAAGGCATCGAGCGCGCCATTCAAATAGATTTCAATGTCGAAGCCGTTGTAGGTGATACACACATTGTAGAGGCTGTCGAGCGCCAGCTGTGTTTCGGAGTCGAGATCCTTTACACCCGCCGTGGTTTTGACAGTCCATCGGACTCGCTTGTTTGTTACCGACACCTTCCAACGATTCTGCCAGCTTCCGTGAGAAATCGCATAGCGGTCGTCGCTGTAAAACGCATGCACTTTCATCCAGAAAGCAATGGTGATCGCATTCTGAAAATTCAGACCAGTATCGTTCGGAACGTGAATCGATGAGCTTGTCCCATTGAAAAAGTAAGCGCTGTTGGCATTCCCAAAGCGATCGTTTACAAGCTGTGCATTGTAGACGGTTCCGTTGTGACCGTTGCCACTTGAATCGATTGCATTGCCATTGAATGGAAAATATGCAACGAGTACCCCGGTGGGCCAAGTTGAAAAATCCCTCACCTCCAATCCGATGCTGTCAGCCGTCACCCCGCCCTGACCATCATCAACTCTGCACGCGATATAGTAATTACCGGCAACCATCGGTGCCTGCCATGTTGCCAGGGAATCGCCGGCTGAGAGTGACCCGCCAACTGCCGACCAGCTGTACGTGAGTGCGCTGCTGTCGGGATCGTACGCATTGCATACCAGGAGGCTCGTTGCTCCCAAATCGATTTTCCTCGGGGTGGCTTTCAACCCCCTGATCACCGGAAGTTGATTGATGAATTGGACAACTGTGATAGTATCCGCCGTTGAAGCCTGGCCGCCTTGTCCATCGTTCACGGTGCATTGAATGGAATACGTTCCCGTCGTATCGGGCGCAGTCCACAGGATCGTGGAAGCATTTCCCGTAATTATGCCCCCTGAGGCTGACCATGCAAATGATAGTGTGTCACTGTCGAGGTCGGCCGCGGCGCAATAGATGTAGATTGAATCACTGGTTGTGACCACGCTCCGTCCCGGAGCAAGACTCTTGATCCGTGGCGGATGATTTGTAACAGGCTGGCCCGAATGGTAGTCCACGACCACGTTGTCGATGAGCATTTTGTCCAGATCATACGTCACCGTGCCTCCTGCCGGAGCGTTCACCAAGAGAATTGCGGCATTCGGAGCAATGGGAACCGACACCGGGCCGGTTACATTTTGGAGAATGAACGAATGACTGACCGCGTCATACAGGTCATGCTGCCCAGCTCCCGCGTCAACTGTGACAAGATGCCCTACTGAATCCGGATTGAAATAAAGGAACGTTGGGTATGCGGATTCGTGGAAGTAATCGGTCTTCAGAGCATCGAGGCGGAGGATCATGGGGACGTTCGTCGTATCGATGATCCCGCCGAAAATGCCCACATGAGAGGATCCGTACAAGGCGAAATTTGTCGGGTTTCCGTTGCCTGTCGCATCCCCGGTCGCGTAGGGACTGATCAGAATATTGTCCGGTTTGAATTTGTGCATCGATTCATGCGCAATCACCGAATTGGGATCGTACTGATGCGACCAGGCGGCAGAATCCTGGTTCGCGTCGGGGAGGTAGCTCGTGTAGAACAGCCGTGCGGCATTCGCGGAATTCAGAACCCACTTGCCAATCGCCCTTGCGAACCTTGCGTCGTAGCGGACCAACGGAACGAGTGCACCGACTTGTTCGAACGTATTCATGATGAATGGATAGGCGTTTTCGCTTCCATGCCCGGTTTCACCAATGAGGCCGCTGCAGTCGTACCCACCCCAGTTCCCTACTGTCACACCCCACCGCCTGGAATTGTCGCTGCCGTCCGAGAAGCACCATGTCACAAGTTTTTGGATGTCGTATGTTGTACCGAGTTCGGCATTCATTCGCGCTGCAATGTATGCTCCATACGGCAGCTGGAGCTCGTAGGATGGATTCTGTGCGGGCGGATACACCAGCAATGATTCCATAGCCAGTTCTGCTCCAATTCTGTACTTGGCGCTTCCGGTCTTCAGGAATGCGCTGTAGAGAAGCCACGCGATGGCACCGCCTGCCTCGGGCTCGACCCATCCGGAGTTTGTAGGTGTCATTGTTGCCAGATTCCAGGCAGTGTGGCTGAGATTTGCAAGCTTCCACGGGGCTGTACCGCCACCCATCGATTGAAGAGCAGCAAGCCATCGATCTGCCACTGTTATGAACTGGCTCTCGAAGGGGCTCACATTCGGATAAATGCTGTAGAGCTGATAGAAGAATATATTTGGCATCGTGTCGTACCACCAATCGCTGCCGCTTGCGCCGCCGGGGTTATTCAGGTAGACGCTTTCCTCCGGGCTCGCGTTGAACCACGACTGGGATTTCGACACCCAATCATAGCCGTACTGATTCGTTTTGTCGAGACCGACGAGGCTTGCCCCGACAACAGCCGCAATGCAATTGATGGCTTCTTTTGTCTGCGAGGGGGTCTGCCCGACATAACTTGACAAGCCAAAGCCTGCCCCGTTTGGCTCTACAAGCGGGAGATATGTGCCGCTTGCGGAAGGATTGAACACGAGGGAATCGTACTGTTGGGCAACTACCTTCCAGTTTCTCATCACGTACGGAGCCGGACGATTCGGCATGGCTTCAATTCGCGGAATGGTAATCTGCTGTGAACGGCAGAGTCCTGCCATGGCCAACAATATCGCCATGGTCGAGAAGATTCTGCCTCTTGCCGCGTCTCTCAAATGCATCCTATTCTCCGCTACGATGATCCCGTACATCCACTGTCCCGGTTTTCACATGTATCACGAGTTCGAGCTCGTCTCCTGTGCTGCTGCGGAATATGCCGACAAGCTCATCGTCAGTTAAGCGTGTAGAACCTCTTCTATAGTTCAAGTACTGCATCGCCTCCGGATACTGTTCGATTTCAAGAAGAGTGTAGAGCGCTTCGATGGTCGATTCGGCCCCTGAATTCCTATTCAGGTGCGTTGAATCCGTTATGCCATCGTAGCACCGTCCGGTAGAAGTATCGTACATCGCTGTCCCAAGGACATTGTTGCCGAAGAACCATGACGCAGCGAGTCCTGCCATCTTCAGGTACAACTCCTTGTGCGTCGCATCGTATAAGCGCAACAAGCCCACAGTCATCGGGCGAAAACCATACGCAATCTGTTCGAACTCTGTTTTCCGATGAGGTTCTGCAAAATCCCATTCTTTCAGCATCCCCCCGATCAATAAACGCGTGTAAAAGCCTCGGGCTTCAAGTTCAGCGGAGGCAATCATGACCGAATCAGACAAAACACTCCCTGCAGAGGCCAGAACATGGGTTTGGCTATTTCCCCATGAATGCCACAGAGTCTGCCATGAACGGTGGGCGCCGTACGGAAAGGTTTGTTCGTCCCCCTGTTGCATCATCATCAGCCCATCAGCGAGCTTCCGTATGTAGTCTGCAACGAGCGTATCGTTTGTGGAACGATAGAATTCGATGAGACCAAGCAGCAATTCCGAGGTTGCGTCGGCCCCAGAGTCGTACAGCAGCCATTTCGGAGTCTTGAAACCTTTTACATCTTCCGTACGGCCGTAGGTTGTCAGGACTCGTTCCACATTGGGAAGTGATCTGCGGACACCGTCGTTCAGGGCTTGTGCAAACGCCGGATCGGTGTTTTTCATGATTCTGGAGCCAAGCGCCATCGCCCACACGGCACGGCCGGCCCACCAGCCAAATGATTTGACGCTCGTCTTGCCTTCACGATTTATGGTGTGATCACCTCTGATGAAATTGTAGAACTGACCATCCTCGGTTTCCATTTCGAGGACGAAGCTGAGCAGGGACTTCGCTTTGGAGAGCTGAGACGAATCGCCCACAAGCTCGTACCCCCTGAGAAACACAACCGCCGCCCGGGCAGCGTCATCCACACAGGCAATCCCTTCTTCTCCGGCATCCGTCCATCTGTACGACGGATACTCGGCATAAATATGGACTATGCTTACCGGCTTGCCGTTCATCTGAATCGTTTCCATCAGCCCATCGAGGTGAGAATAATTCACCAATGAAATCGGGCGCGGCTGTCCGCATGCAGCCGTGAGCAGCAGAAGGGGGAAGACAAGAAAGACTTTCACGGATTTCAGGTCAGCACCTGATTTGGTCAAATAAGAAATTTTCCCGGCACTCAACTCACAATCCCGGCACGATGAGACTCTTGATCGTTTTCCCTTCCCGCAACGATGTCAAGGCCTCATGCACACCGTCCAGGGGATATCGTTGCGTGGCAAAATGATCAATCACCACCTTGTTCTCCGCAAGCAGTGCAATCGAGCGGTCAAACGTGTGAGGATTGAGGTACGAACCGACGATCGTGAGTTCCTTGAAATAGACACTGTTGGGTTCGAACGGAAGTTTCGCTCCAAGCGGGCACACGCCAAACAATTCCACGGTTCCACCTCGTCGCGCAAGTTCCAAAGCAAGTGCGACGGTATCCGCCTTCCCGACACACTCGATAACCACATCTGCGCCGACTCGTGTCGTGTCGTGGATGAACTCCGCTACATCCGTTTTGGCGGGATCGAGAACAGTGTCCGCTCCTACCTTGGCCGCAATAGTGCGCTTCCACTCCAGCGGTTCGACAACAATGACACGTGCAGCCCCGGAAATCCGGGCCAACTGCAGCACAAGAAGGCCCACCGTCCCGCCTCCCAAGACGACGACGTTGTCGCCGGAGCGGATTCTCGCCCGATCGATTCCATGAACGACACACGAGAGCGGCTCGACAAACGCAGCCTTCTCGGGCGACAGGGACTTCGGCAGTCGGTAAACCTGACTCGTGGGGACAATACACGATTCCGCCATTCCGCCATCGACGTCTACCCCGAGCGCTCGAAGGTTCTCACAAAGGTGTACCTCCCCCCGGCGGCAATAGAAGCACGTGCCGCATGAGATGTTCGGATCAACGGCAACCGCCTCACCGACAGAATAATTTCGAACATCATGTCCGACATCGGTAATAATGCCGGCATATTCATGGCCCAGGATAACAGGCGGAGTTGACCGCGAGCTTCCTTCGACGATATGAAGATCGGTACCACAGACGCCGCACGCGGAAACCCCGATCATGAGTTCGTCATTCCGGAGGCTTCGAAGCGTTTTTTGTGTCACTGTCAGGTGATGAGGTTTTTCAAAGAGTGCTGCTTTCATTGTTTTCTCAATACTTCAGGATGACACGTTGTCGTTTCCCGGCCCCTGCAAACCGAAGGGTGGTCGAAAACGTGTTTCCATCTGACCGTTTTGTTGTCATTTGCCGCTGCACCCTGCCGTCAACCGTGAATTCTCCCGGTTGTTCTTTCGATTTGACGACAAGAGCAGTCGAATGTCCGTCGAACGATGAGACTTCGCACCACAACTGTTTCTTTCCCCGGTCATACGAGGCTGAGTGCACAATCGCATTTGCCTCCATGAGGACGGGAGCTCCTTGCCCATCATCCGACATCGACCAATGACGTTGCCCCTTCAGGTCGAGGGGGAGAATTCGGGAAGGAACATCCGTGCCATCGACATGCAACTGTGCATTGTTGATGCCGGCACGTTTAGTCGTCAGAGTGTTCAGCCCTCCGAATGTAATCGAACACGAAACGGAGTCCAGTTGCGAAGGCAGAATGTGACGAATGCTGATATTCCACTCATTTTCGTCGACCGCGAGAATCCTGTAAAGCGCTTGCAGATACATCCCTCCCGCCCAGAGGAAAGACGGTTTGTCGATTGTCCCAAATGCAGGTGATTGTTCGTCTGAACTCCTGTATTCAAACATTGCCGGCAAGCCGTTTGGACTGTTTGCCGTACCATCGATCGTCATAATCCGTTTCATGAAGTCATAGGCACGATCCGGCTCACCCACATTGTTTAATGCCATCGCGTACCAGGCATTACCATGCGACCACACGCCGCCATTGGCATAGGAAAAGGGCGGCCCTGCCTCATCTCCCGCGAACTTGAATTTCTTGATTACGGGGTCAGTACTAAAATCAGGCGGCATTGCAATCCGTACACCGATGCGATCCTCGACCAGCTTTTGGGCGGCTGTTGAAACGAGGTCCTGAGCATGCCCACGATCAAGCAGATTATAGACGACGGCAATCAATGAACCGGCATAAAAGTGATAATCCTTCTCGCCGGCATTGTAGTTCATGAGATACCGATCGGTGGAATCCCATAGTTTGTCCACAAGGGCTTGCTGTATTGTATCAGCAATCTCTTCAAAGCGTTGGAGTTCCCGAGATTGTTTTTGAAGGAACGAGCTAATGAAGAGGAATTCCCGGAGTGCACGAACCGCCAGCGCCGTAAGGTAGGCACGGGGTCCCTCGTTGTGGCCGATATCCCACCAGTCAGGGCGGTACGCATACATGAGCCCATTGGGACGAAGGCGTGTGAGGAGAGCATGGACGCTCTTCATCAAGCAGGGATACAAAGCGGTTCCCGCTGAGTCGTCGAGCGAATGTCTCAAGTAAGAGCCAGCTGCGAGGATAAACCAGAGATGATTCCAGTTCTCAGGTTCGCAATATTCGGTCTTGTATCCGGCGTCCCGCCAGTAATATGCGTGCGGGATGATACTGTCCTTCGCCATGGAAGCGACATACAACAAGTTGGATTTCACCCGATCAAGATCGAAATGTACCGCACCCAGATTCGTGAGTAGCAAATCGTGAGTGAAAAAGAAGTTGTACTCCGCAGGACAGGGCATCGGCACGATTTGTCCGTCAAGATAGTGCGCATTTGCGGCAATCAAGGCACGAGCCCAAACCGCCGACCGATCTACGATCTTGTCACCAGTCTTGAAATATGCTTCGCCTTCGGATTTGGCGCGAATGAAATTGTCATAGTCCCGGATTTCGGCAACCCAGCCGTGGCGCAGTGTGGTCAACTTGCGCGTGACTTCATTTCCTCTGCAGCTGCCGATAACCTGAACGACGTATAACGAATCTCCGGGACCGAGGAACTTGCGAAAGACGAATGCGGCAATCCCACGACTCTTCTGAGAACGTTCTGCCTCCCGAGAAGATGAGAGCGAACCCACTTCCGGCCACCGTGAATCCCCATTGTCCATCACCTCCAGCTCTTCCGCGTTTGTAGTCCATTCCGTCGGCTGTTCGGCGACATTCTGAACAAACACGGCGGCGCTGTCTGTATCCGCATCATCGAAACGGGCGATCACAGCGCCGAGCGCCGGATCATAGCCTATTCGTGAGCTGTCCTTTCGCGCATAGGTCTGGCATGTGCGGAGACTCATACGCAGATGAGTATACAGTGCGACAGGAACCCATTCCTGCGCGCGATTTCTCAAGCTTATGGACACGACGCCGGCCGGTTGATTCTTGCAGAACTCATACGTCATGGTCCATTCCACACTATCCGTGGTTTTCAGGAATGTCACCTTGTTTGGACTCAAAATGTACGACCACGATTCCTTTTGAATCCATTCCGGCGTCTTCCCGCCAATCGCCAGTCCAACGGCCATCGGAAGCGACTCGTCTCTCTTCCAGTAGTCGGTGCTGAGGTCAACGCTGTTAGCAACGGGATAATAAAAGCTTATGCGGGAAGGAACAGGCCTGCTCCTGTGAAATTCCATGCCGACGTACGGTCCTCCAACTTCAACCTGACCCCGCCTGCCGTCAAAGAAAAACTTGAGCGGATCATCCCCGGCCGGATTCCCCTGGGCGTGGACATTCGACATAAGCATGGCCACAAGAGTCACGTTTACAAACCAGTGGTCGGATATTCTCTTCATGGGATCCATGAATCAGCTATCCTTTGATCCCGGCTGATGCCATGCTTTCGATGAAGTATCTCTGAAAGAAGGCATACGCAAGAATGATCGGGAGTGCGAGGAGAGTGGCTGCCGCAAGCTGCAATCCAAGCAGCGATTCAGATTCGCCTCCAATTGTAAACAGCGTCACGATCTGCGGCAATGTCATGAGCGAGCGGTCGCGAACGACAATCAGCGGCCACAGTACTTCATTCCACGATGTCATGAACGTCAGGATCGATACCGTGATAATCACTGGTCTTGAAAGCGGCCAGACCAGCTGAAACAGAATTTTCAAGTCGGAGCAGCCGTCAATTCGAGCAGCATCGACCAAGGCCTGAGGTATGTGCAGGAAGAATTGCCTGAATAAGACAATGCTGAGGGCCGTCATCAGCGTAGGGGCGACCAGTGCCAGGTAGGTGTCCGTAATCCCCAGTTTGACTATCAGAATGTATTGGGGGATAAGAGTAATCTGGAACGGCAACGTCATTGTGAAGAGCACAACAACGTAGAGAAGACTTTTCCCCGCGAATTCGAGGCGGGCGAGAGCATAACCGACCATTGAGCCGGACACAAGGACGGACACCGTCGTGGTTGCGGAGACGATGATGCTGTTAAGAAATGCCCGCCCGATGGGGATTCGTGTAAACACTTGTGCATAGTTGTACAGGGTAAAATCCGGTGAATAGAGTCCGAAGCCGCCAATCTGCGCTTCGGGTTTCAGGGAAGAAGCGATCATCCAGAGGAACGGGTATGCAAAAATGACAGCTCCAATCCCAAGAACCGCGTATTTGAGAACGGTTTTCACGATGTCGGTTCCGTTTCAACAATCTTGCGCTGCAGCAACACAACACAGAGAATAATCAGTGCAAAGACAAACCCCAATGTCGCGGCGTATCCCATGTGCCCAAAATAGAACGCCTGATTGTAGATGTAAAGAACTGCGGAAAGGGTACTTTGCATTGGTCCCCCTCCCGTCAGGACGTACGGTTCGATGAAAAGCGAAAACCCGCCGATCGTCGAAAGCACGATCACAACCACGATGGTTGGATTAAGCATGGGAACGGTAATGCGGAAGAATTGGCGGACCCCGGTCGCTCCGTCAAGGCTTGCAGATTCGTAAAGCTCGCGGGGGATGTTTTGCAGTCCCACGAGAAACAGAATAATATAGATTCCCACATTTTTCCACGTGGCCATTAGCGCAACGGACGGCATGGCAATATCCGGGTCGACAAGCCACGGGATCTTACCGGCTCCGAGGACAATCATGAGTCGATTCAAGAGGCCATAATCGTACGCATACAGCTGCATCCACAGAATCGTCACGACCACGCCCGAGACCACGACGGGCATGAAATAGACAGCGCGAAAAAGCCCGCTCAACTTCAACCCCGACCTGAGCAAAACTGCAAAGCCGAGGGCAACAACGATTTGGAGAGGAACATGAATAAGAAGGAACACAATGGTATTCCAGATCGACTTGAAAAAGAGTGGGTCTTGCAGGAGCCGTTCAAAATTCTTGAGAGCGACCCATTCCATTGGAGTCACGACGTTCCAGCGATGGAAGAGCAAGATGAAGGAAAAGAGAAGAGGATACGCGACAAATGCTCCAAAAAATATGACGTACGGCAGTGCAAACCAATACCCGGTCGGGTTCTTCAAGTGCCGCCGACGTTCGGAAGTCGGAAAGAGCCTCATTTGTTCCACTCGACAATCATCGTTGCTCGCTTCACTGCATTCCTGACGGCTTCATCGGGTGTAAGCCTGCCGTACACGGCACATGCTTCGTATTCCTGAGAAATCGCATCGAGAATTTCCTTCACGTCCGGGCCCGAGTCGATGCTGCGCGTGTAGAGGGCCTGCCGGGCGAATTTGACCATCTCCGGATTCTGTCTGAAATACTCTGCGAACAGAATATTCGTGAGCAGATCTCCACGGACCGGAACCTGGTCGGTAATTCTCAGCAGCAACAAATCGTTTTGAGGCTGCAACAGGAACTTAACAAACTCCCACGTTTCGCGGGGGTGCTTTGACGTTCCGAAAATGGAAATATTCTTGTAATCGCCGTATGTATAACGCGGCCCGGTGTGGTCATCCGGCACCGGAAGCGGCGCAACGCTATATCGGATGTGCGGAGCCAGTGTGCGCAGCGTTGCTATTTCCCACGGGCCGGAAAAGTGCGTTGCTTTCTTTTCCAGCAAGAATGGATCTCCGCCCTGGAAATATGTGTGCGGGAAGTAATTCTTCTGATAGCATTGCTGAAAGAACTGAAACACCTCCACAGCCGCGCGATCATTGAAATCCGGCATGCCGCCGCTCAGCAGAGTTTTCCCCGATGACGCCCCCACATAGAACGGAAAGAAATCAAACAACCTCTGCCACCAGATTGGCCGGATGTCCCGTTCCCCGGCCCATACATCGGTTTGCCCGTCCCCGTCAAGGTCCCGGGTGAGTCTCGCCGCCGCCCCAAGGAATTCGGAATATGTCCTTGGCGCTTCGTGCACACCCGCCTCTTCGAACATCCGGAGATTGTAGAACATCATCACGGGGTTCGTCTTCCACGGTATGTGATAGAAATGACCATCTGTTGACCGGAATTGCTGCAGCAAATCCGACGGAGTGCGACTGAGAGCCACGGAGTCAAAATCAGAGAACCCGTCGAGTGGTATAATTCCCCCTGCACGGCTGAAATCGTACAACGCGGCAGGTTGAATATTCGAGCACACATCCGGAGTTGTTTTGCCTGCGATTGCGGCAAGCAAAACCTCTTCGGTCGATTGGCTCACGGGAATCGGCTGCATTGTAACGTGGATATCCGGATGGAGCCGGTTCCACTCCTGTACAAGCCTCTCCGCAAGCTGAACTTCCTGCGGATTCGGCGCCGGCCAATAGGTCAGCTCCACAATAGGGCCTGACGTCCGTCCTTGCGGCTCACGTCGCTCAGAGCATCCGTTTAGAACAACCGAGATCCCGACAAGCGCGTGGATGAGCAAGAGTCTCAATCTGTACTGATTGATATGGGTAATAAGTAACAAGTCAATCCCACGATTGCCAATCATAATCAATGGACGGAAAAGCCATGCGCGGATAGATCCCCTTCGTTTTCACCGGATAGACATCAATAGTTCTGGGATTATCCTGTTCATCAACCTTAATCCGATCCAGGGCGGCCTCGTCCATTGTTACACCATACGTTTGCTTCAACCGAAGTATTTCGTGCAAGAGTCTTTTCGTCAACTCCGATGAATAGTACTGGCGCCGGGCATCATCGTACACCGTTTCGAACGGTTTCGCATCCCCTTTTTCGTCCTGGAAAGAACGCATGTGTTCATCGTAGTATCGGCGAACAAGGTCGAGAGAATCCCCAATCGTGTCCGCAATTCTGTTTTTGTTCGCCGTGTACAGCATCTTTTCCTTCCACCATTGCGTCTGCCATTTGACGCTTGTCAGATTCTGCATACCCCTGGCATAAGCTTCACGAGTGAGTAACCGATCCCGCACCATCCTCCACACGAGCTCCTCGGTGGATTGGTAGAAGCTCCGAGGGGAAGCAAGCTCCATCTTAATGTACGGTTCTCTCATGCGGTACCATTCAAGAAAATCCCCTACCACAAGGTTTCCTGTGTTTGCTTCTACAAGCGTTGTATCCGCGAGGGGCCCGAGGTTGGAAACATCGTCCAGCTCCTTTGCCCCTTTACGGCTCTTGATCTTCCATTCCTCAACCTTTTCGCTGGTCAGAAACTTGTTGCCCAGGAATGCCTGAATGGCATTAAGTGGTCCCCGCACTATGGTTGGACGCCGCGAAGTGATGAAATCCCGGACGTACCGGTCTGAAAGCGAGTCGGCAATGTGTTGTGTCAGAGCCCGGCGAACATCCTCCTCAAGTTTCACGGCGTCTGATTGGGTCACAATGGGATTGTTCCACCGGCTTGTTATTTTAACGACATACCATCCGTCCGGACCGTGGATGGGAAGTGATATCCCCCCGGCCCCCATTGTATCGACGACGCTCGCGAACAACGGATTCTTCATCCGCAGTTTGAATATTGTCGTCTCCATCGATCGATCCTCACGCTTGACGCCACCGTCAAGCCGCCAAACGTACAACGTATCGAATGTTAGCCCCGTTTTAAACGCCTGGACCAGGTTATCAACTTCGGAAGCGGATCGACAATAGATCCACTGCAGCGACAGATGGACTCTTGCTTCCTCCATGCTTCCTGTCAGTTGGCGGCTCGTGATACGAACCTTGCTGAGGACGTCCTGCTTGTACAATTCTTCTGTGGCAAGGTCGCCTTGAATTTCAGCAACCTGGCGCTTTACATCAGGCCATTGGTCCAATCCACGGCGTTGAGCATCCAGGGCAAGCAGTTTTTCGTAAATCATGAAATTCAGATAGCGCTTCTTTGAATCCTTTTCCCTTTTTGGAAATGCCGGCCCGAATTCATAACTGAGCTTGAATTCAAGTCCGGAGATAGAGAGCGGACCAACCCTTGCAATCGTTAACTGCTTAAGCGCGGGATCGATCGGGGACTTGGGGGGGGGGGCTTCAATTCTCTGTTGAGAGAAAACCGAGACGGTACCGGCAACAAGTACCAGAAGGGCAACAATCGCTCTCCGCCACATGAGACACGAAGGGATACCGGTCATGCAATCAGAAACGAAATCCGAGCATGAAGACATGGACAGCCTGAAGGCGGCCCATATCCTGGTAGGCATAGTCAAAGGAAAGTCTCACAGTACCAAGAATATCACTCGTTGCCATGCCGCCGCCGACCGACAATCCAGCTTCCGCGTCCCTCAGCAAGAGGGACTGATATCCTGCCCGAAGAAACAGAAAACCGCCGTACGCAAATTCCGTTCCGATGTTGACGCTTTCGTAATTGTCATTCGGGTGAAGCGCATCAACCGCAACGATCCAGCGGTATTCATTGTCATTCAAGATGTGTGTTGAGATACCAAACTGAAACAGCAATGGGAGGCTCCACGAATCAAATTCAATGGCTACTGGGATTCTGTCATTAGTACCTTGCAATGTCGGATCGATCCGCACAAATTGCCGCGCATCCCGACCGGCCATCTGCATCCCTGTTCCAAAATTGCTCAACGTCGCTCCGATTGTCAATCCCCCCAGCAGGTCCGTTCTGAAGATTGTGCCGACATCAACGGCGAATCCCTCTGCCTGTTCGTGCCAGATCGATTGCTGAATGTACTTTGCCGTGATACCAATAGCGAAACGGTCAGTCAGCCGCCTCGAGTAGGAGATCGCCATCGCAATATCTCCGGCGCTGAAGTACTCACCGGTCCCTTCCGGGAAATCGACGGTACGGACCTTCATATCGCTCATCGAGAGCGACGTCAGACTGAATCCGAATGTGCCAAAGTCTGCGAGCGGAACGACAATCCCTGCAAAATCAAATCTTGTATCGGCAATCCAGTTGGTATGAACGACGGTAACGTCAAATCGATCCAGGGTGGCGATCGCGGATGGATTCCAGTGCAGCGCCGTCGCATTGTTCGCAACACTGACGTAGGCATTCCCCATGCCGGCAGCCGGCGCACCAACGCCGATTTCAAGAAATGTCGCTGCGGTGGTTCCACTCTTTGACACGTCGATCCCCTGAGATCGGACAATGCCCCAAACCAGAGACACTGCAGCGATAAGAACATACGATTTCCGGAAATTGATCAACACCGACCTTCGATCATTGTTCGACCTGAGCCGCTATTTGATGACAGCGAATTTGTCAATGTATGTTCCGACTCCCGGTGCATCGACTTGAAACACGTACACACCATAGGCAATGTTCATGCCGTCGCGTGAGACAAGATTCCACGGTTCCTGTCCATCATCAATACTGCTGCTGTGGGTGAGTGTCTGCACAAGTCGCCCGCTGAGAGTGTAGATTCGAATAGTACATTCGCGCGGCAAATGAATAAAATACACGAGTCGCGGTCCCCGTCCGACCGATGTCGTGGCAGGCTCCCATGATGCCGCGCCGACGTAGGGATTAGGCACAACTGCGACCTTGTTCAAGTCCGCTTTCTCGAGAACGGGATCAAGGGCGGGAACCCTCATTGCGAATTGAAAATATTCACCCGTTCGAAACGGCTTTCTGGTCGTGATCCGAAAGACATCCCCGGGTTGTGGACCGCGCTGATTTGCCTCCGGAATGAGGGTGTCCTTGACAAAGGTCAAGGACCAAGATTTCTTTGCGGAGGCAAAATCCGTCGCCCGCTTTCCCGCTGAATCCCCGTAGACGATGAAGACAGCGTCATCATCGGTAAAAAGCGAATCTGCACTGACGTCCTGAAAAATGAATTGGACATGATCCACGTCTTCCGTGAGATTCTTGATAATAATATTCGAGGGCTGGCCGCTGCTGAAGCTCGATCCTGGAAACGAAGTGTCGCCCAAGCCTTTCGCTGTGAAACGGATTTCGAAGTCGGCAGGATAATTGACGCGTCTCGATTGGTAGGCCGCCGCAAATCGTGAATCGAACCCGACCTGTGCGACATAATTGCTGTTACCGGCCGTCCATCCCGTTTGCACCTGATCCACCACGACAGACGGGTCATTAGTAATATTTCCGACAAAACCCTGAATGACAGGAGTCTGCACCTGTGTTGTGAGGAGACGCGACATATTGACGACGGTGTCGCCTGTCGTAACATCAACCAGCTGATACCAGGGATTTGCATTGTTATGAAAAGCAGTGGAGTCAAAGAACTCAAGTCGATAGGTGCTGTTTCTGATTGAATCCGCGTCGAGGATCGTAAGTCGCATAGAACCCGTCCCGGGCCCCGAGCCCTGTAAATTGTTGATCTCGGGCGGGACGTAGCCCGCTGAGGGGGCACGAGGAGTCACTACGGCGGTATTGATGTCCGTCTTAACCTTTCCGTTGAGATCGACTTTAATGATGCTTGTCGACTCCGACGGGGGGATGCCAATAAACTCACCGGTTATTGTCGTTGTTGTGAAGCCCTGGTCGTAAGAGCAAACAGCGTAATAATACGTTTGGCCGTTTTTCACCGTAGTGTCGACGTAGGAATGCTGCAATCCTGTGTCCTCACCAAGACGAAAATACGCTCCGTTTACTCCAATAGGATGAAGCCCCTTGATGCCGTTCACCAAATCAAACTGAGCGATCGGATCGCGATAGGTTGGTCTTCCATAGGCATCCGTAATAATCTTGTTTTCGAGGAAGTTGGATTCTGTGCTGCGGTAGACCCTATAGCCTTCGAAGTTGTATTTCTGGTAAAAGGCGTCGAAGGTCAATTCGGCACGATTGTCCCAGTAAAGTGTGACCCTTTGATCTCCGGCAATTGCCTTGATCGTCGGTTTGTCGGGCGGCTTGGCAAACCGATAGTTGGCATTATAGATCTGTTGGACGGTTTTCTTTCTCATGAAGAGATCGTTGGCGTTCATTCCAAAGATCAGTGCCATGGAGAATCGTTCAGTTTCTCCCGTTTGCTCGGGGCGCCCTTGCTGCGCCGAGTAAGTGTTTCGCCCCATCAGATGAAAGAGGTAGCTTGAAAAATGATTGGCGAGATTCACCCCGACAAGCGATTGACCGTGGGGCTGGGGAAGGGCAGACAGGGCTGTCCAGTTGCGCTCGTCATTGTTTAAATCATAGGTGTGGACGGCTGAAATAACAAAGCCTGTTAATCCGAGCTGGTCGGATTCATCCTTGTCGAGGATACCGAAGTTGGGCTCACCCTGATCGGGTTTGCCATTTGCTTCCCCAGGGTCAGGACCGGGATATCCCTCATCAAACGCCCCGAGTCCGTCTGTTCCAACATCGTCGTTGAGCGGCTCACCGTTATCCCACACTCCATTGTTATTGAGGTCCGTGAATGTTCGCCAATTGCAATTCTCGTCCGCATCCCAGTGAGGCTTCCACGAAAACCCGTAGAACGTTCTAAATTTAGTCGTATCTTGTTGTACATCAATTAGGTACGGATCCTGGAATGGGCTTGTAATGAACACGTTTGCCGCGTTATCCCGCCGCTCATCCGTCAGTCCATCCCTGTCGTTGTCAATGTGATCGTCTGAAATCCCCGGACTTTCAAGAAATGCGTAGCCGCAATACCCCACCGGGCTCCATTGTCCGGGACTTCCATAAGAGACAGTGGACCAGGCATAGGAGAGGTTCAGCCCTTCGTTGTAGTCCCCGGCATTGTTCGAAGAATTATCGTGACCGCCGATTCCCCAGTCGACATACTGTGCAAAAAGAGTCTTTGCATAATCAGTCGTCCCCATGTTCGTGATTTCGTAGAACCAGAAGATCACATCTTCCGCCAATACCTGTGACCATTGAAATCCGCGGGCGCGGACTTGCATTCCGAGCCCTCCCCTCGAGGGATCATCGGCATCCGGATGGAAGTTGTTTTTCTGGATATATTCCCGGTCTTCGTCATCATCAAACACAAAGTATGTCTCCAGATCGGCATTCTGAACACCGTTGCCAAAGAAGCCATTCCAACGTCCGTCCCACGTCGAAGGCCTATCGGGCCAGGTCGGCGGCCACGTATTTGGATCGATGCTCTGCGCCGGAGCCGATTGAAACCGGTTTGCGTACCCCGGGAGAGGCCACCAGCCATAGGTGACGCCGGTCGCAACATTGTAGCGCGTGTATTCATAATAGTTGGTTTCGAGGGGATGAATACTATTGCCCTGCGGATCCTTTGTTTCGGCCTGCACAATGACTGCCACTCCATCCACATAGGTATGGTTGGTCCCCTTGGGCCACACGCCGCTTCGCGCTGCATCGTTAAGCCAGTCCGCTATTTGTCCAAAGTTGTAGTAGACGGTGCCCACAAGGTTGCCATCCATGTACCCTTTCTTCGTCTCGTTATGATTCCCTTTATTTTTGTCGACGATTTGCTGACCGATGGCAACGTTGAACAAAACAACCAGGACGCAAAGAATCTGATTCAGGCGAGACGGATTCGTTATTCGAATATCAATCGGCATTCACACGTGGGCTTTAGAAGGACACGGAAGCCCCGACAACGACTTGTCGCGGGGGTGAATAGAAATCCGGACGCGTGAAGTACTCCTGAATCGTATTATAGCCTCTGGGAGCCTGCTGAGCGCGTGTCAGTTCCAGAGAGTACCCTGCACGCCCCGTGTCCGAGAATATGTTGATTTCCGCCGGAGTATCAAAAACATTATACACCTTCAAGAAGAGCGAAAACGTATAGCCGATAAAACGGATATACTTTGTCAGGTAGAGATCGGCATTGAAGAACATCGGACGATTATCGCTGTTTTCAAGTCCCGTCCGCTGGTTTTGAAACGAGGGTGTGTACGGTAACCCCGACCCCAGCCGCGCGATGAAGCTCCCGATGAGATTGTCCGGATCACCGGCAGTAACGGTCAGATTCAGGGAATGGCGCCGATCCCAGTCAAGAGAAACGAGCTCCTTGTTGATTTCAATTGGAGGATTTGCCTGCTGTTTGTTAAAATCGTCGTTCGGATTTGAGGCATTACCGAATGCTGTCTGATAGGTATAGTTAAGACTCGCCCCATAACCACCGCTGAACCGTTTATCGAGAGATATGGTAAAGCCCTTGACTGATCCGTAATCCCTGTTGACATATTCTCCAAAGAGCTTGAAATCGTTCTTGATATGCAGCTGAATCCCCAAGAGGTTTCGAATATCTTTATAGTATGCTGTTACCGTTGCACCGAGGAACGGCGTCAGTTCCTGCTGAAGCCCCACTTCGTACATTGTCGTCCGTTGAGGTTGAAGGTCTGCGTTTCCAATCACGTTACCTATCAGTTCCGGGTAATTCCCCGTCAGCGGAATGCGGAAGTTGGGATTCCGGTACAAATAATCAAAAGGCGGCACCTGAAAGAAGTGTCCATAGGAAAAGTGAATTGCCCCTCGATCCGTGATGGGATACGAGATCCCGACCCTTGGACTCCACTGATATTTTGTTATTGCCGCCGTCGATACAGAGTCGGGGAATGGCGGTTGCAGCGCATCCAACTGCGCGATATTGTCCGGGTTCCTCAACACCCGGCCATCCGGTTGAAAGTAATCAAACCGTAGGCCTATGTTGACGATGAGGTACTCGAGTTCGATTTTGTCCTGCAGATAAGCCGCACCTTGATAAGGATGGTTGATGTAGTCGTTGAAATCGAAGTCGCCGACTTTCGGCAATGCAGGCTTGAAGCCGCTGGAAGCATCAACATGAACCTGGTAATCCCTGTAGTGCAGCCTGTGAAATTGCAGCTCCACACCGGCCTTTATTTGATGGACGTTCGTCGCTTGCCAGGTGAAATCGATCTTTCCGGTGAACGATTTTGTCCTGTGGTAAAAGTGCCAGTTCTGTGTTCCACCCGTATAGAATGCATTTCCGCTCACCTGCGTGAATCGTTCCGGATTCACGTGTCTCGGATCGAGAGGCTTTGCATAGACGTACTGATTGAACTTTGAAGACATGGCGGAAACGTTGAAATCGATGAACGACGATGGGTCGAAGACGTAGTTAAAACTTGCAATGCCAAGAAAACTTTCCTGGTATTTGGTGTAATCGCCGTCGGGATTCAGCCGAAACATGAAATCGTAGTCTTTGTACTTACGATCCTGATAGAATGCCTGCAGGATAAGCCCCTTCGAAGAAGAACCCACATCAATTGAGAGTTTTCCCTGGAGACTCCACCGTCGGTTGTAGTTCATGGGCACATGTTTTCCGTCGCCGGTTGCTCCTATGTGCCATTGCGAAGGGTCGTTTGCGGAGAAATTGCTCGAGTCTGAGGGATTAAATACCCTCTTGCCGTACAGATAGCCATCGTCGTAGAAATAGCGGCCGGAAAGGAAGAACTTCATTAGGGATCCCGCGCCGGGCAATGGCCCGCTGAGGGAGCCGTCAAAACTATGCAGGTCGTGCGGTGAAATATGACTGACGTTGCGATACAGATTCGTGCGTGAAGTGACATAGTCGCCCGCATAGGCGCTGAACTCGCCCGTGTACTCTTCGCCAGGAAGCCTGGTTACCTGGTTCACAACACCCGAGAGAGCCTCGCCGTACTCGGCGTTAAAGGTGCCGCTGAGCACTTGAACCTCCTGGATACTATTCACTTCCGGTTCAATCGATCCGGCTCCGGAGTACACATCATTGACCGAAAGTCCATCCACAAGGTATTTCACCTCTCCCGATCGACCGCCGCGAAAGTGACCATCAACGACTCCTGCCTGCAAATTGACCACCGAGGAAACCGTTTCTACCGGAAGCTTGGAGATCGCGTCGCGGCCAACGGTCGCAGTCGTCGAGGTGAGGTCCCTCTGAACGATAGGGCGGGTGGCTACAATCTCAACCTCACCGAGCTCAAGAACCTGTTCCCCCAATTCAAAGTCAACTTTGGTTGTCTGATCGGCAGAAACATGCACATTTTCGACGAGCGAGGCCGTGTATCCAATTGCAGATGCCCTGACTTGGTACTTTCCCGGCGGGATATTGATAATGAAATAGCTTCCGTCGACGTCAGAGGCAGCGCCCATCGTCGTTCCCACCAGAAGAATATTCACACCAATAAGGGGTTCTTTTGACCTGGCGTCGACGATTTTCCCGGCAATTTTGCCCGTGGTGCCGCTCTGGGCATCAGGCATCGCAGTTGCCAGAACGATAAGGAGAGAAATCAGCAGTCGTTGAATGTCACTCATCGAATATACTGATGCCTTGGAGCTCAGGGGGAAGAAGCGGGGTGTGAGCCCTCCCACACCCCGTTTCGATGAATTGCTATTTCATCATCAGCATCCGTTTTACAAGCGCCACGGACCCGTTTTCGAGCCTTACAAAATAGACTCCAGACGCAAGCGCTTGTCCGTTTTCACCCCGACCATCCCACGTGACCGTGTACCGACCCGCAGCATAGGCACCTTGAGCGAGCGTTCGCACCTGCTGTCCGAGCAGGTTGTAAACGATAAGGGATATCTTCGATTCTTTCGGCACCGCAAACTCTATCTGCGTCGAAGGGTTGAAGGGGTTCGGATAGTTGTTCGAAAGAGCAAAGACTTTCGGAATGCTACTGACATCGTTGACTGCAGAGACACCCGAGATCTTTTGGACGGTGAGGTCATCGAAATAGATCGTTCCAACAAATGTGGAGTAGATGTGCAGCCGCGTTTCAAGAGCCTGTACACCGACACCCATTGGCACCTCGACATCTAACGAATACTCCGTCCAGTCGAATGCGGTATCATTGGGGAAGGCAAATGTGTAGTCATTCCCGGGACCGACGTTACTGTACCCGTCATTGTTCCCATACTTTGCAAACCACAAGGGCGTGAAGCCTACGGACCACGTCCCGGGATACTTCGCCGCTGAGTCCGGCTTCAGGCCGCTCGCCTTGATCCACACACTCAGGCGCAACATGTCGCCTTCCTGGATCGTCCCTGCGCCGAGATTATTAAACGACAATCTTTTCGTACCGACAAATCCGTCATGGACAGCCCGATCGGCCGGCAGGTAGAACTTCAGGGAGTTCATCCCCG
>JBBEEC010000001.1:0-9509 GCA_040880975.1 Bacteroidota bacterium | reverse complement strand
ACGTCACCGTCGATCCGCCCGGCTGACTCCCCACCGTCCAGAATGAGGGCAGCGTACTTTCGAATTGGCCTATCGTCCAAAGATTGGACGTCTGCGCAAGGATCGTAGCGCTTGCCAGACAAAGGGCAAGGCCCAACCAAAACAATCGTAAGCACTTAATCATGATAGACCTCCTTTGTGATAAAATGAGACATCCATTGATAACCGTTCAGATTACTCTTCAATACTGCTTTACACTCTGTCATGATGCAACTTCTTTCAGCTTCGCTAACGCCAGAACTTCTTTTGCGACAGGTGCAGATTGCCTCCTGGCGCCGGACGATTCGCGGATGACGAGTTCCACTTGTGTCGTGGTCCGATTCACAAGATTGCTCTTGTCCCGAATCATTTCCACCAACCGCCGGACCGCAATACTCCCCATCTCCTCGCGATGGACATTCACCGTTGTCAGTCTTGGTTCGACGAGCAGTCCCGACTCAATATTGTCAAAACCCACGACGGCAAGTGCATCCGGAATTGGAATTTCTGATTCCTTACAGAATTTCATGCATCCCAAAGCCAACGCATCGTTCGCCGCAAATACAGCCGTAGGCCGCTCGGCTGAACCACCCAGCATTCGTCGAGCCGCATGGTACCCGTTTTCGAGGCGCGGCGTCGGTTCGTCCGTGCTTATCCACGACTGCGCGACCGCGACATCATGCGCCGCGAGTGTATCACGGTATGCGTTGTATCGCTCGGCGATACTTGGATGCTTGAGATCGGCCCCGAGAAATCCAATTTTCGTATGACCGAGTTTCAAGAGATGTTCCACGACGAGCCGCGCACCGCTACTATTATCTGCTGTCACAGCGGACAGGCGGTGACGGGGCAACTCGTAATCGATCAGAATGACCGGCAGCCCCATATCACAAATGTACTCAATCCATGAGGATCCAATTTTTCCCGCAACAATAATCCCATCCACATTTCGTTCAAGAAAGAATCTTGGCATTTCCTTGGTGTTGTGAACGGAAGAAGCGACCGTCGTCAAGAGGATGTAGTAATTGTGCTGTCGCGCCTCAAGTTCACTTCCAAGAAAAATCTTTGTGTAGAACGGCTCGGCGTGAGAGAAGTGGTCCTCGGTGAGAATGAAGCCGATATTGCCGCTTGACTGGGTAGCGAGACCGCGAGCGCTCCGTTGGGGATGGTAGTCAAGTTCTGCAATGACCGCCTGTACTTTTTTCCGGGTTTCTTTCCTGACGTTTGCTTTGTTGTTAAGAACCAGTGAAACCGTCGAGACCGACAATCCAGCCTTTCGGGCTACATCCTCTATTGTCGATCTCCTTGATGTGGAAGGGCGCTTCATAAAAGTGCTTTAATCAAAAATCAGCAATTAGCGCAAGAAACAGCAGGTATTTGGAACAACGATAAGATCAATCGAAGCGGTTTAATACTACCTAATTCCCGATATGAAGTCAAGTCTTATTTAGAGGGGAAAATCGGTCTGGAATCTTAGATCAGATTCGAGAATGGTGGAAGACGGTGAGAATAATCGCCAGCGTCGGTTGAGGCAAGGCACCCCCTATCGGTTGGGAGTTAAACTGAGAAAACTCTACTAACGCACACTGCTATTAGTTCCATGTTTACTAAAATCATAACCAGTGACTATTTCGCGCCCGCGACGCCCCATCTGTTTAGCGACCGGTAGGCCTCACTATTTTGGTTTGCCGTCCACTTTGAGCCACGTTACTTGAATTGGATTTTTGTCTTTGAGATAGCTTGTTGGGACAATCTTGTCTGTCGATTCCCACTTGCCTTCAAAAAAACCATCTTGGCCTTTCCAGGCCGTAATGGTAAAGGAGATTAACGAAAAGTTGTTGTATCCGTCAACAATGATTGAGCCGTTTTGTTTCGAATACCCGCGGCCCATGAAGTGGGAAGCATCGCACTTTGTGACGTTGACGAATATTGTGTCAATACCTTTGACCGGAACGCCGAACCAATCGCCGGAAAACGTGGGATTTTCTGCTTGGGGCTTTGTTCTTTGGCAATTGATAAATAGGAGGGCTGAAAAAGCGACGAAAATAAGAAAAGCGTGCTTCATCATCTCAATGAATAGTGCGGCATAACGGTTGGAAGCTAAACTGCGACGACGAAAGCTTTACTCGTACACTGCTTTCAGCTCCTGAGTTTTAAAATTGTACAATCGGTGACGTTTCATCGTCCGGAGGTCCCGTCACTTTTAGCGACCGCTTAGCCCACACTGAGAAAATCCCAACCAGTCTTGCTGATTCTATCGAGATAGCGCGGGCCCGCCAAAAAGCGTAGCGGGCCGGTCAGTGTGAAGGCCCGCCTTCCGTATCTACCGCCAAAGCCATCCCATCCCCTGTGCTCCGCGAACCCCTGGAACCACACTCAGGTCACGATGCCAACTCAAGCCGCCCGCGCCATCCGCTTTCCCCAGTTTGTCGCCAGCGCATACGCAACAATCGCGTCTGCGTACGCTTCAAACCGGGGGACGCTAATGCCGCTGCCGGCCAGAGCGGCTTCTGTGTTGGTCGTATCGAAACATCTGTCAATGAAGAGATAGGGCTCGAACAATTCCATGGCCTGTGCCATCTTCCTATTCCGTGAATCCAGAAAATTCTTCGACATTTTGTAAACAATGGGAAAGAGGAAGCGGGGTGCGCCGTGGTTGCCGACCGATTGGCCGAAAAGCCGGAGGAAAGTCCTCACGATTCTTCCCAGGGAAGGAGCCTGAGGACCCGCGGTCAGATGGAACACCTGCCGGGTCCGGTCGGTCCGAAGGAAGATGTGAAGCAAAGCGTCGCACACGAAATCCACCGGGAGAACATCAAGTGGCGTATTCGGTGAGCCGGGGATGATCCTCAGCATCCCGTTCTGAATGAGCCTGAGGACCGGATACAGAACGTTGAACTTTTTTGTATGACCGGTTCGTGAGTCTCCCACAATGATACCTGGCCGGAAAATTGCGACCGGTAGTTCTTTCATGAGTCCCTGTACGTAGGTGTCGGCTTCGAACTTGGTCTGTTCATACGTGTTGGAGAACTTCGTTGGGGTGCGCTGCTCGTCCTCGAGGATCCTCCCCCCACGGTTCCCCGACACATACGCCGTGCTGACGTACGCCACCTTTTCGAGCCGGCCGTGTCGGTGCGCCTCCAGGGCAAATTCCATCACGTTACGTGTGCCTACGTAGTTTCGCAGACGGGACTCCTCCAGGGAGAGGTTAAACTCAACACAGGCTGCCGAATGAACAATGTGTGTCACCTGGTTGAGAAAAGTCTCATATGCTTCAGGATCAAGGCCGAAATGGTAAGCCGTGACGTCGCCCTGAATCACCGTGATCCGTTGAGAGACCGTCTGCCAAGCCAGCCCCGGGGCGCATTCAGCCAGGGCATTCTGTATCCTGATTGCGGCGTGTGCTGCGGAGTCGGCGCGGACGAGAGTGATGACATCGGATTCAGGATGATTCTGAAGAATGCGGGAAAGGAGGTTCTCGCCAACGAACCCGGTGGCACCAGTCAAGAACACGATCTTTTTCATCATTTTTCTCCCTGCTGTTTCATGAAATATACCTTCCCACACGGCCAGGGTTGTCATGGCGAAGGCATCGAATTGTCAAAGATTTGTCATTTGATTTGATTGGATTTTGATGCGGCCGGAGCCGGAATTCCACCAGTGTCCGGCTTCACTTTTTTCGGCAGTTGGGCCAGGCCAGGAACGGTTGGTCGATGGGTAAAGCGGCAGGCTGAAGTTAACTATGGCAAGCGGGCTGTAAAGATTCCCCTGTGAACACGGAATTGACGAGTTATCAAAAAAAAGGCACCCACTGAAGTTGTGAGTGCCTGGAGTAGCGGGGGCCCCGACACAAAACGTCCCGATAGAAAGCATCGGGACAGCGGGGGCCCCGAACAGAAAGCGTTCGGGGTAAACAGGATCCCGCCTCCCAAGACAAAGCGTTCGGGCGGGACTTCGTCCTGACTTGAGAAACAGTCAGGACTCAGCTTGATATCAATTCTGTCCGGGTACTACCAAAACAAAAATCCCGGCCGTAGGCCGGGAATTTTTGTTTTGTAGCGGGGGCAGGACTTGAACCTGCAACCTTCGGGTTATGAGCCCGACGAGCTACCAATTGCTCCACCCCGCGATATTAAGATACTGGGAGGTTATCCCTCGCCGGAACATGACCCGACGAGCTACTCCGCCAAAGGCGGACTCCCCGCCTGCCCTTCATGATCCTCTCAAGGCGGGCAGGCACCCCGCGATCATTGAATGCATAATATATCAATAATCTACGCCCCAGTCAAGTCGAAAGAAAGAGAAACGCTGAATAGAGGGAACTTTTCAAATGGGAATCCCTCCATGACCCTATCTCTTGATTTTGTCCAGCGATGTTGTACTTTTCGTGCTCCGCAAAGATTAACAATCCAAGATTCATCGACTCCTCGGCGCACCTATGACATTGAAGATAAAAGCGAAAGTCTGGAGGTACCCCGGCGTCGGCGGCTGGCACTTCTTCACCGTAGGAAAGAGAATATCGTCAAGGATCAAAGGCCTTATGAAGGGACAGATCCGGGGGTTTGGGTCGATCCGAGTGAGGGCTCAGATCGGAAAAACCGAATGGACAACATCTATTTTTCCCGCAAAGGGGGGGATCTACCTGCTGCCCATTAAAGCGATTGTGAGGCAAAAGGAAGAAATCGATACAGATGATATGGTTGTGGTACGATTGACAATGCTGTAAAGACAAAGCCATGTGGTGTATTTCCTGCACCCGGAGGAACCAATTCCGGGCCCTCCTTGTTTTCCAACATACGAATAATTTAAACTCATGAAGTCCATTTTCACGTCCAAATCGATCCGTACCGTCGCCCTGCTCGGGGCTCTTACGCTGACCATGCCGGTGTCCGCGATTGTTCGAGTGGCAGACAGCGATCATGATGGCCATCCATCCGGGGCTGCACACTCCTGCCCTGTCGATCCGGCGATTCGGGGACTGCGACCCCTTGATGAACCCCCCGCCAGGCACTGCCCCGTACTTGAGTTACGCGCCGGGCTCGCTTTAATCTCCCTCAAATCAGAATCGAGACCGAGGGTCGATCCGCAACCCTGCCTTGCCTCGCTGAACGACCTCAGAGTTTTCCCGAAGTTCCCGCCTGACAAAATTCAACGAGATTTCCCTGTCCGCGCCCCGGTACTTTCCGTCCTCGGAGTCCTTCGCATTTGATCTTTGCTCCTCTGCAGATCTCTTTCACAAACACAACAACCCAGTTCGGAGCACATCATCATGAAAACGAAAATCATGTTTGTCGTACTATTTTACGCAATTCCTCAACTCGTCCAGGCGCAGAGGGTTTCTGTTCAGGAATTCCTCAAGGACGAGAAGCTTCAAGACGAGATCATCTCTGCGATCGTGCCTAACCATGGCTTAATGACGAAGTTGATCGGCAAGATCGCTGAAAACAGGAATCGCCACCAAATGCTCGTACAGCATTTGACACAGCTCTTGAACGAGAATTCCAGCGGTGTTGGAGATTCCGAACAGGAGAAAATGAAGAGCGCGTACGTGGGATTTGAAAACCGGGAGATCAAGGCCCTTTCGGAAACGGACGTACAGGCCTTATTAAACGGAGAGGGAATCAGCACCTCGCTGCCGGCTGAGTTGAACCACCATCCCGGCCCGCGTCACGCGCTGGATTTCGGGGACAAGCTCCGACTTCAGGAGAACCAGCGAACATCTCTGCAGGATTCCTTTGACCGAATGCACGCACAAGCGGTGAAGATCGGCAGGCAAATCATAGAGCAGGAACGCGCCCTGGATAAGGCATTTGTCACAGGAACCATTGATCGAGAATTTCTTCAAAGTATCACGGCGGAGCTTGGAGCATTAAGGGGACAATTGAGATTTACACACCTCACTGCCCATCTCGAGGCATCCAGAATTTTGACCCCCCGGCAGATCAAGACCTATGATGAGCTTCGCGGATACCGTCCCCGTTGAGATCGGGGATTTCCTGCGGTTCGAACCATGAAACAAAAAGCGCCCGGCCGGAGGGTCGGGCGTTTCTTGATCCACGGGGCAAAACCTGCCCAGCCAATCTACTTTACCAATCCGATTTGCTTCATGTACGTCTGGTTATCCCAGAACAGATGTTCTTCAACCATGACACCGTCTTCCCAAATCCCGATGGTTGCCATTGGCATCTTGAACGCTTTGCCGGTGGGCTGAATGTACTTACCGTTGCCGATCGGCATGGGTTTCGTGAACGTCCCCTCAAAGACACCGGTGACGGCCGTATACTTACCAGAGCCGATACGGATCGGATGCTCCTTGATCCTCGTATCAGGCGCATAGACGAACATGGCGCTGAGGTCTGCGATATGCACGTCGATACCTTGCGTCATGTGCCCGTCCGGCCAATACACTTTGATGTCCTTCGCATGGCTTTCATGGAGGCGTGACCATTCCTGATTGCTGAATACCACGTAGTCAAGTGTGTCAAATTCAGCGAGATTGCTCGCCACTTCCGCTTGTTCAGTCTTCATCGCCTGCATTTCCGGATTTTCGCCTGCACAACCGGCTAGCAGTGAGAGAAAAAGTCCTAGCGAGAGTGCCGTGAACACTCCCAACGATTTGAATCGTGATCGTGTCATGATGGATTTCCTTACCTGGTGAACGCCATTTTGGGTGATTTAGGAAACGTTACATCGCATTCACTGCGATGCCTTGTTCTGCGTAAACTCGAGATTCAACACAATGGTAACTTCTTTCCCCACCGTCATACCACCGGCTTCCGTTAATCCATTCCACTTCAATCCATATTCAAACCGGTTAATGGTCGTAGTGGCTTTAAATCCGGCCTTCATATTGCCCCAGGGGTCCTTTATGGTTCCGCCAAACACGACCGCGAACGAGACCGGCTTCGTAATGTCACGGATCGTGAGATCTCCTTCGAGTTCATAGCGTTTCTCGTCCAGCTTCTTCCATGCAGTGCTTTTGAATGTCATTTTCGGAAACTGTTCGGCATTGAAAAAATCATCCGATCTCAGGTGTCCGTCACGCATAACGTTATCCGTGTTGATGCTCGCGACATCGACCGCAAAATCAACTTCGGCATTTGTAAGATCGGAGTTCCCGAACGTGAGAGCGCCGGAATAGACCTTGAAGCTTCCTTCGACTTCAGAGATGATGAGGTGAGAGACCGCAAACTTCACGTTAGAGTGAACATTATCGACCTTCCACGTAGTTTGGGCAACGGCGCCGGCCGTGAGAGCCAGTACTGCACTGAGAAGAGCAAGAATGCGTTTCATGAGACCTCCTTGATTTGGGTTGGTGCGGTTTAAAATCACGCAACCAATATACCTTCAAGAAGGCCGTCGGCGCATTCACACCGGGTAATTAATGCAATTACCCGATGGTAACGCGATTGACTGGCAGAAAAGCTGGTGACGTCATGTTTTTGGGGATTGGAAGGAATGCGAAACGCGACTTCTTGCACTTCCTTCTCGTCACCCTTACCTTTTAAATAAGTGAAGACATTCAATGCGGAACATACGAACCCCGACATGAAACCGAAAGAGTTGCACGGTGTAAAGATCGAATGCGTCACGGGGGATATTGCGAAACAGCCCGGCATGGACGCGGTTGTTAACGCCGCGAATGCTCAATTGCGCACCGGAGGCGGAGTAGCCGGCGCGATCCACCGGGCCGCCGGGCCGGGTCTGGAAGCAGAATGCCGTAACTTCGCACCCATCAGGCCGGGTGAAGCCGTGATCACCGGTGCCCATGATCTGCCAAACCGCTACGTCATCCACTGCCTCGGACCTGTGTACGGGATCGACAACCCGCCTGCCGAGTTACTGGCATCGTGCTATCGCCGGGCGCTTGAATTAGCTGAGAGGAACGGCATAAGCTCCATTGCCTTTCCCGCCATCTCGACCGGCGCGTTTGGCTATCCCCCGGAATCCGCCGCCCGGATCGCGCTGAAGACGATCATGGATATGATCCCTCACCTTTCGAATGTCCGGCAAATCCGCATTGTTCTTTTTGGTGAGGCCGACCGAATGGTCTATGAGGGGCTACTCAATAAGACGTTGAAACGAGAGGAGGAGTGATGATTCAAGTTCGTAAGATCGATGGGACAACTTTCCATGTAACCGTCACCGCTCGCGTGAAAACCGATCACACGGTCACGGTAGATCCCTCCTATCATGAAAAACTCACTGCGGGCCAGGTTTCTGTGGAAGCTTTGGTAGAAAAGTCATTCGAATTCCTGCTGGAGCGGGAACCGAACACAAGCATTCTGAAAGAGTTCGATCTGCCGACAATTAACCACTATTTTCCCGAATACGAGGGGGCGATTCGGAAAATGCTTTAGCGAGGCTCCCGAGCGACCCAACCTGATTTTATTGCTTCCGCTCTTGACAATTGTTGCTTTGATTTCTAGATTCCTGCGTGGGACCTGCCCAGGGGGGCATTCCTCAAATAATCAATCCTTTTCTTAAGCCACAACGTATGGGGGTACTATGGCTGAATCACCTCGCGACAAAGAGCAACAAATCCAGGCGGCACTGAATCAGGCCAAGAAACTCGAACTCCAACAAAAATACGGGGCGCATTTCTCGGAAGCATCCAATCTTCCGCCTGATGTCGAGGGACAGTGGCTCAACTACATCGAGGAATTCGAACGCCAATTTGAACATTCCCGGGAAATCACGGTCCGGGAATTCCTCGGAAATCCGGCGTTTCAGCTTCTGGGAGGGCTTTTGCCGGAAAAACTCGGAAGCGAGCTTTCGAGCGTCCTTGAATTTCTCGATCTGCATGGCGTCGTAGTCGATTGTGTCGCAGAGGTGTCAGATGAAGAGCTCTATCGTTTTGTGACAACGGAATTCCTTGATGCCGAAATCAGCGATATCAGAATTCCAGGAATGACCCATCACTTTATCTATGAAGAATTCCATCCGAATGATGAATACGATGCAAAAAGCTCAGCAGAGAATTTTCTTTCGGATCTTTTTGCGCGGGAAGAAGAATGGGTGATGCACCATCTCCCGAAGGAAGAGGAAGCAGGTCCGGCGGCAAGCGGGGGGGCGCATTCATTGAAAAACGATATTCACTCCTTCTATTCCCGCTTCGCATCATTTCCTCATCACGAGGTCGAATGCACTAATTGCCGTCTTGACGGTGAATTTGCGATCGTCAACCTGAATGTCCGGTGGGTCGGACTGCGCAGTGATTCTTTGGAGAAAGTTTCATACAGCGGGACCTGCAAAATTCGGCTGAGAAAAAGCCCATACGGATTGTATGATGTTCTTCAGGCGAACATTCCGGGATTCTCATAAGATCCGCGCCTCGTAAATAAGGTTGGTCAAATAGGAGAACATCACTGAGAAGAAAGGCCTACGGTTCAGCCTTTTACAGTAAGGGAAACAACCCGAAAACAGCTTCAGCCCGAGGTGACGCGGGGAACACAACAAAAACCCACGGCTTCAGCCTTTTACAGTAAGGG